>JBMHCG010000063.1:0-4807 GCA_049890035.1 Flavobacteriaceae bacterium | reverse complement strand
GCTGCTGCAACAACACTATTGCTATATGGACTTGCTGCTTTTGGCGCACAGGCCATGAGTAAGATGCCTATGATTAAAGATAAGAGTAAATTGATTTTTTTCACGGATTTGAATTTTTAATGAAAGTAAAAAAAAAGGCTTACAGAAACTGTAAGCCTTTTTAAACATTGAAGTGAATTACTGATTGACCTCAGTTTTTGTAAAAATCCCTGGATCTTCTGTAGGTGCATTAGAGTTGGAATTTAATTCATTTCGTGCATATGGCATTCGTTCAGGCTTCACTGAATTGTCTGCATCAACCATAAAATAAGGAACAGCAATATTAGCATCTGATTTTCTTAGCCTTCTTGCGTCATTATAGGGCATATGCATACCAAATCCTGACACATAGCGCTCTTCCATTACCTCGCGGAGGAATGCGTCATCAGCCGTTAAGTCTCCATCAGCGTTTTCAATTCCTCCTGCTTCAAAATCAGCAGCGACAAAAGGGTCGTATCGAAAAGACAATCCATCAAAGTTCTCGTTCAAGTTTCCGCCACTGTTGAGCCAAGTACGGACGTCGTTTAAATGAACAAGTCCTGCAGCCACACCACCAGACCGGCCTGCTGCTTCGGCCATAATGAGTTTGTTTTCAAAATAAGTCACCATGTTTTGTGGCTCCCGTTCTTCTATAATCCCTAAATTAGAACTGCCTGAAGCATCAATTGTGTAATATGCTCTTCTGGCTGTTTCATCTGTTTTTGAATGATTCCTTGACAAAGCATTCGATGCATCTAAAATTTGAAGTAAATAGCTGTCTTTGCCGTCTGCATTGTTGCCCAAATCTCCAGCACGAGAACCAGCGAGAATAGTCCAAAATAAATTGGTATCTCCCGAAACTGAGTTACCAGGAGAAAATTTCATATCACCATCAGCAGAAGAAATTCCGTTTTGAGCAGCTGTCAATGCATTTTGATAATCCTTTTGATGCAGATAAAAACGTGCCTTTAGTGTATGAGCAGCGGCAATCCACTTACTCTTGTCTCCTTCAAAGTAGATGTCTTCAGCAATAGGTGAAGAAGAAGCACCATTGAGCGTACTTATCCCTTCATCCAATCGAGTTATCACATCGGCATATACTCTTCGTTGTTCGTCAAAGACAGGGTCTTCAATATCAGGATTTCCAGCTTCTGAATAAGGAACATCTCCCCAAAGTGAAGCAGCTGTTCCAAAAGCATGAGCCTCAATTATCATAGCAATCCCTCGAAGCAGGTTACTTTCTGAATTTTCAATGATATGCCGCATATTTGTCATAACTCCTACATACAAAGCGGTCCATTCGCTGTTAGACTCTCCAGTAGTTAGATTATACCCATATATATTGGCATACAAGGCTTGGATACCTATAAGCTGTCCTGCATACATACCACTGATACGATTTAAATGACCACATTGTAATTGGATATTAGCCAGTTGACCTCCTGTCAAAAAGAGTCCTTCGTCAACGTCTTCAACTGTCAGATCATTTGGGTTCTCATTAATCCCTTCAACAATATCTTCACATGAAGATGTTACAAATATTAAAGAAGAAAAAACTAATATTTTATATATGTTTTTCATAATAGCCATTTTTAAAAGTTAAAGGTTACGCCTAAAAGTGTCGATTGGGTTTGTGGATTGGTGAAATAATCCAACCCTATCGCATTGCCTGTTCCAAACTGATTCACTTCTGGATCAATTCCTGGGATATTATTGATATTAATTAAGTTTCTCCCTGTAAGTGTAAATCGAACACTATCAAGCCCTACACTTGACTTCATACTTGGCGCATCTAATGTATAGCTCAAAGACAATTCTCTTACTTTTGTCCAAGTGGCATCATAAATCGAAAAGTTGTAAGCCTGATTGTCGCCAAATCCACCTCCAATTCCCGTCCTATACCATGTCTCGTCTAACAAGACATTTCCAGCTCCAAAGTCACGAACGTTACCTCGAACTGTTGTGCCAGCAGCAATGGTATTACCTTTATAATTTACCAATGATTCTGTAAGTGTAACCCTATTGGCTGTTTCTTGTGTGGTTCCAAAACGATTTAAAACGTGCAATGTTCGAGGAGAAAAATCACCTCCTTGCGAGTGTTCAACAACAACATTCAAATCAAACTTTTTATAGGTTAGGTTGATTCCTAAACCAGCACGCCAGTCTGGATTAGGGTCACCCAGTACTATGAATTCTGATGTAAGTTGAGGAAAGCCATTTTCGTCGAGATCAAAACTACCATCAGGATTTGTTTGCGAACCTGTGCCAAATAGAGTCCCAAGCGGATGACCTACTAAAGCAACAGATTTTACCGACGCTCCTGATGACATATCAACAACCTCTGTACCATACAAGTCAGTAACTTCATTGATGTTTCTAGACCAATTCAAGCTCGCATTTAAATTCAAGTCTTGCTTTTGAATGGCGTTCCAACCCAAATCTATTTCGTAACCTTGATTCTTCATTTCTCCAAAATTTCCATATTGTGTGGAATACCCCGAAGAAGGAGAAAGACTCACATTAAGAAGAATATCTTCAATTTTGTTATTGTAGTATGTAAATGAAAACAACAGACTATTATCTAAGAAACGTAAATCTGTTCCTAGCTCCCATTCTGTTTTCATTTCAGGTTTCAAGTTTGGATTCCCAAGGTTATTGTCCAACCGGAATCCACCGCCAAAGGAATCTATGACAAGGGGATCAGAATAGGTTGAGTAAGAAAACCCACCTTCCGCAAGGGTTTCAAATCTATGCGGTGCTGGTTGAACACCCACAATACCGTAAGAAGCTCTTAATTTACCAAATGAAATAGCCTCCGAATCCAATGTTGATTTTGTGAAATCCCAAGCAACATCTGCCGCAGGATAAAAAAATGAATCACTCATAGTCGAGGCCGACTCCATAGCTCCTGTAAGATTTACAAACAGTTCTTCTGCAATATCGAAATTCAAAATAGCATACCCTCTGTTTGACTTTCTAAATGATTTAATGTTTTCAAAGGAAGATGCTTCAAGTGAGGTATTCAAAGCAGTAGTCATTTTAGTAACATTGACCAAAAAGTCTGAAACACTGCCAGAACTCCTGTTGTATTTTCTGTCATTTAAACTCCACCCTACAGTCGCTGTGAGACCAATATTGTCTGATAAGTCAAATTCAGCCCTACTAATGAGATCAAAATTTGTTTCTCGGGTGGCAATCTCGTCTTCCAAATATTCGCCTATTCTTCGATTAATAGTAATTGAAGACCCTGCACTTCCCCTCGGGAAAAAGTATGTTCTTCGATCATCAGCAAAGTCAATATTCCCTCGTGCAATTATCTGCAACCACTCTGTTGGGGCGATAGTTAATTGTGGAGTAAGTGTAATTCGATTCACTTGATTCAGAGAAAGCTGCTCCTTGGTCGTCCAAACAGGATTGTTATAAATAGGGTTAGCATTATTACCAAGATATCTTCGATAAGAACGATGTCTTCTGGGAAACTCTTCGCCTGAAGCACTAGTATAGGTGCCGATATAATCCCGGTTGTCAAAATCGGCGGGGGTTCTTAAATGACCCAGTTGAATACCTCCTACGTTTGAATTTCCTTGAGTAAGGTTTGAACTTGTGAATATGTATGCTACCTTATTTGATAAATTCATCCAATCATTTAGTTTTGCATTATAATTAAAACGAAGATTGGTTCGATCGTAAGTTGACTCGCGTATTATTCCTTCTTGCTGTAAATTGGATAGGCTAAAGAAATAAGTATTATTAGCATTTCCTCCACTCATATTGAGGTCATTTTGCCATATCGTTCCAGTCTGAAATGCAGCATTAAAATTTTCCTCAATAAATGTGTCACGAGAGTTTTTGGTTGTAATAGGATAATATACTGTTCCATCTGCTGCTGTAAAAAACTGTCCTGAGGTATTTACTTCATCAGCCCCTCCTGAACGATCAGGTATATAGTCTCCCCAAGATTCTGCAAGTGTTGGCGAGTAATTCCCGTTTCTCCCCTGACCCCAAACTGATTGTCTGGGTACACGTTCGGAAATTTCGTCAAAGGAGTAGGTAGAGGAAAATGTGATTTTAGCATCTCCTGTTTGTCCTTCTTTAGTAGTAATTACAATTACCCCGTTAGCGGCTCTACTGCCCCAAAGTGCTGCTGCTGAAGCACCCTTTAATACCTGGACGGATGCAATATCTGCAGGGTTAATATCATTCAATCTTGAGCCAAAATTCACAGCTCCTGTGTTTGAACTACCACCATTTACAATTTTAGTAGTTGCACTATTCAGTGGAGATCCATCAACAATAATCAATGGATCACTACTCCCTAGGATTGTATTAGCACCACGAATTCGAATTCTACTACCTGCGCCTGGGTCACCACTTGTTCGTGCAACACTGACTCCTGCAGCTTTTCCGCTCAAGGCGTTTTGTAAGGTAGCTTCTCCTGATCGAACCACCGCCTTGGTACTTACAATAGAAGAAGTAGATCCTTGTTTGTCTCGCTTCTCCGTAAATCCAAGGGCCGTAACAACCACTTCTTGAAGTAGCTGCGTGTCTTCTTCCAACATCACATCAATCGAGCTTTGCCCATCTATTGAAACTTGCTGTGATAAAAAACCCGTGTAGCTGATTTCTAGAACACTACTATCATCGGAAACCGTGATCTGATAATTCCCGTCAAAGTCGGTACTGACGCCATTGTCAGTGCCTTGTTCGATGACATTGGCCCCTGGTAAAGGACCGTTGGCATCGCTAATGGTTCCACGAATCACCTTTTGTGCAAATGCACCCTGTGACA
>JBMHCG010000062.1:0-3537 GCA_049890035.1 Flavobacteriaceae bacterium | reverse complement strand
CCAAGTTTCATTTTCTGAATCTGAAAGGTATTCCCATTGGAATGTATGTTGCTGAGGTCGGGTAGTGGTTATGACCAACTCTACGCCTTCACGACCTATAACAAGGTTTCGTTGTGGCTGAGTTACAATTCCAGGTGGATTGCCTAATTGGAGAAAATCTGCTACTCCATCCATGTCTCCATCGGTCGGAAGGCCATAAGCTTCCGCGAGGAGCAAACGACCATTAGAGTCTACTGTCATGGATGATATGAAAGTTTGGCTAATAATCATACCCGATTCTAGGGAATCTGGACAGCCGTCATTATCGCTATCTGGGTCTCTATCATTAGGGATACCATCATTGTCCCAATCCGTGTCTCCTTCAACAATATTGAGAATCCCGTCATTGTCTCGATCCAAATCAATGGCATCTATGACGCCATCAGCATCGGAGTCGGTAAATGAATCTGGAGGGATGGCTAATGTCAGTGCTTTGAGTACTTGTTTATATCTGTTTGAAGCTATGATTTTTTTAATTACGTCTATATGAGACTCCCTGTCAAAAAGCCATGTGTCATTGTCGTAAATTGCTAAGGTAAGTGATGTTGTTGCAGTAACAGTCGTAGAAGCCGAACTAAAATCTAAAAAAATCCGCCCTGTATATGGTGGGCTTGGTTTACTAAAAGTCAAAATGAAAGGAAATGGTTCAAAACCATTTACCAAGTTACTGCTTGTGGTTTGACGCAAAGCGATATCTGTTAAGATAAAGGGGGCTGACGGTTCAAGTTTTAAAGCGCCAAAAGCCACAGCTGTCCCCGAAGCAACAAAAGCGGGGGCTTGTCCAAAACTGTAGTCCTGTGCCTGTAAATGTCCATTCAAACAGCAGATAATCACACATCCTATGATATAACAATAATTCTTCAAATCGGTAGGTTAGTTGTTTTGCGCTGCTTTGAGTTGGTCCAATTCTTTGGTGACTGCTTCCAGGTTTTTTTGTAAAGCTTTAATGAGTTCTTGTTGTTCTTGAATGGCTTTGGTAATAATAGGAATGAGTTCGGTATAAGAAAGTGCCAGTAACTTTTCTGGAGAGGTGGTTGGTTGTACCAGGCTGGGAAGGATATTTTGGATTTCTTGGGCAATAAATCCGAACTCTTTTTTACCGGCATCTTCTTGCCGAGTTGTTTTGTGTTTGGTGTATGCTTTGGGAACAAGCTTTAAGATACTTGCCAATCCCTGATCAAGGGGTTTGATATCGCTTTTTAATCTTTTATCAGAAGTGACTGCAACCCCCCCGTTAACAGTTGCTGATCCGGTTACGGATAAGTCATAAGCCATAGCGATATCTCCTGTGCTACTATCAACCACAAAGGTAGTATCTCGCCAATTTCCCGAATTGGTTCCTGGGTCTCTCACTGTTATGTAAAAATCGTTGCCGTTATTCCTTCCAAAAGCAGTTCGTCCAAGGCCCCCGTCAGAAGGAGCTCCAAAGGTAACCGTGGCAAATCCTCCGTCAGTATCATTCAGATAGATGTCTGGTTCTACAGAGTCTACTCTAAAAGCTCCAACCCCGTCATTTAGTGACGAAGCGGTAAGTTGTAAGGGAGGAACAGTAGAGGCATTACTGGAAAATGACAATTGCGTTGCAATGTTCAAATTGGTTGCTGTAACTGTACTGGCTGTAATATTAGTCACATCTAAAATTTCTGATGTTCGATAAAATCTGAAAGGGGCAGCACTTAGGTCTGGTTCTCCATTGGTAGAGGAAGAAGGACTAAAAACATAGAAATTGTCAGCATCCATGACCAGTGGGAATCGATCATTAGGGGTATCTGACCTTTGTGGTGATCCACTGAAATGATCATGCCAAAAAACATATTTATCATTGAGATTGTCAGTGTTGTCTGCTAAATAAAAATTGAAATTAATTCTATCACTGGATGGCTGTTGGGCATATATTTTTGCCTCGTCGTCATTTAAATCCCAAAAGAATCCTTTCCCTGAAGTTGGAAAAGAGCCTTGATTGACAAAAGCAATATCAGCATCTTTCAGTTTTAAATTTCCTTCAATTGTTACACTTTCTGTTGCAGTTATATCCCCTGTGAAAGTAGATGTATTTGATATATAGAAATTAGTAGCCGAAACAGTACCAAAGACCTCTAATTTCGTACTCGGACTGGTGGTTCCAATCCCAACATTACCATCGTTTCTGAGGTACATATTGTAGGCGCCATTTGTGCCATCCCAGGTCCGCAATGCGATATTGCCATAGCTGCTACCATTGCGAGCTGTCAGTGATAAGAGGCCGTTTTCCTGATCTATAAAGGACCTGTCATTCGCATTATCAGAGTCTTCTAAAGTTATTCGTGGGAAAGTATCGAATATATGGAGGTCAGTGAGCGGTGTGGCTGTTCCCAATCCAATATTGTCACTACTACCTTCTACAAAAAATGTATTTGTTTCTGTATCGGTAGTGATTCGAAAATCCATATCGGCACCCCCAGCATTTAAGTTGGTTTCTCCCGGGAGAGATTTCAAAGTGTCGAATCCTCCTACTACAAAGCGAATGTCATCGGGAATATATTGTATATAAGTATTGGTATCCCCAAGATGGTAAATCCTTTCGCCAACTTCCATGTCATTGATAGCAACTAAAGTCCCAGATACCGTAGCCCCTGTGGTTGTAGTGAAAAATTTTTGGTTGTCATCATAATACAATTCAACCCCGCCGTCAGCCCTAGCATAGATACTTTCTTCATCACTTTTACCTTGGATGCGAACGTTTCCATTGTCATCGGACAAGATCAAGTCCCCCCCTGAACCCGAACGGATTCTATTGACATTAATCCCACCAGTGATGGTGTCGCGGTAAATTCTTAGATTTTGACCCAGTGCCCCAAAAATGAGTTCTTCATTAGCGTTTAACCGCAGGTCACCATCTTTGATTCTGATTCCATTCGTTGTGGTACTCCCAATAGCCGTCACTTGTTCTAAGGTATTCGTTGCATTTATACTGGCCAAATCAATGGAGATGGATGTGGTTGTATTTTCTGGCAATAATTGTAATATGGTACCGCTTAAGACTGCAGCAATGGTTTGGCTATCAGTAGATGAGAGGCTTAATGTTACACTATTCCCAGATGAAATAGTCAGTACACTCCCGGCCAGTGACAGTGTTTGACTATCAGTATTTGTGGCACTTGAACCGGCCGGCCCTTGCGGGCCAGCGGGCCCTTGTGGACCAATAGGTCCCTGAGATCCTGCCGGTCCAGTAGCGCCATTTGTCACATTAGGGTTGATGAATTTCCAACTGGAACCATTAAAAAAATAAAATCCTGATGTCCCATCTGTTTGATAGAGTAAGAGACCTGTAGCAGGGTCTGTAATTTGATTTTTTTCAGATTGGGTTACCCTCGGAACCAAAATACCTTTGTGATTTCCTACAGGTCGTATGTCCATCATGGAAGAAGGATCGGGGTTAGTCGTCCCAATTCCTACCTGTGCCACACCGAAATGTCCCGCAAAAATCATTGCAAATACTATTATTAAATTTTGTCTCAT
>JBMHCG010000061.1:0-4171 GCA_049890035.1 Flavobacteriaceae bacterium | reverse complement strand
AGGTTTTTTTGTCAACTTTTCGGTATTCATTGGCTCCTCCATAATAACCATTACCACCATTGGCGCCATCAAACCACACTTCAAACACCTCACCATAATTGGTTAACAGCTCCGTTAACTGTTTTCGGAAATATGAAATATAATTCGGGTTGCCATAGTCTTTATGATTCCGATCCCATGGTGAGAGGTAAATCCCAAACTTCAAATCATATTCTTTGCATGCTTGAGAAAGCTCTCGAATCACATCACCAGCCCCCTTTTTCCAGGGTGAATTTTCCACAGTATGTTCTGAAAACTTGCTGGGCCAAAGTGCAAATCCATCGTGGTGTTTCGCTGTTATTATAACACCTTTCATCCCCGCCTGTTTTATTATTCGTGCCCACTGTCGCGTGTCCAAATCTGTTGGATTAAAGTACTTTGGATTTTCATCCCCATAACCCCACTCTGTGTCCGTGAAGGTATTCATATTAAAATGAATAAAGGCGTAGTATTCCATTTTCTGCCAGGCTAGTTGATTGGGATTAGCTAAGGGCGCAACTGGTTCTATCGGCTGTATTGAGGGTGTACAACCAATTAATATCATTAAGAGAATCAGGATAGACTTTTGAAATGGATGAACGTAGGTCAACATAAGTTAAAATTTAGGATCCATAAATTCCCATTCTCTAAGGTGGGGGTGGCGGTGGGAAACACGGACTAAGGAATCTGCTCTTTTCAATATTTCAGGGTGTTGTCTGGCCAGATTGTTTTTTTCATGGGGATCTAATTTAAGGTTGTACAATTCCCATGAAGCCGAAGCATTTTTTTTCATATTGACTTTAATGGCTTTCCAATCATTCATTCTTAATGCAACTTGACCCTGTTTTTCTGGATATTCAAAATAAATATATTCCCTTTGAACTGGATTCGATGTGCCCAGCAGGGTTGGTAGGAGCGAAATACCATCATTATCAATGGCTTCATTACCTTGACCAACTAATTCAGCAATAGTATTATAAATATCCCAATGGCCTGAAATGAGATTTGAACGTTGGCCTCCATTAATTGTATTTTTCCAATAGGCAATGAAAGGAACACGAATGCCTCCTTCATACAAGTCCATTTTTAACCCACGTAGACCTGCTGTACTTTTAAAAAACTCTGCCTCTACCCCACCGGCGAAGGTTGGGCCATTATCACTTGAAAAGAAAATCAGCGTGTGATCCTCCTGACCTTGCGCCTTGACAGTTTCCCATATTTTACCAATCTCATAATCCAAATGTGTAATCATGGCGGCGTAGGCGGATTTTGGGTACTCATGTGAGGCATATCCTTTCGTTCCCAAATAAGGTAGCTCTTCAAAATCCTTTTTATAGGGTTCGACTAATGAATCTGGAACCTGGAGAGACACATGAGGTAAAGGTGACGGATAAAACAAGAAGTATGGCTTTTTTGAAGTGCTGTCTTGAATAAAAGCGATAGCTTTTTCCACCATTTTATCCGGTGCATATTCTTTTCCTTTGAACGATTCAAAATCTTCAGATGTTAGCTCCTGTGCTAATGGGGTATGAACCAGCCTGTAGGTATTCTTTAAGGGAAACCTTTGGTCGTTTTCCCATAAGTGGGTTGGATAATAATTATGTGCTTGTTTTTGATCGAGATAACCAAAATAATAATCAAATCCTTGCTCTAACGGACTTCCTGTAGTGTTTACATAACCCAATCCCCATTTACCAACCATACCCGTTCGGTAACCTGCTTTTTGCAACATTTTCGCTATAGTGGGCGTGGTATGGGGAATAGGCATCTGCCCCGCTTCATTTTCATCTGAAAATTGTCCCAACTCATAATTCCCCCGAATGTAGGAATGACCTGCATGTGTTCCAGTTAAAAGCATATATCGGGAGGGGGCACACACGGGGGCACCAGCATAGTGCTGTGTAAAAAGCATACCTTGATCGGCCATTCTATCGAGATTGGGTGTCTTTATTTTTTGTTGACCATAGCAGCCCAACTCACCGTAACCTAAATCATCGGCAAGAATATAAATTATATTGGGGTGTTGACCTTTATCTTGTAAACGACAAGAAAAGACAAGAAACGTAACAACCATAAAAAGAAAATATCTGCAATCGAATCGTAACATGATCGTTGATCTCTTTTGTTTTACAACTTACTAAATAATAAATTAATGAAATTTGTTCTTATAGAATAAAAACCAAAGTATTAGATTGATTTTATTACTTCTTTCACTTTATCAATAAACTATGTTTTGTACTCAAAATAGAGTCGTTACATGTGTATCAAAAATCTTCTACATGCATTTGATAGAAATGAAAAAAATGAAAATAGGGTGTTAATGGGGAATTCAATTGTCAGGGGTTGATTGCTAAATTAAATTGTAAAGTTGCATTTAGGAAAGATATTAAATAGTACCTTGAACAAGGAATGAAACACATTGGATCGATTTTTATCGTACTAATTTTACAGGTCTGCTGCCAAAAAATGAATGCGACCACACTACCACTTTTTGAAAATAATACAGGAGGCTACACATGCTACCGCATCCCTGCTATCATTAAATCCCCACAGGGTAATTTACTTGCATTTGCAGAGGGAAGAAGGGCCAGTTGCAATGATTTTGGTGATGTAGATATCTTGTTGCGTATTAGCTATGATGGAGGAGTAAATTGGTCAAATCCGAGAGTCGTTGCTGAAAATGGAAATTTGCAAGCTGGAAATCCAGCACCGGTAGTTGATTTTTTCGATCCACGATATCCCGAAGGAAGAATTTTTTTATTCTACAACTTGGGCAATGCATCTGAAAACGAAATACGCCAAGGGAAAGGAAAAAGAGAAGTAGCCTATATCAGCAGTACAGACGAAGGAAAAAGCTGGACTAGACCAACAATTATTTCGAATCAGGTTCATTTCAATGCAAACAACACCCATTCTTTTAAAGATTGGCGAACCCATGCAAACACCCCTGGACATGCCATTCAACTCAAAAGAAGCCGATTCAAAGGCAGGATTTATATTCCCGCGAACCACTCTATTGGGGATCCACAAGAGGGATTTAATGAATACCGAGCGTATGGGTTTTACTCTGATGACCATGCAAAGACGTGGTCTGTAAGTTCGGATATCAATATCCCTTCTTCCAATGAGGCTATTGGTGTTGAACTTCCGAATGGAGATTTAATGCTTAATATCAGAGAGCAAAATGGAAAAAGTAAAAAACGTCTCGTTGCTCTTAGCTCTGATGGAGGAACCTCTTGGAAGGAACTTTTTTTCGACGCACAATTAATTACTCCTGTTTGTCAATCGAGTATCTTGTTAATTGAATTTAAGAACAAAAATGTACTTGTTTATTCCGGGCCAAATAGTACTTATAAAAGAGAAAAGATGACATTGAAATTCAGTATGGATTCTGGCAGAAGTTGGACCAAAGAGAAAGAAATTTATTCAGGAGGGGCTGCTTATTCCGATTTGGTTCAAATTAATGCTGATAGCATGGGCATATTCTATGAAAAAGATTTTAATCAATTGGTTTTTGAAATGTACTCGTTCCAGGAACTACTGCAATAAGGGTAAGAAAGATAGTGTTTAACCCTAGTTTTAATTAGGAGACTTTTTTATGTGAAAGTGATCGTGGAAAATGCCATATGCCTTCTTAATAAAAATGTGTATCTTTTGGTTGCATAAAAAGGCATGAACATTTGATATGATTATGCTATTGATATCAACACTTGAAAAAAAGATAAATGGAGATAATCGAGTCAAGTAAATCCTATGATGTAATCGTTGTTGGATCGGGTGCTGGAGGAGGAATGGCAACGAAAGTACTAGCAGATGCTGGATTAAAAGTTGCGATAATAGAAGCAGGGCCGTTTTTTGATCCGGCAAACCCCGAACAACAAACACAACTCAAATGGCCCTACGAATCCCCTAGAAGAGGAGCTGGGACACAAAGAGATTTTGGTGAGTTTGATATGGCCTACGGAGGTTGGGAAATAGACGGCGAACCCTACAATCGAATAGGAGACACCCGGTTCGATTGGTTTCGGTCAAGAATGTTAGGGGGTCGGACCAATCATTGGGGTCGCATTTCCCTTCGATTTGGGCCCAATGATTTTAAAAGCAAAGACAGAGATGGACTTGGGGAAAACTGGCCAATAGGATATGATGATAT
>JBMHCG010000060.1:0-25156 GCA_049890035.1 Flavobacteriaceae bacterium | reverse complement strand
AAATGACCCCAGGGTAAAGGTGATACTGGTAGATTCTGAATACTGATAACCGGCCAGATCCGTTCCGCTAACTGTTACCGTATAATCCCCAAAGGTCGGGGTGACAACAGCATCTACATCCCAATAATAAGTATACGAATTGGTCCCTGCAATTAAAGTCATCACAACATCTGTAACCATACCACTGATGGAAATTGTTGGGGTGGCTGCCATCGCTTCACTAAAGGCAGCGGTGACCGTTACAGTATCCGTACTGTTTATATAATTATCCGAATCCGTACTTGTGAGCGTTACCGTTGGAGAAGTGGTGTCCAAAACCAACGTCAAGCTATCCGTTCCAGCATAACGGTTTCCAAGTGAATCTTCACCTGCAACGGTTATGCTAGCAGTTTTGGACCCAGTCCATGTGGTCATGTCCAAGATGTAAGTCCAAACCGAAGAAGAAGTAGCAGTCATTCGGACTTTGTTCACCCCGTTTCCAATGGTAATGGTTGGATAATCTGCCATCCCCTTGCTAAAAGTTGCCGTAAAAGTAACCGTATCGTTATTGGATACGATCAGGTCTGGATCGGAAGCTGTTAAAGTAACGGTAGGCAAACTCATATCGCGAACCGGCAACTTAAATTTTCTTTTTAAAACAGTCGCCGGAGATTCATTGGTTGTACCTGAAACAAACAAAGTAAAGGTTCCTATACTACTCAGTTGAGCTACACCAGAAGCATTCAATTTAACAGTCGGTGTCCCTGAACCTGTATCTATACTAAAATATTGGTTATCATAATCTTCAGAGTTCAAATGGTAGGTGATTGTAGCTCCTGTACCTGCATCATTAAAAATCAATTCTCCGATGCTATCTCCACTAGCGGCAGCACTGTCAACACCGCTTTTGGTCAGCCCAAAATCCATCCAACCAATAAGATAAGGATAGCCGTCATTCAGCGTAGCATTTTGCCCCCAGATAGTAGAAGAATCCAAACCGGATTTGGTCAATGCCTCTGCAGAAGCTAAAACAGTTGTATTCAAGGCCTCGGAATTCACAGAACTTACATCTACACCTGAATCTTTGCTATTGTAAAAATAGGTTGGACTTGAAATGAAGCTGTTCCAATACAAGTTGTTTACAATCGGGGTGGGTTTCCCAGAATACGCACTGTAGTCCCCAATCATCCCGTAATCCAACGAAGTCCCGTCAATTTTTTCAAAAGCTATGGTTGCATAGGCATTCGTAAGGTGTTTCTGATTGGAACTGACTGAATTAACCAAATACCCTACAAGACTCGCATTGTCGGTATTGTTACCGATAATCTTTCCTCTTGCATAGACATTTTCTAAAGTCATTCCATTGAAACGCCCGGCGATTCCCCCAATTCCGTATGTACTTGTGTTCCCTTTAATGGTTCCATTGAAATAGGACCGACTGATTTTGTTGTCCAAACTGATTACGAATTGACCCAAAAGTCCCCCAACATAACTCGGATTGGTGGTGGAACTTGAAAAGTCGATTGTCCCTTCAAAGAATAAATCAGAGAGCTTGTACAAATTGGCATCGCTGCTATTGGTTCCTTTTGCCACGATTCCCCCAATATTTGTTTGACTGTAAGTAGATTTTACAGTATAATTGGCATCAATAAATCCCAGATTAACAATACCAACAGCAGTTGCACCACTTTGATACATTTCACTGATAAAGCCTATTTCGGAATCACTACTGCCTGAAGTTGTACGGTTCAAATGCAATCCAGTAATTCGATGTCTGTCCCCATTATAAAACCCAAGAAACCAACCATTGTTATTGTTTAATGCCAGCGGGAGCCAACCCTGGTTGTCCCCATCAGAAGAAAAGTCGTCGGTGTCGTCGTCATCCCAATATTGAGTCGGAGTTGCATCAATATCCGCTGTTTGCAAAAATACTTTCCCTTTTGACCAGGAATAAAGTTCACTATTGGATTTTTCAGAGAGCCAAAGCAATTCTTTCAGATTGCTTATCTGGTAAACTGCATCCAATTGATCTCCGTCCAAATTGATATCACGTCCCAAAACACTTTCTGTTGTTATACTGGGCTCGGAGGATGTGTAAGGAATTTTGAATACCAAACTGGTGGTTCCGGTATAGGGTTGATTTTTTCTAGAAGTCCCAGAAACCGTTATAGAGTAGGCTGTGTTGTCTACGATGGGAGTTTCTGATACGATCCATGTATAGGTATAGGTAGTCTGCCCAACAGCTACCATAGTCACATTGGTAACCAAGCCGGAAATAGAGAGGGTCGGTGTTGGGCTCAACGACATCTGCTTGGAAAAAACTGCCGTAATCGTTACCGTATCTGCCTTTGTTACTCGAAAATCACTGTCTGAGGATGTGAGTACTACTGTAGGCGTCGATGTGTCCAAGTTCAAAGTAATACTGTCTGTTTCGGTATAAACATTACCAACTGAGTCAGACCCCGACACGGTCGCATAGTAAGCCCCGTCCGAAGGGGTTCCGGTTCCATCCACATCGAAGTTGTACCGATAAAAACTATTCGCAAACACACGAAAATGTCCTGTATTCGAATTGTGTCCGTAGGAGGCAGCAGCAATAACAAAACCACTTTCTGAAAGGGCAAATATTTCTCCGTCTTGATCATTGGCAGCAGCTCCATTTATAGCATTGCTTTTTTGTCCCCAGGAATTGGACCCCGAATCATAACCGTAAAGTTTGATTTGACCTAAATTGGATTGGCTCCCGTCATCATATCCCGTAGCCCCTACTGCCAGATAATTGCCCTCTTTTGACAGACGTACGCCAGTTCCGAAATTGTCATTGTCGAAAGCACCCAACAGATCACTCCCTTTTTGGGACCACGAAGAACCATTGTATATTTGAACGACTACTTTTCCACGATCCGTCCCAGAAGAATCAAAGCCGGGTATTCCATACGCAATCGTATACCCATCTCTGGATAAATCTACACCCTCTTTGTAACCCAGTTGATCTTGGTTGTTAACCCCTGTGAACTCCCCAATTTTTGTCCAATCACTGCCGTATTGATAGACACGTATGATCCCGGTATTAAGACTTGCACCTGGACCGTAGACACCCGAGCCTATTGCCAGTACTTTCCCATTCCCTGAAAGTGCCATGGATTGCCCTAAAAATAAATCTTCGGCATCCCCTTCTAAATCACTTCCAATTTGGTTCCACTCATCATCTGTTGCGTTGTATTCATAAACCCGTACAACCCCTTCATCATCATCCCCAGCATTTTCTCGATTTGCAGAAACCGCCAATACATTTCCATCATCGGAAAGATCCAAACGCACACCAAAATTAGTTGCTGTGGCTCCTTCAGTAATTTTTGTGCCATAAAGAGTCCAGGTATTGGTTGCTGAATGGTATTGAAATACTTTTACGTATTTACTCAGACTTGCGCCAATGGCAACAAGGGAACCATCTGCAGAAAGGGCAATCGACTGACCAAAACCATCGGAAGGAGTCTCTGCTTCAATCATCCCTGTTCCTTTCATTTGCCATTCTCCACTAACAAATTCAACTACTTTCACCGCATCCGATCCAGATGCATTGTCTCTAAAAGCAATCACTTCTCCATTTTTGGACATCGCTAGCTTATTAGCTGCTTTTCCTCCACTTAGTGATCCTTCTACATCGCTCCCGAGTTGGATGTGGTTGCCAAAATCAATAAAAGAATCAAAAGATGAATCTGTAACCAAACCTGAAATTGACAGGGTCGGTGAACTTGACATGGGTTCTGAAAAGACCGCCGTCAACGTAACAGTATCGGTAGCGATCAAATCTTCTCCATCATTGGAAGCGTCTAAAAGTACGGTAGGAGAGGTTGCATCATTGACTACCTCTATATTGAAATCGCCATAACCTGCTGGAAGGGAAGCCACATTGGCACTCGAACTGGAATCAACAAACGCTCCGTGACTCAAATTGATTTTGTATGTCCCATTGGGAACCTCATTGGGGTCTAAATAAAGCTTGGCTGAAAAGGTATAGGAGACATTGGTTGTCGGTGCTTGGGTTTTAAATGGATGCGAAGTGGGTAAGTTGCCCTCAAGATTCCATTTATGAGCTAAATAGCCTTCAATGACTTCAACATTATAATTATCCGTTCCGGTTATTCCAGGGTTTTTCTCAAAAGTGATAAACTCAGCCAATTGCCCTTTGAGCCACTGATTTCCTCTATTCCTCATGAGTCGCAACCAAAGTTGACCATTATTGATTTCATTTGAATAAACAGATTCATAGGCTGCTTGTCTCCCGTCAACTCGGGCAAAAATTCTCTTACTTCCCTGCCAATCAAATGAAGCATTAAAGATTCTCCAACTCCCTCTGTATGACGAGCCAGAACCCAGAACAGTAGAGGCAGAATTGAAATCTATTTTGTCCTTATTTGAAATTCTATTTGATGATAAAGCATCCAAATCGATCTCCCCCAAAAAATCAGAGTCATTACCAGCGCTGATAGCATAATCTCGTTTACCTGAACCAGAGGGAGCTTCATATGACCACAACGATTGCCTTCTATGTGTTACAGTTATTGCTTTAAAAATACCTATTGAAATATGGCTTCCTCCTGCCACCACATCTTTATAAGCTCCCCCGTCTATGTAATTTTTCACTCCATCAAATGAAGCCACTTTTTGTCCTAAGCTACTGTCTGTAGTAATAGTAGGCTGGTTGTCCGAAGCAATTGAAATGGTTCCAAACGTACCCGATCGATCAATAACTTGTGTAATCTTACTTCCTGATAAAGTATAATTGGCCGCGTTGGAAAAATCAATCCATGCTCTTAAACTACCCCAATCAGAAGGCTTCCAAAGTGCTGTTGTAGATGCTGTAGCAGCCCAATTTGAAAATGTATTGTATCCTGAAGTAATGGTTGGACTGCCTGCATTGCTATATAAAAAAGGTGCCGAACTGACACTGGAAAGAGTCGAAGAGTCTGTGACCGTTATCAAGAAGGTTATTGTTACACCTCCAGAGGTAATATCAACTGTTGAAGATTGTGTAAAGGCTGAGAGGACAGGACCCGTATTATCCTGAGCATGGGTCTTTTGAACAAAGAAAAAGCAGCAACTCAACAAAGCCGGAATCAGATAATTCGATCTTACTGACTTGGCGTTTACCCTTTTTGGAGCTGTGTTTTGAAGTGTCTCCACAAGGGTTTTCAACCAATAAAACACATTAGTGACCATAATGAATATAGTTAATCAAAGTTAGGTATATTTCTGCAACGAATAAATTGAGAATCTAATGGAAGAGAAATTGCGTTTTCTGTCACTTGATATACTGCGAGGGCTTACTATAATCTTTATGATTATTGTGAATGACCCTGGTTCTTGGGCTCACGTATATCCCATACTTCTCCACGCTTCGTGGAATGGGATAACGCCTACTGATTATGTTTTTCCTATGTTTCTATTCATTGTCGGGGCTTCTATAGCATTATCCATGGAAAATCAAAAAGAAAGATTGAGTCGCTCTGCTCTTGTACAAAAGGTACTTTGGCGCTCACTCAAAATTTATGTCGTAGGAATTTTTTTGTGGTTGTGGCCAGCTTTTGATTTTGATCGGATACGTTGGGTCGGTGTACTCCCTAGAATTGCCATTGTCTACGGTATTTGTGCCTTGCTTTATTTGTTTACTTCCCAACGAATGCAACTCAAGATAATCATTGGTGTTCTTGTTGGTTATACAATTTTAATGGTCTATGTACCCATTCCCGGGATCGGGCTTCCCGATCTATCTGTACCTGAAAAAAACTGGGCCAATTATCTAGACAGTCTTATTATTCCTGGACATATGTGGAAAGGCACTTGGGATCCTGAAGGATTTTTAAGCACTTTTCCTGCGATTGTTACGGGTCTTTTGGGCATCCGTGCTGGTACGATTTTACAAAAAAATCATCCTAGTCATCAAGACAAGCTGGTTCAACTCTTTTTGCTCGGCAGCTTACTGCTATTTTTTGGGGATATGTCCCAATATCTTTTCCCGCTCAATAAAAGCATCTGGAGTAGTTCGTTTGCTTTGGTCACCTCGGGTATTTCTTGTTTAGGCTTGGCGGTTAGTATTTATTTCTGTGATGTCAAAGGCTGGGGCCATCGCTTTCAAGTACCACAAGCTTTTGGTACTAATGCCATTTTTTCTTATGTCTTGGCCAACCTTCTGTATTTATTCATTTACAGTGATCGTCTCTGGGGTATTGGGCTGGACGAATTATACATGCAATACCTTGATTTTGGTCTGTTTTCGAAAAAATTCTTGTCCCTTAGTTATGCCTTACTCTATGTGGTGTTGATTTGGATTCCCACGCAGTATCTGTTTCGGCGGAAAATCTACATTAAGCTTTAGTGCATACTGGCCATACATTCAATTTCAACTTTGGCGCCAAGGGCAAGGCCGCTTCCTGCAAAGGCACTCCGAGCAGGAAGTTTGTTGGGCGCAAAAAAGCTTTTATACGCTTTTGACATGGCTGGCCAATCACCAATATTCTCCAGCATGCAAGTACATTTAAAGATATATGCTTTTGACAGTCCCATTCGTATTAAAACATTTTCAATATTTTTCAACGCCTGTTGTGTCTCTGCCGCAATCCCTCCTGAAACTAGCCTGTCATTTTCATCCGTTCCAATTTGACCCGAGAGATACACAATATCATTGACAACAGTAGCCTCTGAAAATGGATAATCTCTTTCATTGTGTGTTTCACTGTTAATGTATTGTATCTGTTGGGCACGGATCATTGTAGTACATATCAAGGCTAAGAAGAGTAGGAATCCATTCCCTTTGGATTGGTAAATTATTGCCATGGCTTTGTGTTTCGTTAAAGCTATAAATTATTTTAAATCCTTAGGGTAGATAATTGTTAAAGCTGTCTGTTAAAACATGAATCGCATGCCACCATAAACGCCCAATGGATGCCCTGGTCGTAATCCCGCGGGTACCCGTGAGGCGACATATACCGAATCAAATAAGTTGACCAGCTGACTGCTTAGGCTTATTTTGGGAGTCACATGCCATTGGGCTGAAACATCAACAACTAAATTCTCCGCTACTTCCTGAATAGCATTCGGATTGCCATTTCCAGCTTGCGTTCCAAAAGCCCCATTGTAACGAATACTGATATTACATTCATACTTGGGGTGCTCGATACGACTGGTCAATGTCCACTGATGGGGCGTGATGTAGGGCACCCGATCTCCCTGGGCTACCGTACCCCATATATCTTCATTGCTACCAAAACTACTCTGGAAAATCGCTTCCGTAAAAGTATATGCAAAAGTCAGTGGAAATTGCAGGGTATTGCCTGTCTTTGAAGGATTGTAATTGAGTAAAAACTCAGCTCCACTCACATGAACGGCGCCGGCATTGAAAGGATCTAGATTACCTGTCCCGCCGGATGCTGCCAAATCACTGCCCAACAAGTTGCTGTAATCATTAAAAAAGCCGATAAGTTCCCCACTGACACTTGACCCTATTGCAAAACGTGAGCCCAATTCTACATTAACACTTTCCTCCGCCTCCTCACCGGGCGCACTCCCAGGAGGCGAAAAGCCTTTGTGTATTCCACCAAAAAGTGCCATTCGATTGCTAAAAGTATAATTGAATCCTATCCCAGGAATAACAGCCGTTATAGCATTTTCTCGCGTCGCTAAGTTAGCCCCAGTTCGGTTGGGGTCTGTTTTGCCAAAATCTTCTCGAGCAAGTCCTATAGATTCGATACGGATTCCTGGGGTAAGGGTCCAGCCCTTATACTTATACTTATACAAAGCATAGACTGCCAAGGCTTGGGCACTCGAAATCCGATTTCCTTTGGCACCCTTGGCACCCTCCGATTGCAATAACATATCACTGTTTGTCATGCTATACCCATTTTCCCATTGAAAACGGTCTTCCTCGTCATAATGATAGCGCACAGCTATTTCCAGATCATGAAAAGCTCCCGAAGCACCGTACCAATGATAATCCAGTTTGGTCTGTATCCCTCGAGCGGTGTAGACACGGTTGTTTGCTTTTACCCATAGGGTATTTGAATCGCCGCTTGGTTCTCCTTTCAGTAAGCTTAAATGAGGCTGGTAAGCACTGGGATCAGAGACTATAGTTGCCAATCCCAAACGATTTCCGTCAACCGTCACAGCATCCAGTTTGTACCAATTTCTCTTAAATGTATTTTGATACACATTCGAAACCATTTTCAGATTGGTAGAAAAGTTAAGCGTGTGCGTCAGCATCAACTGCCGTTGATCCGCTTGCATAACGTCTTCCTGTGAAGCTGCATAACGAAAATATGGTCTCGCTTCAAAATCGGCTTCGGTCAATCCCAAATAAGTTTCATTAGAGGTCTCTTTGTAATAATGATATTTTAGTTCAATAGATTGCGGCAAAGAAGCCTCGGCATCGGATTGCCAACGTACTTTACCCATTAGATCGTGCGTGTCAAAACCCGTGTTTTCTGCGTTTCCTAATTGCTTGAACCCATCCGAGTTGAGTTGTAAATATTCCACGACATAACCTACATTGTTACCCGACTGGCCAATGTTGGTATAAAGTTGACTGCTATTAAAACTACCATATGAAGACTGGAAACGTCCTGAAAGTTTTTCTGGTATCCCTGTAGAAACCATGTTAATAACCCCTCCTGTGGTGAAGGGTCCGTATTGCACTTGACTGCTTCCTTTAAGAATTTCTATCGCTTGCATTCGGGCTACAGATGGAAAGTAATAGGCTGCTGGAGAACTATATGGAGCTGGGGCAATCAAGACCCCATCTTCCATCAATGTGATTTTTGAACTTCGCTGGGGTGAAGTCCCTCGCAAACTGATATTGGGGCGCAATCCAAACCCATCTTCCTCATAAAAATTGACCCCTGGAACCGACTTTAATGCCCGATTGATATCGATATAACCAAAATCGGCCAACTCCTCAGCAGACAAAAAATAAGAAGCACCCGTTCGGTTATGTGCTACATATTTATTTCCAAGAATTGTATTGGCTTTGATGATAACCTCGTCTAGTTTTTGTAGACTGTCTTGTGAAACAAACTTTGTATCCTGAGCGAAAGCAGCGGTTGCGACCCAGAACATAGAAGCAAAAAGAAAAAGGTGTTTTCCCATTTATTTAGATTGAATAAAAATAAATATGATGCAAATATAATTGCTTCCTTATTTATATTCAAACTAAATAAGAATAATTTCAGTGCAGCTAGAGTTTACTTTTTTACAGATTGTTCGATAGGTTGGCGGGTGTCTACAATACTGATAATCTTCCATCCTGTGAGCTCTTTGATCATTTGAAAACAATTGACTCCTTTGTGATGTTTGCTTTCATCGAGGTAAAAGGTGTAGGGAACCCATACCAAAGCCAAAGGCGTGTCTTCCAGAACAGTTGGGGTCCCCAACACCTCCTTCCAAACGGGCTTATCAGGACGGGTACTAACTGCTTGAATAAAACGTTCCATCGGGGTGTTCCGTAAAAAAATTTCACCCTGTGGATCAATCCCTGTTGATTGAAGTCTTGCTTTATCGGCTACTAGCGACTGGAGTTGAAGGCTGTCTTTGCGATGAAAAGCATCAAAAAAATCTAAGACGGCCTCATGGGGTGATTGGGCAACAACGGCTTGGGTCAAACAGAAAAAAGTAAAGATAAAAAACAGTCTTTTCATAAGTTAAAATTGATTAATTACCGTTACTCCTTTGGGGTGCCATTGGTTCATCTTGGGAAGTAAATCCGCACTCTCCTCCAGAGAAATGGTTCGTTCTAGTAAACGCTGGGGATGTACTATCCCGGCCGCGATCATTTTAAAAATAGCTTCAAATTTGTGGGCTTGCATTCCGTGACTACCACGTATTTCAAGTTCATTGGCTATTACAAGGTCCATGGGTATTTGAGGGTGTTGATGTGTGGCGGTCATCAATCCAACCTGAACATGCGTGCCCCTTTTTCGGAGATTGGCAATTGAATGGAAACAGGTGTTTGGATGCCCCGAAGCGTCTAATGAAACATGTACCCCACCTCCAGATAATTCTCGCACGGCCTCTGGAACATCTTCTGTTTGCGCTGCATTGATTGTTGCAAAAGCTCCCATTTTTGTGGCGATTTGTAACGCATCAGGATTGATGTCTATGGCAATCACCTGTGCACCCAGTGCTGTAGCAATCATTATGGCGGATAAACCAACACCGCCGCAACCGTGTACAGCGACATATTGCCCCCCCTGAACTCGCCCTTGAGCTACAAGGGCTCGAAAAGCAGTCGTAAATCGGCACCCTAGCAAGGAAGCTGTTTCATTAGAGATGCCTTCGGGAATAGGAACTAAGTTGGTCGCGGCATAGTCAACTTTCATAAACTCCGCAAACGAACCCCAATGGGTAAATCCAGGTTGGGATTGCTGGTCACATACTTGATGATTTCCTGAATGGCATTCGGAGCAAAATCCACAAGCACAAACAAAAGGAACGGTAACACGGTCCCCCAACGAAAACCCACGCACCGCTTTTCCCATAGCGACAATTTCACCCGCCAATTCATGGCCTGGGACATGAGGTAGTTCAATGTCCGAATCGTGTCCTTTCCATCCGTGCCAGTCACTCAAACACATCCCTGTTGCTTTAATGGCCAAAACCACACCGTGTGGTTCAGGATCCGGGCTCGGAAGTTGAACCACCTTGGGTGCTGTGTTAAACTGTTCAAATAAAATGGCTTTCATGAAACAAAGGTACCCAAAGATCCAGACGGAACTTAATTATTGTCCTTTATTCGTTGTTCTTCTTCTGCAGCACTGTTTGATCGCTTTTTTGAACGACCGTATTGTTTTCCTATTGAATAAGTAAACTGGAGATTAACAATCCTTCGATACCAGTCACTAATCACTTCTGTATCTACATTGGCATAACGAATTCGACCTATAAAGCGACGATCTAACCAATCTGAAATGCTGAGGTTGACTTTCAATTGATCCTCAAAAAAAGTCCTACTAAAGCCAGTACTCAAATCCAGAACATAGTCGTATTCAATAATCCCGTCCAGACCCCCATTGCTGTAGAAAAAACTAATTTCGGATTGAATGTCGCCTGGCAAACGCCATTCTACACTCGTAAACCACATAAAATTCCACTGTGCCAAATCGAGCACGGGATCTAAATTTTCAGACTGATAGGCGTTGTGATTGGCAATCACTCCCGTAAATCCTTCAAAAGAATTACCAAAATTCAGTGGGGCAAAAAGCTGCATCCGCCAGTTGCGTTGTTGTCCCAAGTTGATCGTGGTTCGTGCCGCCTGTGCTGTAGCGTCGTTTTGTGTCACCATCTCAAACAAATTGTCTTGTATCTGTCGGTAACTCACACCAAAAAAAGGTTGTTTTTCGTAGGTCAAATTGAATTGATAGTTATTGGAAAATGCGGGTTTCAAGTTGGGATTTCCCCGTTCGGCCGTGTAGGGGTCATAATAATAGTCAAAGGCATTGAGCGAATTATAGGCCGGTCTATTGATGCGGTAACTATAGGCCAAACTAACTGCAATCGGACCTTTGATGGTTTGCTGCACACTGGCTGAGGGAAAAAATCGACTGATCTTGCGACTGCGGGTTTGATCGACTGCTTTGGAAAACCCTTCTGTAATGCTTTCTTCCCAGCGAAGTCCCGCTGAAATCGATCCCTTTCCCCAATTGTGGTTCAACTTGGTGTAGACTGCTAGGATACTTTCATCTATCAAAAATTCATTACTCAAATTGGAATTATTTCTGTAACCGATAGGGCTGTCATCATACACCTCTTGTCGGTTATCTGTATTGACAAAAGCTCCTTTGAATCCACCGCGCCATTGGGTTTTATCGGATACATCTCGTTTGTAATCCAAGCGATAGGTTCGAATGGTATAGTCCCCCAACTGCACATATCGTTGATTGACATAGGGCAAGTTACTTCCCGCCAGCCGTAACAATTCATTGTCATTGCGGTTTTGGTAATAGACATAGTTAAAGTCCAGCTCCAGTTTCTGTTGTTCGTCCTCGAATTCGTAGTATGGATTCAGGGTATAAGTGGTCCGGTCACGTTCAAAAATATTATCGGTCAACAACAAGCCTGTTGCATTGCCCTGGCCAATTTGGGTTTCGTTGGCGGTGACTCGATCGGATTGTGTCTGAATCAACCGACCAGAAAGACCCCAACTGTGCCCTTTTTTTCCGTAATAATCCAAGTTTAGGTTGGTTTGATAATTTACAGGGCCATAGGGTGAAATAGAGGCATTGTAATACACCTCTTCCCCAACGTTTCGGTTGAGAAATAGATCCTCACGCCAGGAGGATCGACGGGCTCCCAATTGGCCTTGCCAATTGAGCTGCCCTTTGTAGCTGGAATAACTGATACTGCTCCCATATTCGGGTTGGTTGTCATAACCTAAATTCGATTTAATCGTCCCATACGATCCCAGTTTGGCATTTTTCATCAGGATAATGTTGACAATGGGTCCTGTTCCTTCGGCATCAAATTCGGCTCCAGGTTGCTGAATCAACTCCACCTCTTTGATTTGATCGGCAGGAAAATCTCGAAGAAGTGTTTCGGTATCCATATAGTCGGTCCGTTTTCCATTGATCAATATCCGAATGTTTTGTTGCCCACCGTAATTGATGCGCCCGTTGATGACGATCATCCCTGGAATTTTCTTCATCACATCCTGAAGATTGGTGGTGACCATCTCAGAATTCTGTACACTTAAAATCAGTTTTTCTGCTGTTTGCCGGAGCACGGGCGGATTGCCTTTGACCACCACCTCATCCAGGTTCTCTGTGGCAGGCTTGAGAACAAAGTTTAATGCTTTTGACAGAACTGATGACGGAAAATCAAGGCTGTCTCGGGTAAGAATTTCGTAACCCAATAAGGAAATTTCAAGAATATAGGTGCCTGTTGGGATGTTTTCTACTCTATATTTTCCATCGGAATCACTTAGCGTTCCCAAAGGATCTGCTCCTGATGATTTGGGATAAAGGACCACATTAGCAAAAGCCAAGGGTTCGTCAGATACGTTGGTCAGCTGACCCTGCAGGGTAGATTGTGCATAGAGCCCCCCTGTGGTAAATACTAGCAAAATGAAAATACCTTTCATCGAAATGGATAACGCCCTGATGGGGTTGGAGCTTTTTTTCATACAAAACCAGTGTGATCGCACTATTCTAAAGAGGGTTTTTTGTAAAAAATGTTACACTTTCTTGCTTCTCTTCAAAACCAATGGAGATTGGGATCGTAATTATGGGGTGGCCGTTGTGAGTTTTTTTTCCCAAACGGTAAAATCACATTGACAACTCAACAGTCTGTACCGCTTTGGGAACATGCTTTCAAATGCAATTTTGGCCGTGGGTCGATAGCCCAATTTACGGTACCATTTTTTTAAAAACTCTTTTTCGGGATGCCTCCATTCCACCGGAGCAAGTAACTCCAACTGTATATGGTATAAGTAATTCTGAAGGGCCCAATTTTCAATCGCTTCAACCAATTTCAATCCAACGCCTTTTTTTCTGTATGCGTCTGCAACACAAAGCATTTCAAATTTTACTGCTTTTCCATCGACGATCGGTTTTACAACAACTGTTCCCACAATGTGACGGCGATTTCTTGCGACAATTAAGCTCCCGTCAGCCACTGCTTCTAACAGTTCATGCTTGTTGACTCGTGATACCTCCCGCTTCCATAACTCCTTTTCGCTGTTGTGGTACGCCTTGTTGATCAGATTGCATACTTTTTCAAATAAGGCTTCTGGGATACGTTCCTTTCTGTAATAGGCTAATTCAATCAATAGCATGCGATCGGGTTTTTTGGACTTTTAATTGCACGTTTAAATAGGGTCAATGGCAACGCTATTTACCAAAATTGACTTATGGGGAATCAAGGCCTTTTTTATTTCTCTAAAGCCGCCGATTATACTTTGAGTAAAACGAATCGGTTCAAAAAGTTGTTCTTGTGGCAGTCAATTTTATTTGATTATTAATAGTATAGAGACAGGTAAATTCGGTAGGCCACATAGACGCATGTGACACTCCAAATCCACCATCTGTTTTTAAAATACCATTCCATGAAAATTTGTTTTCATTAAGGTAATTAAATTTTAGATGTGAAAAACAGTAGACAAGAGAAATTAGAACCGTTCAATAAAGTTCAAGATTTGTTTTTCAGACCAATAAAACGATTCTTTAGAGACAAATCCCACATGCCCTCCATAGTGAGGACACAGTAAATAAAAATTAGGATTGTTTTCAGCTTCTTTATAAGGGAAACAAGAAGGAGATAAAAAAGGGTCATCCAGGGCATTGATAAGTAAAGACGGTTTTTGAATAAAAGGAATAAATTGTTTACTACTCGCTTGGGTGTAATACTCTTTTGCATTTTTAAAGCCGTTGAGTTTGCTGGTGTAATATTCATCAAAATCAATCAATCTTTTCACTTTTTTAAGGAGTTTAATGTCTACCTGCTCTGGGTACTGTTTGTGTTTACGTTGAATCTTTTTTGATAAGCTTCGTAAAAACCGCCAGGTGTATAGACGGTTTTGTCGCTGTTGCAGGACCCTGGAAGAAGCTTGTAAATCAACCGGGACAGACACCGCCACGTTGGCTCTAATTTTAGTTTGCAAGGGGAATAGCCCCTCTCCGTTATACTTTAAAACAAGGTTGCCCCCGAGACTAAACCCGACCAAGTAGAGGGATTCATAGGGGTCGTGTAAAGAAGAAATAACGGTATGTAAGTCCTCTGTTCTGCCACTGTGATACGTAATCAATTGGCGGTTAATTTCACCACTACAAAAACGGTAATTCATGGCTGCAACAGCATATCCATTACGACTCAGCAAGGTTGCAAGGGCTCCAATATATTTGGAAGCACTACTTCCCTCTAAACCATGGCAAAGGATTACGAGTTTTTTACTATCCTTTTCTAGTATATCAACATCTAAAAAATCATTGTCGGGGGTTTCAATCCGTTTTCGGTGAAAAGGAGGCGGCTTTATTTTTCTAAAAAGAGAACTGTATATTGTATTAACATGTCCGTTTCTAAATACAAAAGAGGGACAGTAATCCGGAACAAGGATCGGCATTAAAAAAGTTTGTTTGATTTTTGAAATTTAACAATGGATTCGCTATTCAAAAATAGGGTGTTTGACTATACACTTTTAAATCACCGTCGAAAACCTTTCTACCAAAAACCTCAGTCTGCTGTGGCCCTTTTCTAAAATCCATTTCAGTCAAAAGAAAAACCCTCCACAAAGAAGGGTTCCCAGTACGTACACAGGTGATTTACTTTGTTGAAACGATTCTTTTGTATATGGGTCTGTAGCCAAAGGCATTGTTTGTTGATTGTTCCTTTGTTTTATCCCCGTGTACTTTTCGGACTGCTTTTAGCCACGGTGCCGACCGATCCTCACCCTATACATAGTCAAATGACTTTACTGCATCTGTCCAGGAAGAATATCCATCAACTGTCATCATGGTATATTTTTCATTACTGGATGATGGATAGATTTTATGCTGAACGTTCCAACCCGTTCTTCCATACTCCTTTTTTGAAATGAGATCTTTCATCACAGGTGCGATGTATTCCACTTCATAAGCCAATTGTTTTTGCAAGTCATCGGGCTTCGAATAATTTACTACGATGTAGTCAAAATTACCCGGAACAGCTGCATGCACGCGGTAGGTATCTCTTCTGAAAATTTCCCATTCTACGTCTATATATTCCTGTTTGACGCCGGTGGCTTCAACGGGCAACCAGTCCCAGGGGCTTGTAGTCAACGCCTCAATACTTTTACAACTTACTGCTATTATGTAATTGTATTGATGCCTATCGGTACTCCCGTTTTTTCTCCAAACACTCCACCCTGTAAACGTTTTGCCATTATCTACTGAATGCTGTGCCACTTTCAAAAAATAATCTTTCATAACGGTTTCAAACCGTTCACTTTTATCCGGGTCTACTTTGATGTACCAATAGTGATTAATCTGAGCGTTTGAAAAAAAACAAAGCGAGAAGAGGGCTAAAAAAAATTAGCTTTTTCATATGTCTTGATTTATGGTTAGTGGATGAAAGTTACAAATAATCACTTATTTTTAAAAGGCACACAGACGTACTAAAACAACTCCCAAACAGGGTGTCAAATAAATTCGTATGCGTCTTAAAGATTTTGATATCCTGTCTGTATGAGGTCTTGTCTGCAAAATCCTAATTCATAGAAAACATCAAAGCACTCCTTTTTTAGCTGCTCATCGCCACGTTTGCCCCCAAAATCTTTAGCCTCCAATTCAAGGAATTGCCTACCATCAGACATTTCGTCTATATGGATGGATACGTTGTTCTTTTGAAATAGACTACGGATTTTTTTTGTTTCGGCGAGTAAGGGCAACCGATGAAACAGCTTTTTTACTGCTTCCTCTGAAGGGTTACGCTCGTATCGAAAGACAACCGTTTTTTCACAGTGGTTGAATCGCTCTCTTTTGTAATGAATTAATTTTTCGCTATCCGGACTTTTCCTGTATTTCAATTTACCTTCACTAACCTGAAAATAAATATCATGCTGCTTTTCTTTTTTGATCAATCTTGCACCCATGGACAGCAGCTTTTCTTCAAGTCCCTGCCGATCATTAATTTTCGTTTTCAGTGTAATATCTCTGTAGGCCAACATGCTTTACAAAATAGTCATTCGGGTTAGAAGGTAAAGAATCCCCCTCAAATTGTAAGTATGCAATAACGTATTATCCGATAACTAGGGCTGTTTTAGGACGATCATAAATCCACTAGATACGATTCCTAGAATCATCGAGGACACATTATCTAAAACAAAAAAAGCAATCCATAGCCAAAGGAACAAGGCTGTTAGATTTCTAAGAAAGTTATCTTTTTGATCAAACATAGAACCACTCCATATGCATTTCAGTGGAAAAGCACGCTGTACCCATATTTTCAACAATAGATTCCCAAAACCCGGAGCAATTGAAGAAATTCTCTCTGTTTTCTGTACTGGTGGATTTCATGTCTTTTGATTTATTCAATCCTTTATTTACTTGTAAAACACGCTTGCACCGAAAAAGTAAATGCAGATGAGAAAAAAGTGAGTTTAATCATGCTAAAACATTTAAAATTACTCGAACCCCTTCCAAAAAATTTAGTTATCTTTTTTCAACGAATAACCATATGCCAAAACGTCTATTAATCCTTACTATTCTATTTGTTTGTTGTTCACCAGATTATGATACCGAAGTTATAATTCCCGTAGAATCAGAGGATGCTACATATGAATTAAGGGTGTCTGCACTGGAAGGCGGAACCGTAAATCTAACTGGAGGAACATTCAACGCGGGTGAATCAATAACAATAACTGCTACCGCTGAGGCAGGATATGTTTTTACCAATTGGTCTAATGGTTCTGTAGACAATCCCTTGAACCTTATTGTAACCTCTGATCAAACGATTACAGCAAATTTTGAAGCAATTGGTAAAAAAGTTTATATCCCTGAAAGTATAAGAAATGAAATGGATGTAAATAATCCTGAGAGTAATTGGTATTATGGACGCTCTAAAGAGTCGGATAACATCATTATTTTTTGGGAATCAGAATTTGGAATGGATCCAAATTCAGAAGAAGTCCCTGCTCACATGCGCGTAGACATAGATTTTTTACTCAGTAAAGCGGAGGAGTTTTATCAAAAAAATATAGAACTCGGTTTTGTAAAACTCGGTGCAGGGGAATCTTACTTAGACCAATACAAACTTATGATTATGCTCCTTTATGATGAAGGGTGGGCGGCCTATGGTTCTGGCTATGATGACATCATTGGGGCTATTTGGATAAGTCCCAGTACATGCCAACCATGCGGACAAACCGTCGCCCATGAAATTGGACATGCCTTCCAGTACCAAGTTCATTGCGACCTTGGAGGAGATAGTGGTTATCGTTATGGTTTTGGTCCAAATGGTTCCGGCGGGAATGGATTTTGGGAACAAACAGCTCAATATCAAGCCTTTAAATCATACCCCAATCAAGTATTTGATCCCATTCATGCATACAATCAGCTCGCGAACAAGACCTTTATGCATGAAGATTTGCGATACCTTAGCTATTGGATTCATTATTATTGGGAGGAAAAACATGGAATTGATTTCATGGGTAAGTTATGGCGCGAATCCAAAAACCCTGAAGATCCTGTTCAAGCTTATATGAGAATTAATAATATCACCCTTGACCAGTTTCATGCAGAATTTTTTGAAGCCGTATCGAAATTTGCAACTTGGGATATCCATCCATTGAGGGAGTTGGGTCAAAATTATATTGACATCAATCAGGTTAACTTAACCCACATTGAAGAAGCAACGTATAAAATTTCAAAAGAAGATGTTCCCGGAACAGCAGGTTATAACATTATCAAATTGAATGTGCCAGATGCAGGAACGGTTGTTTCAACGGAGTTTACCGGTTTGCTAAACGATACTGAATTCAACCCAATAGAACATGCTTCTGATGCTAGTTGGCGGATGGGCTATGTTGCGCAACGAAACAATGGCGAACGAATTTATGGTGAAATGAATCAAGCAAATGAAGACATTCCTACCCATACTGAATTTACAATCCCTGACGCTACTGCAAAACTTTGGTTTGTGGTCACAGGTGCCCCAGAAAAGTATCGACCCCATCCATGGTTAGATCCACCACATCCTGAAGAACAGTGGCCTTATACCATAAAATTTATAAATACAAATAAATTTGGAGCATGCCATTTTGAAGAAAATGAATTCCCTAACAATATTGATTTTTCATTTGATTTACGTTTCCCAGTTAATGACGAGAATTACACCGGAACGACCGTTACTCTCAATAGTTCGCAACTATATCAAATTCGACAAGCGTTTAAATTGTGTTCAGACGAATTTAAAACGTTGTTTGGCAATAAAATTCAATTTGGTGCTGAACAAGCAGATGGTACAATTTCCTTTGATTACACTGCAAATGGCTATGGCCATTGGTTTGATAGTAATGGAAACGTTCTGGGTTGGTCAGATGAACACTCAAGAATTGCTTCTGAATATGATGATTCGGATAATATTTTTACTATTGTTCAATACCCAGGAAAAGTACAGTCTGGTGAATCCTATACGATAAAACAAGTATTTTTGTATCGCTATTCTCAAAATTTGGAATATAAAGCCTCATTTACTTTTAATATTATAATCGATTAATCCATTGATTCCCAAATTGCGTTGTTTTTCATTTTTTGTAGCATTAAAACTATTGGTTGTTTAAAAACGGTGGTCCATTGGGCTAGGGTGGATTTCTTTTTTTTCAAGACTTCAACAGAGAAACTTTTTGACTTGTTTCTTTTCATCCTTTTTATCAATAGACCATTTAAAATGAAACGCAAAATTTACTCCAATAGCTGGTCGTAGCGTGCAACTGTTCATTCTAATCTATATAAGAAACTCGTTGAACAGCAATCTATTGTCCAGTTTAAAGGTGGGCCTAAGATAGCCTTTCAGAAATAGTAGACGCCTGATAAACTCTTTTAGTAAAGTAAAAAAATACGAGGTGAAAATATGTAAGGCGTATAAAAAAGGGAGAAAGGATGGATTCTGAATTTTCTTTTTCAAACCAATTAAACAAACGAAACAAGCCGTCCTAACTCCCTTAAAGAAATTATGATTTATTCGCATGAGATCCGTCGCAATACCCCTCTGGATTTTGAGTATTACCACAGCCACATTTAGGTCTTTCTACTTTCATTGCACATTTTTTGTTGAACAAATATACAATTTTTATTAAACAAAAAAACTGCGTCGCAAATGTAGCAACGCAGTTTGCTATCAAACAAGTATTGAAAATTGATTTATGGTAACTTAATCATTTAAATATAAAAAACACATAATGTAAAATCCTCTTTTACAAGTAATTATTGCAATAATGTTTTTTTGAACAGGAATGAACTTATTCTAAAGTCCATTCATATCACAAAGAATCTATACCCAACACAGTGAATAAAGATATGCATTGACGTGCCTTAAAATCTACCTCATCCATAAATACCAAACATGTCATAACACAAGAAATAAAAAAAGTCTTATGAATGTAAATATAGATTCATTTTAGATTTTACATAAGATACCTTTTTCTTGTCATGCGCTAATTCTGCGACTCCGATCATTTATTTTTATTTCATATTCCCAAATAAAGGACATCCTCTGTCAGGCATCTACACTTCTTTATAAATCCACTGAAAGAGCTTTCGAAATACATGAAATAGTGGCTTCGTCTTTTTCTCGCTACTAACAGTTAATCAAAATGCGCGCTTCAAAGACGCATTGATCACAAGCTGTCTTGCAGGTCAAGGGAAAGGATTGTATTCAATAGGAGTTGGGTTCCTTGTCCCATGTCTTCAAATGAAGAATACTCCTGAGGGGAATGTGAAATTCCATTTTTACTAGGAATAAAAATCATTCCTGTTGGGGCAATATGTGACATCTCTTGTGCGTCGTGGCCAGCACCAGAGGGCATGTATTGGTAGGTTAGATTTAATTTTTCGGCCTCTTTCTGAATCATCGCTTGGATACGGGCGTCAGTCAACGCCGCTTTTCCCGTTGCACTAATAGGTTCAAAGGTAAATCTGACCTGTGAATCTGTTGCTAAGACCGCTGTTTTGGCTTTGATTTCTGTGAAAAGAGTATCAATTTTTGTTTCGCTTAAATCTCTCAATTCAAGAGAGAGAACAACTTTTCCAGGGATTACATTCGGCGCACCAGGGAATGCTTTGATTCGTCCAACGGTTCCCACCTGAGTCCCAGGTAATGAAGTGACAACGGCATTGACAAGTTGGACAAATTTTGCTGCTGCCAATAGAGCATCTTGTCGTTTATGCATAGGCGTTGTTCCTCCATGGTTGGAAATCCCTTCAACGGTAACATCCCACCAACGCAGACCTACAATGCCTTGGACAATACCAATATCTAGACCTTTTTCTTCCAATATGCCCCCTTGTTCGATATGGAGTTCCAAAAAGGCGTGAAGGCTGCCCGGCTTTCTTGCGATGGAACGTATTTTTTTGGCATCACCGCCCAATCGTTCCGCGCCCTGGGCGTTGGTAAAACCTGATGGTGTCATCACTTCTAAGGAGGCATCCGTAAGCGCTCCTGCCAAGGCTCTGGAACCAAATACACCACTTTCTTCATTGGAGAAAACAAGCAACTCAAGGGGATGCCTCGTCTGTATGTTATTTTCAGTCAGGGTTTCAATAACTTCTATGCTACCTAAAACACCTAATTGTCCATCAAAATGGCCTCCGTTGGGAACACAATCAATATGGGAACCAAAAGCAATTGGAGGGAGTTGGTTGTCTGCCCCATCGCGGGTGGCAACTAAATTCCCCGCCGCATCTATTTTAACTTGCATCCCCAAGCTTTTCAATTTCTCACGAATCATATGAAGGGCATCCAAATTGTATTGGCTAAATGCAATACGATTGTTGCCTTCTGTAACTTCATTGTAACCGTAGGATTGTAAGACACGCCAATTTTTTGCGAGACGGTCCGAGTTGATTTTAAGATCTTGCGCAAAGCCCTGGAAAGTCAGCCCAGTAAGGAAGACAAAAAATAGTTTTCGCATGGATTCTTGCTAAATTTTATAGAGCTTAAAAAAACTGCGGAACATGAAGAGCTCCGCAGTTTAAATTCAAACTTGGTATGAAATGATTTATGGTCTAATACCTTCACTAATATAAGTTGCATTTAGCAATTATGCAAAAAAACCGCCAGGTGTTTCGTCTGGCGGTATATAACCATAAACCAATTCTAATTATGAAAGAATTGATTACTGACAAAATATTATTTTCCAATGGAATGGAACGCAACATTGGTTACATAAAAAACTGCGAAGCGTATTGAGCTCTACAGTTTCAATTCAAACAAAATTAAAAGTGGTTTCGATTAGAACTTTAAAAATAATTTATAACAGGAAAGTAAAGCAGTGACCATAGTCACCTCGCAACATGCCACAGTTATTTCTAGATACATAATAAGGTATCGACTTGGAAAGAGAATAAATTGGGGTTAACATATAAGATGTAATAGCAAGCAACCCTCCAACGTTTATTACATTTCTGATGCACTTGCCCTTTTCGGTTCATCGTATTCAATTTTCGGTTTGTATTTGAATATAACACGCTGTAATTATGCTCTCGTTTTTTAAAACAGTTGAAAATTTCGAGACGGATACATGGACTATTCTTTCATTGAGAACTTGTATTACTTTCTTTTTTTTGAATTGATGATTTCTGTCTAATTCAATCCCATCGATAAATACTTTTACTTTTCCCTCAATCTCATAGGATAGCAGGCTATTGGTAGAAAATGATGTCAGATCCATTTTTAGATAAAAACGCTTTTCCCAAAATCTTGATTTCAATACGGTTTTAATAAAAAAGTCTCGATTTCTGAATGAATATTGATTTCCATCAACCACTATAATGGGTAGTGCCTTTTTTACAAGTTCAACCTCGTTCAATCGTATCTGCTTCCCTTGGGCAATACATGAGAAAAATGAAACACAAAACCCAATCATGATAAGTTCTCTTAGCATACTCTTTTATTCGTGCCTACTGGCGTATTGATTCGATGAAAGCAGATTGATGTATCTGAAGTTTCCAGAGAAGAAGTCAAGGAAATTTTAAAGGATTTGACTCATGGGGAATAAAAAAACCGCCAGATGTTAAGTCCAGCGGTTGATTTAGACCATGTGGCCTGAATTGCATTATATCTATTCGTTAATCAAATTTATATAAGTCGATTGTTTATCCAATTACTGCAAAATCACTGCAATGAAAATAGAACAGTTCATCAAAAAGTGGAATATGGGAGAGGGATGCACTCGCATAATCAATGATGAAGGCAAGGTTGTATTTGAGATGTACGACCCTTATGGTGGCACTTCAGTAGATTGGGTTAGTGCAGTGTATGCTATTAAGTAAGGGCAGACCCTTGAACAAGAACAGTACAACCCAGAGACCTTTAGATTCTTTAAGCGTTAGTCGTTTTTTGGTTGCTTCTTTTGTAAGTGAAACAAATAAAATGATAGTAGCATAATGAAAAAACCGATGTCACTGTATTGACCCAAATATTTAGCCAATGGCGTATGTTCAAAAATAAATGAAGAAAAAAGACCTATAAAGAAAACTGGCCAAGCGTTTTTAACTAAAAATTCTTTCATTAATTATTTTTTATTTATAAATCCAACACCTGAAAACAAAATAGCAATCCACGATGCAAATAATACAGAATCAAAACCACTTTCAATCCAATCTGTTATAAAATATACTGCAAAAGATATAAGTGCTATTAACCAAAGTAATTTTAAATATTTCATACGTTATTTCTTATAAAATGCTTTTCCTAAAACAATTATGTTTCCAATTGCAAATAATGAAATACCGATGTTTGAAATTTGGTCATTTATATAATATTCGTAAAGTATATACGCTAAGCCAATTTGTGCAACCAAAGCGCCCTCCCAATATTTTTTTATGAAGTTATTCATATCATTGATTTATGGTTTCCCTAAAGATACAATTGGCCCCAATTCTACCATAACTAATCTACAGTATAGGCATCTATAAAGAGGGTACACCCCCTATGCAAATAGCATACTAAAACACACTAAAAATTGGTGCTTGGTAAGACGATAGTAAGATTAGATTGGAAAGAAAAAAGGGCTATCCTCTCGGAAGCCCCTTGTTTATTAGTGGAGAAGAGCGGACTCGAACCGCCGACCTCTTGACTGCCAGTCAAGCGCTCTAGCCAGCTGATATCCTTCTAATGCCAAAGGAATAGTGACTTCCCGAGTTTTTGTAAAACTAAGTTTAACTAAAATGGAATATTTGTGGAAAGAAAACTATCCTATCCTGTTGTTTACAGAAAACCTAATGGTGAATACTATATTCACTTCAGTCTAAATGGTAAAAGAATTAGACTATCCAATGGCAAGAAAATAAATCTACCATTGTACCCTAATGATTACCCAAAGAATCAAAGAAAGAAGAAATCAGATGAGTTAGCTTCATTAGTCTATGATTACCTAATTAAGAATAACTATTCATTTACTGAAAGCACAAAACCACTCTCCCTAGATCACTTTGATGAGGTAATAGAGGCCAAACTTTCTGAACCTTTATCTCCCAAATATATCTCCACGCTTAAGAGCCTCTCTAAGCCTCTAAGGGAAGAGATTAGATTGAATGGAAGCATAAGTATTAAATTCACAGATAAACTCCTTAAGGTCCATAAAAACCCTACTAGTTTTAACACAGTTAGAAGGCATTTAAACGTCATTTTAAATCATTTGAAGGAAACTGGTTTTGATGTACAGCCAACAAGCTTAAAACCGCTTAAACAGACCGAAACGCTCCATAAACCTATCAATAACCTTAACGAAGTATTAGAAGAAATAAAGGCATTTAATCACAACCTGTATTTATGTGCTCTGTTTACTTATTGCTGCCTATTAAGACCCCATAGAGAAGTTAGGTTACTGAAATGGAAGGACTTTAGTGATGATCTAAAATATGTATCCGTTGATGGATCAAGAGTTAAATCTAAGAGGAATAGAATAGTGCCAGTACCTGAAATTATAAAGAATAGTTTATCAGTAGGGCAACCTGATCATTTCATTTTTACCAACTCCTCTATTGAATTTAATGGTGATTATTTTAAAACGCTTTGGAGTAGATATAAAAAGCAATCTAACGTCTTAGATAAAGAAGTGACGCTATACTCATTCAGGCACACTGGAGCGATAGATTTGTTCAAACGAACAGGATCTATTACTAAACTTCAGGCAGCAATGGGGCATTCTTCAATCAAAGTAAGCCTTACCTATTTAAGAGGATTAGAAGTGCCTGAACTTAATGAAGAGGATATGCCGATGATTTAAATATCGGGAATGATTTCTAGTTGTTGTTCTATTGGGAGTTTAAGGAATTCTAAAAACTCTTGATTAAATTGTTCCATCGTTACACCAAAAGTAAACTCAAATGCACCATCCCATCCCATTTCATTTATATTAGGCCATAATGTTTTCCAAAAAGCCTCCTGGTCATTTACTTTATCTAAAAGATAAGCAACTCCCCAGGCTCCTAATCTATAG
>JBMHCG010000059.1:0-64744 GCA_049890035.1 Flavobacteriaceae bacterium | reverse complement strand
ATCCTCAGTTGACGTGTAAAAGAAATCCTTATTCTCATAATCAATCGCTTGCCCAACATTTGAACCGTCACCTAAAATTAAATTCCAATGCTGAAAAAATGGAATAACCTTACTGGGCGTTTTATTGATTACGCCGCTTCTATTATTTGAGGTTATTAAGGGTCTTTTATTTGTATTACAAGCTTCTAGTTGGAGGACAGCAAGGATCATTAACACTGATAAGGATAATATTCTTTTTTTCATTTTACTATTTGATTGATCGAAAAACAAGATTGGTTTTCCAGTTTGGTTATCCAATTTGGTTTTCCAATATAGAATTTATTAGTTGAGTTACCAATTTATTCTATTAATTTATAATTAATGCTCTAATATCGTGGAATTATCTAGTATGTTTTTTATTTATAACTCGCTATTTTTAAGCTATTTATGACAAAAGTAAAATTCACGTCTTACCATTTTTTGGCTTGAGAATAATTGCTTGAGAGGACTCTATTGACACAACTGGTATAGCTTCAATGATGAGTACGGGTAATATTTTTGTCTCGAAATTGATTTGGGAATCGTTTTTATGCAGTCTTTCTTGTTGCGCACCAGCAGTCGCTTATGTAGAAGGGTGGACGATTATTCATATTATGAATATGTGGCATAATCCAGGGCCTGTTGTAAGAAAATTACGAACAGCGTATTTTTTATCGGAACGCTTCGCGCAAGCCCAGCCCACCTTTATTTTTCCATCACTTATGATTGCTTCATACTAAGGATTACATGAATTATTTTAGTTTTTCTCTTTCCACCATAAGGCTAGTGTCGATCCAGAGATATTCATCCAAGGTCCAAAAAGTGCTGGAGCCAAGCCCAAGGTTCCGACGCGACCAAGCTCGACGGCAATTCCCGAAGCTAGCCCACCATTTTGCATCCCAACTTCAAAAGCAATAGTGCGACAATCTTTTTCTGGAAAACCCAATACTTTACTCCCCCAATATCCTAAGAAATACCCCACCAAATTGTGAATAATTGCAACAAAAATCAATAGCAGTCCAATAGACAAAAGCGCATCACGACCATTTGCGGTGATAATAATAATGATCAATAATATTGCGCCCATAGACACTTTTGGCATCCATACCAATAGCTTCTTTGTAACTCTTATATTCAAATGATGAAAAATTAGACCTAAACATACCGGGAGAATGACCATTTTGAAAATGCTGCCCATCATACCCCAAGCATCTATGGGTATCATGGCCCCTGCTAATAATTGCATTAATAGAGGGGTAACAAAAGGCGCCAAAAGGGTTGCAATCGTAGTTAAAGTAATCGACAAAGCAACGTTGGCTTTAGCAAGATAAGCCATTACATTGGATGCTAGTCCCCCTGGACAGGACCCAATCAAAATGATTCCGGCTGCTATTTCTGATGGAAAACCAAACGAAAATCCCAAACCATAACCCACCAAGGGCATAATGGTAAACTGACACAACAAACCAAGTAATACAGCTTTTGGCATTTTCATGACACCATAAAAATCACCAATTCCAATGGTTGTCCCCATACCAAACATAATCATTTGAAGCAAGGGAACTATCAGTTGTTTGGTTTCAAAAGTTCCCCATACCACCCATATACTTGGAAAAAACATGGATGAAGCCACTCCAGCAAGAATATACATGGTAAAGGAAAAATTAGAATACTTCTTGGATGTTTGTAAAAAGTATGCCGATAGACCTACAAGAAGTGTCAATAGCAGACCTAAATAACTACATTAATATTTTCCATCTCTAAATATAATCTATTGTTTGAAGTTGGGGATCAAAATAGGTTTTGATAAAATCACCGTGTAAAAAAAGGGATCAAATATGTGAACGTATCTATGGGCATTAGAAAACATTAATGAATCTCTTCAATTGATTTTTTTAACAAAAGTAAATTAAGATATAATATTTTTTAAGACTGGAAGTAGATGCCTCTACAAAATAGAAAACATTAGAGAGTGGATAGAAAACAAATAAAACGAAGAGAAGCGTGTGTCTGTAATAAGTTCTGATCTATCTATAAAACACTCCTTAAATAGCCCTAGCACACTTTCATCAATTAAATAATATTTTGATTAAGAATGAAGCAAAAATATCACTCACGCCAACGGAGTACCACATATTAGATGAACTTATAAGAAAGGTAATATTCTCAACAAGATATGGAACAAAAAAAAAGTCACCATGATGTTAGTGACTTAGAGACATACTAGTTTCTTGGTTATTCCTTTTTTGCCTTGACTTTGATTTTTATTTGTTGTTCTCCATTCTCTCCTTCTTCTTTTTGAACATCAATATCTTCAATGAGATCCATAACTTCTCCCTCACCTGTTCTAAACATAAACATATTCTTTCCGTTCATCATTTTATGGGGTCCATCACCCATAAACATCATCTCGTGAGGTCCATTCATCATAGGGCAGGAATGGTGCTGCTTGCCTTGTCTACCAAGGAGAAAACCAAGTATTCCAAATACAACAGCAGTTAAGGTAATAGCAAACCAGTTTTTATTCAATGTTTCCATAAGTTAAGTATTGATCTTTGTTTAAAAGTAAACATTTATTAAATATCATCAAGCAAACTTTTTGAGGTCAAGGGAGATTAGGGCTATTTTCACAGAAATATCTACAAAATGTGTAAATAGGAAAATATATCAACTACTTCTGCCCCGCTTTCAACTTTTCAGAGAGCAGTTTTTCAGCAAGTAATCGCAGATAAATATCACGCTCTTCAGGTTCAAGAAATCCGCCATTCTGTTGTAGTTCATCATAAGAACGAAAGCCCTCCACATCTCCTCGTTGTTTCCTGAAAGCCTCTTTTAGGTCAGTTAAATAATAGTAAGTTCTACCTCCTGTTTTTACTGGTGGTAGATATACTCTATCCCCTCTTTTCTCCTCCTCTTCTGTTAGAGGTTTAGTCCATTTATCAAGCGTAGATGGACCAATCCCAAGACTAATCATAACCTCCTGACGAGTAAGCAAAGGCTTTTTCTGTAAGGCTTCACCTAACTTCACTTCGTAGATAGATAGAGGGAGTTCCTCTTTTACAAGACCCAAAGTTTCTCGGTAGTGTTTCAGGATTTGTTCCAGTTCATTTACTCTTTCCGTGAGTATGGCTACTTTCTCTTCTAATGTCATAGCACTAAAATAAAAAGATTTCAGGCAGAAATCATCAAGTGAAAAATGGACAAAAAGTAAGTATGCAATAGAAAACGGGGCAGATTTTGGGGCAAAAAAAATCACCTCATCAACTAACTCATTGTATGTCAGTTATTTGAAGAGGTGTTTGTGTACTCGGAGCGGGACTTGAACCCGCACGACCGCAATGGTCATTGGATTTTAAGTCCAACGTGTCTACCAATTCCACCATCCGAGCCGAACTTAAAGAGAGCGAAAGACGGGATTTGAACCCGCGACCCTCACCTTGGCAAGGTGATGCTCTACCCCTGAGCTACTTTCGCATTATTTTCACTCTGATTGACCCACATCCGCCGCTGGCGGATAATGTGCTACCCCTGAGCTTCTATCGCATTATTTTCACTCTGGTTGGCCCCGCATCCGCCGCTGGCGGATAATGTGCTACCCCTGAGCTACTATCATAATGAGAGGCACAAATGTAACCAATTTTACAAAAATTGCCGCGCTTTTCCCAAAAATCCTATTTCTTTTCTCCGCGTAATTTGCGTTGCAACAAGTGCAACTGCATCAAAGCCTCAACCGGTGTCAATGTATCCAGATCCAATCCTTCAAGGGTGGTACGTATCTCGGCAAACAACGGATCATCCATATTAAAAATACTGAGTTGTAACTCCTGATCGTCCTTTTGCAGCATTTCCTTTCGATCTTCCAATGCATGACTTGCTTCTAGGGTCTTGAGCTTTTGTTGGGCAGTTTGAAGCACCAATTGAGGAATCCCAGCCATTTTTGCAACGTGAATACCAAAACTATGGGCACTCCCTCCCGGTTCCAATTTGCGCAAAAACAATACCTTATCGGATAATTCCTGAACCGAAACATTATAGTTTTTGATTCGTTCATAGCGAAGGGTCATTTCATTCAGCTCGTGATAATGGGTCGCAAATAAAACTTTGGGACGGGTAGGATGTTCGTGCAAAAACATCGCTATTGCCCAGGCAATGGATATTCCGTCATACGTACTGGTACCACGGCCAATCTCATCCAATAAAACCAAACTTTGTGGGCTGATGTTATTGAGTATGGAGGCTGTTTCGTTCATCTCTACCATAAAGGTGGATTCACCAAGAGATATGTTATCACTGGCCCCAACCCGAGTGAAAATTTTATCTACCCGTTGCATTTTCACTTCCTTGGCAGGGACAAAGCTTCCCATTTGTGCCAATAAAACAATCAATGCCGTTTGCCTAAGTATGGCTGATTTTCCAGACATATTGGGTCCTGTAATCATGATCAATTGTTGGGTTTCTGCATCCAACCGCAGACTATTCGGAATAAATGGGCTTCCTGCTGGTAACTGTTGTTCAATCACAGGGTGACGGCCTTCGTGAATTTCTACTATCCGTTCTTTAGTAAAGTTCGGTTGCTGGTAGTGGTATTTTTTCGCAGCGTGTGCAAAACTCCACAATACGTCCAGCATGCCTACGCATTGGGCGTTGTGTTTCAGATCCGATAAATGGCTTTGCAAATCGTGAAGCAATTGCTGATACAGTTCCGACTCCAAGGTTTTGATGGTATCCTCGGCCCCCAAAATCTTCGTTTCGTAGGATTTGAGTTCCTCGGTTATATACCGTTCTGCGTTGACTAGGGTTTGCTTCCGTATCCATCCTTCGGGCACTTTGTCTTTATGGGTATTACGAACTTCAATATAGTACCCAAATACATTATTGAAGGCAATTTTTAGGGAGGGTATTTGTGTCGCTTCACTTTCCCTTTCCAACATGGCATCCAAATGGGATTTGCCCGCGGCCAATAAATTTCTGAGTTCGTCCAATTCGGCATGGAATCCATCAGCGATAACTGGTCCTTTACTCAGTACCACAGGTGCTTCCGGATGCAAAGTGGTTTGCAAGCGTTGCGCCAAAGAATCCAGGGACCGAAAACGATCAGCATAAGCAACCAAAGCGGGCTGTTTTGATGAACGTAATAACTCTTGGAGCGGATCCATACAGGACAAGGAGGACAACAATTGATTCAACGCCCTGGGGCTAACTTTATAGGTCGCAATACGTGCCCCTATCCGCTCGATGTCTGATATATTGGAAAGCCATTCTTGAACCGATTCGTGGAGAGTTAATTCTTTTAAAAAACCGGCTACTAGAGCTTGTCGATCCAAAATCTTCTTTTCATCAAGTAGAGGAAATGCCAACCAATGGCGCAGCAGTCGACCCCCCATTGGAGTCAGGCTGTGATCCAACACATCGATCAACGCAACCCCACCCGGACTGTTGGCCTGAAACAATTCCAAATTGCGAATCGTAAAACGATCCATCCAAACATGGTCATTGACATGCAGTCGTTTTAACGTATGGATGTGAGACAAACGGTCGTGTTGGGTTTCACTCAAATAATATAATACAGCAGCGGCTGCAGCAATTCCCTCTTCCATATCCTGCACGCCGAAGCCTTGCAAACTTTTGGTTTCGAAATGGGTTGTTATTTTTTGGTGGGCAAAGTCGGGAGCATAAATCCAATCTTCCAAATAAAAGACTGGTAATGTACTCTCATAGGTTGTCAAAAAGTGCTGCTTTTGTGGCTTGGCGACCAATACTTCACTAGGGGCGAAATTTTGAAGCAACTGCGCCATGAGTTGGGAATCCCCTTCCGCTACCCAAAAATCACCCGTTGAAATATCCAAAAAAGCCATCCCATTGTGTTGTTTACCTGAGTAAAAGGCTGCCAAATAATTGTTCTGCTTTTGATCTAATACCTCATCATTCAGTGCCACACCCGGGGTAACCAATTCTGTCACGCCTCTTTTCACTATTTTTTTTGCCATTTTGGGATCCTCCAACTGGTCACAAATAGCAACGCGACAACCCGCCTTGACCAATTTGGGTAGGTAGGTGTCTAAGGAGTGGTGTGGGAAACCTGCCAGTTCTGTCTCACTGGTACTCCCAGCCCCCCTTTTGGTCAAAAGAATACCTAAAATTTTTGCTGCCTTGACAGCATCGGCACCAAAAGTTTCATAAAAATCCCCAACGCGAAACAACAACAAAGCATCAGGGTACTTGGCCTTGATTTGGTTGTATTGTTTCATTAAGGGAGTTTCCTTTGCTGTGCGTGCCACAAAATTGGGATTTGTGCTAATGTAAAATTTACCGCAGCGTCAAACAAATGGTGCAAGGCTAAAAATGTATTTTTGTGCATGCGAAAATGGAAAAATGACGAATTGAACCGGAAAACAGTTTCTGAATTCAAAGCCGCACCAAAAACGCCTATTATAGTAATTTTGGATAATATCCGCAGTTTGAATAACATCGGTTCCGTTTTTCGAACGGCTGATGCGTTTTTGATTCAAAAAATTTATCTCTGTGGCATAACGGCTCGTCCACCGCACAAAGACATTCAAAAAACAGCCTTGGGTGCTACCGATGCAGTGAACTGGGAATACCATAAAGAAGCACTCCCCTTGATTCATAAACTCCAAAATCAAAAGACTGCTATTTTTGCTATCGAACAAGCCGAAGGGGCAGAATCCTTGATGGCATTTACTCCTAAACCCAATACAACCCATGCTTTTGTTTTCGGCAACGAAGTCAGAGGCGTAGCGCAAGAGATAGTGGATGTTGCGGACGGTGTTATTGAAATCCCACAAGAAGGCACCAAGCATTCGCTAAACATAGCCGTGTCAGCAGGGATTGTCCTTTGGGATTGTTATCATAAGTTACACTCGAGCCAGTTGGCGCAATAACTGAATGTAGGCCAGTGGCTCTTTAGAAAAATCTTTCCCAGTGCAATCGTAGAAATGTATCGGAAAAGGATGTGATTGCTCTAGTTTTTCTTCATAACCTTGGCTCACCGAAACCAGATAGGATCTTTGAATAGCTTGTTCATAGGGCCGTCCTCTTTTTTTGATTTGTAAAAGCAATTCGTCTACAGGACGGTGCAAATACACCAATACATCGGGCTGAATGACTTCTTTTGTCAGGGTTTCATACCGATTTCGAAAACGAGTAAAATCATTGGATGGAAGGGAAATACGAGCAAATATTAACGATTTACCAAGCCAATAATCACTAACCAAAGGACCTTTTTGCACGCGTTGCAATTGGGCCACCCGCGATTCTAAAAAGAAGGTCTCTGTTGCCAATGCATAAGATGCTTGATCCATGTAGAATTCAGCCAAATGTGGGTTTTCATCAAATTTTTCATAACAAGCTGCTGCTGCAAAATCGGAAGCCAGCTGTTGGGTCAAATAGGTTTTCCCACTGCCTATGTTTCCAGAAAGGGCCCAATAGGTGTTTTTTTCAAAAAGAGAAGGCAACCAAGCTGAGTAGGATAAGACAGTCAGTGGCGTCCTGTCAGTACAATCGCGTTGCAGTTGTTTTATGTTCACCCCTACGGAAGGATGCATCCACTCGGGATCCAGATCAAGTAGGGGGTCTAAAACAAAACGCCGCAATACCATACGCGGATGAGGAACTGTTAAAATAGTTGTATCTATTTGTTGGGTTCCATAAAACAGGAGATCCAAATCCAAAGTCCGTGAATGGTAGCCCGGGAGCGTTTTCGGAGTTCGTCCCATAGCTTTTTCAATCGCTTTTAATTCCTCCAAGACCAAAACAGGACTCAATCTTGTTTCCAAACGCAAACACGCATTAATAAAAGGGGGGCCTTCAAACCCCCAAGCGGCCGTCTCGTAAGGACGTGACAGTTGACGTATGCTACCGATACGTTTTTCGATCTGCTCCATACCCTGGATCAAAAACGAAAACCGATCGCCCATATTACTTCCCAATGCGATGAAACAATTGCTTTCCACCTCGCTATTTTTCCACCAAAATTACAAACACTATCTTTGAGTTTTATTGCAAACGCTATGAATTTCTTAAAAAACCTTTTGGCTGCTATCCTAGGTAACTTGATTGCTTTTGGATTTATTTTTGTCCTGTTGATCATGGGGATTGCAGGCTTAGCAACGTTCACCACTGCCGCCCCCGACGGAAAGAAAACAATTCAAGAACAAAGTATTCTCCGCTTGCAATTGAATGAAACTATTTTGGATCGTCTCCCCAGTATCGAACAGTTTAATGTAAGTCTGGGCTTGGAACCCGAAGCCGAAGGTCTGGATCAAATCCTACACAGCATCCAAGAAGCTGCTACGGATGAAAACATCGCTGGGATTAGCCTAGAATCACAATTTATTCAAGCCGGCTGGTCACAAACACGAAGCATACGACGAGCCCTACAAGCATTTAAAAAAACAGGTAAATTCATCTATGCGTACGGGGACTTCTTTTCGCAAAAAAGTTACTATTTAGCCTCTGTTGCGGACAGCATTTTCCTCAACCCTGTCGGACAGATTGATTTTAAGGGGCTGAGTTCTGAAGTACTCTATTACAAAGACTTCCAAGACCAATACGGAGTTAAAATGGAAGTCATTCGGTTAGGGAAATACAAAAGTGCAGTAGAACCGTTTCTTGACAATGAAATGAGTCCAGAAAATCGAAAACAAATTCAGACCCTATTGGACGATATTTGGGAAGTCGTAGCCGAAGAAATTGCTGAAAGTCGCTCCCTCACCCCCTACGCGATTGACCAAGCAGCAAACAATTTGGAAGGGAACACAGCGGCTCGTGCGAAAAAAGCCAGATTGGTCGATGCACTTAGCTATGAAGCGGCCTATCATCAAAAATTAAAGGCACGATTGACTGAAACAGAAGCCTTGGAATTTGTCCGTCTCCGTCAACTTGGGACGCCTCGTTCCAAATACGATGCAGATATTAAAGACAGGATAGCCGTGCTCTATGCCCAAGGAACTATTTTATATGGTGATGGCAACGAGACCATCATTGGAAAAACCACATTTTTAGAAGCACTGGATGAAGCACTGGATAACGTCCGTGTGAAGGCCCTTGTCTTGCGTGTTGACTCCCCTGGAGGAGACGCCCTCACCTCAGAAATCTTATGGGAACGCTTACATGCGGCCAAAGAAAAAAAGCCCCTCATCGTATCCATGGGAGATGTCGCTGCTTCAGGTGGGTATTATATCAGTCTACCGGCACAAAAGATTGTAGCCGATCCTTTGACTGTTACTGGATCGATAGGTGTATGGGCAACACTTCCCAACATCGAGGGTCTGAGCAAAGAGATTGGAATCAATGCCGAACAAGTAAGTACCCATGACAATGCTATGGGATACAGCCCGTTTGAAAAAACCACTCAAGGATTTCGCAACGCGGCTAAAGAAAGTATAGAACAAGTTTACACTACCTTTAAAACGCATGTCAGTGACGATCGTAATATGGATTTAACTGACGTAGAAGCTGTTGCACAGGGACGTGTATGGTCTGGTACACGTGCTTTTCAAAACGGTCTGGTTGATGGCTTGGGCGATCTTCAAACAGCGGTTCAAATGGCTGCCGATGTGGCGGGGTTGAAATCCTACAATGTGGTTTCCTACCCCAATATAGAACCCAGTCTTGAAACTATTTTGGAAGCCAGCTTCCCGATGATGCAGGCCCAATGGCAATCTCAACTTCCTGACTATTTTAAGGCTTTATTGCAGACGACAAAACTGAACGACCGACGCCTTCAATTACAAACACAACTCCCTTTTGAGCTAACTATTCGTTAAACAATGACCCATTCAAACAGGGCCTTGGCCGATCGCCTGTATTTATTTTTAGCGGCACTATTCATTACCTCTTTGGTCGTATCCAACCTAATCTTCCAAAAATTCTTCGTGTGGCGTCCCGTTGACATTGAATTGTTCGGAACACAATTATTTGAATTGTCAGTGGGAATCCTTCCCTATCCCATCACTTTTTTAATTACCGATTTGATCTCAGAAATCTATGGCAAACAAAAAGCCAATCAGGTGGTTGTAGCAGGTATTTTCGCTTCTTTCTTTTCTATGGGCATTCTACTTTTGGCCGATTTTGCACCGGCCTCGGTGAATTCCCCCATCGATGACGATACTTTTGAACAAGTCTTTTCCTTATCCCCTCTGGCGGTTTTGGCATCCATGTTGGCTTATTTATTTGCTCAATTCATTGATATTCGATTGTACCATTTTTGGAAAAATCTAACACAGGGAAGGATGCTCTGGTTGCGAAACAATTTCTCCACCTTTAGTTCCCAATTCGTAGATACCGTGACCGTCATACTGTTATTGAGTCTTTTCGGGGTTTTGCCCTGGAAGTTATTTTGGGGTTTGGTCGTTTCTGGCTTTGTATTCAAAGTTTTGGTAGCTGCCATTGATACGCCTTTTTTGTATCTCTTTGTTGGATTGTTTCGCAAACGCTTCCAACTTGACATCAATGAAGAAATCTGCTGAAAGTGGAAGAAAAAAAAACCATTCGAATCAATAAACACCTGAGTGAAATAGGGTATTGTTCCCGACGGGAGGCGGACAAGCTCATCGCGGCCGGCCGAGTGGCCGTCAACGGGGAAAAAGTTGCAATGGGAACGAAGGTTACTCCTGCTGATCACATCAGTATCGATGGAAAGTCACTAGGGAAGCAAAAAGACAAAACCGTGTATTTGGCATTTAACAAACCCGTAGGGATTGTTTGTACAACGGACACGCGTGTCGAAAAAAACAACATTATTGATTATATTAATTATCCCAGTCGTATTTTCCCAATAGGCCGCTTGGACAAACCCAGTGAAGGTTTGATTTTTTTGACCAACGATGGTGATATTGTCAATAAAATCCTTCGAGCGCACAATCGACACGAAAAAGAATACGTTGTGCAAGTCAACAAACCCATTACTGCTGATTTTGTCAACCGCATGCAAAATGGAATCCCCATATTGGGAACCAAGACCCGAAAATGCCGTGTCAAACAGACACAAAAGCAAGCGTTTCGTATTGTCCTTACACAAGGACTAAACCGGCAAATCCGAAGAATGTGCGAATACTTGGGATATAAGGTAACCAAACTCAAACGCGTGCGGATCATGAATGTTCCTTTGGATGTAAAAACAGGACAATGGCGTTATTTGAGTTCCAAAGAGATTAAGGAAATACAAAATAGGGTCAAGGACTCAAAAAAGCATCACTAGTGAACAGTTATTTGTAGTCTGTTTCCTTCATACGAACGAATGTTGAAAACCGTTTGATCTTCAAACAACAAATACTGACCTTTGACACCAATCAATCGCCCCTGGTATTTGGGGGTTTTGGTTATGTTTAGACTCTTCACTTTTTGAGGATAGTCCAATACGGGATAATGGAATGCGGTGGGGTCTTGTCTTGCTTGTAAGTAGGGCTTCAGGTTTTCGGGTAAATGGGCTATGAATTGATCTCGTGCCCATTGCCAATCGACGGGTTCTGATTCATTTTGAAGCATTTTACGCCAATTTGTTTTGTCTGAAAAAATAGCTTTCATTGCTACCTCGGCTACACCTGACAAATAACGGTTGGGCACTTCCAATAAGGGAACAGCCAAGTGGGCTCCTTGGTCAATCCAGCGGGTAGGCAGTTGTGACTTGCGAGTAATCCCTACTTTCAGATGACTGCTGGACGCTAAATAAACGATATGGGGTTGCAACTGCACCTTTTTCTCATAAGAGATATCTCGATCTTCAATATCCAAATGAGCCTTACTCAATTCAGGCCGCATAACCCATTCAGCTGCTTGGGGAATCTCAAAAAAACAAGATTGACAAAAACCTTGACGAAAAAGGGGCTTTTCTTGCTGACAATGCAAGCACTGGGTACCCTCCCAGGAAAGTGTCAATTGATGATTTAAACAATCATGCAGGAGCAAAACATCTCCTTCACAATCTAAAAAATACCGTATCGGTGTATCCATTTCAGTGGCCATTTTACGGAGTAGTGTGTGAAAAATCATACAAATTAAATTCTATCTGGACCCTTAGCGGCCGTTGTGATTTTTGTTATTTTTACCCTAAAGATACCACTTTGTATGCCAATCCCCCTGTTCAATTCCATCGCTTCTTGGTTCTTAAAAAAACGAATCCATCAAATTGAACTTTTTATCAAATTCCCCCACGAAGTTCAACAAGAAGTCCTGCACGGACTCCTGAATGATGCCGCTCATACACATTATGGGTTGCAAAATGAGTTTAAGTCAATAGGAAATTACCAGACTTTCTCCAAACGAATTCCATTGGTCAAATATGAAGACATTCATAACGATATTGAACTTTCCCGCCGGGGGGTACAAAATATTTTTTGGCCCAACGCCATTAAATGGTTTGCCAAATCCAGCGGGACGACAGGAACCAAGAGTAAATTCATTCCCGTAAGTGAAGCTTCCCTTGAAAATTGCCATTACAAAGCAGGGAAAGACATGCTTTCGTTATATTTCAACAACAACCCGGATTCGCAACTGCTGACTGGTAAAAGTTTGCGTTTGGGGGGCAGCAGCGAATTGTATCAAAACAACAACAGCTACTTTGGAGATCTTTCATCCATCATTATAGAAAACCTTCCTTTCTGGGCAGAATTAAGCAGTACCCCCAGCCAAAAAACATCCTTAATGTCGGAATGGGAGGAAAAAATGAAAGCCATCATCAGTGAGACAATAGACCAAAAAGTGACCAGTCTGGCAGGCGTTCCTTCCTGGATGCTCGTTTTATTGCAAAAAGTATGTGAACAGAAACAATTGGATCACATCCATCAATTGTGGCCGCATGCAGAAGTCTATTTTCATGGTGGGGTTAGCTTTGAACCTTACCGGGACTCCTATGCCCAGCTTTTTCCAAAGCCAGGATTTAAGTATTACGAAATATACAACGCTTCTGAGGGTTTTTTTGCCATACAAGATCAGAATGATGCTTCCGATTTGCTATTGATGTTGGACTATGGAATATTTTATGAATTCATTCCGCAGGTATATTGGGACAATGAGCAACCACAAACACTGCCGTTATGGGAAGTTGAACTGGGACAAGTGTACGAAATGGTTATTACTACCAACGGTGGCCTATGGCGTTATCGTATAGGTGACACGATTCGCTTTACTTCATTAAAACCCTATCGCATACGTGTAACGGGTCGAACCAAACAGCACATCAATGTATTCGGTGAGGAATTGATGGTAGAAAATGCAGAAAAAGCTCTAGCAAAAGCAGCCGAAGCCACTGCCATACAAGTATTGGACTTTACCGTTGGCCCTATATTCATGCAGGGTAAAGAAAAGGGAGCCCACGAATGGTTGATTGAGTTCAAAGAGACCCCTGAAGATTTGAATCCTTTTATAACAGCTTTGGACGGAGCATTAAAGACACTCAACTCTGACTACGAAGCCAAGCGGTATAAAGACATGACATTACTCCCACCCAAGGTTCATAGCGCGCGCCCTGGATTGTTTTACCATTGGATGGAATCAAAAAAGAAGTTGGGTGGGCAACACAAAGTCCCGCGTTTGTCCAACAACCGTAACTATTTAGAGGAGCTCCTTGAAATGAACTAAGAAACTGCTTTCAAGGCAGGAAGATCCGTTTTTTCCAGTTTTTCTTCCACATAGGCTTTGGTCACTTTCAGTTGTTTGGTTTCCGTATCGGGAAGTGAGTACATGGCGTCGTTCAATACCGATTCACAGAGTGATCGCAGTCCACGGGCACCCAAATTATATTCCAATGCTTGCTGGACGATGCAGTCCAATGCACCTTGAGTAAAAGTCAATTCAATACCATCTAACTCAAACAACAATTGATACTGTTTGACTAAAGCATTTTTGGGTTGTGTCAAGATAGACTTTAGTGATTCGGCATCCAATGGGTTCATATGGGTTAGTACAGGAAGACGTCCAATGATTTCAGGAATCAATCCAAAAGAGCGAATGTCTCTGGGCGTTATATACTGGAGCAAGTTCTCAGCATCTATTTGCTGTGCTTTTTTCTGAGTATTGTAACCAATGGCTTGAAGATTCAACCGCTGATTGATACTTCTTTCGATCCCATCAAAAGCACCTCCAGCGATGAATAAGATATTCGATGTATCCACTTCAATAAATTTTTGATCTGGGTGTTTGCGGCCACCTTTAGGAGGAACATTCACTACCGTACCCTCCAATAATTTTAATAGCGCCTGCTGTACTCCTTCACCAGAAACATCACGAGTAATCGAAGGGTTATCACTTTTTCGTGCTATTTTATCAATTTCATCAATAAATACAATCCCTTGCTGTGCCCTTTCTACATCATGGTCTGCGGCTTGAAGCAATCGAGTAAGAATGCTTTCAACATCTTCCCCTACATAGCCGGCTTCTGTTAACACCGTAGCATCTACGATGGCTATTGGAACTTTCAACAACTTCGCAATGGTTTGCGCCATTAATGTTTTTCCAGTACCCGTTGGGCCTACAAGAATGACATTGCTTTTCTGTAATTCAACATCTGTTGATTGCTCTAGTAATTTGATGCGTTTATAGTGGTTGTATACGGCTACTGCGAGGGTTTTTTTGGCTTGGTCTTGTCCAATCACATAGGCATCCAAAAAAGCACGGATTTCTTTGGGTACTTTCAATTCAACATGAAAATGGGACGGAACCATTTTTCCTTCCTCCAACACTATATTGTGAGCCTGTTCAATACATTTATCACAAATGTGTGCGTCCATGCCCGCCACCAATAATTGGGTTTGTGGTTTCGGTAGCCCGCAAAAGGAACAACTTAAAAGTTCGTTATCCATGCCAAAAGGGGATTATTGTTTTAAAACCTCATCAACCATTCCATAGGCTTTGGCCTCTTCCGAACGCATCCAGTAATCACGATCGGAGTCGTCATGCACTTTCTCTACCGTTTGTCTGGAATGCTTGGCAATAATAGCATATAGCTCGTCCTTAAGTTTCAGTATTTCTCGCGCTGTGATTTCTATATCCGACGCTTGTCCTTGTGCGCCACCCAATGGTTGGTGAATCATCACACGCGCATGCGGTAGTGCAGAACGCTTCCCATCCGCGCCAGCACACAAAAGTACAGCTCCCATAGAAGCAGCCATACCAGTGCAGATAGTAGCTACATCAGGACTGATGAATTGCATGGTATCATATATTCCAAGGCCCGCATAGACACTCCCGCCTGGAGAGTTGATATACATCTGAATGTCACGCTTGGCATCAACACTCTGTAAAAAAAGTAATTGCGCTTGGATAACATTGGCCACACCATCGTCAATAGCTGTCCCAAGGAACATAATACGATCCATCATCAAACGTGAAAAGACATCCATTTGAGCAACGTTGAGCTGTCTTTCCTCAATGATGTAGGGTGTCATACTGGATACAATTTTATCGTAATACATCGCGTTCACACCATGTTTTTTGATCGCAAATTTTTTGAATTCTTTTCCGTAGTTCATAGGATGCTTTTTTTTAAAAGTACTAAAATTTATGCTTGTGCGTAGGCTTCTTTGATAAAGGCATCAAAACCTACTGCTTTCTCTTTTATCGGCCCATGCGACTTGTAAAAATCAAGCATTTTCTGACTCATCAATTGATCTTGTAGACGTTTGCTTTCTTCCTGATTGGACAAAACTCGTAACAGAATCCCTTCCATTTCTTTATCTTCAGGAGGAAGCTGTCCGTACTGGGCCATTTGCATGCCAATCATTTCCCGGGCAAAATTTTTCAACTCTTCGAACTGAACTTGCATTTCATTGTCTGCAACGATTTTCCCCTCAATGAGTTGGTATCGGATTCCCTTTTCAGAACGATTGTATTCTTCTGCCGCTTCTTCCGAATTGAGTTCTTTTTCACCAGAGGTTTGAATCCAACGTTTAAGAAAATCTTCGGGCAGATCAAAGGCAGTATTTGCTACCAAAAACTCGGTCATATCATTGAGAAGCTTTTGATCGGATTGCTGCTCAAACTGTTTCTCAATACCTTCCTTTATCTTGTCTTTAAGTGCTTGTTCGGTCGTAACGGTACCGGGTTCGTACAATTTATCAAACAAATCTTGATTAAGATCCGCGAGTACTCTTTCATTGACTTCTTTAATACTCACTTGTAGGGTAGTATCTAGTGTTTCTGCTTGTTTGTTGGAAATTCCTAATAGTCGTTGTGCAACAGCTGCATTGTCAAACAGGCCTTTTCCGGCAACCATAAAATCAGCACCGACCTCTTTTCCAAGAAATGCTTTTTGATTTTTTTTGCCTTTAATTTGATCCAGTTGAAAAGTAGCTGTTTGATCAATTGCCGGATCTTCAGCTTTGAATTGAGCGGTTATTTCCAGTCCTTCTGCAACTTTTTTTTGGGCTACGAGTTTTCCATATTGCTTTTGCATACTTTGCAGTTGTTCTGCAATCATTTCTGTACTGGCTTCAATTTTGAAATGTGTTACTTTCTTTCTTGATTTTAAATTCACTTCAAATTCAGGTGATAAACCCAGTTCAAATTCAAAATCCAATGCATCTGCTTTCCAATCAATTGACTCTTTCATTTTGGGCAGAGGATTCCCTAATATCTTAAACTCTTTTTCTTTGAGGTAACGATCAAGATTCTCTTGTAAGAGTTTGTTTACCTCATCAGCAGTCACTGCCGTTTCGTATTGCTTCTTGATCAAACCCATAGGCACATGACCCTTTCGAAAGCCTGGAATAGTTGCTTTTCTACGGTAATCCTTGAGGACAGTCGTTACCTTATCGGCAAAGTCATCTTGGGTGATACGAATGGTAACAAGGGCATTGAGGGCATCGAGTTCTTGGTGTGTTATTTCCATGAAATTTTCTATCAGAAATTTAGTGTGCAAAAATACAAAACTAAATTCAAACGGACCCTTGTCAATCGATCATAAATATATATATTTGCACTCCAAAATTAATAACCCGTGGGTCGGGAACCCACATAAATTAATACACATGCCAGTACGAATTCGCCTGCAACGACACGGAAAAAAAGGAAAACCATTTTATTGGATCGTTGCCGCTGACAGTCGCTCCCCTCGCGATGGTCGTTATCTAGAAAAAATAGGAACGTATAATCCAAACACCAATCCAGCCACCGTTGATATCAATGTAGATGCAGCTGTTCAATGGCTAGAAAATGGTGCCCAACCCAGTGATACAGCAAGAACGCTGCTCTCATACAGAGGTGTGCTACTAAAGCACCACCTCAACGGCGGTGTGCGTAAAGGAGCCTTTAATGCCGAAGAAGCAGAGAAAAAATTTGAAGCTTGGTTAGAAGCAAAAGAAGCCAAAATTCAAGCGAAGGTTGAAGGTCTTTCTGCTGCAGAAGCAGAAGCCAAAGCTGCCGCACTTGCTGCCGAAAAAGCAGTTAATGAAAAACGTATGGCTGAAGCAGCTGCGGCGGAGGCACCAGAAGAAGCACCAGAAAGTGTTGCTGAAGACAATACGGAATCAACGGCTGCCTCTGCAGAAGCAGCCAACGCAGAAACCCCTGCTGACGAAACAGTTGAGGCGGATGCACCCGCTGAAGAAAAAGTCAGCGAAGATGCTCCAGCTGATGAAGCCCCAGCAGACGCTAGCGAAGAAGCCTAATCAGTACCCAATACATGCGGAAAGAATCCTGTTTTTATCTGGGTCACTTTTCCGGTCGATACAGCTTCAAAGGTGAGTTGCTGATCAAACTTGATACCGACGAACCCGAAGCCTTTATATCTTTGGAATCAATTTTTGTGGAGATGCCCACGGGATTGGTTCCTTTTTTTATTGAACGTATTCGATTGCATAAATCCAATTTACTGCGTGTCAAACTAGAAGGCATTGACAATGAAGTAGAAGCTGCGCACTTCCAAAAAAAATCAATTTATTTACCCTTGGAGTTGCTCCCTCCTTTGGAAGGAAATCAATTCTACTATCACGAAATTACTGGCTTTCTGGCCATCGATAAGCAAAGAGGTCTTTTAGGGGCGATTCGAGGGGTTAACGATCAGAGTAGTCAAGCCCTACTGGAAATTGAAAAAGAGGGGAGTGTCATACTGGTTCCTTTGCACGATGATTTTTTGATGTCCCTAAATCGAAAAAAGAAAGAACTGCATCTCGACCTGCCAGAGGGTATTGTCGATTTGAATGACTGAAGTGTGCACATCAGACTATCTTATATTTTGCTATTTTTGAATAAATACGTTGAATCATGTCGCAGGATTTATTTCATGCCCCCGATTATTACCAACTTGATGCGCTTTTGAGTGAAGAACACCTATTGGTTCGCGATGCTACACGCAATTGGGTAAAGCGAGAGGTGACGCCAATCATCAATGAATACGCACAAAAAGCCACCTTCCCAAAACAACTCATCCAAGGGCTTGCCCAGATTGGGGCTTTTGGTCCGTACATTCCCGAAACCTATGGAGGCGCAGGCCTAGATCAAATCAGTTATGGTCTTTTAATGCAAGAAATTGAACGGGGCGATTCGGGGGTGCGTTCAACAGCCTCGGTACAATCCTCCCTGGTTATGTTTCCTATTTGGAAGTATGGCAGTGAAAAACAACGAAAAAAATACCTTCCCAAACTAGCTCGAGGGGAATATATCGGCTGTTTTGGATTAACGGAACCCGATCATGGATCCAATCCTGGCGGAATGACAACTCATTTTCGAGAAGAGGGAGATTACTATCTCCTCAATGGAGCCAAAATGTGGATCAGTAATGCCCCCTTTGCTGATCTTGCAGTAGTATGGGCAAAAGATCCTTCAGGGCGTATCCATGGCCTTTTGGTAGAAAGAGGAATGAATGGTTTTGAAACTCCAGAAACCCACAACAAATGGTCTTTGCGCGCCTCTGCAACGGGAGAACTGCTTTTTAAGGATGTGAAAGTACCTAAAGAAAATCTCCTGCCCGGGCGCTCTGGACTTGGGGCACCACTATCTTGCTTGGATTCGGCGCGCTACGGAATAGCATGGGGTGCCATTGGAGTAGCAATGGATTGTTACGATACCGCACTGCGGTATGCCAAAGAACGCATCCAGTTTGATAAACCCATTGCAGCTACACAACTCCAACAAAAAAAACTAGCAGAAATGATTACAGAAATCACTAAAGCGCAGCTGTTGGCATGGCGATTGGGGGTTCTAAAAAATGAAGAGAAAGCCAGTTCTGCCCAAATTTCTATGGCCAAACGCAACAATGTTGCTATGGCTGCCGCTGCTGCTCGTGAAGCCAGGCAAATCCTGGGTGGTATGGGAATCACTGGGGACTACAGTGTCATGCGTCACATGATGAATTTGGAATCCGTTCTAACTTATGAAGGAACCCATGATATCCATCTATTAATCACAGGAATGGATATCACAGGTCTGAATGCTTTTAAATAGTTTAGAAATCAATCACAAAACCAAAGCTGGGAATAGGAATGTTATTTTGTTCCTCATTGCTGATCAGTACCAGTGATCGTGGTAATTGCAACTGCCCTGCTTCATCTCGTGCCAAACCGTATTCTTCGGGCAGGGGTGTTGCTTGAGCAAAAGCATTTTGAACTTCAAAGTAAAAATTCCAGGAAAAACGCTTTCCATTCCATTTCTTATCGATTCGTATATCAACTTGGTTAAAGGGGTCCAACTGAACCGTTCCCAGGGCATCATAATCCAAAACAATCTCTGGATAACTGGTTAAAGTTGCTACCAAATCCGTAGGTACATAGGGTGTTTTCCCGGCAAAACGCCAACGAGCACTCAGTTCCCAGTTGCGCTTGAGTTTATAGCCCCCCGAAAAAGAAATCAAGTGACGACTGTCCCAAACCGATGGCAAATAGATTTCATTTAGGCCCGTAAACTCACTAAAAAAATAAGTGTAGGCAAAGTTGCCATAAAAATTATTACTCAATTTTTGCTGGTACAAAACTTCAACACCGTATGCATTCCCTTCGCCTGTATCCGTGACGGCTTCATTACCCAATACTTCGAATCCTCCCCCTTTGTTTGCTAAAGCAACGCCATCTCGGATTGACACTGGATATTGAGCATATTTTTTGTAAAACCCTTCCAAACTCAAACGAGCGGCCGAACCAAGATTGTGCTCTACACCAGCAACGTAATGGTCACTTCGGTTATAACGTAGATTCTGATTGATAAATTCACTCCCATTGTTTTGAAATCCTAACATGGTGTAGGTTGGAATTTTAAAGTACCGCCCCACTGAGGCATTCAAACGCCATTGCTGGTCGGCGGTCAGTGCATAGGAAAGTGATGCTCTTGGAGAAAATGTATCCATGAGTGTAGACCCTGTAGAGAAACTATCTGCATCCATTCGAAACCCGAATGCTACGTCCAAGCGGTCGTCAAAATAAGAGCGAGACCCTTTTGCATTGAGGCCGTATTTAATAAAATCGATTGTTGTTGTATAGTCCAAACCGAGCAAAAGACTCTGCGTTGCATTTTGGTAATCGGAATACTGTAAATTGATCCCCCCTGAGAACTTCCACTGATCCAAATAAAAAGTCGGCTGTACCCGCAGTTTGGTTTCCCATTCATAGGAATCATTTTGAAACAACAACCCTTCTTGTGCTTCGTTGTTTTTGTAACGAGAAAAAACATTCTCCAAGCGATTGGTACTTAATGCAGTAAATAGTTGGCCCTTCCCACTTTTAAATTTACGCTTCCAGGAGACACCTGCTGTTATTGTCCGTTGTTCAATAATGGGTACTTGTTCCAAACCGGCTTGTTGACGTTCATCATAGCTCTCTGGTGCCTTTACCGAAAAGTCGTCTATGGAACCGATACCAATAAAATTAAGCGTATTGTAAGCATCAATTTCATGGTTGAGTTTCCACTGATAATCCCAATAATCTGGACGAATAGGCAAACCAATCAGCTCAAATAAAAACTGTAAATAACTCCTACGAACAGAAAACAATAGGGTTGTTTGTGCTGGTGACGCTTTATCTTTGTGGAATAAAGGGCCCTCTAGCGTTAAGGCCGCTTCACTGGCACCAATTCGAAAATTACCTCCAAACCGATTCGCATTCCCCTCGCGCTGCTCAAAAGCCAAAACACCCGACAAAGGATTGTCATATTCCGAACCAAAAGCAGAACTCGATAAGGTTACTTCTCGAACAAACGAAACGTTGAGAAGACCCACAGGTCCCCCCGCACTTCCCTGCGTACTAAAATGATTGATATTTGGAATCTCAATGCCATCTAAATAGTAAACAGTCTCGTTAGGAGCCCCTCCCCGAATGATGATATCATTTCGAAAGCCCCCAATTGAGGGAGAAATACCGGGCATGGACTGGACAACCTTAGCAATATCATTATTACCCCCTGGGTAGGTTTCAATTTCCACAGCCGAAAAAGTCTGAGTCGATAATGGCGTCTCTTTCGTCTTTTTAAAAGGGTTCTGGCTGACTACTATTTCATCTAGCGCGTCTGCTTGCTCTTCGAGTTTAAATAACAAGGGAGGCGTTCCAACCGACTTAACAATTATATTATAAAGGGTTTGGCTTTGATAGCCCAGATAGCTCACGGAAATATTATATGCCTGAGGAAGCACGTTTTCTAGTACGAAATATCCTTGAGCATCGGTTATAACACCCATTGAGGTTCCTTCGATGACCACGGTGGCACCTTCTAAAGGCAATTGAGATTGAAAGTCAATGACACGGCCTGTAACCGAGCCCGTATTTTGTGCTGATAAATGAAAAGACACCATCAGCACTAAAAACATAGTGAAACGCATTGCAATTTTTGTACAAATTACGGGAAAACAAATCGAATAAACCGGCGTTTTGTTTAACTTTAAGGGGAAAAAAGAAAACTATATTTTGCTATGAAAAATGATCGCAGAGAATTTCTGAAATCTGCTTGTGCGCCTGTGGCTCTGACATTAATGGGAATTCCGTTGGTAGAGGCTTGTACTGAAGATCCTATAGATGACGCTTTTTTAGACGATGAACCTATAGAAATTGACCTAACTGCAAGTACATTTCGACCTTTGGAAAACATCAATGGCTGGGTCAACTACCAAGCTAAAAAACTTTTATTAATTCGCGTAAGCGCAGATGAAATATTAGCATTTAACAATGCTTGTCCGCATCAGGGAAATCGAAATGGTTGGTCTCTTGAAGGCAACCGTTTTGTATGTTCCTTTCATCAGAGGGAATACGCTGCCAATTGCAATAGCGCACTGCGTTGTTACACGACTCGCATTGAAGGTACCACCTTGGTCGTCAAGCGTTAGTTATTCTTTTTTAATTGGCGTCGTTGGCGTCGCAATCGGGGTGTTCTTTTGGAAGATTGTTGTTGCATTTCTTTCTGCTTGCGCTCCTCTTGTTGGAGTTTATATTCTTCTCTGAGGTCTTGTAATTCGCCCGAGGAAATGGATTCTTGGTCACCCGCTTGAATCGCCGCATCGTCTACACCAAAACTCGCTTGGTCTGTTTGTTTCCGCATGATTTCGCGAGCTGTTTTCAGGCTGTAATAGATACCCGGATCAATTCTGCGATTGTCAATATAATTCTCTCTTTTCACCTTGTCCCATCGCACAAAGACAAAGGCCCCATTCACAGAATCAAAACGCACGCGAAAAACACGTGCTTTATTGGATAAGGTTTGATACACTTCAATTTTCTCGTGTACAAAACCCGCCAAGTCTAAAAGTTCTTCGACAAAAATTTGCTGACCTTCACGGGTGGGATCGTTTTCGGGATACACATAGGTATCTTCTTCGTAGGATTCGTTAGCATTGTTTTGATACGTATCGGCATCTGTTTGTGCCTGAACCATACCCATAAAAAATACGAAAAAAAGGAAGCCTAAGAATGATTTCATAAGATGCTTATTTGTTCAAAACTAAGGCTTCTTGTTTAAAAAAGGAAGTGATGCAATATTGTGCCAGCAAATAGGTTCCCATCACCCAAGGCCCAAAAAAGTTAAAGTCAAAATAAAATTGATTCAGAGCGATCATAGAATCTGAGACAATGAATAATAGAGCCCCGGTGAGAATTAAAAAACGATTCCTTCGCTTTTGCATCCAATAGGTTACACACATCACACCAAACGAACTAATTACTATTGCATAAATTACAACAGCAGGAGCCAACAATTTGAGTCTAGGAACGACCCAATAAAAAAGCATTGCAGCATAAATTAGAAAAGGTATAGAAGCCCATATGAGTGTGCCTCTTCTTTTAATAATGCGTTCTCCCATTTTAAGAGTGTACAAAAGCTGTGTAACTAAAAAATTACCCAACCCGATTAAAAAGAAAAGAGCTCCTTCACCCAATAAAAATACATCCCCCAAAAAGGAAAATAACAAGGCAATCAAAACCCCGCGATCTGGTTTCGGATTTTGGACAACATAAAATAAAAATAAGGCTGGAAGCAACAAGGGTTTTGTCAGTATGCGCAAGCTCTCTTGATTGGTAATAATACTGATTAGGTGGATACTACTTAGAAGCAAAAAAGGAGCAAGAGAAAATTTCTTCATTAAAAATTATAATTCAGTTGCACACGAACATTTCTTCCCATTTCATCAGCGTAAAAACGCAATCTATTTAAATAATCGCGATAGGTTGTATTGGTAATGTTTTGCAAGATAAGTCGAATTTGACGTACCGATGTTTTCTTTTTCTTAAGTTGAAAGGAAAAAGCCAGATCGAACAGATGAAATCCCTTTGGAGTGTCGCTGATATCAACGACTTTGGATACAAGTTGCCCCCCTTCAATCATATTGAATTCAAAGTTGGAGTCAGGAAATCGAGTTTGTTTCACGCGCATCTGGTGAGACAGTTCAATATTCCAAATTTCTGTTTTTGATACGTATCTTAATTTCTGAAAGGTATTGAAAGGGGGTATTAAAATTAATGGCTCTTGATTGTTTATATCCTGAGCATAGGTATAAGAAGCACCCACATCCAAACTCAAAAGCGCATTGATGGATACCCTTGAATTAAAGTCTATTCCAGTCATAATTGCTTCTGTTGAACGGTAGCTCCAAACGGGAAAAGCTCCCCGGATCGTCTGTAGCAGCCCTGTTGGTTCAATGTATATATAATTTTTTATCATTGAAAAATAAGGCTCTATACTATAGTTAATTTTTTTTGATGACTCTGATAGACTAAGTATCAATTTATGACTGGTTTCTTTTTGAAGTGTTAAACTTCCATATTCAATTGCTGCTATGCTGTGGTGCAAACCATCACTAAATAATTCTGAAGGATTGGGTGCTCTTTGTGACAAGATGTAGGATGCATTTAAGTTTGTATTCTCAGTTATTCTTTTTGTAAAACCTGTCTGACCTGAAAAATTTAAAAAATGAAGTTTTGGATTTGTCAAAATTTGATTACCAATGGTTTGTCTTTCAAATTCTTTAAATAAGCTATCAAAACCTCTTCTTTTCCAAACTTCCGTATAGTAATATTTTTTGGCATCATTAAATACATAATCCATCCTTACACCCCACTCCCAAATGAAGGAATTGTTTTTCTGAAAATTGCCAAGAAAGTAGATTCCAGCTTCGTACTTTAAGTAATCAGGAATGAGTCTTTTGACTCCAGTGTTCGGATTTGAATAATTATCTTGTAGTAAACCACTCATCCCTATTTCAAAATTCCAATTCTTGAATTTTAGAGCCGACATACTTCCCATTACGGAGTGGCTCTGAAGTAATAGATCAATAGCCGGTGTATCGGTAAGACCACCTCTTCTGACATCAAATTCCTTCCTTCTGTTGGCTTGATAGTTATACCCCCATTCTAGCTTCCATTTATTTTTGAGTAACGTAAAGTGCTTGAAAGAAACTTTTTGATGCCTCCCTTGTTGTTTGGGAGCATCAATAGCATAGGTGAACGCATTAATGATTCGGGGTTCACTAGCATTGAGTGCATAAAATAAATCTTGAACGTTACCAATATGGGCACCTCTAAGAACTCCAGCTTCTGTATTAAAGTTTGAGTAATTTAACTTCCAGCCTCTTGAAAATTTATCAACTCCAATATAAAAAGAGAAATCACGCTCAAAGAATCCCGTATTTGACAAGTTATAATTTGGCGTAGTAAAGTCGCCAAAGCGCTTTAGAGTAAAGAGCCCTTTCAAAAAGAATCCATTGGAGAAATTTTTCTCTATCATGGAATTCCATTTTCCTCCCATCCCATTGGATGCAACATTCAAATTTGTTTTACCAAAAAGCGTGTCTTTTAGTATTTTTCTTTTTGAACTTAAGATTAATAATCCCCCAGGAGTGTCTCCTCCATATTTCAATGCAGCAGCTCCTTTGACAAGCTGAAGGGTTTCAAAAGAATCAAAATCAACGAAAGGGGCATGGTCAGGTCCCCATTCTTGATCAAATTGCCTAAATCCATCCGTAACTATTCCGACTCTACTGCCATACATCCCGTGTATGATAGGTTTTGCGATAGCTGCACCTGTTTTTAAAATGGCTGCGCCTGGAATCGAGTTCAAAGCTTCTTCAAGCGTATTACCACCAAACGAACTAAGATCATTTAAGTCTAGACTTACTTGCTGCAGAGATTTATTTAATTGTGCGATTCGAGAATCGGACAAAATAATTTCATCCAATTCATTAATGTGATGTTCCAAGTTGAAATTTGTTGTCAGACTCCCTTTTAAACGAATGTTTTTTTTTATCGTTGTACACTTTGGGTGACTCACTTCAAGTATGTAATCGCCGGGACATAAATTTGTAATCTGGTAGGTACCGTCTAGGGCTGTTTGTGAAAAAAAATCGGTGCCCTGAATACGAACCAGAGCACCGATTATAGGAAGGCCATCATGCAAATCACTAATTTCACCACGAATAGTAAAATCGCATGGCTGGGCTAAAATCAAATTGAGGCCGCTAACAAAAAGGGCTATAATTTGAACATAGATTCGATTCATTAATCAACAACTGAGATGGGTATACTGATGGACACATCATTAAAACCACCCATACCTTCTCTGTTTGTACTATTTTTATCACTGGGTTCGTGAATCAAATAGGCCTGAACGATTCCTGTACCCGTTGTGCTTGCATTCCAAACACTATTAATTAAAACAGGAAAGCCATTAGCATCTAATGTATCGTTCGCTGCAGAACTGATAGTCACACTAACTTCGGTAAATTCATAGAAGACTTGATGAACGTCAGCTTCTTCAATAATTTCAAGAGTAATATTATCGATCGCATCAGGATCACTCTCGTTTGTGAATGAAATCTGAACATTGTAGTCTGTATTGGCCTTTAAACTGATGGTTTCAGGATTCTGTTCAGAACTATCCCAAACGATTGTTTGTATGGCTTCATTCGACGATTTTATTTTCAAAATTACATGTGTGATTTCGGAATGATCGTGAATGTGATCGGGATCCTCTTTACTACATGAATAAAAAAGACAGAGGCCCAATAGAAATAAATGGAAGGACTTAATTCTCATGATTTTTATATGGAAATGTTATACGAAACGAATTTTGGCTTTGCTCAAAAAGAGCAAAGCCAAAAAACTATTAATTACGCACAAACTCGAACTTGTTATGCGAGGTTGTTGCTTGAAGCTACCACTATGGCAGCATGATCGTGATCATCATGGTCATGATCGTGGTCGTCATCATCATTTGTACAAGATGCGAAAGCAACAAGTGAAAAGGCGGATAGTAATAAGATATATTTTTTCATTTTAATGTATTTAATTTATTTAGAAATATTAAAAATTTCAGTTAGTACCTAAATAAAAAATGAGGCTGATTTAAGCGGGTGGGCCTCTGACACTAAAATGGTTAAAATTAGATTGTACAAAATTTTTGTGATAGCTAAAAATCAACCTGATAGGACGATGATTTTTAGAGGAAGGATGGTCTTTTACAACCCATTCAAAGAGGGGTTGAAAAAAATGATCTAAAAAGTCGGAGTGGCTATTATCCGTGTGGTAATGGCTTTTATTGTATTTACAATCACTCGTTTGGCTGTGCTTCGACAAGGCGTGCTCAAATTTCAATCCCATAGGGGCAATTAACATCATGACTATCGTCATTGAGGTCAATGCGTTGAAATAAGATTGATAATTTCGGCCTGTTTTCATTGCGTATCTATTGCACTAATAAATAATTACTTACTGTGATTTTTTCAAAAGTATGATATTTCCATTAAAGCACTACCATTCAGAGGTAAGAAACGAACCGATATTAAAAATGGAGTTGATTAGAAAAAATACCTTTTAAACGCTTCCATGGATTGGTATTCGGCCATTCCTAAATCATTGTATCGAACAGCAGTTGCCCTGTTCCGTTCTTCAGCACGCAACCAAAATTCACGACTGTCCTCGCCCTGAAACATGACCCGATCCTTTTGCGATTGATGATATAAAATGGCATTTCTTTTTTGTACAACTTGGTCAGGACTGATGGGAATAGCCATTTCAATTTCGTGAATATCCCATTCTTGCCATGCACCACGATACAACCACACCCAGCAATCTTTCATAAAATCTTCCTGCTTTAACTGATCCAAAGCTGTTTTTAGAATATCCAGGCAAATACGATGTGTCCCATGCGGATCGGCCAGATCACCTGCTGCATAAATTTGGTGCGGTCGCAAGGCTTTGATCAAAGTCTCTACTTGATTGACATCGATCTTGGAAGGGTCATTCTTCCTAATGGTTCCTGTCTCATAAAAAGGTAAATCCATAAAATGAAGCCGATCGATCGGTAAATCGAGGAATCGAGCCGCACCCAAGCATTCACTTCTCCGGATGGCTCCTTTCAATGCACGTACCCGCTCACTGTTTTGATTCGGGTTATGTATTAATTCTTTTTTTAACGCTTCTACCTCCTGATTCGACCCAAGTGTGTGCTGATATACTTCCAAATAACGGAGGGCATCTTCGTTGGATACAGCAATATTTCCTGATGTTTGATACGCTACGTGAACTTCGTGTCCTTGGTCAATCAGGCGAGCAAAGGTTCCCCCCATAGAAATAACATCATCATCGGGATGGGGACTAAATATCAAACAACGTTTACTGGCTGGTGCAGCTCTTTCTGGCCTGTTTTCATCGGAATAATTGGGTTTTCCACCGGGCCAACCCGTTATGGTATGTTGTAATTGATTGAACATCCAAATATTTAAATCATAGGCTTTCCCTGCCGTAGCTAGCAAATCAGACAGCCCATTTTCGTTGTAATCACGCTGGGTGAGTTTCAAAATTGATTTTTTTGTTTGGTGGCACAACCAAATGATTGCCTTCTTTTTTAATGCATCATCCCATTCGCAATCACCCACCAGCCAAGGTGTGTTATACCGTGTCAATTGAGCTGCTGACTCGTGATCCAATAAGCAAGTTGTATTGGTGTGTAGTTGAAGGAAGGTTGCTGGAACCGCTTCGGAAATCTTCCCTTCGATTGTTCGCGAAACAATGGAGGCTTTGTGTTGTCCCCACGCCAATAATACAACCCGTTGGGCTTTCATTATGGTATCAATTCCCATAGTAATGGCTTTGGCTGGTACTTTATCCAATCCATTAAAGTCTTTGGCTGCATCCGCTCGTGTTAAAGGATCCAATGAAATCAAGCGAGTGGCAGAATTGCGATGTGATCCGGGTTCATTAAAACCAATGTGACCGGTCCGACCAATTCCTAACAATTGAAAATCCAATCCTCCCAGAGCATTTATTTTTTCTTCATACGATTGACAATAGGCCCTAATTTCTTCTTGTTTCAAATTGCCCTTGGGGATATTGATCTGCTCTGATGGAATATCAATATGATGAAACAAATGTTCGTGCATAAAATGATAATAGCTTTGATGATCATTTTCTACAATGGGTACATACTCATCCAAATTAAACGTGATGACATTTTTAAAGCTCAGCCCCTCCTCCCGATGCATTTGAACCAAATGTTGGTAAACTCCAATAGGTGAGGAACCTGTTGCCAGTCCCAATACAAACGGACGATCAATACAGCTTCGTATCCGATCCGCTATTTCTTGGGCAACAAGACGTGCTCCAGTTGCCTCATTGGGAACAGTCACATTATGGATTTTTTCAAATCGGGTATCTTGATACTTACCCGGCGGTACATAATTCAAATTCAATGGAAGGTTCATCGTTATAGTTTAATTCGCTAACTACAAGGTAATTTTTTTTTATGACTTTCATACGGCTATGGAATTTCTTATTTTTAAGAAATTCTATTCTTGGATGAACCGACGAACAACACTCAAATTACTGGCTAGCAGCAGCTTGGGTTATGGCTATACTTTGGGCTTACACTCTTCTGCTGTATTTACTGCTGGAACGCACTCAGCTGCTGTACTCGAAGCATTTTCAAAGCACGTACTGGGTGCGTACTATGAGAATCCCTTATCAGACGAAGCGAAAGGAATGTTTCTTCATTGCTTTATTCAACAGTGTTGGCGAGAAAAAGACCAAAAACTTTATTGGGATACCACCACCGCGTTTCAAAACTATTGCAAGAGAAAGTACCAAAGAACATTTGAATCGATCCCTTTTCAAGAACAAGAAACTTTACTTTCGGATTTATTCGACCCCAAGAAAAATCTATTCGAAGGCGGCACAGAATGGGCTCTTTTGACCCGAGACTTGGTCTTATTTGAATTTTTTAGCGGTCAAAAAGGAGCTACCGAGGTATTACGCCATTTACCAATCCCGGGACGTTATGAAGGCCAAATACCCTTATCACCTGAAGACACTGCATTTAGACACTAAATTTATGGAAAATCACTTTGACGTAATTGTAATTGGTTCCGGTATCTCTGGCGGATGGGCTGCTAAAGAATTTTGTGATCTTGGATTTAAAACCCTGGTTATTGAAAGGGGACGATTCATTGAACATATTGCTGATTACCCTACCGCCACGAAAGAAAGCTGGGAAATGGAATACCGTGGAAATCTTCCAGCAAAAACCCTAAAAGAAAACCCTGTACTGTCTCGATGCTATGCGTATAATGACTATACCCAACATCTATTTGTCCCCGATACAGCGCATCGCTATATTCAGAAAAAACCTTTCGATTGGATCCGAGGCTACCACTTGGGTGGTAAAGGATTGATGTGGGCCAGACAAGTACAACGTTGGGGTGAAAACGAATTTGCCTCGCCTGGTAGAGATGGTTATGGTGATTTGAGTTGGCCCATCAACTATAAAGATCTCGCCCCATGGTATGCGCATGTAGAAAAGTTTATCGGTGTGAGCGGCAATAAAGATGGTTTGGATGAAATACCCGATGGAGAATTTCTCAAGCCATGGGAAATGAATGCGGCTGAAACCACTATTAAAGAAAAAATTCAATCTCATTTTCCTGAGCGTACCCCCATTATAGGTCGGTGCGCCCATCTGACCGAGGTCAAAGACATTCATCGTCAACAGGGAAGAAACGCCTGTATGGCGCGAACACGCTGCGAACGAGGGTGTCCCTTAGGGGCCTATTTTAGTTCCAACTCAAGCACCTTGCCATGGGCTGAAAAAACTGGTAATTTAACCATTCATACCAATCAAATTGTATCAGAGATAGTGTACGACCCTGCAACCAAAAAGGCCTCTGGAGTACACACTATGGACCGCCACTCCAAAAAGAAACGCTTCTTTACAGCAAACGTCATTTTTGTCAATGCTGCCACCATTAACACCAATGCCCTTTTATTAAATTCCAAATCAGACTCTTTCCCCAACGGATTGGGCAACAGCAACGGCAACCTAGGTAAATATTTAGCCTTCCATAATTATCGCGGCAGGGTCAACGCCAAATTTTATGGCCATTTGGATAGTTATTATTACGGACGCCGTCCTACTTCTATATTGGTCCCTAATTTCCGCAACATTAATAAAAATGACGTCCATTTTAAAGGGGGATACTTAGTAATTTACACTGCTTCCAGAGGAAGTGGTCAACCCAATGAAGAAAGCCAAGCTTTTGGCACCGATTATGTGAATCAAGTTGCCAGACCCGGACCCTGGCAAGTACATATGTATATGCAAGGAGAAACCATCCCTATTCGAGAAAATGAAGTTACACTTTCTGCTGAAAAAGACGTTTATGGGATTCCCAGTCCTGTACTGAATGTTGGCTACACTGAAAATGATGAACAGTTGCTCGAAGATTTTTTCCAACAAGCAACCCAAATGTTAGAAAAAGCAGGCTGTGTTGAACTCGAGCGCGTGGATTCCAAACAAGCACCTGGGCTTGATATTCATGAAATGGGTGGGGCTCGGATGGGCACAGATCCAAAGGTTGCCATCACCAACCGTTTCAATCAATTACACGATTGCCTGAATGTTTTTGTAACGGATGGTGCCTGTATGACTTCAACTGGAAACAAAAATCCTTCCTTAACATTTATGGCCCTCACCGCTCGAGCTGCCAATTATGCTGCCGATCAAATGAAACAAGGGCTGTTATAAGTGCCTTAAAACAAACGATTGACTCCTGTTAGATAGGAATTGGCTTCAGATTCTTTAAAAAGGGCTCGATCTGTATCCCAGTGCAATGTTTTATTCGGAAATCGTCCCGCTATAACACCCAATAAAATGGTTTCCGTTAATCGGGATGCATATGAAAAAGGAGCACTACACTGTGCCTTACCCAAGCAACTGTCAATGAATTGATGGTAGTGTTTTGGCGCCTCTGAAGTATAATTTCTCACGGGTGTACCCAGCAGATTCTCTGGATCATAATCTGAAATAGGATAATCATTGTAGGCTCCGTTTACAATTAGCTTTGGAAGCTGCATAAAATGGGGAAGTAAGAGCTGTCCTTTTTCACCATAAAACATGGCTCCTTGTTCTGGAAGGGTATCCTTGTTGGGTAACCGAAGAGCTTTGTTCTTTTTGGGGGCTTTGTAACCATCCTCCCAAATCCATGTCAACGTTTCTGTAGTATAGGGGGTCTGTCCAAAAGTGTAAGTCACTTCATTGGCTTCTGCATAACCAAATCCAGTGGGTTTGCGACAATTATTTTTAATCGTTTGTGGAACATCGAGTGCCAAGGCATTATAGGGAGTGTCAAAAATATGCACACCCATATCGCCCAGGGTACCACAACCAAAATCGACCAACTTACGCCAGTTAGCAGGGTGATAATAATTTTCGTGATAAGGGCGTTCAGCCGCCGTTCCCAGCCATAAATTCCAATCTAAGGTTTGGGGTATCTGATCTCCTCCAGAAGGCGCAGGGCCATCAAAACCCCAAACCTTATTGGACCAAGCACGAACAGTATGTACCTTACCAATAATCCCTCCTTGGATGAGCATGGTAGCAAGTTTGTAATCATAGAAAGAATGTACCTGAATACCCATTTGGGTAATCAAATCCTTTTCTTTAGCCATTTTTTTCATAGCACGGGCTTCGGAAACATGGTGTGTCAAAGGCTTTTGACAGTAAACTGCTTTATCGTGCTCCATGGCTAGTAACGATGCGGGTGCATGACTGTGATCAGGGGTACTGACAACCACTGCATCAATTCCGTCAGCGAATGTCTCCATCAACTGTCGATAATCCTTGAACAGTTTCGCTTCGGGATATAAGGCATGGGCTTTTTCCAATGCTTTCTGATCCACATCACAAAGCGCGGTGACTTGTACCTGTGGGTGGGAAGCGATTGCTTTTAAATCTTCCATACCCATACCCCCAACACCAATATGTGCTGTGCGGACGAATCGTTGACCAATAGGCAATCCCCACGCTTTTTTAGGCAGTATGGTAGCCCCAAGAGCAACCGCCGATGTCTTTAAAAATTCACGCTTGTTCATTTTAGTACTTTTTAATTTTTATGTTACGAAATGCCAAACCACTACCATGATCTTGAAATCCAATATATCCTTCTTTATAACGGGCATAATCGGGAAAATCTTTCCATTTGCTTGTATTTCGACGTTGGTTCCATTCTTCAGAACGAGGTACAAACGATACGGTTTCAACGCCATTAAGATAATAAGTCACCCGCTCTGGTGTACAAACTATACGGGAACTGTTCCATTGACCAATAGGGTGAAGTATTTTATCCGCAGGAGCCGCATACATAGCATAGTCAGAACCTGTTTTTTGCATGGGTTGTAATTCACTGGGATTTTCGGTGTTCCCAACACTCAGATTATAATCTGTGATATCGTGTAATTGTGCATAGTTAATATCATCAATCAACTGGTACTCAGGAGCAATCTCGGGTATGCCCGAATGCCCTTCTTGAACATGGTAAAAGATCCCACTGTTTCCTCCTTCGGGAAGCTTCCACTCCAAATACAATTCGAAATGTTCGAAAGTGTCTGCCCCATAAATAATATCTCGACTTCCCTTATAATCGTAATCTTCTTCTTTAACGGTTTTTGTTACGAAAGTTAGCGTGCTATCTACGATTGACCAGCCCGGCGGTAATGTAGAAGCATTATAACCCCGCCAACCTGCTAACGAAGTGCCGTCAAATAATATCTGCCATTCTGCTTTCTTTGACTTTGAGGATGGAACTGTTTGGCAACCCAAAAGAAAAAAACATACGCTAGCCATCAAAATGAAACCTGTATACTTCATTGCTATAGTGTTTTAATCATGAGGTTTCTCCAACGGACCTTGATACCTCCCCCGGAGTGAATTTGCAATGCAATAGCCCCTTTTCCTTGGCCAATTTTGGCATCCGAAAAATCAACCATGGGTTCCCCATTTAAAAAGGTTTGAACCCGATCGCCTTGTACAACAATTCGCATTCGATTCCACTCACCCATTTTCAGACTTTCATCTTTTCCTATATCAGGTTGAATCAACCAACCTCTTCCATACGACTCATAGATACCACCTGTATGCAAGCCAGGAGGAGCTACTTCTGCTTGCCAACCTGTTATCTTGGTTCCCTCAAGTGTGGAACGGAAAAAAACGCCACTATTACCGTCAGCCTCTTGCTTGAATTCCAGACTAAGGTCAAAATCATCATAATATGTCTCTGTTGATAGATAGCCGTATTCAGCATCCGGGCCACTTTCACATATCAATTCACCCGTTTCAACATACCACTTTTCAGTTCCGTGGATAATCCAGCCTTCAAGATTCTTACCGTTAAACAGGTTGGTTTGAGCCCAAGCCAAACAAGGAAGCAAGGCCAGCAATAGAAATTTCTTATTCATGATTTACATTTCGTTTGTTTCAATATAAAAAAAAACGCGCAGATTTAAAATCTACGCGTTTTATAATTTACAAGGTATTGTTATACACTAGTAGCCTTGATTTTGCGTTAACGCGCCACCACTCAAGTCGATGGCTTGTTGTGGTATAGGAAACACATTGTGCTTGTCTTCATAACGACTTACTTTTTGACCAAAGTTTTCAATGATACTGGCTTCGAAATCGAAGTAAGCATTCATTGCACTTTTAGCGTAACCCGGGGAAGCTTTCTCCCATCTTCTTAGGTCAAACATACGTTGCCCTTCCATAGCTGTTTCTAGTCTTTTTTCGTGTCGTATCGCTGTAAGGGCTTCGGCTTTATTTGCAAATGTAGAAGGATACGGTTCAACTTTATAGTTGGCCGCTGGGCCAGATCCATCAAGTGCCTGAACTGGTGTAGAGCTTTTTGCTCTGTTACGGATTTCATTGACATAATCAGTTGCGAGCTGAAGATTTCCTGATTCTGCAGCTGCCTCTGCTGCAATGAGCATAATACCACCCAAACGCATGATGTGATAGTTCAAACCTGAAAGTTGTTCTCCCCAACCGCCAGTAGCTTGAACGGCTCCTGCTTCGCTGGCTTGATAAACGTTTTTCTTGGGCAAATAAGGACCTGAAATGTCAGCAAAAGTTGCACGAATCCAATCTTTCCCAATATGCTCGCCATATCCGTTATAGTCAATACCTCTTCTACCAATAGTAAAGTCAACTCTCGGATCTAGTAACTCGTTCGTTGGTGTGAAAGCGTCAGAAGAGTTAATTCCATAGTCTGTAGCAAGTGGAGTTAACGACTGATAATTCGTAACGGGTAATCCATCAGCATCAACTCTAAAGGAATTGAATAGATCTTCTGTTGGCTGATAAAAACCACAGCAGGATCCAAAAGGACCTGGGTTCGGGAAGTTAAGTGCGCCGACCCCATTGGCATTAAAAGATTGCCCCCCGTCGGTAGTAAATTGAATAGCAAAAATGGATTCTGTACCATTTTCACCTTTCGCTTTAAAGTTATCACCATATTCAGTTAACAAGCTGTAAGGGCCATTATCAATAACATTTCTTAATTCACCTAAAGCTTCTGTATATTTTCCTTGCTGTGCAAGTACTTTTCCTAAATACGCCTGAGCTGCCCATTTAGTTGGACGGCCTGGTTCATTTTGGCTATCGGGTAAATTTGTTTTTGCAGCTTCTAAGTCTGCTTCAATCTGTGCGAAAATATCTCCCGTATTAGGCTGATTAAATTCGGAGTTAGAATACGCCTCAGTATTGATATTGGGTACGTTACCCCACATTCTCTGAATTTCAAAATTGAAGTTTGCTCTCAAAAATTGCGCTTCAGCTTTTTGGGCTGAAAAATCGCCACCTTCGATGCTCTCAGTTAATGCAATTACGGCGTTTGCTCTATTGACACCTGCAAATAGTACGCCCCATCGTGCCATGAAATATCCATTGGCAGGGGACCAGTTCATCAGCTCAACTTCTTTAAGATCCGCTTGATCATCGTCCGTGCTTCCCTTATGTGCATCATCTGCCATCACATCCATGGTCCAGTTGTCAGCCGCTCGGCCCCAACCGTTACCATAGCCATGGTTCACCTCAGCACTTAAAGCAGAATACGCTCCGGTCAACAACAGGTTTACACCTGTTTCATTTTTCAAAGCTTCATCACTCAACGCACCTACTGCGGGTGAAGTAGTAAAGTCTTCGCTACATGCGAATACTACTAGAAGCGTTAGTAAATAACTAAATTTTCTCATTGTATCTGTCTTTAAAATTTAATATTAGTTCCTATTGATAATGTTTTAGCAAAGGGGAATATTCTCTGATCGACCCCTAAATTAAGGTTATTATTACGAATGATTTCAGGGTCATAACCTGAATACTCAGTGATTGTGAATAAGTTTGTTCCTTGCAAATATAATCGCATTGAATCAACACCTAATGATCCAATTAGACTGTCAGGAAGTGTATATCCAAGCTGCAAGTTTTTCAAACGGAAAAAAGAACCATCTTCTACTAGGTATGAATTCGGTGCTGTTTCCTCAAGTGGATAGGAGGCTGACAATGCGGGTACATCTGTATTGGTATTCGATGGTGTCCATGCATTTAATACGTTCGCGCTTCTGTTCCCAAGGAAGAAGAGACCGAACTCTGTAAATACCTTGTTGTAATTATAGATATCGTTTCCTTGCGATCCATTGAAGAAGGCAGCTACATCAAATCCTTTGTAACCTAAATTCAAATTGATACCATAGGTGAAGTCTGGGTGGGGAGATCCAATAATGTTGCGATCATCACCGTCTCCATCAGTATCCCCTGCAAATGTCATACGCCCATTAGCATCAAGTCCCGTCACTTCTCTTCCATAGAAATGCGCTAATTCTTCTCCTACTTTAGTACGATTTACTTCACCGTTTCGTATTCCTGTTTGACCAAATACTGGTGCGTCGTTAATCAAGGATGTGACAGTATTTTTATAGTGCGAAATATTGACACTTAAATCATACGTAAATCCACTCGTAGTGGTATCACCATAGCCCATAGAGAAATCAATCCCTGTGTTTTCTACATCACCTAGATTTACTAAAGGGGCACCGGCGTCAATAGCGGTCGAACTAATCAAACTAAAGTCGCGAGTGATCAGATCTTTCGTTTTTATTTGGAAATATTCAGCAGTGATCGATAGTCTACTGTCTAACATTCCTAAATCGACCCCAAAGTTAATTGTTTCGGAAGTTTCCCATTTTAGGTTAGGGTTTCCTACTTGTTGCAGCAAAGCACCTTGTGTGACAGAGCTGTCATTAAATGAGTAATCAGCAAGACTTTCACTCAAGCCTGAAATATTGATAGTTGGGTTATCAGCAGGTAACGTCTGATTTCCAAGTTGACCCCATGATCCTCTAATTTTCATATAATTAACGGCTCCGTCAGCAGGGAAAAAATCTTCTTTGCTCAAATCCCATCCTGCACTAAATGAAGGAAAAATATCACTTTTATACTCATCAAATCTTGAGGACTCATCGTTTCGAACCGTTACAGTAAGAAAATATTTATCAGCAAAACTATAATTTACATTGGCAAATAACGAGTAGAGCGTACTGTAACCATCATATGCGTAGCTTACATTGGGTGCTCCGGATCCATTATTTAGCAAGTAGAACGTTGGTTCCTCGAAAAGATATCCTTGGCGCGTAACGCCATTCCCTTTGCCACCATTTTTAACGTATTCGATACCTCCTAACGCATTGATACTATGGTCTCCAAAATCAGCATTATAATTAAGCGTTGTAGTCCAGTTCCAATTATAGCTGGATTGGTTTTGCTCATTTAATGTTTGTGTTGAAATAGGCTCTCCGTGCTCTGGATCGAGCGATGTAAATTGGCGAGAATCAAACGACCCAAGGCCACCGGCAAATGTGGTTTTTGCAGTTAATTGATCTGTTATATCGTAGGAGGCGTACACATCTCCAATAATATTAAGACGTTTAAAGTAATCATTACGAGTTCTGTATAATTGTGCGGCAGGATTTCGTGTGTTACTTAATCCAGGTCCCGCTACACCAGTATAGTTTCCATCGGAGTCGGTAACTGGCAATAAAGGTGTCATTCGGAGTGCTCCTTCAACAGCTTCATTAAGACCCGGTTTGGTGTTCGTATAAGATAAGTTGATATGCTGCCCAACCCGAAGACGATCTTTAATTTTTGCTTCCGAATTAAACTTCATATTTCCTCTCTTAAATCCTTGTTGATTCAATACACCTTGCCGGTCTAAATAACCAACACCGAAGTAATAGCGAGCCGATTCAGAGCCATTTGCAACAGAAAATGATGCATTGGTTGTCGGAGCATTTCTAGTGATGGCATCAATCCAGTTGGTTCCTCCAGGTGCTACCGGCGCTGAGAAAGCTCCACCGGTTGAAGGGTTTGTTTCTGAAAATACAATTGGGTTGTAAGAAACTACCCGTCTGTATCCAATAACAGAAGAGGGAACTACTGGGCTCGCCCCACTTCCATATTGAGGGTGGCTGGGTGTCACCCCGTCGTTGTTGTAACTATCCCATATCATTTGAGCATGCTGTTGTACATTCAACATTTCAGGTGAGTTAGAAATTTGGGAGGTACCCGTATAAAAGTCAAAAGAGACTTTGGCTTCGTCCATATTGTATCCACCACCTTTTGTCGTGATGACTATAACCCCGTTCGATGCTCTGGCACCATAGATAGCAGCAGCACCGTCCTTGAGTACGTTCATCTGCTCAATGTCAGTAGGGTTGATGTTGTTAAGAACCAACGGGTCGTCAGTCTGAACACCATCTATGATATATAGCGGATTGGTATTGTTACTCGTTCCAAAACCACGAATATTAATTTTCGGTGCTTGCCCTGGATTACCACTGGTGACAACTTGTACCCCAGTAACTCGTCCTTGGAGTGTTTCCGCAGCATTGACTACAGGTGTTTTGACAGCGTCATCCATATCTACGACCGCTACTGAACCTGTAACACTTCCGCGTGTTTGTGCACCATAACTGGTAACAATTACCTCGTCTAGTTCATTGTCTGTTTCCAGTGTCACGAGAATCTGATCTTGTCCTGCAACGGCTACATCCTGTGAAGCATAGCCGATATAAGAAACAACCAAAACTGCGTCTGGACCCGCTTGGATGGAGAAATTCCCATCGAAATCAGTAGACACCCCATTTGTTGTTCCTTTTACAAGGACTGTTGCTCCCGGAAGTGGACCTTCTGGGCTGGACACTGTCCCATTGACAGTTTGTGCATACACTGAACTCATTACTGCAGTAAGCATGAATAAACTCAGCGTTTTAAGAAAATTATTTTTCATTGTAATTGGTTTATTTATAGAATCACAATTTATAAAATTTTGTTAAAAAAAAGCCACTCAAAAACAATCGTTGTAGAATTTATTGTTACAAATGCAACAAATCAGTGCTATAATGGGTGGAAATGTAGTCTAAATCAATGCTAATCAATACTTCTAGTATAAAGAAAGGGAACAGTAGCCAAAGTTTAATATCTCATTTTCTGCCTAAATATTTTAGTATTTTGCCATTCTAAATATAAGTACATGTGGCATCATCCAAAATTTCAATCCTGTAAAAAAGGGATTTATCTTCTAATGCTCGTTTGTTTAAATAATTGTACTTCAAAAAAAGACCCTCTTTTTGAATTGGTCCCAAAAGCAAAATCACATATTGTATTTAACAATCGTATTGTAGAAAACGATTCCATCAACATCTTAGAAGAAGAATATGTGTTTAATGGAGGGGGTGTGATTGCCGCGGATTTTGACAATGACGGTCTTAGAGACTTATTTTTTACTGGCAACCAAGTCCCAAACCAATTATACAGAAATCTTGGAAATATGGTTTTTGAGAATCAAAGCGTGGGGGCTCAAATTGAAGCCAATGATCAATGGGCCACTGGTACGACCTATGCGGATGTTAATGGAGATGGCTTTTTGGATATTTATGTCTGCACCGCCATGTATCAACAAAACCGCAAAAACAAACTTTTCATCAATAAGGGGCTCCAAAATGATGGACAAATCCGATTTCAAGAAGCTGCTGAACAATACGGGGTAAATGATGCTGGAAATAGTATGGGAGCCGTGTTTTTTGACTACAACCGCGATGGATGGATGGACCTATATGTTCTCAACAATGAGCAAAGTAAGGTGTTGCCGCTAACCTATAGAGAGAAAGTAACAGACGGTAGCGCACCCAGCAACGATAGGCTCTACAGAAACAATGGAGACGGAACCTTTACCGATGTATCGTTAGCGGCAGGCATTACCATCGAAGGTTTTGGTTTGGGAGTGGGAATTGTCGATATCAATCAGGATCAATGGCCCGATATATATATCGCTAATGACTATATCACCAATGACCTTTTATACGTCAACAATGGAAATGGAACATTTACCAACCAAGCTGCTGATTTGTTAAAACATCAGAGCATGTTTTCCATGGGCGTTGATGTTGCTGACTTTAACAATGATGGCTTTAAGGACATCGTTTCCTTGGATATGCTGGGGGAATCTAATTATCGAAAGAAAACAACCATTTCTTACAGCAACTATGAAAAAGTGATTTTGGACAGAAAATGGAACTACGAAACCCAACATTCCAGAAATATGCTGCACCTGGGCAATGGCAACCAACAACCCCTTAGCGAGGTAGGAATGTTGTCAGGTATTTATCAAACCGATTGGAGTTGGGCCCCGTTGTTTTTTGATGCTGATAATGACGGTCAGAAAGATTTATTCATAACCAATGGGTTTCCAAGGGATATTACTGATAAGGATTTTGCCGATTTCCGACAGTCTGTTTCTCGCTTTGTAGATAGTGATATTTTACTGGACTGCATTCCTGTAGTCAAACAAAAAAATTACGCCTATCGAAACCTTGGACAACTTGCTTTTGAAGACAAAAGCGAACAATGGGGCTTGGGAATCCCTTCTTTTTCTAATGGCGCTGTTTTCACGGATCTGGACAATGACGGGGACCTTGATTATGTAGTCAACAACATAAACGATACTGCCTTTATTTTTGAAAACAATACAAATACTGCAGAAAATCGCTTTCTCCAAATAGACCTCGAAGGCCCGCAATACAATCCTACAGGCATTGGGGCTCAAATTGTTTTACGCCATTCTACAAAAAATGATGATTTTCAAACACATACCAATTATCATACCAGAGGTTATATGTCTGGAGTCGATGATCGCATTCACTTTGGATTGGGGCAAAAAGACAGTGTCGAAAGTATCGAAGTACTATGGCCAGACGGGCGCTATCAAAAGATCAAAAAAATAGCCGTCAATCAACACCTTAGCATCCACTATGATCGTGCCCAAAAGCGCCCTGCAAATTCCTTGAGATTCCCCTTCGAAAAACACCCTACTACCCAACCCTATTTTACAAACATCCAAGACAGTATTGGACTTTCTTTTAGACATATTCAACAGGATAAAGCCGATTTCCATATCCAAAGGTTACTTCCTCGAAAACTTTCCGAAAACAATCCACAATTGATTACACTGGACGCTAACAATGATGGACTTACCGATTTTGTTATTGGAGGATCTGATGGTGCTTCCCCTCTTTTATTTACCCAAAAACAAACGGGGTACTTCGAATCCGTGGAACTCTTATCAACACCCATAGAAGAAATGGTGTCACTGGATGGAATGGCTGCTAGTGACGTGGAGGGAGATGGTGATTTGGATTTACTTATCATTCAAAACCAAAATGACTTTCGCAACAACCAATACACAGCCAACATCTTGGTATTGCTCAATGATGGCCATGGTAATTTCAGTAAGCTATCACAAAGGTTTCCAAAAATAAACAGCCAATTGCAACAGCTCGTTGTTTTTGACCTTAACGGAGACGGAAAAGAAGATATTTTTGCTACGGGAAAAACGAAAATCCAAAATTATCCTTTTGCCGACCCTTCCTTTTACTTTGAAAATTTAGGCACTACGTTTATTGATAAAACGGCGGCTGTATTTGGGAATACCCTACCCAAAGGAGGGATTCAAGCTGCTATCGCTACTGATTTCAATCAGGATGGCAATACCGACTTACTGCTGGGCAGTCCGTTTGAACCCCTTCAATTTTATGCCAATACAGCGGGTAAACTCAACCCTACCAGTATACCAAACTTAGACAAGACCAAAGGTTGGTGGCAGTCATTGTCCGAAATGGACATTGATCAGGATGGAGATCCAGACTACATTATAGGGAATCTAGGGCAAAACAACCCCTATAATATTTCGGCGCAAACACCCCTTCGTATGGTTGTTAATGATTTAGATAATAACGGCTTTATGGAGCCTTTACTCTTTTCTCATAACAAAGATCAGAACGGTGAATACAAAGAATATCCCACTACTTTTTGGGGCAATCTCAACCGACAAAGTCCCTTTTTTAGAAAAAAGTTCAACACCTACAAGAGCTTTGCTTTAGCCGACATTAACACCCTATTAAGCGCTGAAGAGCGCGCTGCGGCAACCGAAATGACCATTAACGATGATCGGAGTTATCTATTAATCAACAATGGAAGGCAGACTTGGGAACTGCAACCACTTCCTATTGAAGCCCAATGGGCACCAATCTATGGTGCTACGCGCTTAAAACAAGGAGATCAAATAGAAATCCTTTTGGTGGGAAATGACTATGGCAATGAACCTTTCTACGGCCCGATGGATGCTTTTTCTGGGGTACACCTTCGCTGGGAAGAAAATCAACTAAAGGTAGTGCCTAAATCCAAATCCCAATTTGAAGTACCCGGAAACGCCAGGAGCATAACCACCCTAAAAAACAAAAAAGGAACCACGATAGTTTTGGTTTCCCAAAACAACGGAAAATTACTGGCCTTTCGTCAAAACAACTAGGTTTAGTGAACCCTAAACAAACCTTCCTGTGCTACAGAAACCATCAGATTTCCGCTAGCGTCATAAATATTACCCCTTGAAAAACCGCGAGCATTTGAAGTACTGGGGCTTTGTAGTTTGGTCAAAACCCCCTGACTCACAATTACTGGACGATGAAACCAGAGTGCATGATCTAAACTGGCCATCATAACAGGTTTTTTTTCCAAAACTTTTAAATGGGGTAATGACATGGCCGCCATGATGCCGAAATCTGAAATAAAAGCCAGCAACTGATGCTTTTGTGCCACACTAAAATTTTCCCAGGAAGCGGACTGCGTCCAAAACTGCATTTGCGATAATCCAGAATCAAGAAGGATTCGCTCAACAGGTAAAAATTGAAAAATTTGATCCAAGGCCATGCCTTTTAGAATGGCATTACCATTCATCCGGTCCTGTTCAGCGTTTTCGAAATAATCCATAACCTCCTTTTTGGTTGGTGGCGTAAAGTCAGGAAGGATTTCTTGGTGCGAAAGACCTTCTTCAAAAATCTGAAAAGAAGCTGCCAAAATAAAGATGGCTTTATCTTTTTGTTTGGCAATAACTCTGCGGGTGGTAAAACTACCACCATCGCGTATGATATCTACCTCATATTGAACAGGCAGATTGAGATCGCCTCCTAAAATAAAATAACTGTGTAGCGAATGACAACTTCTGTTCGACGGAACAGTCTGATAAGCGGCAAATAACGCCTGGGCCAAAACCTGACCACCATAAACACGTCCCCAAGGGGTAAAGAAGTGATCCCCTTCAAAGGTATTGTCTCCAGTGGATCGTAATTGAATTTTTTCGTAGAGTTCTTCAATTGTTTTCATTACTTTCTGTTTAGGGTATATACACTTCAATGAGTTCGGATTGTTGGCTTTCTAGAGTCAATTCCCCTATGTGTGCGGGTAATAGCAGTACTTGGCCTGTTGTGATAGTGTAGGTTTTGGTCTCATGCAGTAACTGGGTTATTCCAGCGACACCAATGAGTATAACAAAAGAATCCAAACTTCCATAATCACGCTCCATAAGGCCAGCAAGAGGTAGATAATTGGTATGGAAATAAGGGGTTTTGATAAGAGTATTGGAACTGTTCAAGTTTGATTTATAGGATACTGCATACTCTTTTGCTGGTCCCAAATCGGCAACTGCTTTGGCTTTCTCTGTGTGTAAGAATCTTTTCTCCCCTGTTTTGGGATCGACTCTGTCGTAGTCATAAATACGATAGGTAATGTCGGAGGTTTGTTGAATTTCAGCCAAAACAACACCAGCTCCAATGGCGTGTACAAGGCCCGTAGGAATATAAAAGACATCGCCTCTTTGAACATGCTCGCTATGAAGAACCTCTTTTAAGGTCGCTTGGGTCACGTGATTTTCATATTCTTGAGGGGATAAATGGTGCTTGAAACCCAGAATCAACTCAGCATTCGGCGCAGCATCCAGTATGTACCACATTTCGTTTTTTCCCAAACTATTGTGGTGGATGCGAGCCCACTGGTCATCAGGGTGTACCTGAACGGACAAAGGCTGTTTCGCGTCAATAAATTTAATTAGTAAAGGAAAATTTCGGCCAAATTGTTCCCATACTTTATCGCCCAAAAATTCAGCTTGGTAGGTGTCTATTAATTCGGAAAGTTTTTTTCCCCGCAGCGGCCCTTCACATACAACTGTCTCTGCCTCTGGGATACCCGAAACCTCCCAACTTTCTCCTACGCTGGATCCGTCCGTATCTTTATTTAATAGGTGATTCAGTTTGTCTCCTCCCCAAATACGGTATTGAAATAAGGGCTGAAACCGAAGCGGTGAATTGGGCATTTGCATGACGCAAATGTAGTACTTTAATCAAACTTGAAAACCTACAAAATAGTTGTTCGGTTGCCTCACTAAGCTTTTTTAAGCCAATACAATGAATTCGAATCACGCCTACTTTGTCAACTATTTTTCATGTAAAAAACTATACGTTTAAAAACAGCTATTACATCAGAATTATATAGATAGGGTTTCCGCCATTGTTTTCATCCTGTAAAAAGGCTTTCACTTGGGAGGAACAACTAAAAATGAAGCCAAACTCTAACTTCACCCTTGCAAACTTCATTGTACATCTTGCATGCTGCATGGATACATAGATGGCAACAATTTATTCCCATCGTTTTACTTTTGAGTTCCAAATGCCCAATCAGGTATGTCACACAGAAAAAAAATATTTATACAATACCAAATGATCAAAAAAAAGTAACTTAGGAATCCTATGAACAGGAGATTTTTTATTAAAAAATTATCGCTAACAGGAATACTTTCCTCTTTTTCAGGAAATATTTGGGGTTTCAATAAGGTTGAACCCAATCAGAAAAACAATCCCATTGCTCTGTGTACTTGGAACTTTAACCAAGCCAACGCTGCTGCTGGCAAAGCTCTTTCAAAGGGCATCGATGCTTTGGAAGCAGCCATTCTAGCAGCTGAAGTTGAGGAAGCAAATCCTTTGAATACTACCGTGGGATATGGAGGTGCTCCGGACAGAACAGGTCGCGTTAGTTTGGATGCCTGTGTTATGGATCACAACGGCAATTGTGGAGCGGTTCTTGCCGTTGAAAACGTCAAGCATGTGGCTGCACTAGCACGCGATGTTATGAATAATACTCCACATGTTATGCTTGCTGGAAAAGGTGCTGAGAATTTTGCTGCTGATACTGGATATCCAATAGAATCTCTTTTAACCCCAGATCAACAAAAAAAATGGGAGGATTGGAGAAAAATAGGAAATTATCAACCCGAAATCAATGTTGAAAACCATGATACCATAGGAATTTTATGCCGAGATTCGCTGGGAAATGTCAGTGGTGTTTGTAGTACGAGTGGATTGGCGTATAAAATGAGAGGAAGAATTGGTGACTCACCCATTATCGGGTCGGGTCTGTATGTAGACAATTCCGTAGGAGGAGCCGTCGCAACGGGAATGGGGGAAGAAGTCGTGAAAACTGTCGGAAGTTTTTTGATTGTTGAACTCATGCGACAGGGAAAACACCCACAGGCCGCCTGTGAAGAAGCCATTTCTCGCATCATCAATAAACATAAAGGAGTACCCAATTTTCAGGTAGCCTACTTGGCCCTGCATAAAAATGGTACTGTGGGTTCCTCCGCTATCCATCCCGGTTTTTCATATATGCATTATCAAAATGGAACTAATACCAATCATAAGGTCACCCCTTATTCATAGAATGAAACGGGTAAAATATTTTTTCTTCAAATAGCCGTCAATTTTTTTCCATCCGACCAAACGTCCCTTCCTTCCTATATTCCGCCCCCTATGTATTTGCTATTGCATAGCGTATGCATTGGTTGGAATCGGTTCAGGTTTGTATTTACTAGTTTTCTGTTAGGAAATTACCATAAAGGTCTACTTCGCGTCCAAAGGGTTCAAAAAATCGATCAATTAGAACGGCAAACTGTCCTCTAGTAATGATCGCATCTTCTTCAAACTCACGAAAACCAAAGTATTCCTTCACCTGCTTAGCCTTCCATTCCCATTCGGGCTGTTTTTTATTAGGAAGTGAAACACGAATCCAATTCAATACATTGGAAACGGAAAGAATTTTTGGTAAATCCACGGAAAAGTACCGTTCCCATCCTTCAAGAAAAACATCATTGGTTTGTAACGGTTGGTGGATGTTGAACCAAGTTTGATTTTCCCAACCTACATTTTTTCCTGTTCCTCTTAAAATCCCAGTGACCCCGATTCGCTGATATGCTGTAAAAAAAGGATCTTCTTTGGGAACATCCAAATAGGGCAACAAATACCCCCCTTGCAATAATAGCTGTTTTTGAACTGACCGGACACCTAACTGCCTGGGTAGTTTTTTATTTATTATCGCCAATGCCGCTGTTATCCCTGCCACTTGTCCCAATTGAAGAACAACAGGTTGCAATCTTGTGGTACCGTTTACAATATTGGTTACTGAAATTGACTTTTCAGTTACTATAAAATTGTCTTTGTTTTTAGGTATCAAACAACCCAGTGGAATACTGTAAGACGGCACTGGGTAAAAGTGGAGTTCGGGTAGCGCATTGGCATTGGGATGGGCATCATGGTGATGATCGATAGGATAATCTCCGACAGCAATCCCTGTCCTGTACAAGGGATTGACTTGTTCATAGGGTTTGGCTATATCATTTATGGTTATTCTTGTTACTCCCTCAATTCTTCGTGATTCCCTATGGTATGGAAAAAACGGGAAACCATCCTTGGTGGGAAATTCTGTCTTGGACAGGTCCAAATGATCAAAACCTAGCTCTGTTTGCAGATAATAAAGAAATTGTTTTGATTTTAATTTTGCTTTTTCATACAATACTTTTCGCTGTTTTTGGCTTAGTTCAAGTCCATTGGCGTAATAGTCGTTCCCATTAATGGGCCAATTGATCATGTATTTATTGTTTGGAAGTTTACCATAGGTCATCATTTTTTCTTTGGGCCACAAAACTCGATTCATCTTTACTTTGCATTTGTCGTTTTCCGTTGCACAATAAAAAACTGTAGGGTCATAACCTTGGGGCTTTTGTGGAGTGACCCGCGAATCGGTGGCTTCAAGGATGAGAACATAGGTCAAGTCTTGAATGATATCATTGGACAACCTAGGGGCTATGTCTTCCTTAAACGTATCACGACTATCCATTCCAATACTGTAAGGGATACCAACTGCTTTTGCGACATCACCCAATTCGGTCGCATCAATAACTTGTTTGGCTTTGATTTCAAATTGGGTGTGTTTATTGGAAGCAAAAACCCGCCAACCATCCGCTGATTGTATAATGCTATCCCATGAAGTTTCCATTTTCGTAATAAGAAAATTTTCCTTGTGAGCCATATTCCAAAAAATCTGTGCACCTATAGAAGGTTCGAACATATGGTTGCTAACCCAGCCCGTTTTGAGTTGATTAGCCCCTTGGTAACGAATCACCAAACTATCTCTAAATTCACCCCAAATACCAGAAAGAAGTTTTGTGTTTCCGTCAACGGCACTGACGCCAGCAGAAGTAAGCATCCCCCCCAGCCATGGCGTTTCATTAATCAACATTGTTTTGACCCCCATTCTTGCGCTACTAATAGCAGCCGCAGTACCTGCTGTCCCTCCTCCAATGACAAGAACATCTGTTTCATGATGGTTCGACGGATTGCAACTGATGGCGAGTAAAATGGCCATGAATAAAAAAATATGTTTCATGAAGTTCTTCATCTGATGAAATATTGTTTCCTGGGAATGACAACGACACTAAAGTTAGTTTTTTATCAATAAGAATGGAATGATTTCAATGGGTTACAGTACACAAGCTAAAAAATTAGGTCTATTCCTAAACAAATCTTAGTTTAGAAATAAAAAATGAAAAAAATTATTCTCTTGTTACTCCTAGTTTCTTGTTCTCCTGAAAGAGAAACTGCCGTAAATAGTGAGCCAGTATTTGAATCCATTCGGTATATCACGCTTACTAATGAAAATACCGAGGGGGGGTCACAATTAGCTTATCATTTATCGGGTATCAGCGCGGAAGGTATGGAATTTTGTTTCTGTCAAGATTTGTGCCAGCGAGAATTCATAGTTGTTTCTGAATTAGAATTCAACAGGGACACAACAGATTACCGATACAAGATAAATCTTGATGACGAGTTTCAGACTGCCAGTTCAAGTGATTGGTGTACTCGTTTTAATTGAGTTTATCCAGAAATGGATAAGAAAAAGAATCTTTTGTTTTCTGTAAAATAAAATCAGCTACCTTCTTTCCCTGCCAAATCCCTTCATCTATAGCATCTCTATAATGGATGCCTCCATACAATCTTGAGATACAGGCTTCTTTAGCTGCCTGTTCAAAGGATTGGTATCGCCGGGTTTTCAGACCAAACTCTTTTTCCGTTGTATCTCTGTAATGAAATGACGGTCCAAAAATCGCTGTTAAAATTTCTGCCGAGGCTGTAGAAACAACACTATGACCTGACACATATTCTGGAAATGGGGGTGTTTGTAATAAGGGCCGCCACATTCTGTCAAAGCGACGATTGATAACAGTCTCGGGACGAACTCGGTTGGAACGGTATTTCTCATCCCAACATGCAATGAAAGCATCATGCATAGTAAGAGATAACAGGGTGTGGGAAAAAAGAGTCTGTTCTATCCTAAACTTAGCTTTTAAAGAAGCAATTCCAGCAATGCCAATCCAATGCCCCCCGGGTGATATTTTTTTCAAACCAAATTCTAAATGACCTATTTGAGAGATGGCATAGGGATTGCAATCCCAAAAAGCGGCTATTTCATTAAACTCTTTGTTATTGCGTTCAGTAATTTCTTTGACTTCAAAAAGAAGTTTATAGAATTCTGATTGGGGAGTCAAATCATATGCTACTGGAGGTCGGGTTTGATATTGATCAGCAGCTTTCATAAACAGTGGACTCAAACTATTCCAATGAGGTTCTACGGGTGCCATGTAGGCAGGGCCAGTGGGTTGCCAAAAAGCATCCCCTCTTTTTGGAGTGTATTTTTTTAGGTTGTTGAGTTGTAGAAAACCGTCTTGATTGGCGTAAGAAATAATCGTTTTTGCTATGGATTCGATATAATCCATTTCGCGCTTGGACAGTGCTTGTTTTAGGGTGCGTAATTTTGATTGGAGTTTATCTCCTGAGGGTAAAAGCTTTTTAGCTGTGTAGAGCAATGCGTACCGATAGGCTAGGGGAGGATCTTTTAAATCGATTTTATTTGGGAAAGGGGAGGTTAACGAACGTTGAAAAAATTGAAAAAAACTGGGATACTTGTTAGGATTGTTCAAAGACAGAATTTGATATGCTGTCAAAGTTGTATACGCATAATAACGTGCTGCAGCAACTGGAGAAGTCACATCATAAACCATAATGTCAGTAATTGCTTTTAGATCTGTGACAAAACTTTTTGAATCTTTCCTTTGTGCAAAAGAAAAGTGGACCAGTAGTGATAAAATAAAAAAGAAATGCGTCCGCGGGTACTTATTCATTATTGATTGTGATGATTAGGGGTTTGTTGTTATTGACACCAACAACTAATTTTTTATTGTCTGGGGTTCGGATCATTTCAAGAGAACGTACCGATCCATTTATTTTGATTCCCGTCTCCCGATTGGGTATGTAGCTGAAATTACCTTTCCCATCCCCTTTGAGGTAGATACCGAAAGTTGATTCACGCCGGCCAATTCGAACGCGATTAAATGGCACATTCCCAGCTAGAAAGATGTCTTTGGCACCATCGGTATCAAAATCATAAACATGAATTGCATGGATCGATGAAATGTTTACCTCATTGGGAAGTTTGTGTTTGATAAAGACTCCCTCCTTATTTTCAAACCATACAGTTTCTAAAAAGGTGGTATGGCACTGGGGACTTTTTTCGAGTTGTTCCGCTGTAAAAATATCCCCTATGGTTTCATTTGCAAAAGATGCATAAGTGACATATTTTTTACGTAGCGAAACGATTTGGTCCGTTAATTCATCTTTTAAAACAAAAGGATATTGGGTATTATTATTGAAATAAGACCATATGGGATCGATATAACCATTTTCATCAAAATCATCATAGTAAAGCGTCATGGGTTCTTCCTGTGAAGGTTTGAATTGATTGTTTGTTCCCCAATTTCCCAGTACCAGATCTAAATCACCATCATTATCTATATCATTCACATGGATCGTATTCCACCAACCATACAGATTTTCAGTAAAGAATTGAGTTGTTTTGTCGATAAAACGTCGGTCTTCAAAAGCTAACACGCGTGGATAATCCCAATCACCGATAACGAGGAGTTCTTCCACCTGATCCCCGTCAAAATCTCCAACTTTTGCATCGGTAACGCGCTCAAAAAAAGGTAATTTTCTTTGGGAAAAGTTACCACTACCGTCATTTATGAGAAGAAGAGAGGGCGTACTTTGGGGGAATTCAGCCTGTTTGACACGACTGCCTACAAATACATCTAAATCGCCATCGCGATCAAAATCCCAAGGTACGGCAACAGCTCCCACTAAATTATCGCGTGGCAATTGGCTTGAAAGGACAAATAAGCCCCCGTCATTTCTATAAAATCGATCCTCAAGAGATATACCCGAATCCAAAGCCCCGTACCCTCCGGAAACAATATAAAGATCTAAGTCTCCATCGGCATCGGCATCAAAAAAAGTGGCATTTGTATCTTCATAGTAACTTGATGCATCTAGATCGGGTTGCGAAGAATTAACGAATGATCCATTGCTTGTTTGAATAAGTAACTCGGGTGCTTGTCCTTCGGGACTGGGGATAAATAAGTCATCTAAGCCATCTTGATTAATATCCACCTTTTTGATTTTAGGACCATGATAGGAAATCATATAGGGTAATAGCGGTTGTACTTTAAAATCATTTACAAGCAATTCTCTGTGGTGACTTCTCAGTGTGTCGCAAGCTACTTGAAAGATTGATTTGGGAGGCTTGATTGGAAAGGAAATGGGTTCTTTTTTTTCGATTTCCAGTCGCTGATTTGGTTGAATGGGTCCTTTGACAACTTGTTGGGTTAGGTCATTCCAATCAATTTGTATGGAGTCTATCTGATGATCTCCTATACCAAAGTGGATGGGTTCCATTAGGGAAGATTGAAAACCTCGGGAGGGGTTCACCTCACGGATCATTTTCTCTCCATTGGATGTGAACAGGGTTACACGAGAACCGATTCCGTATGGATTTCTATTTTTTTGTAAAAGATTAATCTGAAGAAAATTGGGGTTTTGTCCTTTTTCAATAGTCAAATTTTTAAAGATTTTTGCCTTTTGATTCATGCAGTTTACAATGATTTCCAAATCACCATCGTTGTCTAAATCAGAATAAATCGCTCCATGTGAAAAATCAGCTCCTGTGAAACCTGCTTGATGGGTCTTATTTTCGAATTTCATGTCCCCTCTATTGACAAAATAATAGTTTTGAAGAGGTGTTGATGGAATTCCTTTTAGGACTTCAAACATATCTTTATTGGTTACCCCCTCTGTGAACTTGACTCGTTCATCGATATAAAATTTCATCACATCTCGATTGATCATATCCCGACCATAACCATTGGTTACGTACAAGTCCATCAAGCCATCGTTATTAAAGTCTGCAAGTAAAGGTGCCCAACTCCAGTCCGTACTTGAAATTCCCGCCAGCTGACCGATATCACTAAAGGTTCCATTACCATTATTGAGCTGTAACATGTTTCGCATAGATTGATGGTGAAATCCATTGAAAACCATATTGTTATATAGTTCAAAATTGTCCGGTGCATAGAGTAACTTTTGCCTTGTATTGTCTTCTGGAAGCATATCTAGCGTAACAATATCGACCCATCCATCATTGTTTACATCGCCGGCATCTACACCCATAGAAAAATTTGATATACAAGGCATTTGACTCTTTAATACATTACTGAAAGTGCCATTTTGATTGTTTACATACAAGTAATCTTCTTCTACATAATCATTGGAAACATAAAGGTCTGGCCACCCGTCGTTGTTTGTGTCAGTCACTATCACTCCCAATCCGTAGCCTATCGGATTTGATATTATCCCAGATTTGAGTGTGACATCTACGAATCGTGTTCCCCTATTTTCATAGAGACGATCTCCAGCATCCTCATCTGTTTGCGTTTTGGCGTAGGCCGCATCAAAATTTCTAAACAGTTTGGTATTGTGGTTGAGGACGAATAAATCTAGATCTCCATCTTTATCATAGTCAAAAAAAGAGGATTGTGAGGTAAAGCCAAAATCATCAATCCCATATTTTTTTGCTTCTTCACTGAAGGTTAAATCTTTTTGATTGATATACAGTTGATTTTTTCTATTTTTCTTTTGATAATTTCCTGAGTAGGATATGTAAAGGTCCAACCATCCGTCATTGTTTACATCGGCGAGGGTGATACCCGTCTTCCAACCGTTAGCTGTGTTCAATTTGGTTTCAGACGTGATATCTTTGAATAGGAGTCCACCCAGATTAAGATAAACGCGGGTTTCACCTTGGTTGGATGTGAAAACAAGATCGGTCAAACTGTCATTGTTGAGATCTCCTGCCGCAACTCCACCACCATTATAAAAATACTCATAAGTAATGATATTACTTTTTGGCGTTTCAATGAGTTTGTTCTCAAAGTGGATACCACTTTTGTCCGGGGAAATGAGTTCAAACTCCTGACCCGATAGTTTGAACAAACCAATCCACACGGCACATATAAAGTAACTTGGTTTCAACATACTATAAAAAAAGGTGGTACAAACCGTACCACCTTTTAAATGTAATAAAAATTATACTTTTTATTTATCCCACCAAACACGTGTTGTTAAAGTGTTAGGCCCTTGCCTTTGAACGGCAGCTGCAAAATTTTCAGGGTTGGTACTTTCTTCACTACTCGGATAAATCATTCTTCGTGGAATTTGTCCGTTTGTTTCGTTTCCTGGATAGACAGCTTCTCCGCCGAAAGGTTCAAGAACTGGGAAACCGGTTCTTCTCCAATTGGCAAAAGCTTCGTACTCATTCAAAAAGGTTGCTGCCCAATACTGTGTGTGAATCATTTCCAATCCAATAGCAGGATCGTAAGGGGTAGCAGCTAAATAGGCACTTACTTGATCATCAGATATATCCGAAGCATTGGCATAAAGCATACCCAGCATTTGCATTGCTGCTTTTACACCATTATTATAATGCGTTTCCGGATCGCCTGAATGCCAACCTCTGATGGCCGCTTCTGCCTTTAAGAATTCAACCTCGGCATAAGTCTGGAAAACCATGGGAGTGTCTTCGCCGCCAAGTACCGTTCGATTGGGTTCCGCATAAAAAGAGCTTTCATTGCCATATTTCTCTTCGAGTGCACCTGATGTCAATCCATTAGGCATTCCTACTAAGTCAGCAGGGTCGGTACTACCATCGCTGCGTCGAGCAGCAAGTATGGGTAGCCTTGGGTCGTTGCCACCTTGTAAAAATTCCATAAAGACTTTAGAGATTCTCATATTTCCATCGGCTGTAAATACTTCTCCATGACCGTTTTTATTGATGCCTGCGGGTCCGAGCGTATGTTGGATATAGGCAATATCATCATTGGAATTCATGGTTCCACCACTGATGGCCTTCTGTGCCCAACTTTGTGCTGTTGCTGCATCGGCTTTTGTTAATCGCATCGCCAAACGAAGCATGAGTGAATTACCGAATCGTCTCCACTTGTCTATATCGCCTTGAAAGATTAAATCAGAAGCTCCTAAATCATTGCTGCCGAGCTGAGAAATACCCGCTTCAATTTCCGCCAACATATCCATATAGACGGATTCTTGGCTGTCGTATGCAGGTTTTAGTATCCCTTCAATATAGCCTTTACCGGCTTGAGAATAGGGAATATCACCATACAAATCAGTAAGACGGTGATAAATAAATGCTCTCCAAATTCTTGCCACTCCCATTTGAGTACCTGTGACCTCTTCTTGAGTTAATTGATAAATAATATCTTCAATTTCTTTTACTTGTTCTGGATACGCTCTGTCAAAGAGTGAAGTTGAATACCCTTGGTTGAGCGTATAAAAATTCCCTGTCCAATAAGTAGCTGTTGAAGACATATGCTGAATGATCTGTGAGCTGTAAATCAGACTCGTTCTCCAGTTTTCATAACGTCCTCCTGATGTTCGAAGAAAAACAGAAGCGAACTTGTTGTTGACATCTATTTGGGATGCCTTGGTTGGGTCAACATTCATTTCTTCGAATCCCTCATCTAATTCACAACCTGTGAAGACGAGGCTAAATGTCATTAATATTAAATAAATTCTTTTCATCTTGAATTAAAATTTAAGGTTTACATTGAGACCTAGACTTCTTGGCACGGGCAAACCAAACCATTCCAAACCTTGCGAGTTGGAAACATTGTAACCCGATTCTGGATCAATGTTTTCAACACTGTTTGAGATCAAGAACAGATTTCTTCCGATCAAAGATACACGAGCGTTTGAAATAAACGTTTTTTCTAGTATTTCGCTAGGCACATTATAACCTAAACTAACTTGGCGAAGTCTTAAATAATCGTTGTCGTATACTGATTCTTCTGCAATTTGATAGGTTCTTCTCCAGTAATCTTCTATTCTATCGGGTGCTATAGTAGTGTTAAATGCATTGCCATCAGCATCTACCCCCGTCACGGTGAAACCATTTTCACGTCCATCGGCATCAATCGTGGCTTTATGTGCTCCGAAATATTTTGCCAATGCATTGGTTCCAGAGAAAATTTGACCGCCCGATTTTCCTTCGATTAAAAAGCTCAGCGAAAAATCTTTATAACTAGCATTGGCTCCAAATCCGAGTGAGATAGGAGAAACACCAAAACCTAGAATTTTTCTTGGACCTACTTGTGGAATAGGCGTCCCGTCTTCTTCGATATCGTGAATGATTCTGCCCTGTGCATCTCTGTTGTAAGAAGTCCCATAAAGGGCACCAAATTGTTCCCCTACAATATGAGTTACATTTAAGTTTCTTGAACGTGGCTCATCAAGCGTAATATTTCCATCTGCATCATTGGTTGAAACTATTTCAGAAATGTTGTTAGCATAGTTAAACGTCAAATCAACTTTTAGATCATTCTTATCTATGACGTTGGCATTTAATAACAACTCAATTCCTTTATTACTAATAACACCCAAATTCGCAAGCGCACTGTTATATCCTGACGTTGCAGAAGCACTTACACCAACAATATCCCCGTCCGTCTCGTTATCGTAATAGGTGAAATCAATAGAATATTTATTGTCTAGTAATCGAAGGTCAATACCAAATTCGGTCTCATTTTTCTCAAATGGAGTGATTTCGGCATTGGGTATTGATCCGTTGGATATTCTACCCAGTGATGCACCTTGATGTCCTTGGTCAACAATACCGTAAGTCAGGTTCAATCGATACGGATTTCCGGCACCACCGGCAACTTGTGAATAACCGGCTCTCAATTTCGCAAACGAAATGATTTCTGGTAACACGAATAAATCCGATAAAACAGCAGATAAAGATGCGGATGTATATAGATCATTATTGGCCGACTCTTTCCCAGCTAAAGAAAGTGTAGAAAACCAGTCGTTCCTTGCGGTAAGACTCAAAAATAAGGCATCTTTGAATCCTATTTCAGCAGATCCATAGACACCTGCAATTTCTCGTTCACTGTAACTGTATCCATTCCCCTGATTTTGGGTGTTCTTCACATTGTACAAAAAGGGTACAATAAAATTGGATCCACTGGCAGAGACTTGTTCGAAAGTAATATTGTTTCGGTTCAACCCAGCAAAAGCTGTTATGGAGAAGTCACTGAATTTGATATTATCCGTTCCAATAAATAAATCCGTATCGGTTTGCTGACGGGTTAGTTTTTGCTCGTTCATGCTCCCCAGAGGTTGATAGGCTGTTCCGAATGGCGTTCCACTGGTTCTATCATAATCATAACGATCGATACCATACCGGTATTTTACGTAGAGATAGTCAGTGATATCATATCTTACAGAACCTGATCCGATAAAACGATCTTTAACTGAATTATCAAAATACTGATAGGCAGCAAACCAAGGGTTTTGAGAATACGTGTTGTCACTGGTTCTAAATTCTGTCCCATCTGCATTTGTTCCTAAACCGCCTTCACCTAGCATATCATTAACGTCAATTGAGGGTGCAAACAAACGGATACCAAAGTTGGCGTTACCCGGTGAATCAGACAGTCTGGGTGCTCCGATAGCATCATCTGTGATGTGCTTTAGATTGACATCAAAAGATAGGTTTTTAATTTTTTGTGCGGCATTAATCCCAATAGAATGCCGTGTCAGTGACGAATTGGGAAGGATGTCTTTGTTTTGTAAATTCGAGTAAGACATGCGTAAATTACCTGAATTGCTCGACGAGGAAATGGCTACTGTATTGATGTAGGTTTCCCCGGTATTATAAAATTTTTCTAGATTGTTGCCTTTGTAGGAGTACGGTCTGGATACGCCGTCCCACTGTTCAACAGAAGAACCATTGAGTGCAGGGCCCCAATTCGCATAGGTATCTACATTGTCAGAGGAAGTCGAAAAGTCACGCCCTTGTCCATAGGTAGTCTGTGGATCGTATGGATCGTTATTGATATCATCAAATTGGAGTGAGCTGGTTAATTCAACTTGGATGCCTTCGACTCCGGTACCTTTTTTGGTGGTGATCAAAATCACCCCATTAGATGCCCGTGAACCGTACAGGGCAGCTGCTGCGCCCCCTTTGAGTACCGAAACGGACTGCACTTCATCGGGATTCAAGGCTGAAATACCATCACCGGCATCAGCACCTCCCCATACCCCAGCAGAACCCAGGTTGGTATTGTCAATGGGTATTCCATCAATGACGTAAAGTGGCATGTTGTTACCGTTTAAGGAGCTGTTCCCCCGAATGACTATCCGAGTAGAACCTTTGGCACCGGCCGCGTTACCAGAAATCTGTACCCCAGCAATTTTCCCCTGGAGGGCTTGCAGTGCATTGGTTGATTTCACCTCATTAACGGCATCACCGCCGACCTGAGTAACAGAATACCCAACAGCTTTGGCGTTTCTTTCAATTCCCAAAGCCGTTACCACAACTTCTTCAAGTTGACTGTCCTGCTGCATGGAAATGTTGTAATTAGCATCTGATCCAACAGCAACCGTTACGGTTTTGTAGCCGACAAAACTTATAGTTAAGTTTTGACCATCCGAGGCAGAAATACTGAAATTCCCATCAAAATCAGTCGTTGTACCTTCGTTCGTTTCTTCAACAACAATTGTTGCTCCAGGCAATGGAATGCCCGTTTCATCCTCCACTACCCCCTGAATTGTTTGCTGTGCATAGCCAAAACTGCACACCAATACAAGCAGAGTCAATAAAGAATTCTTTTTGATTAATTGGTTCATTTTGTTATTTGTTTATTTACCTAAATTTAATAAAAGTTAAATTATTCTGAAATTTTAACCCTCTTTTTTTATATATAATTAATTTTTTGTCCGTATTTTAAAGATTCAATAATTAATGTATATTAAGGGTATACATTAGGAGTTATCAAATACATTAATCCAAAATCTCAATCCAAATTAACGATGAGCAAGCAACTAAATTCAAGAAGAGCATTTCTCAGGTCTACTGCTCTTGTAACGGGAGGAATCTATATTGTACCGCGTCATGTATTGGGCAGGGGTTACACGCCACCGAGTGATTTCATCAATTTGGGAATTATAGGCGCGGGTACCCAAGCACGGGGATTGGCCAATATCTTCATTGACTTAGAGCAAACAAATGTGATTGCAGCGAGCGATGTCAATGCCAAAAAAATGGATGCCTTTGTTAATAGTTATATTTCCCAACACGCTAAGAACAATCAATCCAAAACGGCTCGTGATCTGCATCAGTATATTGACTATCTCGAAATGATCGAGCGGAAAGATATTGATGCGGTAGTGGTTGCAACCCCGGATCATTGGCATGCCAAAGCATCGATTGATTCAATGGCGGCCGGAAAACACGTTTATTGTGAAAAACCATTGTCACACACAATACGAGAGGGTCGAGCAATGGTTAATGCGACCAAAAAGTACAATCGAATCTTGCAGACTGGAAGTCAACAACGGTCCGAAGAACGCTTTAGAAAAGCCTGTGAATTGGTTCGAAACGGTTATTTAGGGAAAATTAAAACCGTTTCTGTCTCTGTTGGAAATCCCTATTCTGCCTGTAAACTCCCTTACCAACCTACACCGAATCATATTGATTGGGATCGTTGGGTCGGTGCTGCCCCCATGCGCCCTTATCATGCAACACTGGTGGATGCCGATTTTTTCCCACGCTGGCGTTGGTTCAAAGAATTTGGAGGGGGAATTATTGCCGATTGGGGAGCCCATATGTTTGATATCGTACAGTGGGCACTTGGGTTTGATCATACAGGACCGGTTCAATTTACCCCCCCCAGAGAACCGAACGCCGTAAGAGGATTGTCCATGCTATATGAAAATGGAATAGAAGTGATTCACGAAGATTTTTGCCGTGGCAATGCCGTTCGATTCAAAGGCGAAAAAGGGACCCTTAGCGTAAGTCGACATTTCCTTGACAGTGATCCTGCTGCCCTTGTAACAGCAACAATCGGAGACAATGAAATCCATTTGTATCAATCAGCGCATCATCAACAAAATTGGATTGATGCCATTAAAAACAACACTGCGCCTATCTGTGATGCCGAAATCGGTCATCGAACTGCCTCAATTTGTCACATTGCAAATATTGCCTACGAGTTAAACCGTCCTGTTGAATGGGATCCAAAAAATGAAATTTTTATAGGTGATGAGGAGGCGAATCTTAAAAGATCAAAACAGTACCGTACCCCTTATGGAATTTCACAATTAAATAGTTTAACATGAAACATTTTGCACTACTAACACTCCTCCTTTTGATCTCCTGTCAAAATCAAGAGTGGGAACCCCTTGTGGCAAGTGAAAACCCTCGAAAAGATTGGATAAAAATTGGCGGGGATGCCATTATAACTTTTGATGGACTCCAAGTCGCTGGTGTTTGCGTACCAAATTCTCCCAATACTTTCCTCGCTACTCGGAAGGAATATTCTGACTTTGAATTGGAATATGAGGTCCTTATTGACGATGACATCAACTCGGGCGTTCAAATCAGAAGTCACAGCCGAAAAGATTATCTGGATGGTATCGTTCATGGTTATCAAGTTGAATTAGATCCAAGTACACGTTCCTGGAGTGGAGGGATATACGAAGAAGGCAAAAGAGGTTGGTTGTATTCTCTTGAAAATAAGCCCGAAGCACAAAAAGCATTTAAACCCAATGACTGGAATCATTTTAGAGTACGTGCAATCAAAGACAGTATTACTACCTGGGTTAATGGTGTTAAGGCAGCTGAGTTAGTAGACACCATGGAGTCTTCCGGATTTATAGCTTTACAAGTACACGGGATTGAAAACAGGTCACAAATTGGCAAACAGGTGAGATGGAGAAACTTGAGAATCAAAGAATTGAATTAAACGATATTTCCTTTTCTATTTTCTAAACCACTAATATAGAATATGTCATTAATTTTTTGAGAGCAGCGATAAGTCTGGGGATTTGAACAGCCCTAAAGAATGGATTAAAACTTGTTTTTTATATTGCTCAAAAGTAAGTCGCACCCCCTCAACGGACATTGTTTGAAAACGAATCAACCGTTTGTTTCCAACCGTTGTTCCGCTACGAATAGGAACCCAAGTTCCTTGATGTAAAATTTGGAACGAAAATGATTTGATACGCTGTCCCAGGGGGATATATTCTTGTATCATCAATGTGTTTGCCTCAACCGCTGTATCCAACAACACTGTAAGTTCAGGTTTTTGATCCTTCCGTTCAGAAGTCCAATAGGTTGTAGACTCCCCGTCTACAACATTATCAGCTGGATATCCATTTACTGCGGAGCTGGTCGAGACGATTTGATTGTGCAAAAAATTGGTAGAAAAAGTAGTTTCTATGAAATGGGCAAGTTGCATGAGTTGAGCATGATCATTTTCATGAATCAGTCCTTTTTTATCAACAGGTATATTCAGGAGTAAAGAACTATTTAGCCCAACTGAATTAAAATAGATATCTACAAGCTGTGCTAAGGTTTTAACACTAGCATCTTCTTGTTTATGATAATACCAACTGGGTCGAATGGAAACGTCAGTTTCTGTAGGGACCCAATGTGTTCCGTTTTCCTGACCGGCTGAAAATCTTTGAAAATCAGGCATACCAGGGTACAAGCTGTCTCTGTAAATCGAAGACCATGTAGTTTCATTTGCATAGCCTTTCTCGTTGCCAACCCATCGGATATCGGGACCTGCATCACTAAAGATTACAGCTTTGGGTTGTAGCTGTCGTACGAGTGCAATCGTATTAGGCCAATCATAGTAGGTTTTTTTGTCAACTTTTCGGTATTCATTGGCTCCTCCATAATAACCATCACCTCCATTGGCGCCATCAAACCATACTTCAAACACATCACCATAATTGGTTAACAGCTCCGTTAACTGGTTTCGGAAATATGAAATATAATTCGGGTTGCCAAAGTCTTTATGATTCCGATCCCATGGTGAGAGATAAATCCCAAACTTCAAATCATATTCTTTACATGCTTGAGAAAGCTCTCGAATCACATCACCAGCCCCCTTTTTCCAGGGTGAATTTGCCACTGTATGTTCTGAAAACTTGCTGGGCCAAAGTGCAAATCCATCATGGTGTTTCGCCGTTATTATAATACCTTTCATCCCCGCCTGTTTTATTATTCGTGCCCACTGTCGAGTGTCCAAATCTGTTGGATTAAAGTGCTTTGGATTTTCATCCCCATAACCCCACTCTGTATCCGTGAAGGTATTCATATTAAAATGAATAAAGGCGTAGTATTCCATTTTCTGCCATGCCAACTGATTGGGGTTGGCTAAGGGCCCAACTGGTTCTATCGGCTGTATTGGGGGTGTACAACCCATTAATATCATTAAGAGAATCAGGATAAACTTTTGAAATGGATGAACGTAGGTCAACATAAGTTAAAATTTAGGATCCATAAACTCCCATTCTCTAAGATGGGGGTGGCGGTGGGAAACACGGACTAAGGAATCTGCTCTTTTCAATATTTCAGGGTGTTGTCTGGCCAGATTGTTTTTTTCCTGGGGATCTAATTTGAGGTTGTACAATTCCCATGAAGCCGTAGCATTTTTTTTCATATTGACTTTAATGGCTTTCCAATCATTCATTCTTAATGCAACTTGACCCTGTTTTTCTGGATATTCAAAATAGATATATTCCCTGTCGACTGGGTTCGATGTGCCCAGCAGGGTTGGTAGGAGCGAAATACCATCGTTATCAATGGCTTCATTATCTTGACCAACTAATTCAGCTATAGTATTATAAATATCCCAATGGCCTGAAATGAGATTTGAACGTTGACCTCCATTGATTGTATTTTTCCAATAGGCAATGAAAGGAACACGAATGCCTCCTTCATACAAGTCCATTTTTAACCCGCGTAGACCTGCAGTGCTCTTAAAAAACTCTGCCTCTACCCCACCGGCAAAGGTTGGGCCATTATCACTTGAAAAGAAAATCAGCGTTTGATCCTCTTGACCTTGCGCCTTGACAGTTTCCCATATTTTACCAATCTCATAATCCAAATGTGTAATCATGGCGGCGTAGGCGGATTTTGGGTACTCATGTGAGGCATATCCTTTCGTTCCCAAATAAGGTACCTCATCAAAACCCTTTTTATAGGGTTCAACTAATGAATCTGGAACCTGGAGTGACACATGAGGTAAGGGTGATGGATAAAATAAGAAGTATGGCTTTTTTGAAGTGCTATTTTGAATAAAAGCGATGGCTTTTTCTACCATTTTATCCGGTGCGTATTCTTTTCCTTTGAACGATTCGAAATCTTCAGATGTTGGCTCCTGTGTTAATGGGGTATGAACCAGCCTATAGGTATTCTTTAGGGGAAACCTTTGGTCGTTTTCCCATAAGTGGGTTGGATAATAATTATGTGCTTGTTTTTGATCGAGGTAACCAAAATAATAATCAAATCCTTGCTCTAACGGACTCCCTGTTGTGTTTACATAACCCAATCCCCATTTGCCAACCATGCCCGTTCGGTAACCTGCTTTTTGCAGCATTTTAGCTATAGTGGGCGTGGTGTGGGGAATAGGCATTTGCCCCGCTTCATTTTCATCTGAAAATTGTCCCAACTCATAATTCCCACGAATGTAGGAATGACCTGCATGTGTTCCAGTTAAAAGCATATATCGGGAGGGGGCACACACGGGGGCACCAGCATAATGCTGTGTAAAAAGCATGCCTTGTTCGGCCATTCGATCGAGATTGGGTGTCTTTATTTTTTGTTGACCATAGCACCCCAACTCACCGTAACCTAAATCATCGGCAAGAATATAAATTATATTGGGGAGTTGGTCTTTATCTTGTAAACGACAAGAAAAGACAAGAAACGTAACAACCATAGAAAGAAAATATCTGCAATCGAATCGTAACATGACTGTTGATCCCTTTTGCTTACAACTTACTAAATAAAAAATTAATGAAATTTGTCCTTAAAGAATAAAAACCAAGGTGTTAATTTGATTTTATTACTTCTTTCGCTTTATCAATAAATATGTTTTGTACTTAAAACAGAGCCGTTATATGTGAATCAAAAATCTTCTACATGCATTTGATAGAGATGAAAAAAATTATAAGGGGTGTTAATGGGGAATTCAATTGCCGGGGGTTGATTGCGAAATTAGATTGTAAAGTCGCATTTAGGAAAGGTATTAAATAGTACCTTGAACAAGGAATGAAACACATTGGATCGGTTTTTATCGTACTCGTTCTACAGGTCTGCTGCCAAAAAATGAATGCGACCACACAACCACTTTTTGAAAATAATACAGGAGGCTATACATGCTACCGCATCCCTGCTATCATCAAATCCCCACAGGGTAATTTACTTGCATTTGCAGAGGGAAGAAGGGCCAGTTGCAATGATTTTGGTGATGTAGATATCTTGTTGCGTATTAGCTATGATGGAGGAGCAAATTGGTCAAATCCGAGAGTCGTTGCTGAAAATGGAAATTTACAAGCTGGAAATCCAGCACCGGTAGTTGATTTTTTCGATCCACGATATCCCGAAGGAAGAATTTTATTATTCTACAACTTGGGCAATGCATCAGAAAACGAAATACGCCATGGGAAAGGAAAAAGAGAAGTAGCCTATATCAGCAGTACAGACGAAGGAAAAAGCTGGACAACACCAACTATTATTTCGAATCAAGTTCATTTCAATGCAAACAACACTCATTCTTTTAAAGATTGGCGAACCCATGCAAACACGCCTGGACATGCCATTCAACTCAAAAGAAGCCGATTCAAAGGCAGGATTTATATTCCCGCGAACCACTCTACAGGAGATCCACAAGAGGGATTTAATGAATACCGAGCGTATGGGTTTTACTCTGATGACCATGCTAAGACGTGGTCTGTAAGTCCGGATATCAATATCCCTTCTTCCAATGAGGCCATTGGTGTTGAACTACCGAATGGAGATTTAATGCTTAACATCAGAGAACAAAATGGAAAAAGTAAAAAACGTCTCGTTGCACTTAGCTCTGATGGAGGAACCTCTTGGAAGGAACTTTTTTTCGATGCACAATTGATTACTCCTGTTTGTCAATCGAGTATATTGTTAATTGAATTTAAGAACAAAAATATACTTGTTTATTCCGGGCCAAATAGCACTTCTAAAAGAGAAAAGATGACATTGAAATTCAGTATGGATTCTGGCAGAAGTTGGACAAAAGAGAAAGAAATTTATTCTGGAGGGGCTGCTTATTCCGATTTGGTTCAAATTAATGCTGATAGCATGGGCATTTTCTATGAAAAAGATTTTAATCAATTGGTTTTTGAAATGTACTCGTTCCAGGAACTACTGCAATAAGGGCAAGAAAGATAGTGTTTAACCCTAGTTTTTAATTAGGAGATTTTTTTTTATGTGTAAGTGATCGTGGAAAAGCCCTATGGCTTCTTAATAAAAATATGTATCTTTTGATTGCATAAAAAGGCATGAACATTTGATATGATTATGCTATTGATATCAACACTTGAAAAAAAAGATAAATGGAGATAATCGAGTCAAGTAAATCCTATGATGTAATCGTTGTTGGATCGGGTGCTGGAGGAGGAATGGCAACGAAAGTACTTGCAGATGCTGGATTAAAGGTTGCGGTAATAGAAGCAGGCCCATTTTTTGATCCGGCAAACCCCGAACAACAAACACAACTCAAATGGCCCTACGAATCCCCTAGAAGAGGAGCTGGGACACAAAGAGATTTTGGTGAATTTGATATGGCCTACGGAGGTTGGGAAATAGACGGCGAACCCTACAATCGAATAGGAGACACTCAGTTCGATTGGTTTCGGTCAAGAATGTTAGGGGGTCGGACCAATCATTGGGGTCGCATTTCCCTTCGATTTGGGCCCAATGATTTTAAAAGCAAAGACAGAGATGGACTTGGGGAAAACTGGCCAATAGGATATGATGATAT
>JBMHCG010000058.1:0-11268 GCA_049890035.1 Flavobacteriaceae bacterium | reverse complement strand
TAGTATCGTTTATTATCCAAAAAAAATAGCCCCTAACACGATCATCAACAACCCAGCCATGGGGATGGACTGGTTGCCTACTATGGCAGAGTTTACGGGAAGTCGTTTGCCAAAAAAGAAGATTGATGGGGCTTCCCTAGTGCCCCTATTGACCCGGCAAACTACAACCTCGCCACACCAAAATTTTTTCTTCTACTACAGAACCAACGAACTGCATGCCGTTCGTCACAAGAACTGGAAACTTTATCTTCCTCATACGTACCGATCTCTTAATGGCAGAAAAGGAACCAACGATGGCTTTCCCGTACCGTATGACATGAATACACTATCAAAAAACGCTCTTTTTGATCTTGAAAATGACCCAAAAGAAACAAAAAATATAGCTTCAGAACATCCAGTAATAGTAATGAAAATAAATGCTATTGCAGATTCTGTGCGTCTGATTTTGGGGGATCGTCTGTCTGGAATCAAAGGGAGGGAGGTGCGCCCTGTAGGCCGTGTGGACTAAGCGAACCGCTCGTAGTTATTAATTAACTATTATTTCATCAGCAAATATCCACGAGGGAAGGCCTGCCGCATGGTGCCAGTATGGGGTTTGTGTGTTATGAGCCGTCACTTTTAGATAACGAACTTGTTTTTCATCGCATTCAAGACCATAATTCTGGATCGCATTTATTTTGCTCTTTTTACCAAGCGGGTGTTTGTTTCCTACCCTTGCAATATTCCAAAATGTTTTCCCATCTAGAGATCCGCTGTAGGTAACCAATTGTGGGAAAAAAACGATGTGATTGGTTACCTGTAAAAAAGAAAGGTCAATGGTTTGAACCGCTGTTGGCTTTTCTAGATCCAAAATAACCTCCATGTTATTCCCTTCATATCCCAACCAGTTGGAATAAAAACTACTTCCCCCCATCACGCCATCTGTCAAAACGAGGGGGTCTTCGTTCGCATATTTTTTGGGTTTTGTAACACTGACCACTCTTTTATTTTTTGCCCTATTGGGTTTCATTGCTGCATCGATCGTGGAACGGTAATTCTCCAAGTACTCTGAAACAGTGTACCCCATTTCATTCATTAGATCAATGGAATTTCGATTTGTGGTCTGTGCAAAAGATGCCAATAAGCTATCGACACTGGGATTGATGATTTTTTCTCCAATAGCATTGGAATCGATTAGTTGAAACCTTGCATTTAAATTCTTTCTACTCGCTTCTAGCGAAGCAAAATCCACTCCAAGGCGAGCAGTTCGAACCCGATTGAGAAGCGTCTTATCATCCGCTACGGCTATTTCTGCTTGATCAAAATACTGCGCATACTTTTCCAACAGACTGGGATCTAAGTAAACATCAAAAGCCTGTGAAGGGTCTCCATATAGAAATAAGAAAAAATTGTCATCGGCTTTCAACGCATTGTGGATTGTCGTGATATAGGCATTAATATAAGGTGCTGCAGCTTTATAATAACCCTCTAGGAAATCTTTTAAAAGTGCATCAAAATCTTGATCAGGATCCCAAAGCAACTGTGCAGTGATATAACTTCTCAGTTCAAAGAGTTCACTGGGGTTGTTACTGTGTTGTTCGAAAATCCATTTGGACTTGTTGTCTCGAAAAAGCTGAATGTTGTCCTGTAGGGTGTAAAGATTAGGAAAGGGTGCCAGAAAATTGGTGAACTGCGTGGTATAATCCCAAATCCGAACATTGCTCGCCAGCGTACTCCACGCTCGTAAATCGTTTGCGAAATCAGTACATTTTTCCTCAATTGGTCCACTGCGATCACACTCAATGGAACAAAGCGTAATAAGAACATTTTCTCTGGGTTTAATCCTGGGTGGTTTTCGTGTGTACTGATAAGCCAGCGTTGAAATTTTTTTATGTGGGAAATTGGCGGCAATTCTATTTACAAAATGAATCAGTGTACCGGCTGGACTTCCCTCTTTTTCATCCATACGAGAACACTGATCACACTGACAATACTGTTGGTTATCATTGGTACTGACAGAAATGACTTCCGCCTCCGGATATTTATCAAACAAAGCGGCTACCTTCTCATTGACCCGTGAGAAAACTTCAGGATTTGTCAAACACAATTGAGTAGGTAATCGTTTTCCATTTCTAAGGGCATAATATTCAGGGTGCGCATCGAAATAGAGATGTTCGGGTATAAAGTTTTGAAAAGTATGAACGCGTGCTTCAGGAACAAAAAAAGGAAAAGAAGTGTTGTTCACTCGATTTGCTGCAGCAAATTCTGGATGCTCGTAAAAAAGTTTGGAATGGACAGTCCGAACCCGAATATCAGGGGTGTATTCGTAGTCAATAGGATTCAATACTATTTTTTTTTCTTTTGGTATGATGCTTGTATCGGGTGCATACCATCTGCAATTCAAAAACTTTTCTAAGAAAACATACACAGCATTCTGTAACGACTGCTCAGAACCTCCATAAATCAATAAGTTTTCGCCATCTGTTTTAATTTGAATACTTTCTTTTGTAGGCACCTCGTTAGGTGAAATAGCTACTTTGATTCTATTTAAATTACTCTTTTCGATTTCTACTGGTTGAATGGGTAATTTTATCGCTGTAATTTCTTCTAGATATCTTTGCAGTAGTTGGGCCGCACCCAAAGCTGATTCGTTTGTTGCAGAATCATATGCTATGACAAAGTCTGATTGGCCTGCCTCTGCTATTTTCAATCCTTTGGTTTGGCAACTTCCAATAGCAAAAAAAAGGACAATAAGAAATATGCTTTGTTGAATCCAATGCATCTTGAATTGTTTTTATGATCTTTAACAATTTACTAATTTATTATAAATAAATAAGTTAAGATCAAAATAGCTGTTGATATAATCAACCTGTGAATGAAAATATCTAGCAAAATTTCAAATGATCTTTGATGTGAAATATTGCAATACTTGATAACTAATGTTCCCTTTTGCGAAACCAAAGCATCACTCGATTGTTATTGGAGAGATTTAAATTGGTAACTCCAAAATTATTGTCAAGATTATTGAGTAACGGGAAAGTACCATTTAGGTCTAATTCAACACCCTGTGTTACGTGTTTTAAAAGATACCCTTTAGAGGCGTATTCGTTTATTAAGTATACGATTGAAGGATTTTTAACGGTTTTATTTAAAACTTCTTCACCGTTATCAATTCTATATTCTAGTTTCTTATTGGACTGTTCCAATACATCAATAATGATCCAATCCTGGGAAAAAACAACAAGCGGAAGCAAAAACAAAAAGAAAAACAATCGTTTCATAGCATACATTTTAAAAGTCCTTACGTGGCTATACCAATTTACTTAATTTGTTTCAAATCCTGTTCCAAAAAAAGGGATGGAAAAAGTCATTTGTCAAAGAATCCGATTATCACATCCATTGAATTGGTTACTGATAAAAAAGAATTTACTAATTTAATCTTGCTATACAAACACGCTGCTCTTGAATTTCTATGATTTCTTACTGATGAATAAGTACCCTATCTACTTTCGTAAAAGAGTTACGATGATTTTCAAAAGTCTTCTCATCGGATTCTGTTTTTCTTTACAGGCACAAAAGGGGTACCAACCGAGTGCTGAAAATATCCAAGCCCGTGAATGGTTTAAAGAGGCACGCTTTGGACTCTTTGTTCACTGGGGCGTATACAGTATCCTAGGTGATGGAGAGTGGGTGATGAACAATCAAAATATCAGTAAATCAGAATACGAAAAACTACCAAATTTTTTTAATCCAGTGGCCTTTGATCCTGAAGAGTGGGTGTCAGTGGTAAAACAAGCGGGAATGAAATACATAACCATTACCAGCAGACATCACGATGGTTTTTCTATGTTTCATTCGACTGCCACAGAATACAACATCGTTGATGCAACACCCTATGGCAACGATATTTTAAAACAACTTGCCGAAGCATGCCACAAAGAAGGAATCAAACTATTTTTCTACTATTCCTTATTGGACTGGAATCGAGATGATTATTATCCTCGAGGTCGAACTGGAAAGGGTATTTCAGGTCGTGGAAAAGGAAATTGGGACGATTATATTTCGTTTATGAAATCACAACTTACCGAACTGTTAACTCATTACGGGCCGATTGGTGGAATTTGGTTCGATGGTCACTGGGATCAAAAAGAGTGGGATGGAAAACAATTTGGTCAACTAAAAGTGGATTGGCACTACGATGAAATTTACAGTCTTATCCACCAATTACAACCCCAAGCTTTGATAGGGAACAACCACCATCTGGGTATTATTGAAGGTGAAGATTTTCAAATGTTCGAAAAAGATTTGCCCGGAAAAAACACCACTGGATGGGGAACGCCTGCGAATCAAATTGGGAGCGTCCCTTTGGAAGTTTGCGAAACCATTAATGGGTCATGGGGGTTTAATTTACAAGATCGGAAACACAAATCAACCAAGGAACTGATTCAATATTTAGTCAAAGCAGCAGGCTATGGAAGTAATCTCTTATTGAACGTGGGACCCATGCCAAATGGAAAAATTCAAGAAGAACACAAACAATCATTGATTGAAATAGGGGACTGGCTCAAGGTATATGGAGAAAGCATATATGGAACCGATCGGGGCCCCATTGCACCGAATGAAGCATGGGTGTCAACTCAAAAAGGAAGTACCGTTTATTTACACCTTTTGGATGAAACGGTCAACTATCTTCACCTTGACCCAATACCCGTAAAGATCAAATCAATCCGTTTATTTAATTCAGAAAAAAAACTCAAATACATAAAAAATGCGTTGGGAATTACGATTGATCTGAACTCCATTGAGAAAAAATCAATAGATACTGTCATTGTGATTGAAATTTTTTAAGCACTAATTTCAAATCCCTTCATCTGTGTCTTTCGCATTTCCAGTTTCTCCATCAAAAAGGAAACTGTTGTTAAAATCAAATTGAGCAAGGCCCTTTGTTTGTTTTCTCCTCTTTTAATCAGAAAAAATCAGCCATTACAGAAGTACGTTTTTACCCGTTTTCACTGCTTCATCGCAAGCCAGAGCAATTTGAAGGCTATGTATAGCGTCTTCTATATGTTGTTCTAAATCGAAATCATTTTGAATTGCATTGAAAAAAAAATCTTGTTCCGCATAACATAAATCTTGATGTGATGGGGACTTAGAAAATGTTTTGAGAGTATCTTTTTGCACAAATTGGTTGTTTTCATCAATTGCTGCGTGGTGAATTCGCATCGTGTCTGTTTGGGTATGACCATCGACATCGTCGGAAGCTTTTTCTTCCTGTTTTAGTGAAACGGCTCCTTGCGGACCGATTACATCCTTTATGAAATATGCATTTTCACTCATCATGGGGCCCCAACCGGCTTCGTACCAACCAACAGAACCATCATCAAATCGTATTTGCAACTGACCATAATTGTATTGATCTTCTGGAATCGCGTGGGTTAATCGAGCACCTATGGCAGCAACACTCAATGGACGTGATGCTGTCATTTGGCACATAATATCCAAATAATGTACTCCACAATCTACAATAGGGCTTAAAGACTGCATAAGATTTTTGTGTACCGTCCACATTTGCCCCGAACTTTGTTGGTTAAGATTCATTCGCATAACCAATGGTTTTCCTAGTTTCTTTGCAGCTGAAACAAATTGTTGCCATACTGTGTGGTGTCTAAGTATATATCCGATAACAACTTTTCTTTTTTTATTCTTCGCCAATTTCCATACACGTCTCCCCCCCTCTACTGTGGTTGCAATAGGTTTTTCTACAAACACATGACATCCCCTTTGCAATGCCTGGCAACAAAATTCTTCATGTGTATCAGGATAGGTGTTAATACATACAGCATGAGGCTGGGTTTCAATCAATGCCTTTGCATAGTTATTAAAGAGTGGATAGTGCTTTTGAAGCCTGGTCAAAAGTTCATCTTTACTTGAACCCCTAGAAACCAACCCACAAATTTCAAAACCAGGATGCTTTTCATATGCCTCAGCATGTGAGCTTCCCATATTTCCACATCCCACGACTAATACACGAAGTTTTCGCATCTTGTTAGATCGATTTATTTAGTTTTATTGAACGGTTATGGTAAATCCCCGTTTGAATCTGTTTAGCGTCCTTAATTTACAGAAAATGTTTTAAAACAGTATGAGTCAAGAAATAGAACAAAAACATAGAAACCATAAGAAGGAAACATATAATCTAAAGAAAAAACCATTCTGAAGTAAAAATTGCACTTCCTATCAATTTGGTGTATATTGATGAAAGAATATTCATAAATAAATGCATACGCAACAAAAGAGTAGTTTGTTACCTACTGCATATCCATACCAAACAAAGATGCAAATCCCTATTGGTCGTTTTACAGATAGATTACATCTCATCTACAAACTGTACTTTAAAATGCATCATAAGCCAAGCGCGTGCTTTGAAGAAATCAATTACATACAATCAACAAATAGACGTAACAATGAGTAAAAACCCTACCCATTCCAGACGTGAATTCAACAAGAAAATAATGTTCGCCTCCTCTGTATTCATACTTCCCAGGCATGTTCTGGGAGGGAAAGGATATATGGCCCCAAGCGATCAGCTCAATATTGCTGCCATTGGTGCCGGAGGTAAAGGAGCTAGTGACATAAACAATGCCTCGGTGCAAGGTCGTGAACGGGTTACAGCCCTTTGCGATGTGGATTTTTCAGGCAGTGCAGCACAAACAGTCAAAAAATTCCCAAAAGCAAAATTATATGATGACTACCGCATTATGCTTGATAAAGAAAAAGACATAGATGCAGTAACCATTTCCACACCCGATCATGTGCATGGCCCCGCAGCAGCCTTTGCTATGAACCGTGGGAAACACGTTTATGTTCAAAAACCAATGACACATAACATTCGTGAAGCGCGAATACTGACGGAAATGGCACGCGAGAAAAAAATTGTTTCGCAGATGGGCAACCAGGGGGGATCCAATCCCTTATTAAATATGGTTCAACATTGGATTGACTCCAATGAGTTGGGTACTATTAAAGAAGTTAATATATGGACAAATCGACCTGTTTGGCCCCAAGGAATAGCCATGCCAAAAGCGGATGCTAGTTTAAAACCGGATGCCTTAAATTGGGACTTATGGCTTGGCCCAGCAAAGATGAAACCCTATACTCCAAACATGCACCCCTTCAACTGGAGAGGATGGTGGGAATACGGAACGGGTGCGCTCGGTGATGTCGGATGCCATTTGATTGATATTCCTTTTCGAACACTCGGCCTGGGTTATCCCCTATCGGCAGAATGTAGTGTAGGAACTATCTTTTCTCAGATGTGGACACCTGACTACCACCCAGAAGGTTGCCCTGCATCGTCTTTCATTAGCCTTAATTTTGACGCAACCCAGAAAACCAAAGCACCCATTAAAATGACCTGGAGTGATGGTGGCATTCGACCAGCACACCCCGATTTAATTCCTGTCAACTCTGACATAGGAGGAAAAAATAGTGCCAATGGAGTTTTAATTATTGGGGAAAAGGGTGTCATTTCAACCAATATCAATGATAGTTCGCCGCTGATGCCCAAGTTGTACCGTAAAGATGGTACGACACACTTTGGCCCGGAAGAAGAAGAGATGAGTGAACCCGAATATGGACACCAACGAAAATGGGTAGATGCGTGTAAAGCAGGTTTTGATAGTAAGGAGCACAAAAACCTTACTTCTTCTTTCGACTATGCCGGGCCCATGACGGAAACTGTTCTCATGGGGAATCTAGCTATTCGAAGCTATCTGCTACGCAAAGAAAATAGCCAAGGTAATTTGGAATTCTATGGGCGTAAAAAACTTGTTTGGGATGGGGCTAATATGAAAATTACCAACTTGGAAGAAGCGAATCAGTTTGTTGGTAGAACCTACAGAAAAGGGTTTGAAATGTGATGCTATCAAATGATTTTTAGTAATGTTACAAATGCTTTTTACGAAAGCGTCCCTAATTGAATCTCTTTATCAAAGTGAAAGGGGGTTTATCTAGATTTTTTGACATATACTTGGTTCCCTGGGTAAATGTATAGTGACAGACACTACGCCAAAGCGTTTGACTATCTAGCAATACAGCTCGTTGTTCAAGATTAATTGACGTCGGCCGTAATACAAATTATTGATCTACTTTAGTTTCTATTTTGATTCATATATAACCAAACAAAAGAAAAATAAATTAACAAATTCGTATGCGTTTCAGAATAAGTGCTAAATATCTGTTTTCCATTATGTTGAGAAAGTTTTTCGTGCTGTTTATTTTCATCTCCTTCAATGGATTATCGCAATCAATAAAAAATGAACAAGCCTCATTACAGGGAAAAAACATCATTTATGTATACGGGGGATGGGAAGGTCACAAGCCAAAAGAGAGCCTTGATTTATTTGTTCCCAAATTGCGAGCAGAGGGTGCCAATGTAATGGTATTTGATAATTTGTCGGTTTACACAAATGAAAAAATAATGAGTCAAACCGATTTGATTATTCAAATTTGGACGATGGGAAAAATAACTGATGAGCAATTTAAAGGTTTAGAAAAAGCAGTTATGAATGGAACAGGCCTAGCAGGTTGGCATGGGGGATTGGGTGATGCATTTCGTGAAAACTTACTATATCAATTTTTAATCGGTGGGCAATTCCTTTTCCATCCAGGAGGTAAAATCGATTATTCCGTTAGAATTATTGACAAGAATGACCCCATAACAAAAGGTATTTCAAACTTTAATGTTTTTGATACGGAACAGTATTATATGTTAGTGGATCCAAATATCAAAGTGCTAGCTGTCTCAGAATTTGTAAAAGACAGGTATAATGATACAGGTGAAATAGAAAACTCCCTCAAGGGAAGTACCATGCCTGTGGTCTGGAAAAAAAACTATGGGAACGGAAGAATTTTTTATTCTTCCATTGGACATAATCTTACAGATTTCAATACCAAAGAAGTAATTACAATGCAAATGCGAGGGTTTCGATGGGCCGCGGAAGGAAAATACAACAAAAGTGAATCAACCATACAACCCGCCTATAAAAGTGATCAATGACGAAAAATTTTCTGCTTTTGAAAAATACGAGCGTTCCACAAATGATTTTGGTTCTATCCATGCTACTACTATATCAATGTGAGCATTCAAAAAATACCCCACCAAATATTCTTTTAATTCTAACTGATGATCAAGGCTATGGGGATTTGGGGTTCCACGGAAATTCTCAAATTCAAACGCCTCGATTGGACCAATTCTTCTCCGAAAGCAGCTATTTTCCTCAATTTTATGTCAGTCCTGTTTGCGCACCGACCCGTGCCAGTCTTTTAACAGGGCGTTATTACCAGCGTACCGGTGTACATGGCGTAACAAGGGGGCGTGAGCGGATGCAACTAAAGGAAGAAACGATGGCGAACCTATTTCAGAACGCAGGCTACCGGACTGCTATTTTTGGAAAATGGCACAATGGCAGCAATTACCCCTATCACCCCTTGGCTCGAGGTTTTGACCATTTTACTGGATTTACTTCTGGACATTACCCTAGTTACTTTGATATGGAGGTTGAAAAAGACGGGAAATCTTTTCGTACACAAGGCTATCTACCCAATGTGCTTTCCGATGAAGCGCTATCTTTTATGAAAGATTCACAACAAAAAAACCAACCCTTCTTTTGTTATGTTGCATTCCAAACGCCACACACCCCCTTACATGTTCCGGATGCCTATTTTGAAAAATATCAAGAAAAGGGACTGGATGATTTTACTGCAGCCATTTATGGAATGACTGAAAATATTGATGCGAATTTTGGAAGGCTATTGGATCAATTAGAACAAATGGGTATCGAAAACGAAACCATTGTAATCTTCCTTTCAGACAATGGACCACTGACCAACCGTTATAATAACGGATTCAAAGGGCGAAAAGGAAGTGTCGACGAAGGGGGGGTTCGTGTCCCCTTTGCCATCCGCTGGCCAGGAAAGATTCCCTCCGCCAAACGCATAGAAGGTGCCTGGGCGCATATTGATGTTTTACCTTCACTATTGGAATTAACTCAAATAGATACGTCTCCAAAAAATCCCTTAGACGGAATTAGCTTTGTCCCACAATTATTTACTGATCAATCCATCCCTAAAAGGACTCTTTATGAAAATTGGGGCAAGCGAATACGTATTCTTAAAGACAGCTTGTTACTTACTCGGGACGGTTTGTATAACCTTGCGAACGACCCAGCGCAAAAAAACAATCTACAAGATAGTTTGACTCAGCTCAAAGACGCATTAATGATGTCTTTTAATCAATGGGAAAAGCAATTGCCCAAAACACCAAAAATCCTCCCATTCCAGTTAGGTCTTCCCTCTTCACCAACCATACATTTGGAAGCCAGTCAGGCCCAACTCCATCCTCCCTTTGCTTTTCGTAAAGACCGAAGACATACTGGCATTGCATATCACAGTTTGCACGGATGGGCTCATGATTGGATTGATTATTGGACCCTCCCTTCTGCCTATGCAGAATGGGAATTATTGGTGCATGCACCAACACGCTACGAAGTTTATTTTGAGTACGGACTCGACCCACAAAATCAAGCTACTGAATTGTTCCTTCAAGCCAACCAAAATACATTGTTCATACAAGGATTACCTGTTTTTGAACCCATAGCCCTTCCTGTCTACGATAGGGTGCCTCGAGAGCAAGAAGCACCTGCGATGAAGTGGAACTATTATAAAGTAGGTGAATTGTCTTTTAAAAAAGGTACGTATCCCCTTCGACTGCATACCGCTAAAATGGGAACTGAAAAATCCATTGAATTAAAATCCATACACCTTGTTCCCATTCAATAGAACTTTTTTTGTGGCTAAAACCCTTTGATGTATCGATTCAATTTAGATTTCCTTATTTTTTTCCCAGTTGATCTTTTTTTAATCTTTAAAAATTCGAATTTGTCTTTAAAGACTATAGCATTTAATACAGCATTCCGCTACACTTTAAAAAAACTACGCATCAACTACTCATCTGTTGGTAAATTCTCACCTTCTACAGGTGTTGTTTCCGACTCCCCAAACTGGAATCGTAAAATAAGTTCGTGTGTTTTCAGTCCCAATCCTGCCAGTTGGTTGCTGCGGGGTGTTTCGTAGGCATAGCCCAGCTGGATGCCGCTTATATTGATAAAGGAAAGTAGTGAAAAAGAGCTATTGGAACGTGCCGATACGCCCATCTCGAAGGTGTTCTGCCAACTGACCATCCCGGTGATCTCTGATGTAAGTGGATTGCCGCTTACCTTACGAAGCATC
>JBMHCG010000057.1:0-69102 GCA_049890035.1 Flavobacteriaceae bacterium | reverse complement strand
GATGCTTCGTAAGGTAAGCGGCAATCCACTTACATCAGAGATCACCGGGATGGTCAGTTGGCAGAACACCTTCGAGATGGGCGTATCGGCACGTTCCAATAGCTCTTTTTCACTACTTTCCTTTATCAATATAAGCGGCATTCAGCTGGGTTATGCCTACGAAACACCCCGCAGCAACCAACTGGCAGGATTGGGACTGAAAACACACGAGCTTATTTTACGATTCCAGTTTGGGGAGTCGGAAACAACACCTGTAGAAGGTGAGAATTTACCAACAGATGAGTAGTAAAACCCTATGGAATTCTTTTAGTCTTTGTAGGCAAAGGTTCTAGTTTATCGGGATTCAAAATGTTTTTGTAACTTAAAAAGAAAAACGAAATACTATGAAAACACTCATAAGGAAAGTTTTAATGGCAGTAGTTTCCCTCACTATTTTAAATGTATGGTTGCTTCGTTTCAGTCGTGCTAGTATGTATCGAGGGGGGAATGCAACAGACTTAGCATCGGAGTTTGCTGCTTATGGATTGTCTTCACAGACCATGTATGTCGTTGGAATCATTAAAGTATTGGCTGCCCTTCTTCTTCTGATAGGGATTCGTTATTCCAAGCTCATACAGCCTGCTCTTTTGATTATTGCAGTGATGATGTCTGGAGCCATTTATTTTCATATATCCATAGAAGATGCATGGATCAAATCTCTTCCAGCAGCGTTGTTATTGTCAGCGACATTGCTATTATTGTATTGGCAGCGTGAAGAGTATAAGCTCAAACAATAAAATTCAAATTAGTCTGTTACGATTCAATACGATTGATCAAAAAAAATAGCTTCATAAAACACATGAGTCATTGAAATTCAGTATATTGTAGCTTAATCATAAACGAATTCTAATGAAAAAATGTATTTTATTTTTTGTTTCCGTCATGCTTTTTTCTTGTCAACAAGGCATGCATCCCGACTATGAGGCCAACCGAGCTATGATTGAAAAGTTCCTGTCATTGCAAGGATCTGAGGCCGATCCCCAAGCACAAATGGATATGGTTCATCCTGATTTGCAGTGGCAGCCTGCCTTTCACGCTTCTGAACCGATTGGTAAAGCAGCCTTTGGTGAATATCTTTTAGGCTGGCAAGTCGCAATGGAAGATGTATCTTTCGAAGCAAGAGCGTATCTCCCTGGGGTATCTGAAAAAACAGGCATGCCAGACGGAAGTGTTCGCGCCTATGGAACATGGTCAGGGAAGCACTCAGCCACTGGAAAAGAGTGGCGTCTTACTAGCTACCATACCTGGGACTTTAAAGACGGGAAAATTATTGCTGGTGGTGATTATTTTGATGCCGGTGGATTGATGTCATCTTTACAACCGGTACCAGAAATGGAATCCGAAGATTAAAATTTTAATCAAATACTAGCCAGAGCTTGTCTCTGGCTAGTATTTGATATGTATTATATCACTTATTCATGCACCCTGCCATGTCCTATAGCTAGGGTGTGATAGGGTTTTCATTGCTGGGTCATTTGGCTTTTTTCATTCCTTTTGCCAAAAAAGTGAAATTAAGGAATGGGGTGATTCTTTCCTTAAAAAAGATGTTCTTGTATACCACAACCATCTTGAATAGCAGTGTTATTTTCTTGAATGGCACTTCCCCCAAAAAATTCTTTCACAAATAGGTAAAAGGGGAGCCAGACATTCTACCGTATGCGGTCATTGCCCCACGTACAATCAATCACACTGACTATTACAATTCAACCGTATTGGACAAAGAAAATTCCTACATGCTTTTATCCTCTATTTTTATTTAGTCATTAAGCTCCGTTTGGCACATCATCTTAATCGTGTATGTAAGGGATTTGGCCCATACTTACTGACAGGGCGAAGGATTCAAAAAAATCAATTTGGCATGCCTCCAAGGTTTTCGTGGGTTTCACTCTTGTTGTTCTTTGTTGTATCTTTAACCGACCTCAAAACACATTTCTACAATGATTTTTAAAGACTATCTCAAAGATCCTCTAGCTACGATTGCTGTCAATACAACTATTTTTATAGCCGGGTGTTTGTTTTTTGGCACTTTAGCATTGGTAGGAATCATTCGTGAGTTGATACGTGAGGAACCGGAGCGAATCCGCCATGAACATCTTCAACAGCATACCGACGAGCAGGTCCAGTACGACCGAATGATTCAACTTTTGGATTCCATTCATCAAAAAATCGAGTAAGCGTGATTGCTAGATTTTTAATACATAAGAAAAAGAGTAAAAATGATTCTGAGTCTACCTATTTGGGTTTTTCGTTAAGGATGTTTTTGGAGTGCGTTGACGAGATGAAAAGAAGCTGCAATGATTGTAACTGAAAATTTTGAAAAAGTTGAAGTTTCGAATGTTAAAATGTTGCGAAGCTGGTTGCTGAAACACTATAACCAAGAGGCAACTGTTTGGCTGGTGACCTACAAAAAGTCAATTCCTGAAAAGTATGTTTCGAGAGAAGAAGTTTTGGATGAACTTCTTTGTTTTGGTTGGATCGATGGGGTTCGTCGAAAATTAGATGGTGATAGAACCATGCAACTGATCGCCCCCCGAAGGGCACAGCATTGGGCGCAATCGTATAAAACGCGTGCTGTCAAACTCATTGAAGAGGGGCGGATGCATGAGGCAGGCGAAAAGGCTATCAGGGCTAGTAAGAAAAGTGGATTGTGGCATTTTATGGATTCCGTAGATCGTTTGGAAGTTCCTAGTGACCTGGCTTCAGCATTAGAAACAAAACCCAAAGCAAAACAGTTTTTTGATAAGATCAATCCTTCCAGTAAACGTTTTGTTTTACGTTGGATCAAACTTGCTAAAACAGAGAAAACACGCTCGAATCGGATTCAAAAGATTGTTGATTTATCGGTTAAAGAAGAAAAACTGCCAGGAAGTTAATACTGTATAAACCAGAGAATGGGTTGCCCCCAGAGTGTTTTTTGTATCTTAAACCAAAAGCAACAAAAAATATGTCGAAAGACAGTCCCATTTGGTCACCAACTACAGAAGCTAAACAAACTAGTTCGCTGGCTGCTTTTTATTCTTTTATCGCTCAAAAAAAGGGAGCCCGTTTTCCAAACTATAAAGCGCTGTACCAGTGGTCGGTGAGCGATTTGAATGGTTTTTGGGGAGGGCTGGCAGAATTTTTTGAGGTAGCATTTTCCAAATCCTACACGTATGTAGTGAAGATTCGAAAACCTTTTTATAAAACCGTATGGTTTGAGGGTGGCGAAGTAAGTTATTGCCATCATATCGAGCGTAATTTTAGAAATGGGGGTATTGCTTTAGTTTATGGTAATGAAGCGGGAGACCTCATTGAAATCACTTGGAATGCTTTGATCAAAAGAGCGGTTGCGATCAAAACCCAACTAGAAGTAGCCGGCATTGGAAAGGGAGATTGTGTAGGAGGTTATTTGCACTATCATCCTGAAAGCATCGCCGCCTTTTTGGCCACCAATGCACTAGGGGCTATTTGGAGTTGCTGTTCCCCGGATTTTGGAACGGAAAGTGTGATCAATCGTCTGGGGCAGTTGCGACCAAAAATCCTACTCGCCGTAGAAAGTTATACCTACAACGGAAAAAAGCATCAATTAAAAGAAAAAATAGCGATCCTATCCTCTGCGATGTCCAGTGTAGAAACAACATTGTGCTTTGAAGGGAATCTTGCGCACTGGGATTTGAGAACCAAAGAAAAATACAGTTTGGAACCCGTTTCTGTTTCTTTTGACCATCCAATTTGGGTACTGTTTTCTTCTGGGACAACAGGCCCCCCCAAAGCCATAACGCACCGAACAGGAGGGATGTTATTGGAACAAATGAAGGCTTTGGTGTTGCATCAAAATGTTCAAGCGGGAGACCGCTTTTTTTGGCATACGTCAACAGGTTGGATGATGTGGAATTATGCTGTAGGGGCCTTGTTATGCGGGGCTACATTATGTATTTACGATGGCTCCCCTGCTTATCCAGAACTGGGTGTTCAGTGGCGTTTTGCACAACAAGCTCAGGTAAATCATTTTGGGCATGGGGCCCCCTTCTTTATACAATCCATGAAATCATATTGTCCTGAATGGGGGTTGCAAGATTTAACAAATATAAAAACTATAGGCTCAACGGGGGCCCCTCTTACAGAGGAAGCCTTTCGATGGCTGCAAAAACAACTCCCCAGAGCCCAGATTATTTCTTTAAGTGGAGGAACGGATGTGTGCTCGGCATTTATTGGAGGGAATCCTATGAAACCTGTTTATGCAGGGTATTTACAAGATCCCATGTTAGGAGCTGCGGTAGAAGCATGGAACAGTTCTGGAAAGGCTGTTGAATTGCAAACAGCAGAATTGGTATTGACGCAGCCCATGCCATGTATGCCTCTTTATTTTTGGAACGATCCAGAAAACAAACGGTACCATAAAAGTTACTTCAATGCTTTTGATGGGGTTTGGACGCATGGAGATTGGATTTGGATCGATCCCCAAAAAGGGATTCAGATTCAGGGTCGATCCGATGCGACACTCAATAAAAACGGGATTCGGATGGGGACAGCCGAATTGTATCAAGCCTTAGACAGCCTCGATTTTTTACAAGACCACCTCATCGTTGATGTGATCGTTAAGAATGGGGTGTCCGAACTGTTTTTATTTGTTGTTATATCGGCAGCGTTGACCCCTAATAAGGAAAAAGAAATTAAAGCCTGTATTCGAAAAAAGTGTTCGCCCCGCCATGTTCCCGATCGGATTTTTAAGGTTATCGAGGTGCCTTACACTTTGAGTGGCAAAAAATTAGAAATACCCGTTAAGAAAATAATGATGGGGGCACCCCTTCATGCCGTTGCAAATGTCGGATCCCTTCGCAATCCCGATGCCCTTGAAGAATACGCGGAACTGTACCAAACGTTATCGCCCTAAGCCTATTTTTGTGAGCGCTTGTTCCAGCATAGGCTCTATAAAGGCATAACCTGCCTTGGTCAAATGGACACCATCATAGGAATAAACAGCATCCAGGCCGTTTTTTTTGTTGGCCAAAGCACTAAAATAGTCTAAGTAAAACACCCCCTGTTCTTCGGCATATGCTTGTAGCATGCGGTTTAAGGCAGGAATTTTATTTTTTGGGTCTTTTCCGGGTTGCCAAGGATATTCCTCAGCAGGGAGGACAGAGCAGAGAATAACATCGATTCCATTACTTTGGGCCAACTCACACATGGACTTGATATTGTCCAAGATGCCTTGAATGGTTATGGGGCCTGTATTTCCAGCAATGTCATTGGTGCCAGCTAATATAATAACAGCTTTAGGCTGTAAGGCAATCACATCTTGCCGAAAACGCAACAACATTTGAGGGGTTGTTTGCCCACTAATACCTCGATTGATAAAAGGCTTTCCTTCAAAAAATTGAGGGCGGGTTTGGAGCCAGCCTTCTGTGATGGAATTTCCCATAAATACGATGCGATTTTCATTTTTTTTCGGTGAGCCTAGTTGCTGATTGGCCTTTTGGAACTTGTTTAATTGAGCCCAGTCTTGTGCAAATAGGGGAGCACTTCCCCACAAGCATAGGCAAATCCACGTGCGAAAAAATAATTTGAAGGTCAAAATCGGTGTCTCTAACATGCTAGAAAATATATTCTTTCTCTTTTTTGATAGTTACCGAAGAGGGATGAAGCAGTACTTCAGTCAATCCTTTTGTTTTTGGCAATTCGTAAACAAAGAAATATTCTAGAGTTTCTAGTTTGCTTTCATAAAATGAAGTGTCCAAGGAAGTGTTTCCAGTAATTAAGGCTCTTTTGGCAATGATACCAATTTCAAGCCAGGACCATCCAATTAGTATGAGGCTAAAGAATTCCATAAATACTGAGGCATCAGCCAGAAAACGCTCGTAGTCTCCTTTCATAGCGAAAGGGACCAGATGTTGTAATATTTGCTGTGTTTGTTGCAATTGTTCTCCCAGTTGATTTGCCCAGGCTTCTAAGCCGGGGATTTGCAAGGCTGCGTCCAAGGTCTGTTGGATTTCTGCCAATAACAATTGTGCGCCTTCGCCATTATTTAGCATCATTTTACGTCCAAGTAAATCTTGGGACTGAATGCCGGTTGTTCCTTCATATATAGCACAAATCCGTATATCTCGATAGTATTGTTGCAGAATATAGTCTGAACAAAAGCCATAGCCTCCCAAGACTTGAAGACCGTTATTGATGGCATAAATTCCAGCTTCTGAAGGGTATGTTTTGACCACTGGAATGATCATTTCCAGCAGGCTGTGGTATTTGTGTTTTTTTTGGGCATCGTCTGCCGTATGCTGGAGATCATAATATCGGGCTGCTTTTAAAATCAAGTTCATACTCCCCTCTACTACAGCTTTTTGTAACAACAACATGCGGCGTACATCTGGGTGTTCAACAATAAGGTTTTGTTTTTGGTTGAGATTTTTAGTACCCTCACTGCTGAGTTTTCGCCCCTGGGGACGCTCATTCGCATACTCTAAGGAGGCGTAATAGGCTCCTGAAGCAATGGCTGAGGCTGTTCTTCCCACAGCGATTCGAGCCCCGTTCATCATCAGAAACATGTAGTGTAAGCCTTTGTTGGCTTCACCCACTAAATAGCCAAAACAATCTTCTTTGTCACCAAAACCAAGGTGGGTTGTACAGTATCCTCGTTGCCCCATTTTTTGGAAATCAGCTACTGTTGTGACATCGTTAGAGACTAGTTCGCCAGCATTTGTTACCCTTTTTTTGGGAACGACAAATAAAGAAATTCCTTTTGTACCAGCAGGTGCTCCTTCAATCCGCGCCAATAAGAGGTGTACGATATTGTCTGCGTATTGATGGTCACCACCCGAAATAAAGATTTTTTGACCACTGATTTTGTAGTGTCCTTCTTCTGTTGGTACAGCTTTGGTGACAATATCTGAAAGCGAGCTGCCCGCTTGGGGCTCTGTAAGGCACATGGTGCCCCCCCACTCTCCGGAGAGCATTTTAGGGGTGTAGGCTTCTTTGAGTTCATGGCTTCCAAATTCAAGGATGAGTTCGGCAGCTCCTGACGTAAGTCCCGCATAACCAGGAAGATGATTGTTGGCGGCATCCAGAATATAGCCTGCTGCTGTGTGGACAAGCATAGGCAGTTGCAAACCACCATCTTCGTAATCAAAAGGGGCAGCAATCAATCCCAATTCACCTCCTTGTTTCATCATTGTTTCTACCTGTGGATGCACAACAACCCCTCCGTCTTTATGATGGGCTGGTTTTTCATCCATTTCTTTGAAAAAAGGGAACAGTTCTTTGTCCGCAAATTGCTTTACTGAATCGATGAAAAGATCAATCGATTCCGCGTCGTGATCTTCATAACGTTTACAATCCAATACTGATTGGATATCTTGAACGTCATTCATTAAAAATTTAACTGTTGGGAGATCTACATATTTTGTTGCCATAGTGTCTGGATTTAATTCAACATCTTATATCATACAATTCAACTCCTTAAAATCGCTTGAATATACGAGTAATATTTAATTTGGCTATGCTAGACAAAAAATGCTGAATGAATTTTAGTAATTTGTACGGAAAGTAAAGACATGAGAAATACAAATTCAAAGTCATTATCTAACGCTGCAAACTATTGGAAGATGAATCTCCGTTATTTATTTATTCTTTTGAGCATCTGGTTTGCTGTATCATTCGGTGCCGGAATTCTATTTAGAGATCAATTGGACCACCACCAAATAGGGGGTTTTCCTTTAGGGTTTTGGTTTGCTCAGCAGGGATCTATCTATGTCTTTGTTGTTTTAATCTTCGTCTACGTTCGTTTGATGAATCGATTGGACGCAAGATTCGGATACAACGAACAGTAAACAATTAAGTATAGCAACTAAATTAGAATAAAAATGACGGTGCAATTATGGACCTACCTGATGGTAGGAATTACCTTCACATTGTATATAGGGATAGCGATTTGGTCCCGCGCGGCCTCAACAAAGGAATTTTATGTAGCAGGCGGCGGCGTTTCACCCTTAGCCAACGGCATGGCCACAGCTGCTGATTGGATGTCTGCTGCTTCTTTTATTTCCATGGCCGGATTGATTTCCTTTATGGGTTATGACGGAGCGGTTTATCTAATGGGTTGGACAGGAGGCTATGTACTCCTGGCATTGCTTCTAGCACCTTATTTGAGAAAGTTTGGAAAATTTACAGTCCCTGATTTTATTGGGGAGCGTTATTATTCCAAAACAGCACGTGTCGTAGCTGTCCTGTGTGCGTTGTTGGTTTCTTTTACCTATGTAGCCGGTCAAATGCGTGGGGTTGGTGTTGTATTCTCTCGGTTCCTAGAAGTTGACATCAACACAGGAGTGATTATTGGAATGATCATCGTTTTGTTTTATGCCGTATTGGGAGGCATGAAAGGGATCACCTACACACAGGTGGCACAGTATTGTGTGTTGATATTTGCCTTTATGGTGCCGGCCATATTTATTTCTATCCAAATGACAGACAACCCCATTCCGCAATTGGGTATGGGAGCCAAAGGAGCAGATGGTACTTATTTACTAGACAAACTCAACGGACTTTCTACTGAGCTTGGTTTTGCGGCCTATACACGAGGGTCTAAATCACTTATTGATGTATTCGCCATTACTTTTGCTTTGATGGTTGGTACGGCAGGATTACCCCATGTAATCGTTCGTTTCTTTACGGTTAAAAAAGTCCGTGATGCACGCAAGTCTGCCGGTTTGGCTTTACTGTTTATTGCCATTTTATATACCACAGCACCTGCTGTGGCTGTTTTTGCAAGAACCAATTTGATTCATACGGTTAGTAACCAACCTTATAACAACATGCCTTCTTGGTTTTCGAATTGGGAAAAGACAGGCTTGCTTCAGTTTGATGACAAAAACGGCGATGGGAAGATTCAGTATCTGGCTGGAGCAGCCAATGAATTGACCGTGGATCGCGATATAATGGTATTGGCAAACCCAGAAATCGCAGATTTACCTGCATGGGTGATTGCTTTGGTGGCCGCAGGAGGCTTGGCGGCGGCGCTGTCAACAGCGGCAGGTTTGTTGTTAGTAATTTCTTCTTCGGTGTCTCATGACTTGATCAAAAACGTCTTTAATCCGGACATTACAGAAAAACAAGAATTGGTAGCCGCACGAATTTCAGCTGTTGGTGCTGTTTGTGTAGCAGGATATTTTGGGATCCATCCTCCAGGCTTTGTAGCAGCAGTAGTTGCGTTGGCTTTTGGTTTGGCTGCCGCTTCGTTTTTCCCTGCCATTATTTTGGGAATTTTTTATAAGAAAATGAATAAAGAAGGGGCGATAGCAGGGATGGTTGTAGGAATCTCGTTGATGGTATTTTATATTTTGAAATTTAAATTTGGCATTTTTGACGGGGGTAAAGCGGCTGTAACAAGTTTGCAAGCAGATTGGTGGTTTGGTATTTCCCCAGAAGGTTTTGGGACGGTTGCTATGCTCGTCAATTTTGCTGTATCTTTAATAGTGAATCGGTTTACCAATGAAGTGCCAAATGCGGTTCAAAGTATTGTAGAAAATATCCGCATCCCCAGCGGGGCCTCTGAACCAACACACTAAAACAACTCGGATTGCACCCGGACACAACAGGTTGAATGCATGTAATGAGCTTTTTTCTAACGAATATCAACTATGAGTAATTATCACATAAAAAATTTAGAAGAGTATTTTCAGATTTATCGAAAATCGGTCCGAGATCCCAAAGGCTTTTGGGAAGAAATTGCCGAAGAACACTTTGTCTGGCGCAAACGTTGGGACAGGGTATTGTCGTGGGATTTTACCAAACCAGAAGTAAAATGGTTTGAAGGGGCTCAACTGAACATTACAGAAAATTGTATCGATCGTCATCTCGCGATACGGGGAGATAAAACCGCTATTTTATTTGAGCCCAACGACCCTAACGAAGCCGCTCAGCACATTACTTACAAACAACTACACGCCCATGTCAATAAAATGGCCAATGTGCTTAAAAAACAAGGCGTCAAGAAAGGTGATCGGGTGTGTATTTATCTGCCGATGATTCCAGAATTGGCCTATGCGGTATTGGCGTGTGCTCGAATTGGAGCGGTTCATTCGGTTGTTTTTGCAGGCTTTTCAGCAACAGCTTTGGCAACTCGTATCAATGATTGTGAAGCACAGGTAGTCCTGACTGCTGACGGGTCTTTTCGTGGGAATAAAAGTATTGACCTCAAAGGGATTGTAGACAAAGCAATGGAAGAATGCCCGCATGTAAAGAGTGTGTTAGTTGCTAAACGTGTAGGAAATGACATCCAAATGGTCGCAGGACGAGATCACTTTATGGCACCCTTATTAGATGAGGCTAGTTCTGACTGTCCCATTGAAATTATGGACGCCGAAGACCCGCTGTTTATTCTTTATACCTCGGGTTCCACCGGAAAACCCAAAGGCATGGTGCACAGTAGTGCGGGATATATGATTTACGCGGCCTATACCTTTAAGAATATTTTTCAATATCAAGAAAATGATGTGTACTGGTGTACGGCAGATATTGGTTGGATCACAGGGCATTCTTATATAGTTTATGGCCCATTGGCTAATGGGGCGACGACCATCATGTTTGAGGGGGTACCTTCCTATCCAGATTTTGGACGCTTTTGGCAAATTGTCGAAAAACACAAAGTCAATCAGTTTTACACAGCCCCAACAGCCATTCGGGCACTGGCCAAAGAAAATATAGCATTTGTTGACCAATACGACTTGTCTTCCCTCAAAGTTCTGGGGACTGTGGGTGAGCCGATTAATGAAGAGGCGTGGCATTGGTATAATAACAACATTGGAAAAAAAGAAAGCCCAATTGTAGACACCTGGTGGCAAACAGAGACAGGCGGTATTATGATTTCTCCCATTCCTTATTCCACCCCGACCAAGCCTACTTTTGCCACACTGCCTTTTATTGGGATTCAGCCTGCATTGATGGACGAAAACGGTCAGGAAATTCACGAGAATCAAGTAGATGGTAGATTGTGCATCAAATTTCCCTGGCCCTCAATGGCTCGAACCATTTGGGGCGATCACCAACGTTACCGTAACACCTATTTTTCAGCCTATTCTAATAAATATTTTACAGGTGACGGGGCCTCCAGAGATGCTGTGGGCTACTATCGCATTACGGGTCGGGTAGATGATGTTATTATTGTATCGGGTCACAACCTTGGCACAGCACCCATTGAAGATGCCATCAATGAGCACCAAGGAGTGGCCGAATCCGCCATAGTAGGATACCCACATGACATCAAGGGGAATGCGTTGTTTGGTTACGTTATTTTAAAAGATGAAGCAGCTGGTCGCGATCCAGAAGAACTCCGAGTAGAAATCAACCGTTTGATCTCGGATAAAATTGGACCCATTGCGAAATTGGATACAATCATTTTTGTTCCGGGACTTCCAAAGACCCGTTCAGGGAAAATCATGCGGCGGATTTTGCGAAAAATTGCTCAAAAAGATGTTTCTAATCTTGGAGATACCTCAACCCTTCTCAATCCTGATGTAGTCCACCAAATACGTGATAGAGTCGGAGTTTAAAAAAAGGGGAGGCCGTTTTATAGACGACTTTTCGACCCTTCACTAATTTATGAGATACTTGTTTTTATGCTAACGACTTCACTTACGCTATACAGTTTTTTATTAGGAAGCGTCGGTGCTTTTTTATTGGGATTGGGTAAGGCAGGGATCAAAGGGATGGCAGTTTTTATTGTTGTGTTGTTTGTCTATGCTTTTGGAGCCCGCTCATCGACTGGAATTCTATTACCTCTTTTGATCGTCGGCGATAGCATTGCTGTTTTGTATTACCGCCAACATACGGATTGGCCAAATGTTTTCCGCCTTCTTCCTTGGATGGCTTTGGGCGTACTTTTGGCTACTTATGGTGCTACTTTTCTAAATGAGACAACATTTACTTTTCTGATGGCAGGATTGATTCTATTGGCTACATCCCTGATGGGCTACTGGGAATTCCGTCCACTGAAAGAAGTTCCAACCCATTGGAGTTTTGCTGGTTTTCTGGGGCTACTGGCCGGTTTTACGACCATGATTGGGAACCTGGCGGGTGCCGTAGTAAACATCTATTTTTTAGTGCTTCGTTTTCCCAAAAATACTTTTATAGGAACCACCGCTTTTGTGTTTTTTTTTATCAACCTATTTAAGATTCCTTTTCATGTTTGGATATGGGAAACCATTCAATGGGAAAGTCTCAAGATAAGCCTTTTCTTTATTCCTGTCGAACTTTTAGGGCTGTATTTCGGTCTTCGATGGGTGCAATATTTAGGCGATGCCAATTACCGGAAATTGATATTATTATTAACAGCCATAGGTGCTTTTGCACTTTTTTTCAAGTAACTTGATTACCGAAAAGGGATGCATTGGGTTTGTTTGTTTAGGTACAAAGGGTGTTTGGGACTTCCTTTTTTTGTCAATCCAAAGCAAAGCGGTTCTGAGATTATAGTACGGAGCCAAAGCGGTTCTTTTTCGCGCTGCCCCCAAGCATAAACAACTTTCTTACAATGGTTTGACATGGCAGTGATATGCCTTAGATTGGTGCGGTCACGCCCTAACTTTTTTTGATATAGTTCCTTTGGATAGGGGGTGATATTGGCATAAAGATTCCCCACATAAAATCCACCCAGATTCATTTTTTCTGTAAAATAATACAATCGCCTTATGGTAGGGTCATCCTGTGTCGCGTTCCCAACCGAAGGATTTAGCAGAATGTATAATACCTTTGGTTTTTCAGCGTCCCAAATACGCCACAAACGGTAGCGTTTACTTTTTTTAATAATAGCTCCTTTTTGCAAAATATTCTTTTTATTTGGTGAAAGGTGCGAAAAATTGCGCAACAATGATCAAAAGAAATATTAGTGTAGTCATTTTTCTTACTATTCTTGGATGTTCTATACAGAATGAATACACTTTTTTAGAACCGTATCCTGAATATCATTTGCTTCGCAGCTATGATGCTCGAGCCGATTTATATGTTCGGCAACATTTAATTCATTTACTTATTGAGGTTTCCTTGGGAGCGGAATACGGGAACAATATAAAACTGCTTAAAAAGTGGAAAGAACCCATGCAGTTATTCGTTGGTAGCTCCCTTTCTGACGAACTTGAAAAGGAACTGGCAACAGTTATCCAAGAAATTAACCTTTTGAGTAATGACGGGTTTTATATTGAACAAACCTTCGACTCCCTTGCATCCAATGCCTATTTATTCGCAGGAGGACAAGCGGCTTTTTCTCGTAGAGTTCCTACCCCCTCTCACCTTCTGAATGCAAACAACGGTTTGGTTCAAGTAACAACCAATGCTGCCCATCAGATTGAACGTTCGATTATATATGTGGATACCCAAAAAACACTCTTATCTGAACAAAAACATATTTTACGAGAAGAACTGACACAGGGTTTGGGATTGCTAAACGATCTGAAATACTATGTAGAGAGTATTTTTTACGAAGCGCGTTCAGCAGGGGATTCATTTTCAACAAACGATAGGGAAATCATTCGTTTGCTTTACCATCCGGCTTTGGTTCCTGGAATGGATTCGCTTCAAATAGATCAGACAGCAAAACGAATCCTCGGAATATCAATCAATTAGGGTCTTTTTTTGGTTGCGGATATTCGAGTTGTTTTTACATAGTAGATTACTACCTATTCTATTGTGAAATAGTATCTTTCCCTATGTCAATGTATCAACAATTATCCCGCTTGGGAGAGCGTTTTTTTAGTCGTGCTTTTTTATTCAAACACGGGTTTAATTTGTCACCCATGTACCGTCGGTCAACAGGACGGGTGGTTTCAGTTTCCGAAGATTTATTCCGAATAGAAGTCAAACTGAAACTGAGCTATAAAAACCGAAACTATGTCAATACCATTTTTGGAGGCAGTATGTTTGCTTCAGTCGATCCTTTTCCTATGGTTCAATTGATCAACCTTATTGGCCCCCATTATGTGGTTTGGGACAAAGCTGCGCATATTCGATTTCTACGACCTGGCGACAAAGACTTGCAAGCAATTTTTCAGTACACACCCCAAGAGGTGGCCGACATACAAAAGCAAGTAGCAGCAAAAAAGGAAATAGAAATTGTCAAAACAACACAGCTGATAGACCCCCTAAGCGGAAAAATACACTGTGAAGTCGATAAAACGATCTACATAGCTGATAAAAGCTTCTTTAAAGCCAAACAAAAAAAGCGATTGAAGGAAAAAGCTACTCAGGGGAAAAAATAAACGCTATGGGTGTGCCTTGTTTGGGGCCTATTAAAACATTATTGACCACAAAATCCAAGCGTATTTCAATGCGTTTTTCTTTTGTTTTAACGAGGAGTTCTATGGATTCATAAGCAGGAAGTATCAGGGTATGGGCTCGCTTGTAAAAAGAGTAGGAGCCATTGTAAGTAAGATTCAGTGGGAGGGCACTTTTATTTACTAGTTGCACTCGGGCCAGTGTCTTATTGGGCTCGTATCCGATCCAGTGTGCTGTAAAGTTGGCGGCCAATACAGGGCGGATATTTTCTTCTTTTCCAAGCAACAAATCTTCATACCATACGATTGTCCTGCCTTGAAATAAGGCTTTCTTGATGGCGGGTGTATCTTGGGTGTCACAAAGTGCAAATGTTGTAGGTCGATGACCACCGTTTGGAATATCAAAAAGCCAATCCGTCAATCCATGAATATCAGAGGTACCCAAAAGGGTTAGTTCGTTATCCAATGCGAGTTGAAAAGCTTCTTCAGAAAAGGTTCGTTCGTTAACCACTTCAATACCATGTAACAATTGCTTGTCAATTAAGTAACGGTGAAAAGGTTCCAGACGGGCAATTCCATCGGCTCTCTGGGCATCCCAGGCAGGATGGTTCCAAAAAACAAAGGCATTTTGTTTGTTCGCGGCTTCAATTCCGGATAAGGAATCTTTGTGAAGCAGTTTGTTAGCATCCTTCAAAAAAACTGCATTAATATGACCTGGAGGCATGTTACGCGTAATCTCTGCACCATTAACAACGCGTAACTTATTTTGATTTTTAGCCGTGTTTTGAGCCAATTCAAAAGAGCGGTTACGATCAGGATGAGGAATATCTTTTTTGTGAGGCTGGTACTCTAAATGTTCTGTAATGGCAATCAAATCCAATCCTTCTCGTAGGGCTTCTTCAACACGAATGTCGGGCCAAACGGAACCGTCTGAAAAAACAGAATGGGTATGCAAATCACACTGCATAAGAAATTGTCCTTCTGGGGATTGAAAGGGTCTTTGTGCCCAGCTGATTGATCCGCAAAAGAGAAGGGTTAAAAGGATATTGTTTTTCATAGACTAATTTCTATAAAGGGGTAATTAGGTGAATCTACCAGCATGTTTCCAAAAGAAAATTCGTGTTCAATGAAAATGAACAGGAAAGTGCTTTTAAAATGTCAATGCCAAAATAAATAAAACAAAGACAAGTAAGAGAGCCAGTCCCCCCCAAATGCTTGCCCGATTCGACTTCTTGTCCTGTGAAACGGGGACACGTCCTTGGTCTGCCATCCCGTCATAATCAATATGCTGTTTCATAGTTTTTTGTTATTAAGATATTATTTTTTGACTTGCCTTGCAAATTCAGTACTTTTAAGATGCTGCATAGTTAATTAGAAATCAGAACCCTAGAATGCTGTTATGAGGAAAATTTTTATTGTTTTAATGCTGTATTTAGTATTTGGCGGTTGTCAAACATCATCGGAACCAAAACTACGAATCGCCATTGCTGGTTTGGCTATAGAATCCAGTACTTTTTCTCCTGCACGGACCGAGGCAGCTGCGTTTCATTCCAGTGTGGGTGAGGCCATATATGAAAGGTATCCCTTTTTGGCGGATTCCCATCCGAATCGAAAACGGGCACAATGGTTTCCTACGCTCAAAGGACATGCCTTACCCGGCGGGATGGTTACTCGCCAAGCCTATGACTCACTCATGGGAATCACTTTGGATATGCTAGCAAAAAACCTGCCGTATGATGGCTTGTTTTTTGACATTCACGGGGCGATGAGTGTAGAAGGGATGGAAGACGCCGAAGGGGATATGCTGACCAAAATTCGAAAGCTAGTAGGCCCCCATACCTTGATATCCACCTCCATGGATTTGCATGGCAATGTCTCTCGGCAGTTGGCCAAGGAAAGTGATTTGATCACTTGTTATCGTATGGCACCGCATGAAGACGCATTGGAGTCCAAACAACGTGCTTTGGAAAACCTTTTGGATCGTTTGGAGAGGGGTTTGGGGAAACCTTCTTACAAGGCATGGATTCCCGTACCCATTCTCTTACCTGGGGAACAGACCAGTACGCGGATAGATCCGGGCAAGAGCTTATATGCTAAGGTGCCTGCTGTAGCGGATCAAAAAGGGGTTACCGATGCTGCTATTTGGATGGGATATCCCTGGGCCGATGAGGTTCGTAACCACGGTGTTGTAATGGTTACAGGAGACGATCGTGAGCAGGTTAAAAAAGGGGCCGAAAAATTGGCTGCAGCTTTTTGGTCTGTTCGAGAAGCATTCGATTTTGTTGCTCCAACTACAGATTTTGAATCGGCTTTGGAACAGGCACTTTCTTCTCATAAGAAACCCTTCCTTTTTAGTGATATGGGTGATAATCCAACGGCAGGGGGTGCTGGTGATGTAACTTGGACACTCCGAGAATTGCTCCAAAAGAAAATTTTTCAAAACCCCAAAGGGCCTCACTTAATCTATGCCTCTATTCCAGGGCCAAAGTTGATTGCACAAGCTCTTGAAGGGGGGGTTGGAAGTTTTGTTCGTGCTGAAGTAGGTGCCGCTGTCGACAATCGATATGCTCCTCCTATTTTATTGGAAGGTAAGGTCATGTCCATTCACCAAGGGGACAGCAATGCTGAAGTTGAAGTCGTTGTTCAGACAGGGAGCCTTTCGGTAATAGTAACAAAAAAAAGAAAACCCTACCATCATATTTCAGACTTTAGCAACCTCCAATTGGACCCAACAAAAGCTGATATTGTTATGGTGAAAATTGGGTATTTGGTTCCTGAGTTATACGACATACGAGGCGACTGGGTGATGGCCCTTACACCGGGTGGGGTTGACCAAGATCTGAAACGGTTACCTTATAAAAATATTCAGCGACCTATGTATCCCATTGATCCCGATATGATGGATCCGGATTTAGGTGTTCGTTGGATATCCCTATCGGGGCAGTAGTGAAACACTATTCCAATCTACCTATAGAAGAAAAGGGCAATGTCCTGACTCATTTATTGGGTTTTGTGGGGAGCCTTTGCGGTGTGCTTTGGCTTATCCATCACATTGTTCGTGTACCGGATCGAGTGTTTTTAGCTCTAGGGTTGTATGGGTTTTCTCTGCTCTTTTTATTTGCCGCTTCGACTCTGTACCATGCAGCAGCACTCAATCAGAAAAGTTTTTGGCAAAAGGTTGATCACATCGCTATATATATTTTGATAGCCGGTACCTACACACCTGTGGGTCTCACAGTACTATATGAAAAAAGTGGGCCCCTGTTGCTTGGAATTGTGTGGGGTTTGGCTCTTATAGGCTTTTTCTATAAGTTGTTTTTTATCAATCGCTGGCAAGGATTTTCTCTTTTTTTGTATTTGGTAATGGGATGGTTGGTCGTTTTTCAATTCAGTACCGTTTGGGAGGTGTTTTCAGGGCAGGCCCTTCTGTATCTAGCTTTGGGAGGGTTTTTTTACACATTTGGTGTAGTCTTTTACCGATGGCACCAAATGCGTTTCCACCATGTTATCTGGCATCTTTTTGTTCTTTTGGGAGCGTTCTTTCACTTTGTTATGGTTGTCACACTGTTAAGCCACGCAGGGTATTTACAACTTTAGGATCAGTTTCCCTAACTTATCTCCGTTGAACAAACGTAAAAAGGTGGGATAAAATGCTTCAATACCTTCGTAGATATCGACCTTACTTTTCAGTTTACCAGCCATCATCCATTGTGCAATTTCTTGCATAGCATGACTGTATTGTGAGGCATAATCCAACACTACCATCCCTTTCATAGTTGCCCGATTGACCAATAAAGAGAGGTAGTTTTTGGGTCCTTGAAGATCGGTTGCATTGTATTGTGAAATGGCCCCACAAATCACTACTCGTGCCTTTTTGCGGAGAAAAATCAGTGCAGTATCAAGCGTATCGCCACCAACATTATCAAAGTAAACATCAATTCCCTTGGGGCAGCGTTTTTTGATACTGGATTTAAGGTTTTCGTTTTTGTAATCAATTGCGCCATCAAAGCCAAGTTCTTGTGTTAGGTACGCACATTTTTTGGGCCCTCCTGCGATACCTATAACGGTACATCCCTTGATTTTGGCAATTTGGCCAACGACGCTACCAACGGCACCGGCAGCGCCAGAAACCAATACGGTATCCCCTTCTTTGATCTGTCCTTCTTGGAGAATCCCAAAGTAAGCTGTCATGCCTGGCATACCCAAACTACCAATAAAATGGGGCAAATCAGCCCATTCTGGACGTATGGGAAAGAACCCTTGTCCATCAGAAACAGCGTGGGTTTGAACACCCCCCCAGCCCGTTACATAGGTACCTACTTGAAAAGGGGTTGTGCCTTTCGCTGCAATGACTTTACCAACACTTCCTGCACGCATCACATCGCCCAATGCTACAGGAGGAATGTAAGAGCGTGTTTCGTTCATCCAACCGCGCATGGCTGGATCCAGTGAAATGTATTCTTGTTCAATGAGCATTTGCCCTTCTTCTAATTGAGGGACTTCTTCTTGTTGCAATTCCCAACAATCTGAAGTGGGGAGCCCCAGAGGACGTTTGACGAGTACTTGTTTGGTGTTGATCATAACTTTATAGGTCTAGAAGGTACTGGAATTTTAGATATAGTTGCGATTCTGTAAATGCAAAGGGGTTGAAATTTGCATCGGCATCCCAATAGGTATTTTGATTGCCACCAATATAGAAAATTGTTGCTGGATTGGGATTCCATTTTACCAAAGGTTGTATAAAAAAACGTTCGTTGAAGGTGTTGAATTCACCGACCAAACGGAAATTCAAAAAATTATTTTGCTGATAATTGATGGTTAAACGGTTAATAAAACCCTTATAATAAAATGTGTTTTCATCAAAGCGCCTAAGTTGGCTGTATCGCAAAGAAGGATTAAAAGACAATTGATCGGTAACTTGGTAGGTCAGTGAGGCAAAGGCGTTTAACACTTTCCCTGTGTCAGGATTCGTTTCATTATAGGCCAAATCCCTCCCTACCACAAGGGTGCTATTGAAAACCAGTTGTTCACTAGGACGACTTTGTACTCTCCATTCCAAAGTCCCCAAGTAGCGGTAATCTACATTTAAGTAGTTTTTAAAAACATCCCAATCGTAGGTAAAAGTCATGTCCGTATTGCCAAATGTTTTTAGTTGTGCAATTCCGTCAATACTCACATTCTTAAGGTATCCTTGATAGGTGTAATTAATATCCCCTTTGGTGCCAAATCCATAAGATTGCAAACCCTTTCTGTCGCTAATATTTTGGTAAAAATGGTAGAGTGTCGCCCACCGGCGGTTGTTTTTTACCACAAAGCCTACATCCGCACGGAAATTGGGGCTGATGTCACGAATTTTCAAATAGCTTTTCCAATGCTCGGTATTTCGATATGCTTGAAAATAGAAATTATGTCCTTGAAATTGTTCCCCATCCAAGGCGACGGTGTAGTTTCCGAACGAATCGTTGCTAGCGATCCAATCATGGACACCTTCTTTGGTCTTGCTGATAGATGCTTCAAAAGAAATGCGCCAGCGGTTTCCTACCAAAAACAAGGCATCGACGCCCCACAACAATCCATGGCTATCGTTTTGATACAAACGACTTGTATTGAAAGCCCCCAGTCGGGTTGTGTTGGATAGTAAGTGTTGGTAGCGGAGAATATTGACCCAACTGGCACCCGCGTTTCCCAAATAGGATCGGTCTTCACCTGCAATTCGATAGGGGGAATTTTCATCATAAGCAGCCAAAGCATACCACCGACCCTTTCGACCTTGACTGAGGAGCTTGCTGCTCAATAATGGATCGTTGATGGAACGCGTGTAAAACAAATCACTTTCAAAATTGACAATACCGGTTCCACGACTAAAAAAGGGACGCCTTTCCGGATATTCCAATGCAAAGGAAGAGTTTACATCAATTTGAGTAACATCAGCTTCTACTTGTGAGAAATCTGGATTAAGTGTTACTTCTAGTACGGTGTTTTTATTAATATCCAAGTTCATTCCCAAGCCCATATCAAAATTTACAGGGCCATAGGTAATGGTTTGATTTCCGTCTTGTGTCCCTAGTAAAGTACTGGTTATATAGGGTAATAATTCAAAACGCTTATCAATAATTATATCAGAAAAAATAAGTTGTTGTGTAGTTTGGCAAATGATGCAAGGGTTATTTCTATCTAGTGCTTGGGTACGAATTTCCACTTCATTACCCGCATCAAAATACCGCCGACCAATGCTAAAGTTCCATTGTTGATTTTTTCCACTGGGGAAAGGAATTTCCGAAAAGGGAATCTTATATTCTACTTCATATCCAGTCTCATTGATTTTTCCAGCGGTTTGGTAATTGACATTAAAGCTGCTGTCATAGCGATCGTCATCTGTAGTGGCATTAACTGCTCTGGCATCCAGCTGACTTCCCAGTGGATTGGTACCCAACAAAAGATTGTTTCTTGCATCGGCATAGGGATCGAGTCGTATAAATATGGTATCGTCCCCCAACAATTTGAAATCATCACGGGGACGAATGGCTGCACGGATGTTTTCAGGTGTATCAAAAGCTTGAATACCAACATATAAGAACCGCTCATCATAGGTGATGAAGGCATAAGTTTCTTTTTTTGCAGGAGTATTGTTGCTTGGAATAACCTCAAAAGGGAAGGGGATTTTGACGGCTTGTTGCCATTCTGTAGGATCAAGGATACCATCTATTTGAATAGAAGCACTTTTTGCTAGCTCAAAAATATCTTGGGCATAAAAATTGGTTGCGCTGTAAAAATAGAGGGCGTAAAATAAAGGGAAAAGATTTCTATAACGCGAAGTAGAAATAGTTACATGCATTCCCCAGCCTCCCATTGAAGTATTCCTTCGGCTTCTGCTACACAAGCATTGGAATATACTTTGCCATCACAACCGCAAACCGGATCGTAAACGGCGATACAGGAGATCAGTATGTTTTTTTCTCCTAAACAAGCATTGATTGTGTCACTTTCATCTTTTTTACAACTCATTGTAGTGATAGACAGAAAAATGAAATAAAAAAGGAAAAAATAAAATCGCATCAAACTAACTCTTAGGTTTCCAAACCTGTGTCCGTCCTAAAAGTGAAAAGCCTAAATAACCCCGGACATCGAGTGTACCGTCTTCATTCATAGAAATGTTGCAGCTATATCGTTTTCCATTGGCTGGATCCAAAATAGTTCCATCGGTCCATGTACCGCCTTCTTTTTCTAGACCTTGTACAATAACCAAACCGACTATGGGTTTTCCTTTTTCACTACCCTTGCATTCGACACACAATTTTCCTTGATCCTCTGGAAGTAATAGGGCATCAATGCGTCCATATAATTTTCCGTCTTCGACATAAAGGGTGATTTCTGATTTTTCCTTCCCAGTAGTGTCATCAACACTAATCCACTGTCCAATAACGGGATCGGGTTGGCTTGTAAGCAAAACAAAACTAAAAATAAGACTCGCTAACATAGTATCAATAATTTCTATCCATCAAATGTAAAAATTAATTTAACGGGACTGAATCGTCCAGCTTAAAATAAACGGGCACAAGTAAAAAAACCATACTTAGGTAATACTAAAAAAGCTGCCGTTGAACCAGCTGACTTGCAGTACTCGATACTAGCCACACCCCAGGCGATGAATTAATGATAGACATCGAATTGTATTTTTTCAGAGAAGGGTTTTTAGAAGGCCTCTATTTTAAAGTTTTTAATAAACAAATCAAAAAAGTTTGGATCTATAATGGTTGATGAATAGGTCGCTGTGTTAGGCAGTTTCACAGCGTTGAAGCTAGCTGGAAACCCTTCGTCTAAATAAATAAAAACCTTGTATTTGCCTTGGTTGAGTGCGATAGGACAATCAGCGGTTAGAGAAAGCAAGGATTGGTCATCAGTTCCAAATTGGTAGGAAGTACTGCCCGTGTTTTGTGTGTAGTTGAGGTAAAAATAATTTTTTTCATTTGTCGCATCAATGAATCCGAATAGCGTATCGGTATTGTTGTATTCCTGAAATAGTTCGATGGAATTAAGAGCGATTGCTGTTTGGTTTTCATCTATGTTGTTGACACTTATACTAAATGTTTTGGTCACTGTATCACCGCTTCCTTCTCGCGCTTGGATCACTATTTCATATACATTATCTGCATTGCTATCCGAAGGGGCTTCATAGTCGGGTGGAGTAGAAAAACTAAGGGCACCACTAGTCAGATCAATAGAAAATAAATTGGCATCAGTACTGCTGACTACAGAAAATATAACGGAACGATTGGCAGCGATAGTACCCACTGTGGATTGCCCTTCATCGATGGATAGGGAGGCCGCTGTCGTTATTGTTAAGCTGGATGTATAGGAAGGGGAATCTGATGCAATGGGGGGTTGACAAAAAGTAGGGAGATTCGTTGGGTTTAAATTCCAAGTGGCTCTTGTCATACCTGGATATTTAAGGATCTCCACGCAAAATTCATTTGCTTCGTTGATGGTAATAAATCCATTTTGATAGGTATCATTGGGTGTTTTATTGACTTGCAGTCGTGTAAATCCGTCAACGATAACATCAAATTTTCTATTGTTCCCAGTAAAGCGTTGGCTTCCTCCTTTCCGGCTTATTTTATATTCAAAGGTAAGTCGAACACGTTGGTTATTGAAACCACTAAATTGGGTCATTCTATGATACGGTAGCGGCTTACTATTAACATTTGTTTCTTTCATGATGACCATGTTACTAAAAGGGAAAGAAGTCCAGCTGTTGGTAGTCAGAGAACTGGTCGTCGTAGGGCTTGGGGTAGCACAGGTGGTTCTTGATTGCGAACTGGATACCGACCAGTCGTTATCAATCCAATTTCTCTCTTCAAAGATAATTCGAAGTGGTTCTTCGGGCTCCAGCGTATCTCTTCGGATGGTGATTTTTTTATCGGAAACCGTGTCGTATTTTGTTAGTATCAGCTGAGCGGGATACAAACCATAGCCGTTGAACTGAACGGTTGGATTCAGTGTGTCTTTAACGGAACCAGGTGTACCTCCTTTAAAAATCCATTGCACAGAATCAATATCTTCATAGGTGATGGCTTGGTATTTGATAGTGGCCCCTACTTGTGACCCATCTTTGACGCCGCGAATGATGGTTAGGGAATCTTGCGTAATCGAAGCGGAATAGTCTTCTGATACCTGATTGACAACAACGCGATCTTCGGGTAAAAGGGTAAGGGGGTCTTCCGTACAACTAACAAGTAGCATATGCATGCCATACAAAAAGACAAATGGTTTCAGTGGCCAATTCATAGGGTAAAATTACAAATTATAGTAAATATGAATCGGATGGGTTTTAGAGAACTCGATTGCAATGAAAACGACTTCCCCACTTAACATATCCTAGCATGAGAACCAGAGGCGCAAAGAGTGTCTACTAGCAGCTTCTTTTCTTTAGCCTTATTCTTAAAAAAGGAATAAGGGGCCTGCTTTACAGGGCTATTTTAAGTTATGGACTCAATAGAATGTTTTGGAAATAATGAAATGATAATTTTTACAAGTGTATGCATAGAATTGAATGACGCATTTCCCTAGTACAGTCTTACGGAATACCGTAATCGATATTCACAATAACAACATTTATTTGCAAAGTAAATTTATGTTTTTTTTGTAAAATTGTACAACCTTTAATCTTACATATCATGAAATCATATCTTTTTCTTTTTACTTTCTTTTTGTTTCTTTCGTGTGGCAACGACGATGAAAACAACACAACTATTGTCAGTGACACTGTCGATACTACAGGGAATGATACTTCTTCGAATGATACATCCACTGACAATACGTCGAATGATACCGCAACAGGGTCAAACGTCTCAAGCACTGCTTTTGACCCCGCTACAAATACTGTAACCATCAACAAGCTTACAACATCTGTAGATACAGATGGAAATGAAGTTCACGTATATGAAGATATTGTTGTTGAAGTGTTTGATATACCTGAATCTGATTATAAATTCTACACAACAGACGCAGGGTATACTTTTTTGGTTATGCTAGATGAATCGGGCGAGATAATTTATGATAGCGAAGGGCAATCTTCCGTGATATCTCACAATGCTATTCCAAAACGAATTGCTTTTTCTGGCACGACCAATGATGAGAATTTTGAGGTCGAAGTATATTATTCCAATGCTGCTGATCCAAACGGGCTCGATGGCCCAACAGAGATGTATGAATATGTTTTCAAAAATTTACCCGAAAACAAAACTTTGGTTGGTTTCAGCAATGCCCAATATGAGGGGAAATTCCAACCCTCCATTGATATCAATTGGATTGCTTATGGAGAAACACTTCGACAGTGGAGCGTGGTCCCTTATGATGCATTTATTTTTGAAAAAATGATTCCTTTTGAATACAGAGGAATGCAATGGGAGTATGAAGAAAATCTTTATGAAAGTACGGACGAAGTTATTGATATTGTAAAAGAAAATTATGACCAATCCGTCTTGGATATGTCCCAGGCCAAAGTCAGTACCATTGACAACCTTCAAAAAATTTCAATTTTTAATGGTGCCCGAGATTATTGGTGTGGTGCCATGGCCAACTGTGAAGGTGAAGCCGGGTTCATTCAAATATTTTATAAAAACCCAGATGTGTATACGTTCACACATGAGATTGGTCATACTTGGTCTTTAAAGGAAAGTTCTCCAGTTGATTGGGATGAGTGGGAAGCCTTACGGGCCACGTATTATGTTTCCGATTATGGACGCGACACGAATGTGAGTGAGTACTTTGCAGATGCATTTTTTGCTTATTTTTCTTCTGAAAGCCATGACTATGATGCTGTTTTGCCCGATGCAGTAAGGGCAAAACTAGATAGCTACTTTAAATAAGATTTGGTTTTACGGGAACATTTTGTAAAGGAGCGTCTGGAGCAAAAATTAAAAAGGGCAGGTTCCCCAAATGGGGAATTGGTCTTGATTCAGGGGTGCATCTAATGCAAAATTGACGGGCTCTGATTCTATATTTGTTACGCACCAGTTGGAAAGGTTTTGATTGAATGCTGATGCGTCCTGAAACATAGCGTCCATAGTCGTAACATTCTGGGTATTCCAAGGGCTGATGTCCTGATTGAAAACTTTGGCACTTCGAAAGGCATCCAGCATTTTGGTTACATTGGATGTATTCCAACCGCTTATGTTTTGATTAAATCGGGAAGCATTTTTAAATAGGCTCCCCATATTGGTTACCTTTGAAACATCCCACTTGCTGAGGTCTTGATTAAAAACCTCAGCACCAAAAAACATCCCGTCCATGTTGGTGACGTTGGAGACATCCCAAAAGCCAATGGGTGCATTAAATGAAGTATTATTAAAAAAATTGGTCAAAGGAAGTAATGACCCTGACATATCAGTAACTAGTGTGGTACACAGGTATACGTTGCCTGCAGCTAGTTCTGCCCGTATTGAACTATCATTGACAGCCTTGTAACGCTTGCCATCAATGGTATCTTCATCTCCAACTTGCGCCTCAGGACATTTACAAATACCGTTTTCAAAAAAGATCGTACCTGAATTAATAATGGATGGGGTCTTTTCCGCGGGATCTGTTATTTCATCACTACTGCAAGCACAAAGAAGTCCATAAGCGAAAATGAAAATAAAGGAGATTGTCAAGCAATGGTATTTCATAAATATAGAATCCTTCTAAATATAATAAATGTACCTTGGAATAACTTATATTGGAAAGAATAAGACAAAAGAGAAGATTTTGGAGACCTATGAATCCATTGTTGCTTGGCATTATCAGTCCTATAGACCTCCTATTCATAAAAAATTGATTGAAGAATCTTTGCCTGCAATGTATTTCAAAAAGGGATTGGATGTTGGTTGTGGTACAGGCTACGCCACCTTAGCTTTGGTTCCTTACTGTGATCAAATTTGGGGATTTGACTCCAGTCAAGCCATGTTACAGCATGCAAAACCCCACCCCAAGATTACCTACGTTTCAAAATTGAAGGGTCAAGACAACTTTGATTTACTTTGCTTTTTTGGGTCTTTAAACTATGTCAACACGAAACAACGCACGGCATTACTAAATCGATTGTCCTACAATGCGACCATTCTTTGTTGTGATTTTACTTTAGATCTAACTCCCCTTGCTCCAGTTTTGGGAGTTCGTTTACCAGATATCGTGTATGACCCCAGCACCAATCTGTCTCACTGTAATGAGGCTGTATTGGATGAAGAGGGTCATAAACAAGAATATTTTTCCATTTGTTGTTCCCCTATGGAAACAGCTCATTTATTTTTGAGTGATTCCAATTATTTGAAGACGTTTCAAAAACATTATATGAATCCCGATCCCATGACTTCTTTAACTGAAGCACTCGGCGACATTGAAAAAAAAGAGAAAGGCATAGCACTTATGGGGGCCACCTATTGGACGCGTTATGTATTCAAAGGGTTTGTCTAGATCCCTTTCTGAAGTCTTTTACTCTGAACAGGAATAAATCTTTAGCCGGTCTGTGGCTGATAAACTTTTATTTCTTATAAAGCGTTTCTCGTTTTTTTGTACTTTGAGTGAAAAGTTATATGGCAACATACGAATGCAAACAATGTGGAATGGCTGTTAATGCCAGCTGTGCAAAATGTAACAAGCCCCTTGAGGATGGCGTACTTACTCTTGATAATGGGACAGCAGTTCAAATTTCATTATGCCCTTCTTGTGAAGGGAAAATTAAATCGCCCCAATGTTGTGGGGAGGATATGGTTTGTGAATCTTTATCATAGCGGCACCTTTATGCATTGCCCTAATTTAGCATAAATTGCTCAGGTTCCAGGAGTTGATGCAAATCGCCATCAGGCAGCAATATAGAGGGCAAAAGCGTACTTATGAATGCTTATTAGGAATGTTTTACTTCCTAAAACGGGGTCCTAACACTTCTTTTTGAAAGAGGCAAACCGGCCCTTCACGATAATGTAAGGGGAGTGATTTCTCATTCGTCAAATCCTGCATCCCAACCAATGAAAAACCATATATGCCATAGAGTTGAATCAATCCGTCATTCTCACCAACAGTATCCATCCTAATGAAAGAAAGTAGGTTTCTTACAGCAAAACGGTCAGCCCAATTAAACAGGTGTCTGCTGACTCCTTGTCCTCTAAAATGAGTATGTGTGGTAATTCGATGTAAATATAAGGAAGGGTTTTGTTCGTTTTTTCCCCAGATCAATGGATCTTCAAAAGCTGTCATCCAAATGCAAGCAATCTTTCCTTCTATTATAAGTTTCCATTGTTGCTGATTGTTAATTTCATCTGCTATCCATTCCGTATCAAATTCCGGCCAGGCAATTTGATTTTTGGATCGCATGTAGGTGGAAGCGTTTCGGTACATGTCCATGATTGTTTGCAAATCATCATGCGTACTGTTTTTTATTACCATGTTAGCAAAAGTAATTCAAATACATCTTTGAAGAATAAACAAGAATTCAAACCAACGGTCAATAAATCCTACTACGGATACATCTTTCTTATTGACAGAACATCTATTGATTAGTTTTCGATAAACAAAAGTTTATATTTACTAATTGAGTTATCGTTGTGTTCTAATGAAACGGATTATCTTATTGAGTAGTCTTTTCGTTTTCCTGTGGCAATGCATAGGGGAAGATTTTATTGATGATTATGTTGCTCCTTCTTTGCGTATTTCCAACCCTATATTACGTATTCGTAAAGGCCTGAACTATCAATTTCAAGCACAATTTTTTGATGAATCAGGGACAAAAATTGTAAATCCCAATTTTAATTGGACGATCTCACCCACTTCTAACAATAGCATCCAAGAAGACGGCACTTTTACTGCGCTGACTCCCGGGACGGTGACTCTTACTGTGAGCACTAAAGGATTACGGGGAAATATCCTTACAGCAGCAATTCAATTCACAGTAACAGCACCACCAGATCCAGTAGCGATCGAATCGAATGCACCCAATCTCTCAACAGCCACTTTGACAACAGAAAACACCGTTTCCGACACCACTGCAACAACAGCAACGGAAAGCCCTTCGATTGAATCCAGTGATGAAATGCTTGTAGAAGAGACGATTGTATCAACCCTTGATGAAGGCATCGTTTTCAGTGAACAATTTTTTGAAGGACCCATTAGAAGTACGTCCAGTTATTTGTTGGAAGGGAACTATCGACTGGAGCATACAGGCCAAAATATCATTTTGCGTTTGGATGAAAGTTATCGAGCCGACACCGCACTACCCGGGTTATATGTATATCTTACTAATAACCCTGCTACTCCCTTGGGCGGTTTTGAGATCGGGATGGTAACCGTTTTTGAAGGAGCACATCAATACAGTCTTCCAGATACCATAGCACTGATGGACTTCAAATACATTCTGTATTGGTGCAAACCTTTCAGTGTCAAAGTAGGCGATGCACAAATTTTTGAGGATTAATGTATGGTATCACCGAATGCACTATCAAAATGGGACTTAGAAAAGAAAAGACGATGTTGACAAAAACAGATGGAATTCAAATCCTATTAATAGTCTTCATACTTTTCCAGGGAATAGACGTCCAAGGTCAATGGGTACAGCAAAAAGGCAGAGGATATTACAAAGGGGGCGTATGGTGGTTGGAAGCCGATGCGCATTATACCAATGTTGGAAAAATCGATCCCAATGCAACGCGTGGCTTGTTTATTACGAGTTTTTTTGGACGCTATGGGTTGACTAATAAAGTAACATTAGTGGGTTATTTTCCCCATGTACGCGTCTACCAAAACAGACAAGTGTATAGCTCTGGAAGAACTCCGCTGCCAGGGGAGCAATTTTCAAGTTTGGGGGATATTAATTTGGGAATGGAATTCCAATGGTTCCAAAAAAAAGGTTGGGCCATCTCTTCTTCCTTAACTTTCGGACTTCCCACAGGAAATCAGCGAGGTGGAAGTGACGGTAGTTACCAAACCGGAGATGGGGAGTTCAACCAGATATTTCGTTTTCATTTGGGTCGTTCTTATCGACTCGCTTCCCAACGATTTTATGCCAAAGTGAACGTAGGGGTAAACCAACGCAGCCTTGGTTTTTCAGATGAATTTCGTGCTGGCTTTGAAACAGGAACAAAAATCGTTTCGAAAAAAGTTTTGATTCTAGGACGTGTCAACCTGATTGAATCATTCCAAAATGGAACGTTAGATGCCAGTACCAGCAATGGTAGTATTTTTGCGAATAATGTTGAAGTGGTGAATGTTGGTGGTGCACTTATTGTTGACCTTTTTAAAGATTGGAATTTGAGCTTTGGGGCCTCATACCCAGTACGAGGGCGTGTTCTATATCGTGCTCCAGCATGGTCTTCGGGTCTTTCCCTACAACTGTAAAGGAGTTTTTTGGGAAGCCTAAATTAGAGTTCGTTCCACAATAATTTGACCGAGGTTCCAACTAGGAATGTAGTAGGTATAAACAGATCCTTCAAGGATTTCTTCAAATATTCGTTTTTGCAATACCGAAGAGTTGCCTGTGATAATTGTTAATGAAAAGGACCCTTGATCGGCTCTAAACGCCAACTCGTCACGGATCCATTGCATGGCTTCTTTGTGCCGAACGCCATGAAGATCAATTGTATCAATATTGTTATGTTGTTTGGCCATGATTTAGTGAAATAATAGATGTAAAAGCAGGAGACTTATAAAAAGTGCCATCCCTGCTAGGGCTTCTCTTTTTGAGTGGAACTGAAAGAGTGATTTTAGGGGATTTAAGGATCGATAGGAACCTGATAGAGCCAGTAGCAATCCCATAAGAATCACCCAGAAAGCGCGGACAAAATAGTTCATTTCTGGAAAAAGAAATTGTAGTAAAATGTTGCCTGGAAAGGTTAGAATAAAAGCCCATAAAATGCGTCTTCGGTGGGGTACCCAAACCAAAGCGGCGGTACAAATCAACACAACAATCCCACAATTAATGTAATAACGAAGCGCATTGAGTGTGTGAGTAAAGGCGGCCGAGGGATTTTCAAATTTTAGGTAGAGCAACACCCAGCCCATTCCGAGGGCTGTGAAAAAACTGAATAAAATGGCCTTTCTCCCTGCCGTTATTTTTTGATTATCTGTGGCTTCTTTGTTCCAGTAACAGGAATAAATATCCACAGACCAAAGGGTAGCAACCGAATTAAAGGTCGAATCAACAGTGCTCATGAGTGAGGCGAACAAACCACAGAGTATGATTCCTTTCAATCCAGTCGGGATATAAGTATCAACCCAATAAGGGAAAGCCATATCGGGCTCACTTAAGGAGTCACCAAGAATTCCATACAAGGCAATACCAGGGATGATGATGATGAGTGCCATAACATATTTTAATACCCCACCCACTAACAAACCCGTTTGCGCTTCTTTTAAATTCTTAGCCGCAAGGGAACGTTGGATTACCGTTTGATTGGCACACCAATAATTGATATTCAAAAAAAATAATCCAAACAAATGGGTCCAGGGAAGGGTCTCATGATTGGCAGGGAGGTGGAGATGCATTTTATCTGCGGTTTGCACATACAATTCGGTCCATCCGCCAAGTGCTCGAATAGCGACCCACAAAACCGCAATACCTCCTGTAAGCAAAATAACAAATTGAATCATATCCGTTTTTACAACAGCACTCAATCCCCCCAGATAGGTATAGATTGCAGAAAAGCTACCAAGAAGAATAATTAAAATTCCAATCCGTAGCATCCGATCACTATGCAAAAAAGCCAGCTGCTCGCCAAATACACGATCGGCAGCATAGGCTCCCCAAAAAAGGGCGGCCCCCAGCGTCACAGTAGCAAATAAACTCAGATTTGCCAGTGTGTAGAAAAGTCCGATACGGCGGCCTAATTTGAGGGTAATGAATTCAGTAACGGTTGTGATTTTATGCTGCAAGAAAAGAGGGACAAATACGAAAGCAGCCAATAATAAACCTTGTACGGCATTGATTTCCAAATTAGCTTGTGCGAGTCCGTAGAGATAGGCCGAGCCCATCATTCCTAAAAATTGATACCCTTGGATATTGGTCGCAATAGTTGAAAGGGCAATAGAGGGCCATCGGAGTTGTCGGGAACTTAGAAAATAATCCTCAGCAGTTGCTGTTTCACCTTGCCTCCCACGGAAGGCAATGACAAATATGAGTACAAAATAGAATAGTACAATCCCGAAATCAAGCATATTTACAGTCGTTTTCCATTTGCCAGGGGAGTGTCTGGAGGCGAACTGGGGACACGTCCCAGCGCTTCTGCTAGGGAAAGTTGAGAAAGACGGGGTAAAAGTAGACGGGCTACATAATCGGCTTCTTGTCGATGGGGATAGCCTGAAAAGATGAAAGATCGAATGCCCATCGCTTGGTAAGATTGAATTTTTTCTAGAATTTGTTCCGGGTTTCCTACCAAGGCCGCCCCACAACCCGAACGTGCTAACCCTATCCCAGTCCACAGCTGCGGTTCTACAAAAAAGTCTGCATCGGCCCTATTTCGCATTTGTGTTTGACGTGCCACGCCTAGGGAATGAGCATCTTGAGCACGTTCACGGATTTCGTTTCCCTTGTCTCGGTCGAGTTTTGAAATAAGTTTTTGAGCATAAGCTTTGGCCTCGGCTTCTGTTTCACGGACAATAATATGCACGCGCAGCCCAAAATCTACAGTACGCTTGTAATGGGCTGCTTCCCGAGCCATGTGTTGCATCAATTGATGCAATTTTTCTTGTGGCTCGGGCCACATCAAATAGACATCACAATGTTCAGCACACAGGGCAACCCCTGGTGGAGAATAGCCTCCAAAATAAAGCAAAGGGCCGCCATTTTGTTGATATGGTTTCACGGGACGACTGTTAAGATCCAAATTATAAAAGGTTCCTTGATAACGAATATGGTCTTGCGTCCAAGCTTGTTTCAGAATTTCTATTACTTCTTTGGAACGCGCATAGCGCGTATCAGACGATTCTCTTAGGCCAGGCAAATCAGAGGAGATAATGTTAACAGTCAATCTTCCTTTGAGTAAATGATCTAGCGTAGACAGGGCACGGGCGAGCATTGGAGGGTGAACTTCACCACAACGGATTGCAGTCAGTAAGCTCATCTGTTTCAATTGAGGTGCCAGTGCAGCTGCAAAAGCAAGGGTGTCTTGGCCCACCTGATAAGAAGAAGGACAGAGCATGTTGCGAAAGCCTAACCGATCGGCTGCTGTCCCTATGGCCATGGTATTTTCCCAGTTACTTTTGAAGTTTGGATTGCGTGCTCCCAAAAAATCATCGTCTCCATCACAAAGGGGGGCAAACCAAGAAACCTCAACTTCTTTTCTCTGGCTCGAGGTGCACGGTACAGCTGAAAAACGATTCTTTAGTAACATCAGTATTTGACTTACAATGTAGGACTTTTCCTAAAATGGTTTTCTTATTTTTGATTAAAATACCCCTATGAAAGCACCGTGGTGGACCCTTAGCAGTTGGTTTTGGCTAACCGTGATTATTTATTTGAGTTTTTTCAATCCCACGGGCAAAGGCGAGGTACATTTATTTTTTCCAAATGAAGACAAGATCGGACATTTTATCTTTTATGGAATTTTATTTTTTTTGGTTGCACAGAGTTTTCGTTTGGATTATGAATTTTCAAAGAGTCCAGTTTGGGCTTTTGTATTTTGTCTATTGATTGGGATTGTCATTGAGCTGATTCAGGGGGGTTTTACTTCCCATCGGGTTGGAGATTGGAAAGACGCTTTAGCGAACATAGCCGGTTCAGGCGTGGTATATTTTTTCTACAATAAACGGATTATTCACGTTTAAAACCAAACAGCGTATACGGAAAACACACCGCTATTTGGGAGTTGCCATTGGAGTTCAATTTCTACTTTGGACAGTTTCCGGGTTGTATTTTAGTTGGACCGATTTGGATTCCATACATGGGGATCAATACTTTAAAGAAGCCTCTATTCGTCCCCAATTTGATAGCATTGGATAGTTTGCGTATACCGATTCACCAGATGGAGCTGGTGGCAGTAGGGGAAACCCCCTATTTCTGGATCAATGATTCGCTACTGATCCAAGCACAAACAGGGCGTATACAAAAGGGAATCACCCCAAAGCAAGCGGAAGAGGTTGCCCGGTTCCACTTGAGGACCGATTTAAGAATCAAAAAGGTGACCAAAATAAACCAAACGGATACCCATCATGAATACCGAGGACGACCCTTACCCGCCTATGTCATACAGTACGACCATCCCGCTGATGTGAGGGCCTATGTTGCAGCAGCCAATGGGCAATTTCAACGGGTACGTCATCGCTCTTGGCGATGGTTTGACTTTCTCTGGATGACCCATACAATGGATTATCAAGGGCGTGATAATTTCAACAACTTGTTGTTACGTATTTTTTCTCTTTTTGGAGTGTTTACTGTTGCTAGCGGGTTTTTGCACTGGGCCAGCAGTTCTCCAACGCTGCGAAAATGGAGAAAATGAATTCAGTTTTTCTTTCGACTGGCTTTGCGGGCTGCTTTGGCTGCTCTCTTGACTTCTTTGATTGAATCACGTTGGGCTTTGGTTAGTGGTAGTGGGGTATTCCAAATATTTTTACTGCTGGCTTTTTTGGCATCAGAAATGTTGGTTCGTACTACAATGACACCAGCTCCCCCTTGGGATCCATATTTATTGGTGGCCGACAGGTCTTTTAATACTTCTACATAGGCCACTTGATTGATATCCAAAGGTGGGGGTGAACTGAAGATCAGGCCATCAATATCCCAGATAACGGTGTCAGCTTGGGTAGAAAAACTCTGTCTTCCGCGCAGGGCAATATTTTTATTTCCATTATAATCCGATTTGATTTGTGCACCGGATACCCTATTGTAGATTGCATCAACCAAATCTAAGGTGTTGGTGTTGGCTTTATTGGGGTCAATGATACTCTTTTTCTCTGCATCTGAAAGAATAACCTCATCTAAAGTGATGCTTGTTTGAGCAGCTGTAGTAAACGAATACATGGCCGTAATTATAAAGAAGAATTGTAATTTCATGAAATAAGAATTGATATATTTACCTACCAGTAAAGGTACAAGAAAAGAAGCTGAGGCTGCCCAAATGAAACTGAGTTACTATAAAATATTATTGAAAAAACGTTTTCCTCTAGCCATCAGTCGAGGTGTGCGAGGCGATTCTTACAATGTATTTGTTGCCCTGGAAAAGGAAGGGATTGTAGGTTGGGGAGAAGCAGCACCAGGGAAAAATGAAAATGCCGACAGTCCAGAAAAAGTGATTGAAGAACTGGAACGTTTGGTCCAAAGCGGTATCGAGGGGCTCTCCATTTACGAAATAGAAGCCCGTGCACGATCGATGCAAATCGCCCCATGTGCTTATGCCGGACTTGACATAGCTCTATGGGACTGGAAAGCCAAAAAAGCTCAAATGCCGCTCTATCAATTGTTGGGCTTTCCCAAACCCAAGATAGCTACTTCCGTAACGATTGGCATCAATCCACCAGAAGTAGTCAAAGAAAGAGTTCCCCTTCTTTTGGAGGGAACAGGGGTGCAATCGTTAAAAATAAAATTGGGTTCACCAGAAGGGGTGATGGCCGACAAAGCCATGTTCGAACAAGTGGTAGCCAGTTGTATGAATTATGATGTTAAAGTCCGGGTCGATGCCAACGGTGGGTGGGATTTATCCACAGCGGTCGATATGAGTCATTGGTTGGCGGAACGCGGAGTAACATATATCGAACAGCCGCTAAAAGAAGGAGAAGAAGCCAATTTAACTCCCTTGTATCAGCAATCGGCATTACCCATTTATGTTGATGAGTCGTGTCGTTTTGCGAACAACATCCCACAATGGGCACATTCAGTCCATGGTGTCAATTTTAAATTGATGAAATGTGGAGGGATAACCGAGGCGTTGAGAATTATAGCTACGGCCCAAGCCTTTGGCTTAAAGACTATGGTGGGTTGTATGAGCGAATCCTCTTTATCCATAGCTGCGGCCGCTGCGCTGTCAGGGATATTGGATCACATCGATTTGGATTCTCATTACAATCTGGCTCCGGATCCGGCTGAAGGGGCACCGCTCATTGACGGAATAACAATGCCTACCGATAAAATAGGCCATGGTGCCAAATTAATTGACCAGCACAATGTTACAACCGAAGGATAAAATTGCCCTTTACATGGAGGGACATTTACAAAGTGATTATGGAAAAATGGGCTTTGGGGTGCTGCGATATGCTACGAATGAGATTGTAGCGGTAGTCGACACACAATTTGCAGATCAATCGTTACCCGAAGTGACCGGTATCGATCACAATGCCCCTATTGTATCTAGTTTGGATCGGGCGATTGAACTGGGAGCCAATGTACTTATCCTTGGAATAGCTCCTTCGGGCGGACGGATTCCTCTGGCATGGATGGAGTTGATTCAGCATGCCTTAGATGCGGGAATGTCCATAATAAATGGCTTGCACGATCTCCTACAGGATCGCTTTAAAGCTCTTTGTTCACAACCCAATCAGTGGATTTGGGATGTTCGTGTTCCTCAGTTTACTCCTCCTATAGCATCGGCACAGGCGGCTACTTTATCCAATAAAAGAATCTTGTTTGTTGGAACGGATATGGCTGCAGGAAAAATGACTGCTGGCTTGGAATTGTATGCCTGGGCGCAAGAAAAAAAGATCCATACAGGCTTTGTGGCGACAGGGCAGATCGGCATCACACTTACTGGAAAAGGAATCCCTTTGGATGCATACAAAGTGGATTTGGCTTGCGGAGCAGTTGAACAAGCTGTGATGGAACACCGAGAAGCAGATTGGATTTTGATTGAAGGCCAAGGATCTCTTTTGCACCCCGGAAGTACAGCAACCCTCCCACTTATGCGCGGCAGTTGTCCCACGCATATGATTTTGTGTCATCGTGCTGAAAAAAAACATTTAAAGTTTCCAGAGCATATCGCCATTCCCCCACTGAAAGAATTTATCTCCTTGAACGAACAGTTGGCCACAGTATTGGGCACCTATCCCCGAGCACAAGTGGTCGGAATCGCATTGAATACGAGTACGCTTAATGAGAGAGAAGCACAAGCTGTGATTGCTAAGATAGAAGCCGAAACAGGTTGTCCCACAACGGATGTAGTTCGTTATGGTTGTGAGAAACTAGGCAGCGCGATTCAATAACCTTTTTTGGGATTTACTAGGTGCTCCAGTAGCTCTCCTTTTTGAAGACGTTTCCAGTTCTGCAGTATTTGTTGTACGCCAGCTTCGGGATTGGTAATGCTGGCGATATGCGGTGTTATAGAGATCCGAGGGTGGTTCCACAGGGGGCTTTCTTTGGGCAGGGGTTCTGTTTCAAAAACATCCAAAAAAGCACCGGCCAAATGACCTTGTTCCAAACTATTGAGAATATCATTTTCATTTTGAACCTTCCCCCGTGCTACGTTAATCAAAAAACTTCCCTTCGGTAACTGTTTGAACAAAGAGGCATTGAGAAGTCCATGTGTTTGTGAGGTGTAGGGTACGGTACATACCAATACATTCACAGCCTGAAGAAAATCCTTAAGTTGCTCACCCGCATAGGAAGTGATTCCTTTTAGTTGTTTTTTACTTGGACTGTAGCCAGACACATCAAAACCCAGTTGATGTAGTTTCTTCGCCGCATCTTGTCCCAAATGACCCAAGCCCAATATACCTATACGGACCGAGCGTTCTGGAGGGGCATAATGATCCCATTTTCGTTCTTGTTGATCAGTCCGATATTTGTTCATCCGTCGCTGAAATTCTAAAACGGCATAGACAATGTAGTTGGACATTGAAAACGCCAACAAAGGATCCACTATACGGCAGATGGGAACGGCAGGGGGACGCTCGGGATCGTTCAACAGGTGGTCGACTCCAGCGCCCAATGAATACAACAAGCGAAGATTCGGAAAGTGTTTTAGTGCCCCTTCTGGGTGTTTCCAAACCAACAACAGTTCAATATCCTTGGGGGCTGTAATGGCTTCATTCAAAGCGATCTGTTGATGTGGTGCTTGGGTTTGAAAAGCAGCCACCCAGCGGTGACCAATTTCAGGAGGTGTCAAAAGACCAATAGGAGGTGAAGTGGACATAATTTATTTGCAATGATGATCGGCGGCTTTGGTTGCAACTTGATTCTTGGGTTTGATGTTGACTTTATAGCCCAGTGAATTTGCCCACCCTTTTGTAGCAGCAACTAATTTATGCGATTTAAAGTTTTCATCGTTATTGTAATCCATATCAATTTCAACCTTGATATTGACTTGTTTGGTCAACCACTCTGCAACTTCCAAACTGAGTTCTGCTTCTTTCCATAGCCGTGTCCACATGTCACGAATAACAGGCTGTTCGCTTTTACTTAAAATGTAATGAACGCCTCGATTCCCAAAGCGGTATGCTATGACCGTACAATATTTGGTTTTTTTACCAATGTTTTGAGAATCCGACCCAATATGTATTTCAACAAAAGGGAAGGTTTCCAATTTTTGGAGGGTGTGTTTGAGCGGATCTATACGGTTGCCATAAATGTCTTTGAAGACTAACATGTTCCGAATATAGTGGGAAGTTCTTATTTTTAAAAAAGATTATTGCTTCCATTATGACCGAAATGCTCTTTTCTTTGTGCAATACACTCATTTTGTTTTTTTGGGGATTGCTATTGCTATTTCCCAAAAAGAGGCTAACCCAGCAATTGTTACAATATCCTTGGGTACCCCTCGGGCTAAGTTTTTTTTACGGGTATTTTTTGTTGGGGTTTGGAGGATTGGCTGGGGCCGATTTTACAAGCCTGAATGGGATCTTGGCACTCTTTAAAGAAGCCACCCCAGAGTCTGCTGCTGCGGGTTGGTTGCATTATTTGGCCTTTGATTTTTGGGTTGGCTGTTGGCTGTTACGCCACAGTCAAGAAAAAGGAATCCCTCATATGTGGCTATGGGTTCCCTTACTTTTTACTTTCATGCTTGGCCCTTTGGGTGTATTGGCATACAGTATCACTTTCTTTATACACCGCTCTTATGCTTGAAATGAATAGTTCCTTTTTTTATTTCTCAATGGCCATTGGTGTTGCTTTTGGTGCTTTGGGCTCGTATCTGTGTGAACGCAAAGGACGTTCTCGATCCATGGGTTTTTTATTGGGCTTTTTTTTCGGTTTTATAGGAGTTGTTATTGTGCTTTTTATCCCGAAAGCACCTGTTTCAAGTTCCAAGGATCAAGACCATTCCAGTTGAATGCTTTTTTCAATATCGGGATGCAAGGAATGATGGACGGGACAGGCGGTTACAACTTTCTCTAAGCGTATTTTTGTTTTTGTATCCCATTTATGGGGGAAACAAATGCGGATATCAATTTTGGTAATCCGACGCGGGTTATCTCCCATTGTCTTTGTTACTTCGGCTTTCGTGTTTATGAGATCAATCTCCCATTCCCGAGCCTTGATTCCCATGATCGTAAGGATGCATGAGGCCAAGGCAGTTGCCACTTGGTCTGTTGGGGAAAAGGCTTGTCCTTTTCCTTGGTTGTCAACCGGGGCGTCTGTATTCATTTTAGTTTGTGACGATAGATGTGTACATTCGGTACGCAAATCGCCCAGATAGGTAACCGTACTAGTCATTGCAAATGGATTTGTTTATAGATCCAATCCCCGAGACCCGCACTGGCTCCCAGGGTTAAAGGATAACCCAAAAAGAGCCACACCCAGTCCCAGGGCATTAGATTTAATTCATGCCCTCTTTTTTCAACGATGAATTCCAAAAACTCATACCATGTTTTAATTCCAAGCCAAATGGCAAGCCCGTTGGCGACAATGGCCCAAAAGAGTATGGAAACCCCAATGAAATAGAAGCGAATCATGCTTTAAATGTACCGATTTCCTTTTTCCTTTTTATATATTTAGTCAATGAACTGGAAAATGGGCTTGCGAATAGTACTGGGGCTAGTAGCTATTTTATGTTTTACGGTTGTGGGTATCATGTACGACAAATTGAATTTTATTGACACCCCTTATTTGATGGGTGGCAGTTTCTTTCTTTTACTGACCCTGCTATTAAAACACCGATAGTAGTTCCTCTTTGGCAGTCCTTGACTTCAAAAAATCAGAAAATGAAAAAATTAAGCGTATTTGTTTTATTCCTCACTGTTTCTGGAATAACGTGGGGACAAAACACACAAAAATTAAAACAGCAACTCATCGCACAAATTGATCAAGAACAAGCGGCTTTGATTGATGTGAGCGACAAAATTTGGGCAGCCGCAGAAATTGCTTTCCAAGAAAAAGTGTCTTCTGAAACCCTAATCGCCTATGCACGAGCACAGGGTTTTGATGTTACTGTTGGGGTTGCAGATACACCAACAGCTTTTGTAGCCAGTTATGGTTCTGGCAAACCCGTTATTGGAATTCTAGGAGAATTTGACGCTCTTCCAGGGATTTCACAAAAAGCAACCCCCAACAAAGAACCGCTTCAAGCCGGTGCAGCTGGACACGGATGCGGACATAATTTATTTGGAACGGCTAGTTTGGGTGCTGCCGTGGCCGTGAAAAGACTGATTGAGCAGGGTAAAATCAAAGGGACCGTAAAGTTTTTTGGAACACCCGCAGAAGAGAAATTTTTTGGCAAACTGTGGATGGCCCGTGCGGGCTTATTCGATGACTTAGATATTTGCTTGGACTGGCATCCCGCAGACAATATAGAAGCTGATGTACAAAGCTCTCTTGCATTGGTGGATTTTAAAGTAGAGTTTTTTGGACAAACAGCCCATGCTTCAGCCGATCCATGGAATGGGCGTAGTGCTTCCGATGCCCTAGAGTTGTATACACACGGGATCAATATGTACCGCGAACACATCAAACCCACCGTTCGCATTCACTACCACATTCAAGATGGGGGACAGGTAGTCAACGTGGTGCCTGACTATTCTCGTATTTGGGTGCGTGTACGTGATACAAAAAGGGAAGGCATGCAAGAAGTCTATGAACGGGTTCAAGCCATGGCCGAAGGGGCTGCTATTCTTGCCAATGTCGATTATAAAATATCACTTATTTCAGGGATACATGAAATTCTGCCCAACCGAGCTGGGGGTGCTGCCGTACAAAAGAATTTAGAAACTTTAGGGGATATTGCCTATACAGAAGAAGAAACAGCTTTTGCCTATAAAATTCAGGAAGCTACGGGCAAGCCGCAAATAGGAATTGATGGAACGGTAAAGCCATTGAGAGAAACACTTGAACACCCAGGGGGGGGATCCACAGATGTGGGCGATGTTAGTTTTATCGTTCCAGTGGTACGTTTGGGGGTAGCTACAGCACCCAAAGGTACGCCCTGGCACTCGTGGGCCGTAGTGGCCTGTGGCGGCATGTCAATTGGGCACAAAGGCATGCTCTATGCTGCGAAAGCCTTGGGTATGACAATGATTGATTTGTTTAAAAACCCATCATTGCGAACGGCTGTAAAAGCTGAATTTAAAGAACGCAAAGGCACTTATGTGTACAAAGGGTTGTTACCCGACGGACCCCCACCCATAGGTCAACAGTAGATCATTAAAGCGCGGGGCAACCGCGCTTTTTTATATCCACTTTCGATTTCTCATTTCACTTTTGACCGCGTTGGATAAATACAATAGGGCCACCATGTTGGGAATACACATCAATGCAAAAGAGAGATCAATAATACCGATTACAACTTCTACTGTAACCAGGGCAGAGAAAATGATACTGGCCAGATAGAAATAATTGTAATACGGACCCCAAGTCTTTCTTGTCAAATAGCCAAAGCACTTCACGCCATAATAGGAATAAGTAAAGAGCGTGGAAACACCAAAGACCAAGACCATCAACAACAACAATTCGTCTCCAATACCAAAGAAAAGACGGCGAAAAGCTTCAAGAGTTAGAACTATGCCATTGAGATCAGGATTGGAATAGGCCCCGCTAATGACAACAATTAGACCGGTGATGGTGCAAACCAAACCGGTGTCGAGCAAAGGGCCTAACATGGCGGTGAGTCCTTCGTTGGTTCCCATTTTGCTTTGGGATTGTCCATGATACATGGGGGCGTTACCGACCCCACTTTCATTTGAAAATACGGCTCTTCGAACACCCAGTAGAACCAGCCCCCAAAAGCTACCGGATACGGCTGTTTGCAATCCCAGTGCCTGTTCAAATATTTGTTGCAATGAGGGGAGAATGGTTTCGGCATTATTGACAAGAATAAAGATGCCCATAGAAAGGTATAGCATTACCATAACCGGAACCAATCCTGAAGTAACCCGCACAATTTTTTTAAGCCCACCAAAAATAACCCAGCTGGTAAGCAAGCACAAAACGATTCCGATAATGAGTTTCCAATTCCAAATACCCAGGGGAATGTACTGACTAGGATTCACTACATCGACGAGAGTTTGAGTCAGCTGATTGGCAGTAAAGGCAGGAAGCACACCAAACAGACCCGCAATGGAAAACCAAATTGCCATCGGTTTGCCCCAGCGTGGGACACCCATTTCCATATAGTACATCGGTCCTCCCAAGGGTTGTTTATTGGAATCGACAGCGCGCATTTGAACCGCCAAGGAACAGGAGTAAAACTTGATGATACTTCCGATGACGGCAGTGATCCACATCCAAACCAAAACCCCTGGCCCACCCATATGTATGGCAATGGCGACCCCAGATATATTACCCAAGCCAACAGTTGCTGCTAGCACAGCACTCAGGGCTTGAAAACGTGATATTCCTGGGCCTGTTTCTTTGCGGAAAAGAAGTTCAAGGGCTTCTTTTATACGAAACAAAGGCACTCCTTTGGAATGAAACAAAAGATAGCATCCACCACCGATAATGAGAATCAGCATAACCCACTCCAGTGATTGTATGCTATATTGGAGGAACCGTTCGAAACCAGCGAGCGCCATCAGATGCTTATTCTTTAATGATTACGTAGGTTGCTTTGACCCCTGTCGCTAAGTTCCATCGGTTGGCAGCCTCCAATTGGCCTTGGCTGTTATATATTTGAACTTCAGCTGTATTGGGTCCAGAATCCCCTTGATTTAGAGCTACAAAATCAATTTTATTGAATCCCTCTACCAAAGGAAGTTGAATCCCTCGAAACTGTTCAATCAACAATAAATTTGAAATGACTTCTTGATCATTAACAAGAATCTTTATTCGGTCACCGTCAGGATATTCATGATCTCGAACCACGACTTGCATGATTTTATCCGAACTGCGAAAGTCACCAAGATATTGATCAATTTGATAGTTTTCAGGTAGTTTCTTATCCTCTCCAGTCGAATTGGAAAGCGAGCGATTGAGACGCGCCAAATAGTGTGTTTTAGGATCAATAAACTTTTCTTTTTGAGTCAAGTCCAGCATGGGCTGCTTCATTTCCAATAGACTGGTATTGGGACTTTTTAAAAAGTTGTTTTGGGGTTCGGGCAACAGCAGACTTTTCTTTTCAGCTGTCGGTTCTTTTGGGAAAAGTAGTTTGTTGGGGGGCTTGTTGCCTTCCCATTGCGCGTGGAGTTTTGTAACATAAAAACAACTCCATATAGTTAAAAGCCATAAACCCCATCGAAAAACCTGCATACTCAAAAGTATTCATTTTCAGAAGGAATGAAGTCAGTGGCGAGGATTTTGTGCTATATTTAAGAAAATAAAACCAAGTTGAAATGTTGTTAACTACACTAGATTGGGGCATAATAGCTGCTTTTTTTATTATTTCATTGGCCATTGGCTTATGGACAGCACGTTCTGCTGGACAGAGCGTGAATGATTTTTTTCTTTCGGGGCGTAACATGCCATGGTGGTTGTTGGGCATTTCAATGGTGGCTACCACTTTTTCAGCCGACACCCCCAATTTGGTAACCGATATCGTACGAACCAATGGCGTGTCGGGCAATTGGGTCTGGTGGGCTTTTTTACTGACCGGTATGTTGACCGTTTTTGTTTATGCCAAACTCTGGCGCCGATCGGAAGTATTGACAGATTTAGAATTTTATGAATTGCGTTACAGTGGAAAAGGAGCTGCTTTTTTACGGGGGTTTCGAGCCCTGTATTTGGGTGTCTTTTTCAATGTGATGATCATGGCGACTGTTTGTTTGGCAGGGATCAAAATAGGAGGAGTGCTATTGGGTTTTTCTCCCCTGCAAACCCTTTTTGTTGCAGCTACTGTAACCGTTGTCTATTCATCATTGGGCGGTTTGCGAGGTGTTATTATCACCGATTTTTTTCAATTTCTTTTAGCGATGACAGCTACAATAGGAGCGGCGATTGTAGTAATTGATTTACCCCAAATAGGGGGGTTGAAAGCGCTGGTTGCACACCCTCAAGTAGTGCCTAAACTTGATCTTATTCCACCCCTATCAGACACGGAAATATTTGTCACTTTATTTATCATTCCGATTGCATTGCAGTGGTGGAGTGTTTGGTATCCAGGTGCCGAACCCGGTGGCGGTGGCTATGTCGCCCAACGAATGCTATCAGCCAAAGATGAAAAGAATGCTATTTGGGCAACGTTATTATTTAATTTTATGCATTACGCTGTCCGTCCTTGGCCATGGATATTGGTCGCTTTGGCCTCTGTCATCATTTTCCCAACTTTGGATTCCATACAAACGGCTTTCCCTAATTTAGACCCTTCGGTTATTGGTCATGATTTAGCTTATCCAGCCATGATGAGCTTTTTACCACCGGGTTTGTTAGGGTTGTTATTAGCTTCTCTGATCGCCGCATTCATGTCTACACTTTCTTCGCATCTGAATTGGGGCTCTTCCTATGTTGTTCATGATTTTTATCGCCGATTTGTTGATCCTCAAGCGAGCGAAAAAAAATTAGTGGCAATTGGAAGAGTAACAACTGTTATACTGATGGTACTGGCGGGTTTGTTGGCATTGGCATTGCAAAATGCCCTTCAGGCCTTTAGCATCTTGTTGCAGATTGGGGCAGGAACGGGCCTTTTGTTTATTTTGCGTTGGTTCTGGTGGCGGATAAACATTTACAGTGAAATTACAGCAATGGTGGTTTCTTTTTTGATTGCCCTGTATTTGGAATTGATTCATCCAGCTCTGGGAGGAACTGCCTTCGACGCAACGACACAGCTAGTTTTTGGAGTGGGAATAACCACACTGAGTTGGATTGTTGTTACTCTTGTTACGCCACCGGAGTCAGATACGGTTTTAATTTCGTTTGTTGAAAAAATACATCCTGGGGGACCGGGTTGGCGAGCTGTCTATCAGAAAGCCAAGGCAAACAAGCAAAACCTTTCATCTATACAGAAAGGGTGGAACGTGCCTATGGGTATTGTATGCATGCTTTTGGGTTCCCTGAGTATTTATTGCCTTCTCTTTGCGACAGGATATTTTTTGTATGGGCAAATGGGAACTGGCATTAAGGTAAGTGGTTTAGCCCTTGTTTCATTTGTAGGCTTATGGTTTGCTTGGAAAAAACTGCGAAAACAAGAATAAACGGATCAACCCAAAATCATTCCAGCCATGGTTGCCGAAAGTAGCGACACGAGGGTCCCTCCTAACATGGCGCGCAATCCCAATTCGGTAAGGAGTTGTCTCTTACTGGGAGCGATGATGCCGATTCCGCCGATTTGAATGCCAATGGAGGCAAAATTCGCAAAACCACAAAGCATGTAGGTTGCCATAACAATGGACTTTTGATATTGAAAGTGGAGGAGACTACTCATGTTTTGTAGTTCCGCCAGTTGAGTATAAGCAACAAATTCACTGGCGACCAATTTGATTCCAATTAGTTGCCCGATCAAGGTCATATCTTCATAAGCGACACCCAATAACCACATGAGGGGAGCAAACAAATGTCCTAAGACAAATTCTACCGAGAGGGAATCATAGACTGTGTGAGCAGCAATCCAATCGTTCAGTCCAACCCAACCCCCAACGGCTCCTAAAACACCGTTGACCAGAGCGATCAGTGAAATAAAAACCAGTAGCATAGCAGCAACATTGACCGCCATTCGAACACCTTCGGAAGTACCGTTGGATATGGCTGTTAAAAAATTACTTCCGATTTCTTCTCGCGGGATATGAATTTCACTGGAAATGGGTTCGGTTTGAGGGTAGATAATTTTTGCGATGACAACAGCTCCGGGTGCCGCCATAACTGAAGCGGCCAGTAGGTTTTGTGCAAAATACAATTGTTGCTCCGGATCCGACCCCCCTAAAAAACTAATGTAGGCCCCCAATACACTTCCTGCCACGGTAGCCATGCCACCAACCATGACCAGGAATAATTCCGAACGAGTCATGCGTTTGAGGTACGCCTTGATTAACAAAGGTGCTTCAGTCTGGCCCATGAATATATTAGCTGCAACGGCCAAACTTTCCGTGCCCGATATTTTTAGTAAGCGAGTCAATCCCCAAGCCAGTCCTTTTACGACCTTCTGGATGATCCCAAAATAATACAAAACTGAGGTGAGTGCAGAAAAGAAAATAATAACTGGTAGGGCTTGAAACACAAAAATGAAACCGTATTGTTCGACATTGGCAAAGTTCCCCAATAACATTTGCGCACCGGTTTGGGTATATTCTAATATTCGGATAAAGAAACTTCCCAAGCCTTCAAAAACTTCTTTTAAAAAGGCCACTTTCAAAACACCCAAAGCAATAAGAAATTGTGCGAAGAGACCCAAACCCACTGTCTTCCAAGGTATGTTTTTTCGATCTGTAGAAAGTAAATAAGCCAGTCCTACCAGCAATGCCATGCCTAGTGCTCCGCGGCCCATTGAAACCATACTGGCCCCATCATGAGGTAATAAAACGTCCAATTGATTCTAATAAGAGTTAGTCCCCCAAGATAACATTAGTTTTTGTTCGTAGAAAAAGAGAGATTGATATATTTGATAAATTTTGATCGGAATGAAAAATTGGGTGTTTTTGTGGGTTCTGGCAATCGGAACGATGCAATGTGGAGATGAAGAAGATACTGTAACGCCTCAATACAGCACAGAAGTTGTGGACGCAGTACCAACCGTCCCTATTTCAGCGGATCCAAATATACCTTTTACGTTGGTATGGGAAGATGATTTTGAAGGCGATGCCTTGAATTTGGACGATTGGAACTTTGAATTGGGGGACGGCTGTGACTACGGTATCTGTGGTTGGGGAAATCAAGAACTCCAGCGCTATACGGATAAGAACCATACAGTAGCAGACGGACTACTGACCATCCGGATAGAGAAAGGGAATTTTTATACTTCTACCCGAATCACCACCAAAGCCAAAAAGGAGTTTCAGTATGGAAAAATTGAAGCCCGTATCAAACTACCACAAGGAGATGGTCTTTGGCCTGCCTTCTGGATGTTGGGTAATGATATAGATACCAACTCATGGCCAGCCTGTGGCGAAATTGATATCATGGAATTTGTTGGCCGCATGCCAGGTATTGTTCATCACTCTCTACATACCACCAGCAGCTCCGGTGCGACGATCAATACGAAAAAGGTTTTGGTGTCTAATTTGGAAGATGCGTTTCATGTATATGGAATCGAATGGTCTAGTGAAGCCATTGATTTTTTTGTGGACGGGAAACTTCAATATACCTATGCTCCCGGAACAAACAATCCTGATTATTGGCCCTTTGATAAACCATTCTATCTGCTATTAAATGCTGCTGTGGGGGGGAACTTTGGGGGCAGTGTAACAAATGAGGACATATTCCCGCAACAATTTCAGATCGATTACATACGAGTCTATCAACGCATACCTTAAGAACTTTCTTCTAGGATACGCTCCACTACTTCTTTGGCGGTCAATAATTTGATTTTGTGAACCGAATCGTTATAGTGTCCTTCATTCAAACGGTTGTTCAGTTCTTGGAGTAAATCTTGAAGGCTGTCATTCGCCTGAAGTTTTTTCGGCATTGGGATTTTCTTTTTTCTTTTGAAGGTTGTGAATGTTTTTAATCAAGGCCGTACGTTGGTCAATAAAATCGATTAGTTCACGTACTTTTTCTTCATCTTCCTTTTGTTGGTTGAACTTGGCTTTTTCCTCAGTTACGGTGTTTTTTATGTCTTGAATCGTTTTGACAACAAATCCTACAACAATGGCAATGCATACAATGATGGCAAGGATCTCTTCGGTGTCGTTCAAATACATAATTACGTACCTTGTTGGCAAAATTACAACAATATCCGGTATGCGAAATTGGTTTTTAGGCTTTTGTCTTCTTGTAACCAAGGTATTATTTGCTCAAATCCCTGCGGTCGAATTAATTGTTTTGGGAACCGTACAAGATGCTGGTGCGCCCCAGTTGGGTTGTCAAAAAAAATGCTGTATCGGCTTGAGTCTTTTGGAAAAGGAAGAACGAAAGGGGAGTAGTTTGGCACTGCTCTTAGCAGACTCCGAAGAAGTGTATCTGTTTGACATCAGCATGGATATTCCCGATCAATGGCAACAGCTCCCACCAGGGTCAAAAAACATAAAAGGAGTTTTTCTTACGCATGCCCACATGGGGCATTACACAGGCTTGCTCCATTTGGGTCGAGAGGCTTGGAATACACACAACACCAAAGTATATGCCATGCCTAGGATGCAACAATTTTTAAGGTTAAATGCACCTTGGGAACAACTGATCAGCCTTCAAAACATCCAATTACAAGCCCTTGAAGACCAAAGAGAAGTTGTCCTATCAACTGCTTTGCGCGTGACTCCCATTCGCGTTCCCCATCGGGATGAGTATTCGGAAACAGTCGCGTACTGGATTCAAGGCCCCCAAAAATCAGCCTTGTATTTACCCGATATAGATAAATGGGAGCGTTGGGAAACACCCATCGAGCAGTGGTTGGAAAAAGTAGATTACGCTTTTTTGGATGCAACCTTCTTTGACGAAAAAGAGCTGCCCAATCGATCGATGGCGGAGATTCCCCACCCTTTTGTGGTGGAAAGTATTGAACGGTTCAAAAATTTGGATAAAAAGACCCGAAAAAAAGTCTATTTCATTCATTTGAATCACACAAATCCTTTGCTCAGGGAGGATGGTGCCGAGCGCAAGAGGGTGGAATCACTGGGGTTTTCAGTGGCTAAAAAAGGACAGCGTTTTGTGCTTTAAGCCGAGACCAAACCCTGATTGTTTTTTAAACGCGTTAGTACTTGATCATACCATTCGATACTTTGCTCGTTTTCGGCATGGCGCTTAAGAATACGATAAATTTCAATCTTAGATTTGGTGTCTAACTCGAGAATACTAGCAAAAGTTCTATCTCTCAATTCGTTCATAGCACTATATTTTGTTTAAATATAAAACAAATATATTAAACAGCATTGAATTGGTCATCCAAGCGTCGTACAGCTTCCATAAATCGATCGGCGACAGCATCGCGATTCGGATCGCGCCCAATGTAACTCATAAAGGTGGATTCACGACTGTGACCGGTCATATTCATCAAAATAGGTGTCGGGATTTTTCCAAAAAAATTGGTAGCAAATGAACGTCTTAAATCGTGTGAAGCGATGACAGAATATTTGGGGAAAAGCCCCATTTCTTTCCTTTTGGTGGTAGGATTGAATTTGTAGCCTTTAACCATTTGATGAATCCCTGCTTCTTTGAGAACCAATTTCAGGTATTTATTAAAACGAGGTGCATAGAGTTTTCTAGGAAAATGGTTCCGTAACATATTGAGTGCCGTTGGGTCGATGACCCCTACCGTTACTTTTTTGTCGGTTTTTTGCTGGTGAATATCAACATACAATCCGCCGTTTGGTGTTTCTCTAAGTTGATAGGGTTCCAGCGTAAGCAAGTCCGATACACGTTGTCCCAGCCAAAACCCAATCACCATCCACCGACGGGCATTGTCCAGATGTTTGGGTAGGGTCACTTGTTTTATTTTTTCTAAGTCATCGAAGGTCAGGATATTGATAAGCCTTTCTTGACTGTTTTGCGAAAACCCAGACACCGAACGAATGGCGGGATGTACTTTGAGCCCATTGCGTTTGGCATCCAAAGCCAGCGTTTTGAAAGTGGCGATCAGTCGTCCTGCATGGTTGGTGCTGAATTGTTTTTTCTCCAACAACCAGCGAATAAAACCATCGACACAGGGTGCGTTGAGATCTTGAAACAGAAGATTTTGACCGGGAGCCCATTCGGATTCAAATTCACAGTAGTGTTGAAGAAAATTGTGATAGTTGCGAATGGAAGAAACTTGGAGCCCCAATTGCCCGCCCTTTTTTTTTCGAAAAGGAGCTTGGGCAATAAAATTGGACACATAGGCCCGTATTTCCGGCTGGCATTCTTCCGGAGCAAAGGGAAGGGGACGATTATGAGCATCTTTGGCAGGCACTAGCGGTTCGATTGGGGCAAGGAAACGAGCGTTTGCTGCAAATTGCATAGAAGTTACAATATTTAAAATAAATGATAGTGTTATAAAAAAACCCACCCGCCTTGTGCCATGTATGGAAAACATCGATTTGGGTGGGTGGATCGCTGTGGGAGCGTTCCTTTTGCTTTATTGATAACGGGGCGCCAGGAACTAGGGAACAGCGGGTCCCTAACGGGATGTACTATAACCAGCCCTTACGGTCAACGGTAGCTGCTGTATTACTGGCTGCCTCTGCACCAATGTTTGTTACAGAAGTAGAGTCATCCTGATCGTGTGGAGCTGCAGCGTTTCTACTCAACTGAGTCAATACCCCCCCTGTTCCAAGGGTGATGGAGACACTACCGGTAAAGGCAGCGAGATTAACAGTGGCGACATCCTTAAGAACGACAGTTCCAAGAACAATCCCTTCGTTATTCAATTCAGAAGCCCCGGTAATGGTTAATGTATAGGCTTGGTTTTGTCCGGTAGAATTGACTGTTTTTAAAGCACCCAAATCCAAATCAAAGCCTTCGTCTCCGAGGATGGTAAGTTTGGCGTTACTGTAGTATGGTAAACTTCCTAGTTTTAGCGTCGTCATATCTCGAAAACTAATGGTGTTAAGCTCTGCACTGGAGACCGCAAAGTTTTCGTCTATGGTTGCTTTTTGGAAGGATTTGACTTGCGCCAGTTTATCAAAATTGATCATCCCTTCGATACGACTCTCAAAGTTTTCACCCAATGTAATTTCATCGGCACTAGCCAACATAGGGAATTTGTAGTAATCGGATTGGACAATCATTAGATTGGAAACCCCGACGAGGGAGTCAAAACTAATGGGCTTGACCGTTGCAGCAGCGGCACGAACACTGAGGTTTCCTGTAATGGTCTTCATCTTGTTGGCAACGGCTTAGACACGGGCATTGTCCATGTCGGCTTGGATGGTGATTTTTACATCGCCGTTTACAATGGCCAGCTTATTCCCCAGAGCTTCGGCAAATTCAAGCGTAGCATCGGAGCTGATGGTGATGTTACCAGAAAACACATTGCTGGATTGCAACAATTCTTCCAAATCTTGGTTCACTTCATCCAAGTTGGAATTGATGGAATTCAAATCTTCTTCCGAAGCAACCGTATCAAGTTGCGTTTGGAGGGCATCGATTTGTGCTTGCAAGTCGGAGAGCCCGTCGCTGATACTGCTGCCAATGTCAGAAGAAGAAGGCAGTTCGTTTACGGCTGTTTCCAAGCTGGAAAGCTTCCCTTCCAAACTAGTGATCTGACTCTGAACACGAGTCGAATCGTTTTAGTAGCTTTACGCATGTGCAAACAAAAACTGCTTGGGCTTCTTTTTTTATTAATTGCTGGACAACTACTGGCTCAAAAGACCCGCCAGAGAAAACTTCAAAAAACACTAAAACAAATTACGGCCTTTAACCAAGCGCAAGTAGGTGTTCAGTTGATTGCGTTGGAAACTCAGAAACCATTAGCCAATTGGCAAGCAAATCGATATTTCACCCCAGCTTCCAATACCAAACTACTAACCGCTTTGGCTGCCGCTCAGACCTTTGATACACTCCCTTTACTCTTCTACCAAAAAGACAGTCTACAAACACTGCATTTTCAAGCAACAGGCTATCCTTTGTTCAAACATCCTTTTCATTCCGACAGGCAGTTGGATTCTTTTCTCCAAGAACAAGAGGAACTCTGTTATCATATCAGTGACGAATCTCCTTTGAATCGACTCGGACCGGGTTGGTCTTGGGACGATGCTGCCTATTATTTTTCAGCCGTTCCTTCCGTATTTCCCGTTCATGGGAATGTCATCCAGATGTATCCCGATCCGGTTGCTCAATCTATAACGGTCACTCCCCTGCTGGGATCACTCACATCCAATACATCACAAACAGCAGCTGTCACTCGTGACTTTGATCGGAATGTATTTTCTGTCAACCCGTATAAGTTTGAACCCACCGATACGCTATATACCCCTTTTGTTCCCAGTGAGGCTCGTTCGGTTCAGTTAATGGAAAAACTATTGCAGAAAGCTATTAAAACCGACACCATCCCGCTATCCAACCCCCAGGTGTTGAAAGCAGTAAAAGAAGAAGAACGCCTCTACAAGGCCGTACTCCAAAACAGTGACAATTTGATTTCCGAAAATCTATTGTTGATGGTAGGACATGAACGCTTGGGGTATTTTTCATCCGCTGCGACCCTTGCTCTAATGAAGCAAGAATGGGAAGCAGCCCCCGACCCCTGGGTGTGGGTTGACGGCTCGGGTTTGTCGCGCTACAATTTGGTAACACCGCGTAATTTGATTTGGGTATTGCAGCAGCTTTACTCGGAATGGGGCCCCGATAAAATCATACGTTTTTTTCCACAAGCGGGGGTATCAGGGACAATCAAGCGCTCTTATTCAAGTAGTCAATTGCCCCGAATCTTTGCCAAAACAGGAACGCTCCGAAACAACCACAACCTTTCCGGCTTTATTGTTGACAAAAAAGACAATTGGTATGCCTTTTCCATTATGGTCAACCAACACACAACTTCCACTGAAGCGGTTCGGCAAGGCATTCGAAAACTCTTAGAAGTCCTCACGTACCGATTGAAATAAGGTTGGTTTTGTTGCAAACGCAGCATAGATAGAACCACAAATGCCAGGCAGCAGTCTATTCCTTTTTTTGGAGTTGCAGTGCTACTCGTCGCACTTCTTCCAGCACCCGGAGTAAATTCCCACTCCACAACTGGCTGATCGCCTCTTCTGAGTAACCTCGTTTCACTAGTTCCAGGGTTACATTAAAGGTTTCACTAGCATCTTGCCATCCGTCAATACCACCCCCCCCGTCAAAGTCGGAACTGATGCCAACATGGTCGATACCCATTTTTTCAACTAGATAGTCAATGTGATCGACAAAATCGCCCACGCCTACGGGTGGTACTGATTTTTTTAGAACTTCCAACTGGGGTTGGGCCTCTTTTTGAAGTTGTTTGTATCCCTTGATGTAGGCTTGTAAACTGTCAAAGGGTAAGGCCCGCACTTGACGACGACCCAATACAGCAAACCCCTTTTGCGCCCCCAAAGCTCGTAAAACAGAATCTTTAGCCGCGGCATAGGCTTGGTGTTTTTCGGTATTGAGATAGGCACTAAAAGCCACTGTTTGTACAACCCCACCGTTTTTTTTGATCCACTCCAATTGTTCGTCGTCCAGATTGCGTGGATGATCGCAAAGCGCACGAGCCGAGGAATGGGATGCAATGACAGGAGCTTTGGAATGGGCAATGGTTTGTCGGATGGCTTCTTTTGACGGATGGGACAAATCAACCATGATGCCATAATAATTCATTTTTTCAATCACCTGTTTGCCCAATTCGCTGATCCCCTGGTGCTGGTAAATCGAATCATACTCCCCTGTATTGGAGTCCGAAAACTGGCTGTGCCCGTTGTGGGCCAAGGACATATAACGCGCTCCTTGATCGTAGAATTTTTTTACATTGGCGGTGTCCAAGCCCAAAGGATAAGCGTTTTCCACCCCGATCATGGCTACTTTCTTGCCCGCTTTCCAAATGCGGTGCACATCCGCAGCCGTGAGGGCCAATTCAATTTGGTCCGGGGCATAGCTTTCGGTTAATCGGTGAATGGCGTCAAACTTGGCTTGGGCGTTTTCGGCTGCTTTTTTATATCCAGAGGCATTCAAGCTATCCTGCCCTGTGTATACTATCAGCCAGGTAACATCCAATCCTCCTGCCTGCATCTTGGGGATATTGACTTGGGTATCGGTATCTTGTAAATAATTGAGGCTGTCGGTAAAGAATCCAACATTGATGTCGTCGTGTGTATCCAGCGTAATGACGTTTTGATGGATTTGCTGGGCATGACGCACAACATCCATTGATGGACTTTCACAGCCTAGCATGGTGACGTACACCAATAGCAAAATATAATATCTGTAAAGCATGATGATTTTTTTTCAAGATACTACAAGATTTTTTAACAGAAATTTTAGTTTGGCATGCTATTTGTATACATGTGCACGTGATTGTTTTCTAGGCAGCACATCCGTACCAAGCTATAATCTTATAGTGCCCTGCGAGAGTTACTGCCGAACGAGCCTCACAAAAACAAATTTTAATTATTAATTTTTTTATCAAATGAAAAAAGGTTTATTAAGTATTTTGGCTGCTTCTGCTGTATTGGTGGGCTGTCAGAATTACGACGATCAATTCGACGCCTTGAATACGCAGATCACGCAGTTGAAATCAACTGTTGATGGTTTGGCTGGTGTTCAGGGTGAGGTCACTGCCTTGAAAGGTTTAATTACAAACCTACAAGGTTCTATTGGAGAGGTTGCTTCTGCCAATAGTGCACTTCAATCTGATCTGGCTTCTGTTTTGGAAGAAGTAGAGGCAATCGACCAAGCTGTGCAAGATGTTGCTTCTGGCGAAGATCTTGCTCAAGTACAGTCTGATTTAGATGGTGTTTCTTCTGATGTTACTGACATCTTGGAGTCAAACAATGTGTATTCACAAGATGTCATTGTTGATTCTAAAGGGACATTGGATTTTGCAGTAGCCTTGGGCTCTAAATTGTCTATTGTTAATGGTAACGTAGTATTTGTCGTTGACACTACTATGGACATTGACAAAGTACAAGAAGCTCTTGATGCTGTTGGAATCGTAGTTGGTGAGTTTGCTTACTTAGCAAAGTCTTCAACGGTTTCTCCAGTTAACTTCGACAATATCTCTGCCACAGCAGATTTAGAAGTTGCTCAAGCTGGATCTTATTCTTTTGCTGCTTTAACCTCTGCTAAGAACGTTAAACTAGGTAGCAACTACAATTCGAAAGTTACAGGTGTAAATATGCCCTTACTTGAAACGGTAACCTCTTTCACAACTGGAAGTGTTGCGGAAGTATCTGGTGGTACAGGTGCTGGTCGTGTAAATGGTCCTGCTGTTAACAATAAAATTAGCTTCACAAAGGCAACTAGCATTGACATCAATACACTTAAGCGTTATGGAACTTCCTTGGAACTAGGTGTAGACGAGGGGGGTACTATCGGTATTGCTGCTTTGGATGATGTTGACGCTACTGGAGCTCAATCAAACCTTACACTTACTCTTGAAGGTCCTTCTAAAATTGAGATCACTAAGATTAAAGATGGTGCTATGACTTTCAAAAATGTTGAAGAGGTTATAGTTAATGGATTTGAAGGTCCTTTTACATTACAAGCGGGTGTTGTTAAATTCAAAGCTGATAAAGCGATGTCTGTAGCAACTGCTTCTGCTACTGATCTTGAAGAGTTTGAAATCACTGGTATTACAGATCCAGATGATGCTACGGACAAAGAAGGTCCAGCTGTATCTTTTGATGGAAATTCTAACATCCGAATCGTTAAGTTGAAAGGTAAAATTGATTCCGTTACGCTTAATAACAACAGTTCTTTGGAGGAGGCTCATACAACTGCTGATGTTTCAGGCCACATTACAATCAGTAATAACTCTGATCTTGTAGCTGTAAACACTGCAGGTTCTAAAGCTTCAGGTGTTACTGTTGAAAACAATAACGACCTAGAAACACTTGATATTTCAACTGAAACTGTAGATACTACTGAGGATACTGATACAAAAGTAGATGGGACGTACATTGTTAAAAACAATGCTTCTTTAGGTTCAGTAGTAATTTCTTCTAAAAAAGTTAAAGTTCTTGAAATTACTGGAAACGATGATATGACTTCTATCGACATTTCTGGTATGACTACGCTTGGTGATACAACTACTGGTCGCAGCATGAAAATTTTCAATAATGATCTTACTGCTACAAGAGCTACTGATTCAGATGACACTAAAGCCGCAGGTAAAGCAGGTGATGAAGGGTCTTACTCTGAAACTGCCGGTATGAAAACTGCAAAAGCATTAGCTAAAAAAATGGATGGTGATGCGAAAGCAGTGGCTTATGTTTACTTTGACACTGTAGAGACATTTGACCCTGAGGGTTCATCTGTTGAAACAAATGATCATACATTTGTAACTACTGCCGTTTCTGGTGGTGTTCCAACTTTTGCTTCACAGCCACAACAAATTGTTGTTCTTCACAAAGATGCTAGTAACGCTACTACAACTAAGCCAGCTATTGCAGCGAAAAGAGCTTACATTTTAACTGGTATAGGAGACGCATCGGATGTTATTAACATAACTACTAATGCTGCCGATCTTGACGGTACAACAGGAATTGATCTATCATCAGCCAACGATGCTGTAAATGTATCTGCAATTTTAGCTACGGCAGTTACTACCAAAGCTACTGCAGCAGGAGTTACATTGGGTGCAACTGCTAATGCTTCACCAACAGTAACAATTCGCTTTGGTGTTAACGATAATTCTATGGAAAACTCTGTAACTGCTGCAACTACTATTACTCCTACAGCATTTACACTTACTGCTTCTGATGTAATTACACTAACAATGGCAGGCGACAAAGCTGCTGAAGTTTCTGGTGCTTATACCACTGCTTCTGACTTTGTAGATGCTATGATTAACGCATGGAATACTGCTAATTCAGATGCAAACCTTACTCAATGGGTAGTTTCTTCTCCTACTACTGATACAATCATGTTTAGAGCCAAGGATACGGGAACTTCTCAAATTGGTAAAAAACTAACAGTAGGTGGTTCAGGTGTTGCTTCTTGGGCACTATCTAATTTCGGTTATGAAATCTATAATGGATACGAGGGTGACCCAGCTACTCCAACTGCTACCGATAACGGAGCTAAGGGTAATGCAATTGTTTTAACAATTGAGTCTACTACTTTGGGTGCTTCGTTGGGTGAGACAGGTCAAATTGGTGCAACTGCTGGAACAGGTCTTCGTGAGACTACAGTAGCTGGAACAGGTGTAACTGTTACCGAACTCGATAATACTTATAGAAAAAATCTTACTATTAGTACTGAGACTGATAAAATCACAGCTACTAATGAGTATCCTTCACAGGCTCGATCTGACGTAAGAGCTGGTGAGGATGAAATTCTTGGTGGTGGAAACACTGCAACAGATTTCGATAGAGTATCTTGGTTAGCGGACTAATTTATTACTCTTTTAAAACAAGAAACCCCCCTTTTATAGGGGGGTTTTTTATTTTTGTAGGATGATTAAAAAATTAAATCCAGTGAATATTATTTTTATCATATTGCTGGTTTCAGTACAATTTGTCCCTTCTTTCCAAGCTGTAGATAAGCAAGCTCCTCAGTTTTTTTATCTTTCTATAATTACATTTTGCTCAACGTTTTTCATTTTTTTCAGAAGCATAAAAGAAAAACAAAAGAAGATAAAAGCAGACCGTTTATTAATTGTATTTGGATCTCTAGCCACCCTATCATTATTATCTATTCTTTGGGCATTTAATAAAGTAGAAGCGACAATTTCCTTTTTTAATTTTTTTATATCTGTACTCTTACTGTACAATTTAATTTATCATTTTAAACAGACCAATTTCAATTATAGACAATTAGCGACCATTTTTTGTTGTTTGTTGGCATCTGATATTGTTTTAATTTTCGCGAATTTTCTCTATGTATACGACTTTAACGCACCTCCTGGTAGACTAAATTATTTCTTAGGTTTTACAGCCAATCACAATGTTATAGGTTTCAGTATATTATTTCGTTTGCCTTTCCTTATTTATCTTTTTCTAGTATGTAAAAAACCACCAATCAAAGTGCTGTTGCTGATATTTTATTCAATATCGGTTTTTTGTTTAGTACTTTCTGGTTCTCGAGGCGCACTCTTAACCTTAATTATGGTTTTAAGTTCTCTTTTTGTTTACGCTGCAATTTTTTATAGAAAACAATTTAAAACTCTACTTATTGTAATTTTTGCAACCATTTTTACTGGCTTGTCTCATACGATTCTATACCAAAATGGGACCAATGTTTTCAATAGAATTGAAACGTTATCACCCAATAAAATAACTAATGATTCCTCATCAAATGAAAGATTGATTTGGTATAATGGAGCTTTAGAAGGAATATCTGAAAGCCCCATATTGGGTTGTGGCATCGGTAATTGGAAAATAGTTGGTAACAAGTATGTTTATAACAAAATTCAACAATATATAGTCCCAAAGCATGTACACAATGATTTTCTTCAGTTTTTTACTGAATTAGGATTAGTTGGATTTTTGCTATTCATAGGTCTATTCTTAGTAGCAATTCAATTACTTGTTATTTATAAAGACAGATATAATAACTGGAAAATTGTCAGTCCATTAATTATTGTTTCTATAACAGCTTATATAGCGGACTCTTCTCTAAACTTTCCCTTCCAAAGACCTGTAGCAATTTCAAATTTAATAATGCTATTAGCATTTATATCTAGTAAGTCAGATTTTAAGAATTTTAAACTTAGTCACAATAAGCTTTTAAAGCTATTTCTGATTACTGTAGCTGCTATGTCCGTAGTTAGTTCTTATTTTGTTTATAAAGGTTTTAAGGAAGAAATAGAATTTGTCAACAAGATAACAGGAAGAGATCCTTTTACGACGCCATTAAAAACAATTGAGAAGCTTAATTCAACGTATCCTAGTATAAATTATACAACCATACCTTTAGTAACATTAAAGGCATTATACTATAGACATTACGGATTTATAGAAAAAGCAAAAAAATTGCTTCATGAGGGCAATAAGATAAATCCATATCTCTCTATTTCAGAAGCGAAACTAGCAGAAATATTCTTGACTGAAGGGAAACACGATAGTGCTTATTTTTACGCCAAAAAAGCATATTATGGTCTTCCCAATAATGAAAGGCACACGAATATTTACCAATTATCATTAGCCTCGAGGAAGGATCTTAATGAATTGAATAGAATATTTGATCAACAAAGAGATAAAAAAAATATAATTACCTATTCGAATCATCTTGAAATTATTTCAAATTTAAAGCCCTTTAATTCGTTTGACGACAGAGACAGAGATATCGCTTCAGAAGCACTGAAATTATTTCCTGAAAATGAAGAAATAAAAAGATTTCATATGGTTATTCATAAAGGTGCTGAACTTATCAAAAAGGCAAATATTGAAGACCAAGTTGCACAGCAATTATATGAAGAAAAAAATTATGAAAAGGCAATAGAAAAGTGGCAAAAAGCCAAGAGTATTCTTCCCAGTGAATCATCATATTACTTAAATATTGCCCAATCTTTGAGTGTACTTGAAAAGGCAGAACTTTCAAATATGCAGCTTGATAGTTTAGAAAAATTAAAGTTGTCAGTAGAGGGTGGAAAATTAGAATTTCTCCGTGCTTTAAATATGATTCAGTTAGATAGAAAAAGTGAAGCCTGTAGAAATCTAATTATATCATACAAAAAAGAGAAAACAGAACAGAAAAAATTGATTATTAAAAAGCTGAAATGTAAAGTCAATTAAATCTTTTTCCACTGATTACTGTTCCTAACGAATCATATACTTTCCAAATCCCTACTTTTTGGCCCTCATTGTCATAAAATTGGTCTTTTTTTAACGTACCATTTTTATAGTAATATTCCCATTTACCAATTCTTTTCCCCATTTTGAATTTACCTTTTGTAAGAAGGTTGCCATTTTCTGATAAAAAAGTCCACTCGCCATCATCCAATCCATTTTTATATCGTTGGATGCTGTGTAACTTTTTCGAAGCAAAATATGTTTTACAACTACCTGAATAGGGTTTGCCATTGAAAGTTGTCATTTTACCGTCGTATTTCAATTCTGAACAATCCAAGGTTTTTTCATTACAAGAGTAAGAAGTTATCATGATTGATAAACCAATCAAATAGTAAAAATTACGCATAACCAAATAATTAAATTTATGAGTTGAATGGAAAGATTCGTTTTAAAGTGGGAGTGTACCTTTTTCAGGACAATATGGTGAAGGTGGTTTTTGTCAGGCAGAAAGGGGGAAACTCCTTTCCTGATCCGTAAAACGAAAATTCGCAACAAGTCAATGAGAGGATAAATCAAAATAAGGATGGAGAAAATGAATTTATTGAGCATCAAATTTTTTGCAAAGATATATTCATCGCCCAATAAATAAAAGGTGTGGATGCAAATCAGCGTTCCGAGAAACAAGGAGCCCCCATCACCTAAAAACACTTTTTTTTCTTTCCTAAAGTTATAATAGTAAAGTGGAATGATGGAAATAATTAAAACCGTGTCGAGGTAGCGAAAAGGGTTCGTTGATGAAGAGAAAAATTCGAATAAAAAAATAAACTTAAAAAATTCAGTGATGGTTAACCCATCAATCCCGTCGATAAAATTGATGGCATTCACAACCACAACAAACACAAACAAAGTAGTTAATTGTGCAAGAAGCCATGGGATTTCGTGAAGTCCCAAAAATCCGTAATAATTATCGATCACCAACCCTTGATCGATAATTATTTTAGCAACGATAAGTTGCATCAAGAGTTTGATTTTAAAGTCCGCTTGATAAAAATCATCATAGACCCCCACCAAAAACATAATACTTAGGGGTATTAATAAAGAAAAGTCAAATAGTTCCTTTTCATGAAAATACAACCAGCTAGTGATGAGTAAAGTAGAAAGGAACAGGGTGATACCACCTGTACGAGTGGCGGTAGCTTCGTGTGAAGAACGCCCTTTAATGGCATCAATTTTGTTTTTTTTGATAAAATAGGTTTGTATGCCATGTGTGCCAAGGACACTACCAAGAAAAATTAAAATAAATTCGACATACTGCATTTAACAAAACTGATGATAACTCATTGCAAATTTCAAAAAAACAAAGGAGAAAATTAAATAGTTTTATGGCTAAATCTTTCTTATGGCTACTACAAAATACACAGCAAAAAACATCATCCCATTTATATTGGTAGTACTTTACCTTTGTATTGGATTTGTCCCCAATCTAGAGGCCGTAGATAAAATAGCACCGCAATGGCTGGGTATGGGGCTTATCAATTTAGCATCCACTTTGTACCTACTTTACAAAGCCAAGGATTTTGAACATGCTGTTCCAAGGGTTATACAAAGTACCATTACACTCCTTTACTTTGGTTTTTTTCTTTGGGCGGGCTTTTCGTATTTCTATGCAATCAATCAAACTGAAGTGTTAGTCAACATGGCACGGCATACGAACACTTTTTTTATGTATGTGTATCTGGCCATTTTTGTTCAAGGATTCAAGGATAGAGATAAGTTGTTTTCATTTGTGTTGACGGCCATCCTCACCGTTGAGGTATACTCTGTACTTACTCAAGCCCTTGAAATGTATCAGTCAACAGGCTTAGTATATGGAGGAGAACTCAAAGGGGTAACTGCCAATCGAAATATCACCGCTTTTTCTATTGCTGTTAAAATACCTTTTGTTTTATTTCTATTAAATTTTCAATATAAAAATATTGTAAAGGCTTTTTTAATAGGGCTAGTCTTTTCTTCTATTTTTTGCCTAACAATGATCTCCAGTAGAGCTTCATTTATTGCCATATTGCTGACAGCCATCATGTATGTAGTTATGAAATTTATTCTGTTTAAAAGGAATAACGAATTTAAGGAGCTACAGCAAACATTATATATTATTTTACCCTTATTAGGAGCATTTTTCGTGAATCAGATCGTGTTTTCTAACACGAAAACAACAAGTGCTTTTGCTAGAGCTGCAACCGTCACAAGGGGGATAAAAGATAACTCCATTGACCAACGATTACGCTATTATGAAGATGTTTTAACCCATTTGTCAGACAACCCAATTATAGGAACAGGAATTGGCAACTGGAAGATTAAGTCTATTGATTATGATAAGATTGATATTCAGGGATATGTTGTACCGTATCACGCACATAGTGATTTTATTCAAATTGGTGCGGAACTTGGGATTGTCGGATTTTTGCTTTATTTGGGTGTTTTCTTTTTTGCGGCCTATTATGTTTTTATCATTTTAAAATCCAAAAAATTACCCGAACGGGATCAAATCTTTTCCATGATCTTGATCATTGCATTGGGAGTATATTTTATAGATGCGAACTTAAATTTCCCCATTGCACGTCCTCAGGTTCTTTGCTCTTGGGCTCTGATCATGGGGTTGATCAATTTTTACTATCAAAAAAATAAAGAGTTGCTCGTTCAAACTGAAAAGGCTAAGTCTCAAGCGCGCATTGCTTCATTTGGTATTCCTTTATTTGGCTTGTTAGTGATACTTCCCTCTATTTCTATAGCGAATACAACCTATGAAGCCTTAAAAGCCCAAATGACGATCTTACGTGATTTTAATTCCAATCAATTTAATGTTCCCTTGAATCAAATTGAGAGTTTTGTGCCCCAATTACCCAATATTACTGTAACAACCATCCCCATGGAAGCCATTAAAGCACGCTATTACAATCATTATGGGAAGTATGACAAAGCTTTAGCGGCTTTAGAAAAGAGTTTAGAAGCCAATCCTTTTCTGCGGTACAGCGAAATACTGATGAGCCAGATTTATTTGAAAAAAGGAGATCTAGAAAAGGCTAAAGAATATGCCAAAATCGCTTTTGAAAATTTACCTAGCAACGATTTACATGCCAGTGTCTATATCAATACGTTGATACAAACACAAGACAAAGACGGGCTTAGCGCGACCTTTGAGTTAATGACAAAAGACGACACAAAGAGCAAATGGCAAAACTATTTGATTGGAGTGAGCCAATTGTTCCCTCCGGGAGATAGTTTACAAACTGCACGCGCAAAAAAGGCCATCGAAATTTTTTCTGGCGACAGCAATGTTCGCCAAGCATATAAACTTATTGCTATCGGTTCCCAAAACATAGAAGAAGGATTGACCAATTCCAATCAAGCGTTGACCTATTTTAACCAAGGAAACCATGCTGAAGCTGTAAGTTACTTTGAAAAAGCAATTGCTGCTGACCCTCTAGAATATTCCTATCGTGAAAATGCAGCAACTTCTTACTATATGTTGGAAGATTTAAATAATGCTTTGAAACAAATCAATGTTGTGGTAGATGAGCTCAATCCTTTGGATGGGAAATGTGAATACATCAAAGCGTTGATTTTCCTTCGTATGGGTGATGTCCAAGGGGCCTGTCCTTTATTATTAACATCGCGGGACAGTGGTTATCCACAAGCACAAGCAGCTTTGAGCCAATATTGTCCCAATTTTTAATTTATCGTTAGAATTAAAATAAAAATAAGTACTTTTGGTACTAAATAACAATTAATGCTCAATCAGTTAATTACATCCAAGACAAGGTTGCGTTTGTTGATAAAATTCTTTGTTTCCCAAGCGAATAAAGGGCACCTCAATGGATTGGCTACTGAAATGGGCGAATCGACCAACGCTATACGTAAAGAACTGAATCATTTATTTGAAGCAGGCTATTTAAAAAAAAACAAGTCCAATAATCGGATTGAATATCAAGCAAATAGCCAACACCCACTATTTGAAACACTACAAAAGGTTGTGTTGAAGCATTTGGGTTTAGAGGATATCGTATCGGGTGTCTTGGAACGAATCGGTGCTGTAAAAAGCATTATTTTGATTGGGGATTATGCCCAAGGGATTGATTCGGGTGCCATAGAAGTGTTTCTTGTTGGGGATTCGTTAAATACTGACTATGTTAATCAACTGGAAACAAAAATTGAAGCTGTAATTGAGCGAAAAGTACATTTTTATCTGACTCAGCAATTTAATTTCAATCAAAATCACATTGTACTTTATGAAGATTGAGACTTGCCTTACTATGGGTATCAAAGGATATTTTTTTAAGTTCAATACGGAGAGAATTTTTAAAGAGAACAAACACTTTTCAAAAAAACTCTTTGACCTGGCTAAGGAAAACCTGCTTCTAGTCAACTATTTTTTCTTTTTTAGTACAATAACTTACCCTATGAACAGGATTCAAAATTTAGCGTACAAAAATGGCAAGAATTGGGGCACCCAAACGGGCATTACGGTTACAGGGTGTAGGAAAATTGAGAAATATCAAACGCTTTGTTGCTTATGATTCAAAAGGTTTACAAGATTATTCCTGTTAATTACCGTAAGAAAGTACTCTCACTTTTTCTATTGATTGCAGTTGGAATGTTTTTTGAAGTTTTTGGAATCGGTATGTTGTTACCTGTTTTGACTGCCATTTTACAACCCGATATGTTATTTAAAAACGCACTCCTGTCCAACATTTTTGTCTTTTTTGAGGTGGGAAATAATGAAGAATTAATTCGATTCTCATTACTTTTTCTCTTGATTATATATACATTAAAAGGGCTTTTTTTGCTGGGTACAAATTTTGTACAAAACCATATCAATGCGGGTTTGGTTGCTTTGGTATCCAGTAAGTTGTATTCCAAATTTATTCATTATCCCTACTTGTACCACACCACTAATAACTCATCAGAATACATCAAAACAATACAAGTGGAAGTAAATAATTTCAATGTATTCTTGATGGCTGGGATTTATTTTATTACAGAAACTTCGATTATTTTATCGGTTCTAATTGCTCTGTTACTTATTGAACCAAAGGGGACGCTTGTATTAATGCTTTTGTTTTTATTGTGTTCTTATATATTTTATCGTATATCAAAAAAACTATCGATTCGGTGGGGTAAAATTAGAGAAGCAAATGATAAAGCAATCACGCAAAAATTACTGGAAACATTTGGGGGAATAAAAGAATTAATAATTACCAATAGCTTTACTTTCTTCGAAAATGAATACAATGAATTAAATGCGACTAAAGCCAATATTTCGGCAAAGAATTTAACGCTTAACCAAGTCCCTAGATACTATTTAGAAGTAATCATAGTGATAGCCTTTGTGTTGTTTATAGGATCGTATTTGTACGCAGGGAATTCCGTTGACAGTTTATTGGTCATACTCGGGGTATTTGTTGGTGCAACCCTACGCTTGTTACCGTCCATTAACAGGGTTCTGTCTTCCCTGCAACAAATCAAATATTATCAATCCAGTATTGATATCATTTTTGATGAGTTGCAGAAGAATGAAAAAACAAATTCGATGGATCTTACCGTCTCAGAAATGCCAACGATTCATTTGGAAAAAGCCATTCAAGTTCAAAACCTTTCGTTTTCGTACCCCAATTCAAAAAGGGAAACACTTCAGGATCTATCCTTTACAATACCCCAAGGGGCGACAATTGGTATCGTAGGAACTTCAGGTTCAGGAAAAAGCACCTTAATCAATCTAATTGCGGGTTTGATTTATCCATACACTGGAAAAATTCTAATTGATGATATACTCTTAGACGATTCGTCTTGTTTGTCCTGGCGGAATCAAATTGGATATGTTTCCCAACATACTTATTTGTCTGATGCAACTATCATGGAAAACATTGCATACGGTATAGAAAAAAAGAAAATATCAGTAGAACGTGTCAATCGAGTCATTGACGAAGCACAGATAAAAGACCTGGTGGATGAATTGGAAAATGGAATAAATCATAAAGTAGGCGAGCGAGGCGTGCAGTTTTCCGGTGGACAGCAACAGCGAATAGGAATTGCTAGAGCACTTTATCGGGATCCCGAGATTTTGATATTGGATGAAGCAACGAGTGCCTTAGATATACATACGGAGAAAAAAGTTATGCAATCCATTGACAATCTAAAAGGAAGAAAAACAGTAATAATAGTAACCCACAGACTTTCAACTATTGAAAATTGTGATTCCATTTTTCAATTGGTTGATGGAAGGATTGTCAACCAAAACGCAAATACGATCTCCTATGAGCACTAACCCATATTTCATCCATGAAACGTCTATAGCTGATGCTGCTGCAGTTATTGGAGAAGGGAGTAAAATTTGGCATTTCTCACATATAATGGCACATGCTACTATCGGTTGCAATTGCAACATTGGACAAAATGTAGTTGTTTCACCCAAGGTAATACTTGGTGAGAATGTGAAAGTTCAAAACAACGTTTCGATATACACAGGGGTAGTCTGTGAGGACGATGTTTTTTTAGGCCCCTCCATGGTTTTCACTAATATTATCAATCCCCGATCCGCTATTGTCAGACGTGATCAATACGTAGAAACTCTTGTTAAAAAAGGGGCGAGTATCGGGGCCAACGCAACAGTGATTTGTGGGAATACGCTTGGACGTTTTTGTCTTATTGGAGCCGGTGCTGTTGTCACTAAAGACGTACCAGATTATGCATTGATTGTTGGCAATCCTGGAAAACAGATTGGATGGGTGAGTGAATCTGGCCATCGATTGCAATTTGATGAATTTAACACAGCTATTTGTCCTGAAAGTGGAGAAAAGTATCGTTTAGAAAATAAAAGCGTTCAAAAATTATGATGAATTTTGTTTTAATTGGAGCTGCTGGTTACATCGCACCGCGTCACATGAAAGCCATAAAAGAAACAGGGAATACCCTCTTAGCGGCTTATGATCCGTATGATGGGGTAGGCATTATGGATAGTTATTTTCCTCAAGCTCATTTTTTTACTGAGTTTGAACGTTTCGATCGCCACATCGACAAACTTAAACGAGCAGGTACTCACATTGATTATGTGAGTATTTGTTCTCCCAATTATCTTCATGATTCACACATACGTTATGGACTTCGTATCGGTGCAGATGTGATTTGTGAAAAGCCATTGGTATTGAATCCATGGAATGTTGAAGCGCTTATAGAATTGGAAAATGAGTACAACAACAAGGTACACACAGTACTCCAATTGCGTCATCACGAGTCGATTTTAGAATTAAAGAGAAAAATTGAAAAGCATCCTGATGATAAGGTGTACGACATAGAATTGACCTATATCACCTCTCGAGGAAACTGGTATTATACATCTTGGAAGGGAGATGAAGCCAAATCAGGGGGCATCGCTACAAATATTGGAGTTCATTTTTTCGATATGTTGCAGTGGATCTTAGGTCCTATGCAAGATTTTTCTGTAATCACAAAAACGCCCGATACCAATGCGGGGACATTGATCTTTAAACGCGCGAAAGTCAACTGGTACTTAAGTATTAATGCCGAAAATTTACCTGATGTAGCCAAATATAATGGTTTACCAACCTATAGAACCTTAAAAATAGAGGGAGAAGAGATTGAGTTTAGCAAAGGGTTTACAGATTTGCATACGGTTAGTTATCAGAAAATATTGAGTGGTCAGGGTTATGGTTTGACAGATGCCAAAAATGCTATTGAGATTGTAAGTCAAATAAGAAATTCCTAATTCATGTGCGGAATCGTTGGAATCGTTCGAAAAAATTTTCAAATCCCAATTGAAGAAGGAGATATACAGAAAATGTCTTCTCTTGTAAAGCATCGAGGACCCGATGATCATGGGATGTACATACATCCACAAAATAAATTTGCCTTTGCACACAGACGTCTGAGCATTGTTGACTTATCAAACAATGGCCACCAACCGATGGTATCGCCTAATGGCAACTGGATTGTTTACAATGGTGAGCTTTACAATTACAAAGAGCTGGCTATTGAGTTGCAATTGGATTCTCAAACTTCTGCTTCTGATACGGCTGTAATTTTAGCGGCCTACAACGCCTGGGGAGTCGGCTGTGTCAAACGTTTCAGAGGGATGTTTTCTTTCGCAATATGGGATGAGAATTTGGGCCATATATTTTGTGCAAGGGATCATTTTGGTATCAAGCCTTTTTATTTTTACGAATCCAAAGACTCTTTTTATTTGGCCTCTGAGCCCAAAGCAATTGTTCCGTTTATTGATGACTTGCGAGTCAACCGAAAAGCCTTAAAAGATTATCTTGTATTTCAATTATATCTCTCCAGCAAAACCTTGTTTGAAGGGATAAATGAACTCCCCCCGGGTCATTTCATGATAATAAAACAAGGAAAAGCGACCTCAGAACAATTTTGGAATTTAGAATTTAAAATTGATTACGACCACACGGCATCTTTTTACACAGAACGTATCCAAGAATTGTTAGAAAACTCTGTAAAACGTCATTTAATTGGGGATGTACCTATTGGTGCTTATGTAAGTGGCGGGTTGGATTCAAGCGCAATTGCTTCTATCGCAAATAAAGTTCTTCCCGAAAAACAATTGCTGGGTTTTACGGGCATGTTTAAAGAGTACGGTATTTCTTTTGATGAGAGTCAGTATGCTGAATTGGTTGCAGCACGAAATGATTTTGATTTGCTTTGTTGTAACATTACTTCAAGGGACTTTACTGATTCTATTGAAAAGGTAATTTATCATTTAGACTCTCCGGTAGCAGGGCCAGGAGCTTTTTCTCAATACATGATTTCAAAGTTTGCATCCCAGCACCGGAAAGTTGTGCTGGGTGGACAAGGAGGAGATGAGATTTTTGGGGGATATACAAGATATTTGGTGGCTTATTTTGAACAATGCATTAAAGCAGCTATCAACGGGACATCTAATAATGGAAATTTTGTAGTTACATATGAATCTATCATTCCCAACTTGATTCAACTTAAGCAATACCAACCTATGCTAAAGAATTTCTGGAAGGAAGGTTTGTTTGATGATATGTATGAGCGCTATTTTAGATTGGTGAATCGGGCACCCAGTTTGGGAGCCGAAATAAACTGGGACTTTATGGAAGAGTATTCTGCTAAACAGGAATACAAAAAAGTCTTTTTTGGGAACAACATCGATGAAGGTTCCTATTTTGATTTGATGACAAATTATGATTTTAGGACACTGCTCCCAGCATTATTACAAGTTGAAGATAGAATGAGCATGGCTCATGGCCTGGAATCAAGGGTACCTCTTTTGGATGTGGACTTGGTTGAGTTTTCATCAACAATTCCCGCTGATATCAAATTTAAGAATGGCAATCCGAAACATATTTTTAAACAATCGTTAGATAAATTTTTACCCAAACAAATTATCAATAGAAAGGACAAAATGGGTTTCCCTACTCCAATCAATCAGTGGTTCCAAAATGACTTAAGAGATTTTGTAATGGACACATTTCGGTCACAAAAAGCGAAGCAAAGAGATTATGTGAATGCTGACAAAGTAGTTGAACAAATCGATGAAGAAGGCATATACAGTAGGAAAATTTGGGGATTACTCAGTTTAGAATTATGGCATAAAAATTATTTAGATAAATGAAACTAGAAAAATCAAATGTTCTTGTAATTGGAGGTGCGGGTTTTATTGGCAGTTTTGTCGTGTCAGAGCTTTTAAAGCATCCTGTTAACAAAGTAGTAGTGTATGATAATTTTGCACGAGGCAATGCATCCTATCTGACAGAGCAACTCAAAGACAGTCGCTGTTCCATCTTTCCATTTGGAGGTGATATACGTGAAATAGACATATTGAATACAGCAATGGAAGGGATGGATTATGTTATAAGTTTGGCAGCTATGTGGTTGTTACATTGTAAAGATTATCCTAGAACTGCATTTGAGGTAAACATTTCTGGAACATTTAACGTACTTGAGGCTTGCGTTAAAAATAACATTAAAAAATTAATTTGGTCATCTTCAGCCTCTGTTTATGGTGATGCTGTTGAACTTCCAATGACTGAAAACCATCCATTTAATAATAAGAACTTTTATGGTGCATCAA
>JBMHCG010000056.1:0-2757 GCA_049890035.1 Flavobacteriaceae bacterium | reverse complement strand
TTTAATATCAATTTTGAGTCTAGCGGAAGACTTGTAGAAGACGGCTATCAAATAGAAATGAAAATTCCTTTTTCAGAAATTCCTTTCCCTAACGGAATCAATCAGAAATGGCGGGTAAACTTTTACCGCCGCTATGTAGATAATGGAAATGAAATAGAGGTGAGCAGTCAGATTCGCGACAGAAATAACAGTTGCATTGTGTGCCAAACTACTGATGAGCTCTACCTGAAAGGGATTAAAATTGATAAACGTATTGAACTCCTTCCTTATGTGTCCAGCAATTTTTCAGGAGAACGCCAACACCCAAATGATGGGATGGATTACGGAAGTTTAAATGCTGGGGTTGGTCTTGGACTTAATTTTGATTTAAACAAAAACACCAGTTGGGAGATCACCATTAATCCTGATTTTTCTCAGGTGGAAGCTGATGTAACCCAAATTGATGTAAATTCTTCCTTCTCTTTACAGTATCCTGAACGCCGACCATTTTTTAACCGTGGAATTGATTTGTTGAATTTTGCAGATGGTGCTTTTTATTCCCGTTCAATTGTCAATCCTTCTTTGGCTTCTAAAATAATAAGTCAAGGCAGAAAGTCGCGGCTGTTTTTGTTGAATGCACTCGATAAAAGCTCTCCATACTTGGTGGGCGGAGAAGACCGTTCTTACTTAGGGGAAGGAGGTAAAAGTGTGGTCAATGTTTTGCGGTATCAGTACCTTTTTAACCCAAAAGCACGTATGGGCGGCGTTGTGATGAACCGCTTTTATGACGGAGGTGGTTTTGGTCATTTATTTGGGGTTGACGGCCTGTTCTTGCTCAATCAAAATTGGCGTTTGAGCTTCGAGTTTTTTAAAAACACCAACGAAGAGCCCGTACAGGACTGGATTACTACAGATGCAGAAATTCGTGGGAAGACAATTGCGCTTGATGGGGACCGCTTAAATGGTGATGCACTTTATGTTCAGCTTTACCGCAAAACAGAGTTCTGGCAGAGCTACCTGTATTACCGTAATATTTCTCCACAATACCGTGCAGATGTAGGGTTTACAGTAAAAAACAACCGTCGCTGGGGAACGCTTTTCCACCAATACCTCAACATTCTCAATAAACCGGGTATTCAAGAGTTTGGGTTTGGAACAAAAATCGATGTGGTCTATACTTTTGATGAGTTGTATAAGAACTTTAGTGTTGACCTATTTGCTTCAATTAAAACCTATGGGCAAACGGAAATTCGCTATACGTTAGATTATGATGCACGAAAAACCTTTTTAAATATTCCATTTAAACATCTAGGGACGCATACTTTATCAATTAATGGCTCTCCGAGTGAAAGTTTTAATTTTAGAACAAAATTTGATTTAGGGAAAGATCTTTCTGTAAATGAGGAAACCCCAGAAGTGGGTCGACTAAAAACAGCCTTTATGACTTTAAGTTTTCAATTGAGTGATAAGTTTACGGTCAATCCGTCACTTCGCTATTCTACTTTAGAGCGTCTCAATGGTGGGAATGATTATTTCGATGGTTCTATTGCACGAATGAACCTGCGTTACCAATTTAGCCCAGCCTTTAACGTGCGGCTCATTGCAGAGAAAAACAGTTTTACCAACCAGTTTTTTATCCAACCACTGATTCAGTGGAACCCCAATCCGTCTACCATTTTCTATTTGGGCGGAAACCAAAATACGGTTGAAGAGATAGACGATTTTCAATTTCGCCTATTTCAATTCAACCGTACGCAATACTTTTTTAAGTTTCAGTATTTGATTGGCCTCTAAGATTATAGCTTACTTGCTTTTCCCCACACCAGGTAAAGTATCACTTGGTGATGCTTGCGTCCATGGATAATCTTGGGTTTTTTCTTCAGGATATACCTTATTCAAGCTCTCACCTTCGTAAACAAATCCGTTTTTCACAACAAGTTCAACGGTATTGGTGTTGCGAATGTTTTCCAAAGGGTTTTTATTTAGGACAACAAAATCTGCGATTTTCCCTTCTTCTATACTACCAATATCTTTTGAAAGACCCAATGCTTCTGCTCCAATAATAGTGGCAACTTTTAGCATATCGTGTTCAGAAATACCCCCAGCCTGCATGCTCCACAATTCCCAATGATAACCAAGACCTTGTAATTGGCCGTGAGATCCAACTCCAGCGATTCCTCCTGCTTCTACTAAATCTTTTACAAAGACGGCGTGGTCTTCAAAAACATGTTCTTCTTTCATAAACCAGCCTGCATTTCTACGACGTGACTTAGCATCTAATTCTGATTTTGGTGTAAAACGATTCAATTTTTTATCTCCTTGGACATCTTCAGTTGCATAGTAATAGTTTTCTGCCCATGGACCTCCATAAGAGACTAATAACGTTGGCGTGTAAGCAGTTTTTGAACCCGCTACAAAATCAATAAAATCTTTATACAAGGGATAAATTGGGAAAGAGTGTTCGTGCCCTGGATAACCATCCAAAATTTGCGTGACATTTAGCTTAAAGTCTAAGCCTCCTTCTGTAGTTGGCATTAGTTCTTGTTCTTTTGCAGCCTGAATTATCCACTGTCGATGCTGGCGATTTCCAGTAAGATACATTTTGATTGTTTTGGTATTGTAGTATTTAGAATATTGCTTCAATACATCACGTGCGTGATCAAGGCTTTTAATATTGTACCCCCAATATCCTACTCCAGGACCAGTTGAATAAATCCTAGGTCCAGGAATCATTCCAGCTTCTACCATGTCTGCATAAGTAAGGACATCTGTGGTCGC
>JBMHCG010000055.1:0-20734 GCA_049890035.1 Flavobacteriaceae bacterium | reverse complement strand
CTCAAAATGGTTTTGCTTCGCTTTGTATCTCTCGATACGCGCTGTCATTCTCAATATCTCAATGAACTTGTTTTGTTCTTTTCGCTCCCTTCAATCTATCGTTCTCTCCGGAAACGGGTGCAAATATAAAACCCTTTTTTTTACTTCCAAAACTCTTTTGCCAATTAAATTGAAAATATTTTTAGAGCGAATTTTAAAGATAAGAAAGTCAACGCTTTCCACCAAAAATTATTGCGCTGGTTTGAGATAAAATCGTTTGGGGGCATCATCCTTCCACAAAGTGTACAGCGAATCCAACGAATAATCCAGGGCCGTCTCTTGGGGTTCCAATAAACCATCAGCAAAAGCACGTTGTAAAATATCTTCAATAAGATAGTCTTCTTTGTTGGTAAGCGGGTCGTATTCTTGTTTGAGGGTCAACTTGAAAAGTGAAGCGGTTGTTTGATAGACAAAAGCACGCCAGCCGTTTCGAAGCTCTTTAACCAATTCATGTGTGGTAAAGCCCGTTTGACGATGAACCAGTTTAATCAATATGCGCCCTTGGAAACGTGACAGCTTTTTTAATTCGGCTTCAAATTCGTCGTACACAAAAGTTTCCAAGCGTTTGAGGTATTTTTTGCGGTACCGTTTTTTTTTAAAAACCGTCAACCGCTCATTCAGAACTTCCAAACGGTCGGCAGCTAATTTTGCATATGGATACACTTTAAATGTTCGAGCACGCAAAATGGCATACGCTTTGGCTCCATCGTAGGAAGAAAAAGAAAGGGGTGGAAAAACGATGACTTCATCCAGTTGGACAGAAGCGCGTGGAATGGAGTCACCCGCAACCAATAAGAGATCCCCTTCGAGTTCGATGGATTGGGACCAAGCCCACTGACACATGCAAAGTAAACAAAAGATAAGGGCCTTTTTCATTGGGTGTAAAAGTACAAATTATGAATTTTAGAGCGTGGGTATTGTTTGAATATTCTTACTTTTGGCTGCACTACAAAACACGGATTGCATGAATATTCTAGATGATAAAGCACTTACATTTTTTGAAACCTATCTCAACAATGCAGCACCTACCGGCTATGAATCGAATGGGCAGAAAATTTGGATGGATTACCTTAAGCCATACGTAGATACTTTTATTACTGATGTTTATGGCACAGCTGTTGGGGTGATCAATCCCGAATCAAAATACAAAGTCGTCATTGAAGGGCACTCAGATGAAATTTCATGGTATGTCAATTATATAACTGAAAATGGATTGATCTATGTGATTCGCAACGGAGGGAGTGATCATCAAATCGCCCCCTCAAAAACTGTGAATATCCATACTAAAAATGGCATCATCAAAGGGGTATTTGGTTGGCCTGCTATCCATACACGCAAAACCGGAAAAGAAGAAGTACCTAAATTAGACAACATCTTTATAGATATCGGTGCCAATAACAAGGAAGAAGTTGAGAAAATGGGGGTTCATGTGGGTTGCGTTATTACTTATCCCGACACCTTTCATATTTTGAACGATAATAAGTTTGTATGTCGGGCCATAGACAATAGAGCCGGTGGATTTATGATCGCCCAGGTGGCGCGTTTGCTCAAAGAAAACAATATCCAACTTCCCTTTGGATTGTATATCACCAATTCAGTCCAAGAAGAAGTGGGGCTTCGTGGTGCTGAAATGATCACACAAACTATCAAACCCAATGTGGCTATTGTTACCGATGTCTGTCACGATACCACCACCCCCATGATCAATAAAAAGGAGGAGGGACACACCGAAATCGGAAAAGGCCCAGTAATCTCCTATGCACCAGCAGTTCACAACAAACTCCGAGAACGCATTTTGGAAACGGCCGAAGCCAAAGAAATTCCTTTTCAGCGCCTGGCCTCTTCTCGATTTACGGGTACCGACACCGATGCATTTGCCTACAGCAATGGCGGGGTTGCCTCTGCCTTGATTTCACTCCCCTTGCGCTACATGCACACGACTGTGGAAATGGTACATAAGGAGGATGTAGAAAATGTGATCCGATTGATTTATGAAAGTCTACAAACTATTACAGCAGGGGAGTCATTCAGTTATTTTGATTAATGCAACCCGAGTTTAGGTTGTATTCAACTATTCTTTCGGTGTACAAACCTGTTTATCCCTGCCTAACTAATAGTTCTTGAGCCCGCTGGATTTGTAAATCCATATTTTTGATTCGATTTATTTGATGTATAATAGCGCGCTTTTTTCCATCAGTAAGGGATTCATATTTTTTTGAAAGTCGATGGTCTTGATCCAATAAAACCTGTAACGACTCGGGTAGGGCCACCCCCAAAGGATTTGGATCTTCACGTACTGAAAATGTGAAAGCTCGTCCCAATACCAGTCCAGCTTTGGTCACATTTTTTTGGGAAATGATGATAAAAAAATCTCCATTCCCAAGCGGGTTCAAACCACATTGAAAATCAAGGGTATCCGCCAACTTGCAAATCAGTCTGGTTTTTTTTGCCTTTGTCCAAGTCATGACTTCAACAGCTGGAATGACAGCGTAACAATAGCCTCCACGCCGTGCTTCTAACTGCTGCAATATTTGTGTGTCCTCAAATAAAAATGCCATCACATTATAATTGCTGTACCCCAATTTCTATGGGTTCATCAAAATTGGTTATGTCATAAACAACAATCCCTGTAGTGGTAACCACATAGGCCGTATTGCCACGAAGGATGATATCACGTGCATCGTAATCTTCGATAAACTGAACGACCCTAGGTTTGTTTTTATCACTTACATCCATGATTTTAATTCCAGAAGACGAATCACAAACCCATACCCGATCCCCTCTTACAGCCAAACCATAGGGTGCGAACATATTGTATACCCCCACTTGTGTGGGTTCAAAAACATTACTGATGTCCACTATTTGCAATTGATTGACATTGTTGGCACACCATTCATTGGTACTGCGAAGGGTTACATAGGCAAAATCACCTTCTGCCACAACAGGGTCACAAGCATTAAAATGTTCATATTCTGAAATAAATCTTGGATTGCCAGAATCTGTTATATCATAAATAAACATTCCAGAAGTAGAACCAATAAACAAATAGTCATCCAAGCGATATAAGGTTTCTATTCCCCAGGTGACGCCTACACTACTCCAATTTGATAAACTACCGCTTTCATTGATGCGGAAAATTTTAATGGCTTGTTGCGTCAACCCATATAAGTAGTTGTCAATTACAGTAAAACGGGCCAAAGACCCCCCCTGCCCTACTGCAGCTGTTTTTGGATTGGCTACCGAGGTGTCCATACTGGATTCAGCAAAAGCGATATCATTGTATAAAATGTAATTGCAATCACACTTTACTCCGTTATATGTGAGACCTGAAATAAAAACGGTTTCTCCCAGTCCTTTGATATTGTTCAATTCTTCGTATTCCAAACGAGAATAATAGTCATTATCGACCTCGTATGCCTCGATTAGTTCCCAGGCAATTAGGTAAGGATCATAATCAAAAACAGCTGTTTTGACTTCATTTACGATCACTTGATTATTGTCTAAGCCAGAAATATCCAATTGTACCATTGCGGAATACAAATCTGCATACATGGTATTGTCCTGTATAGCAATATCTATATTGCCAGGCAACTGGAGAAATTTACTTTTTTCAATGGCACTGGGGTCGGTTACATCCAGCACATGCACCCCAGAATCCGACTCATTGACAAAAAGGGTATTGTTATAAAAATAAAGTTTGCCCGTTTCCTCATAAGGTCTAGCCGTTTCCACCCTAATTTGTGCCTGCAATTCTTCGAGGGAAATGGTTTCGACGGAAAACGAATTGTAGTAATTGACGCCGTTATCGCAGGTCTTTTTACAATCTTCGTCTTCCTTGGGATCGTCTCCCCAAGTGATGGTACAAGAAAAAAGAAAAAAAGAAAAGCCAATCAGAGCAAAGGGTTGTAGGGAGAATTTCATTTGGCAATAGTTTGTGTATACAAAACAAAGATAATGCCAAGACCTATTTTACCAGTTTTTGCCAATCAAAGATTGATTGATCCGCTTTACTACCCCCGGGCCTTCATAAACAAAACCAGTATATAACTGCACCAAACTAGCACCCGCTTCTAATTTTTCTAGAGCATCTTGGGGGGTATGAATGCCACCCACCCCAATAACAGGAAAAGCGTTTTTACTTTTTTCAACCAAAAAACGGATCACCGCAGTGCTCCTATGAGTTAAAGGCTTACCACTCAATCCGCCTGCTTCCTCTTTGTGGAGTGACTGCAATCCTTTGCGATCAAGGGTTGTATTGGTAGCGATAACCCCATCAATTTTAACAGTTGTAACGATGTCAATGATATCCAACAACTGATCATCGGTTAGGTTGGGGGCGATTTTTAATAAGATCGGTTTGGGTATTACTTTTTTATTGTTAAGGTTTTTTAAAGTACCTAACAAATGCGAAAGCGGTTCTTTGTCTTGAAGGGCCCTAAGATTGGGTGTGTTGGGCGAACTGACATTAACCACAAAATAATCCACATGATCAAATAAAGCGTGAAAACAGTAGACGTAGTCTTCAACAGCCTTTTCATTGGAAGTCACTTTATTTTTTCCAATATTTCCTCCAATCAGTATGTTTTTATTTTTTTTCAATCTTTTTACGGCTGCATCTACTCCATCATTGTTAAAACCCATTCGGTTGATGATGGCCTGATCTTCCTGTAAGCGAAACAATCGTTTTTTAGGATTTCCAGGCTGGCCTTTGGGCGTGAGCGTTCCAATTTCAATAAACCCAAAACCAAAGTTGGATAATTGCTTGTACAGTTCTGCGTTTTTATCAAATCCGGCTGCCAGTCCTACGGGATTGGGAAATTTGAGTCCAAACACTTCGCGTTCCAATTGGGGATGATGCACGACATAGATGGCTCGCAAGATCGAAGATACACCTGGGATAGCTGAAAATAACTTGATTGCAGAGAAGGTGAAATGATGCACCTTTTCGGGATCAAAACGAAAGAGTAAGGGTTTAATAAGGCTTTGGTACATAGGCAAACAAAAAAAATCCCGCCAAAAGCGGGATTTAATACTATTTCTTTTTAGCTGGAGGTGGGTTGAGTTTGGCACTCATATCTAATGATATTCCCGAACGCTCCATTTTGATTTTCCCGGCCAAGGTTTCAATAACACAGGTATTATCTTTATCATTGACTTCTGCAATCTTACCATGCATACCGCTTTTGGTAATAACACGATCTCCTTTCTTTAGATTGTTCAGAAAATTTTTCTCTTTTTTTTGTCGGCGTTGTTGTGGCAGTATAATGAAAAAGAAAAATACCACCAGCATCAACAGCAAAAAAGGAGCTTGACCCGAAAATCCTTCCATGTATTGGTATTAGTTGTTGGCTTGTTGTCTCGCTTTGGCTTGTTCGTCACGTTGTGCTTGCTTGACTGGATCAGGATTCACCATAGCCTTGATACGCAACATTTCACGACCGCTTTCGGTATTGGCAGAAATGGTAACCGTTTTTTGCTGCATATTGGGTTTGTTGTTGGAGTCAAAACTCACGGTTATTTCACCTTTTTCACCAGGAGCAATCGGTGTATTCTTTGGATAACTAGGTACTGTACAGCCACAGCTTCCACGAGCATCAACGATCACCAAATCAGATTTCCCCGTATTGGTGAAAGTAAAAACGGTCTGGACACGTTCTCCTTCTGCAATCGTACCAAAATCGTGCATTACTTTGTCAAACGTCATAACGGGTGCTTCTGTAGCAGCAGCGGCAGCATCCGCGGCAGATGTTTCAACTTTTTTATCATCTACCTTTTTAGCCGCATTAGAGTCTCCACAAGCTGTGAATACAACAGCGGAGGCGATCATAGCAATTCCGAGTATTTTTTTCATTGTTAAGATTTTTATTTTTCAAATGTAAAAAAAAAACTTAATCCATCAACCCCCTACCAGTTTTCTTCATTCGATTGGCTTCAGAAAATTCCTTAGCCAGCTTATCCAGTACGCCATTGATGAATATATTGCTTTTGGGGGTGGAGTAGTCTTTGGCTATTTCCAAATACTCATTAAGTGTCACTTTGGGTGGGATGGACTCAAAAAACAACAATTCTGCGACCCCCAGTTGGAGAAGGACAAGATCCAGTTGAGCCATCCGATCGGATTCCCAATTGGGTGTCTTACCCTCGATCTCTTTGTGGAGTGCTTCCTGATGACCAATAGCGGTTTCGAGTAGTTGAATTCCAAATTGAATTTCGTCTTGTTGTTCTTCAGGAACAGGATATTGGAGTGAACGGGGTTCTTTGGCATCCAAACGCTTCAATTGTTTCAATACAAATGTATTGACTAGTGAAAAATCATCGGCCCACCCTAGTTGTTGGTCTTCCAAAAAATCAAAAAGCGGATCGTTAGGAGCCACTACCTCTTTGTATACACCTAAAACAAAATTGCGGTCAGACTCCCAAGTATGGGAATCTGCTTCCATATAACGTTTGTAAAAAGATTTGGACTCCAAATTGCGGAGCAGTTGGTCTACATATTCAAAATGCAATTCCCAATGAGTAATTTTCTTACGCTTTAATTGTGTATTCAATAGCGTATGATTTTCCAAAAAAATCAGAACCTTATTATTTACCAAATGTTGGCTGTTTTCAAGAGATGACCGTTTTCGAAATTCTTGTTGGGTCTTGATTTTAAATTGCTCTTTGTGTTTTTTGAACAAATGAAGCAACAACGCATAAAGGACGAAATACAGGTCGTAGGTAGCTTGTAACTGACGGTGATAATTCTTTTTCAAATCCGCTACCGTTTGTTCAGGATCTTTTTGCAATGCGTAAATGGATTGCATGACTTTGATGCGAATATGCCGTCGTGTGAACATGTACAAGAACTTTATAGAACAAAAGTACGCCATTCTCACGACAATCATTCCTTTTCTCGAAGCGATTATTCGCTTCTTTGATCGATTGTTTTCTCTTACCTTTGAAGGGTTCAACTAGCTATGAAGGAATTACAATACCTTAACAAATATTTACACAAGTACCGGTTCAAACTTTTGATTGGTGTATGTATCACACTCATCGCGCGGGTTTTTTCTCTTTTTGCCCCGCGATTGGTTGGCGACTCCTTGACTGCTGTTGAAAATTTTATCGTTGATAAAAATTTGACTTTGGAGGAAGTACAAACGATTTTACTCCAAAACATTTCGATTATTATAGGTACGGCATTGCTATCGGGCTTTTTCACCTTCCTAATGCGCCAAACCATCATTAATGTATCACGCTACATAGAATTTGATCTCAAAAACGAAATCTATGATCAGTACCAGCGACTTTCACAGCGTTTTTACAAAAATAATCGTACAGGTGATCTGATGAGTCGAATTTCGGAAGATGTAAGCAAAGTTCGAATGTATTTTGGGCCTGCGATTATGTACAGCATCAATACCATTGCGCTATTTGTGATTGTGATTGCCTACATGTTTAGTATCGCTCCCGAATTGGCACTTTACACCATCATACCACTCCCACTTTTATCTTTTATCATCTATAAATTAAATAGCCTCATTCATCAAAGGAGTACCCAAGTTCAAGAAGTATTAGCTGCACTTTCTACCTTTACACAAGAGTCTTTTAGTGGTATCGCTATCATTAAATCCTACACCTTACAACCAAAAATTGCACGTGAGTTTGACACATTAACACAATCGAGTAAGGATAAAAACATGGATTTAGTTCGCTTGCAAGCGTGGTTTTTTCCCCTCATGATCTTATTGATTGGCGTCAGTAATTTGATTGTCATTTTTGTTGGAGGAAGCCAATACATGGAGGGTAAAATCGAGATCGGTGTGCTGGGTGAATTCATTATCTATGTAAATATGTTGACCTGGCCAGTAGCTGTTGTGGGATGGGTAACATCAATCGTTCAACAAGCAGAGGCCTCGCAAAAGCGGATCAACCGTTTTCTACAAGAAGAACCCGATATCACAAACGGTTCTGGTCAAAGCCTGCCGGAATCCTTGTCATTAGAATTTGACAATGTATCTCTTTCGTATCCAGAAACGGGCATCAAAGCACTTGATAAAGTGAGTTTTACACTACAACCCGGACAAAAACTTGGTATCGTTGGAAGTGTTGGCGCTGGAAAATCGTCGTTGTTTGATTTATTGTGCCGACTGTACGACCCAGACGAGGGAACCATTCGACTAGGAGGGGTGGACATCAAAAATCTCACTTTGACCCAACTGCGTAAAAATATTGGCATCGTACCGCAAAATCCTTTTTTATTTTCTGAAACTATTGCTGCTAATATTCGATTTGGTAAAGGCACTGCCACGCAAGAAGAAATAGAAAAAGCTGCAATGATGGCTACGGTTCACCATAACATAATTGACTTTGCAGAGGGGTATGAAACCTTATTGGGTGAACGTGGTGTTACCCTTTCGGGGGGGCAAATCCAACGGGTGTCTATTGCAAGAGCCTTGATTAAAAATCCAGAAATACTTTTATTGGACGATTGTTTGTCCGCCGTTGATACAGATACGGAAGAAAAAATACTATCTAACTTAAAAGAAAATCGCCAACAAAAGACGACCCTGGTTATTAGTCATCGCCTAACCTCTGTGATGGATGCGGATCAAATCCTGGTCTTACAGGATGGTAAAATAATCCAATCGGGAACGCACATTGTTTTGGCAAATCAACCCGGCTATTATCAAGAATTATTCAACAAACAACAAACAGAAAATGCTGCATGATTTGTTTTGTTTAATATTTTTTATGAATTTTGGGGTATAATAAGAAACCAATTTAAACAAAATCCATGCAGAAAGGCACTGAAGGGAATCAGGACGAGATTTTCTCCAAAGTACTCAGGGCAGGTAGAAGAACTTATTTTTTTGATGTAAGGGAGACCAAAGCTAGTGACTACTATTTAACAATTACCGAGAGTAAAAAGTTCACTGAAGAAGACGGTTCTTATCATTATAAAAAACACAAAATCTATCTCTACAAAGAAGACTTTGAAAATTTCACCGAAATTTTAAAAGAAATGACGGCATTTATTATCAATGAACGAGGAGAAGAAGTGATCAGTGAACGTCACCAAAAAAACTACAACAAAACCGATTCTGAAGCCTTGAGTCCAGAAACCAATGGGTTTTCTGATCTCAACTTTGAAGATATCTAAGACCGCTTCAATTTGGCACTAAAAAAAGCGTAGGGATTCCTACGCTTTTTTTATATTGGAAGTATTCAAAATCGCATCCAATTGGATGATTGCATACACATAAGAAAACGCACAGCACTGATGAAAAAATTTGCTTACTTCCTTTATTTACTTCCTCTTGGGTTATTGGCACAAGTCGATACCTTCTATTATTTGGATCCTGAACACCCCTACGATCCAAGCATCCCCAAACCTTCCGAAATACTGGGCTATGAGGTTGGTAACTGGCATGTAAGTCATGATAAATTAGTGCATTACATGACCACTCTTGCTGCTGCCTCCGATCGAATAACACTTGAAAACAGAGGAAAGACTTTTGAAGATAGGCCGCTTTTACTTCTGACGATCACCCACCCCAAGAATCACCAAAATCTTGAAGCAATTCAAAAACAACACCTTTTGCTGAGCGAACCAGAAGGCAGTCAGTTGGCCGTTGAGAACATGCCTCTGATTGTGTATCAAGGATTTTCTATTCACGGGAACGAGCCTAGTGGAGCCAATGCGGGCTTACTTGTGGCCTATCATTTAGCTGCCAGTCAGTCTGCTGAAACAGAAGCCCTTTTGAATGATGTTGTGATTCTTTTTGACCCCTCATATAACCCTGATGGGTTGCAACGTTTCGCCTACTGGGCCAATACCAACAAGAATCAACAATTGACAGCGGATAATAATGACAGAGAATACAATGAAGTATGGCCGAGGGGTCGGACCAATCACTACCATTTTGATCTAAACAGAGACTGGTTGCCTGCACAATTACCTGAATCACAGGCCCGTATTGAGAGTTTTACCAATTGGCTGCCCAACATTTTGACCGATCATCATGAAATGGGGACCAATGCCACCTTCTTTTTCCAACCAGGAATTCAATCGCGTGTCCATCCTCTAACCCCCAAAGAAAATCAACTGTTGACAAGAAAAATTGGAGATTTTCACGCAGCCGCACTCAATGCAATCGGATCTCTTTATTATACAGAAGAAAGTTATGATGACTTTTATTACGGCAAAGGCTCTACTTATCCCGATGTGAATGGTAGTATCGGTATTCTCTTTGAACAAGCCAGTTCGCGAGGTCACTTGCAATCCAGCGATAATGGTCTTCTAACATTTCCTTTCACTATTCGAAATCAACTAACAACAGCATTTTCAACACTGAAAGCCGCACAAAACATGCGCATTGAATTGCTCAATTACATGCGATCTTTCTATCGCAATGCCCGTTTAGAAGCCCAAAAGAGCAAAAATAAAGCCATTGTTTTTGGACAGGAGAAAGACCCTGTTTCAGCCTATGCTTTGGCAAAAATCCTCAAACGGCACAAAATCAATGTGCACGAATTGAAGCAAACTTTCACTTACAAAGGAAAGAAATACGCTCCTGGGAGTAGCTATATAGTTCCTCTGGAGCAGAAAAAAAACAAGCTCATACGCGGCATGTTTGAAACCTTGACAAAATTTGAAGACAGCCTTTTCTACGATATATCGGCATGGACCTTTCCATTGGCATTTAATCTTTCTTACGATTTTCTAAACAACACCAACCCAGCAGGGGAACGTATTGAAACCTTAGAAGCACCCAAAGGCACCGCCACTCCATCCAATTATGCCTATTTATTTGAACCGCACGGATACCTCACTCCAGCAGCGCTGTACGAATTGATGCAAGCGGGTATTCGTGTTAAAGTTGCCATGGAACCTTTTGCCTCCATTCAAAAAAAGTTTGACTATGGCAGTTATCTTATCCCTGTCCAGAATCAATCGTTGCATTCCGAGGCGCTAGCATCTAAAGTAGCCCGTGTTGCTGAAAAATATGGGATTGACATAACGGGGGTAAACACGGGCTTGATGGAAGGTATTGACTTGGGATCCCGACTATTTGAGACTCTTGAAATGCCCAAAATAGCATTGCTTGTTGGTGATGGCGTTCGCAGTTACGATGCGGGTGAAATATGGCATCTGCTGGATACCCGATACCAAATTCCCATCAGTAAAATTGATATTCGCAATTTGAGCCGTGTGGATCTTTCCGCCTACAGCCATTTCATCTTGCCCAGTTACTCAGGAAGTACACTAAATCGGTATAAGGATAAAATGGAAGCTTTTGTGCGTCAAGGGGGAACCCTGATTGGGTACCGTTACACAGTGAATTGGCTAGAGAAAAACAATTTCATCGACTTGGAATTCAAAGAATTGGAACGAAACGCTGAACAAGTGCGCTTTGACCAAAAAAGCAAATGGTACGGTGCCCAAGTCATTGGGGGTGCCATTTTTAATACAACAATCGATCGCAGCCACCCTATAAATTTTGGTGTTGTTGGAAATAGCCTACCGCTATTCAGAAATACCGATATTTTTATCACACCCCATGCGGATAGTTTCAACAATCCCATTCGATATACCAACGATCCTTTATTGAGTGGTTACATTTCGGAGGAAAAACTCAAATTGCTCCGTAACACAGTACCTTTTCAAACCCAGCGATTGGGGAAAGGTCGGGTTATCATCTTCACTGACAACACGAATTTCAGGGCCTTTTGGTACGGCACCAATCGGTTGTTAGCCAATGCACTCTTTTTATCCAAAACAATGTAATCCATGGCATTGACAGCATCAAACATGTTGGCACTCCACACGCCAGCACCACCCTTTGCATTGCGGGATACCGTCTCAGGCAAAGATGAAACATTCGAAAGCCTACGGGGCAAGCAAGGAACCTTGGTGGTCTTTTTGTGCAATCATTGTCCATATGTGATTCACTTACTGGACAGCCTGATCGAAAAAGCGGCCTACTGGAAAACCAAAGGCATCGCTACCATTGGCATTTCGAGTAACTCCATTGCTACGCACCCCCAAGACGGTCCGTCCTACATGAAAACCTTGGCCGAGGAAAAAGAATTTGGTTTCCCCTACTTGTACGATCCCTCCCAAGCAGTTGCTCATGCCTATTTAGCAGCCTGTACGCCAGACTTTTATTTGTTTGATGCTGCTAAAAAATTGTATTATCGAGGTTGTTTTGATCGGTCAAGACCCGGTAATGATATTCCTGTCAGTGGCAAAGAGATGGATGCAGCCATTGAACGAATGCTCAATAACCAAACACCCCATCCGGAACAATATCCCAGCATGGGGTGTAATATTAAATGGATTGCAGGTAATGAGCCCGAATGGTGGAACACCTAGTGAAATGCTACCAATTCTACTTCAAAAATTAAGGTTGCGTTGGGCGGTATAACTCCGCCGGCTCCCTGTGCGCCATAGGCTAGTTGACTTGGAATGACCAACTTGGCTGCTGCACCCTTTTTGAGTAATGCAATCCCCTCGTCCCAACCTGGGATTACGCGACCCTGCCCCAGGGGAAAATCAATTGGTTGGTTGCGTTGGTAGGAAGAATCAAAAACGGTACCGTCCAGTAACATACCACGGTAATGAACGGAAACGGTTTGTCCAGATTTGGGAAAATCGCCACTACCTTCTTTCTGGATGCTATAAAAAAGACCGCTTTCCGTCTTTTCCATACCCTCCGTATGGGTTTTCAATGTATTTTCTTCTGCTGCCGCTGCTGCGGCTTCACGAGCTGCTTTGGTTTGTTTGAACGTATCGAATGCCTGCAGGGCATCCCATTGCTCGGCTGCAGCACCAACCCGTTCAATACGAACCGTATTCATGACATCCCCTTGCTGAATGGAGTTGACCACCTCCATATCACTTACTACCTGCCCAAAAACAGTGTGCTTTCCATCCAACCAATCCGTAGCCCCGTGCGTAATAAAAAACTGGCTTCCGTTGGTCCCGGGACCCGCATTGGCCATAGACAAAATCCCGGCGCCATTGTGTTTGAGCTCTGGATGTATTTCGTCATCAAATTGATAGCCCGGCCCCCCTACTCCTGTTCCCAATGGACACCCCCCTTGAATCATAAAGTCTGCAATGACACGGTGGAATTTTAGCCCATCGTAATATGGTATGCCTTCGGCTTTGTGTTCATTGACCATTTTCCCTTCGGCCAAGCTCACAAAGTTCCCTACTGTACCTGGGGTTTTGTCATTATATAATACTGCTGTAATAGTTCCTTTATTGGATTCAAAATGAACATAAAGTCCTTCTTTCATAAGATATTGGATTCAAAAATTAATGGGTACAAATATAGTTCCGGAAAACAGAACACAAGAACGATCGTCAATTTAATTCGCTACTTCACTGATAAATTTGATTCGATACAAACGTGTTTCTTCTTCATCATAATCGCCATCGAATTCTTCCAGTGCCAATGCAATGCTATCCGACTCCGCTTCCATAAAATACTCATAGAGCTCTTCTTCTTGATCTTCATCCAAGAGTTCTTCAATCCAATAGTCAATATTGAGCTTGGTACCTGCGTATACGATGGTTTCCATTTCGTGAATCAAACGATCCATATCCATCCCCTTGGCAGCGGCTATATCATCTAAGGGAAGTTTTCGATCGATACTCTGGATGAGATAGAGTTTTAGAGCCGAATTGATTCCTGTGCTTTTGACAATTAGGTCCTCGGGTCGGATGATATTTTTTTCTTCAGTATAGGTTAGGATCAACTCGATGAAGGGTTGTCCAAAACGCTTGGCTTTCCCTTCACCAACCCCATTAATATTGATCAACTCTTCCATCCGAATGGGGTATTTCAGAGCCATGTCCTCTAAGGAATATTCTTGAAAAACAGCAAAGGGAGGGAGTTCGTTTTGCTGTGCAATTTGTTTTCGAAGTCCTTTCAGCAAACCCATCAATTCAGCATCGACAACAGCTCCCGTTTGGGGGGTTTGACTCAGTTGTATGTTTTTTTCATGATCGTGGTCTTTGGACATCAAAAAAGAGGTTGGGCTATTCAGAAAAGCTTTCCCTTTTTCACTCAAAAACAAAATCCCATAGTTCTCGATCTTCTTTGAAAGAAAACCAGCAACAATCGCTTGTCGCAACAAAGCCATCCAAAACTTATCCGAATGAACCTTGCCGATACCAAAAAAGGGTTTCTCATGAGTTTTATAGGACAGTATTTGTGAGTTGGGTTTTCCTATTAAGATATTGACCAACTCTTTGGACTTGTATTTTTCATTTGTCTGTGCTACAACGTCGAGTAACACAGTCAGTTCTTGCTCAGCCTCAATCTTGGGTTTTGGAAAACGTGCGTTGTCATCCATATTGGCTCCCAATCCTTCTTTCTCATCAAATGACTCACCAAAATAATGGAGGATAAACTTTCGACGCGACATCGAGGTTTCTGCATAAGCAACCATTTCTTGTAAAAGAGCCATTCCGATCTCCTGTTCTGCAACGGGTTTTCCAGACATGAATTTTTCCAATTTTTCAATGTCCTTGTAATTGTAAAATGCCAAACAATGCCCTTCTCCTCCGTCACGTCCCGCACGTCCTGTTTCCTGGTAATAACTTTCAATACTTTTGGGTATGTCATGATGAATCACAAATCGGACATCAGGTTTATCGATACCCATACCAAAAGCAATTGTTGCAACTATTACATCACAGTCTTCATTCAAGAACATATCCTGGTTGTTGACGCGTGTTTTTGCGTCCAAACCCGCATGATAGGGCAATGCATTGATGCCATTGACTTGAAGGATTTGTGCCAGTTCCTCAACTCGTTTTCGAGCCAAACAATAAACAATACCCGATTTACCCACATGTTCTTTGATAAATTTGATGATATCGGTATCTACATTGTCTGTTTTACTTCGGACTTCGTAGTACAAATTGGGGCGATTAAAAGAATCCTTGAATACCCTGGCATCCGTAATGTGTAAATTCTTTTGAATGTCCTCTTGAACTTTGGGAGTTGCTGTTGCAGTAAGAGCAATGATTGGAATACTATCATCGATTTGGCGAATCATGTCCCTCAGACTGCGGTAATCGGGACGAAAATCATGTCCCCATTCAGAAATACAATGGGCTTCATCAACAGCTAAAAATGATATTTTGACAGATTGAAAAAATGCTATTGTTGCCGGTTTGGTCAATGATTCCGGTGCTACGTACAACAACTTGGTGAGTCCGGATCGGATGTCCTTTTTGACCCGCTCTGTTTCGGATTTGTTCAAGGAAGAGTTCAACACGTGTGCAATTCCCGTTTCAGATGAAATCCCGCGTATGGCATCAACTTGGTTTTTCATCAGTGCAATGAGTGGTGATACAACAATAGCTGTACCCTTTTGTATGAGTGCCGGTAATTGGTAACAGAGTGATTTCCCCCCTCCCGTGGGCATGATCACAAAAGTGTTTTTCCCACCCATTAAAGATTGTACAACTCCTTTTTGGAGTCCTTTAAATGATGAAAAACCGAAATATTTTTTTAACTCTTGTAGAAGCTCTTCCTCCCCCATTAGCAATGTTTTCTCCTTCTTGTGGTTTTAGTACATTTGTACCTACCAATATACGGGTTTTTCTAACGATTTTTCATAAAAACCAAACATTTGAATAAAGCTATTTCCCTTGTTTCCTTGGCTCTTGAGACCTTAGAAATTGAAGCAAAAGCAATTACTCAACTCAAAGACTCCATCAATGCCGATTTTGAATCGGTAGTAAATTTTATTTATGAGTCCCAAGCTCGTGTCGTAATTACCGGTATCGGTAAAAGTGCCTTGATAGGACAAAAAATTGTAGCCACATTAAATTCAACGGGAACTCCCGCTGTTTTTTTGCATGCAGCCGATGCCATTCACGGGGACTTGGGGATGATCCAATCCAATGATCTGGTCATCTGTTTATCAAAAAGTGGAAACTCACCAGAGATCAAAGCGTTGATTCCCTTCTTAAAAAAAGGGACCAACAAACTCGTTGGTATGACTGCAAATAAAACTTCGCAACTGGCAAAACAAGCCGATTTTTTACTTCATACCCCCGTTGAAAAAGAAGCCTGTCCGCATAATTTGGCACCGACAACGAGTACGACGGTACAATTAGTCCTAGGAGATGCCATAGCGGTTTGTTTGATGCAAAAGAAAAATTTCCAAACGAAAGACTTCGCAAAATACCACCCAGGAGGGAGTTTGGGCAAACAGCTTTACTTTCAATTAACTGACTTGTTAGATCCCGCTGAGCAACCTTATGTGGCATTGCAAACCCCCATAAATAAAGTCATAAATGAGATAACTTCCAAAAGGAAAGGCGCTACAGTAGTACTGGATCAAAATGCTGTCGTAGGTCTAATTACAGACGGTGACATTCGGCGTATGCTTGAAACTTACGACAATCCATTTCAAAAAGCAGCACTTGACATCATGACAGCTGACCCATTTGTACTTCAAGAGGACAGCCTTGCTTCATACGCCTTGTTAGAAATGGACAAGCGAAAACTCAACCATATCATTGTAGTTTCCAATACGGGGACCTATCTTGGTATTATTCATGTATTAGATTTTGTAAAAGAAGGTTTGCGATGAGTAAAGCTAAGGAAATGACATTTTTGGATCATCTGGAAGAGCTTCGCTGGCATTTGATCCGGGCAACCTTATCAATTGTTATCGTGGGGAGTGTTGCCTTTTTATTAAAGGGTTTTATATTTGACTACATCCTTTTTGGACCTAAAAAAACTGATTTTATAACCTACCGATGGTTTTGTCAACTCTCCCAGTCATTGGGACAGGGAAACAGTTTTTGTATCACGGAAATGCCCTTTCGAATCCAATCACGTACCCTGGCAGGGCAGTTTTCAGCCCATCTTTGGACTTCTATTCTGGCGGGATTCATTGTATCCTTTCCCTATGTCCTTTTTGAGTTTTGGCGTTTTATCAGCCCCGGTCTTCTGGCCAATGAACGGAAGAATGCTAGAGGGTTTATTTTCATCGCATCCTTGCTTTTTTTCTTAGGTGTCTTGTTCGGATACTACATAGTAACCCCTCTATCTATAAATTTCTTGGGAAATTACACTGTTAGTGAGGAAGTATTCAATGATTTTGATCTAAGTAGTTACATTGGCATGTTACGGGCCTCTGTTCTGGCTTCCGGACTAATTTTTGAATTGCCCATACTGATTTATTTCTTTACCAAAATAGGCTTAATCACTCCCAACTTTCTTCGTAAAAATCGTAAGTTTGCACTCGTTATAGTGTTGAGTTTGTCTGCTATCATCACCCCCCCAGATATTGCAAGCCAAATCATTGTAAGCATCCCGGTATTGATCCTATACGAGCTAAGTATTTGGATTTCACGATGGGTATACAACAGACAACAAAAAGAAATTGCAACTGCTGTTGTAAAAAAGTAACATGATATTACGCGCAGAAAATATTGAAAAATCGTATCGCGGCCGAAAAGTCGTTAAAGGAATTTCCATAGCTGTAGAGCAAGGTCAAATTGTGGGCTTATTGGGCCCGAACGGGGCAGGAAAAACCACGTCTTTCTACATGATCGTAGGACTGATTAAACCCAATGCAGGGGCCATTTACTTGGATGACCAATTGATTACCAAATTCCCCATGTATCAACGGGCACAAATAGGTATCGGATACTTGGCGCAGGAGGCTTCTGTTTTCCGAAAGCTCAGTGTGGAGGAAAATATTTTATCGGTGCTACAACTGACATCGTTGACCAAAAGAGAACAAAAAGAAAAAACAGAAGCCCTGTTAGAAGAATTTGGGTTGACACATATTCGAAAGAATAGAGGAGACTTGCTCTCGGGAGGGGAGCGAAGAAGAACAGAAATTGCCCGTGCCCTGGCTACGGATCCTAAATTTGTCCTACTTGATGAACCTTTTGCTGGGGTTGATCCGGTAGCGGTAGAAGATATTCAACGAATTGTTGCTTTACTAAAAAAGAAAAATATTGGAATCCTAATAACCGACCACAATGTTCAAGAAACGCTGGCCATTACCGACAAGACATATTTGATGTTTGAAGGGAGTATTTTAAAAGCAGGGGTCCCCGAAGTTTTAGCGCAGGACGAAATGGTTCGAAAGGTATACTTAGGCCAGAACTTTGAGTTGCGAAAAAAGAAATTAACGTTCTGATTGGTGTTGAATAGATGACCATACGCGCCGCCCTTCCCACCGATGCCATCAGTCTGCAAAATCTTATTAATGATGCATTTAAAAGAAAAGATACTGGCCAGATTGAACTGTCATATTTCGACCAGCCGAATATTATCACTTTGATTGCCACAGAAGACGAGACCATACTGGGGACAGCCTCCTTACATATCTTGCCCAAAATTGATCGCTGCATGGGTCAAATTGAGGATGTTGTGGTATCACCCAAAGCACAGGGAAAAGGCATCGGGCATATGCTCATAAAGGCACTTTTAGACCTTTCCTCCGCCCAAAAATGTTATAAAATAATCTTGAACACCGCCATAGAAACAGCGCCTTTCTATGAGAAAATGGGCTTTGAAAAAGGTGAAATTCAAATGAAAATTAAAAAATAATATATGTGTGGAATTGTCGCTTATATTGGAGATAAAAATCCCTTACCGATCGTTTTAGATGGTCTCCAAAGACTAGAATATCGCGGCTATGACAGTGCGGGGGTGTTTATTAGTAATCCCGCAACTGATCAAATGACGAAAGTCGTGGGTAAAGTGGCCGCTTTGCGTGAGGCTATTGCCGCTAAAAAAAGCATACAAGCACACATTGGCATGGGCCATACCCGATGGGCTACCCATGGAGAACCTGCTTTTCACAATGCCCACCCCCATCTATCTAATTCGGGAGATTTGGTTTTGATTCACAACGGAATTATTGAAAACTATGCCATTTTAAAAAAAGAGTTACAGCAACGAGGATATACTTTTGCGTCGGAAACCGATTCTGAAGTTTTGGTCAATTGGATAGAAGAAATCCAAAAAACAGAAAAAGTGGATTTAGGTAAAGCCACACAGATAGCCCTTAACCAAGCGGTTGGCGCCTATGGTATTGTTTTATATGACCGCAAACACCCCGATCAATTGGTTGTCGCAAGGCTCGGAAGTCCCATTGCCATTGGGTTGGATAAAAATGGTTATTTTGTGGGATCGGATGCTACTCCCTTTTTAGAACATACCCGAGAGGTGGTATACCTGGAAGACAATGAGATGGCCTTGTTAGCACCCAACAAAACACTGGATGTTCGTCACATTCAAAATGGTGAAAGACTAACTCCCAAAATCCAGGAGCTCCAATGGAATTTGGAAAATATTCAAAAAGACGGCTTCGATCACTTTATGCTCAAAGAGATTCACGAACAACCCAATGCGTTAAGGGATACGCTACGAGGACGTTTGCTAATCGAAGAAGGCATCATCCAAATCAGTAGTTTTAATGAATATCATCAAAAATTTGCCAAATCACGTCGCATATTAATTGTAGCCTGTGGAACCTCGTGGCATGCAGGTTTGGTCGGGGAATATTTGATTGAATCGTTTGCCCGTATTCCTGTTGAAGTAGAGTATGCTTCAGAATTTCGCTATCGTGATCCCGTCATTCACAATGACGATATTGTTATTCCGATCTCACAATCAGGGGAAACTGCCGACACCCTAGCCGCATTGAAATTAGCTAAGGCTGCAGGAGCTTTTATCTATGGCATTTGCAATGTGGTTGGGTCCACCATATCCCGAGAAACCGATAGTGGTATGTACACCCATGCTGGACCTGAGATTGGCGTGGCATCTACCAAAGCATTCACAACACAAATTGCTGTTTTATCATTGATTGCCCTAAAATTGGCGGAAATCAAAGGAACTTTGCCACAAAGTACCTTAAGAAAATATTTGCTCGAATTAGATGCTGTTCCACAACAACTCGAAGCATTAATTAGCCAAAAAGAACAAGTAGAGGAGATTGCCCAACACATCCACCAATCACCCAACTGTTTGTATCTTGGGAGGGGTTACAATTTTCCAGTGGCACTAGAGGGTGCCTTAAAACTCAAGGAAATATCCTACATCCATGCAGAAGGGTACCCAGCAGCAGAAATGAAACACGGACCCATTGCTTTGATTGACGAGGCTATGCCCGTCATTGTGATAGCAACACGAAAAGGACACTATGACAAAATTGTAAGTAATATTCAAGAAATAAAATCACGTAAAGGCATTATCATTGCTATTGTAAGTAAAGGAGATACGACCGTCAAAGAAATCGCCAATCACTGTATTGAGATTCCAGAATCATCGGAGTGTTTTACACCCCTGTTTGCCACTTTACCTTTACAATTTTTATCCTATTATGTCGCTGTTTTACGGGGGTGTAATGTAGATCAACCCAGAAATTTAGCGAAGTCAGTTACCGTCGAATAGGGGATTAATGAAGTGTTTCCAAGTTATTCATAAACAATAACTTAAACTTAATCAAATAGACAATAGAGTAATCATCGAAGTGAAGTATGTTAACCTACAATAGTTCTTTTACTATTGAATTGACATGAATCAAACAAGTATCGACAATTGTTGTTTTCTCAAAGTCATTTTGATTTAGTATGAGAGAAAGTTCTGTTCCTCCAAGAATCACTCCCTCAATACTACTTTCTTTTATCATAGTATTTATGATACTTAGAAGT
>JBMHCG010000054.1:0-4459 GCA_049890035.1 Flavobacteriaceae bacterium | reverse complement strand
GGTCATTAAAGGAGCCTCTGCTGCTGCAATCTACGGAACAGGAGCAGCCAATGGTGTTCTTGTGATTAAAACCAAATCTGGCGCCAAAAGCGGGAAAGGCTGGATCGTAAATGTTAAAAGTCAAATCTCCATAGATGAAGTCAATATTGAATGGGAAAAACAAAGCGTGTGGGGGCAAGGTTTTGACGGAATTTGGTTTGGTGACCCAGGAGTAGGACGTTTTGTAGAAAATACAGGCTTCTCATATGGCGACAAAATCTCTCTAAGAGCTGGAGGAAATGATATATACGATTTCTCAGGAGGATTGTTTGAAACCGAATCTGGAAGACGCATAGGAAGTATAACGACAAAAAACGACAGAACAGTTTATAACCAAGTAAATAGAGATGCTGTTTTTGGAACAGGCTATACTTATGAAAATTCAGTGAGTTTTTCTCACAATACAGACAAGAGTAGTACATATGTATCTTTTGCCAATTTTGATCAAAGTGGTGTCATTCAAGGGAACTCGGATTATCGAAGAACCAATGTGAAACTAAACAACACCTCACAAGCAACAGATAAACTAACCGTTAAGCTTTCAACCTCATACACTAATATAGAATCTAACCGGATTCAAACAGGCTCTAACTTAAATGGATTGTATTTGGGATATTTGAGAACCTCTCCAGATTACGATATTCGCGATTACAAAGGAACCAACCATCGTATTTCGGGCGGAGTTACGACCGTTACTCCAAATTCCCATCGCTCTTATAGAAGATCTACGGGATCTTTTCGAACGTTTAATACGGAGACAGGAGCGTTTAATTACGCAGCCCCTACTTACAACAACCCCCTTTGGACCATAAATGAATTGAAAGCGCTAAATGACGTCAATCGATTTATTGTTGCTCCCGAGATCAACTTTAACCTAAATCCTTATTTAAATTTCACAGCACGTTATAGCATTGACTTTTATCAAGACAACCGTGTAGATTATTGGCCCGCAGGTTCTGCAGGAGACGGAAACAATGGTCTTTGGGATGAAGACCGTATCAGTGAACAAATCAATCAGTTGAATCTTTTTGTTACAGGGGAAACTGATATAACCGATGACATCAACCTTAATTATGTAGTAGGATACCAAACCTTTGAAAATGATTACCGAAGATTGAGTGCACAAGAAACAAGTTTCACTAATCCTGACCAAGTATTCTTAAATCCTGGAAATACAACAGGAGAGAATTCAGTACCTTACTCTTTTACCTCATTGCGGAGAAAGAGTGGAGCTTATGCTGTATTGAGTTTTGAATTGTATGAAGACTTGTTGATAGAAGTTACAGGACGAGTGGAAACAGTTTCAACCCTTCCCAATGCGGGCATAATTTTTTACCCAAGTGTATCCGCTGGATATAAACTCACTGATGTGTTTGATTCAGATGAAATCAACTTCTTCAAATTGAGAGCCTCCTACGGGGAAGTAGGTATTGAAGCTGACCCTTATGCTACCTCAACAGTATTTGAACCTGGAGGGATTCGAGCCAGTTGGGGTGATGGTCTTGATGGGGCATTGTATGGAAATCCTTTTAGACAAGACGATCAAAGAGGGAATCCCAACTTAAAAGAAGGGCGTAAATCAGAATGGGAAATTGGATTTGATGGACGCTTTTTCAATGACAAAATCAGTCTTTCTGCAACCTATTATGAGAACAAAATAGTGGATGGTATATTGAGCCTACCCACGGTGCCGTCAACAGGGTTCGGTTCAGAACTACAAAATGCAACCACCATTACCAACAAGGGTATAGAAATTGACCTAACAGCAGACATCTATCGTACAGAGGATTTTAACTTTGCTTTGAATGCCAGTTTTACCCAAAACAAGAACTTGGTGGAAGATTTGGCAGGCAGTGCCTACTTTATACTTAACGGATTTACCTCAACTTCTTCAGGTATTGCTGAAGGAGAACCCTTTGCCGTAATGCGAACAGGTGCTTATGAACGAGATGCAGCAGGTAATTTTGTGCTCAATGTCAACGGTTTTCCTAACGCCGCCTCTGAACGTAAAGTGGGAGCAGGAGACCCGAACCCTGACTTTAGAGCGGGCTTGGGGACTTCTATGAATTACAAAAACTTTTCTTTTACCACTTTATTTGAGTCGTCGCAAGGTAATGATGTATGGAACGGTACAAAAGGAGTATTGCACTTCTTTGGTATTCACAAAAACACAGAAACAGTAAACAATACTGGAGCTACCATTGTGAATGCAGCAGGTACGCCCATTCCAAATGGTGCAACTTTCAGAGGACACATTGACGACTTTGGCGGTGGACCTGTTGCCATTGACTCTGAATGGTGGACCACCAATGGAGGTGGATTTGGAGATGTTGGAGAAATCTTTATTGAAGACGGTTCGTGGGTAAAACTAAGAGAAATCACCCTAAGCTACGCCTTTAATCAAGACATCTTAGATCGTCTAAGTATGAGTAATCTTTCCCTTTCGGTTTCAGGGAGAAACTTATTTACCTGGACAGATATTGATGGGTTTGATCCTGAGAACAACTTAACAGGAGCTTCTCGCGGAAGAGGACTGGAATATTTCAGCAATCCAGGAACTCGTTCTGTATTGGCTACGCTAAAATTCGGATTTTAAAATAAATACTTATGAAATTCTACAAATACCTATTATCATTTTTATTTGCTTTTGCTGTTTTAAATTGTGAAAGCTATACCGAGGGTATCAACGATAACCCTAACGCCTTTATCGTAGCTTCATCCGATTTACTGATCGGACAAGTACAATTGGCCTTTATGCAACACATGGACAGTAATAATGCCCGTTATACCGCTGTTTTTTCAAATCAATTTTCAGGCGGTGATCGTCAATATTTAACACTTAATACTTATTCCCCCAACCGAGGAAACTACAACGACATGTGGTTTGATACCTATATAGATGGTATAAATAACGCCCGTATCATTATCGAAGATGAAAATGCTGGGGATTTGGTTAAAGGAGTAGCAGAAATAATTCGAGGCGTTTTATTTGCCGATTTAGCACTTTTATATGGAGACGTGCCTTTCACTGAAGCGTCTAATGCCAATGAATTTCCACATCCATCTTATGATAGTCAATCGTCAGTACTCAACGGAGCTTTATCTCTTATTGGTTCGGGCATTTCAAAAGTTGGTGATGCCTCAATCACTGCCGGTTTCGGCGGAAATCGCTTGGCAGGAAGCACATGGAAAGAAGCAGCCAATACACTCGCCGCAAGATACAGTATCGCCAAAGGAGACTATAGTGCAGCTATTTCTTTTGCAAACGGTGGTATTAGTTCAAGAGCCAATGACCTGACTACGCTACATGGGACTTCGCAAGAGAACCGTAATCTATACTATCAATTTATAATTGATGAACGGCAAGATTATTTGGTTGCAACAGACTCTCATTTGGTTCATCTTTTGGATTGAACAACCCCAAGAGCTTTGACGACACCTGGAGATAATCTTCGCTTTGCGAATTATTTTCTAGAGGATGGCGCAAGGACTTTAATCAACACAAATTCAGATGGTCGTTTTTCTCAGACAAGTAGCTTTCCTCTCGCAAGTTATTATGAAAATCAGTTGATTCTTGCAGAGGCTAAATTCAAAACCAATGATGAAAACGGAGCACGTACACATTTAAATAATGTTAGTGCTGAATTACGTGTTCAGTTTGGATCAGATGCAACAGGATTTCCAGATTCTACTGCAACTGGCGATGACTTATTAACTCAAATTTTGGAAGAAAAATATATTACTCTCGTAGGAGAAATTGTAACCTTTCATGATTTGAGAAGAACCCGTAATTTTATTGGTGTTCCCAACAAAACCAGTGGTAGCACAGGAGCAAGTGATTTCCCTCAACGTTTCTTGTATCCTCAATCTGAAGTGGATACAAATGAAAACGTACCCTCTCCACTACCCGAATTTTTTACTACTACAGAGTTGTTAGGGGGTCCTTATTGAAGCACTACCTTATACTATGATAAACCCCCACTCCGCTGGGGGTTTTTTATTTAATTATATTCAGGGGAATTTTATGCTCAGCATCAAAAGGATTTAAGGCATTGACCCCTTGAAAATGGGAATAGTGTTTTAGGTCATTTATATGGATGGGTTTGGCCACGATCTGTTGTTGGTCCAACAGAAATTGGCGCTGTACCCCTTCCAACAAAGGGGTTTGTGGGGTTACCCATTGTTGTCCGTCCCATAACATCAGGTTGGCATAAGAAAGATCGGTCACCCAGCCGTTTTTTAGCAACAAAACATCATCGCAGTCCCCACGTTGGGCAAAGGCCGTGTCTATGATGGTCCGTTCTGTTGTTTTATGGGTATAGGTGTAATCGCCCACTTCCACCGCTTTGATTTTTTTTATCTGCCTTGGGGTATAGGGGGCCATTTCTATATGATATTGCTGTTCGTTATAAAGAAAACG
>JBMHCG010000053.1:0-6362 GCA_049890035.1 Flavobacteriaceae bacterium | reverse complement strand
CCCGGAATATCGTAAATGGGTTTTTTGGGGTAGATTTCAGTCAACTGCCCACCCGCTTGCGGAATAGCATCGATCAAATGGCATTTGAGTTGCATCAACCCTGCCTCAAAAATAGCAAACAATCCTACCGGTCCAGCGCCGATGATGATGATGTCAGTTTTTATCATTTTTCAATAACAATTTAGTTCTTTTATTCATTTCAGTCACCTTGAATTTAAAATCTCCTTTTAGCGTTTCTCTATAATTCCGGAGCGTATCAAGCAATTCATCCACTTCATCAGGTAAAATACTTTCTAAAAACTGACGAATGCGTTTGGCGAGAGTTGGGGATTTTCCATTGGTAGAAATCCCAATTTTTAAATTTCCTTTCGTGACAATCCCCCCCATATAAAAGTCACAAAGTTCGGGTGTATCTGCCACATTTACTAATATATTCCTTCGATTGCAGGCTTTTTGAACTTTTTCATTGATCTCGGGCTGGTCGGTTGTTGCAATGACAACCTTTTTTTGGTGGAGGTCTTTCAAATTGAATTTCCGCTCAATTATTTTGACCGGTTTGTCTTTGATGAAGGCCAACGTTTCTTCACGAATAAAAGGCGCAACAAGCGTAACGTTGGCTTGAGGAGACGATTTAAATAAAAACTCCATTTTTTCTAGGGCGACATAACCCCCACCTACAATCAAAAATTCCAATTGGTGGGCTTTCAAAAAAATAGGGTAGAGGGGATTTAGCTTACCCATATTTTTGATTTTAGGTTTTTGTATCGTGTGACCGTATCAATGACGCCAGCCCCGAACACTACATTGGCCGGGTTATCAATTTGATGTGTATTCTTTTGAGTTAAGATATTATCGAGTGTCCCCACAATTACTTTTTCATTTTCAGTCGTTCCATTTTGGATAATTGCAACGGGGTAACTGGCTGGTTTGTATTTCAAAAATTCTTGAATAATTATCGATAAAAATCGCATCCCCATTAAAACTATCACAGTTGCATCAGTTTGTGCCGCCAGTCGAATATCTTTTGATATTTGGCCATTTTCTGTATGTCCAGTAGTGATCCAAACACTTTCATTGACTCCTCTTTGGGTAAGTGGAATTTGATGCTGAGCAGCGATTCCTGCATAGGATGAAATTCCTGGAACCACGGCTGTTTCAATATTAAATAATGCTGCATAGCGAAGTTCTTCTGCTGCTCTGCCAAAAATGAGCGGATCCCCGCCTTTTAGTCGAACAACCCTTTTGTCTTCAAGGGCATAGCTGACCAATAGCGCATTGATCTCTTCTTGTGTTTTGTGCGCAATTCCTCTTCTTTTGCCAACAAATACTTTGAGGGCTTTGCTGTTGTAATCCAATAATTTCGGATTGATGAGCGCATCGTAAAGAATGACTTCAGCATTTTGGATGGCTTTAAGCCCTTTCAGTGTGATTAACTCAGGATCTCCAGGTCCAGCACCCACCAATTGAATTTTTCCTTTCCCCATGATTAGACGCTACGTTCTTTCTTTATCCAAGCAATAAATGATTGTGTCTCTTTTATGAAGTCCTTAGCAAATTGAGCATCAGGCTTTTTGGATTTAAATGCATCAATCCCATCCTTAAAGTAAGCACCCGTTTCTTCTTTAAAGTTGGGAAATTGTGGATCAAAACCTTCAATGATAGAAACATGGCTATTGGTTTTTGCTCCTTTTGCAGTGAGTAGTGCTTTTGCCGCTCTCACCCGGGCATTATAGGCATGATAGAGTGCATCATTGAATCTAGTTGCTTCAAAACTACTCAACGCCCATGCATAGGCTTCTTCGGCATCAAAAATTAGGGTTTGAATCAAGTCAATCGTTACCCCTGCACATTCGCCAATTCCTATGGCTTTTTCATATTTCGTTTCATTTCCCCAGTCAACAAAATCAGAGGGTTGAATTTTATCGGTATCACTGAAGTGTTTTAAGTTCTGATAGAAATACTCTTTCGTTTGCCTGTCGTAGTAGGCAAAGAAATCTTCTTTTTGTGTTTTATTATTTTCAAAGTCTTCTAAGATCCAGCGCAATACATCGGGTGTTTTTTTTGCAGGAACCTTCAAGACCTTGTCAGCAAACCGTCCTTGACCATTTCCAAGGACTCCGCCGCCCAATAAAATTTGTGTTGCTGGAGCAATATTTCCTTTCACATTTATGGTCATTCCTTGGAAACCAATGTGTGCTAGGGTATGCTGGCCACAGGCATTCATACAGCCACTGATGCGAATATTGAGTTGATGCGTTTCAATAAATTGCTTGAATTCCGATTCAATAACTCGCTGTAATTCTTTGGCCAAGCCATAACTACTGGCAATACCGAGGTTACAAGTGTCTGTACCAGGGCATGCAACAATATCATTAGTTCTTTGAAAGCCAATTCGGTCAAATTCAAGGGCCTTCAATGCGTTAAAAAGTGCAGGTAAATGTTCTTCGCGAACATCGCGCAGCAAAACGCTTTGTGTAATGGTAAAGCGATTATCGTTACAGGTAAATTGTTCGATCAAATCCGCAAGAGCACGTGCTTTTTCCGATGAAATATCACCCGTCTGAACAGCAATCCCAACACTACAATAGCCGGGTTGTTTTTGTTGGAATACATTTATTTTTTTCCATTGATCAAAATCAGCAGTGGTTTCAATAGCTGCGTCTTTTGTTTCGTAAAGGGGTTGTGAGCGTTCACGTTCTACCTCTTCTATAGGATGGCTGGTATGGATGAGTGATTTTTTTTCTTCTTCAACCAGTGCAACAAATGCTTCCAGCCCCAAATCTTTCACCAAAAATTTCAATCGAGCTTTGTTGCGTTTGTTTCGCTCGCCCAAACGATCGAAGATACGGATGATCGCTTCGCTGTAAGGAATGATCTGATCGACGGGTAAAAACGAAAATACTTTTTTCGAGGGCATTGGTTGTGATCCAATTCCTCCCCCTAACATGAGCTGAAATCCTTTTTCTCCATTTTCAATTTTTGGGAGGAAACCAAGGTCATGAATAAAGGTCAATGCATCGTCTTTTTCACTACTTGAGAAAGCGACTTTGATTTTTCTTCCCATGTCTTGACAGATGGGGTTGCGTAAAAAATAGTTAAAGAAAGCCTCGGCATAGGGAGTCACATCGAAGGGTTCATTCTGGTCTACTCCCGCCATGGCGGAGGCGGTCACATTTCTAACGGTATTGCCGCAGGCTTCCCGAAGTGTAATATTGTCTTTTTCAAGCTCTGCCCATAGTTGTGGTGTGCGCTCTAGTTCTACAAAGTGGAGTTGAATGTCTTGTCGTGTAGTGATGTGTAAATTGCGACTCCCATATTCGTCTGCCACGTAAGCTATTTTGCGCAACTGATTGGCCGTGAACCTTCCCATGGGCAGTTTAATTCGAACCATCTGAACACCTTGTTGACGCTGACCATAAACTCCTCGTGCCAAACGTAAACTTCGGAATTTTTCTTCGTCAATGGAATTGTTTTTAAAAGCAAATATTTTTTGCTCCAGGTCAATGATGTCCTTTTCAACAATTGGATTTTCAATTTCTGTTCTAAAACTTTGCATTATTCGTGTATAAAACCTGCTGCTGCAGTGTTATTGGTCAATGGATCAATGAGGATAAATCTTCCGATTTTATTGTTCTTTTGGTAGGAGGTGTTTAAGATTTCCTGCGATAATTTTAATGTAAGATCACCGATGGTGTTCAACTCAAATTCGGTCGTAGAATTAATGTCTGCAATAGCTTTGGTTTGTACCAATTGCACTCCCTGTTGTAAAAGGTATTTTTGTTGGTAGTTAAGGGGTTGGTTTTGCATCCAGCAAAGCGTGGCTTTAATTTCTTTGGAGGGGTTAATTTCGCTCAACGTTTGTTTCCCCAAAATACTAGACCCTCTTGAAAGGTCAATTTCATCGGCCAAAATTAGCGTTCCATTTTCTTCTTCTCGAAGTACTTGTTCCGCTTTTCCATAGCGGTCAATTTGTTTAATCTTCGACGTTCTTCCCGAGGGGAAGACAGTAATTTCATCTCCTACACGGAATTCACCACTATTTACTTTTCCAGCAAATCCTCTAAAATCGTGATGACTTTCCAATTGTGGGCGAATCACCCATTGAACTTGGAAAATGTTTTCCTTGTTTTTATTGTTTTCAACGTTGATGGTTTCGATCAAGTCCAACAGCACAGCCCCCTTATACCAAGGCATATTTTCAGAGGGAGACGTTATATTATCTCCTTTTAAGGCAGATACAGGGAGAAGATGAAGGGTGTTGTTTTTTCCTGCCGTTAAAGCAAGGATATCCTTTTGAATTTGTTCGAATTTTTTTTCATCATAGCCAATCAAATCCATTTTATTCACGACAAACATTAGCGTAGAAATCCCCAAAAGCTGAGTAATGTTATAGTGTCTTCTTGTTTGTTCCAATACGCCTTTTCTTGCGTCGATCAAGATGATAGCTGTATCAGCATTTGAAGCCCCTGTAACCATGTTACGGGTGTATTCAACATGTCCTGGAGCATCAGCGATAATGAAGCGACGTTTTTCCGTTTGAAAGAAAATATTGGAAACATCTATTGTAATTCCTTGTTCGCGTTCAGTCAGCAGTCCATCGGTAGCTAAAGAAAAATCTGTATAATCATACCCTTTGGCTTTACTCTTACTGACGATATGATCGAGTTGATCGCTTTTAAGCGATTTTGTTTGATAAAGCAATCGTCCAATGAGCGTGCTTTTACCATCATCTACACTTCCAGCCGTAACAATTCTTAATAATTCCACTGCTCTATTTTTTTAAAAATAACCTACTTTTTTTCGTTCTTCCATGGCGGCCTCAGATCGTTTGTCGTCCATTCGCGCACCTCTTTCAGAAAAAGAAGACGCCTTGATTTCCTCAATGATTTGGTCCACTGAATCGGCGTTTGATACTACTGCAGCCGTACACGACATATCTCCTACTGTTCTAAAGCGCACCGTTTTTTGTTCGACGAGTTCGCTTTCAATGGTGTGAAAATCACAAACAGGCATCCATTGTCCATCTCTAGGATATATGTCTCGTTGGTGGGCAAAATAGATACTCGGTAATTCTAGTTGCTCTTTTTTGATGTATTCCCATACATCCAGTTCTGTCCAATTACTTATGGGGAAAGCGCGCACGTTTTCACCATTGTGGATTGCGCCGTTCAGGATGTCAAACACTTCTGGACGTTGAAGCTTTTCATTCCACTGTCCAAAATCATCACGCACCGAAAAGATGCGTTCTTTGGCTCTTGCTTTTTCTTCATCTCTTCGCGCTCCTCCAATACAGGCATCCAATTTTAGCCGTTCGATTGTGTCGAGTAGGGTAACGGTTTGTAGGCTATTTCTACTGAAAAACTTTCCGTTTTCCTCTTTTACTTTTCCTTGGTTGATGCTTTCTTGAACAGAGCCAATTTCCAATACCACATTGTATTTTTGTGCTAAATAATCGCGGTGCTGAATTGTTTCAATAAAATTGTGCCCTGTATCTATATGCACTATTGGGAAAGGGATTTTTGCAGGATAAAAGGCTTTATGGCACAAGTGCAGTAACGTAATCGAATCTTTCCCTCCCGAAAAGAGTAACGCCGGCTTTTGAAATTGACCTGCGACCTCCCGAATGATATAGATTGCTTCTTCTTCCAGTTGCTTTAAAACATCCATGATTTTAACTTATTGGTGTAAACCACATTCTTTTTTACTGTTTTCCCACCACCATCGACCAGATCTTATATCTGCACCTTCTCTCACGGGTTTTGTACAGGGCGCACAACCAATACTGGGATAGTTTTTTTTGTGAAGACTGTTGACGGGAACTTGTTGCTTCTTCAAATAGTCATTGACTTCCTCAATGGACCAATTGACCAATGGGTTAAATTTGATCAAACCAAAAGAAGTTTCGTATTGAAAAAGTTGGAAACCTTCCCGAAAATTGCTTTGCCCCCCTCGGAGGCCTGTGATCCATACATTAACCCCTTGCAGCGCCTTTTGAAGCGGATCTATTTTTCGAATGGTGCAACATTCTTTTCTGTTTTCAACAGAGGCATAAAAACTAAGTGGGCCTTTTGATGAAAGCAAAGCTTCTACTTTTTTAGCATCAGGGAAATAGGGCGTGATTTGTTTTTGGTAATGTTGGATTGTTCGATGATACACCTCATATGTTTCTTCAAAAAGCCGACCAGTATCTAGGGTAAATATTTCTATGGGATAATTTTCTCGAAAAACAAGATCTGTGATTACTTGATCCTCTAATCCAAAAGACGTAGAAAAGGCAATCTTGCCAAAATTCATTGCAATCAGCGCTTCAAATGCTTCTTTAAGACTCTTGTCTTTGAAGCCATGATTTAGCTCGTCGAGTA
>JBMHCG010000052.1:0-159089 GCA_049890035.1 Flavobacteriaceae bacterium | reverse complement strand
GTTAATCATCCTATGTTTGATATCCTTAGAAAGATAGTTCACAAACACCTTGGTTTAGAAGACATAGTGACCCGAGTACTTGAACGCATGGGAGATGTAGAGAAGATTGTCTTAATTGGCGATTACGCCAAAGGACTTGATACCGGAATTATCGATATAGTACTACTGGGAAAGAACCTAAACACTGAATACATCGATTCATTAGAAGACAAAATAAAACCTTTGATTGAAAGAGAAGTGAATTTTTACCTCACCAATAAAGCGGTAAAAGATCAACCAAATATTACGCTCTATGAAAGAGGTAAATAATTTCTCGTCGCATGATGTATATAAATTATGCAATGCGACTTTCAAATTTCAGTTCAGGTTTATTACTAGAGATAAAGAACTCAATTATGAGTAAACTAGACTATTTCCATCACGAGACTGCTGTAATTGACCAAGGGTGTACTATTGGAGCAGGCACAAAGATTTGGCACTTTAGTCATTTAATGTCAGGATCAATTATAGGCGAAAATTGCAACATTGGTCAAAATGTGGTCATTTCACCAGAGGTAATCTTAGGGAGAAATGTAAAAGTTCAAAATAATGTATCCATCTATACAGGCGTAGTTTGTGATGATGACGTTTTTTTAGGCCCATCAATGGTCTTTACCAACGTAATTAATCCAAGATCAGCAGTAGTAAGAAGAAATGAGTACAAAAAAACACAAGTAGGTAAAGGAGCATCAATTGGAGCAAATTCAACCATAGTGTGCGGGAATCCAATAGGAGCATATGCCTTTATTGGCGCAGGAGCTGTTGTTACAAAGCCCGTTCCTCCTTACGCACTTGTTGTTGGTAACCCGGCAAAACAAATAGGATGGATTAGCGAATTGGGTCACCGATTGAATTTTGAAGAAAATAATATAGCAGTATGTCCTGAAAGCAGTGAACAATACAAGCTAGACAATAACCAAGTACAAAAACTATGAAAAACTTTGTGCTTATTGGAGCTGCAGGTTACATTGCTCCACGCCATATGATGGCCATTAAAGAAACAGGAAATAATCTAATTACTGCCTATGATCCCTATGACGGGGTTGGAATCATTGATTCCTATTTTCCAAAGGCCCATTTTTTTACTGAATTTGAGCGTTTTGATCGGCACATAGAAAAATTAAAACGAGAGGGTACAACAATCGATTACGTTAGCATATGTTCTCCAAACTATTTGCATGATTCACATATACGTTATGGATTAAGAATTGGCGCAGATGTAATTTGCGAAAAACCATTGGTATTAAACCCATGGAATGTTGATGCACTAATTGATCTTGAAAAGGACTACGATAACAAAGTAAACACCGTCTTACAGCTTCGCCACCACAACGCTATTTTAGATTTAAAATCAAAAATAGATAACGGGCCTAAAGACCAAGTATATGATATTGACCTCACCTACATCACTTCACGAGGAAATTGGTACTACACTTCTTGGAAAGGAGACGAATCAAAATCAGGAGGGATTGCTTCAAACATTGGGGTTCATTTTTTCGATATGCTCCAGTGGATATTTGGTCCAATGCAAGATTTTACAGTAAACGAAAAATCACACGACACTAACGCAGGGACACTCGTTCTAGAACGCGCTAAAGTAAACTGGTATTTAAGCATCAATGCTGAAAATTTACCCGAAAGCGTTAAAAGTAAAGGAATAGCAACTTATAGAACACTTTCTATTGAAGGTGAAGAAATTGAATTTAGTAAAGGCTTTACAGATTTACATACCGTTAGCTACAGAGAAATCTTAGAAGGGAAAGGCTACGGGCTAGCAGATGCCAAAAATGCGATAGAAATTGTAAGTCAAATCAGAAATAAAAACATATGAAAATAGAAAACGCAAATATCCTAGTAATTGGTGGAGCTGGATTTATTGGCAGCTTTGTTGTAGCTGAATTACTAAAACACCCAGTAAACAAAGTAGTGATATATGACAATTTTGCCCGCGGAAATCAAAGTTACCTCACCGAACAATTGAAAGACGAACGTTGTTCAGTCTTTCCTTTTGGAGGTGATATTAGGGAAGTAGATATTCTCAATACAGCCATGAAAGACATGGATTATGTGATAAGTCTTGCTGCCATGTGGTTACTGCATTGTAAAGATTATCCTAGAACTGCTTTTGATGTCAACATTGCAGGAACATTTAATATCCTTGAGGCTTGCGTTAAGAATAAAATCAAAAAGTTAATCTGGTCGTCATCTGCGTCGGTTTACGGGGACGCTGTAGAATTACCTATGACAGAAGCACATCCATTCAACAATAAAAACTTTTATGGTGCTTCAAAAATTGCTGGCGAGGCCATGTGCACCGCCTTTAATGATCGCTATGGTTTATCAGTTATAGGATTGCGCTATATGAATGTTTATGGCCCACATCAGGATCAGACAGCAGCCTATACCGGCGTGGTACCCATTATGTTAAATAAAATTGAGGCCAATGAAGCACCCACTATCAATGGGGATGGTTCCCAAGCCTATGACTTTATTTATGTAGAAGATGTGGCACGCTCCAATGTGCAAGCCTTGTTGAGTGATCAAGAATTTGGCATGTATAATGTAGGGACTGAGGTGCAAACTACCATCAACGAATTATGTGAATTAATCCTTGAACTAAAAGAATCGTCTTTAAAAGTGAAATATAATCCATACTCTGAAGACGATGCAAGAGCCATGGTAAAAAACAGAATTGGTTCGCGAAAAAAAGCAGCAGAAGAATTAGGGTTTACCTATAAGTACGAACTAAAAGAGGGATTACAAAAACTAATTGAGTGGCGTATAGCAACAGGTGTAGACAAAAAAAGGTAAGTTGAAAAAGAAAGAAAATATTGCTATTGTAGGGGCAGGAATAGTTGGTTTGGCGATTGCTTACAAATTGTGCAGGCAGGGGAAAAACGTGACTATTTTTGAAAAAGAAAGCCAACTAGGACTCCATCAATCAGGCAGAAACAGTGGTGTTTTGCATTGTGGATTGTATTACCAACCGGGTTCATTAAAAGCGCAATTATCTGTAGATGGAATAAGAGAGATGATTGATTTTTGTGCAGCACATGAAATCGATCACGATGTTTGTGGAAAAGCGGTAATTGCCACAAATCCTAAGGAGGAAAAGGCACTGGATCTTCTGGCAACAAGAGGAGCAAAAAATGGGTTAAAAGGCTTAACCTATTTAAGTACCTCAGAGTTGAAGCGACGAGAACCTTTTGTACGGGCAAGCAAATCCCTATTGGTTCCTGAAGAAGGCATAGTAGACTACAAAGCCGTCATGCAGAAATTGTTGGAAATAATTCTACAGCACAATGGTGAAATTCACTTTAATTGCAGGTCCATACACATTAAAAAGGAAACCAACGAGAAAATTATTGTAAACTATATAAAAGGGGAAAAAGAATTTGATCATTTAATCTCCGCAACGGGCCTTTGGAGTGACAAAAATTTCACACGATTAACGCAAAAAAAATCTCCTTTAAAAATTGTTCCATTTAGAGGCGAATACTTGAAATTCAAAAAAGGATATGAAGATCGTGTAAATCATTTAGTATATCCTGTTCCTGATGCTCAATTTCCATTTTTAGGGGTTCATTTTACCCGAATGATAGACGGAAGTAGAGAAGTAGGACCAAACGCAGTTTTAGCACTAAAAAGAGAAGGATATCACCGATTTAGCTTTGCACTGGCCGATGTGTTAGATAGTGTTGCCTACGCAGGCTTATTGCGCTTTGTTGCAAAGAATTTTCTTTTTTCATGGAATGAGTTCAAAACCTCTTTGTTTCTTAAAGATTTTATTAAAAAAGCTCAAAAAATGATCCCGGATGTAAACGAACAAATGCTCGAAAGAGGCCCAGCGGGGGTTCGTGCACAAGCCATTTCACCCGAAGGAATTTTACAAATGGATTTTAATATCATTCGAAAGGGACGTCAAATCCATGTGCTTAATGCGCCCAGTCCTGGAGCAACGGCTTCACTGGCCATTGCTTCACATATAATTGATCATCATATTCCAAATTAATTTAATGCAGAAAAGAAACATACCTATATCGTTACCTGTTACAGGAGAAGAAGAATGGCAAGCACTGAAGGAACCATTGACAACAGGTTGGTTGACATCAGGTCCCAAAGTCCGTGCTTTTGAAAAAGCCTTTGCCGAACGTCATCAGGTCAAACATGCGATTGCAGTTACAAGTGCTACAACAGCCTTACATTTGGCTCTGGTTGCTTTGGATATCAAACCCGGTGATGAAGTCATCGTACCTGCATTTACATGGGTGTCTACAGCAAATGTTGTCCTGTATCAAGGGGCAGAAGTTGTCTTTTGCGATATTGACCCCAAGACGTTTAATTTGGACCCAAAGAAGCTACGAGAGAAAATTACGCCAAAGACAAAGGCAATTATGGTTGTACACCTTTTTGGTTTGTGTGCACCGATGGATGAGATTAAGGCCATAGCAGGAGATATTGCTTTAGTTGAAGATGGGGCTTGTGCTGCAGGCGCAGCCTACAAGGGAATACCTGCAGGTGGATTGGGCACCATGGGATGTTTTTCTTTTCATCCTAGGAAATCAATTACCACTGGAGAGGGTGGCATGATAACTACAAATGATGATTTGCTTGGCACAAGATTACAAGTGCTTCGAAATCATGGTGCTTCCATTTCTGAGGAACAGCGACACCACGGCCCAAAACCATATATACTTCCTGATTTCAATGTCTTAGGTTATAATTATCGCATGACCGATTTGCAGGGTGCTATTGGAGAAGTACAACTTAAAAAATTGGACACTTTTATTGAAGAACGTTCTCATTGGGCCGCATTTTACACTAATGAATTAAAAGCGATCCCTTGGATTCAAGTTCCAGAATTTTCTTCTGATTACAGTCACGGATGGCAAAGTTTTGTTCTGTTGATTGACGAGGATATAGCACCCAACTCTAGGAACGCCATTATGGAAGAATTACAACGAGCTGGAATATCCACACGTCCAGGGACACATGCCGTGCATATGTTGGGTTACTATGCCGACAGATATATCATAACACCATCTGATTACCCAGGCGCACAATCAGCAAACGACAAGTCCATATCCATTCCCCTCCACAATCAAATGGTCAAAGAAGACTTTCATTATGTAGTTCATTGTATTAAAAGTATTTGTTAAATGTGTGGTATTCTAGGCATATTTAATTTGGATGGAACAGATGTCAATTCGGATCTTTTGAACCTTATGGGGGAAAAGATTGCCCATCGAGGCCCTGATGATGAAGGTCAGTTTGTACAAGATAATATTGGATTTTTACACAAACGCTTGGCCATTTTAGATCCTTCTGACAAAGGGAAGCAACCAATGACCTCAAAAGATGGGCAATGGATCGTCGTGTTTAACGGTTGTATTTACAATTTTAAAGAACTGCGACAACAACTCACTGAAAAAGGGTATCAATTTGATTCTGAAACAGATACTGAAGTTATTTGCGAGGGACTGTCCAGCGAAGGGATCACCTATATCGAAAAATTCAATGGCATGTTTGCCTTTGCCGCATGGAACACAAAAGAGCAGCAGTTGTATTTATGTCGCGATCGATATGGTATCAAGCCACTGTATTATTGGTTTAATGGGAAGACCCTTGTTTTCTCCTCAGAGATTAAGGGTATTATTGAACATCCAGACTATGCTATCGATGTAGATTTAGATGCACTAAATGAATACTTTACATTTCAAAATATTTTTTCATACAATACACTTTTCAAAGGGGTCAACATACTACCTCCTGCGAACCGAGTTACGATAAACGAAACCACTACCTTTATAAAACACAATTCGTGGTGGGATTATGATTTTTCACGAACTGATGAATCCTACTCATTTGAAGCGGCCAAGGAAAAGACCAAAGCTCTTTTTGAAAAAGCCGTTAGCCGTCAAATGATTGCGGATGTCCCTGTGGGGGCCTATTTATCTGGGGGCATGGATTCGGGTTCTATTGCAGCAGTGGCATCAAAAGAAGTCGATAGGCTGGCCACATTTACTTGTGGTTTTGATATGAATGAGGTCACCGGGCGAGAAGCCAACTTTGACGAACGTCGAGATGCAGAATTGATGGCCAATCACCTGAAGACGGAACAGTTTGAACAAGTCATGAATGCAGGTGATATTCGTTGGTCCTTGCCAAAACTTGTCTATCATTTGGAGGATTTAAGAGTTGGAATGTCCTATCCAAATTATTACATCTCTCGTTTGGCGTCTAAATTTGTTAAGGTTTGTTTACAAGGAACAGGGGGAGACGAACTTTTTGGAGGATACCCCTGGCGGTATTACAAGGTTTTTGATTCTTTAAATCAACAAGATTTCTTTGATCAATATTATGATTTTTGGCAACGGTTGGTTCCGGATAAAGAAAAGAAAGATCTGTTTACAGACCTTGTTCTCAACAATATTGACGTAGATGCTCCTCGAAAAGTGTTTGAAAGAGTATTTACTTTTAATAACACTTTACAATACGATATACCTCAAGACCATATCAAGAATTCCTTGTACTTCGAAATTAAAACTTTTTTACCCGCTCTGTTTTTAGTTGGGGACAAACTAGCTATGGCCCATGGCTTAGAGGAACGTTTCCCTTTCATGGACAACGAGCTGGTTGACTTTGCTATGAAAGTACCTGTAGAATATAAGTTAGGAAATTTAGAAAGTGAAATACAAAGTATTGATGAAAACAAAGGGGGACAAAAAAAGAAGTACCGCGAGCATGATGACGGGAAAAATGTTCTTCGTAAAGCTATGAAAGACTACATTCCACAAAAAATCCTTAAAAGAAATAAACAGGGATTCTCTGCGCCAGATGAAAGTTGGTATCGAGGTGAAAATGCAAATTATATAAAGGAGTTACTTTTGGATTCAGAAACACTTAGTGGGAAGTATATTAAAAAAGCATATATCAAGAAAATAGTCAATGAACACCTGCACGAGGGTAAGAATCACCGCCTCCTTCTCTGGTCATTGATGAATTTCGAATGGTGGTGCAGAATCTTTTTAAAAAATGAAATTAATTAAACAGATAATTTTTTTGTTGTATTCCAATATACAAAAGGAAAAAAAGAAAAAATGGAATAGATTTTTACCTTTAAATGAATTGCTTATTGATCGTAAAAAAAAGGCCAATTTGATTGGCTTTGGATTAGGTACAACGGTTCATGATTCTAGTCATATTTATGGGAATGTGATTGTTGGGGAAAATACTTGGGTTGGACCATTTACTATTTTAGATGGCTCAGGGGGACTCAAAATTGGATCCAACTGTTCCATTTCTGCAGGAGTTCAAATTTATACTCATGACACGATTGATTGGGCTATATCTGGAGGTGAAGAGAGCTACAAATATAAAAATGTTCGTATTGATGACAATTGTTATATAGGCCCAAATACAGTCATTCAAAAAGGGGTTCAAATTGGGAAAGGGAGTATTATAGGTGCTAATAGTTTTGTCAATAAATCATTCCCTGAAAATTCAAAGGTCGCAGGCAATCCAGCTAAACCAATATAAAAAATGAATTTAAATAAACTATTTTCAACTGAAATAGAATTGAAATCAAACCAGATTTTTCAAATCACAAAGTCATCAGAAATAGAACTTGCTCAAGAGCAAACTAAAGATGTTTTTTCAGAGAAATGGGAAGAATTTGAACAGGGAAAACAAAAAGAAGATGTTTATCAATTTCAGAAAGAGTGGTTTTTAGATTTATATGGTTTTTCTTCTGAAAAACACTTTAAAGAATTTTTATCTGATAAAAAAGTTATTGTAGATGCCGGCTGTGGTTTGGGTTATAAGTCTGCTTGGTTTGCAGAATTAGCTCCTAATGCTATAGTCATAGGGATTGACATATCCGATTCCGTTCAAATTGCATCAAAGAACTACCAACATTTATCGAATCTATTTTTTTATCAATCAGATATAGCATCAACCGAATTAAAAGAAAATACAATTGATTTTGTTGTGTGCGACCAGGTAATTATGCATACTGAAAACCCTGAGTTGACTTTTAAACACTTGACAGATATTACAACTACAGGAGGTGAGTTTGCTTGCTATGTTTATCGCAAAAAAGCGCTACCAAGAGAACTTGTTGATAATCATTTTAGAAAAGCCACTTTTGACATTCCCAATGATAAACTTTGGGAGATGTCTGCACAATTAACAGAGTTGGGCAAGAGACTATCTGAATTGGACGTAAAGTTTGAATCGCCCGACATACCCGCTTTAGGGATCAAAGGAGGCACTTATGACATACAGCGATTTATATATTGGAATTTTTTAAAATGTTTTTGGCGAGAAGATTGGGGGAAAGAAATGTGTGATGCAACCAATTTTGATTGGTATGCACCCTCGAATGCCAAGAGATACTCAAAATATGAATTTGAAAAAATGATATTTGAGAATAAAATGGAAATTATTTCATTTCATGAGGAAGAGGCTTGTTATTCGGGGAGATTTAAGAAATAGTATTGATGAAATATTCCGTTATAATTTTAAGACACTTTGAATATTATTATGAATAATAATCATCTTAGTTTATCAAACTATAAGTATCTCATGAGTAATCTAAAGGGATACCAGTCTATTTTTTATGATGAAAACATAACTAATGGAGAAAAGGAAAAGACAGTTCTTTTACGACATGATATTGATTTATCCATTCCTTCAGCACTTGAAATTGCATTAATAGAACATAGTTTTTCATTCAAGAGCACATTTTTTATAAATATTCATTCTGACTTCTACAATGTGTTTGAAAAAAAATCGATTCTAACTTTAAAAAAAATAATTGATTTAAATCATTCTATTGGAATACACTTTGATTCAACGTATTGGGATATAGAGAATGAAACAGAACTTGAAAAGAAATTACTTTTAGAAAAGACCATTATCAAAGATTTTTTGGGTGTTGAACCCAAATCGTTCTCCTTTCATAATCCGACTAAAGAAATTCTTTTATACGATAGGGATACCTATGCTGGATTGAAAAATGCATATTCAAATGACATAAAAAAAACATATAAATATTGTAGTGATTCAAATGGATATTGGAGACATGAAAACATGTTTGACGTTGTAATTAAGGGGAATTACAATGATTTACATTTACTAACACACCCGGGATGGTGGAGGAATGATGCTATAAAACCAAGAGAGAAAGTTTATCAGATTATCAAAGCCAGAGGAGAAGACGTTTTAAAGGACTATGATAAAATCCTTGAAATAAATGACAGGGGGAATATCAGTGATGTATATAGTTTAATTAAGGCCACAAAAAAAATTACTGAAAATGTTTTTTATGAAATTGATAGATTGATGAATGAAAAAAATTATTTACAACTGTATAAGAAAATCCATGATCTCCTTTGCAGGTATCTAGATGCCTTAGCTTATGACAAAATGGAGATTACAAAGGATAGATTTGAAAATTTAGAATATGATAAGAAAGATTTACTAAAAAAAATAGCTGATATAAGTAACTCAAATCGTTTAAGCAAATTGAAACCAATAATTGTCAAATTTTCAAATGCTGACGGTATTTTATTTTGGGAAGAAGAGAAGCAACGAAACCATATCAAAGTTGGATTAGAGGCTTTACAAGTATTGATTTCAGAAGATTAAACAGGAATATTGGATACTATGATTTTTAAAGAAAAAATAATTCATGACTATATCAGTGACCTAGACATAATTTCTGTAGAAGGAAGCGGCAGCGGGAAGTTTTGTAGGGTTGATTCAATCTTTGAAGCGACACAAAATTCCATTACTTGGATCAATCCAAATAGAAAAGATAAAGCAGCGTTATTTGAAAAAAGTAAAGCAGGAATAATCATATGTCCTGATGAAAAAGTTTTCACACCAAAAAAAAATCAAATACTAATCAGGTGTTCAAATCCAAAGCTTATTTTCGCTCAAATACTGATTAGTGTTCAATCAAGTCAAAGCATTCCTGAAATTCACAACACTGCGGTAATTCATTCTGAGGCAAAAATTGGCAATAATGTTGCTATTGGTCCAAATGTAGTTATCGGCAAATGTACTATTGGGGATGATACTACTATAGGTGCCAATTCAATTATTGAAGACAATTGTTTACTGGGGAAAAGGGTCGTTGTAAAACCCTCTGCAGTCATTGGCGGAGATGGCTATGGATACGTAAAACATGAAGCGCAACAATTAAAATTCCCTCATACAGGGGGCGTACTCATTGAGGATGATGTGCATATTGGTTCCCAAACATGTATTGATAGAGGATCTTTAGGTTTTACTAAAATAGGGAGGCACACAAAAATTGATAATCTTGTGCACATAGCTCACAATGTAATTATTGGTGAAAACTGTAATATCATTGCTTTGTCTATAATAGGTGGGAGTACAGTTATTGGAAACAATACGTGGATTTCTCCTTCAGTTTCAGTGAGGGATGCAATCACAATAGGCAGTAATTCTCTTATAGGAATCGGTTCGATAGTTACAAAAAGCGTACCTGATAATCAAATATGGTTTGGAAACCCTGCGAAGTATTATAAAAACAAAAACCACTAAAGCAGAAATAATGAATAAACCCAAAGCACTGTTCATAGGTTTTAAACGTGATTACTTAAATGATCAATTAAAAGTAATTATCAGTGTGCTGAATCAAGTATTTGATCTGTCTTTTTATGGTCCAGGTTTTACAAAAGAGGAGATTCTCGATAAATCAATTGATGATTGGATTAGTAAGAAAGAATTTGACATAATATTTATGGATGACTTTTGTTATGTTTTTGATGATTATGATGAAAAAAAAATATTCAATTTACTCGATGAAGCATTTGTTTGTCACTTTGATAAAAATACATTCTATCGTAGAGTGACAGAATTCATGAATTTTTATAAGAATTATACAAAACAAAAGGTTTGGATATGCCTGAGAGATTTTTACAATGTAAAGGATGAGTATACGAACTATTTAAATAAATCAGGAGGTTTTTATTTGTCTTGCTTTGGATATTCATTGAACTATTCTGTTAAAGAAATTAAAGAAAGGCATGTGAATCACCCTTTTTTTAAAATATCTTCCATCAATGATAATTGGTTTACTTTTGAAATAGAGAATAAACATAAAATTATTTCTTTCCCTTTTGCAATTGCAAATAATTATTTTGATTTTGGAGTGAATCAGAATAGGAGGAATAGATTTTCAATTGTAGGTGTTTTATATCGTGAGAGAAAAAGTGTTATTGGGCTGTTAAATCTAAAATCTAAAATTGATATATTCAGTGACGTCCTTTTATATAGACTTAGGAGCTTATTTAGGAAAAATAAAATGACACCATTTATATTGAATAAAAAAAAGTTCCGCTATAAAAGCCTTATCTCAAATAGCACATTTTGTTTCTGTTCAGGGGGTCCCGTGGATTATCCAGTCAGAAAATATTTTGAAATACCAGCAAATGGATCAATTCCAATTGGGTATAAATGCAATGGTTTTGAACATTTAGGTTTTAAGCATGGCGAAAATTTTATTGAAGCCACAACAAAGGAGGATGTTAAAAAAACAATCAACACATTATCGAGTGAAGAAATAGTTAGAATTTCAAATAATGCAAGATCACATATTTTCAATTCTCATTCAGAACATGCTCGAGTAAAACAAATGGAATTGACATTTAAGAAAATAATTGATCAAACATTTCATGGTAGTATTTGGGAAAATGGATTGTATAAATTTTTAAATAAAAATTAAATGAAAGTAGCAATCCTCGCAAAGGATCTTGGCAAAAAGCTTTTAGAGGTAACAGAAATAAAATCAAAACCGATAGCTGGAATCGGCGGGACGCCAATAATTTGACATATTATGAAAATATTTTATTATCACGGATATTATGACCTTATCATTTGTTAGGAACAAAGGCTTTATGATCAAAGAATATTTTGCTGATTACTACATTCAAAAGTCAAATTATACGGTGAATTTAACTTACAATGAAATTGATTACCATGTGTCAAAGGCAGAACCATTGAAAATAACATTGGTTGATACTAGAATTGATCCAATGACAGAGGGTAGAATAAAAAGAATAAAAAAACGCATAGATAATCAGCCGTTCTTCCTCACTTATGGCAATGGAATTTGGGTAAATGGAGGATTTATGGTAAGTACGCTAGATGAATTTATTAAGTGGAAAAAATTTTCGTTACCAAGGCTTTCGGAGGAAGGAAAATTAAGTTGCGATAAACCTGACGATTTTTGAAAGTCTATGGATACTCTCAATAATAAAACAATACAAAATAGAATGTGGGATAGTGAAAGGGCTTTATGAATGAATTGATAAACGCATTCCGTGGAAAAAAAATATGTATTACGGGAACTACAGGTTATAAGGGATCTTGGTTAACATTTCTATTAGATAGTAGGGCTGCAATAACCAAAGGGCTCTCTCTGCAGCCAAAAGCTAACCCTTCACTTTATAATGAACGCAGACGTAGTGTATGTCACCAATCTATAATTGGTGATATATGTGATTATGACTTTTTAATTCAGGAGATAATTTCATTCAAAACATACTTTATATTTCATCTATCAGCCCAACCAATAGTGTATGATTCTTATGAGACCCCAAAATTAACTTTCGAGACAAATTTCAACGGGACGCTTAATGCTTTAGAAATACTCAAAGAATTCAATGGGAGATATTGTCTTAATAGGGGGCACATGCATTATTAACATAAAAGCCTATGAATGAATTGAATGCATTGTTGGTATACTCACGATCAGGTTATAAAAGACCTTTTTATGTACAATATATAAACCAATTTATTGATAAAGGTAATTTGCAAAACAGTTCATCATTTTTGATCAATAATTCCATTTTAAATCCATATAATAAAATGGGTTATGTCAATGATTGGAAGGATGCATTTTTAAGAAACAGAAGATTAAAAACCACCTTTTTTGATTTACATAGTGGTAGTGATTTTAAAAAAGTTATCACCAAAGGATTTGACGTAATTTTTATTTTACACTCTGCGACAGGAGACAACTTCAGTGATCTCATTGAAATAGAAAATTACTTATGTGATAGAAATGGGAAGCTATTTTTATTTGTCGCCAACGAATACCTCGAATTGGATAAAAAAATAGATTTTATAAATAATACTGAAACAGATTTCATAGGGACACAATTTCCACACCACGTTGCGAACAAATTTTACGAAAAAGCAAGAGCTACCATTATACAAACACCGCACGGATTGAACGAAAAGATTTACTTCGATAAAGGAAGAAAAAGATCGATTGATATAGGTTTTAGAGGAGCAAAATATCCATTATTTATTGGTGATTCTGAAAGAAATGATTTTCTAGAGTTATTGATGCGAAAGGAAAAAAAATTTAATTTAAGGAATGAAATAAAAATAGGCGATAAAGGAAAATTGACACGTGAACAGTGGTCAAACAAATTAAATCAGTACGTAGGGATTGCAGGAGCTGAAGCGGGATCCTATTTTCTAGATGAAAGAGGCACTTCGTTAAATAATGCAAAAGTATTTTGTGAAAATCATAGTGATGTAACAATTGAAAAATTAAAGCATGAAATTTTCACACATCAAAATTACCTGTCCGGGAAAGTCATTTCATCAAGACATTTCGAATCAATCGGTACAAAAACGTGTCAAATTTTACTTGAAGGTGAGTACAACAAAATATTAGAACCAGATAAAGATTATATCAGGGTTAAAAAAGATTTCTCGAATCTAGATGAAGCACTTGAGAAATTCCAAGATAACGACTTTAGGAATACTATAGTCAATCATGCATATGAAAAGATACTTTCAAATCATACGTATACAAAAAGAGTAGAACAAATAATAGATAAATTAATTTAAGTCAGAATGAAAGTTTTAGTTACAGGGGGGTTGGGTCAAATAGGGTCCCATATTTGTGAACTATTGTTGCAAAGAGGAGATGAAGTCGTTGTTGTGGATAATCTTGAAACAGGGAGAAAAGAACACCTGCATCCTCAAAAAAATCTCTTGATTCATTTAGAAACTATTTCAGATAGAGAGAAGGTTTTCTCGATAATGGAAAGTACTCGTCCTGATGTGGTAGTTCATACAGCGGCCTCTTATAAAAGTCCAGATGATTGGTACAATGATACGCTGACCAATTGTGTTGGCGGTGCGAATATTATAGAGGCAGCAAAAGCAAACAATGTGAACCGATTCATTTACTTTCAAACAGCACTTTGTTATGGTCAAAAGCCTCTTGAACAACCTATTACACTTAACCATCCACGGGTACCATCAGGGAGTAGTTACGCAATCACGAAAACTACCAATGAACTCTTTTTAGAGCTTTCGGGAATCGATTATGTTACCTTCCGTTTGGCAAATGTTGTTGGACCCAGAAATGTGGCAGGTCCACTACCCATTTTCTATCAACGATTAAAAGATGGGAAACAATGTTTTGTTACCGAATCACGAAGGGATTTTGTCTTTGTAAAAGACTTAGCAAAGGTAGTTTTGATGGCTTGTGACGGTATCGGTAAAGGCGCATATCATTTTTCTTCGGGCTCAGACGTTTCGATTATGGAACTTTACAACGCCGTAGTAAAAGCTATGGATATTGAAGAATATCCTAAACCAGATATCCGGCCATTGGGAGAAGATGATGTTTTTTCAATTTTATTAGATCCTTCTCGGATGGTACAAGATTTTGGTAAAATAGAATTTACACCAATTGAAGAAACAGTTAGGCAAGCTATAGAATATTTTAAATTATACGGTACATTAGGAGAGTATACACACCTAAATGTCGATGAATAAATATGAGAATATTAATTACTGGTGGAGCTGGGACATTAGGATCCAATATTGTGAAACAATTTGAAATTGAAAAGATCCCATACCGATTAATAGATAATTTTGAAACAGGTTCTGTTGACAACATTAAAGGAATCCCAGAAGAAAAAATTATTGAAGGAAGCATTCTGAATACCCCTCTTTTAGAAAAAATTTTCCATGAATTTGCTCCCACACAGATTATTCATTCAGCGGCCTCTTACAAAGATCCAGACGATTTTGAAAAAGATGCACAAGTCAATGTAACAGGGTCTATTATTTTAAGTCGGTTGGCTCAGAAGTATAATGTCCAAAAAATAATAAATTTTCAAACAGCCTTGTGTTATGGACGTCCAACTACAGTTCCCATTCCAGTTGACAGTAATTGTAAACCCTTTACGAGTTATGGGATTTCAAAGTATTTTGGAGAATACTACTTGTTGAATGCACCGACTAAAGTTGTTTCACTTCGATTGGCTAATATCTGTTCAGAAAATCTTGCAATCGGGCCCATACCTACCTTTTACAATCGATTAAAAGCTGGGAAAGATTGTTTTATATCTGATGCTTACAGAGATTTTCTTGATTTTGATGATTTTTATTCTTTATTAAAAAAGGTATTACTAGACAAGGAAGGTTCAGGTATTTTTAATGTTTCTACAGGGGAATCCACCCATATCAAAGAAATATTTGATCTTATAAAAGTTTATCTTTCCAAAGAAGATACATTCGCACCCATCAAACCTATTGGAGACGATGATGTCTTCAATACAACACTGGATCCCTCCGAGACCATGACTTACTTTGACTGGCAACCAAAAGTCAATTTAAAAGCGATTATTGCAAAACAATTGGCCAACTATGACAAAAAACCAATAGAACAAATTTATTCTCATTTAAAAAATGAATAATTCAAAAGTACTTATTACGGGTGGTGCTGGATTTGTAGGGTCAAACCTCTCACATTATTTATTAGCCAATTTTGATATAAAAGAAATCATCATAGTTGATAATCTTATTTCAGCAGAAATGATAAACGTTCCTAAAGTGAAAAATGTCACTTTCATTTATGGATCCATAGCTGAGGACTCTATATTAGACCAGCTCCCTGAGGATTTAAATTATGTATTCCACTTGTCCTGTTTCCATGGGAATCAATCATCTATAGCCAATCCAATTGAAGATCATAAAAATAACAACCTAACCAGTTTAAAATTATTTAATAAAATCAGTAAGTTCAATAAATTAGAAAAAGTTGTCTATGCTGCTGCTGGTTGTGCCGTTGCGGAAAAAAAGTATGGTGTTGTTGGACCTACAAGTGAAGATGCTCCGGTTTCTCTTTTCCATGACAGCCCCTATTCCATCTCTAAGTTAGTTGGTGAGATGTATGGTAATTTTTATTTTCAGCAGGAAAAAATGCCCTTTGTCAAGGCAAGGTTTCAAAATATTTATGGCCCCAGGGAAATTTTAGGAGCTGGAGTTTGGCGTGGTACGGTTCATACGGTGTTTAGAAACGTAACCCCAACTTTTATTTGGAAAACACTTCACAATGAGGAGATCACTCTCTATGCGGAGGGGGCCGCTTCTCGCGATTTTTTGTTTGTTGAAGATGTGGTAAGAGGTTTAGTAGCCTGCGCGACTATGGGTGATGACGGTGAAGCATACAATTTAGCTTCTGGAGTAGAAACAACCATTAAACAATTGGCAGAAACCATTATCTCTCTTACCGATAGTAAATCTCCTATTAATTTAATGCCAAAAAGAGATTGGGATAATTCCGGTAACAGATTTGGTGATCCAACTAAATCTAGAGTGAAACTAGGATTCACGTCAAATATCGACTTGGCTAAAGGTTTGCAAAAAACAATTGAATGGACTTTGACTAACAAAAAATTTATTGAACAATGTATTCAAAAACACAATTACTATTTAATCTAATTCAGACGTGAAATTAGTTACAATTATCGGTGCAAGACCCCAGTTTATCAAAGCGGGTACACTGAGCAGGTATATTCAAAAAACCCCAGGTATCGAAGAGGTTTTGGTTCATACTGGCCAACATTACGATAATAAAATGTCTGACATTTTCTTTAAGGAATTGAAAATTCCTAAACCAAAATACAATTTAAATGTAGGAGGTTTGACGCATGGTGCAATGACAGGTAAAATGATTGAGAAGATTGAGCCTATACTTTTTCAAGAAAAGCCAGATTGGATTATTTTGTATGGCGATACAAATTCTACATTAGCAGGAGCTATAGCTGCTAGTAAACTCAATATTAAAATTGCTCATATAGAAGCCGGGCTGAGGAGCTTTAATTTACAAATGCCGGAAGAAATAAACCGCATCTTGGCTGATCGTGTAAGTAACCTACTTTTTTGTCCTACTCAAGTCGCTGTAGATAATCTAAAAAAAGAAGGGTTTAATAATTATGATGCACAGGTAGTTCTCGTGGGTGATATTATGTACGAAGGATCTCTATTTTATTCAAAACTCAAAAAAAGACCACCAAGCGTCTCAACCAATTCTTTTGTATTAGCTACACTTCACAGAGCCGAAAACACAAATAATAAAGATAAGCTTCAGAAAATATTGAGAGGATTGGATGTTTTAGGGCAATCTAAAGATGTCGTTATTCCCCTTCATCCTAGGACAAAAACAAAAATGGAAGAGTTTCATTTAGGTTACCATAATATAGATTTTATTGAACCCGTCAGCTATTTAGAAATGAATTGGTTATTGGAAAAGAGTGAATTTGTTTTGACCGATAGCGGTGGTTTACAAAAAGAGGCTTATTTCTTTAAAAAACCATGTATTACCTTAAGAAATGAAACAGAGTGGAAGGAATTAGTTGACAATTCGGTTAACCTATTGGTTGGTGATGACGATCAAAAAATAATTGATGCTTCAGATTTATCTTGGCTAGACGATTCGGGTTTTGAAAAATTACTTTATGGGAATGGTGAAACATCAAAAAAAATAATTAAATATTTAACCAATTTCTAATGTGTGGGATTTACGCAACTAATTTTTCTATTTCAGAAAAAGAAATTCAAAAAAATCTTAATAGAATTGAATTTAGAGGCCCAGACAATCAATCTTCACTTCGGCTCAGCAATCTTACTTTAGGCCATAATAGACTCGCCATCTTGGATTTAGACTCACGCTCCAATCAACCAATGCGTTTTGAAAATTTGGTGATCGTTTTCAATGGAGAAATCTACAATTACAATGCGGTAAAAGCCAAACTCGAAACCGAAGAGAATTACTCTTTTACAACCACTAGTGATACTGAGGTGCTTCTAAAAGCGTATCACGCCTGGGGTGATAAGATGCTTCAACTAATAAATGGAATGTTTGCCTTTTCCATATATGATATAAAAAAAGAGCTGGTTTTTTCAGCAAGAGATCGCCTAGGAGTCAAACCCTTTTATTATAGTTGGAATGACGGAAAATTTGAAATTTGTAGTCAGCTGGCCCCTTTTTCAAAAAAAGGGATGATATCACAACAAGCGATAGCGATTTACCTCCAAACAGGATATATACCCAGCCCCTTTAGTATTTATGAAAATATTTTTAAACTTCCACCGGGCCATACATTAGAATTTGATTTAAAAAAAAACAAAAAAACACTAAAAAAATATTGGGATTTAGATAAAGTTAAGATTCAAAAATTCACATACAAACAAGCCAAAGAACAGCTTCACGATTTAATGAAGGATGCGGTAAAAATAAGGATGCAGTCCGATGTTCCGTATGGTTCATTTCTGTCTGGCGGTATCGATTCTGCTTTAGTTACAGCCATTGCAAGTAAAGTGAGTAATGAGAAAATTAAAACATTTACTATAGGTTTTGAAGATCCAAAATTTGATGAAAGCAAACTAGCAAAAAAGTTTTCTGAAATTCTAAACACCGATCATACAGAAACCCTCTGTAAAGCCAAAGATCTAATCAACCTTTTACCTACTTTTTTTAAGGTTTATGACGAACCCTTCGCCGACTCTTCAGCCATTCCATCTTTGTTGTTGAATAAAACAACAAAGCCTATGGCAACCGTTGCTCTTTCAGGAGATGGTGGTGATGAAAGTTTCCTTGGGTACAACCACTTTCAATGGGTGAACAAGGCACGTATTTTTTTTAAAATACCCTACTGGCTAAGAAAGGCATTTTCTTCAATTTTACCTTTTAGATTGCTTGGAAAAAAAGGGAGGAGTATTAAAAACATATTCCTTTATCAAACCATAAATACCTTTATTGAATCAATTTTTATAGGATTTGATTCCATCTTATTAAAAAAAGACGATAAATGGTTGGATCGCTATAGAGATTATAAAAAAACCGCAAAGCATGTGATTCAAAAAACCGCAGATTTAAACATAAAACTTTGGTTAGAAAACGACTCTAATGTAAAGGTTGATCGTGCAAGTATGGCATTTAGCGTTGAAGTTAGAAGCCCTTTTTTAGATTATCGCATAGTGGAATTTGCTAGAACCTTGCCAGTACATTTTCGCTATAAAAATTCAATAAGAAAAAGAATAGTTAGGGATATTCTTAGTGAATACATACCCGAAAAAGTATTTAATACCCCTAAAATGGGATTTGGAATCCCAATACAAAGTTGGATTAGAAATGATTTATTTGAAGAGTTTAAAAACGTTATAAATTCGCACCATTTAGAAGAGTTAGAAATATTAAATAAGGATAAGATTAAAAGTATGTTTAAGGCTCATGTTGAAGGAAAAGAAGACTACTCAGCGTACCTTTGGCGTGTATACATTCTTTTCAAGTGGTTAGAAACAAATGAGGCGTCTGAATAAAAAAATAGTGTTTATAACGCCTAGTTTGGAAACTGGTGGCAGTGAAAAAATCATCATGTTTTTATTGAAGAGAATGAAAGAATTGGGCTTTAATACACAGCTTATTGTGATTGGAGGGATTCAGAATAAAAATAACACCCTACACGCCACAGAAATTATTTATCTAAACAAAAAAAAGTTCAGAAATGGAATAATCGCTCTCTACAAATCGTTACGAAAGACGAATGCTGACATTTTATTCTCTTCTGTTGTACATATTAACCTATTTCTCGGATTTTATAAAGTTTGGTTTCCAAAAATTAAGTGTGTAGCGAGAATTTCGAGCATAGTTAGTAAAAGTGAAAAAAGTTCAAATACCAATGTTATACTGAAGAGATTTAAGAACTTACTATTAAAAAAAATTGACTTTTTAGTCTATCAATCTAAGGATATGAAAGAAGATTTTGAAGCGATCTTTCCTAAAGTCAAAGTTCCACATCAAATAATCAATAACCCAGTTATTACCCCTATTGTGGAGATGAATAAAATGACTTATGCAGATTCAAAAGTGCGTTTCATAACTGTAGGAAGTCTGACTTGCATTAAAGGTCACAAGCGTATTCTTGAATCCCTACAGAACTTTGACGCTGATTTTGTTTATGAGATTTATGGGAAAGGAAATCAAAAAAACAATCTTGAAAAACTTGCTGTGAAATTGAAATTACAAACAAAAGTTGATTTTAAAGGAGAAGTGCCTTTCACTCATAAAAGTATAAAAAGTCCGAACACATTTTATTTATTGGGTTCTTATTTTGAAGGCTTCCCCAATGCTGTCATAGAGGCACTTTCTTTTGGTGTACCCGTCATAGCATTTCAAGCACCAGGAGGACAAAATGAAATTATTGTGTCAGGCTTCAATGGTTTTTTTGCCCATACAAAAGAAGATTACAGAAATCAAATACTTAAGTCTATCCAACAGAAATGGGAAAAAAATAAGATTGTTAAGGATATCTATCATAGATTTGATGCACAAAAGATAGCAATCCAGTATAAAGAATTATTTCAAAACTTATGAGTGAGTATTTATTGAGGGATGAGGCCCAAAAAAAGCGTTTTGATTTTGGAAAAAACTGGAAGAACTTTCTTGATGGCATCAATAATCAACACATTGAAAACTCAAAGGAAAAATTGCTACAAGGATTGGAAATGCAGCATCTCAAAGGCAAATCGTTTTTAGATGTGGGGAGCGGTAGTGGGCTTTCTTCTTTATCTGCCAGGATATCAGGTGCGCGTGTCTATTCTTTTGATTTTGATGAACATTCAGTTTTTTCAACCCAGTATTTGAAAAATAAATTCTTTAAAGAAGATCCCGATTGGCAAATCGAGAAAGGCTCTGTGTTAGATAAAGATTATATGGAAAGTCTAGGAAAATTTGATATAGTGTATTCTTGGGGGGTGTTGCATCATACTGGGCACATGAAAACGGCATTAGAAAATGTGAACCAAAATGTCAAAAATGGAGGATTTTTATTTATTGCCATATACAATGATCAGGGAGTTCGTTCAAGAATTTGGAAGGTGCTTAAAAAGACGTATGTCAACCTTAAAATGACAAGACCTCTTTTTATAGCTCTAGGTTATCTTTTATTTTGGTTCCCCCAGCTCATTAAGGGAATAGTGACAGGAAAGCCAAACTTCCAAAAGGATTACAAGAAAAAAAGGGGAATGTCGCTTCATCATGATATTGTTGATTGGATGGGGGGGTATCCGTTCGAAGTAGCCACAAGGGAAACCATAATCAATTTGTATGAAAAGCAAGGGTATAAACTTCAAAACCTGATCAGTTGTGGAAATAAGTTAGGGTGCAATGAGTTTGTTTTTAAAAAAATAACATGACAATTTTAATTACCGGTGCTGCTGGATTCATAGGATCCAATCTTTGTGAATTTTTCCTCCTTAAAGGGGCAAAAGTTCTGGGCTTAGATAATTTTGCAACGGGGCACCCACACAACTTGGAAGACTTCATCAACCACCCTAATTTCACTTTTACAGAAGGGGATATTCGCAAGCTATCGGATTGTCAAAAAGCGACTCAAGCGGTGGATGTCGTTTTGCATCAAGCTGCTTTAGGTTCCGTTCCAAGGTCTTTAAAAGATCCTGCCACAACCAACGCTGTTAACATTACGGGTTTTGTCAATATGTTAGAAGCAAGTCGTTCTAATGGTGTTGAACGATTTATTTATGCGGCATCCTCCTCTACCTATGGTGACTCTCAAAGACTGCCCAAAGTAGAAGATGTGATCGGAGCTCCTTTGTCACCCTATGCAGTTACCAAGTATACCAATGAGCTTTATGCATCCGTGTATGCGCGATCCTACGGCATAAAAACCATTGGCCTGCTATATTTTAATGTTTTTGGTAGAAAACATGACCCCAATGGGGCCTATGCTGCTGTCATACCCAAGTTCATAGGTCAAATACTGAAACACCAAAATCCAATTATCAATGGTGATGGATCCTATTCCAGAGATTTCACATATATTGATAATGTTCTACAAATGAATTATCTGGCGGCTACCACAAGGAATGAAAAAGCATTCAATCAAGTATACAACACCGCTGTCGGAGATCGAACAACTATTTTAGAAATGACGAAACAACTTTTACAAGGTTTGCAAAAGAAAGACGCTAGTCTTTCCGATGTGACCATAGCGTTTGGTCCAGAACGTTTAGGTGACATTCCCCATTCGCAAGCAAGTATTGAAAAGGCCCAAAAATTGCTAGGGTATATACCTAGCCATAATTTTACTCAAGGACTCGAAGCTTCAATGGATTGGTATTACAAAACATTAAAAAAATGAAAATAGGAATCATTGGATTAGGTTATGTAGGGCTACCCTTAGCCTGTGCTTTGGCAAAAAAACATACCGTACGAGGACTCGACATTAATGGCAATCGGATTGCTCGTTTGAATCAAGGGAAAGACGATACGCATGAAGTGGCGGATGATGACTTAAAAGCGGTTGTAGGTCATAGCTTACACCTAACCACAGAAATCAATGACCTGAGGGATTGTCAGGTGTTCATAGTTACGGTTCCTACGCCTGTTACTAAAAATAAAATCCCTGATTTAAACCCGGTCATCAAAGCAAGTGAGGCTATTGGTGGGGTATTGCAAAAAGACGCAATTGTTGTTTATGAATCAACGGTATATCCAGGAGTAACCGAAGAGGTTTGTGTACCTATTTTAGAGCGTCAGTCGGGACTAATCTACAATCGAGATTTTACCGTTGGTTACAGTCCAGAACGCATCAATCCTGGAGACAAAGAACACACCATTACGAAAATCAAAAAAGTCGTTTCTGGGTCTACGCCGGACTGTCTACAAACTCTTTCCGAACTGTATGGGTCGATTATTGAAGCGGGGATTTACGAAGCCCCGACCATCAAAACGGCAGAAGCGGCTAAGGTCATCGAAAATACCCAAAGAGATATCAATATCGCTTTTATTAACGAATTGGCGATGATATTTGGTAAAATGGGTATCGACACCCAAGAAGTTTTGAAGGCGGCAGGGACAAAATGGAACTTCTTGAAATTCACACCTGGCTTAGTAGGCGGGCATTGCATTGGAGTAGACCCTTACTATTTAGCGTACAAGGCGCAGGAAATAGGGCACAATCCAGAAATGATACTGGCAGGGCGCCGTATCAATGACTACATCCCAGCGTACATTGTTGGACGGATCATTAAAAAATTCCACCAAACGGGTCGAAAATTTAATGAAACCCAAGCACTTATTTTAGGCGCAACTTTCAAAGAAGATTGTCCCGATATTCGGAACTCAAAAGTGTGGGATATTTTTGAGGAATTGAAAGATTTTGGCATAGAACCTCAAGTGTACGACCCGGTGGCTTCCACAGAGGAGTTAAACAGACTGTATGGTCAAGAGTCTGTCCTCTCTTCTTTGAATCCATCATCAAAATATGATATTGTCATTGCTGCTGTATCTCATCAAGAATTCAAAAGTCTGGACATGGCATCCATTGCCCAACCACATGCTGTAGTATTTGATGTCAAAGGGATGTATCCGGAAAAAGAGACTTATTTGCGACTCTAAATGACCCCATCAATAGTCCATGTAATTCCAACACTCGAAAACGCAGGAGCTGAGACCATTCTCAGTCGTTTGGTAGAGGAATTTCATGCTCAGGGGTACCGACAGACAATCATTATAAGCAAGGGGTCAAAACAGGATTTTTTCTATGAGCGGCTATTGCCCTTTGGTTCACTTTTTGTTTGGAAATCGGAAAAGAAGCAAGCCCTAACACATTTAAAAGAGCTATCAAACCAAACTGTTTTATTGGGTTGGATGTACGATGGAATTTATTTTTCATACCGATTAAAATGGCAATTTAGATTTCCTTTTTCAGTGGTATGGAACATCCGGCAGTCAAATTTTCAAAGCGGGCAAATCAAACAGAAAATAGGCCTCCTTGCTTTTGGCATCCTATCGCAACTGCTTCGCCCAAAAATAATTTATTGTGCTCATGTCGCTAAAGCGGTGCATCGCAAGTTTTTATTCTTCAACAAGAAATCTTGTGTCATTCAAAACCGTTTGGCTAAAAAGAATGCAATCAGTCCTGTTTCACAAATTGATTTACCCAATGAGTATGTTTTGTTTGTAGGTCGTTACGATCCAATCAAAGGAACCGATCGCTTGCTGCGCATAGCCACTGATTTTTTAGTATCTCATCCTGATTTTGATCTGGTGATCGCAGGAAGTGGTTGGCAAAAAGAGAACCTGCCATTACAAATACAAAAAAAAGTTTTTCTATTGGGCAATGTTTCCTATGTCAACCTTCTTTATCAAAATGCCAGTGGTTATTTATTTACGTCTTATTTCGAAGGATACCCCAATGTATTGGTTGAAGCGGTTTGTTCGGGTTGTCCCATAGTAGCTTTTCAAGCTGGAGATGCTTCCTACATTTTAGCTTCCTACCCTTTGGGAGACTTGGTAAATTCGGAAAAAGATTTTCTTGCTCGCTTGAAAGATAGGATCGCCAAACTCCCATCAAAAAAGGAACGCATTACGATTGCAAAAAAGCAAAAAGAATATTTTTTATTTGAACGCACGGTAAAGGAGTACCATTCCTTTATTTTTACACCCTAAGTATGTGTGGTATAAACGGATGTATCGATAAAACGGGTCAAAAAAACCTCCAAAAAACCCTAGCTACAATGAACCAGCAAATTGTTCACAGGGGCCCGGATGATACGGGTATCTGGGTCGAGAACAATATCGGTTTGGGGATGCAACGACTAGCCATCATTGACTTGCAAAAGGGACAGCAGCCCATGCACAATCCCAATGCCCACCTTACGTTGGTTTTTAATGGTGAGATTTATAATTACCAAGCTTTAAAAAAAGATCTGCAAAAGCAAGGCCTCACATTTGACACTACTAGCGATACAGAAGTAATCCTAAAATTATATGAAGTCTATGGTACAGCTTCCTTTGGAATGCTGGATGGAATGTTTGCTTTTAGCCTATACGATGCTAAAAAAAATAAAATATTTTGTGCCAGAGATTTTTTTGGAGAAAAACCACTCTATTATTATTCAGATGAAAAAACTATCGCCTGGGCTTCGGAATTGAAAAGTCTCAAAACCCTCTGGGATGCAACTCCTACAATTGATTCGCAAGCGTTGAGTTTGTATTTTCGACTCACCTACATTCCAGCTCCTTTTACTATTTACAAAGGAGTAAAAAAATTAGTTCCCAATCAAGTATTAGCGATTGATACCATCGATTATACCATTGAAATTTTTGAAATCAAACAAGCCTCTGATCAACAACAGATCGATTCCAAAGAGCAAGCGATCGAATATATACACGATGCAGTTTTTGGAAGTGTTGCCAGTCGATCCGTAGCCGATGTGCCCTTGTCTAGTTTCCTTTCCGGCGGGGTTGACTCTTCTATTGTTTCACTTTGTTTAGCCAAACAGCAAAGCACTCCTATTGATACTTTTTCAATTGGTTTTGACAATCCCCTTTTTGACGAATCTGAAAATGCAAAAACGGTTGCCACAATTATTGGGAGTCATCATCACAACTTCATTTTAAAAGAATCCAATATTCTTGATATTTCAGAAGAGGTCCTATTAAATTTTGACGAACCCTATGCTGATTCTTCTGCACTTGCTGCCTATTGGGTGGCCAAACAAACAGCTCAGCAATTTAAAGTGGCCCTCACAGGCGATGGAGGTGATGAAATTTTTGGTGGGTACAACAAATACAGAATAGGAAAATATTCTCAATGGTATCTCCAGTGGGTACCCAAACCATTGGATCAATTCAATCGTTTTATTTTCAAAAAAGGCTTGAAACAACGGGCTGACGAGCGGGGTTTGAAGTACAAAGCAAGAAAATTTTTGAATGCGCTGTCCGATCCTGAAAATACCTATTTAAATATCATTTCAATGGGTGTTTTTTCAGAAGAATACGATCAATTGTTTCAAAACCAATGGAAACAGACGGATGTTTTTGCCCCGTATCGCACTCAATTACCGAAAACGCCAAAGCACCTTAAGGAATTTCAACAAATTGATCGGTTGTTATCCCTTGATGGGGATTTACTCACCAAAGTTGACCGAACCAGCATGTATTGTTCTTTGGAATGCAGAGCTCCTCTCCTTAATAAGCAGTTGTGGTTCGATACGCAACAATGGCCAGAAGAGTGGATGATGTATCAAGGGGATAAAAAACACCTTCTAAAAGCGGCTTTTGCTACGTATTTTCCCAATGGGTTTTTCAACCAACCCAAAAAAGGATTCAATGTGCCCGTAGGAAACTGGCTTCGAACGGTTTACAGAAAACAGTTGCTCCAATATGCAGACAAAAAACGCCTTGAAAATCAAGGTATCTTCAATTATGAGATCCTCTATAAATGGGTGTCTTCACATCTAAACCAATCCCAAGATTACAGTTTTCAACTTTGGACTTTTTTTTGTTTTCAACTGTGGTATTATAATTCATTTGATCCCTCATGAAAATCGCTTTTGTGGTAAATGATATCGACTTTCTTTTGAGTCATAGAAAAGCACTTGTCCTGAAAGCAGTTCAACAGGGTTGGGAAGTTTTTGTTTTATCGGATAGATCGGGAACTGCAAAATTGCCACACACCATTCAGTGTTATTCCATACCCATCCAAAGAAGCTCCTTTGGTGTGAAATCCAACCTGAAGCTGTTGTGGAAATTGAATTCGTATTACCGAAAAATAAAGCCCGATATTATCCATCATATTACCCTTAAACCCATTGTTTTTGGTACCATTGCGGCTCGACTGAACTTTTCAAATGCATCCATTGTAAACGCGGTATCGGGTTTGGGATATTTGTTTACAGAACAGCGTTCACCAATCGCTCGTTTGTTGTTGTTTCTTCTATGGGGGTGTGAATCCAAGCGGGTGCATTATATTTTTCAAAATCGCATAGATCAAAAGCTATTTCAAAAAGCAGGGATAGCAAAGCAATCCATTCGTATCAAAGGATCTGGAGTCGATGCAAAGCAGTTTTTTCAAACGGCTGAACCCCAAAGTCAAACGGTATGCATACTATTTACTGGAAGAATTCTCAGAGATAAAGGGATCGTAGAGTTTTTGACAGTCGCCAAAGCCATTGTAAACAAAGGTTTTGATGTGCATTTTAAAATTCATGGTAAGCTCGACCCAGAAAATCCAGCCCATTTGCCGCAAGAAGAACTGGAATCTTATTTACAAAAGGATAGGATTTCTTGGGATGGCTATACAAATGAGGTGCACAAGGTCTTGAATGCATGTCATATTTTTTGTTTGCCCTCCTATCGTGAGGGGCTTCCCAAATCCATAGTAGAAGCACTTGCCGTGGGTAGACCTGTTGTGACCACTACCGCTCCGGGATGTGACGATTGTGTCGTAGAAGGAATCAATGGCTATAAGGTGCCTGTGAAAGATCATTTGCTACTCGAAAAAAAATTGATCCAGTTAATTGAGAACAAAGGAATACGTGAAAAAATGGGAGCGGCCTCGCGTTCTTTTTTCGAGGAAGGGTTTACTTTAAAGTACGTTTTAAAAGCCCATATGGAACTCTATAAACAACTAATCGATAAATAAAACACCAAAGTTGTACCTTTAAAAAAATCATATTTATGCGACCTACACATCCAAAAAATAGCATTGTTGGGATCACTTTTTCAACTTTCGATTTTTTTCACGCGGGGCATGTCAAAATGTTAGAAGAAGCCAAATCAATTTGTGATTATTTGATTGTAGGTTTGCAACTGGATCCAAGTATCGATCGCGAAGAGAAGAATAAACCCGTACAAAGTATTATTGAAAGGTACATTCAGGTGAGTTCGTGCAAGTTTGTTGATGAAGTAGTCCCCTATGTGACTGAAAAAGATTTGGACGAGATTTTACGCAGTTTCAAAATAGACGTTCGCATTATTGGTGAAGAGTACAAAGACAAAACCTTCACAGGAAAAGAATACTGCGAAGCAAACGATATCCAATTGTACTACAACCGTCGCGATCACGATTATTCTTCTTCAAATATTAGAAAAAGGCTTTCCAAACGGTGATAACATTCCAATCCAACTTGTTTGCTTTGGGCATGGACTAGCTGCTAATTCCAGACAACGAAAAGAGATCTAAAGGAGTGTCTCTTTCGTTTAAATCCTGAAGCAGGATTCCTCTATTGGCTTTTCTCTTGTTCGCAGCAGCTTAAAGAGAAGGGCGTATCATATCTATATTTTTTTCTTTTTTAATTTGAATATACTAGATCACATTGTATACTTTGCAAAGTGACACTTTTATGCTATTAGGAATCATGTCTTTCCCTAGAGTATGTGAAATCCTCATTTTAGGTGGATTATTGTATGCTATCAAAAATCAATTTGTTTGGTCGGCTCTTTTTCATAGAATGTCTTTCAAATACCTATAGTAATGAAATTGTAGGAAAAGAAATTTTTACTGCCTTATAGCGGAAATAATTTCTCTGCTATAGTGCAGAAAAAGGATTCCAGATGGTGTTTTCCAATTTCTTGAATGTTGGCTGCTACGAAATGAAGAAGGAGTTGGGGATGAAATTAAAAACCCAATTTGAAAATGTATTGAATACGACAATTCTTTGGTATATTGCTTCGTACAACCCAAAATAAAATTCAATGATGTACTACATTCACTCCGGTTTGTTGCTATGGCGTGTCACACTCTCCTCCTTTTTTCTGACCCATGGAATGAGTAAATGGGAACGTCTCTTTGCCGAGGAAATCAAATTTGGAGACCCTATTGGGGTGGGGCCTGAAATCTCACTTTTTCTGGTAGTTTTGGCTGAGGTTTTTGCTCCCCTTTTTGTTATCATGGGGTATAAAACTCGTTGGGCCAGTTTGTTTCCCATTATTGCTATGTCAGTGGCAGCTTTTATCGTACATGGCGATGATCCTTTTCGTAAAATGGAAATGGCCTTACTCTATCTATTTGGCTATTTGCTCTTGTTCTTAACAGGACCTGGAAAATATTCTTTAGATTACCTGATGGATCGGGAGCAACGTTAGGTAATATTAGCCTTGTTCATTGCGTGAAAAGCTGTATATTTGCCGTCCAAAACAAACAAAAATGTACGCAATTGTAGAGATAGCAGGGCAGCAATTTAAGGTTGCGCAAGACCAAAAGCTTTTCGTACATCGTCTTGATGCCAAAGAAGGAGACAAGGTATCCTTTGATAAAGTATTGTTATTAGACGATGGAAAAAAAGTGACTGTTGGCGCCCCGGCTATAAACGGTGCTTCGGTAGAAGCCAAGGTAACCAGCCACCTTAAAGGGGACAAGGTTATCGTTTTTAAAAAGAAACGCAGAAAAGGCTATCGGGTGAAAAACGGCCACCGCCAAGCCTTAACAGAACTCATCATTGAAGGAATTAAAGCCACCGGTGCCAAAAAAGCGGCTCCTAAGAAAGCTGCAGCAGCCAAAGCCGTAGCGCCTGCCAAAGATGAAAAAGCCAAGGCCGCTCCAAAAGCTGCTGCCAAGCCAGCTGCTAAAAAAGCAGTTGCCAAGCCAGCAACTGATCTTAGTGGCAAAACGGTAGCCGAGCTCAAAGCCATAGCCAAAGAAAAAGAGATCGCTGGTTATTCTTCCATGAAGAAAGCCGAATTAATCGAAGCATTAAGTAAATAACATAAAAACAAAACACCATGGCTCATAAAAAAGGAGTAGGAAGTTCGAAAAACGGTAGAGAATCCGAATCGAAACGACTGGGCGTCAAAATTTTTGGTGGACAAGCTGCACGAGCAGGAAACATCATTGTTCGTCAGCGTGGAACAGCCCACAACCCAGGAGATAATGTATACCTTGGAAAAGACCACACCCTCCACGCCAAAATAGACGGAGTGGTTCAATTTACCAAAAAACGGGATAATAAGTCTTACGTTTCAATCATCCCTTTTGAAGCGTAATAATTTCAATATTATCTAAAAAAAAACCCGCAAACAGCGGGTTTTTTAATGGCTGATAATTTCAATTTTCTAATAGCGATAGTACTCCGGCTTAAATGGTCCTTCGACTGTCACACCGATATACTCGGCTTGGTCTCCACTGAGGTTTTCCAGCTCAGCACCCAAATTTTTAAGGTGTAGCGCTGCCACTTTTTCATCCAGTTTTTTGGGCAACATATAGACCTTGTTTTCATACTGATCAGTATTTGTCCACAATTCAATCTGTGCCAGGGTTTGGTTGGTAAAGGAGTTGCTCATCACAAAACTGGGATGCCCAGTGGCACAACCCAAATTCACCAATCGTCCTTCTGCTAAGACAATGATTTCTTTACCCGCTTCTAAAGTATATAAATCTACTTGAGGCTTGATTTCGGATTTTGTATGGCCGTAATTTTCATTCAACCAAGCCATGTCAATTTCGTTGTCAAAATGCCCAATGTTACATACAATGGCTTTGTCTTTCATGGCTAAAAAGTCAGGACCCTTCAAGATGTCTTTGTTCCCTGTCGCGGTTACTACAATATCGGCATTGCCAATCACAGTGGCTAGTTTTTTGACTTCATAGCCATCCATACAAGCTTGCAAGGCACAGATCGGATCAATTTCCGTAACGGTAACGATGGCTCCTGCACCGCGAAAGGATGCTGCAGTTCCTTTGCCTACATCACCATAACCACAAACCACAACACGTTTACCCGCCATCATCAAATCAGTAGCACGGCGTACCGCATCCACGGCACTTTCTTTACAACCGTATTTGTTGTCAAATTTTGATTTGGTCACTGAGTCATTGACGTTAATTGCAGGAAGGGGAAGGGTGCCATTTTTTACCCTCTCGTACAAACGATGAACACCCGTAGTAGTTTCCTCTGACAAACCTTTGATACCGGCTGCCAACTCGGGGTATTGATCCAAAACCATATTGGTCAGGTCCCCTCCGTCATCTAAGATCATATTAAGGGGTTCTTTTTCTTCTCCAAAAAAGAGCGTTTGCTCAATACACCAATCAAACTCTTCTTCGTTCATTCCTTTCCAGGCATATACCGGAATACCGGCCGCTGCAATCGCGGCGGCAGCATGGTCTTGTGTAGAAAAAATGTTGCAGGAACTCCAAGTAACTTCTGCCCCTAAAGCAACCAGCGTCTCAATCAGTACAGCCGTTTGTATCGTCATATGTAGACATCCGGCAATTCGGGCACCAGCCAAAGGTTTGCTGTCTCCATATTCTTCTCGTAATGCCATCAATCCTGGCATTTCAGCTTCGGCCAAATGGATTTCTTTACGGCCCCAATCCGCAAGGCTAATGTCTTTTACCTTATACGGCACATAAGTGGCATCTGTTTTCGTTTCCATAGTTTTATATTTGTATAGGATCATGCAAAATTACAACCTTTTTATCCCATTACCCAATGCCTTTTGATCGATCTTATGCTATTGGAAAATTAGCAACATTATGGCTTTGGAAGCTGACGGAGACGGAAGCAGTGCTTGCCGAAGGCATGACAAAACACCCCCGTTTGGCAGCCCGCTTGTCGCAGATCAAAAGTAGTAGTCACCGACAGGGGATTTGGGCTGTGCAGCACCTGTTACGAGAAGCGGACATTGATCCGCAAACCATGAAACACGATACCCAAGGCATTCCACGTTTGCCCGACCAACACATTTCCATTTCCCATGCGCGGGGCTATGCCGCTCTAGCTATTGGGAAAGTTCCCCTGGGGGTAGACGTTGAGCAAATGAGAGAACAAGTCCATCGCATTGCCCCCAAATTTGTGCACCCTTCCGAACAGTTTGCCAAAACGACGGCCGATCGTATCCAATTGTGGACTGCCAAAGAAGCGGTTTATAAAGCTATAGAATGGCCGGGTATACAATTGAACAAAGAACTGCTCATTGCCCCATTTGACCAACAAACCGCTAGGGCAGCGCGCCATCAAGAAAAAAAGCAACTCAAACTGTACTTTTACGACCTAGAACAACACAAAGCCACCGTGGCTTTGCTGCAATCCTAAACTCATGCAAATATCTGTAGAACTCACTTTAACACCCTTAAAAAACGATTTTGAACCCCCCATCAAGGCTTTTAACCAAAAGCTGCGTGATTCGCAATTTACTGTGCTGGAAAATCCACTCAGTACCCAGATTTATGGAGAATATTCCACCCTGATGGCTTTTTTGACCCCTGCTATTGAAAGTGTATTCAATCAAGAAGAAGCTGTAGTTTTGCAGATGAAACTTATCAAAGGCGACCGAAGCAACTATGTCCCCAGTTTTTGATTTTCTTTTTGGGCCTTATCAGGAATATGCCTTGAGTGACATCATTATAGAGATCTTAGGTGTTTTTTTTGGTTTTGCCTCTGTCTGGTATTCCAAGCAAAATAAAATTGCTGTATTCCCAACGGGGATGATTTCTACGGCATTGTTTGTTTACCTATTGTGGCAAGCAGCGCTTTGGGGTGACATGCTGATCAATGCCTATTATTTTTTGATGAGTATTTATGGTTGGTATTACTGGACCCGCAAAGAAGGAGTGGTCCTTCAGCATCCCATCACCCAAACGACTGCTGCGGAATGGAAAACTGCTGCCTGGATGGGATGGGGAGCGGTTCTCCTGGTGTCTACGGTGTACAGTCTTACCGACAGATGGGCATTGTGGACAGCCTATGTAGATACCTTTACAACCGCCTTATTTTTTGTGGGGATGTGGCTGATGGCCAAACGAAAAATCGAAAATTGGATTTTTTGGATCGTAGGCGATATCATCTCAGTGCCCCTCTATTTTTACAAAGGACTTGTCTTGACAAGTTTTCAATTTACCCTTTTTACTGCCCTGGCCATCTGGGGCTATCGCTCATGGAAACATTCCCTCAACAACAGCCCTCAAGCTGCCGGCGTGTAGTGCTATACGGCCCTGAATCCACTGGCAAAACCACCCTGGCTCGAGCCTTGGCAGCCCATTATCAAACCCAATGGGTACCAGAGTTTGCCCGGGACTATTTGCAGGAAAAATGGGATAGAAATCAGGAAAGCTGTGGTTTGGATGATTTACCAGAAATTGTCAAGGGGCAAATCCAACTGGAGAACAAGGCCTTGTCCAAAGCCCATAAATGGCTGTTTTGCGACACCAATGTTTTGGTGACCAAAGTATGGTCATTGACCCATTTCCACGGTTACTGCGCTCCTGAACTCGCAGAGGCGGTAAACCATTACCATTATGATTTTTATTTATTGACCAGTCCCGATATCCCCTGGGAACCCGATATCCTCCGGGACCGACCCCATCAAAGAGACGAAATGTTTTCTGCTTTTTTGGAGGAATTAAAGCATTTACAACAACCCTATGCCATCGTTCAAGGAACAGGTGAAGAACGCCTGCAAAATGCCATACTGGCACTTGAAAAATGGGCCAATGTTTCATAGTTTCAGAATTTACTTTAATTCTTATAACAGAAATAATATTTAAGATTTAAATACGCGATACCATCTCCTTCTTTTTCGTAATTTTACCCCATCTCAAAGGGGTGCCCATCGGGCTGAGATCATACCCATTGAACCTGGGCAGGTAATGCTGCCAAGGGACGGTTTACAGCAAATGGACTTACGAATAATCATCCCTTTTATTCGAACTTAAAATTGTTACGAATGAAAAGAAAAACACAGATGACCCTATTGCTATTTGGGGTTTTGGTATTCCGTTTAGCCGCTCAAAATACGACGGTACAAGATTCTTTGCCCGTCGTCAATCTAGAAGAGGTCAAGGTTTCCGGTTTGCGGGTTGATGCCGATACACCTATGGCATTTAGCAACCTGAAGCAAGAAGAAATTGCCAATCGTAATTTGGGACAGGACATACCGATCTTATTGAATTTCCTTCCTTCTGTGGTCACCACCAGTGACGCCGGCAACGGCATCGGCTATACAGGGATTCGCGTTCGTGGGGGCGATGCCCGTGCAGTCAACGTAACCATCAACGGGATTCCTTATAACGACGCAGAATCCCAGGGTACGTTTTGGGTCAATTTACCCGACTTTGCTTCTTCGGTTTCTAGTTTCCAACTCCAGCGCGGGGTGGGGACTTCCACCAATGGCAACGCTGCCTTTGGAGCCAGCCTGAACCTGTTGACCCAGGCCGTATCTGAGGATGCTTTTGCCCGTTGGAGCCAAAGTGCTGGCAGTTTCAACACCCTCAAAAATACCTTGCAATTTTCTACGGGTCGCTTGGACAGTGGTTTTGAAATTTCGGGTCGCTTGGGTAAAATTGTTTCTGATGGCTATATCGATCGAGCCGCCGCTGATCTAAAATCCTACTTCTTACAAGCGGCTTTTCAAGATGACAATACCTTGATTAAACTGTTGGGTTTTGGCGGCCATGAAATCACCTATCAGTCCTGGTATGGGGTGGATGCTACGACTCTATCTAGCAACCGAACTTACAATCCTGCGGGGGAAATCTATGATGCCAACGGTAGTTTGACCGATTTTTATGATACTCAGGTGGACAATTACCGCCAGGACCACTATCAGTTACACTGGACACAAACCCTTAATCCCCGTTGGGATGTTACTTTGGGATTGAATTATACGTACGGGCGGGGCTACTACGAAGAGTACTATGACCTTTGGGCAACCAACAACATCACCTTTGGCGCTGATACTTCTTTTGGTTATTTACAACTACCGCCTTTGACCGTGGGTACAACCGAAGTGACCCAAACAGAGAATATCCAACGCAAATGGTTGGACAATGACTATTATGTGGCCAATCTGGCAGCCAATTATACACAAGGCGATACTACAGTCAATTTGGGGGCACTTTATAGCCACTACCAGGGCGATCATTTTGGCGAATTAGTATGGGCGCAACAAGCGGGAGATGTTTTACCACGACACCGCTATTACAACAATACCGGCACAAAAATTGAAAACAGTTTTTTTGTCAAATGGACAGAGGCCTTTGCCGAACAATGGATTGCCTATGTAGATCTGCAGCTGCGCAATATCCGCTATGATGTGGATGGAGAAGTGGCTGGCCCCAGTCCCTTTGCGGTAGCGGACAGCTTTCGTTTTTTTAACCCCAAAGCAGGACTGACCTATCGGGCGAACGAAGCCCAACGCTTCTATTTGTCCTATGCACGCGCCCAGCGGGAACCGAATCGTACGGACTATGAAAATGGCAATCCCGTACCCGAAAAACTTAACGATTTTGAGTTGGGATGGCGCTTCAATCAGTCAGACTTACAAGTTCAAGTCAATGCGTATTGGATGGCGTATAAAGACCAATTGGCCTTGACAGGTGCTTTGGACGAGGTGGGCAACCCGATTCGTGAAAACATTGGGAACAGCCGCCGAATGGGCCTCGAAATCGAAGCCAAAGTACCGCTTTCTTACAATTGGTTTTGGCAACCCAACCTGGCATTGAGTCGCAATGAAAATCTGGATTATTTTTTCCAAAGAGATGGACAATTAGATGCCTTGGGCCGCACCCAACTAGCCTATTCTCCAAGTATCATTGCTGGCAATACACTAACCTTTGCGCCTTCTACTGCATTTCAAGTAAGCCTACTGTCCAAGTATATAGGTGAACAATACATGGGGAATATCGACGCGGATTTGTCAAAACTACCTGCTTATTTTGTTTCCGATCTCAATATTTCTTACCAATGGCAACCCTCCAAGTGGTTTAAAAATGTTCAGTTGAGCCTCTTAGTCAACAACCTTTTCAATGAGACCTATGTTTCCAATGGATATTTTTACACCTATGATGACAGTTGGTCTACGCCAGGGGTCGTAAGTACCATTGAAGGGACTGGTTTTTATCCCCAAGCGGGAACCAACTTTTTGGTGGGTATGGCCTTGACATTTTAATTTGAGAGGTACAAAAAAGAATCAAAAACTTCTGCTCGGTAATTAATCAACGGGTAGGGAGTACTCCCGTCATTGGACGGATTGAGGAGTTGGCCGTTAGCCAGACTGTATTGAAAGCCTTCACAACTACATTCCGCTAAAGTCCCACGGAGCTGGAGTAATGAGCATTCGCGGGGGATATGGTTGGGACAAGTGGCTTCCCAAGCCAAGAAGTTTCTGCCGTTTAGATTAAAAATCAAGACGCCTTTTAGTCCAGCTTGATACACATAAGCACTTCCCCCAACAAAACGCAAGTCGTCGTATTGTGGCAAGTTGAGATTTACTTGATAATCAAAACCCACATTGGAGATATATGGATTTCGAGTAATACTGGTTTTGTTGCAATTCTGCAAAGTAGTCAGCACTCCTACAGCAAGCAATAGTCGAGTGATGATAATAGTAAAGTTGTTCAATTTTGTATATTTGTTTAGAATCCAAGCCCCAGCAAGGGATTTCTTTCAAGGATAAAATTATGAGTAAAGTATCATATTATACCCCGGAAGGGTTAAAAAAATTGCGTGACGAACTCAACCAACTCAAAGACGTGGAACGTCCCAAAGCCTCTCAGGCAATTGCTGAGGCACGTGACAAAGGTGATTTGAGTGAAAATGCCGAATATGACGCCGCCAAAGAAGCCCAAGGGTTGTTGGAAATGCAAATTTCCAAATTGGAAGAAGTCTTAGCCAATGCCCGAATTATCAACGAATCCGATTTGGATACTTCCAAGGTATTGATTCACTCTACGGTTGAGGTAAAAAACCAATTGAATAACCAAATCTTTACATACAAGCTCGTAGCCCAGTCCGAAGCCGACCTGGCAGCCGGTAAAATTTCTGTGGAATCACCTATTGGAAAAGGATTGTTGGGAAAATCAGTAGGGGATATCGCTCAGATTACCGTTCCAAATGGAACCATAGGATTAGAGATTTTAAAAATTAGTCGCGACTAAAATGGCTTCTATTTTTTCCAAAATCGTGACTGGGGAAATTTCCTGTTACAAGGTGGCCGAAGACGATAAACACCTTGCTTTTTTGGATATCCAACCCAATGCACCAGGACATACGCTTTGCATCCCTAAAAAAGAAACGGATCGTTTAATGGATTTAGACCCTCAGGCATACCATGATTTGATGGCTTTTTCTAGAAATGTCGCATTGGGTTTGCGAAAAGCCGTTACTTGCAAACGCATTGGGTTGAGTGTCATAGGACTTGAAGTCCCTCATGTTCATGTACATTTGATTCCCTTAAATAATATGAAAGAGGCAAATTTTCAGAACAAAGTCAATCTGGATCCAGATGAAATGGAAGCATTGGCCGATCGCATAACCTTATTTATAAATGAGGACGAAACAAAGTGATGCGAAAGATTGTTCCTTTGCCTGGCTCTGTTTCATATAGCTCTAGGCGGCCTTGATGGTAATTTTCAACAATGCGTTGGGCCAATGAAAGCCCCAGCCCCCAACCTCTTTTTTTAGTGCTATAACCAGGATTGAATATTTTTTTTCGATGTTCTTTGGCGACCCCATGGCCATGGTCCTGTATGTATAAATAAACTTTTTTGGGAGTGATTTCTGTCCACAGTCGCAGCGTCCCCCTACCTTTCATCGCATCAATCCCATTTTTGATTAAGTTTTCTAAAGTCCAACTCAACAGTTCTGGATTTCCATCAATGGAAACAGCGGTATCCAGGTGCTGTGCTTCTATTTTTACCTGGCTAGCTGTTCGATTGCTCAAATAGGTAAGTGTTTCTCGAACCAATGTATTGAAATCTAAAGAATGTAATTTGGGGAGGGATCCAATTTTTGAAAATCGTTCCGTAATGAGTTGTAAGCGATGTACATCTTTTTCCATCTCGGAAAAGGGTTCTTTATGAGAAACCAGATGCCCCTCCTTTCCCAAGGCAATCCAACCCAACATGGATGACAAGGGCGTTCCAATCTGATGGGCAGTTTCTTTTGCCATGGCTGCCCAAAGTCGGTTTTGTTCTGATATCCGAAGTGTCTTAAAGACGTAATAGAGAACCAACCCAAACAAAAAAATAATAAGCAATAATGCCAATGGATAATATTGAAGTTTTCGTAACATTTGAGAATTACCGTAGTACAACTTTTGGTCAACTAGAACTGTATCATTATTCGGATCTTTGTAGTATATAGCAATGGGTTCGTTTTGACGCTGAAAGCGTTGCAACTGATCGTACAGCTCGATCGAATCTCGCCTCATTTCCCAGGAGATGTTTTTAAATCCTATGATTTTACCATTCTGGTTTACTTGGATCATGGGGTTGGTTCCTGTTTGTAAAAGGACTTCGAGTGTCAGATTACTGGGGGCTTCGTTTTGTATGGACTCTTTTTGAGCCATAGCCCAAAGTTCCATTTTTTTTCGTTCTTCTGTTTTGAGTCGCTCAAAAAGTAAATTGGTGTTCCATAAAATGACTGCTACTATAAAGAAAACGATGTATAGCCAACTGTTTTTGATTCGTTCTACAAGGGAAAAGCGGCGCATGACTATGGGCTTGCTTTACGAAGATACACCAATTTTAAAAAAGCCCGTCAAAGCCAAACTTTTGCTATTTTTAAGGCAAAATCAATCTACATGGAAATTTCTGGTAAAATTAAACTCTTGGATGAAACCAAAACCTACGGTAGCAATGGTTTCCGAAAACGTGAAGTGGTGGTGACCACCGAAGAACAATACCCCCAACATATCTTGGTTGAATTCGTACAGGATAAATGCGAATTACTCAACGCTTTTCAGGTGGGTCAAAATGTTAAAATTGGGATCAATCTTCGGGGACGAGAGTGGGTCAATCCGCAAGGTGAAACAAAGTATTTTAACTCTATCCAAGGCTGGCGTATTGATGCTCTAAACCAAGAACAGACTCCAAATGAAATGCCGCCCATGCCGCCACCAACTTCTTTTGAACCCGCTAGCGATACACCCAACGAAGTAGAAGACGACCTCCCCTTTTAAGTCATTTGTTTTATTTCATGGTATCGAAAGCAGTCTGTGGTGTGGTCATTGACCATCCCCGTAGCTTGCATATGTGCATAAATCACAGTGGGGCCCACAAACTGGAACCCCCGAATTTTTAAATCCTCACTGATCTTGGTGGCGATACTTGTTGTAGCAGGAATCTCCGTTTCTTTTGTGAAGCCATTTTGTATGGGACGGTTTGCCACAAATGCCCATATGTAAGAAGAAAAATTGCCATGATGTTGTTGAATTTCCATAAATCGCTGGGCATTGTTTACAGCTGCGCGAATCTTTTTTTGATTCCGGACTATTCCAACGTTTTGAAGGAGTTCCTGAATTTTGTTTTCATCATATTGGGCTATTTTTTTGTAATCAAAGCGATCAAAAGCTTTACGAAAATTCTCTCTTTTGCGCAGGATGGTAATCCAGCTTAATCCTGCCTGAAAAGTTTCCAGGGTCAAGAATTCAAATAGCAACTGGTCATCCTGTAACGGAACACCCCATTCTTTGTCATGGTAAGCTTCGTACAGAGGATCTCCCAGGCACCAGGCACATCGTTTTTTTGTATCCATGAACAACAAGGTACAAAAACAAAAAACACCCGTAATGGGTGTTTTTATAGCGTGAGCATCTTTATTTGCTTATACCAAAGCAGCGCGCTCAAAAGCGATAACGGTTACACCAGGTGCTTCTGATTCAACATAAGCTGCAACCGATTGTTTGCTGTCTTTGATATAGTCCTGGTTGACCAAGGTATTGTCCTTAAAGAAACGTTTGATTTTACCTTTGGCAATATTGTCCAACATAGCTTCTGGTTTACCCTCTTGTCGCAGTTGGTCCTTGGCGATTTCGATTTCTTTTTCGATAACGGAAGCATCAACCCCTTCTTCGTTCAAAGCAATGGGATTCATAGCGGCGGCTTGCATGGCTACATTTTTGGCCACTTCGGCAGCAGCATCGGCTGGGGCAGAAAGGCCAACCAATGTGGCGATTTTGTTTCCAGCGTGGATATAAGAACCAACAAAAGGAGCGCTTAATCGCTTAAAAGCGCCAATTTCAATCTTTTCACCAATAACACCAGTTTGTTCTGTAAGCTTTTCAGCAACAGTCATTCCTTGAAATTCAGAGGCAAGAAAAGCTTCTTCTGATTCAAATGATAGCGCATGGTCTACCAAGCTTTGTGCCAAAGCCAAATAGGAATCGTTTTTGGCAACAAAGTCTGTTTCACAATTCAGTGAAACGACAACGCCTACGTTAGCGTCTTCATTTACTTTGGCCAAAACAGCACCTTCTGTAGAGTCGCGATCGGCTCTGTTGGCGGCTACTTTTTGACCTTTTTTACGGAGGACTTCCACGGCTTTGTCAAAGTCACCTTCGGCTTCGACTAGCGCTTTTTTACAATCCATCATACCTGCGCCCGTTGCTTGGCGGAGTTTGTTTACTTCTGATGCAGTTATTTTCACTTGTGAGTATTTTTAAGTGTTATTGTATTGATGCGTCTTTGGTTTCTTCAGCGTCCTCTGCTTTGGCTTCTGGGGCTGGAGATTTTGTTTCGGCCGCACTAGATGCTTCTGTTACAGGTGCTTCTTCGACTGCTGGAGCCTCTTTTGCTGCAGTTTCTTCACCTTTACTCTCAGCATCCTTTTCTTGCTTGCGTTGCTGTAATCCTTCGCCTACGGCATCAGAAACTAGTGAAAGAATCTTTTCAATAGATTTGGATGCATCATCATTGGATGGAATGACGAAATCAACTTCTCGTGGGTCGGAGTTGGTATCAACCATGGCAAAGATTGGAATCTTCAGCTTGCGAGCTTCTTTAATGGCGATGTGTTCCCGCTTGATATCAACAACAAAAAGAGCACCAGGCAAACGAGTCATGTCGGTAATAGAACCTAAGTTCTTCTCTAACTTGGCGCGAAGACGGTCTACTTGTAAGCGTTCCTTTTTAGAAAGGGTCTCAAAGGTCCCATCTTTCTTCATCCGATCGATTGCAGCCATTTTTTTGACAGCTTTTCGGATGGTAACAAAGTTGGTCAACATCCCTCCAGGCCAACGCTCAGTAATGTAGGGCATGTTGACGTTTTTGGCCTTTTCGGCCACAATGTCTTTAGCCTGTTTTTTGGTAGCTACAAAAAGGATTTTTCGACCCGATGTTGCAATTTTTTTTAATGCTTCTTGAGCTTCATCAATCTTAGCAGCTGTTTTGTATAGGTTAATAATGTGGATTCCATTGCGCTCCATATAGATGTAAGGAGCCATGTTCGGATTCCATTTGCGGGTGAGGTGTCCAAAGTGGACGCCTGCATTCAGTAAATCTTTTACTTCTGTTTGTGCCATAGTTTTTAGTTTACGTTCCTTGGTATAGCAAAAGCACAAAATGCTTTTTAGATGCTAAACTAATCCCCGCCGTGGCGGTTCAAGCAACTGGTTCAATATATAAATGAGCAAGGCCTCCGAAGAGACCTTATAGGTATGTTTAACGTTTTGAGAATTGGAATTTCTTTCTCGCTTTTTTCTGACCGAACTTCTTGCGCTCTACCATTCTGGGATCACGGGTGAGAAGACCCTCGGGTTTGAGTGCCGAACGATGCTCTTCGTTGTGTTGGCATAGGGCTCTTGAAATGGCCAAGCGAACGGCTTCGGCTTGCCCTGTTATTCCACCTCCCTTAACCGTAATCTTTAAATCAAAAGCACCTTCTGTTCCCGTAAGCATCATAGGCTGCTCTATTTTATATTGCAACATTGAAGTAGGGAAATGTGTTTTATAATCTTTTTTATTGACCGTAATATTCCCTTTGCCTTCAGAAAAATAAAGACGGGCTACTGAGGTCTTTCTACGTCCAATCGTGTGAATGACTTCCATTAGATATGTTCGTTGATGTTAATAACAGTTGGATTTTGTGCCTCGTGCGGGTGTTCGTTCCCTGCGTAGACACGTAGGTTGCGGAATAGCTCGGCACCTAATTTATTTTTTGGCAACATGCCTTTGACAGCTTTTTCCATCAAGCGTGTTCCTCCTTTTTCGTGCATTTGAGTGGCGTTCAAAATACGCTGACCACCAGGATAGCCTGTGTGGCGAATGTACTCTTTTTGCTCCCACTTATTGCCTTTAAGTGCCACTTGTCCGGCGTTGACAACGACTACATTGTCTCCACAATCTACATGGGGGGTAAAGTTGGTTTTGTGTTTGCCACGCAAAAGACGTGCAATAACGGCAGCGGCTCTACCCAACGGCAAGCCAGCAGCATCTACCACAACCCATTCTTTGTTAACGGTGTTGACGTTGGCAGAAATCGTTTTGTAGCTTAATGTATCCACAATTCTTTAATTTATAGGCTGTAAATAGCTTTTACAGGGCTGCAAATGTACAAATTCACTTGCGTATCTAACAACATTATCTCGACTTTTTTATTGGTTTTGTCCTTGCTTTCTAAAAGGTTTTTAGATTTTTTATCTTTCCGTCACTAAATTTATGTGTTTTCACGCCCAACAAAGTCAGTCAGAATCAGCAGTTCAAAAACGTTTTAATGCTCAGGGAAAAGGATCTCAAGGCATTTACAATGGTTTTGCCCATCCGGCTGTCACGGCAATCTGTGATTTGGAACCACGCCAGTTACGTCGCCTCCAATGGGGCCTAATTCCCCATTGGGCAAAAGACCGATCCATTCAAAAATATACCCTTAATGCCCGATGGGAAACGCTCGATCAAAAACCCTCCTTTCGTGCAGCCAAAAGAGCATTATTTCTGGTTGATGGATTTTATGAATGGCAATGGCTGGATTCGAAAGGTCAAAAAAAACAAAAACACTTGGTTTCTCTACCCGATGGTAGCTTGTTTGCTTTTGCAGCTTTATGGGACGAATGGATGGATCCACGCACGGGGGATGTTGTGTCATCCGTTGCTATTGTAACCCAGGCCGCTCAGGGAATTATGCGAACCATACACAATTCCAAAATGCGAATGCCGCTCATACTCAGCCCGCACGAAGAGTCGCTCTGGCTGGCAGGAGGGACACCTACTGCAGTAACCGATCTGCGGGCTACGCCTGTCTAAATGCCCAATGTGCTTCCTCCGTCCACAGCAATTATACTGCCATTTGTAGCTGCCGATAAGGGGCTACAATAATAAACAATAGTAGCGGCTACTTCATCTACTTTGGCGAAACGTTGAAGGGTAGAAGCCGGGCGTTGTGTTTTAAAAAAATCGGCTGCTATGGCGTCGGGTGTACTGTTTTGTTGTTGGGCTTGACTTTCTAAAAAGGCAGCAGCACCCTCGGTTAAGGTGGATCCCGGCTGTAAGGCGTTTACCGTAACCCCAGTACCCTTGGTGAGTTTGGCCAAGCCCCGACTAACTGCTTCCACAGCGGCTTTGGTAGCACTATAGGCAATCAAATCGTCAGGGACCAGTCGGGCACATTCACTAGATATAAATACGATACGACCCCAATTTTGGGCCAACATCCCAGGCAATAACTGCCGACTTAGCCGTACGCCGCTCATCACATTAACATCAAACTGACGGTGCCACCAGTTGTCTTCCATTTCAAGGAAAGCTTCTGAACGGTAAATCCCCAAATTGTTGACCAAAATGTCACATGCAGGTAAATGAGCGATCCAGTTCGAAACAGCTTTTTCATCTGAAAAATCACATGGACTGGGATGAAGGTCTGCTGTAGGAAATTCAGATAGTAAATGTTCAACGGCTTGGGTACAGCTTGCTTCAGAAGAACCGTGAAGCCATATTGTTGCGCCTGCTTCGGCAAACCTTCTGGCAGTTCCAAATCCAATCCCCTGGGTCGCCCCAGTGATCAAGACTTTTTTGTTTGTTAATCCGAGATCCATATTACCAAGGGCTTAGTCCTAATAATTTCTCTCCCAGCGGACTGAGTGCTGCTGTCTTGTATTTTGTTTGTTCCCAATTACGGGGGTCGCCTGGAAAGGCATACCCTTCCGGTGCGACGCGGTTTTTCCAAGAGTTGATTCGCCATTGTTTGAGTTCTTCATTATCCGGTTCTGCGGGCATCATGGATATATATTGGGCTATTCGCACTTTGTCTTTGCTATTGTTAGGACGGATGCCGTGGGCCAGTCCCGAATGAAAAATCATGAGATCACCTGCCATCAAAGGAACTTTTTCAATTTTATCTTCCAATCCTTTTAGATCCGGTTGGAATGGGTCGCGATCCTCGGGTTGTGTGGCACGCCAACGATCATAATTTTGAAACAACCAGGGGATGCACTGAAATCCTCCCATATCTGGATCTGTTTGATCGCACAAAGCCAAAACCCCCTGAACGTTTTGGGGTTTTGTGTCAGGGTCATAATCCCAATGTATAAATCCTTTTTGGGGTTGGTCTTTGGGGGCTGGAAAATTTAAGTTGGCACGGTCAATCGTCACCCAGAGTTCTTCCAACCCCCACAAATCCACAAAGGCGTCATAGACCTTAGGGGTTTGTCGGTTGGTCCATTGATGTTGGTGATTGTACACTTCAACCATACCCGTACCGACCAGCTCTTTCATTTCCATTTCGGCACGCGGGGGAGCATACCAAGTACCTGGATCTTTGGGGTCTTTTTCTTCAAATTCCCAGAGAAGATCCACAGTTTGTTGCACTTGTTCAGGAGAAATGGCATTGGGGATCACTACGTATCCTTTTTCTTTCCAATGGTTCCACTGCGCATCGGTTAAAAGGCGAAGGGGCTCACCATTGAGTCGCTGGTTCAGGCTGTGTTGGCTACTTTTTGCAGTAGATGGATTGCCAGGAATGTCTTTATGGTCTTTTTCGTATGCTGTTTTCATAATAAATACGGTGCTAAATGCTACAAATTGATATTCAAAAGTGATTTTATTTTTATACAAAGTCTTGCAAGGACTTAGCTTAAATTTGAATTATATTGATATTTTATTAATTATAGAATAAATAAAAAATTAATTTAGGAGTATGAAAGTGCAATTAGAAACCTTAGGACAACAAACAGGACAGTCTTTTTCCATGTTGTTCAATCCTCGGTTGAGTGATTTGTTTTTTTGGCACTTTCATCCTGAATATGAATTGGTGTACATTGAGGCTCCAGAGGGAACACGGCATGTGGGCTCTCACATTAGCACGTATTATGACAGTGATTTGGTATTGATTGGAGCTCATATTCCGCACCTAAATTTTGACTATGGTTTGCAATCCGATTACAGGAAGGTTGTACTTCATTTACAGCCTGATTTTGTTCATAACAATTTATCTAGGATACCAGAACTGAATTCGGTTCAAGTGCTGTTGGATCGAGCGGCTAAAGGAGTTGCTTTTGAGGGACGTATTAAAAAACGAGTGGGAGAACGGCTGTTTGCATTAGAGAAGGAAAACACTTTTTCACGGTATCTCAAATTATTGGATATTTTAAATGAATTGGCCCAAACCGAAACCTATACCTTGTTGCATCCTCAGCCTGTACTCAACCCCTATGGCGCCAAAGAACAGCAACGGCTACAACGGATTTATGCTTTTGTGGATACCCATTACCATCGTAAAATTCCATTGGAGGAAATAGCCGCCTATTGTTATTTGACCAAGGAAGCTTTTTGCAGGTATTTTAAAAATCGAACCACCTATACTTTTACTGCATTTTTGAATCGGTATCGAATTACCCATGCCAAGCGCGATCTTTTGGCAGGCCGAAGCATCAGTGATGTTTGTTATTCTTCTGGATTTGAAAGCCTGTCTTATTTCAATCGAACTTTCAAAAAAGTTACCGGCGAAACTCCTTCTGCTTTTGCAAAAAAACTGGCTCGGTCTTAAGGCATCAAAAATCGAATTGCATTCCCAAACCACTAACGAACAGTTTGTTCGAGTGCCGAGGCTGCATAAGGATGGGTTGTAGTTTGAACCGGACCTTTCTTTGCTGATCTTTTTTGCTATCCAAAAGCCTGTTGTATCGGAGAATAGCCCTTCGTTTTGATTTTTGTCTTGAAATCGAAAGCCATAAGGTTGAAAAAAGGGTAAAGTAAAAGGCATTAAAAATGAATTTAGCTTGCTTTTCAGAGATACTGTCACTGTGATTGGATTGGTAAATGAGCAAACCAATCTCCGTTACAATAATTCCATTGATGAACACTTTTTTTATTTGTGCTTTTTTCCAATGCAGAGCCGTTAAAGAGTCTTTTTGCATTCGTTTGGTAAGCTCTTTTAACGGAATGCGTTTATCATCTTCGTAATAGTGATAGTAAAGCCCAGTATTGAATAGGGTAATTTCTTGTGCAAGTCCGATTGACGAAAAGAGGCAGTAGAAAATGAAAAGTTTTTTTTTCATTGGAAAAAATGGGGTCTTAGTAAGCTAGGTATTTTTGAAAAATTGTTAGTGGGCTTCTAACCAATTTCTCCCCACACCGAGATCAACTACCAGCGGAACTTCTAGACCAAAGGCAGATTCCATTTCTTTCTTGACAACTAACTGAAAGGCATCCAATTCACTTTTGGGCACTTCAAAAACCAATTCATCGTGAACTTGCAAAAGCATTTTGGCTCTCCAGTTTTCGTTTTGGATGCGTTGGTGTAGACGGATCATAGCCAATTTAATGATATCAGCAGCACTGCCTTGAATCGGTGCATTTACGGCGTTGCGTTCTGCCGCACCCCGAACCACAGCATTTTGAGAATTGATGTCTTTCAGATACCGGCGACGTCCCAGAACCGTGGTCACATAGCCGTGTTCTCTTGCAAAATCGACTTGATCACTCATGTAGGCACGTAATTGGGGATAACTGGCATAGTAAGTGTCAATCAACTCTTTGGCTTCGGTGCGGTTCAAATCAGTTTGTTGACTGAGGCCAAAAGCAGAGACACCATAGACAATGCCAAAATTGACTGTTTTGGCTTGGCTTCGTTGGGCGCGGGTCACATGGGATGGATCGATTCCAAAAACACGAGCCGCGGTTGCCGTATGGATATCTTGTCCCTCTTGAAAAGCAGCAACCATAGCCGGGTCTTTACTCAAAGCAGCAATGATACGGAGCTCAATTTGTGAGTAATCTGCCGCAAGCAGCACATGATTTTCATCTTTGGCAATGAATGCTTTGCGGACTTCTTGCCCTCTTGGAGTACGGATGGGAATGTTTTGCAAATTGGGGTTGTTACTACTCAAGCGACCCGTAGCCGCAACCGCCTGATTGTAAACGGTATGTACCCGCCCGGTTTTGGGATTGATCTCCTGGGGTAATGCTGTCACATAAGTGCTTTGCAGTTTTTGTAAAGAACGCCATTCCAAAATATCAGCGACGATCGGGTGGTCTTTGGCCAAATAAGACAGCACGTCTTCTGCAGTAGAATATTGACCTGTTTTTGTTTTTTTTGGTTTGTCAACTAACTTTAGTTTATCGAATAAAATAGGTCCCAATTGTTTCGGTGATGCCAAATTGAAGGTTTCTCCAGCTTGTTGGTAAATTCCTTTTTCGAGTGTATCAATATCCCTTTGGAGTTGCACCGATAAATCATGTAAAAAGGGAGTATCCAATGCGATTCCTGCAGCTTCCATATCCGTTAGCACAGCAACCAATGGCAATTCTACAGTATCAAAAAGTTCTTGAGTACCCCCACTGGCCAATTCTTTGGTAAAATATTTCTTTAACTGGAGGGTCACATCGGCGTCCTCTACGGCATACTCAGTTTGTTGCGCTACAGGAACTTGTCGCATGGACAATTGATTTTTCCCTTTTTTCCCAATCAATTCTGTAATAGATTGCGGGGAATAATTCAAATAGGTTTCCGCTAACACATCCATATTGTGACGCATGTCAGGATTGATCAAATAGTGAGCAATCATAGTATCATAAATTGGCGACTGAACTTGAATAGCATACTTGCGCAATACCTTGATGTCATATTTCAGATTGTGACCAATTTTTTCAATTTTTGAACTGTTAAAAAAAGGCTCAAATAGTTTTACTATTGCTTTGCAGGCCTCAAAATATTCGGGGAGTGCCAGATAATACCCCTTCCCCTTTTCCCAGCAAAAGGCAATCCCCACGAGCTCGGCCTGAAGGGCATCCAATCCGGTTGTTTCAGTATCGAAACAAACACTTTCTTGTTGCAGAAGTTTCTGAAGCAAAAAATCATACCCTGCAGGACTATCGATCGTTTGATACCAGTGATCGACAGCTGCAATGGATGTCTTCGAGGCAGCATTTTCTGTGCCTGCTCCCGGTTGATTAAAAAGATCGAAATCCGCTGTTTGGACAGGTTGTTTTGTAGTACTTTTTGGGGGAGGGCTGTCCACTACCGTAGGGTCATCAGAAAAAATCTTATTGAAATTTTCTTGCATGCGACGGAATTCGAGTTCTTCGAATAACTGACCAACGGCTTCTGCATTGGGTTCCGATAAGCGGAAGGCTGTTGCATCAAATTGAACAGGAACATCCAATAAAATGGTAGCCAATTCTTTAGATAAAAGCCCCAATTCCTTATTGGCTTCTATTTTTTCTTTGAGTTTCCCTTTCAGTTGATCTGTGTTGTCCAGTAAGGCTTCCATACTACCAAATTCCTTCAAGAACTTTTTAGCCGTTTTATCACCAACCCCAGGCAGGCCAGGGATATTGTCAACAGCGTCTCCCATCATGCCGAGGTAATCAATGACTTGTTCAGGACGTTCCACTTCAAATTTTTCTTGAACCTCTGGGATACCCCATATTTCGATGCCGTTACCCATTCGCGCTGGGCGGTACATAAAAATACACTCTGAAACCAGTTGCGCAAAGTCTTTATCTGGAGTGACCATATAGGTCTCGAAACCTTCTTTTTCGGCTTGCTTGGCAAGGGTTCCAATGATGTCATCCGCTTCAAAACCTTCTTTTTCTATAACCGGAATATGCATTGCCTTTAACAATTGTTGAATGTAAGGAACGGCAATTTTAATGGCTTCGGGTGTTTCGTCTCGATTGGCTTTGTAATCCGTAAACAATTCTGTGCGGCTGTGGGATCCGCCTTTGTCAAAACAAACGGCCAGATGATCGGGTCGCTCCCGTTTAATGACATCCAATAAAGAATTCATAAACCCCATGATCGCCGATGTATCCATTCCTTTGGAGTTGATACGAGGATTTTTGATAAAGGCATAATACCCTCTAAAGATGAGTGCGTAGGCGTCAAGTAGGAAAAGTCGTTTGGACGTAGCCATGGTATCAATTTTCTTCTAAAATAAACTTTTCTCTGGGGAAATGGGTTCATTCGCCCCTCCCTTTTTAGAAGAATTGCTGCAGTTGGGCAGTCAAATGATCCAGATCCAAGCCCTGGTCTTTTTGTAATTGATCCATTGCTCCGTGAGCCACAAAAGCATCGCCGATTCCCAAGGAATGAATCGGTGATTGCAGTCCCTTTTTTTGAGCCCATTCTTGCAAAGCAGAACCCGCTCCTCCCATACGGACGCCATCCTCTACAACAACAATGTGTTCGTGTTCTTTACAAAGTTGAGTCATTAGTTCTTCATCCAAAGGCTTGATAAAAAGGAGATCACAATGTGTCCAATCTTTATTGTTTTCTAAACCAGAGAGGGCTTTTTGGCAAAGGTTTTTGAGGGGACCAACACTGACGAGTGCAAATCGTTTCCCTTTCTGCAAGAGTCTACTTTTCCCCCAAGCCAATTCTCTATAAGACACCTCTGCAAGGGTTTCATGAACAAATCCCCTGGGGTATCGAATAGCTACAGGACCTTCCGACTTTTGTTGGGAAGTGAACAAAGCATGGCGCAAGGTGTTCGTATCGGACGGGGCTATGAGTGTGATATTTGGAAGGGTACGTAAAAAAGCAATATCAAACACACCGTGATGTGTTGGGCCATCATGTCCTACCAGTCCAGCACGATCCACACAAAAAACGACAGGTAGTTTTTGTAGGGCTACATCGTGAATGATTTGGTCATAGGCACGCTGTAAAAAAGTCGAATAGATAACACAAAAGGGCTGTAGGCCTGCCACTGCCATTCCTGCTGCGAGGGTTACGGCATGTTGCTCTGCGATGCCAACGTCAAAACTTCGATGCGGGAAACGTTGGAAAAAGTCAGTCAATCCACTACCCGTGACCATGGCAGGGGTAATCGCAACGATTTTATCATTTTGACAGGCTAAATCAGTCAAGCACTGCCCCACAACATCTTGATACTTGATTTTTTTCTCTGTTGAGGTTTTGTTGATTTTTCCAGTATGTGGGTCAAATTTACCGGGCGCATGATAACGGACTTGATCCTTTTCAGCCTCGGACAACCCTTTGCCTTTGGTGGTCACCACATGAAGCAAACGCGGCCCTTTTTGGCGTTTTAATTTTTCCAGTTCGTTGAGCAAAGTGGATAGATTGTGACCATCAATGGGGCCGTGGTATGGGATTTGAAGTGCTTGAAAGAGATTGCTAGGAACGTGTGTCTTGGCCTTCATGCTTTCAAACGATGATTTAAGTGCCCCTACACTGGAATCAATGCTTTGTGCGTTATCATTAAGAATCACCAGCACATTGGTTTGGGTGGTTCCTAGATGGTTCAATGCTTCAAATGCCATGCCGCTGGCAATGGAGGCATCACCTATAACGGCAATGTAATGTGGTTCGTTCTTTTCTAGAAGTTGAGCCGATAGTGCCATCCCAAGTGCAGCTGAGATTGAGGTGCCTGCATGACCCGTTCCAAAAGCATCGTGAGGACTCTCTGAACGAGAAGGGAAGCCACTAATACCCCCCCATTGACGATTGGTTTCAAAGTCCGTATTGCGACCGGTTAATAATTTATGACTATAGGCTTGGTGCCCTACATCCCATATGATTTTATCCTGCGGACTGTCAAAATGTTTGTGAAGTGCTACGGTCAATTCGACCGTACCTAAGCTGGATCCTAAGTGGCCTTCATTTTGGGCGACTACAGTTATGATTCGCTGACGTAACTCCTGACAAAGAACCGCCAAATCTTTCAGTGAAAGTGTTTTTAGATCGGTGGGGGATGCAATATTTTCAAGCCACATGACACAAAGATAGGATATCCTCGGGTGGACCAGACAAAATTGTACTTTTACACGATGGAATTGCTACTTGACGATATGTATTTTATGAAACAGGCTCTGGTGGAAGCCGAAAAGGCCCTGGAAAAAGATGAAGTTCCTGTAGGAGCCGTTGTGGTAGTTCAGCAACAAGTAATCGCAAGAGCTCATAATTTGACAGAACAGTTAAATGACGTAACGGCCCATGCGGAAATGCAAGCCATTACCTCAGCAGCTCATTTTTTAAACGGTAAGTATCTTAAGAATTGTACTTTGTATGTTACACTGGAACCTTGCGTGATGTGTGCGGGAGCATTGTTTTGGAGTCAATTGGAACGGATTGTTTTTGGTGCAGCTGATCCTCAAAAGGGGTTTTTGACTCAAAAAGTGTCCTTACATCCAAAGACTCTGTTAACGCAAGGGGTACTTGCCAAAGAGTCTGAGACCCTGTTGCATCAGTTTTTTGCTGGGAAAAGAGGATAAAAAAAAGCGCCCTAAAGGCGCTTTTCCCGTTTTACATATATTATAAAAGCTTGATCTGGGAAGCTTGCTTCCCTTTTCTTCCTTCTTCTTCTACATATTCAACTTTGTCACCCTCTTGGAGTGTCAGCCCGTCAAGAGCTGTAACATGGACAAAGACATCGGTTCCCGAGGCATCGTCCGTAATGAAACCAAACCCTTTGGATTCATTAAAAAACTTAACTGTACCAGTCATATATTGTATTAATAATTTTGCCGAAGTTACGCCAATAAATTGAGGACTAGCGGTTTTTCTTTAGGGAATCCTGATTTTTTTTGGTCTGCATTTTTTCTATGTTTTCTCGGGTTAAGGTATAGTCGCTCAAAGATTTGCCCTTCCAACGGTAGTATAGAAATAAAGGCAGGTAGAGCAATACAGCACCAAAGACAGAAAAGCCAATGATTTTTTCCCCAAGGGCATAGTCTTGGGTTCGTGTATAGAAGCCCCAAAGAATGCCTCCTGTCCAGCTTAAAAAAAGTATCCAAAGCAGGTAGCGCATAATGTTTAGGTTTCTGGGCGTATGCTCAATGCCAATTCATCCAATTGCTCTTTGGCAATAGTCGTTGGGGCATCAATCATCAAATCACGTCCGCTATTATTTTTTGGAAAAGCGATAAAGTCTCGAATGGTTTCTTTACCTCCCAAAAGGGCAACCAATCGGTCCAGCCCTAAAGCAATGCCACCGTGAGGGGGTGCACCGTATTGGAAAGCGTCCATCAAGAAACCAAATTGTGTTTGTGCTTCTTCTGGTGTAAATCCCAATAAATCAAACATTTTCTGTTGGAGTCTGGAGTCGTGTATACGAATGGAACCACCCCCAATTTCGTTTCCATTAAGAACCAAGTCATAAGCATTGGCTTTCACTTGACTGGGGTCACTACCCAATAACTTCAGATGTTCGGGTTTGGGTGCTGTAAAAGGGTGGTGCATGGCGTGATAGCGTCTGCTTTCTTCATCCCATTCCAAGAGGGGAAAGTCTGTAATCCAAAGCGGTGCAAAAATATTGGGGTCTCTCAGTTCCAGTTGCTCTGCCAATTCCATGCGCAATGCACTGAGTTGGGTTCGGGTCCGGTTCGCTGGCCCCGCCATGACCAGTATCAAATCGCCCGCTTGAGCCTTACAGGCTTCGCTCCACACTTTCAGATCATTCTGGCTGAAAAATTTATCTACTGAGGATTTGAAACTTCCGTCGGAAAGGCATTTTACCCAAACCAAGCCGAGCGCACCAACCTGGGGGCGTTTGACCCAATCGATTAAGTTGTCAATTTGTTTGCGTGTGTACTCGGCAGCTCCCTCAACGGCTATTCCAACAACCAATTCTTGACTGTCAAAAACACCAAACCCTTTTCCCTGTGCATGGGGGTTTAATTCGGTGAATTCCATGCCAAAACGGATATCAGGTTTGTCGTTTCCAAAGCGTCGCATGGCTTCATCGTAGGTCATTCGTGGAAATGGCCCTACAGTGATCCCACGCAATTCTTTTAGTAGGTGTTGGGTTAGTCCTTCAAATTGATTGAGAATGTCTTCTTGATCCACAAAGGCAAGTTCGCAATCAATTTGGGTGAATTCGGGTTGCCGGTCAGCGCGTAGATCTTCGTCTCGAAAACATTTAACGATTTGAAAATACTTATCCATCCCGCCTACCATCAATAGTTGCTTAAAGGTTTGAGGAGACTGTGGAAGGGCATAAAATTCACCATGATGCAGGCGTGAAGGCACTACAAAATCCCGCGCTCCTTCGGGCGTAGATTTAATCAGATAGGGGGTTTCAACTTCGATAAATCCGTTTTGAGAAAGGTAATTACGAACGACCAAGGCTACATTATGACGAAAAATCAAATTGTCGCGTACAGGAGCTCTTCGAATATCGAGATACCGATATTGCATGCGTAGTTCTTCACCACCATCCGTTTCATTTTCGATAGTAAATGGAGGTGTCGTTGCTGCATTAAGAAGAATCAACTGGTGGGCTAAGATTTCAATTTCGCCTGTTGCCATGTTTGGATTCTTGGATTCCCTTTCAATGACTTCACCTTCAATTTGGATTACAAATTCACGACCCAGTGTTTGTGCTTGTTCGAATACACTTTGAGGGGTTCGTTCTTCGTCAAAAATGATTTGAGTAATGCCGTAACGGTCACGCAAATCAACCCATAGCATAAAGCCTTTGTTCCGTGTTTTTTGGACCCATCCGGAAAGTGTAACACGCTTGCCAGCGGAGGCAATATCAAGGGATCCACAAGTATCAGTTCGAAGCATAGTGCGATTTAATTCTCGGCTAAGGTATTAAGTTCTTCTGGCTTTCGGAATGCTTGAATTCGCAATTTAAGGCGATAGATTAAAAAGAAACAAGCCGGTACGATAACCAAAGTCAAAAATGTCGCAAAAGTTAATCCAAAAATTACGGTCCAGGCTAAGGGCCCCCAAAAAATTACGTTGTCACCTCCCACATATATTTTTGCATCCCATTCGCTCATCAAACTGAAAAAATTAATATTGAGTCCTGTGGCCAGTGGGATCAACCCCAAGATGGTAGTGATGGCCGTTAACAGTACCGGACGCAAACGAGCAACACCCCCTCCGATAATGGCTTCGCGTACTTCCGATCGGGGGAGTAATTGATCAAAAGGCAATCCCAAAGCCTCTTTTCGTCTTGCGATCAGCAGTTGCGTATAATCAATCAATACCACACCGTTGTTTACAACAATCCCGGACAAAGAAATAATTCCCATCATGGTCATCATAATCACAAAGGGCATTCTAAATATGCTAATCCCATAGAGTACACCTGTAAAACTCAAAAAGATAGAAAGTAGTATAATTAAAGGATTGGATATGGAGTTGAATTGTAAAACAAGCAAGAAGAGAATAAGACCAAGAGCAGACAATAGTGCCCCTGTAAGAAAGTTCATATTGGTTTCTTGCTCGGCAATTTCACCTGTAAATTCATAGTTCACTTCTTTAGGAAGTTGGGTGTAGCCAGTCAAACTTTGTTTGATATTATCTACAACCTCATTGGCATTGTATCCTGCTAATACAGCTGAATAAAGGGTAACAACACGTCGTAAGTCCTTATGTTTAATGGCACTAAAGGAAGTTGTGTTCTCCATTTTAGCAACGGCACTTACAGGAATTTCTTTGATCCGCCCCGATGCTTGATCGCGGAAGACTACATATTGATCAAGAAGCACATCCGTATTTTGACGTTCTTCTTCATCAAAGCGAACATTGATGTCATAGTCTTCTCCGTTTTGCTTGTAGATCCCAGCTTTTTCGCCAAACAAGGCCCGACGAAGTTGTTGTCCAATCTGCCCTGCAGTAACTCCTAAACCGCCTGCTTTACGTCGGTCGATAGCAACTGACAGCCCAGGTTTACTTTTGTTTACGTCTATTTTTAGTTCCTCGACTCCCGGGATATTTTCAAGGTTTAAATACGTCCGCATGTTTTCAGCTTCTCGGATGAGTTGATCGTAATCTTCCCCACTGATTTCAATGTTCACCGGATACCCAGCTGAGGGACCGGCCCCTGTTTTTTCGACAGAAATGGCAATCCCAGGAAAACGATCCTTAAGCGCTTGCTGGATTTCCATTCGCATGGTTTCAGAAGACAAACCTCGGCGAAACTTAAATTCTGTCATGGTGAGGGTAATCTTCGCTTTGTGAGGCATGTCTTGATCGCCACCCCGATCGGTTTCAGGGTTTTGAGCACCTGCTCCGACTACAGCGACGTTGGAATCAATCATGAAGTTGATGTCTCCATCCATATATTTGGGATGATTGATGACTTCTAATACCGCTGCTTCAATTTGCTGTGCCGTACCATTGGTCTTGTTGATGGAAGTGCCTTCTGGGTATTCCGAATAAATGATGATTTGTTGGGGTTGGTTGTCTGGGAAAAATTCCACTTTTGGTGCGGCTAAGCCCAAAATGACAAAAGAGGAAAAGAGCAAGCCTATAGTTCCGAATAAAAAGAAGTACGGCTTGCGACCCGTCAATGCAAAAGTAAGTGCTCCGCGATACCAATTTTCCAATGCAACCAAAGTATTGTTTTGAAAGTAACGGGCCCATCGTTTGATGAAAAGTTTATAGGCCCAAAACAACAATGTGGTCAAAATCATAAGGGTTCCAATCGCTCGAAGTGTACCTACATTGAACAGTAGAATGAGTCCGAGACCCCCTAGAATAAAGGTCAGCCGCCACAGTCCTTTTTGACTCATTTCTCGATCGCCCACTTCCATAAACCGAGAGACCAAAACAGAATTGAAAAAAATAGCGACAAATAGAGACGACCCCAAAACGATGGACAAGGTCATAGGGAAAAAAATCATGAATTCACCCATTAAGCCAGGCCAAAAACCAAGCGGTAAAAAGGCAGCGATGGTCGTAGCGGTTGAAATAATGATGGGGTATGCGATTTCTCCGATTCCTTTTTTGGCTGCTTCAATGGCATTCATCCCCTCTTTTTCCATCAATCGATATGCATTTTCAATGACAACAATCCCGTTGTCTACCAGCATCCCCAGTCCCATTATCAGTCCAAAAAGTACCATGGTATTTATAGTATTACCCAAAAAGTCCAAAATCATGAACGACATAAACATGGACATCGGAATAGCAAAACCAACAAATAAAGCATTTCGGAAGCCCAAGAAAAACATCAAAACGGTAATAACGAGCAACACACCGAAAACAATGTTGTTGGCCAGATCGCTGACAATATTTTTAGTGGTGTTGGATTGGTCATTGGAAATCTCAACATCAATGGAGGAGGGAAAACTACTATCGATAGTTTCATATATGGTTCCTCGGATTTTTTCTACAGTCTTTATCAAATTCTTACCGCTGCGTTTTTTGACGTCCAATACCAAAGCTTTTTTACCCGATGAACGCGCAAAAGAATTGATTTCTTTTTCTTTAAAACGGATGTCCGCCACGTCTCCCAGGTATACAGTGCCATTTTGGTTTTTGATAACCATTTCTGACAAGTCTTCAGGACTTTCTATTTCACCCAATACGCGTATGTTACGACGCAAGCCGTCGCCGACGACGTTACCAGCTGAGATGGTGCTGTTTTCACGTCGAATAGCATTGATAATATCATCAAAGGATACTGTTGCGGCGTTGATTTTCATTAAATCCACAGCAATTTCCACCTCGAAATCTTGTACCCCACGCAAGGCCACTTCTTTGATTTCTGACATTTGTTCGATACGATCCTGCAAGAGTTCCCCGTAGAATTTTAATTCTTCGATGGGAAGGTCTCCGGACAATCCAATATTGAGAATTGGAATTTCCTCGGAGAGGCTAAATTCAAACGCAGTAGGCTCTACTTTGGCACCATTGAAAGTCGGCCAATCAGCAGAAGACACCACATTGTCAATCTTGTCTTGAACTTTGATTTTAGCACTTTCCTTAGAAATGTTTTCATCAAATTCTACGGTAATAAGGGAGAAGTTTTCTAAAGAGGAAGAGGTAATTTTTTTCAAATTGGGAACCCCTTTGAGTTCTTCTTCCAGCGGATCGGTGATCAATCGTTCCATATCTTCAGGCGTGTTACCAGGAAAGACCGAACTAACAAATACTTCATTCGTATTGATCTCGGGATAGTTTTCCCGTGGCATGTTCAAATAGGCAGATATTCCTAAAAAGAAAAACAAACCGATGATGACATACATCACCGTCCCGTGGTCAATGGCCCATGACGAAAGTGCGAATTCTTTGAGTTTGGATGATTTTTTCATGCGGGTACTACCAATTAGGAATTACTGATTTTGACAAGTTGTTGGTCTTTAACTAAGCGCACACCTTCCTGTAAGACCCGGTCTCCAGCTTTGAGTCCACTTTTAATTTCTAGCAAATTATTTGACTCAGCACCCAATTCGATGAATGTTTTGATGGCTTTGTAGGTATCTTTTTTTCCATCGACCGCTTGTAAAACGAAGACGTAACTTTTGCCTTCCTGGTTCTTTAGAATGTTTTTCAAGGGAACCAACAGGGCTTCCGGATTGGTATAATCGTTAAGTAAAACTTGAGCCGTCATATTGGGTTTGAGTATTCCCTCAGGATTGTCTAAATCAATTTCAATACGAAATGAGCGGTTGTTGGGGTTGATATAGTTACCCACCAAAGACACCTCAGAGTCCCATTCTTTCCCAAGAACGGGCACTTGAACTTTGGCTTGTGCTTTTTTTCGGATGTTGGGAAGATGCTTTTCAGGCAGTTCACCACTCAAATACATATGATCCAAATTCACAAAGCGAAGGATGGGAGTAGCCCCTGGTGCCATATTTGACCCCGTATCGGCTATAATGTGGTCTACAATTCCATCAAAAGGAGCGGTGATTTTTGTTTTGGCTACCTGATCTTGCATTTGCGCCACACTGCGTTCGAGTGCTTGGTAGGTGGTTTCTGCTTGCAGGTATTGCATTTCTGAACCAATTTTTTGATCCCAAAGCTTTTGTTGACGCTCAAAAGTCGTTTGAGCTAATTTTAACTGCAAACGCATTTGCTCCAATTGATCTTGCATGCCCCCGTCACTTAAATGCGCTAAGAGTGTTCCTTTTTTTACTCGTTGTCCCTGCTTGACATAAATTGCTTGGAGCAATCCTGGTAGTTCGGGATACAGAACCAAATTTTGATCTGTGTCAATGGTTCCTTGAAAAGTGACATAATGTTTGAATTCTTGTGGTTCCAAGACCACAGCTGTTCCTAGCAAGAGCTTTTTATTGGTGCTTTGGGCATTGATGGCACCGTCAAGTTTTTCAATATCCCGTTTGAGAAGATTGAGACTTTTTTGTTTTTCTGTTTTAAGGTTTTGCAGTTCCGACAAAGAACCGTTTTGTAACAATTCTTCTACTGTGATTTGTTTTTCCCCTCCGCACTGTGTAAAGAGGATGAGACTGAAAAGGAAGAAATATCGTTTCATGTTTATTGGATGGGTGTGTTGGAAATAGTTTCAAGTGTTGTTCGGGCGTCAATCACTGCTTTCATGGATTGCAGGTATTGACTTTGGGTGGTATAGAGTTGTTGTTGTGCTTGACGCAAATCAAAGCTCGAGCTCATACCTTCTAAAAATTTGAGTTTGTTTTTCTGTTCAATACGCTCGGCAAGAGCTAAATCTTCTTTGGTGGTGAGATAGTTTTTTAATGCGAGCGTCATCTCATTCTCAGCCATTTGTAGCTCTAGCACCAAACGATTCCGCGTATCGGACAGCCTGGTTTCTGCTTGTTCAACAGCCAGTTTGGCCTTTTGGGTTTTGGCTGCGCGCAAGAAAGAACTGAAGACGGGAATCTGTAAATTAATTCCAAACAGCGAAGAGCCAAACCATTTTTGGTTTGTTTCTGTAAATGTAAAGTCATTGCTGTTTCCGGTATAAGTGCCATTGATAAAAGCCGATAAGACTGGCATGGATTTGGCCTTTTCATTTTGATAGAGAAGCCACTCCGATTCTTTTTCGTTCTCAGCGAACTTTAGATCAACGTTGTTATCGATTGTAAAGGGGGGGGTGCTTTTGTTTTCCATCATCTTGAGAGCCGCTAATTCTTCGAGACTCTGATTCAACTGAAGGGAATCGGATTCAGGCATCCCCAGTACCCACTTGAGCATGGCGGTAGTGATTTCCTTTAGATTAGTGGCATAATTCAATTGAGAATCCAAGCGCGAAAGCGTCAGTTGTAATTGCTCTGCATTTTCTTCTTCTGCAAAACCATTGGCAACGATCTTTTGTGTTTCCTCTAACGTACGTTCGAGATTGGCTTTGTTTTTTTTAAGGATAGATACATTTTCACGAGCTAACAAAACTGTTCCATAGGCATCGATAATGGCTTTTCGTACTTCGAGATTGGTTTTTTCCAAGCCCAGTTCAGAGATGGTCAAAAAAACTTTTGATGCTTTCAGACCAACAAGATAGGAGCCGTTGAATAAGAGTTGACTGACCTGAACACTACCAATCATGTTTTGTGTCGTACCAAATTGGAGTTCGGCAAACTCGCCTTCTGCCCCACCAAAAAACTGTGCGGGTACTAAAGAAACAGGTAATTCGAGGAAATTTTGATAGCTTCCTGAAAGACTAATTTGTGGAAGTCCAATAGCAATAGTAGCCCAGCGTTCCTTGTAGGCCTTTCTGATTTCTAAGTTGGCGTTTTGGATAGCAGGGTTATTTTCCAAACCATAGGCAATGGCTGACTCCATATCGAGTACAATGGGCTTTTTTTGAGACCACAGACTCAAACTGATCAGTAAGAAAAAAAGGATGGATTGTTTTCTCATATGCTTTTTTCGGTATTATATTTTTCAAGTACGGAAACCCCTTTTGTAGTGGCAATAGCGCGTAAGTGATAGTCGAGATAATTTTCTAATAATTGATTGGATTCGTATTCATCCGCTGGGAACAATTCTGGATTCCGCAAGCCTCGGATACCGTTGAAGTATAGTCGCGTGATGAAATTGACATCAATACTGGAACGGAACAACCCCATGGCTATACCTTGTTCCAAACTTTTTTTAAAGCCTTTTCCCATGGTTTTGAGCTCACTTTTTTTGAGTTTGGCATAGATCTCTGGGTAGTATTTTTGGAGTTGGAATTGTGGAGACCGACTGGTATTGGCCATGTGTTCGAGCGCAATTTTTTTAACTTCAAACAAACCAACAATTGGGTTGTCTTCTTTTTCTAGGATGCCATTGACCATCAAAGTCATTTCGTGAAACACAAATTCAACACAGGCATCAACCAGTTCTGTCTTGTTGGCAAAGTGTTCATAAATGGTTTTTTTTGAAATTGATAAGGAAGTTGCAATGTCATCCATTGTCACGCTTTTAAAACCAAATTGAATAAATTGGCTTCGAGCGGTCTCTAAAATTTTCTTTTTCATAGCTAAGTGCGGCAAAAGTAGTCAGGAAACTTATAAAACCAAAATAGTTTCTAAAGTTTTTCAATGGAGTTTGCCAAGTGTTATCCTACCTTTGATTAATTATGATAGCACTGCAAGAATCTCTTTCTGATTTTTTGGTATACATGCGACAGATGTTGCCTAGTAGAAATCCTGAAACCCTCTACGAACCTGTTCATTACATCATGAACCTGGGAGGGAAAAGAATTCGGCCCGTACTCGCATTGTGGGCCTGTGAAGCCAGTGGTGCCGAAAAAGAAAAAGCACTGCCAGTGGCTATGGCCGTTGAAGCCTTTCACAATTTCAGTCTCATTCATGACGACATCATGGATGAAGCTCCCTTACGACGGGGCAAAGATACGGTCCACAAGAAATGGAATAGCAATACGGGAATCCTCTCGGGTGATGTATTATTGGTTTGTGCCTATCAGTATCTAGAACACTATGAAGGAAACCAATTCAAGCAAATTACCAAAACCTTTAGTGAAACTGCCCGTTGGGTGTGTGAAGGACAGCAAATGGATATGGATTTTCCATTACAACAGCGGATTGCTTTAGCGGCATATATCGAAATGATCACCAAGAAAACTGCTGTCCTGATGGGAGCCAGTCTTAAAATGGGGGCATTAGCAGCAGGACTTTCCTTAGAAAAAAGTGATCTGTTTTATCAGTTTGGAGAGAATATTGGAATAGCTTTTCAATTACAAGACGATTTTTTGGATGCCTTTGGTGACCCCGAAACATTTGGAAAGCAAGTAGGGGGTGATATCATCGAAAACAAAAAGACCTATTTATATTTATACGCTTTAGAACATCTGCCTGAAAAGGAGGCACAAACATTGCGCAACCTATTTGAAACCCATCCCGAAGAAAATCTCTCAAAAATTGAATTGGTCAAAAAACTTTTTGAACAGTCAGGTGCTACCAAGGCTATCCAGCAACGCATGCGAGCTTTTTTAGAAAAAGCGTTCAAAGCCCTTGATCAATTGGCACTAGCACCCGAACATGACACTCGGTTTCGTGATTTAGCCCGTTTTTTAATCCAACGTGAGGTTTAACTCATGCGTTTCCACAATGCATTGAGGAACCAACCTACTGGGAAGGATCGCATGATCATAAGGTCTTCAGCGAAGGTGGTTTGGTTGTCGAGAAATCGAAAAATGCGCTGTACCGGATTTTTTTGAAACATCATCGCAAATAAGGTACCTCCTTTGGCGTTGTATTTTTGTAATACATCCAAAAATAACAAGTCGTAAAAAGCAAACTTGCTGGTTTTGTGAAACCTATGCAAAGGTTTATTTTCTTTTAAGAAAGCGACCAACCGTTGGGTTTGTTGGAGGGTATTCTGAAAAGTGTAACCTGTACTGGCCTTGGTCCAACCCCCTGCCGTTCCAATATGAAGTAAGGATGGGGTGTTGTGTTGGTGAAAGGGATACGCCGTCATGGGGATACTTCCCTGTTCTTGTTCCAAGCAGCTGTAAGTTCCAGCGTTTATCTTCTTTAAATAGGCCTTGATTGCCTTTTCATAGGCTTCTTTTGACAAGGTTTTTTCGGAAAAAAAGGTATCTTCTAATAGGGCTCTATTCGGGGCAAATGGCAGCACATACATAAATCGCGTGGATGCATTTTGGGGAACATCAAAATCCATGAATGTTATTTGGTCGGGGTTGAAACAATTGTTTTCCGTTTCAACAACCCAACCGACAAAATGTTGTTGCAACACAGGATATTTTTTTTGATTCGAAACCCACTCAGGTCGGTACCAACTGGAAAAAACACGAGCTGCAGTAAACGTTCCTTTTTGAGTGTGTACATGAGTATGCTGTGTTTCACTTTCGAATCCGACGACTTGTGTCTCCAACCATTCAATTTGATCGCAGGTTTTTAAACGTGGAATTGCATATTGATAAAAATCAATAGCACGGATCATTTTATAAGAATAGGGAGCTAGCTCTAGGTTTTGCGTTTGATTGGGTGATTTGAAAAGAGCGCGTTCCCACTTTCTATGAATGAGATTTTCAAAAGGGTTTGGCTCTTTTTCCCAAAAACACCAGGTTCGATCATTGGTTTCTTTGGAATTTTTATCAATGATAAGGACACTTTTGTTTTTAAAAAAGGGATCGTGCTGCATTTGGAGTGCTAGCATGAGACCCGAAGCACCACCACCACAGATGATAAAATCGTAATTTTTCCTTTTCATGTTGCAGTCCAAATGTAGCGAAATAGGTCTTATTAATAGTTGTTTTTTATTTTTGTTCGGATTTACAAAATACAGAATGGAAGTTATATTTGATTTTTTTCGTAACACTTCTCCAATATTAGGGGCTTTTTATGCAACTCTATTTACATGGGGCTTAACTGCTTTCGGGGCTTCTTTTGTTTTCTTGTTCCGTTCGATGAATCGAATGGTTTTGGATGGGATGCTTGGTTTTACGGGTGGGGTCATGGTAGCAGCTAGTTTTTGGAGTTTATTGGCACCGGGAATTGAGATGAGTCCAGGAGAAGGCTTTGTAAAAGTCATCCCTGCTGCAGTTGGTTTTGTCTTGGGGGCGTTGTTTATTTTCACATTAGATAAAGTACTTCCGCATATTCATATCAATTTTAAGGAAAGCGAAGGCATCAAAACGCCTTGGCACCGAACCACCCTATTGGTTTTGGCCATTACCTTGCATAATATTCCCGAGGGTTTGGCGGTAGGCGTTCTTTTTGGGGGGGTCGCTGCCGGGATTCCAGAGGCCTCAATTACTGGGGCTGTAGTATTGGCTTTAGGTATTGGTATTCAAAATTTTCCTGAGGGTATTGCTGTATCCATGCCTCTTCGAAGACAAGGGGTCAGTCGTTTTAAAAGTTTTTGGTATGGACAGTTGTCAGCCATTGTTGAACCGATAGCAGCCGTTTTGGGTGCCGTCGCCGTCACTTTTTTCTTGCCTATTCTACCCTATGCCCTAGGTTTTGCTGCCGGTGCCATGATATTTGTAGTGGTGGAAGAAGTCATTCCAGAGACACAACAGGATAAATATACAGACATCGCTACGCTTGGATTTATCGGTGGATTCGTAGTCATGATGACTTTGGATGTTGCTTTGGGCTAGTCTGTCGTAAATGCTTGCCAGCCTTGGGCTTCCAATGCTATCGCTTGACCCAATCCATTAATGAGATAGCCCCCCTTTTGTTTGTTTGTAAAATGTCCAACAATACTGAGCCAAGGATGGTTTTTGATGGTTTCATAGGCGGATTGGGGAAGTGCCATTAACAATTCATAATCTTCACCACCATTTAGTACAGCGGTTGTGCTGTTCAGTTTAAATTCCTCACAAATGCTTAATACTTCCGGATCAATCGGTAGTTTTTCTTCATACACATGACAACCCAGGTCGTTTTGACGGCACAAATGGAGTACTTCGGAAGACAAGCCGTCGCTAATGTCGATCATAGCATTTGGAACCATTTTCCATTCGGCTAACAATTCAAAAATATCTTTTCTAGCTTTCGGTTTTAATTGGCGTTCTATACTATAGGAATAGGGGCTTAAGTCGGGTTGGGATTGTGGATTGACTTTGAATACGGCTTTTTCTCTCTCTAAAATTTGGAGGCCTGCATAAGCTCCGCCCAAATCACCACTAACAACGAGTAAATCATTGGGTTGTATCCCTTTGCGACGTGCAATGGTTTCTTTGGGAGCTTGACCCAAAGCGGTGATGGAAAGGATCATTCCTGCCGTGGTACTGGTGGTATCACCCCCTACCAGATCTACTTGATAATGACCGCAAGCCAAACGAATGCCAGCATACACCTCTTCCAAAGCTTCTACTGTAAATCGGTTGGAGACAGCAATGGAAACGGTTATTTGCGTGGGTTGCGCATTCATGGCATACACATCGGACAGATTCACCACGACTGCCTTGTATCCCAAATGTTTTAATGGAACATACGAAAGGTCAAAATGGATGCCTTCCACCAGCATATCTGTAGTAAGAACCGTATGCATATTAGAAAAATCACAAATGGCCGCATCGTCACCAATACCTAGCTTGGTAGACGGATTAGCTATTGTAAACGTTTGTGTAAGATGTTCGATCAATTTGAACTCTCCTAGCTTTTCAATAGGGGTTCTTGAGGGGTTTTTATCTTCCAGCATACTGCAAAAATAGGGCGGTTTTTTGTAAATTTGAGAAATGTTCCATAGATGAAAACACAAAACCTACAATTCATTTTTTTAACTTTTTTACTGCTGGGCTGTACGACTACCGAAATGGATGAAGAGCAACCCCGTCCGATGGATCCTTCAGTGGCGGATAATCCCACTGTACAAACCGTGTCCGGGAAGGTTCCCTGTGAAGGGGGAATGGCGGGTATCTATCCGTGTAATGGCTATGACCTCTATGCCCATTTGGATCTTAATTCTCTGGGGAGCGAAGCCGGTAACGACAATTGGGGTTGGACCGATCCAACAAATGGGAAGGAATATGTGTTGGTAGGGTTGGATAACGGGACAGCCTTTATTGATATCAGTGATCCAGAATTCCCCAAGTATTTGGGCAAATTACCTACGGCCACAGACAAAAGCTCTTGGCGGGACATCAAAGTGTATCAAGACCATGCGTATATTGTCAGTGAAGCTCCAGGCCATGGTTTGCAAGTTTTTGATTTAACGCGACTGCGGTCCATAACTTCAGCCGAAACTTTCACTGCTGATGCACGTAATACCAGTTTTGGTAACGCTCATAATATTGCAATTAATGAAGTTTCGGGTTTTGCCTATGTTCTGGGGTCGCAGTTGTACAACGGTGGTCCGGCTTTTTTTGACCTTTCCAATCCAAAAAACCCCATCCGTGCAGGAGGCTATGCTATTTCAGGTTACACGCATGATGCTCAAATCATAACTTATGCAGGCCCCGATGAAGCCTACTCCGGGAAGGAAATTTTTATGGGTTCCCACAGCGACGGTCAAACCTATAATAATCTCGTTTTTTTGGATGTGACTGACAAAGAAAATCCGTTACTCATAAAGGAAATTTCCTACAGTAGCCCTGGCTATACCCATCAAAATTGGGTTACAGAGGATCATCACTATTTATTTTTAGGAGATGAGGTAGATGAGATTCAATTCGGCGGACGCACCCGTACTTTGGTTTTTGATATTAGTGATTTGGATCTTCCCGAATTACACCACATCTATCGGGGAGCGACCAATGCCATTGATCACAACGGTTATACCAAAGAGGGACGGTATTATTTAGCAAATTATACAGGCGGACTACGGGTCATTGATGTGGCAGAAATAACAAATAATAAGATGGGTGAAATTGGATTTTTTGGCACCTATCCTGCAGACGATTCGGTTGATTTTAATGGAGTCTGGAATGTCTACCCTTACTTTGAAAGCGGTATTATTGCTATCAATGACATCAATTCGGGACTGTTTTTGGTGAAAGAAAAATCAGCAGATCAATAGGAGCCATTGCAGCTGCCTCTTACAAAAGCAAAATTTAAATGAGAATGCAGAGGGGATGGGTTTATCGGAAAATTCTTGTTTGGGTTTTACTGGTTCATTTTTCCTGTCAAAAAGAAAGGAGTGACAATTCTTTCTCTTGGGATCAGCTCACTCCCAGGGTACAGGTCTTGGGAGGAAGCCACAATGAAAGTGCACACGCTGTTATTCCAACAATGGATGGGGGATTTGCAGTTTTGGGTCATGCCCAAAGCAACGACCAGTTGTTGGCAGACAAAAAAAATACGAGTTATGACATGTGGCTGTTGCGTTTTGATGAGACAGGGGAGCTTCTGTGGCACAAAACTTATGGTGGAAAGGGAAACGATCGTGGACTTGATTTGATCGAAACGAATAAGGGCGATTTTGTTTTGCTAGGGTTTTCTGAAGGCCTTTCTGACGATTGGCAAAGCGAAACCAGCACACAAAATCTATGGCTTGTCCAAGTCGATTCTCGGGGGAGGATTCGATGGGAAAAAACCTATGGTTTTGCGGGGTCTGATTATGGCACTCAATTAATTGCGAATCCTGATGGGGGTTTTGTTGTTGCAGGGGTACTGGATGTAACAGCCTCGGGTGGGGAAGGAAACAAGCATCGAAAGCATGCAGGAGGTGATTTTTGGGTACTTCGATTGGATGCTCAAGGTGAATTGCTGTGGCGCAATTATTTTGGAGGATTGCAAAGCGATACCCCAAACGATTTGGTGGCCACCCAAGATGGGGGTTATTTGGTGGTTGGGACAACGGATAGTGCCGATACCGATATCACCCACAACCGGGGTAGTTATGATTGTTGGGTCATCAAGCTAAATCCGAATGGACAATTGGAATGGGAGGCTACCTTTGGAGGGAGTCAAATAGATACCGCCTATGCCATTCAACCAACCCCCAAAGGGAATTATCGCATAGTGGGTGATAGCCGTAGTATTGATCAACAAATCTTGTCAAACAAAGGAGCCGCTGATTTATGGACGTTTGAAATGGCTCCTGATGGAACTTTGATACAGGAAAAATGCTATGGGGGAAGTAACTTTGACGCAGGCCGTTCTTTATTCTTATTAGAGGACGGGAATTGGTTGCTAGCAGGAAATTCACGGAGTGCCGATGGGGATTTGCTCCTCAATAAAGGACAAAACGACGCTTGGACATTGATTCTAGACGCCACAGCCGCCCGCTTGCTATGGAGTCAAAACATTGGAGGGTCACTGATTGACACTGCTTTGGACGCAATCCAACTTCGAAACGGCACTCTCGTAACAGTTGGCGAAACGAGCAGTGCCGATGGGGATATTTCAGACTATGCAGGTTTTACCGACGCTCTTGTTATTATAAATTCGATGCCATGAAAATTCGATTTGCCGCCTGCTGCATACTGTTCACTTTACTAAGTGCTTGTCGTTCTGATTCCAGTAATGAAGTTTTTCGATTGCTTATCACATTTGAACACCACTGGAACGAATCCCAAATAAATAGGAATGGCTTGAGTGCATTTGTTTTTAGGAACGCGGCAAATGAATTGCTCTCCATAGAACGCTTACGTTATTTACTGTCTGCGATAGCAATAGAAATGAAAGACGATTCTCGACTTGTTTTGAAAGCGTATCATTTGGTTGATATTACCAGGGAAGAGAGCTTGCAAATTGCGTTCGAAACTTTTGTTTCACCCGATCAAATAAAAGGTATTTCTTTCGTTTTTGGGTTGCCACCCGAGGCCAATCGAGACGGTGTCTATCCGGATTTGAATGCCGTATTGTGGAATGTCCCCACGGCATTGGGCGGGGGGTACCATTTCATGCAGTTGGATGGAAAATTTAAAGTTCCAAATCAAGCCAATGCAATTGGGTTTAATTTTCATGCCATTCAAGCGGTGGATAACACTCCAGTGGGTGCCGCTGTTTTTTACGACACTTTTTTTTCGGTTTCCAAAGACTTCAATACAAGTATGTTTGAACAACAAGTAGCGGTACGGATGAATGTCGCAGAATGGTTTGTCAATCCACACTTGTGGCGATTGGAGGAAGCACATACAATGCTTATGCCTGATTTTGAAGCACAAAAGCGCATTGCTGAAAATGGTAAAAGCGTATTTTCGATGAGCATACAATGAGTGGTTTCAGACGATATATTTATTTTGGATTCTTATGGTACGGGCTGTTGGTTGGTTGCAACAAAGACAGCCCAGAGTTAGTGACATCTCCTACTCCATATAATTTGGAAATCCCCCCTCTTTTTGAAGAAAAACTCATTGCTCCTGTTATTCCGTTGGATAATCCATTGACTCGTGAAGGGGTTGCGTTGGGAGAACGATTGTTTTTCGAAAAGAAATTATCAGTCAACGGTCGTATTTCTTGTGGGAGTTGCCACTTACCCCGTCAAGCCTTTTCCGATACACGCCCACTGAGTTTGGGCATTCGGCAGCAAGAGGGATTTCGCAATGCAATGCCTTTATTCAATTTGGCATGGAATTACGAGGATCGTTACGATTGGGATGGAAAAGCATTGGGATTAGAAAAACAGGCTCTTGAACCCGTCATTAACCCAAAAGAAATGAATCACCAATGGTCCGATGTGGTAGCCATTCTTCAAGCGGATCCTTCCTATCCAGACCTTTTTAAAGGGGCCTTTGGCTCAACGAAAATTGATTCACTGTTGGTAACCAAGGCCTTGGCACAATTTGAACGGACACTGATTAGTGCAAATGCGCCTTTTGACCGCTATCTTCAAGGGACAGCTAGTTTGACAGCATCCATACTAAGAGGATTTGACCTGTTCATGGATGAAAATAAAGGCGATTGTTTTCATTGTCATGGTAGCAAGAACAATCCGTTATGGACCGATAATGATTTTCATAACAATGGTTTGGATAGTGTTTTTACGGATTTGGGCTTGGGTACTGTCACTGGTGATCCTGCTGACAATGGAAAGTTTCGCACCCCTTCGTTGCGCAATCTAACACGAACGGCACCCTACATGCACGACGGTCGCTTTCAAACTTTAGAGGAGGTCATTAATCATTACAGTGAAGGACTCAAACCCTCTCCAACCATTGATCCCTTGATGAAAAAAGTAGAGCAAGGTGGGGTGGGGTTGTCCCCTCAGGAAAAAAGCGACTTAATCGCTTTTTTAAAAAGTCTGACAGAGGTAGAATTTGGTAGGGCTTTCACTACTCAAAACTGAATAAGCTCTCCTTATGCCCGCATTGTTTTAACGTATTATAGAAGCGATAGAATCCCTTGTTTTGTCGTATATTTGACAACTTAATTTCCTTGAAAATTTAAACATGATCAAAGTATCGGAATCAGCAAAAAATAAAGTGGTTACCCTCATGCAGGAGGAAGGGTTCAACCCAGCAGAGGCTTTCGTTCGTGTAGGTGTCAAGAGTGGTGGTTGTTCCGGCCTGTCCTACGACCTTCATTTTGACACAGAAAAAGTAGCATCGGACAAGGCCTTTGAAGACAATGAGGTTCAAATTGTAGTGGATAAAAAAAGCTTGTTGTATCTAGCGGGGACTACACTTGAATATTCCGGTGGTTTAAACGGTAAAGGGTTTGTTTTTAATAACCCCAATGCACAACGTACCTGTGGTTGCGGAGAAAGTTTTTCATTATAAAGTAAGTAATAATGGCGTACACAGAAGAAGAACTCAAAAAAGAGCTGGAGAATAAAGAGTACGAATATGGTTTTTACACGGATATCGATTCTGAAACTTTTCCTGTAGGACTCAATGAATCCATTGTTCGTAAAATATCAAAAAAGAAACAGGAACCCGAATGGATGACGGAATGGCGTTTGGATGCGTTTCGTGCTTGGCAAGACATGAAAGAGCCAGATTGGCCAAATGTTGCCTATGAAAAGCCTGATTACCAAGCCATATCCTATTATTCAGCTCCCAAAAAGAAGGATCAATATAAAAGTCTTGATGAGGTCGACCCAGAATTGTTGGAAACCTTTAACAAACTTGGAATTTCTCTAGAAGAACAGAAAAAACTGGCTGGGGTCGCCGTAGACATCGTCATGGATTCTGTTTCAGTAGCGACAACATTCAAAGATACATTGGCTGAAAAGGGGATCATATTTTGTTCTATTTCTGAAGCCATACAAGAGCATCCTGATTTGGTGCGCAAGTATATTGGAACCGTAGTTCCCCCCAAAGACAATTATTTTGCTGCTCTGAACTCCGCAGTCTTCTCAGATGGATCCTTTTGTTACATCCCCAAGGGCATCCAATGTCCAATGGAGCTGTCCACCTATTTCCGAATCAATCAGGCGGGTACGGGTCAATTTGAACGCACACTAGTGATCGCGGATGAGAGTAGCTACGTGAGTTATTTGGAAGGTTGTACGGCTCCATCGAGAGATGAGAATCAATTGCATGCGGCAGTGGTCGAGTTGATCGCCTTAGATGACTCAGAAATCAAATACTCCACAGTCCAAAACTGGTATCCAGGGGATAAAAAAGGTAAGGGTGGTGTTTTTAATTTTGTTACCAAACGAGGAATTTGCCACAATCGTTCCAAGATATCATGGACGCAGGTAGAGACCGGTTCAGCGGTTACCTGGAAATATCCTTCCTGCATTCTCAAAGGGAATTATTCGATTGGTGAATTCTATTCTATTGCAGTAACCAATAATTTTCAGCAGGCGGATACAGGTACCAAAATGATTCATTTGGGAAAAAATACACGAAGTACCATCATATCCAAGGGTATTTCGGCGGGGAAATCACAAAACAGTTACCGTGGTTTGGTTCATGTTGGTACCCGCGCCAAACAGGCACGAAATTTTTCCCAATGCGATAGTTTGCTCATGGGGAACGAATGTGGGGCGCATACATTCCCATACATAGAGACGCAAAATAACTCTGCGCAGATTGAACACGAAGCGACCACCAGTAAAATTGGTGAGGACCAAATCTTTTATTGCAACCAACGAGGAATTGATACGGAGAAAGCCATAGCACTAATCGTAAATGGTTTCAGTAAAGAGGTTTTGAACAAGCTCCCAATGGAATTTGCAGTAGAAGCACAAAAATTATTAGAAATCTCCCTCGAAGGATCAGTGGGGTAAAATTCATTCTTATGTTAACAATAGACAACCTACATGCTGAAGTAGAAGAAAAAGGTATTTTGAATGGTATAGATTTGGATGTCAAAGCCGGAGAGGTTCATGCCATTATGGGCCCCAACGGCTCTGGAAAAAGTACACTTTCCTCTGTAATTGCTGGGAATGAAGACTATGAAGTCACCCAAGGGAGCATGTTGTTTATGGGTGAGGATATCGGTGAAATGAGTCCCGAAGAACGCGCCCACAAAGGGATTTTTCTGTCGTTTCAATATCCGGTTGAAATCCCGGGTGTATCAGTGACCAACTTTATCAAAACTGCCATCAATGCCCAGCGAAAAGCTGCTGGAAAAGACGATATGCCGGCTGGGGAAATGCTAAAAAAAATTCGTGAAAAGTCCTCTTTGTTAAGTATCGATTCCAAGTTCTTATCACGTTCCTTGAATCAAGGTTTTTCTGGTGGTGAGAAAAAAAGAAATGAAATTTTTCAGATGGCGATGATGGAACCCAAACTAGCCATTTTAGATGAAACAGACTCCGGACTTGATATTGACGCTTTGAAAATCGTTGCTGATGGGGTGAACGCCCTGCGGACAAAAGAAAATTCGACCGTTGTCATAACACACTACCAGCGTTTACTTGATTATATTGTTCCGGATTTTGTGCATGTGCTGTATCAAGGTAAAATTGTCAAATCGGGCACCAAAGAATTGGCCAAAGAACTCGAGGCCAAAGGGTATGACTGGATCAAACAAGAAGTAACGGGCTGATGGACTTGAAAGATAAATTGTTGGATTCCTACATCGCTTTTGAAGAAGAACTGGGTCCCCAGGACAGCATCCAAAAGCTACGCGCTGAAGCCCTACAAACATTTGAAAAAAAGGGCTTTCCTTCCAAAAAAGAAGAGGCTTGGAAATACACGTCCATCAATAGTTTGATACAAAATGATTACATGCTTTTTCCCAGTTCAGAGAAAGCCGTATCCCTTAATGATATCAAGCATGTATTTTTATATGAGGTCGACACCTATAAAATTGTTTTTGTAGATGGTGTCCACAGTCCTTTTTTATCAGATACCACTCATGATGGGTTGGATGTTTGTTTGTTATCGGCTGCATTGACCAAACCCAAATATCGGACTTTGATTGATCGTTATTTTGGCGCTATAGCTGAAAAAGAAGAAAGCATGACAGCACTGAATACTTCCTATGCACGCGAAGGGGCTTACATTTATATTCCACCTTCGGTTGTAGCAGAAAAACCAATAGAAATTGTTCATTTGGCCACAGGAGATCAAGGGCCCGTGTGGTTGCAACCACGAAATCTTATTGTGGCTGACACCAATGCCCAAGTTCAAATAGTAGAACGGCATCAAAGCCTGGTAGAACACCAAGCGGTTACTAATAGCGTCACTGAAATTTTTGCACACAAGGAAGCATTAGTCGACTATTACAAAATCCAAAATGACTTGGATACGGCCTCTTTGATTGACAATACTTATATTTCCCAGGATAAACAGAGCCATGTGAGTGTTCACACCTTTTCTTTGGGCGGCAAAATCACCCGCAACAACTTGAATTTCTATCAAAACGGGGAACACATCAACTCCACACTCAAAGGGATTACCTTGTTGGAAGAAAAGCAACATGTAGACCATTACACTTTGGTGCATCATGCCCAGCCAAACTGCGAAAGTCACCAGGACTACAAAGGGATTTTTTCAGGCCGCTCGGAAGGGGTCTTCAATGGTAAAATACGAGTCGATAAAATTGCTCAGAAGACCAACGCTTTTCAACAAAATAACAACATCATTCTAGACGACAAAGCGAAGGTGAATACCAAACCCCAATTGGAGATTTTTGCAGACGATGTGCGTTGTTCCCATGGTTGTACCGTTGGACAGCTTGATGATGAAGCACTTTTTTACTTACGTTCCCGTGGGATTCCAAAAAAAGAAGCCAAGGCACTGATGACGTATGCTTTTGCCAACAACGTTTTGGAAAGTGTCCAACTGCCTGCGTTAAAAAAACGTATCAATAAGCTTATCGCTCAGAAGTTGGGTGTCAATATGGGTTTTGATTTATGAGTTGGGAGATAACAAAAATCCGTAATGACTTTCCCATCTTACACCGAAAGGTTAATGGGAGCCCTCTGGTATATCTTGACAACGCAGCAACATCCCAAACTCCTCAACAAGTTATCGACGTGATTGCAGATTACTATGCACGCTATAATGCAAACATCCATCGGGGTGTGCATGCACTGAGTCAAGAGGCAACAGACGCCTACGAAAAGGCGCGGCACACTGTTCAAAAACACTTTAATGCCGAGCATGCCCAGGAAATTATTTTTACATCGGGTACCACCCACGGTATCAATATTGTAGCTTCGGGCTATAGTGAAATATTGACCGACAAAGACGAATTGCTTGTTTCGGCACTGGAACACCACTCCAATATTGTTCCCTGGCAAATGCTCTGCGAAAAAACAGGGGCGGCCCTTAAGGTCATTCCTATGCTTCCCAATGGAACGCTTGATATGGAAGCCTACGAAGCGTTGCTTTCGGATCAAACGCAATTGGTGTTTGTAAACCACGTTTCCAACGCTTTGGGAACCATCAACCCGATTGAAAGGATCCTTCAAAAAGCACACGCCGTAGGGGCCAGAGTACTCATTGATGGTGCTCAGGCAGCCCCGCACATTCCGACCGACCTTCAGGCTTTGGATATTGATTATTATGTCACCTCGGCACATAAATTGTGTGGTCCCACAGGAATTGGGATGCTTTACGGGAAGTCAGAATGGCTCAATGCCCTTCCCCCCTACCAAGGTGGGGGTGAAATGATTGCAAACGTTACCTTCGCCAAAACCACATATGCGGATTTACCTCATAAATTTGAGGCTGGAACGCCAAATATTGCTGGAGGAATCGCCTTTGGTGCCGCATTGGATTATATGAACAACTTGGGTCTTGAGGCCATTGCTGCCTATGAAAACGAACTATTGACGTATGCCACAGAACAGTTGCGTTCGATCGAAGGTTTGCGGATTTATGGAGAAGCCGAGAACAAGACAGCCGTGATTTCCTTTTTGGTCGGTGATATCCATCCCTATGACATGGGGAGTATTCTAGATCAGTTGGGTATTGCTGTTCGTACGGGACATCACTGTGCCCAACCCATTATGGATTTTTTCCAGATCCCAGGCACTTTACGAGCCTCTTTTTCCTTTTACAATACCTTTGAAGAAGTCGATCGATTGGTCGCCGGAGTACAAAAGGCAAAAGCCATGTTGGAATAATTTTTTACTTTTACTTATGGCTGAAATCCAGAACATACAACAAGAAATCATCGACGAATTTTCCTTTTTTGATGACTGGATGCAACGTTATGAACATATGATTGAATTGGGAAAGACCCTGCCTTTGATCGAACCTGAACACAAAACAGAAAACAATATCATCAAAGGTTGCCAAAGTAAAGTTTGGGTCCATGCCGAATTGGAAGACGACAAGCTAATTTTTACGGCCGATTCGGATGCCATCATCACCAAAGGGATTATTGCTTTGTTGATTCGTGTATTTTCAAACCAAAAGCCCTCAGACATCCTAGCCGCCCAAACCGATTTTATTGATCAAATTGGTCTGAAAGATCATTTGTCACCTACTCGTGCCAACGGTCTCCTATCGATGATCAAGCAAATGAAGTTGTATGCAGTAGCTTTTCAAACACAACTAAATTAAATTACGATGTCAGAAACAGCCACCCAAGGCCACGACTTGGGAGAAAAAATAGTTCGGGTACTGAAAACGGTTTACGACCCTGAAATCCCTGTAGATATTTACGAATTGGGTTTGATTTATGATGTCTTTGTCAACGAAGCCTCGGAAGTTAAAGTACTCATGACATTGACGACACCCAATTGCCCCGTGGCAGAAACCCTGCCCCAAGAGGTAGAGGAGAAAGTAAAGTCCTTGGACGAGGTGACCGATGCGGAGGTAGAAATCACCTTTGATCCCCCTTGGTCACAGGATTTAATGAGCGAAGAAGCGAAACTTGAATTGGGGCTCTTATAGTCATGGCAGCAATCGTCAATAGGGTAGCAAAAAGTCCATTGGTTACCATAGATTTAGAAAGTTTGCGTCCTCCCGGTGATCGATACTTCATTGACATGGCCCAGTGGTTAGAGGAAGGATGCATCCTTCGAGAAAAAGATTTTCGTCAAGCCCTAGCCGAGCACAACTGGACCCCTTATGACAACCAAATTGTTGGGGTGCATTGCAGTACTGATGCGGTCTTACCTGCTTGGGCTGCTTTGTTGGTCACTACCTACCTAAGAGAAGCTCGTCAAGTGGTTTGGGGGGATTCAGCCGCTTTGGAACAAGCCTTATATGCTGCTGTTGTAAATGAATTGAATGTGGAACCGTATATCAATAAACCTTTGATTATCAAGGGCTGTTCGGATCCTTCTATACCTCAGTCGGCTTATTTGGCACTTATTCGCAAACTCCAACCGATTGCCAAAAGTCTGTTTTTTGGTGAAGCTTGTTCTTCCGTACCTTTGTATAAGGCCAAAAAATAAAACGATTGTCAGACCGAAAATTCGCCGTGCTTACCTATTATTGGCCCCCTTCTGGTGGTTCGGGAGTACAGCGATGGGTTTATTTTACCCATTATTTGCAAAAAATGGGTTGGGAACCAGTGGTCATTACGGTCGATTCGTTACAGGCTTCCTACCCACAAGAGGATAAGAGTCTGGAAAGCCTGACAAAACGGATTCGAGTGATTAGAACCCCCACTCGAGAACCTCTTGGTTGGTATGCCCGTTGGCTGGGGCAGGGGAGGATTCCCCAAGGGGCTATACCGCAACAGACTTTGTTCCAAAGGTTAGCTGCCTTTGTACGGGGGAATTTTTTTATTCCGGACGCCCGCAAAGGCTGGGTGCCTTTTGTGCGACAGGCGTTATCGCAATTATTGGCCAGTGAAAAAATCGACTGGGTGGTCTCGACGGGTCCCCCGCATTCCACCCATTTGGCGGTCCTGTCATTACGGGCGAAATACAATTTTCGCTGGTTGGTAGATTTTCGTGATCCTTGGTTGGATTTGTTCTATAACCTACAGTTGTACCGATTGTCCAGCACCCAAAGAAAAGATGCCGCCTTAGAGAAAAAAGTTTTACAATCTGCTGACAAAGTGATGACAACTGTGGGGGGGGCATTGCATGCACAATTGCGACAAAGGACAACCGAACAAAAATTTATAGCCATTCCCAACGGTTTTGATGCCGAAAAAATGAAGGCTTTTCAAAGAGAAAATCTACCCGATGTTTTTCATATAGTGTTTACTGGACTGTTGACTCAAAATCAAGACTACCCTAGCTTGATTGAAGCCCTTCAAAAGATGAAAAGCTCGCTCCCCATTCGTTTGAGTTTGGCTGGGCAAATTGATCCCGACATCCTGCAAGAAATAAAAATGGCACTGCCAGCAGTTAGCCTCCAGCATTTGGGCTATGTGCCCCATCAAGAGGCCCTGGCACTCATGTACCAAGCCGATGTATTGGTCAATTTTATTTTTAAAGGGGCGAGCACTCAAATGATCTCGGGTAAGTTGTTGGAATATATGGCTACGGGTGTCCCCGTGCTGTCTTTGGGCGATCCCCAGACCGAGGCGGGACGTTTGCTCCAACAAGGTACTGCTGCAGAGATGTTCGGACCAAAGGACATCGAGAGAATAGTGGGCTTCCTAGACAAAGCGGTTCAGCAAAAGGGGGTATGGATCAACGATTTCTCCCAAAAAAATGCGTGGTCTCGAGAAGGAACGGCAAAGCAGTTGCGGGCTATTTTGGATCAATAATTTGAATTAGTATGGGGGTGAAGGGAGTTTCCCATGTACATCTTTTGAATAGGCTTTTTAAAAATACCTTCAGTGATAATGATGCCTTACATTTCTTTCATCGGTAAAACCCCATTTCGTCTAAATACTGCCAAGCAGCTTCGGGCATGAGCGGGCGAATGTTTTTCCCTTTTTGGACGTCTTGGCGGAGGGCAGAGGCAGAAATATTGATTTCGGGAGCGTTAATATGCTGAATTTTTGGATGGTTTTGTAGGTTGTCTGGGATGGGTCGATGGTGTTGTCGGGGATAGACCCACAGACCGTAGTCTTCTAAAATTATTTCATGATTTTTCCACTTGTGAAAGGCGGCCAGATTGTCTGTACCCAGTAGCAGTGAGAATTGATGGTCAGGATACTTCTCTCTCAAGCGGACCAAGGTATCGATGGTATAATTGGGTTGGGGTAGGTCAAACTCAATAGCTGAGGGGTGCAATTTGGGATAGGGCTCACAAGCCCTATACACCATTTCTAGCCGTTGGCGATCGGCCAATAGGCTTTTCTTTTCCTTAAGTGGGTTTTGGGGAGTGACCACCAGCCATACCTGATCTATATCTGTATGCTCAGCAAAGTGATTGGCCAGTATGAGGTGGCCTACATGAATGGGATTAAAGCTTCCGAAAAAAAGCCCGATTTGTTTCATTTTACAAAGGTAGTTATTCTGTTAGGAGTTGATAAAATCTCGCACCAGTTGCACCACCTCGTTTTGAGCGGTTACAAGATCGTCATTCACAATCACGCGGTCGAATTGGGTAGCAAAGGCCATTTCATCTTTTGCTTTGTTCAGTCGTTGCTGGATCTTTTCCTCGCTGTCGGTGTCTCGACCTCGCAAGCGATTTTCCAGGGTCTCCATCGAAGGGGGTTGGACAAATAAGGAAAGACACTGTTCGGGAAACTGTCGCTTGATGTTGCATCCACCCACCACATCGATATCAAAAAGGACATGTTTTCCATTGGTCCAAAGGCGACTGAGTTCCGAACGAAGGGTGCCGTACAAAGTGCCTTCGTAAACTTCTTCGTATTCTAAAAAAGCCTTTTGAGAAATTCGGTTTCGAAATTCGGTTTCTGAGAGAAAGTAATAGTCCACCCCCTCTTTTTCCTCCCCGCGTGGCGGGCGTGAGGTGGCCGAAATGGAAAAACCCAGGGGGAGGTTTTGAGTCAACAAGTGGCGTACCAAGGTGGTTTTGCCACTGCCCGATGGGGCAGAAAAAACGATGAGTTTCCCTTCGGAAGGCTTAAAGGACATTGAGGAGTTGTTCTTTAATTTTCTCTAGTTCGTCTTTCATTTCAACAACAATTTTTTGCATTTCCGAATCATTGGCTTTGGAACCAATCGTATTGATTTCCCTACCGATTTCTTGCGCTACAAAACCGAGTTTTTTGCCTTGTGACTGGGGTGCGTTCATGATTTCAGTAAAGTAATCCAAATGGTTTTGCAACCGCACCTTTTCTTCTGTGATATCGTATTTTTCGAGATAGTAAATTAGTTCTTGTTCAAAACGGTTTTCATCAATTTTGGCTTCGAGCTCTTCCAACTGACTTCGCAAGCGCTCACGAATACGCGGCATGCGTTGCTGTTCGACCCCTTCAATTTCTTGAAGCGCAGTCCGAAGTTGTACAATTCGTTTTGCAATATCTTTTTGCAGACTGTCACCTTCTTGTTGGCGAAACAAAACAATCTGTTTCAATACTTGTTGGGTGAGTTCGGTGACAATTTGTTTCTCCGAGGCTGTTATATGTTCCTTTTCTGTTTTTAATGTGTCAGGCAGTCGGATGGCCATTTTGAGTTTTTCTTCTTCTTGCAAATCAAACTCTTCCAACTGGGCCATATAGGCTTTTACAATTGGAAGATTGATTTGAGCGGCACTTTCCGCCCCATTGGCTTCATAAAAAAGGGCAAGATCGACCTTGCCCCTTTGTAATGAAGAAATAATTTGTTTGCGAAAGACAGGCTCTAGTTCCTTGTAAAAACCAGGCAAACGCGTGTTCAGGTCTAAATTTTTGCTGTTTAGCGAACGAATTTCTATGGTTATTTTTTTGTCTTCAAAGGTGGTTTCGGCTTTACCGAAACCCGTCATGGAATGCATCATAACGCGAAGTTACTGGATTTCTCGGATTTTGATATTCCGAAAAGAAACCTTGTCGTCGTGGTCTTGCAAACCAATTTTTCCTGTTTTAAACGCACCAAAGCCTTCCCAGTCTTTGAATTTACTGTTTTTGACGAGTGCCTCCCATTCGGGACCACTCAAAGGGAAGCGTACAATTTCGGTTCCATTGAATACCACTGACCCTTTGTTGGTGTTGTGATTGACAGTCAGGAGAACGTGATTCCATTCGCCTGCGGGGTTGCACACGTCGGCACTGGGTTGCACCAAATCGTATAGGGCTCCTGCTTGATGAAACTTGGGGTTGGCATTCGCATCGGGGTGCCTTTCGTTGTCCAAAATCTGAATTTCAGGACCGGTGGCATAGGGTTCGCCGTATTCTTCACTTTCTTTGACTCCCCAAAAAATGCCGCTGTTCCCTCCTTCGGAAACATTCCACTCAAGGGAAAGTTCAAAATTGGTAAATTCCTGATCGGTCACAATATTCTTACCACCATCGCCCCATTGGCGATTTGCTTTGGGTTGGAAGGTCATGATCCCGTCGCTAACGGACCATTCTTCCCCCACACCTTCTCCATTGTATTGATGCCAGCCCTTCATGCTTTTGCCATCAAACAAGGAAATCCATTCGGTAGCGGGACCATTCTTTTTTTCGATTGCCATTGTCTGTTTTTCTATTTGTTTTTTGGGCGGTGAATCACAGCTACTGATTCCAAGCAAAGCAGCACAGACCCATAGGGTAGTTTTCATAAATCAAAATGTTTAAAGGTTGAGAATTTTTTTGAGCAGTTCAGGATCGGTATCTCCACCGGCAAAATCATCAAATACTTTTTCGGTGGCTTCGATAATATGATTTTTTATAAATGGAGCCCCTTCACGAGCACCTTGTTCTGGGCTTTTAATACAACATTCCCACTCCATAACAGCCCATACATCACAGCCATATTCAGTGAGCTTGGTAAAAATAGTTTTGAAGTCAATTTGTCCATCTCCAGGCGAGCGATACCGCCCAGCTCTGTCTTTCCAATCCCCATAACCGCCAAAAGCACCCTTTTTACCATTGGGTTTGAATTCAGAATCTTTTACGTGAAAGGCTTTGATAAACTCATGATAGTGGTCGATATAGGTGATATAATCCAATTGTTGGAGAACAAAGTGACTAGGGTCGTACAAAATATTGACCCGTTTGTGGTGCTGGGTTGCAGCTAAGAAACGCTCAAAGGTCACTCCGTCATGAAGGTCTTCTCCGGGATGAATCTCATAACATACATCAACGCCTTGTTCTTCAAAAACATTCAAAATGGGGAGCCAGCGCTTGGCCAATTCTTCAAATCCCATTTCTACCAGTCCTGCTGGGCGCTGCGGCCAGGGATGCCAGGTATGCCATAGCAGTGCCCCAGAGAAGGTTGCATGGGCGTTCAGTCCCAACTTGCGCGATGCAAGAGCTGCTTTTTTTACGGTTTCAATGGCCCATTCGGTTCGTGCCTTCGGATTGTTTTTCAAAGCATCGGGGGCAAAATTGTCAAACATCAAATCATATGCGGGATGAACAGCAACGAGTTGTCCCTGTAAATGGGTGGAAAGTTCGGTGATTTCCAAACCATAGCTATTGATTTTACCTTTGAGTTCATCGCAGTATGTTTGACTCTCGGCGGCTTTGTCAAGATCGATCAAGAAAGACTCCCATGTTGGAATTTGAATCCCTTTGTATCCTAAGTCAGAAGCCCACTGGCAGAGGCCATCCAAAGAGTTAAACGGAGCTTTCTGATCGACAAATTGAGCCAAAAAAACGGCAGGTCCTTTAATGGTTTTCACGAATACTAGTAGTTTAAAGTGTTGTCCATTGGTTTCCCGCTTTGTGCGAGGCAACCACTTGTTCAATGAATTTCATCCCGCGCGCACCGGCACTTAGGGTAGGATACTCCCCTTCAAAAGCTGTTTCGCCACGAATGGCTTTGGCCACGCCCTTATAAATATTTCCCATGGCATCAAATAAGCCTTCGGGATGCCCCGAAGGGACTTTGACCCCATCTTGTGAAAAGGCAGAATTGTAAGCGTTGCCTCTTTTAAAGGTCTGGAAAGGCTGATAATCTGTGAGATGGTGGAGGTAGTTTGGATTTTCTTGCTCCCATTTGAGGCCTCCTTTCTCACCATAAATGGCTACGGTAAAGTTGTTTTCTTCTCCCGTGGCAATTTGACTGGCGCGAATGACACCCTTTGCGGCGTTGTTGAGGCGAACCAAAATAGTGCCATCAATATCCATGGGATTGTCTTCGTATACATAATTCAGATCGGCAAGCAATTCGTTGACTTCCAAGCCTGTGACATATTCCAGCATATCAAAAGCATGGGTGCCGATGTCGCCAACACAGCAGCTAATACCTGATTTATCGGGTTGGAGCCGCCAGGTATTTTTTCGAGCTGCTGCATCGTGAATGATGGGATTGATCCAACCTTGATAGTATTGTAAATCTACCTTCTGTATTTTACCAATGGCACCACTTTGGATCAGGTGTTTCATTTGTCGTATCATTGGATATCCCGTATAGGTATAAGTCACCGCAAAAATAGTTTGCTTTTTTTCCTGCAATGTTCGCAGTTCTTCGGCTTCGGCATAAGTAGTGGTTAGGGGCTTTTCACAAATGACATGAAAGTTGTTATCAAGCAATTGCTTGGCCATTGGGAAGTGCAAAAAATTTGGGGTCAATACCGAAACAGCTTCAATGCGGTCTTCCTCAGGGCGTTGGCGTTCGCCTTCCATCATGGCATCGATTGTGTCATAAACACGATTCAAATCCAATCCCAATTGTTGGGCAAAGGCTTTGTTATCCGAGGGGTTGGGATTAAAGCATCCCCCAACAATTTCGTAGCGATCGTGCATGGAAGAAGCGATCCGATGAACAATTCCAATAAGTGAATCACCCCCTCCGCCGAGGATACCCAGTTTAATTTTGTTTTTCATCTACGTGCAATTATTAAAAAAAATCATTTAAAGAATAGAAGTGGATTGGAGCATTTTGAAAACGCTGCCTAAATGGGTTACATTTCGTCGTTGAGCTCTACTTTTTCGTCTTTGAAAATGAGTAGGAAAAGAATCAGTACACCAAATGCAAAAGCAGCTGGTAGCAACCAAATTTGCTGCCAGTCGTGCCCAGATGGGGTCGTATACGCGTCAGAGATTTGTCCTGCCACCCAAAAACCGATTAACATTCCCACACCGTAGGTGGCGAGCGTAATGAGTCCTTGTGCAGCACTTTTAACTTTCTCACCTGCTTTAAAGTCGGTGTAGATTTGGCCGGAGACAAAGAAAAAGTCGTAACAAATACCGTGTAGAGCAATTCCAATTAATAGCATGAAGGTCAATTCACCAGCGTTGCCATAAGCAAAAAGCATATAACGGATTGCCCAAGCAGCCATACCGACTAACAAAGTTTTCTTGAATCCAAATCGCTTGAAGAAAATGGGTAGCAGCAGCAAGAAAAAAGCCTCACTGATTTGTCCAAGCGTCATTTTGCCCGTTGGGTTGGGCATGCCCAATTCAACTAAGAAAGGATTGGCCTGCTGATAATAAAAAGCCAAAGGGATGCAAATGAGGACTGATGCGATAAAAAACATCAAAAAATTGCGGTCTCTCAGTAATTGCAAGGCCTCGAGACCCAAAATATCTGCAATACTATTTTGATTCGATTCTGATTTAGAAGGGGGCGTTTTGGGTAGCGTAAAGCTAAAAAGACCCAAACAAGCAGAGGCTACTGCTGTCATCAAAAAAGTATTCTTAAGGGCACCTTTTGCAATCGCTTCGGGACTGTCCCAATGGAACATATAACTGATAACCAACCCTGCCGTAATCCATCCAAGAGTTCCAAAAACACGTATGTTTGAAAATTCCTTGGCCGGATCTTTCATTTGAAAGAAGGATACGGAATTGACCAAAGCCAAAGTAGGCATGTATGCGAGCATGTAGCCAAAAACATAAGGATAAAATACCGAAAAATCACTGGCATTGGCCATCAAGTACATGAGTCCTGCTCCAATTAAGTGCAGCAGTCCTAAGATGCGTTCTGCATTGAAATAACGATCTGCGATGAGACCAATAAAAAAGGGAGCAATGATGGCACCCCATGATTGTGTTGAAAAGGCCATACCGGTTTCGGCACCATTCGCACCTAGGGTGTTTCCTAAATAGGTCCCCAGCGTGACGAACCATCCGCCCCAGATAAAAAATTCGAGGAACATCATCAGCGAAAGCTGTATTCGAGTCGTTGTATTCATTTTGGTTTATTTTACTGTCACATTCTTTTAAATTTTTCCAACGCGTTCAAGCAGGGCCTTGGTCGCCTGGATTCCTTCGGGTTCCGAAAGTTCCTCTCCCTCGTATTCCACACCTACAAAACCTGTGTAACCTGAATTCTTGACTATAGTCATCATTTTTTCATAGTCAATGCGCGTTTCGTTACCGGCCTTGTCAAACCCATAGGATTTTGCACTGACAGCAAAGGCTTTGGTTAGCATTTCTTCAACCCCTTGGTAGATGGGATACGTTTTGGGGCAGTCGCTGTTGATTCCACCCCAGTCGGATTCGAGACAGAAATTACCAAAATCCGGTAAGGTTCCGCAGTTGGGGAGATTGATGGTGTTGATGACTTGCATTAACAAGGCCGCGTTGGACGAAAAGCCACCGTGGTTTTCCACAATCACGTTAATGTTATAGGCCGCAGCTTGTCGTGCCAGCTCAGCCAAGCCGGCAATCGAATTACGAATCCATTCTTCTTTGTCATTGGTGCCGCTTAAATTTACTCGAACAGCCTGACAGCCGAGAGCTGCTGCTGCTTGGACCCAACGCATGTGATTGGTAATGGCTTGGTTTCTTTCTTCTACATTGGGTGCAGCGAGGAATCCCTCGCTATCAATCATGATGAGAACGTTTTTCATCCCATGTTCTTTCGCAGCAGCATTACTTTTTGCTACGAATGTTTCCAATGCAGCATCTTTATCTTCTGCTTTGTACACATCAACGTACAATTGGCTAACATATTCTAAGCCCGAAAATCCCCATTCAGCGGCCAATCGAGCGAACTCATAGGGGGAAATGTCGCCCGCTTTTATCATACGGTTGATCGACCATTGTGCTAAGGAAAGCTTGAAAAAGAGGGGTTTTTCTTTTGCTTTACATTGGGACCACAGAGGAAGGGTGCTAAGTCCGAAACCGGCAAGTCCCAAGTATTTTAAAAATTCTTCTCGTCTCATTTTAATATCAATTTGAACGTTCTTTGTGTAATGTGTATTTGGTTACCTATTGTGTTTGTCAATTTAGAAAAAGTTTAATTGAAATAGTGTGAAATAGATAAATTAATTCGTCTATATTTGATTTTATTGTTACTCAAAACGAATACATTAAAAATTCAGTAATATGCAGGAAGAGTTTGATGCCATTGTCGTTGGCACTGGAATAAGTGGTGGGTGGGCTGCCAAAGAACTTTGTGAAAAAGGCTTAAAAACACTTGTTTTGGAACGCGGTCGAATGGTCAAGCACATCGATGACTATCCCACAATGAATAACGATCCATGGGACTATCCCGCGGGCGATATTATCACCAAGGAGGCTCGTGAGCAACAACCCAAACAATCACGATCGGGCTATACAACAACCGAGTCCAACAAACATTTTTTTGTCAATGATTTGAAGCATCCCTACAATGAAGACAAACCCTTTGATTGGCTACGTGGCTATCATGTAGGAGGTCGTTCTTTGATGTGGGGACGACAAAGCTACCGACTCAGTGACTTTGATTTTGAAGCCAACCTCAAAGAAGGAATTGCTGTAGATTGGCCCATACGTTATAAAGACATCGCACCCTGGTATGATTATGTTGAGCAATATATTGGTGTCAGCGGAGAGAATTTAGGTTTGCCCCAACTACCCGACGGTAAATTTCTAAAACCTATGGAAATGAACTGTGTAGAAGAAAAACTAAAAGCATCCATTAGCACCCATTACCAAGACCGAGTAATGACTATTGGTCGTACAGCGCATATAACCGAAGGAACCAAACCTGGTTTGGGTCGATTGAACTGTCAATACAGAAACCGCTGCATGCGAGGGTGTCCCTTTGGGGCCTATTTCAGCAGTAATTCGTCTACACTACCTGCGGCAGAAGCCACAGGGAATATGACGCTTCGACCCAACTCAATTGTTCATGAAGTTCTGTATGATGCTGACAAAAAAAGAGCTATGGGGGTTCGACTGATTGATGCGGAATCAAAAGAAACACACGACTACTATGCCAAAGTCATTTTCTTATGCGCCTCTGCTGTGGCTTCTACTTCTATTTTAATGCAATCCAAGTCGGATCGTTTTCCCAATGGAATGGGGAATGATTCGGGAGAATTGGGTCACAATATTATGGACCACCACTTCCGCACAGGAGCTCGAGCCTCAGTGGAAGGATTTGAAGACCAATATTATACTGGACGAAGACCCAACGGGATTTATATTCCACGCTTTAGGAATTTGGGAGGAAGTACCAATCAAAAAGATTTTGTTCGCGGTTATGGATATCAAGGTGGCGGCGGTCGTTACGGGTGGAACGAAGCAGCAGAAGAAGCAGCTTACGGCGAAACTTTTAAAAAAGCCATTTTAGAACCTGGCAATTGGGGCATCAGCCTCAATGGATTTGGGGAGACCTTACCTTATCATGACAATAAAATGTACCTGGACTATGAAAAGCTAGATGAATGGGGTTTGCCTACTGTAACTTTTGATGCAGAAATTCGTGAAAACGAAAAAAACATGCGAAAAGATATGAAGCAGCAGGCCATAGAAATGCTTGAGAAAATGGGTGCTAAAGAGGTCTATGGATACGACGCTGGGTACAGTCTCGGTTTGGGGATTCATGAGATGGGCACGGCCCGCATGGGAAGCGATCCAAAAACTTCGGTACTGAATGGTAACAATCAAGTTCACGCCGTTCCAAATGTGTATGTTACCGATGGTGCTGCCATGACCTCTGCAGGGAATCAGAATCCATCCCTAACCTATATGGCTTTGACGGCACGTGCAGCGGACCACGCAGTGAATGAATTGAAAAAAATGAATTTGTAAGTAAGGAATTATGAATCGAAGAAACGCATTAAAAAATATAGGACTTTCATTTGGAGCGATGACCCTCACCCCAGTTCTTGGAGGGATTCTTCAAAGCTGCCAAAATAAAACAGCATGGTCTCCCATCGTATTAAGTAACGAAGAAGCCGACTTGGTCGCTGCATTGATGGACATCATCCTTCCTTCTAGTGAAGGTTTACCTGGAGCGGGTGATTTAAATTTAATCCAGTTTACAGACTCCTATTTGAACCTGGCCGTATCTGGTGAAGAGCACTTACAGATAAAGAAATCTTTGGGGCAGTTCAAAAAAGTAGCCTTGTCAGACAATCAAAAATCCGATTGGAACGCCATTCGTTCGGAAGAATTGGAGGCGCAGGTTGCGAAGTATTTAAAGCCTGGATCCGATCAAGAAAAGTCATGGTGGGAAGCCATTCAAAAAGCAGGCCAAGAAGCACAAGCGACTGAATCACCTGCTCAGGTGCCCGATGAGGCTGCTGCTTTTGCAGTGACACGAGAAATTCGTGGCATGGCTGTCCGTGCTTACAAAGGATCTGAATATATTGGTGAGAATGTCATGGCCTATGCACCCGTGCCCGGCCAGCAAAAAGGCTGTGTTGACTTAATGGAGGCTACAGGAGGAAAAGCTTGGTCTCTCTAAATGTACGCCCTACAATGTGCGTAAATATTCAGCAATTGCACGCGCTTCTTCCTGCGAGAGGTTTTGATTGAGCATGATTACATTGTTGTATTCTTTGAGTAATGCTTTGGCAATGGGATCTTTTTCAAGCATCTCGCTTGGATTTAGTAACATGTTCAGAACCCAGGCTGGATGCCGCCTTTCATAAATACCTTGCATTGCCGGGCCAATCAATCGTTTGTTAGGATAATGACAGGCGGTACACTTTTGTTTGAAAGCTTGCTCTCCTTGACCCGCCATATTAGCATCAACTGCCTCTGGGAATTCAAAGGAGTCAATGGGGCCAATGCCTTTGTTGTTCAGATCAATCGGGGTTTTAGCAGTTTGGTTTTGCGCTTTTTTTTCGGTTTTTTGAACTCTATTGTATTGAAACTCTTTTTTCTTAGTTTCACCATTACCACAGGCGACCAAAAAAAAGGCTGCTGCAACCCATGCCATCGAATGTTTCATCTCTGTAATTTTTTCTAAATATAATCATATGTACCAAAAAGAGGTAGAAGTACGGTGGAATGATTTGGATGCCAACTGGCATATGGCCAACGCTGCTTATGTACAAATGGGTTCGACTACCCGAATGGCGTTTTTTGATTCTTTGGGCTTTTCTCTAGAAAAGATGCAACAAAAAAGAATAGGCCCGATTGTATTCCAAGAGGGTTTTCTGGGTGATCGCATCCGAATCACGGTCCAGTTATCTGGGTTGAGTGAAGCGGGGCGATTTTTTGCTACTCAGCAGGAATTTTACGACAAAGAAGGAAATAATTTGGCTCGGATTTTACTCACTGGGGGCTTTTTTAATACAGAAACAAGAAAAATTACTACCCTGGATGCGGCAGATTATAAAAAATTAAGTCAAGCACCGAAGACTGCTGCCTTCCAAGTTCTTACCTCCAAGGATACCCGTTCTTTGGGCGAACAACCTATCCCTTGGAATTCCGCTTGAAAGACACTAAATAAACCCCACTCAGAATGAGTAGTGTTGCACTGATTTTCAGTGTACTTAAGACATCATTTCCCGTCAAAACAGCAAATAGTATAGTCAAAAGAGGTTGGAGATAGATAAAGACCCCGACGGTGGTGGCTGACAGAACTTTTAAAGCGTATACATTTAATAGGTAAGTCAAAAAGGAAGTACCAATTACCACAAATGCCATCCGCCATACTACCTCAAAAGGTAAAGTAAGCCATTTCACTGCGACAAATTCTGAAAAAGTAACAGGAGTAGAGAGTATCAGTCCGATTAAAAAGGCCCATTTCATTAAAGTTATGGTGTGGTATTTTTGTGTCAAAGGCTTGATGACTATCAAATATGCAGCATAGCTGGTGCTGTTGACTAAAAATAAAGTGTTTCCCAAAGGGATGTTGGGGGCATTAATTTGTCTTTCAGCACCAAAAAGAGTCAAACTTAACGCTCCGGTAAAACCCAACAGTATGCCCAGTGTTTTTTGCCAACCGATGGGCTCTTTCAAAAAAAAATAGGACAATACCAAAACCATAATGGGTGTGATGGTAATAATAACCCCACTATTTATAGGGGTAGATAGTTCCAATCCTTTGAAGAACATGAGCATATTGATACACATTCCCAAAAAGGCAGCAAAAAAAAGGCGCAGATAGTCTTTGGATTGGATGCTTTCTTTAGGGAGAAAAAAACTAACCGTCCAAAACAGCAAGCCTGCTCCAAGGAGTCGCAGCATGATAAATCCAGAAGCACCAATATAATCGGGCATGATTACTTTCGCTATGGTGTGATTTAAACCGTATATCAAAGTAGCACCAAAGGCGGCTAAATAGGCACTAATTTTTTTCCGATCCATGAATCCATTCTCTTGCTAATACCACTGATTTTTTACTATTGCCGATACTTATTTTGTTTTCCCAAATAAGAACGGGTCTTTTCAAAAAGGTATAGTTTTCCAGTATCAATGCTTTGTAATCCTTTTCTTCGAGCACTTGATTTTTTAACCCACGTTCTTGATACAGTCGAGCGCGTTTACTAAATAAGGCTTCGTAGCTTTCACTTCTTTGGTACATGGCTTCCAATTGCTCTTGACCAAGAGGAGTACTTTTTATATCTACCAAAAGGACTTCTTTAGGGGGTTGCCAAGCATCAATAATTCTTTGGCAAGTGGAACAGCTTTTGAGGTAAAACAAGGCTTTCATCAGCAAAATTATACCAACAAAGAACGTTTTTTTTACTTAGTAATGGATGTTCTAGCGATAAAAAAAAGATACTTTTGACACCTAACTGCAGGACATGAAAAAGCCCGTACATTTCAATACACAAGTCATCCATGGTGGGCAAGCACCCGATAAAGCTTATGGTGCTGTGATGCCGCCCATCTACCAGACATCTACGTATGCCCAAAACAAACCAGGGGATCACAGTGGTTATGAATACAGCCGGACCCAGAATCCAACACGAACGGCTCTTGAGAAAAATTTGGCACATATCGAACAAGGGGAGTACGGGTTGGCTTTTGCATCGGGCTTGGCTGCCATAGATGCCGTTATGAAGTTGTTACAGCCTGGCGATAGGGTCATTGCCAGCAATGATTTGTATGGTGGCAGTTATCGACTGTTTACTCAAGTTTTTGAACCAATGGGGATAGATTTTGTATTTATGGATCTTACCCAACCTGAAGCGGTAGCTCAAAAAATACATTCTCAGACCCGTTTGATTTGGATTGAAACACCAACCAATCCGATGATGCGTGTTGTGGATATAGCCGCGTACACCGCATTGGCGAAAAGCAAGAAATTATGGGTCGCTGTTGACAATACTTTTGCCTCCCCCTATTTGCAACAACCCTTGGTTTTGGGTGCGGACATTGTGATGCATTCTGCGACAAAATATCTAGCAGGCCACAGTGACTTGATCCTAGGGGCTTTGATAGTAAATGATTTTGATTTGCACAAAAAACTGGCCTTTATTCAAAACGCAAGTGGTGCTGTTCCAGGGCCGATGGACTGTTTTCTGACTTTGAGAGGGATCAAAACACTATCGGTACGTATGCAGCGGCATTGTGAAAATGCAGCAAAAATAGCAATGTATTTGGCTGAACATTCAAAGATAGCTTCTGTGAATTGGCCAGGATTTGAATCCCACCCCCAACACCATATCGCAAAAAACCAAATGAATGAATTTGGTGCCATGCTTTCCTTCGTTCCCATGGAGGGAAGTTTGGAGCAAGCCCTATCCTTACTTCAACGATTCAAATTATTTACATTGGCAGAGTCTTTGGGAGGGGTGGAAAGTTTGGTTGGGCATCCGGCAAGTATGACCCATGCCTCCATACCCAAAAAAGAGCGGGAAGCACAGGGGGTGGTCGGAGGTTTGATACGCTTGAGTGTCGGTATTGAACAAGTAGAAGATTTGATTGCTGATTTGGATCAAGCCATAGGTTAGAGAATGCCTATCTTTGCAGGCACCATGCAACTCCATCTACCAACAAATAAGAACATTTACTTTGCTTCCGATCAGCATTTTGGAGCACCTAATTACGATGCCAGTCGAAGGCGTGAAAAGCAATTTTTGCAGTGGCTCGAATCGATAGAAAAACAAGCATATGCCGTGTTTCTATTAGGGGATCTTTTTGACTTTTGGTTTGAATATCGAAAAGTAGTACCCAAAGGGTTTGTCCGGACATTGGGGAAGTTGGCACAAATGAAAGACAACGGGGTTTTGATTTATGCTTTTGCTGGAAATCACGATTTGTGGATGAAAGATTATTTCCTTACTGAATTAGGCATACCTGTTTTTCATCAACCCCAACGCATACAAATTGGCAAAAAAATATTTTTGCTGGGTCACGGTGATGGCTTGGGGCCAGGTGATAAAGGGTACAAGCGAATGAAAAAAGTTTTTGTGAATCCCCTATCCAAATTTTTGTTTCGTTGGTTGCATCCCGATTTGGGTGTTTCTTTGGCACAGTATCTTTCGTTACGCAACCGTTTGATTTCAGGGGAGGAAAATGTTCAATTTCAAGGCGTTCAAAACGAGTGGTTGGTTCAGTATTGCCAAGAAAAGTTGGTCAGTCAACACTACGATTATTTTATTTTTGGCCACCGCCATTTGCCTTTAGAAATATCTGTTGGAAAGAACGCTCTCTATCTCAACACAGGGGACTGGATTCATCACAATACCTATGGGGTTTTTAATGGTCAGGTCTTGAAGTTGGAAAAATGGGAATCAAAAAATGATTGAAAAGAAAGAAAGGGAATATGAAAAAACCGTTCTGGTTGGAATTGTGACCCCCCAGCAGACGGCAGAGCAAGCTGCAGAATATTTGGACGAACTTGCCTTTTTGGCTTACACTGCGGGTGGTGAAGTACTCAAACGATTCACTCAAAACATTCAAACACCCAATCCCAAAACATTCATCGGTAGTGGAAAAATGGAAACGGTAGCCGCATTTGTTTCTGAAAATGAAGTGGGAACTGTAATTTTTGACGATGAATTAACACCCGCACAACAGGGAAATATTGAACGTATTTTACGTTGTAAAATTCTGGATCGGACAGGACTGATTTTAGATATTTTTGCCCAAAGAGCACAAACCAGTTATGCTCGTACTCAGGTTGAACTGGCCCAATACCAATATTTATTACCCCGATTAAAGGGCTTGTGGACACACCTGGAACGCCAGCGTGGTGGTATTGGGATGCGGGGTCCAGGAGAAACCGAAATTGAAACGGATCGTAGAATTGTTCGGGATAAAATTGCTCTACTGAAAAAAAAATTAGCGGCGATTGACAAGCAAATGAGCACTCAACGTGGCAATCGAGGGAGTTTGATTCGTGCCGCTTTGGTAGGCTATACCAATGTCGGTAAATCAACACTGATGAACGTTGTTGCTAAAAGTCAGGTTTTTGCCGAAAACAAATTATTTGCTACGTTGGATACCACTGTACGAAAGGTAGTCATTGGAAACCTGCCTTTTTTATTGAGCGATACGGTGGGCTTCATTCGAAAATTACCCACCCAGTTGGTAGAGTCTTTTAAAAGTACTTTGGACGAAGTTCAAGAAGCTGATTTATTAATACATGTGGTTGATATATCCCATCTTAATTTTGAAGAGCATATTGCCTCGGTTAATCAAATCTTGGGAGAAATCAAAGCAGTGGACAAACCTACGCTGATGGTATTTAACAAGATAGACAATTACATTCCCAAGCCGTTTGATGAAGAAGATTTGACAATGGAGCGCACGTCAAAGCATTTTACATTGTCGGAATGGGAGTCTACTTGGATGAGTCGAACAAATGGACAGGCCTTATTTATTTCCGCTCTGAATAAAACCAATTTGGCCTTATTCCGAGATCGGGTGTATCAAGAGGTACGTAGCCTACATGTCCAACGATTCCCATACAATCACTTTCTGTATCCTGAATTGTAAAAGTTAGGTATACTTTTGATCGTTCTTATTGTCGAAGAGCCAAAAGCACATATACGGGGAAGTGATCTGAAAACCCACTAAAATGGTAATCTGAATAACGGGATCGAAAGGGGTATCCCTTGAATCTCCCCAAGGGTGTTTGCAACCATTTTGGATTGTAAACTTTGGCTGTTACGAAAAAAAAGTCAGGATCATCATACCAGCGAGAAGAGAGTAGGATTTGATCGAAAAGATGCCATAGGTCGCGATGAGCCAAACTTCCGATTCCTTTCTTTGACAGTGGTAGCAAGGGGTTTTGTAAAGGTTTAAAATGCGGGTAATAGGTGTTTTTTTGAGTCAATGATTTTACACTTGCATCCATGGGATTGTCATTGAAATCCCCCATGACTAAAATTCTTGCTTTGGGATTTTCAGTATAAATGGAGTCTAAGATTCGCAGCTGAAGCTGTGCAGCTGCCACACGTAAAGGAGCACTTTTTTTTCTTCCGCCGCGTCTTGATGGCCAATGATTGACTAATACAGTAACCTCTTGATCCCATAAAATGCCATGAACAACCAATTGCTCCCTAGTGGGAATGGGGAATTGTCGGACATTCTTTAATTCCAGTCGATACCGTTTGACGGTGAGGGGTTGGAAATGCTTTTTTCGATAGAGTAAGGCGACATCAATACCTCTTCGGTCCGGCCCTTCAAAATGGATAAATCCATACACTAAGGGGGACAGGATTGGGCTCTGAACCAACTCAGTCAGTACGTGTTTGTTTTCTATTTCACACAGTCCCAATAAACTGGGCCCATGTACATGGTTTTCATTTCCTATACGAGCAATGACACGACCTATATGTTCAATTTTTTGATGAAATTTTTCTGGTGTCCATCGCAACTTTCCAGAAGGCGTATAGTCTTCATCATAGGTAGTTGGGTTGTCAATGGTATCAAATAGATTTTCAACATTATAAAAACCAATACCAACGGCACGAAACTCTTGTGGTTGTGTCGTTTGGTATTGAGCTATTGCAAGGAGAAAAAGGAATAAGGGGCGCATCGTATTTATTTTTAAATTTAAGGAAATACAACCCAACTTACCATGCGAATCGGCCTGACAGTACTTTTCGTACACTTTTGTTATACTGCAGTAGCCTTCCAATCTAGTAAGATTGCAACAGTGCGTTTTGTAAATAAGGAAGGGCACAGCATTCGATCTGTGCAGCTTGAATTGCGTAGTGGTGAAATACAGAAAATTCTTACAACTTCAAGTGGCTATGAAATTCACTTGAAGTCAGATTTTGAAAAGGGGGACCTGCTTGTAGAGGCATCTGGATACAGAACACAAACCATTCCGATCATTTTTACAGAGAAGGATGATCTGCTCGTCCTTGGTAATTGGTTGATGCAAGAAATGGTTGCCGCAGAAGTAGAAGCACCGCTTTTGCGCATGTCGGATTTGGAACTGTGGACAGCTAGTGATGACCGGGAACAGTTGGGAGTTGCCTTACAAGCACAGCGTGATTTGTTTCTTTCCACTGCTGCTTTTCAATTTGGTTCTGCTTTTTTTAGATTGAGGGGATTGGATGCTTCACATCGATCTGTTCGTATCAATGGTATTGCAATGAATCATTTTATGACAGGACGCCCCAATTGGGGTCAATGGGGAGGTTTGAATGATTTTACCAATATGGCTGGAAAAACGAATTATGGTTTGTCGCCCGCTCAGTTTGATATGAGGGGTGTATTGGGGAGTCTGCAAATCAACTTACGACCCAGTCAAATGCGTCTGGGCTCCAAATTTTCTCAAGCCTTTTCCAATGCGACCTATCAATTTCGGTCCATGGTCTCACATGTGGGTCACTATAATCAATGGGACTTCGCTTTACTGGGATCAACCCGAGTGGCCAAAGAAGGATATCGAGAGGGGACTCCTTACCAAGCCTTTTCTCTGCTAGCATTCTTGGAACGGCAATGGAACTCCGTTCATCAAACGTGGGGAGGGTTTATTTACACACCGAATAGCAGTGGTAAAAGTGCTCCCTTGACACAGGAGGTTTTTGATCTTAAGGGCAACAAATACAACCCCTACTGGGGTTGGCAAAAAGGGCGGATTAGAAATGCACGTATCAAAACAACGAAAATCCCCAGTTTTTTCCTCACGCATCGCTACCAACCTACAAGTTCTTCTATTTGGCATGTAAACATTGGTGTTCAGTTGGGGCAAACAGCATACAGCCGACTGCAACACCAAGGACATTGGCTGGAGGATAATATTTTGGTCGGGGGTGGGCAAAACCCCGATCCTGTGTATTATCAAAAATTACCCAGTTATTTTTTGCGAGAGCTTAAAAATCCTGATTACGAAAAGGGCTATTGGGCACGCAACCGACTTATTAGCCAAGGGCAGTTGGATTGGTCTCGTCTTTATGAATCAAACTCTATGCAACCTGCTGCGGTCTACTTTTTAAGCGCAGACAAAGAACAACTCAATCGAGTTGCCTTTTCACTTCAGTTGCAAAAGATATTCAAAAAGGGGCTACAAATTCGTGTTGAGGGATCTGTTGAACTATCACATAGCCGACAATACGCACAACCTGAATCTCTATTGGGAGCGGATGCAACCTATAATTTTGACGGTTTTATCGATGCTATCCAACTGGCTTCCCATGATCTTCGTCACTTCAATCAAAAAATTTTTGTCGGTACTCCATTTCAATATCATTTCAGTATGAGACAAAAAAAAGGGGCGATGACTACTCATGTTATTTACGAAAAATCTGGATTTGAAGTCTTTGGAGCAATTCAATTACAATACCATCAGCACCAGCGTACAGGTCATTTTAAAAATGGTCGCTATCCGAATCATTCCTTTGGGAAGGGTGCTGTTTTTTCACACTTTACAGGAGGAATTAAAACAGGGATCGCCTACTCTTTTGATGGGCATCATCATTTTACAACCCGAATGGGTTTTTGGAAGCGTCCGGCAGCAGTTGGGTCTTATTACCTAAATCTTCGTGAAGCTGAAATTGTCAATCCGTTTGTTAGCACTGAAAATGCTTTTGTTTTTGAAGGATCCTATCGGTTAACACGAGAAAAAGTACGGGGTCGTTTCACCCTCTATTCTATTTCTCTTAGGAATGGCAACCGACAAGGATTTTATTATGCTGACGGTATTCAAGGCCATCAAGCATTTTTTGTTCAATAACATCTCAATGGGATACATAGAAGATATCGGGGTTTTGAATTTGCTGGACAGTATGAACCCATAGAAGGAGTTGCTTTTTTAGGAGTTGCAACTGTTGGAACAGCTCGGTATATGAGCAACCCTCATTTATTGCATCAAACGGCTCCAACAGCCGCATCTCGATTGTCTGGGTTTGACAATGGGACTCAAGTTTTTGGGTTCAGTTACCTTCAAGGTTACCCCCTAGCGAATGGGCCTCAACAAGCGTATTCATTGGGATTTGAATATAAAGACCCAAACTACTGGCGTATGGGATTGCATGTAAATTATTTTTCACATGCCTATGTGGCTATTAACGCTTTTCGGCGGACGCGCAATTTTTATCAAGACTTTGATGGCATTCCCTTTGCCGATTACGATTCCAAAGAAGCCGAATCGATACTCGCTCCCGAACGCATCCCTTCATATCTTACACTAAACGCTACAGCTAGTAAATCATGGCGTTTGGGGAAACAGTACGTTGGGTTTTTCATTAGTGTTCAAAACCTACTTAACTCGATTCACAAAACGGGGGGATTTGAACAAGCGCGTAATGCCAATTATCAAACCGTGTTGGTAGACCAAAGACGAATCATTCCCTTATTTGCTCCAAAGTACTGGTGGGGCCGAGGGACAACTTTTTTTGCCTCAATGTACTACCGCTTATGATCAAATATTACTTTTCTTTTTTCGTGTTCATTGCCTGTCATACCGAAGATTCTTATGATTTACCTATTCACAGCCATTTTGGCCCCCCACCGGAAGTAAATACCAATATCCGTGCTGTTCAGGAAGCCGTTTTACAAAGTGAAACGGGTTATCTGTTGCTGGACTCCGATACGGAATTGTGGCTTGAAGGTTACGTTCTCAGTACGGATAAAACAGGTAATTTTTATAAAGAACTTTTCATACAAGACGATTGGAAGGAACCGCAACGAGCATTGCGGATTGTAATGGATCATCAAGCGTTGTACACGGTTTTTCCATTTGGGCGTAAAGTTTATTTACAATTGAATGGACTGGGCGCAGGCTATCAAAACGGCATCTTGTCACTGGGAAGATACCGAGCAGATGGGATCGATTTGCTTCCAGAAACTTTGATAGCAAAGCATCTCATTCGGGATACTTTGGAACGATCTTTACGTCCCTATCCATTGTCTATTGCTGATTTTCATACCAATCACATCGGTAAATACATCATCCTAAATGCGGTTCAGTTTGCTTCTGATGAAACCCATAAAACATTTGCTGGAGAAGCGTTTGACCGGTATGACGGAGAGCGCCGATTGGAACAATGTGTCGACTATCGTTCCACTTGGTTGCTGACCAGCACCTATTCCGGTTTCAAATCCCACATAGTCCCACAAGAACAAGGGTTTCTTAATGGGGTTTTGACACGCAACTATTATGATGATCACTCCTTTGTTGGATTTGTCATCTCTACAACACCCCCAACTTTCCTTTCGGACTTCAGTGGCTTTTGCCGACAACAGCCAACTTGACGTATTTGTTTCGACTGACTGGGATGGTAGTACAGCAAATCTAAGAAACTCTCGATGGGAATCACTCCCGGCTCGTTTGGCCCATAAAGGGGATGCGCCCGAAGATTGGATTGATTCGGGGGCTATAGCATTGCCTGCAGCACGTTTTGTACACCTCGCATTTGTCTACAATGGTAGTGGAAAAACCAGCCAAGACGGCACATTTGAATTGGACGATATACGCATTATTGATAAAAATGAATGAACTCACACACGACACGAAAGTCGTAGCTTTCCTTTTTCTATTCATTGCGGCACTGTGGGTGTGGAAGCAATATCTTATGCATCTGTTGAACGTTTTGATGTTTACCAAAACAGCAAAAAAAATTTTATACGTGCTTTGTCTTGTTGGACTCTACGTGATGATGCGCAAAGGGTTCTAGTTGTATTTAATTTTCCGTAAAATTCTTTGGGTTTCTTTGTAGGCTTCGTAGATGGCTGCTCCTTGAGATTTCAGTAAAGGGCGGGAACGATGAAGTTGTTCTTTTGCTGCATGGATTAAATTTAGATAACACAACATATAGGACGAAGGCAATTGATACAAATCTTCTTGTTCAACCAAGCTGAGTGGAATCTTTTTTTCCAATTTATCAAGCAAAGCATTATTGGCATTAAACCGATGAAGCAAAGTAGCACGATCCAATCGTGGCGGTTCAAAAAGCAGTTCTGTTTGCAATTGGTAAGTGCCATTTTCTTGAAAGTTAATAGCAACTTTTTCTAAGGGGAAAAATCGAAAGTCATTATGAATTCCTAGTTGGACATATTCGGTGATTGTAAATGCATCTTTGTCCCAGGAAATTTCTACCTCATCAAGGTTGGAATAAAAAAGTTTTACCTGTTCATTGATCAATTCAATATCAACACGCGAATAATAGGTTTTGTCCTTTACTTTTTTTTCAATTCCTGCCCAACACAGCACAAAAGTTTCTTTAAAAACACGGTATTCGGATTGCATTTTTTCCCCTTGATGTTGGTTTAAGAAATCGACCACCCCATCCAATGTCAATTGGATGTTGTTTTGCGCTTGGTGTTCGATTGTTTCGACGACACTCGAATTGATATCTTGTAGGGTAATTCCAAACTTTTTAGGTTGTGAAATGCTTCCCTCACGGATAAAAACACTCCCGCCATAATATTTCCAAATATTTTTTCGCAAGGCAGTACAAGCTGGATTGGGAAAAATAGTGATCAATCCAACAACTTTTCCAATGGGAAGATGGGGAAAGGGAATGTTTTCATACGTCACCCGAGGTGGATTCTCTAGATAGGCGTTGACGAGGTTTTGTAGCTTACTATCATCAAAAAAATCAACTCCTACAATCTTGTTTTGTTGATCCGAAACACCGATGACGATATAGGAATTATTTGCGGGATTGCTATTTGAAAGGGCGCAAACGTGTTTTAAAAACTTTGCTTTTCCTTCCTTTCGGCTCAAATCGATTCGTAGCTTTTTATCATAAAAGCTATTTTCGTCATTGTGGGCCAACAAGACTTTGACTAAAAGCCTTTTGTTAATCATTGTTTACGGTTGGCGACATAAGCACTGGCTTGGTCGGTAGGCAATAGGGTAATATCAGCTAGAGTGACATGGGCAGGAGCAGCGATCATAAAATCAATACAATCTGCCACATCGGATGCTTGAAGCGCGTTCAGTGGCTGGTACACATTTTTTGCTCTTTGTGAATCCCCTTTAAACCGGACTTCTGAAAATTCCGTTTCGACCAATCCTGGATGGATAGCTCCGATTCGAAGTCCATAGGGGTTGGTATCCAAGCGCAATCCTTGCGTGAAAGTATCCACCGCCGCTTTGCTTGCACAATACACATTTCCCTTGGGATAGGCCTCTTTACCCGCAATGGATCCTACATTGATAATTTGTCCCGCATTCCGTGCAATCATTTGGGGAAGAATAGCTTTGGTAACATAGAGGAGCCCTTTTACGTTACCATCAATCATAGCATCCCAATCATCCAAATTGGCATCTTGGGAATAATCCAACCCATGTGCATTGCCAGCGTTGTTAATCAAAACATCAACTTGTTGGAAAATGGGGGGTAAACTTGCTATGGAAGCTTGAACGGCGGTTTTATCACGGACGTCAAAACAGAGGCTATAGGTTGGGATTTTTAATTCATTTTGAAGTGTTTTTAAGCGTTCTTCTCTTCTACCACAAAGAATTAGATTGTGGCCTCGTTCTGAGAGTTTGAGAGCCGTAGCCCATCCGATTCCACTGCTGGCACCTGTAATAAGGATTGTTTTCATAATTGTATGGGTTTTAGGCAACGCGATGCCCACGACTGGCTTCATACAGACGGAACCAGTCTTGTATATCTAATTGGGTGGTTGTTGCTTGTAAGGCTTTTTTCAGCCGGCTGGTTTCTGTGCTACCCACTACGGGATGAATTTTTGCTGGGTGTTGTAACAACCATGATAAAAGCAATTGATCCGCTTCCATTTCGTAGGTGGCCGATAGTTCGGTTATCAAAGGCTGCAAACGTTCTTGTCTCACGTCCTTATTTTTAAAATAACTCCCCAAAGGACTCCAAGCCATAAGCCCTATTTGATGGGTTTGACAATAGTCGATCCAACCGTTTGTCATGGGTTCCGAAAAGGTTAGCGAACATTCCATCTGATTCCAAGAAAGGGATCGCTCTTTTTGTAGACGGGCCATTTCTGTGGGACTGAAATTTGAAACACCAAAATCACGTATTTTCCCTTCTTCGATAAGAGTCTGAATGGTATCCGACACCTCATTGGCATCCAATAACGGGCTGGGTCGATGAAGTAGCAATAAATCCAAATAGTCGGTTTGCAGATTTTTCAACGAATTTTCTACTGAAAATCGAATGTGAGCAGGTGAATAATCATAGTGTTTTACTTTCAGTGGTCGGACATCACTCGGGTATTGGATACCACATTTGCTAATAAACTGAACCTTGTCTCGGGCCACAGCACTAGCAGTAAAAGCAGCTCCAAATGCTGCTTCGGTTGTATATCCTCCATAAATATCGGCATGATCAAAACTACTTATACCGAGTCCAAACATGCTTTCAATGCGATCGGTCATTTCATTTTGGGAAAGGTTTTTTCCCCATTGTCCCCAGGTCATCGTCCCGGAAATGATTCTTGAAAATTGGGTATCCATAGTTTATGATCTTTCAATTACCCACGAAATTAAAGACAAAAAGAGCGGTCATAAAGGGCTTGAAGCGGTTTTTTTAACCAATTATTAACAACAGTAACCCAATTAATTTAGCATTTTTGGTGACCTAAAAAATAGGATCGCTATGAGTAAGACAACCGATTCGACAGACATCAATGCATTGAATGAAAAAATTCGTGAAGAAAGCGCATTTGTTGATCTGTTAGTTTCTGAAATCAACAAAGTAATTGTAGGCCAAAAAGAGATGGTAGAACGTCTTTTGATAGGGTTGATCGGACAAGGGCACATTCTTTTGGAAGGCGTGCCTGGACTTGCAAAAACCTTAGCAATCAATACGCTAAGTCAAGCAGTGAAAGGACAATTCAGCCGTATTCAATTTACCCCCGACCTGCTTCCAGCAGATGTCGTAGGGACAATGATCTATAACGTGAAAGAGAACGATTTTTCAATCAAGAAAGGACCTATTTTCGCCAATTTTGTCCTTGCAGACGAAATAAACAGAGCTCCAGCTAAGGTTCAATCGGCACTGCTGGAAGCCATGCAAGAAAAACAAGTAACGATTGGGGATAGTACTTTTAAGCTACCCAAGCCATTTTTGGTTATGGCAACCCAAAACCCAGTGGAACAAGAAGGTACTTATCCGCTTCCTGAAGCACAAGTGGATCGATTCATGCTTAAAACGGTTATTGACTATCCCAAAATGGAAGAAGAACGCAGCATTATTCAATCCAATTTAAAGGGATCTTATGAAACTATTAAACCCATAGTAACACCAAAACAAATTTTGACAGCACAGGCAACGGTACGGGAAGTATACATGGATGAAAAAATTGAAAGATATATACTGGATATCATCTTTGCTACCCGATATCCAGAACGGTATCGATTGGAATTTATCAAGCCTCTTATTAGTTTTGGTGCCTCACCTCGTGGGAGCATCAATCTTGCCATTGCGGCAAAGTGTCACGCTTTTTTAAAGCATCGAGGCTATGTTATTCCAGAAGATGTTCGAGCTGTTGTTTATGATGTCCTGCGGCATCGCATTGGCTTGACTTACGAAGCAGAGGCAGAAAATGTCACCAGTGAAGATATGATTGACCAAATTATCAATGAAGTTGAAGTACCCTAGGATTAGGGTACACCCTTAGGCAAAACATTGAATGGATACGAAAGCGCTTTTAAAAAAGGTTCGTAAGATCGAAATCAAAACCCGGCGTTTGAGTGATAACGTTTTTGGCGGGGAATATCACAGTACTTTTAAAGGAAGAGGGATGACTTTCAGCGAAGTCCGCCAATATCAATATGGTGACGATGTGCGTGCCATTGATTGGAATGTTACAGCACGTTATCAAGAGCCCTTTGTAAAAGTTTTTGAGGAGGAAAGAGAGTTGACTTTGCTCCTTGCAGTTGACATTAGTGGTTCTGCCTTCTTTGGTACACAACAACAGTACAAAAAAGAAATCCTCATTGAAATAGCAGCTACTTTAGCCTTTTCTGCTCTTCAGAACAATGACAAAGTTGGCTTGATATTGTTTTCGCAGGAGATCGAGTTGTATATCCCGCCAAAAAAAGGGCGTTCACACATACTGAGATTGATTCGTGAAATGCTGGAGTTTGAACCCAAACAAGAAGGGACCTCCATCAACCGTGCCTATGAATTTGTTTCGGCTATTTTGAAAAAGAAAGCGATTGTTTTTCTTTTGTCTGATTTTATCAGTACAGAGGATTATGAAAAAACACTTCGAATTGCAGCCAAAAAACATGATTTGACCAGTATTCGTTTGTATGATCCTCGAGAAGCATCCATACCCAACATAGGCCTGGTACCTATGTTGGACAGTGAAACAGGTAAAATGGAGTGGATCAATACCCACTCAAAACGCCTTCGATGGTTATATGAAACGAAATACAAAAGACATGCATATGACTTTAGCATGTTGCATCGAGCAAACGGAGCGGGAGCCATTGACTGTTCAGTTAATGAAAGTTATGTGAAGAAGTTGTTGAGCTATTTTAAGGCAAGAGGATGAAAAGCAAGTGTCAAATCAAACGGATTTTTGGGTTTTTTGCTATTGGGTTTTTGACGACGGTTCAAGCCCAATTACAGACAGCCGTCGATTCATTATCCATCCAAATAGGTGCACAACTAAACTATACGCTACAAATCAAAGCCGACAGTACAGATCAAGTATTGTTTCCAGAACGCACCTCATTTTTACCTTTTGAGATTTTGGAAGAATTTCCAGTTGATACGCTGAGAGCAGAGTCACATTATTTGTATACAAAAAAATACGCTTTGATTCAATTTGATTCGGGACGCTATTGGTTGCCGAGACAACCTGTAATCCTCAATAGCAATACCTTTCTTTCCGATTCCATTCAGATTGAAGTACGCTCTGTTTTAGTAGATACGCTAAAGCAAAAGATGTTCACCATCAAACCCTTGATTGAAGTGGAACGAAACTATGATCAATGGTTGCGTAACGTATTGTGGTCAATTTTTTTGTTGATACTCGCTTTGGGGGCCCTGTATTCATATTTCCAATGGCAAAAGCGAAAAATAGCTCGCGAGAACAAACTCCCTCCTTTTGACCAAGCCCTTTCTGATCTCAAGTCATTAGAAACCCAGATGCCTGTAGACCAGCACGAATATAAATACTATTATTCAAAACTTACGGACATCGTTCGCCGTTATCTAGAAGAAGAAGCTAAGATCGACGCCTTGGAAAGTACTTCGGATGAGCTCCTTAATAAACTAACCCTTCTTCAAGATTCTGGTAAAATCATCTTGCACACCGATACGATAAAAAATCTAAAGCGGGTATTGGCTACTGCAGATTTAGTAAAATTTGCACGGTCCTTACCCGAACACGGTGTGGCGTTTGAAGATCGGAACTTAGTAAAAGAAGTTGTCATCGATACCCAAAAGGGATTGCCTGAACCCACTCTGGAAGAAATGCAACAAAAAGAAGCCTATCAAAAATTGGTGCGTCAACAGCGAACAAAAAAGCGGATACGTATTGTAGGCTGGAGCAGTCTCGGCCTGGGACTGGTCACCTTGTTGGGGTCGGTTGCTTTCTTTGGTTATTATCCAGTACGTGATACCTTATTGGGCTATCCTACCAAAGTATTGGAAAACAATCAATGGATTACAAGCATGTATGGTATGCCCCCCTTACGCATCACCACTCCAGAAGTATTAAAGCGTGTTGAATCGATCGACCCCAAAGCTATTCATCATTTTGTTCTAGGGACTCCAGATGCCCCTTTTTTTATTGCTTTGAAGTTTTTGAAGAAAGAAATCCAATCCGAATCTGAGACCACGGAAAAAGGGGCTCCAAATATAGCGACAGAAGAGGAAGTTCAGATTTTATTGGATGAAACCATTCAAGCTTACCAGGAGTTAGGAGCAACGAATATATTGATGAATTCTGAAGTAATAACGACGGCGTCTGGATTACCAGCCCTAAAGATTTATGGGACATTGGCGTATCCAAGAAAGGGTAGTGAACAGCGTATTCGGAATAAGTATACGAGTTTGATTTTTGATTTCGACCAAGGGAAAATTGAAATTACCCTGATGTATGGGAAAGAAGATCGCTATGGTAGTGCGATAGAAAAAAGAATCCTTGATAGTGTAGAACTCATTCAACAATTGTAAAACTATGATGCAAGGTATTTATTTTGCCGATCCGGATTATTTGTGGCTCATTGCTCTGCTTCCACTATGGTTGCTCTGGGAGTACCTCACAAGAATTCAAGCGCAACCGCATTTGAAATGGTCTTCGTTGGCAGGTTTTAGATCTACTACTTTTGGCTTGGCTTGGCTACGACCCGTCCTCCTTCTTTTGCGTTTTCTAGCATTAACGGCCTTGATTTTGGCTATTGCCCGTCCCCAAACCAAAGACGTTTCAACACGTACAGTCACCAATAGTGGAATCGATATTGTCATGGCCATTGATGTGTCGTCCAGCATGCTGGCCCAGGATCTAAAGCCAAGCCGATTACAAGCACTAAAGCGAGTTGCCAGTGCCTTTATCGATAATCGCGTAAGCGATCGGATAGGTTTGATTGTTTACGCAGGCGAAAGCTACACTAAAACCCCCATTACCAGCGATAAAAACATTGTTAAGTCAAGCTTACGCGATATAAGCTACGAAGGTCTCATTGAAGATGGAACTGCTATCGGTATGGGTTTGGCCACAGCTGTCAATCGACTCAAAGACAGCCGTGCCAAAAGTAAAGTCATTATTTTATTGACTGATGGGATGAATAATTCTGGATTTATTGATCCTCGTATTGCTGCTGAATTAGCCTTAGAATACTCGATAAAAACATATACTATTGGGTTGGGAAGTAATGGAACGGCTCGTGCACCTATAGGGATTTTACCAAACGGGAAATTTAAATATGGTTTAACCAAGGTAGAAATAGACGAAAAATTACTTCAAACCATTGCCAAGACAACTGGAGGGAGGTATTATCGCGCAACCGACAACCAACGGCTCGAGGAAATTTATGATGAAATAAATAAGTTGGAAAAAACAGAAGTAGAAGAATTCAAATATTATAATTACGAAGAAAAATTTAGACCACTAGCCCTTTTGGCTTTGGCCTTATTGACAGTCGAATGGATTTTTAGAAAAACCATATTTAAAAGTTTTATATAGATGTATCAACTGGATTTGCCTATTTATCTCTACCTCTTGTTTCTCTTACCAATACTATGGTTGGGAGAATGGATTTATGTGTTATGGCAAAAGCGCAAACAAAATCAATTTGGAAGCATCCTCCTACTGGAAAAATTAAGTCCGAATCGATCTGTCTTCAAACCACGTCTTAAATTGTTTTTTCTAACACTGGGTATCAGCTGTTTGATTCTAGGTTTGGTAAATCCCAAGATCGGTACCGAATTGGAAACTGTTACCAGAGAGGGAGTAGACTTGGTGTTTGCAATCGATGTTTCTAGAAGTATGTTAGCCGAAGATATAGCTCCGAATCGATTAGAGAAATCAAAGCGATTGGTCTCTGCTATCATCAACCAGTTGGCTAGCGATCGCGTGGGGATCATTGCCTATGCCGCTCAGGCAGTCCCTCAATTGCCAATTACGACGGATTACGGAGCTGCCAAAATGTTTTTACAAGGGCTCAATACAACCATGCTTTCTTCTCAGGGAACCGCCATTGATGCTGCATTGGATTTGTCTGCTACTTTCTTCGATGATACAGCACAAACGAATAAGGTTGTTTTTTTAATTACTGACGGTGAAGACCATTCAGAAGAAGGTTTGACGGCTGCTAATAGAGCTACCGCCGCAGGAATAACACTCTTTACATTAGGCGTTGGTACGGAAGCAGGATCCCCAATTCCTCTAAAAAAAAACGGAGTGGTTGAAAGTTATAAAAAAGATCTTGAAGGAGAAGTGGTCATTACGAAGCGTAACGCTGAAATGTTAACTCAAATAGCAGAAGCGACCGGAGGGAGTTATCACGATGGGAACAATACACAACAAGTGTTGGAATTTGTTTCTGAACGGCTAAAGGCAATGGACAAAAAAGAATTTGAAGCCAAAAAGTTTGTTAGCTATAAAGATCAGTTTCAAGCTTTTCTATTCGCAGCTTTCCTTTTACTTTTGGGAGAAAGAATTGTTTTTGCTACGAAAACAAAATGGTTGGAGCGACTGAATTTGTTTAACGAAAAAAATTCTAAAGTTTCCTGATGATGCAAAAAATATATTGGTTGGTATTGGGAATATATGGGGTGACTTGGTCGCAAGCATCGGAAGTATCCAATAAAATAGCCGAAGCGAATGATTTGTTAAAGAACAATGCTGCAGTGGCTTCTGAAATGACCTATCGAAAGGCTTTGTCCGACAATCCAGGTCGTGTGGAAGCCCTTTACAACTTGGGGAACAACCATTATCAAGAGGGCGACTTTGATGAGGCTGCCCAACGGTATTTTGAAACCCAGAAAAATAGTGGTAGTCGATCCGAACGACACCGCGCATTCCACAATTTGGGCAATGTTCATATGGAAAAAAAGGAATATGAAAAGGCAGTAGAAGCCTACAAAAACGCCCTGCGCAACAACCCAGCTGATGAAGAAACGCGCTACAATTATGCACTAGCCAAGGAATTACTAGAAAAGGAAAAACAACAACAGCAAGATTCTAAAGACAAGAAAGAAAACAAGGATCAGAATCAAGATCAAGACCAAGAACAGAAAGACAAAAACAATCAGGAAGGGGATCAAAAGGAAGATTCGGAGAATAACAAGGATTCAGGGGACGAAGAGAATGATAACAACCAGAATCAGGAAGATTCTTCAAAGGATGGGGATCAAGAATCGAATAAAAAAGAGAAACCCCAGCAAAAAACACCACCAAAACCAAGACCAGGGCAATTATCACCCCAACAGGTGAAAAGCCTTTTGGAAGCAATGAATAATCAGGAAAAGAAAGTTCAAGACAAAATAAAAGCAAAAAAAATAAAAGGCACTCCTGTAAAAGGAGAGAAAGACTGGTAAAATGAGAAAAAACAGTTCTCGTATTGGTATGTTTTCCTTCCTCCTAATTATAGGTATCCTTCCCATGTGGGGTCAAATAACATTTGAAACACAAGTAAGCAAAAAAAAACTTGGACTTAACGAACGATTGCGTGTAGATTTTGTTATGAATCAAAACGGGGACAATTTCACTCCCCCCAAATTTGATGGTTTTCAAATCGTGGGAGGCCCCAATCAGTCGATAAGTAATTCCTATATCAATGGGAAACGCAGTTTTTCAAAGACGTTTACGTATTTCTTAACTCCCATGCGCAAGGGACAGTTGACGATCCCACAAGCAACGGTTCAGATTGAAGGCGAAACCTACAAAACAAGTCCGGTCCGCATTCAAGTTACGGAGGCTGTTGTCATCCCTCAAGATCCTAACTCATTAGATTATTTGGCAGGACAAAACATGCATTTGGTCGCTCAGCTTTCCGATCGAAATCCCTACTTGAATGAGCGCGTAACCGTTGTGTACAAATTGTTTTTTCGTAATCCAGTAAAAATATCAGAAGCTCCGACCGAACTGGAAAGTCCCAAATATGTTGATTTTTGGAGTCAAAATATTAAATTTTCTCAGTTGCGAATTGAACAAGAGACCTATAAGGGAGAAGCCTACAATGTTATTATTTGGCGTCGAACGCTTCTGTATCCTCAAAAAACAGGTAAGTTGGTATTGGAGCCCTTAACATTAAATGTTGTAGCAGAATTACCTACAAATCGCAGAGACTTTTTTGGCAATCGAATTTTAAGACCCATCAACAAAGTCGTTACAGCAGGAGAAATTACGTTGAATGTTAAACCCCTTCCCATACAAGGGCAACCTGAAAATTTTACTGGTGCTGTGGGTGATTTTGATTTTGACGTATTACTAAATAAATCCTCCTTAAAGGCCTCTGAATCTTTTCAAGCAAGAATAAAGGTAACAGGTAATGGGAATCTGACCCTTTTTGAGTTACCCAAGTTGCAGGTCCCAAACAGTCTAGAGGTATATGAACCCGAACACGAAGAAGATGTGCAGGTAAGTATCAAAGGGATGCAAGGAAGAATTCAGGACAACTACACCATTGTCCCACAATACCAAGGAAAATTTCCAATTAGTCCCATTTCATTCAGCTATTTTAACCCAAAGACAGCTTCCTATGTTCAACTTGAATCGAAAGATTTTGTGGTGGATGTTTTTGAAGGTCCTATATCTCAATCCACTTCCCCCCAAAAGTCATCTAATTCCAATGTCATAGCCGCACCCAATACGCAATTTAAATTTATACAACTCCAGTCAAAATGGATGACTATAGATCCTTCCCCTTTTTGGGGGAGTCGTTGGTACTATCTTCTTTTTTTACTGCCTTTTTTGTTCATATTATTAGGGATTCCTTTGTTTCGCTGGATGGCTAACCGTCAACCCGATACGCAGACCATTAAACAAAAAGCAGCCAGTAAATTGGCAAAAAAATATTTGGGTACGGCTCAAAAGAACAGCAGGGATAAAAGCCTTTTTTACGATGCATTGGAAGCAGCGTTACACAATTATCTTAAATCAAAGCTGAAAATAGAAACACGTGATTTTAACAAGGAAAAAATTAAAACACTTCTGCTGAATCACAACATTGAAGTATCGTTGGCAGAGAATTTTTTTCGTCTTCTTAAAAATTGTGAGCAGGCTCGTTATGCCCCTTCATCTGATGTTCAGATCCAGAAGGATTATCAAGATGCGGTACAGACCATTACTCAATTGGATCGAAAACTATAATTATGCGCTGTTTAAATACTTTTTTATGGATTGTGGTGGGAACTCAAATCGCTTTTGCGCAGACAGCTGAAGAGTGGTTTCAGAAAGGAAATACAGCCTATACGAATGCTGCCTACAAGCAAGCAGAAGAAGCGTATCTAAATGCATTGGATTTGGGTGAACACTCCTCGGCTCTCTACTATAATTTAGGGAATACCTATTACCGCCTCAATGCGGTTGCTGAAAGTATTTACTACTATGAAAAAGGTTTGCTTTTAGATCCAGACGATGCCGATCTGAATCACAATATTCTTTTTGCTAGAAACATGACAGTCGATGCGATTGAACAGCTTCCCATCACCCAGCTGACTGCATGGAAACAAGCTGTACTGAATGCATTAAGTTTGGATCAATGGAGTGTATTGAGTTTGGTTTTGGTTTGGTTCTTTTTCTTTTCGATCCTCGCATATTATCTACAAAAGAAAGTGGCTACTAAAAAACGTTTATTTGTTTTGGGTTTAAGTTTTGTATTGCTCGCATTGGGAGCTTTTTTTGCAGGCTACACAAAGAATCAAAAAATGATGAATGAACAATATGGCATTTTGTTTTCTGAAAAAATGGATGTTAGTAATGAACCCAATACCCGATCTGAGGTAGCTTTTGTTCTGCATGAGGGAACAAAAGTTCAGATTTTAGAACAGTTTCAAGAGTGGCAAAAGATACGGATTGCAAATGGGGCCGAAGGCTGGATCTTTCGAGCTAATATTCGGGAATTATAATTTACAACAAGAGATTTTCAGGGTCCCAATCCTCTAGTTGAACAATCCAATCAAAGAAAAATTGACCCAAAGAAAGAATGGGATCGTATAAGTATGAACTTTCTAATAACGCGGGGTCGATAAGTGTTATGAGAAAGTTGAGGCGATGAATCAAATACAACAATGCACTAAGAACAAGTCCAATTTTTAAGATACCAAAGAAACCTCCTAACAAACGATTGATCAAACCCAAAGCAACCAGATTAATTATTTTGGTCACGATCTTGGCTACCAACGAAATCGATAAAACAATACCTACAAATACAATTAAATAAGAAAGGGCAGAGAGTATTATGGGTTTGATATTAAGATAAGATTGAAGGAAGATTTTAGCCCAATCAGCAAATAAAAAAGCACCCCACAAACCGAGGATCAAAGCGATTAATGAGGCCATTTCAACCAACAATCCTTTCCGAAATCCTTGAAAGCATCCGTAGCCTAACACCAAACTTAAGACCAGATCAATGGGGTTGATACTCATAAGGGCAAGGTGCTAATTTTTTTAGGTATATACAAGGCTTCAAAAAAGAGACTATCTTCGCATTTGAATGGCCAAACAAGCACAATCTTCCAAAATCAAACAGCGTTGGGATCATCTAGTGGTTCTTTTAAGTCATCGTTTTTCTGATGGTGAGGACATCGATGTGGAAGGAATTTTGTATTTGATTGGATTGCAAGAGTTGGGTCAACTGCACAAACGATTCAAAAAAGACGATAATGTAAACCTGATACACATCGGAATTTGTAGGATATTGGAGCCCTATGGATACTATCGGTTTGCTCATTATGATACCGACGGATGGCCTCATTTTGATCTGATTGAACCCCTACCCAATTTAAAGCCCGGAGAACAAGGAATCCTTATGAAATCTGCCATAGTAGATTATTTTATTGACAGCGGTTTGATTGAATAAATCCATTATTTTTGCTGCATGATTGATCAGGTACAAAAACATTTGGAAACAGTTACTGTCTTTGAGGCAAGTACACCCGATGCCATTGAAGCTTTCCGAATTGAATATGCGGGTAAAAAAGGAATTCTGAACGATCTTTTTGCAGCTTTCCGCAAAGTACCACCTTCTGAAAAAAAAGCTTACGGTCAGCTGCTAAATACACTAAAACAGGCTGTTACGGAAAAAGTTAAAACCTTACAAGCAAGAGTAAGCACGACGAATACAAAGAAAATCATCAATGATCCCTTTCGTCCTGCTTTTCCACTAGAGTCAGGTAGCAGACACCCCCTTTCATTGGTCCGAAATCAAATTATTGACATTTTTTCTCAGGTGGGATTTACCATTTCTGAAGGGCCTGAAATAGAAGATGACTGGCACAACTTTACAGCCCTCAACCTACCCGAATACCATCCTGCTAGGGACATGCAGGATACTTTTTTTATTCAGACGAATCCAGATATTCTTTTACGGACACACACCTCATCCGTGCAGGTTCGTTATATGGAAAATAATACGCCTCCCATACGTACTATTTCTCCTGGACGTGTTTTTAGGAATGAAGCTATTTCAGCACGCTCCCATTGCATCTTTCATCAGATTGAAGGCCTCTACATAGATGAAAACGTATCTTTTGCTGATCTAAAACAAATGCTGCTCTATTTTACTAAGTCCTTGTTTGGAAAATCAAAAATTCGACTACGGCCTTCGTATTTCCCTTTTACAGAGCCCAGTGCGGAGGTTGATATCTATTGGGGATTGGAAACAGAAACAGATTATCGAATTACCAAAGGCACAGGGTGGTTGGAAATCATGGGGTGTGGAATGGTTGACCCCAATGTTTTATCCAATTGTGGTATTGACCCAGAAAAATATTCAGGCTATGCTTTCGGGATGGGGATCGAGCGGATCACCATGTTACTCTACCAAATAGGGGACATTCGAATGTTTTTTGAAAACGATGTTCGTTTCCTCAAACAATTCAAAGCAAGCCTCTAAGAAATTTCTTCTGCTAATTTTTCGAAAGTCTCTTTGGGATCTTGTGCCAAATAGAGAATCGCATACACGGCATCGATGATAGCGACATCGGTCCGATTGTTATTGAGTTGAACCGCTGAAGCAACAGCATAATAGCCCTCCGCAACCATTTTGAGTTTCATTTGCGTAGCTGCTACGCTGTACCCCTTTCCTATCCATTCACCAAATTTGCGATTGCGGCTGTGTTGCGAAAAAGCAGTCACCAACAGGTCACCCAAATAAGCAGCATGGTTGATATTGCGTTTTTTTCCATAAATAGTCCTGATAAAGCGTTTCATTTCTCGTACGGCTTGACAAATCAGTACACTGTTGAAGTTATCGCCATAGCCCAATCCTGAGGCAATCCCTGCCGCAAGGGCATAAATATTTTTAAGCATAGCAGCATACTCAATACCGATTGTATCATTAGAGGCCTTTGTGCGAATGTAGTGGCATGCCAATCGTTTCGCCCAGATTTCTGCCTTCTTTTTTTCGGGAAAAGCCACCGTTAAGTAGGACAGTTGTTTATGAGCTACTTCTTCTGCATGGCTGGGTCCACCAATAACACCAATATTATTCTTAGGAACATTCAGTTGTTTTTCTAGATGTTCACCTACCCCAAGTTGTGAGCTTGGGACGATCCCTTTAACAGCGGATAAAATAGATTTTTCTTGGAGTTGATCTTTTATACTTTCAAGAATGGGCCCAATGAAAGCAGCCGGAATGGCTAATAAAAGATGATCGCTCTTGGCAACAGTCCATTTAATATTTTGACTCAATGTAATTTGTGCATTGTTCAAACGAATACTGGAAAGATAATTTGGATTGGTTTTTTTCTCTTGGATGTGAGAGATGACAAGAGAATCACGAATGTACCAAAAAACATGCAGTCCATTGTCTGTAAGAATTTTGACCAATGCGGTACCCCAACTGCCACCTCCAAGAACAGTGATGGTGGTCGAATCTGATTTGTGGCTTTTCAAATGTATCCGTGTTTTACCCCAGCCAGCTTTGCCACGGGATGCGACTTAAAAGTAAGAGCAGTCCCAGCGCGTAAAAGAAACCGATACGGGAGAATTTTTTAACGTCCTGGTTTTGACGTTTGTGCATGGACCACCCCATAGTGATCAATATAATAGCTAGTATATTCGTGGTGGGATGTTCTACTAGATACAAGCGTGACTCCGCATTTTTCATGACAGCACCTACGCCCTGTGACCATTGTTGAAACCAAGGAGAAACAAAATAAAGGATTAGTCCAATGAGGAGTTGTATATGAGAAAAAATTAACCCAAAAAGAGAAAGACGTAAATCCTGTGCCCTAAAGGCTCGGTTTTGTACACGCCCCAAAAGGGCATTAATTGTTGCTGCCAGTAGTCCAATGAGTACCAGATAAGCCCAGTAAGAGTGAACGGTTTGAAGAAGTGCATACATACGTTTGATCTTTGTTACAAAGCTATTTGTTTTTCTTTAGAGTTCAAATTTAATCCCTTGTGCAAGGGGTAATCCGGTCGAAAAATTGATGGTATTGGTTTGCCGACGCATGTAGGCTTTCCAAGCGTCGGATCCGCTTTCACGCCCGCCACCAGTTTCTTTTTCACCGCCAAAGGCCCCGCCAATTTCGGCACCCGAAGTTCCGATATTAACATTGGCAATCCCGCAATCGCTGCCCCAATGCGACAGAAAAGTCTCTGCCTCACGCACGTTTTGAGTCATCACAGCTGAGGATAAACCCTGCGGTACGTTGTTCTGTATTTCAATTGCATTTTCGATACTTCCTTGGTAGGGGATCACATAGAGTAAAGGGGCAAAGGTTTCATGTTGTACCATAGGCATATCGGCAGTAACGGCAGCAATAGTAGGCTTAACATAGCAGCCACTTTCAAAACCTTTTCCTTCCAAGGCACCCCCTGCAACAATCCATTTTCCACCCTGTTGCTCCACTTCTTCAAGCGCAGAAAGATACTGATCCACTGCATCTTGATCGATTAAGGGCCCCATATGATTATTTTCGTCCAAGGGGTTGCCAATGACCAGTTGTTGATAGGCTTTTTGAAGCCCGGAAACCACGGCATCGTAAATATCTTCGTGGACGATGAGTCTGCGAGTCGAGGTACATCGCTGCCCACAAGTACCTATGGCACCAAATACAGTAGCCATCAAAGTCATGGATAGGTCAGCCTCTGGAGTGATGATAATGGCATTATTACCACCCAGTTCCAGGAGGGATTTGCCCAGGCGACTGCCAACTGTTTGTGCCACGCTTTTACCCATGGCGGTTGAGCCAGTTGCTGAAACCAATGCCACACGTGGGTCTTCGGCAAGCCATTGCCCTACTTGTGCATCACCATTAAGTAAACATGAAATTCCTTCAGGTAATTCGTTTTCTGCAAATACTTCGCTAATAATTTTTTGACAGGCCAAACTACAAAAAGGGGTTTTTTCACTGGGTTTCCAAACACAAACATTCCCACAAATCCACGCCAAAGCCACATTCCAGCTCCACACCGCTACCGGGAAATTAAAGGCCGATATAATTCCCACCACCCCCAAAGGATGGTATTGTTCGTACATGCGGTGTTGTGGGCGTTCGGAGTGCATGGTAAAACCGTGTAATTGGCGGGATAGCCCCACAGCAAAATCACAGATGTCAATCATTTCTTGGACTTCACCCAAGCCTTCTTGATAAGATTTTCCCATCTCATAGGAAACAAGCGTTCCTAGTGCCTCTTTTTTTATGCGTAGTTTTTCTCCGAATTGGCGTAACAATTCACCTCTTTTGGGTGCGGGAATTTTACGAAACGTTTCAAATGCTTCGACAGCTTTGTTGAGTGTTGTATCATAATCTTCAAGGGATGTTGTACTCAAATTTCCAATCGGAGCTCCATCAACAGGAGAGCACGAGGTGATTTCTGGGCCTTTTCCCATCCAATAGTTTCCAGATGAGACCCCTTCTTCAGAGGTTGTAAGCCCCAATTTTTTTAATGCGGATGCAACATTTTTTAGCATAATGGGGAGTGCGTTAATTGATTAAAGGTACACAAATATAATGGCTTTAAAAGCGGGTAAAACAGTATCAAAAAAACATTTTTTAATGGGTGTAATTCCCTACCTTGAGTTACAAATAGAAAAAAATGCGATATCTAATTATAACAATCTTTTTCCTTATTGTAGGATGTCAGGAGCGGATTCAGAAAAAGAATGAAATCAACTTAGAAAGCAACTTTGGAATCGTGATTCATGGAGGCGCAGGGACCATTTTAAGAAAAAATATGTCTGCAGAAATGGAAAAGGCCTATCGGGAGACATTGCAGGAAGCCGTTGCCACTGGCCACGCGATTTTGGCTACTGGGGGAACCAGTACTGAGGCAGTTGAAAAAACAATACACGTGATGGAAAACTCCCCCTTGTTCAATGCCGGCAAAGGTGCTGTTCTAAATGCAGATGGAGCAGTGGAATTGGACGCTTCATTTATGGATGGTACTCGACTGGACGCTGGGGCTATTGCAGGGGCTAGAACCATCAAAAACCCTATCAGTGCCGCGATTAAAGTCATGAGCGAATCCCCGCATGTAATGTTGTCTGGTGCTGGTGCAGACCAGTTTGCTTCAGAACAAGGATTGGAAATTGTTATTCCCGAATATTTTGTGACGGAACGTCGCAAAAAAGCCCTGAAAAGAGTGCAAGCCGAGGAAGCCACTGCCAGCCAAACTTCAGCAGCGCAACTACCCTCAGATTTTTTTAGTCAACAGCGTATGGGTACTGTAGGCTGCGTAGCTTTAGACAAAATGGGCAATTTGGCTGCGGGTACTTCCACCGGAGGGATGACCAATAAAAAATGGAATCGTATTGGAGACGCACCTATCATCGGTGCTGGAACGTATGCCAATAATGCCAGTTGTGGTATTTCTGCAACCGGATGGGGAGAATTTTTTATCCGTTCGGTGGTGGCTCATGACATTGCCGCTTTGATGGAGTATAAAGGGCTGTCTATCCAAGAAGCCGCTCGTATCGTGATCCACGAAAAGGTCGCGAAATTGGGTGGAGATGGGGGGGTTGTCGGTTTAGACAACCAGGGTCAAGTGGCTATGGAAATGAATACGCCAGGCATGTATCGAGCCCATATGGATGCCCAAGGCAATTTGACGGTCAAAATCTACAAGGACGAATGAAAGACCGTTATTATGCTGTGATTTTTACCAATCAGTTAAAAGACCAGGAAGATATTTTCTACCAACAATTATCGGCCAGTTTACGAGAATTGGCGCAAGAGCAACCCGGTTATCGGGGTCTGGAAAGTTACCGTAATCCCGATGGCGCAGGGGTGACCATTAGTTATTGGGAAACACAAGATGCTCTTTTGGCTTGGCGGAAAAATGCTGAACACCTGGTCGCACAACAGTATGGTAAAGAAAAAGCCTACAGCCATTATCAGGTGCGGGTGTGTGAAGTTTTTCGCAGCTACAACTCAGAGTTGTGAATTGTAATAGGCAGTATCACCGGTGACTTCTTTTCCCAGCCACTGCGGGGGATCAAAAGGGAAATCTTCGGTGGGCAGTTCTACTTCTGCCAGCGTCATTTCCTTGGGGGTAGTAAATACATCTACCACAATTGTCAGTCCTTCGTAGGGAACGACGTAGCGCTTTTTTTGGATGGGCTGGGGCAGGCATAAAAGAAGTAATTCTCGGGCTTCTGGGACAGTAATTTTCTTTTCCCATTCAGAACGAATCAAGCCGCTGGCGTCGGACTTTCCTTTGACGGTAATCCATGCCCGGTTATTGGATATACGGACCCGGACTGTCCGTTCGGGATCTTTGCACAGGTAGGCTTGTTCGATGTCCAACACTTCTATAGCTAAGTCTTGGTAGCGGTGGTCACACACTAAAAATTTTCTTTCAATTTCTAGATTCATGGGTGGGAAAAGATTTCTTTCAAAAATAGCTGCTTACTTTTGAATGACCCAACGTTTTTGGCATGAGTACCCATTCTTTGGACACGCGTAAGATTATACATGTAGACATGGATGCTTTTTACGCATCGGTGGAACAACATGACCATCCGGAATTACAGGGACTTCCCCTAGCAGTGGGAGGGGGAAAAGAACGCGGTGTTGTTGCCGCAGCCAGTTACGAAGCACGCAAATTTGGCGTTCGATCGGCCATGAGTGGTCGTTTGGCTCAACGACTTTGTCCTGATTTGATTTTTGTTGCTCCACGTTTTGATCGATACAAAGAAATTTCAGATCAGGTCCGGGCACTATTCTACCAATATACAGATTTGGTTGAGCCCCTTTCCTTGGATGAAGCTTATTTGGATGTCACAGAAAACAAATTCAAAAATCCATCAGCGACCCTCATAGCAGAGGAAATCCGCAAGAAAATTTTTAGCCAGACCGGACTCACAGCATCTGCGGGTATCTCAGTCAACAAATTTGTAGCGAAAATCGCTAGTGATTGGAACAAACCCAATGGGCAAAAGACAATCCCTCCGGAAGCAGTGCTGGAGTTTTTAGAGCAATTGGAAATCAAAAAATTCTATGGGGTTGGGAAAAAGACCAAAGAGCGGATGTATCAATTAGGAATCTTTACGGGTGCCGACTTGAAAACAAAAACCGAAGCCTTTCTCAGTTCACATTTTGGTAAATCGGGGAAGCATTTTTATCAAGTAGTACGGGGGATTCATAACAGCACTGTGAAGCCAGAACGCATTCCAAAATCTATTGGAGCAGAGCGCACATTTTCTCAAAATTTGACCAGTGAGGTTTTTCTGGAAGAAAAGTTGGCTCAAATAACAGAAGCCTTAGACCGGAGGATTCAGAAACATGCAGGATCTGGAAAAACTATTACATTAAAAATCAAATACAGTGATTTTACGGTTCATACACGGAGCAAGACTCTATCTCATTTTATATCGGATAAAAGTTTGATCTTGGAACATAGTAAGACATTATTGTACCAAGAAAAACTCAAAGATTCAGTTCGATTGATCGGTGTATCTTTATCCAATTTAAAAGGACAAAAACAATCAGTCCCTTCCAAAGAAAAAGACAATCCACTTAGCGCGCAATTGCAGTTTCCTTTTTAGACAACCGAAACTCTAAGGGTATTGACCATTCCTTTTTCTTTGATGGGCATGGCCGCCAAATTGATCAACATATCGCCTTTTTGTACATATCCTTTTTCCAAAGCAATGGTATTGACTTGCTGGACTGTATTGTCAGTACTTTCAAAAGCATCGTAGTAAAATGCCTTCACCCCCCATAGAAGGTTTAATTGAGTAAGAATTCGTTTGTTTGACGTAAAGACAAGCACATGTGATTGCGGTCGCCAGGCTGAAATTTGAAAGGCGGTATAACCACTGTTGGTTAGGGTGCAAATAGCCTTGGCATTGATTTCATTCGCCATATGAGCAGCATGATAACAAACCGATTTGGTGATGTATCGATTCGTTCGTATGGTTGGCGGCTGGTGCGGTACTTGTATCAGCTCAGAATGTTCTACACTACGTAAAATAGCTGCCATCGTTTCAATTACTTGTACCGGATATTTTCCTACTGATGTTTCTCCAGATAGCATTACTGCATCGGCCCCGTCCATTACTGAATTGGCCACATCGTTAACTTCCGCTCGAGTTGCGGTTCTACTATCAATCATGGTTTCCATCATCTGGGTAGCAATGATAACAGGAATGCGCGCTTTTTTGGCAGCGAGAACAAGTTTTTTTTGTATTAATGGGACCTCTGCTGCGGGAATTTCAACTCCTAGGTCCCCTCTTGCCACCATGAGGCCGTCACTGTAGGCAATGATTTTCTCAATGTTTTCAATGGCCTCGGGTTTTTCTATTTTAGAGATGATTGGGATTTTATGATCCGATTCTTTTTCGATAAGTTTTCTCAGATCGATTAAATCTTGACTGTTTCGAACGAACGATAGTGCTATCCAATCCACGTTTTCAGAAATGGCAAATTTGGCATCCTCAATGTCCTTATCCGTTAGAGCAGGAAGAGATACGGCCGTATTGGGAAGATTCACCCCTTTTTTGGATTTGAACGGTCCGCCTTGGATGACACGTGTTACTACTTCTTGGTCCTCTGTTCGAAGTACTTCAAAAATCAATTTACCGTCGTCCAATAAAATTTTTTCACCGGCTTTTACGTCATTGGGAAAATTCTTATACGTCATGTAGGCTTTTTCCTTGTTCCCAACAAAAGGGGTATCGGTCAAAAAGCGTATTTCATCTCCTTCTTCAACATGGGTTCCTTCCTCCATATTTCCCACCCGTAGTTTGGGTCCTTGAAGGTCAGCCAAAATAGAAGTGTTGGTATTGAGCTTTTCATTCAGCTGACGAATTAGGGCGATTCGTTTTCGTACATCTTCGTGGTCTGCATGAGAAAAATTGATTCTGAAGACATCCACACCGCTTTTAATGAGCTGTTCCATCACTTCGGGACTGTTGGATGCGGGCCCAAGGGTGGCAACAATTTTTGTTTTCTTTCGCATTAGTCTCGTATTAAATTCAATTCGTTGGGTTGTAGAGAAGGTTCAATTTGATAAATCATTTCAAAAGCTGTTGTTAGTCCAAGTCGTTCAGAAAAATTTGATAGTGAGTTTAAATTGTATTGAACGATAAAGAAATCAACATTTTTAAATTGGCTCGCCAAATATACCTCTTTTGTTTGGGGTAAATCAAACAAAGAAAGTGCTGCGGGTGTTTTTTTTTCTTTTTGTTGGGACCGGTTGGCAATCAATTCAAAATGAATTCCTTTGGCTGGGACCTTCCAGGAAAAGTGTTCAAAAGGAATTTCATTGGTTCCCCATAGAATGGGTTTGGGGTTGCGACGAAAGTGTGTCTGGCAGTATTTGTTAAGAAAAAAAGCTACTTGGTAATCGGGTAAGCCGCTGTGCAAAGCCCAAAGTGCGTAGCGTTCTTCTGCTATTGTATCCAAAAGAATGTACTTTGCCAACAGTTAGAGATTAAGTTTGTAATACGCTCGTTTGGCTGCTTTTTCTTCTGATTTTTTTTTGGAGACTTCACGGGCCTTTACCAACACTCGATCATCGATTTTGATGACTGAAGCATAATTGATATTGGGATCCAACCCATTGTCTTTTTTAGTGTAAAATTTTATTTTCACTTTATTTTTTTGTCCCCACTCGATGATTGTGCTTTTATAGCTTAAAATACGAGTGTCCAGTGTTTCGATATTGACATAAACATCAATTATTTTTTTTAATACAAATCGCTTACACCCCTCATAACCTTTATCAACAAAAACTGCTCCGACCAATGATTCGAGTAAATTACCGTGAATATCAGAACCAAAACTGTCTTTGGGATGGGTACTTTCTACCCATTCCAAAAGCTGCATTTTCTGACCAATGGAATTTAAGCTTTCTCGGCTTACTATTTTGGCCCTTAAACTGGTTAGTTCACCTTCTTTAGCCGTTTCAAAATGATCAAACAAATAGGCGGTTACAATCGTACCCAACATGGCATCACCCAAAAACTCCAAACGTTCGTAATTAACCGTTACTCCCTCTTTGTTTTTTAGATTCATGGACCGATGGGTAAACGCTTCCTCGTAGATGGCCATGTCTTTTGGTGTAAAACCAAGAATTTTTTTTATTTGACCATAAAAAACCCCGTTTGGTTTCAAACGGGGTTTTAGTAAAGTACTGATCAAATTCACCTCACCAAATTAAGAAATTTTCTTAAATGCGACACAGGCATTATGGCCTCCAAATCCGAAGGTATTTGAAAGTGCAACGTTTACGGAACGTTGTTGAGGTTTTCCAAAAGTGAAGTTAATATGGGGGTCAATATTTTCATCAGCTGTTTGGTGATTAATGGTCGGTGGTACGATTTGATGCGTAATGGCAAGAATCGATGCAATGGCTTCAACCGCTCCGGCAGCACCTAACAAATGGCCTGTCATGGATTTGGTAGAGTTGATATTCATTGTGTATAGGTGTTCCCCGAAAACTTCTTTAATGGCCTTGGATTCTGCGATGTCGCCTAATGGCGTTGAGGTTCCATGCATGTTGATGGCATCCACATCCTCGGGTTTTAATCCAGCGTCTTTTAGACAATTTTTCATGACTTTGATGGCCCCCAATCCCTCGGGATGGGGTGCGGTCATGTGGTGGGCATCTGCAGAAAGCCCCCCCCCGATTAGTTCGGCATAGATTTTAGCACCCCGCGCGACGGCATGTTCGTATTCTTCAAGTATCAAACTACCAGCACCTTCTCCAAGTACAAACCCATCACGATCTTTGTCAAAAGGGCGGGAAGCTGTCTTGGGGTTTTCGTTGCGGGTAGATAGAGCATGCATGGCATTAAACCCCCCTACGCCTGCAATGGTCACACAGGCTTCCGATCCTCCGCTGACCATAATATCAGCATATCCCAAGCGAATATAATTGAGTGCATCAATTAAGGCATTGGCAGAAGAGGCACAGGCTGAAACGGTAGCAAAATTGGGTCCTGCAAAACCATGCTTGATAGAGATAAGCCCTGGGGCTATATCGGCGATCATTTTTGGTATGAAAAAAGGATTGAAACGTGGTGAACCGTTCCCCTGCGCATAGTTTAATACTTCGTTTTGAAATGTTTCTAAACCACCTATTCCGGCACCCCAAATGACACCAACACGATCTTTATCAATTGTTTCCAAATCAAGCTGGGAGTCAATAATGGCCTCATCCGATGCCACAAGTGCATATTGTGCAAAGCGATCGATTTTTCTGGCTTCTTTCCGATCAAAGTGATCCAAAGGATCAAAGTTTTTTAGTTCGCAAGCAAATTGTGTCTTAAATAGGCTTGCATCAAAGTAGGTGATGGGTGCGGCCCCACTGGTACCAGATAACAAACCCTCCCAGTATGCTGAGAGGGTATTTCCAATAGGGGTGAGTGCTCCCAATCCGGTAACTACGACACGTCTTGGATTCATGGCACTTAAGGTTTACTGTGCTTGTTCAATAAATTGGATAGCTTGACCAACCGTAGCAATATTTTCGGCTTGGTCGTCAGGAATCTGAATATCAAATTCTTTCTCAAACTCCATAATGAGTTCCACTGTATCTAGTGAATCTGCACCTAAATCGTTGGTGAAATTTGCTTCTGAAACAACTTCATTTTCGTCAACTCCTAATTTATCAACGATAATAGCTTTGACGCGTGATGAAATGTCTGACATGATTTTAAGTTTAATTGTTGTGGACAAAAATATAAAACTTTGCAGGAAAACAACCTTTGTGCTCCAAAATATGGTTTTTCTTTGTAAAAGAATTCTTAGAAGGCAGTATTAACAAGGGATTGAAAGAAAATAATACCGTGAAGAAAATAGCGCTTTTTGCTTCTGGTAGTGGCACAAATGTAGAAAATATCCACCGCTACTTTAAGGATAAAGACCAACTGATTATTGATAGTATCTGGACAAACAAACCTGATGCGGGAGTTGTTAATCGTATGGCCGATCACGGATACACGGTTCATATTTTTGAGGCTGATGCAATGCGTTCGGGGGACCTTCTTAAAAAGCTCCTTTTGCGTGGTATTGATGGCTTGGTCTTAGCTGGGTTTTTATTGCAAATACCGCCATCTTTTATTCAGGCCTTTCCTCAAAACATCATCAATATTCATCCCGCTTTATTGCCAAAATATGGTGGTAAGGGGATGTTTGGAATGCATGTGCATCAAGCCGTTTGTGACAACCAGGAAAAAGAAACCGGTATAACCATACATTTTGTCAATGAAGAATATGATGCTGGCGCAATCATTTTTCAAACCAAAGTATCGCTCCAATCAATAGATACACCCAGGACCATTGCCCAAAAAGTACAGGCATTGGAATATGCTCATTTTCCAAGAATTATTGGACAAATTTTTTGCAAGGGTGGCTAATACGGTTTATCTCTATACCGATGGATCTGCTTTGGGAAACCCTGGACCAGGCGGGTACGGAATTCATCTTGAATGGGTTGGGGAACAGTATGAAAAGTCGTTTTCTCAGGGTTTTGAGCGAACGACTAATAATCGAATGGAATTGATGGCGGTGATTGTAGGACTTGAAAAGCTTCGAAAAACCCCTATGGATGTTGTCGTTTATTCAGATTCAAAATACGTGGTTGATGCCGTAGAAAAAAAATGGGTTTTTGGGTGGGAAAAGAAACAATTTAAGGATAAAAAAAATCCGGATCTATGGCAGCGATTCCTGAAAGTATACCGCCAACACAATGTTCTTTTTCAATGGATAAAAGGGCACAACCAACATCGACAAAACGAGTGGTGTGATCAACTGGCTGTAAAAGCGGCTAAGTCTAAAGATAAAGTGAAGGATACATACTATGAAAAACACAATCCTTAGAATTTACCACTTGCTTTGGGAAGCTGTAAGTTGTCGTATATTTGTGGCCTATGGAAAACAAACTTCTTGTGGTAGGCACTATGGCCTACGACGCGATTGAAACCCCTTTTGACAAAGTAGATAAAATTCTGGGTGGGTGTGCCACCTATATAGCACTTGCTGCCAGTCAGTTAAATACAAAAGTTGGTGTCATCTCTATTGTGGGTGATGACTTTGAACAGGCCCATTTGGATTTGTTGCGCAACCGTGATGTCGATCTTACCGGTGTAGAAATGATCCCGGGAGAAAAGACTTTTTTTTGGAGCGGTCGTTACCATAATGATCTAAACACTCGGACGACATTGGCGACTGAGCTCAATGTTTTGGCACAATTCAATCCCAAGGTTCCGGCCCAGTGGAAAGACTCAGACATTGTACTGTTAGGGAATCTACATCCATCGAACCAAACTTCTGTATTGGATCAGATGAATACGATTCCCAAACTAGTCGTTATGGATACCATGAATTACTGGATGGATAACAGTCGTACTGAATTGGATGCCCTTATCCCAAGGGTTGATGTTATTTGTATCAATGACGAAGAAGCCCGACAGCTTACCGAACAGAGTTCATTGGTCAAGGCAGCCAAGCAAATCCAAAAAATGGGGCCACGTTATGTGATTATAAAAAAAGGAGAGCACGGCGCTTTGTTATTTCACAAGGATCAAGTTTTTTGTGCACCCGCCCTACCCTTAGAAGAAATATTTGATCCAACAGGTGCTGGTGATAGTTTTGTAGGGGGATTCGTCGCTTACTTGGCACAATTGGGAGACATTTCTTTCGATGCCATGAAATCGGCTATTATCTACGCATCCGCTATGGCATCTTTTACTGTAGAAAAATTTGGTCCCCAAAATTTGGTCAGTCTTACCCAAGAGCGAATCCATCATCGCCTACAAGCATTTGATCAGTTGACACGATTCGAAATCTCATTAAGCGAAAAAAATGACAAATGAGTGATCGTATCAAACATGAGTGCGGCATTGCACTGATTCACCTGAAAAAGCCATTGGGATATTATCAACAGAAATACGGCACGGCATTGTATGGCATTAATAAGATGTATTTGATGATGGAAAAGCAGCACAACAGAGGACAAGACGGTGCTGGATTTGCAAGTATCAAGTTCAACGTATCTCCCGGGCAGAGATATATCAGTCGTGTGCGTTCCAATGATGAACAACCCATTCAGTCTATTTTCAAAAAAATAAATAAAAGAATCCATCAGCAAATCAAATTAGACCCCACTCTTTTAGAAGACGCAGAACGTCTCAAAATGGAAGCTCCTTATATTGGTGAACTGTTATTGGGTCATGTTCGATATGGTACTTACGGGAAAAACAGTTTAGAGAGTGTTCATCCTTTTTTACGTCAAAACAACTGGATGCACCGCAATCTGATTGTAGCAGGAAATTTTAACATGACCAATGTTAACGAGCTATTTGATAACCTTGTGGAACTGGGTCAACATCCTAAACAAAGAGCTGATACGATTACTGTGATGGAAAAAATTGGTCATTTTCTAGATGATGCAGTAGCGAAGATTTATAAGCAATTAAAGGTTGAGGGATTTACTAAAGCGCAGGCCACGCCGCACATAGCAGAAAGATTAAAAATGCACAAGGTACTGCGTAAAGCGGCCAAGAATTGGGATGGGGGGTTTGCGATGGCTGGTTTGTTGGGTCATGGTGATGCTTTTGTTTTGCGTGATCCAGCAGGAATACGTCCTGCTTTTTATATGGAAAATGAGGAAGTGGTTGTGGTTGCCTCTGAACGCCCTGTAATTCAAACTGTTTTTGATGTTCCCTTGGATACGGTTCAAGAATTGCCGCCGGGTCATGCATTACTTACAAAAAAGAATGGTATGGTTCAAATCAAAGAAATTGTTCCTGCCCTTCCCAAGAAAGCGTGTTCTTTTGAACGGATTTATTTTTCACGAGGGAGTGATGCCTCCATATATGCAGAACGTAAAAAATTGGGGCGTCTGATTTTTCCTAAAGTGATGGAAGAAATTTCCAACGATTTGGAAAATACAGTTTTCTCGTACATACCTAATACGGCTGAAACCTGTTTTTATGGAATGGTTGGTGCCGCTCAAACACATGTTAAGAAGCAACTTACAGATGCTTTGATTGACAAATCTAAGATTGACCATCAAAACCTTGAAAAGCTTGTTGCTTTGCAACCACGTATCGAGAAAATTGCGATCAAAGATGCCAAATTACGAACCTTTATAACAGAAGATTCAAGTCGTGACGATTTGGTGGCTCATGTGTACGATGTGACTTACGGGGTGGTCCAGCCATCAGACAATTTAGTTATCGTAGATGACAGTATCGTTCGTGGTACGACATTAAAAAAGAGTATTCTAAAAATGTTGGATCGGTTGGGGCCTAAAAAAATTGTGGTCGTATCAAGTGCCCCCCAGATTCGCTATCCCGATTGCTATGGAATTGATATGGCTAAGCTACAAGATTTCATTGCTTTTCAGGCTGCTATAGCCCTTCACAAAGAAAAAGGGACCTATCAAGAGAGTCTCGATACGATTTATGCACGTTGTAAAAAAGACGAAAATCAAATGGCTATCAACCACGTAAAGGCATTTTATGAACCTTTTAGTGATGCGCAACTATCAGATAAAATAGCCGTGTTGTTACGAGATAGTTCCATTCAAGCGGAGGTTTCTGTGATTTACCAATCCATAGCTTCCTTGCACGCAGCCTGTCCGGAACATTTGGGTGATTGGTATTTCTCTGGAGAATACCCAACTCCAGGTGGTAATCGCATGGTAAACCGGGCCTTTATGAATTTTTACGAGGGGAAAGTAAAAAGAGCCTATTAACCGTTTATCCGATAAATTAACCGTTTATCGATATTTTAAGGCCACGTATCACTAAAAATGCATCTTTACAACACCAGAACATAAGTAGGTTAAGTTCATGGTAAGATTTGGGGCAAAAAAGGAGGAATTTATTCCTCCTTTTTTATTTTCTATTGGTTTGCCTCGAATCGTTTGGCTACTTCATCCCAATTAATTAGGTTAAAAAAAGCTTCGATATAATCGGGTCTTCTATTTTGATAGTTTAGATAGTACGCATGTTCCCAAACATCAATACCAAGAATGGGTGTACCTCCACATCCGACGCTAGGCATCAAGGGATTGTCCTGATTGGGTGTACCACAAACTTCTAATTTTCCTCCAGGTAGGACACAAAGCCATGCCCAGCCAGAACCAAATTGTGTCGCAGCAGCATTTGAAAAAGTTTCTTTGAAGGCTTCAAAAGAGCCAAAATTGCTATCCATAGCAGCAGCCAAATTTCCTGATGGATTTCCACCTCCTGAGGGGCTGAGTATTTCCCAAAACAAACAGTGGTTGTAATAACCACCGCCATTGTTACGGACCGCACCATTGCTCATATCCAATCCTTGAAGAATTTCTTCGATGGATTGATTTTCTGCAACAGTCCCTGCAATAGCAGCGTTCAGTTTGCTGGTGTACCCCTGGTGGTGTTTTCCATGATGGATCTCCATTGTTTTGGTGTCAATGTGTGGCTCCAATGCGTTGGTAGCGTAAGGGAGTGAAGGAAGTTCAAACGGCATAGTTTTCAGTTTTAAGAGTTTGTACAAAAATAGAATTTCTTTTGCAAAGCCTTTCTCCAGAAGCCTTCAAAAGTGTACATTTAACTACTTAAGAGAATGCCCAGACAAGGATTTCATATAACCAATGCAGCAGCTGGTTCAGGGAAAACATTTTCCCTTGTTTCAAGCTATTTGGAACAATTATTAGCCACACCACAAAAGGATAATTATCAGTATTTATTGGCCATGACATTCACCAACAAAGCCGTGAATGAGATGAAAGAACGTATCTTAAAAGTGCTTTCCCAACTGGCTAGAGGGAGTCCGAACGAAATGGGAACCCTTTTAAGAGAACGCTTAAACATAAGTGCAGAGGAACTTCAGTGGAGAGCTGAAGTAAAATTGCGGTCACTTCTGCATAACTTTGGTGCTTTTGAGGTAACAACTTTAGATAGTTTCACCCACCGTATCATTCGAACCTTTTCTTTTGATCTGGGTCTGTCACAAAGTTTTGAAGTCGTTATAGACAGTCAATTTTTTATCCAATCAATCGTTGACCTGTTGATTCATAAAGTCGGTCTCTCTTTGGAATTGACCCATCTCTTAACTGCTTTTAGTCTCCAGAAAGTTGCCGATGAAAAAAGCTGGGATATAGCTCATGATCTGAATGAATTTGCTCCAGTCCTATTGAATGAAAACGATCGATTTGCATTACGAGCAATTAAAGAAATCCCCTTAGAGACTTTTCAGTCCGATAGAGAAAAAATAGAGGAATTGGGATCTCAATTAAAAAGGCAAATTCAAAAGCAGGCTCAAAGGGTACTTCGACAACTCAAGGAAAAGGGCATGGATGAAACCGTATTTACACGAAAAACGTTAACGAATCATTTTCGGCGTTTGTCTGAATTCACAGAAAAAAGTCCCTCCAAAATACGGAGTTGGTTTGGCACCCAGCTGGAATCTCAGCTTCAAGCAGGGTCGGGTTTTTTTAAAAAGGGGATTCCAGCCCAACAGGAGATATTACTTGAGAAAATGACTCCCCAATTACTATCTGATTTTCAAGAGACAAAAAATAATACCTTTCAATATTTACTGAGTCGAGCCATTATCAATCAATGGGTTCCATTGTCCTTGTTAGGTGCTTTGGAACGGGAGTTGGAACAACAACAAAACATTCAAAACAGGATGTTATTGGGACGTTTTAATGAACGTATTGCCTCGGTGGTGCAGCAGCAACCCATCCCCTTTATTTATGAGCGGTTGGGAACGCGCTATCGGCATTTTTTTATTGATGAGTTTCAAGATACATCAGTTCTTCAATGGCGGAATTTAATTCCTCTAATTGCCAATGCCTTAGAAGGCCAAGAGGCGGGTTCTTTGCTTTTGGTGGGGGATCCCAAACAAGCTATTTACCGATGGCGTGGAGGGGATGTGCAACAGTATTTCGATTTACTAAAGGCGGTGTCACCTTTTCAGTGCAAACCCGAACTAAAACGTCTTGAGACCAATTATCGAAGTTATCACAATCTAATTGCCTTCAATAACTCTTTTTTTTCGTTTGCCTCCCAATACCTTAAGGATCCGATACACAAAGAATTGTTTAGTAGTGACCTGCAACAAAAACACACAGATAAAAAGGGGGGTACTGTTGCTGTTCATAGAATAGAAGATAAAAGTACGCAAACAGAAAGGGGGGCATTGTATACTCAAAAAGTAGTTCAATTGGTAAAGCAACTTCAAAACGAGGGCTATGACCGAACTGATATTACCGTTTTGATACGCAAGAAAAAACAAGCACAGGGAATTGTTACAGCATTACAATCCGCTTCCATCCCAGCAATTTCTTCGGATTCATTGTTATTGTCAGCTTCTGAAAAAGTTCAATGGGTACTCCATTTATTTCGTCTCAGTTTATACCCCAGCGACTTGGCTTCAATGAAAGGAGTGCTTCATGGCATCTGGCAATGGAAAAATCAGTCGGATGATTACCATTCATTTATGATAAAATATTTGAAGTCACACGCAATGTCTTTTTTTCAAGCCCTTAATGCCGATTTTAATTGGTCATACGATTTGAGTTTTCACAGGAAATTGACTGTTTATGAAGGACTGGAATACATTTTTGATTGTTTCTCTGAGCTACTGCATACGGATAGTTACACCCAACGATTGTTTGATGTAATTTTCCATTTTACGCAACAACAATCCACCCACACCAATGATTTTCTTGACTATTGGAATCGAGAACAAGCCCAATTAACAATAGATCTTCCCACCCTGACCGATGCCATTCAAGTAATGACAGTTCACAAATCAAAAGGGTTGGAATTTCCAGTTGTGATATACCCTTATTTAGAAGATAGTTTGCAACCATCGAATGGTGATCCACTTTGGTTTCCTTTGGATAACACTACTGTGCCATGGGCAAGACTCTCATTTAGTGAAGTACTTGCTTCCTATGGTGATACAGGTGCACATTTATATGAAGAGCGTAAAAAAAAGGCGGCCTTGGATAGTATGAATCTGTTGTATGTAGGATTGACACGAGCAGTGAGCCAGATGCATTTGATAACTAAAGAACAGAAAAAACCGCCCAAGCATCCTACTTATGCCTCTTTACTCAACGACTTCATAGCTAAAAATTGTGATTCAGAGACACTTCCTGAAACCTTTTATTGGAGTTCGGATGCCACTCCCATACCCCATTCAAAAACATTGCCGAAGGGGATTGAAGCACTAGAAGAAAGTAATTTGCAGTGGCGAAATAAACTAATGCCCGTACGGATAAAGGACGTTGCAGCCCGAGACTATGGTATTCTTATTCATGACCTATTAGGAAATCTTCGAGTTGCTGACCAGTTGGATTGGGTACTTTCAACAGCAGTATTGGAGGGGAAAATAAAGGATGGGGACGTCTCTAAAACCAAAAAATTATTAGCTGAGGTGGTGAGCCATCCAAAACTCAAAGACGCTTTTGATAAAACAGCAAAAGTTTGGGTTGAACAAGATATTTTACTACCGGATGGACGCAGTTTGCGACCCGATCGAATCCTTTTTAATGCGCATCAAGTAGTTCTTATGGATTTTAAGACAGGGCGGCCCAAAGAGGCAGATAAAAAACAAATTGAGGAGTACGGTCATGTTATTCAAAACATGGGGTATCAAGTTGGGATTCACCATTTGGTGTATATCAACGAAGGGGTAACTGTGGTAAGCTTCTAATGTATAACGCTATGGATTCTTTTCTTTCTCAAGTGGCACACGAAATAATCCGATCCGGTAGGGACTTTTCAGAATTAAAAATTGTATTGCCCTCACAGCGCGCTGTTCGATTTTTGAAAATCGAATTGGCTAGAAAGATACAAACGGCAGTACAAAGTCCTAAAATAATATCCATTACAGAATTTGTCTCTGAATTGTCAGGACTGCAGGCACTCTCATCTTTGCAGCAGATCGTTCAATGTTATGAAAGTTATCAGACGATAGTACCCCAAAAAGATCGTGAGGGTTTTGAGCAGTTTCTTCATTGGGCACCCATATTGATACAGGATTTTAATGATCTCTGCGCGCACCGGGTTCCACAGGATGAAATTTTCTCTTATTTGACCGAGGTAGAACAAATCAAACAGTGGGCACAAAAAGACTTACAGACACCTTTGACTCGAAATTATATTCGATTTTGGAAACAAATGCCTGCCTTGTTTCTACATTTTACAGACTCCTTGTTAAGTAAGAAAAAGGGCTTGATGGGGATGTTGTTTTCAGAAGCAGTAGAAAATATTTCCCTCTATTTGGAACACACACCAAACTTTCACTACTTGGTGGGGTTTAATGCGTTGACGCATTCGGAGTCAATTTTATTTCAAGAAATAGTAAGCCAAAAACGAGGAAAAATTTTATGGGATTTGGATCAGTTTTTTTACAGAGACAAAGAACATGCTAGTGGTCATTTTATCCGGTCGTATTTCAAAAACTGGAAGGGATTGGCGGGCCAACATCCTGAATGGTTGGGGTCACACTATTCCAATCCTAAGAAGGTTCAGTGCATAGGAGCCAACGCATCCATACAGCAAGTAAAATATGCTGCACGTCTTGCCGAACAGCTAACACGTAGGTACCCTGAAGAGCGTATTGCATTGGTATTGGGAGATGAATCTTATTTGATCCCGACATTGTCGGCCTTTCAGAGTGATTTTGACCAATGGAACGTAACGATGGGGTATCCATTGAAAAAGACACCCGTTGCAGATTTGTTGGTTCAATGGATTGATTTGCACCAATGTGCAAATGAAAATAGACTCACTTTGGTGGCGGTAGAAAAATTTCTACAAACGGCTTCGTTGGGGCATTTTTTGTCCAATCAAGGAGTAAATAGTGAAGAACTACTGACACTAGCAAAAAAAAGAAATCAAGCCTTTTTAACTTTAGATTCTTTAGCCAGTTGGTCCTCCGCTAAACCTTGGCAGTCCCTTTTTGATGAATTTTCAGACCCCCCAGATTTTCTTGATCGTATGTTGCAAGTCACAATAGGAATGCAACAGTACTTTTTTGAGAATGAAAAAAATTGGCTTTTTGAATCCTATTTTTATTCGGTTGAGTTGTTATTACAACAACTACAAGTTTTGCTTCAAGAGAAACCAATTGTTGGTTCCCTTCCCGTATTGCGTGTTTTATTGGAGGGTGTGTTGCAAAACGAATCTCTTTCTTTTGTTGGAAATGCCACAGAAGGACTTCAAGTTATGGGGCTTTTAGAAACGCGATTATTGGATTTTGATCGGATCATTGTAACCCATGTCAATGAAGGGCATCTACCAGGAGGAAAAGGGGGGAATAGTTTTTTACCTTTTGAAGTAAAAAAGGAATTTGGAATTCCTACCTACCAGGAAAAAGAGGCCATCTTTACCTATCACTTTTTTCGTTTACTCAAACGTGCAAAAGCGAGCTATTTGTTATACGATACTTCCGAAGAGGGTCTGGGAGGTGCTGCACCCAGTCGTTTTTTACACCAGTTGGAATTGTTTGCACCCCCTGAAATTCAGCTAGAGAAAAAACAACTTCAGACTTCTATTGCACAACCCATAACAAGTTCATTTACCGTCCAAAAATCTCCCTCGCTACTTAAAAAGTTGTATGAAGTTGCTGAATACGGATTTTCACCCTCCGCTCTGGCACTTTATTTACACGATCCTATTGCTTTTTATGAAGAGCGCATATTGGGAATCCATTCTCCCAAAGAGGCAGAAGAAACGGTTTCTTACAGAGATCAAGGCACGGTGCTTCATGCTGTTTTAGAAACTTTATATACACCATTTGTAGGAAAAAATCTGACGACTCATCATTGTAAACAAATGCAAAATCAATTGTCCGAATGTTTGGAAAGTCATTTTGGTGCTATTTATGGTAAAGGGCAAAATTTACAAGGAAAAAATCATCTTGTTTTCCAAGTGATGAAACACCATTGTAATCGGTTTTTACAAGAAGAGATCAAACGATTATCGAGTGGTGTAACAATCGAGATTCTTGCCCTAGAAGCTCCTTTTTCTATCTCTTTAGCCCTGCCAACAGTGGATAAACCTGTACGCCTTAGAGGGGTGGTGGATCGAATAGATCGTGTAAATGGCCAGTTACGGATCTTGGATTATAAGACTGGAACGGTATTGCCTCAATCGTTAAGCATCAAACCGGATTCTATAAATTTTGAGGATTCTAAATCTACTATTGGATTTCAGGTTCTCACCTACGCATATCAATATTTAAAACAGTTTCCCGGCCAACAAATTACTGCAGGAGTCATTGCTCTTAAAGCCACCCAGAGTTTTCTTCCCTTGCAATGGGGAGCTAAGGATGCTCAGGTATTGGATAGTGAAAATATTACTCCGTTTGAAGACTATTTGAAAAAACTCATTCTTGAAATTCTAAATCCGTCCATTTCTTTTCAAAAGAAGAATGAATGAAATTAGTATTTTTGAGTACGAGATTTACTATAATTATGTCAGACAAAAAGGGGGTTAGGAAAGAAGACACCAATTGGTTTATTCGGTTAATCACATTAGGAGACCGATTTGATCCGCAAGATTTTTTTGATAGACTAAAGAAATCCTTTGTAGAATTTTTAGTTGTTTTTTTTGGGGTATTGATCTCATTCTCTGTTGAGCGGCAGGGGGAAAGCTTTGGAGACCGGCAGGATGGTATTGAGAATCTTCACAATTTAAAGGAAGAAGTTGAAAGCATTAGAGTAGAGGCTCAAGATTATTATGAAACTATGGAGTACGTCAGGGATATGTATCGTGATCAATACTCTAATTGGGATCAAGATAATGATAGTGTTTTTGTTGAACTTTATGAAGAAGATGATGGACCAGTTTTGGATGCCCCAATGGCTTGGTATGGACAAAGGCAGCCCTTTGATCCAGCTAGGGTTACATATGATGCAATTAAGTTAGATGGAACGTTTAGACTCTTAGATACAGAAGTAGGAAAAAAAATTACCGAAACCTATGATGGGAATACATTAAAATACCTTTTAGAAAACACTGGAAAAATTGAAGAATCCATTGTAAATCAATTTATTGATAGAATTGGTAATACTTGGGTTTTTGAACTAGACGATGTGAATGTCGAAGACCCTTCATTTTGGGTAACTAATAGAAAATACATTCAGAATGATAAATTTGTCAAATACAATTTGTTTAAACGCCTGGAATTATGGACAAATGATGTTCTACCACAAACGGAAGAATATATAGGTTTATTAGACGAAAGTATTCAAATGCTCGATTCGGTTATCCAAGACAAGGATGAAGAAATTGAAATTATTTGGTGGGTGATTGACTATAAATAGCCTGTTCAATCAGGCCAGCAACCAATTTACCAGAGATCAAAGCGGGAGGAACACCCGGGCCGGGTACTGTGAGTTGACCACTGAAATACAAACCCTTCACTTTTTTACTTTTCAGTTTCGGTCGCATGAAAGCCGTTTGTAACAAGGTATTGGCCATTCCGTATGCATTTCCTTTGTATGAATTGTAATCCTCGATAAAGTCATTGACACAGAACGACTCTTTAAAAAGGATGTTGGGTTGAATGGATTGATCCGTCAATCGTTCGAAGCGATCGATGACAATATTGAAATATCGTTCTCGGAGCTCTTGTGTATCTTCAATTCCTGGAGCAATCGGAACTAAAATAAACATGGCTTCTTTACCTTCGGGTGCCATGGAAGCATCAGAAATGGATGGAAAATTCGCATAAAATAAAGGCTCTTTGGGCCACCTGGGTTGATCGTAAATTTCCCTCGCGTGTTGGTCAAAATCCACATCGAAGAACAAGGTATGATGCTCTACGTTTTGAACTTTTTTATCCAAGCCCACATAAAATAAAAGAGAGCTAGGAGCAAAGGTCTTGTTCTCCCAATAGGCTTCACTATACATTCGGTTTGGTTCGGGTAATAAAGTTTCTGTATGATGATAATCGGCCCCACTGAGGATGTAATCACCCTCGATTCGTTTTCCATTTACTTTAATGGCAACAGCTTTATCCTTTTCAACAATAATTTGATCCACAGGGCTGCTTGTATGAAATTGGACACCCAATTCTTCGGCAAGAGACACCATAGCTTCCACTACAGAATACATCCCTTTGTCAGGATGCCAGGTTCCCAAACCGAAATCGGCAAAGTTCATAAAGTTGTAAAAGGCCGGTGTATTTTGTGGTTTGGCACCCAAAAATAATACTGGAAATTGAAGGATTTGACGTAGTTTAGGGTTTTTGAATTTTTTGGTTACTTGCTTTTTTATATTACTTAGAAAGTAACGAAATTTTTTTATGGTTGTGGTTGTTACAAGCTCTAAGGGGGAAATACCAGGGCGGTAGACAAGATCTAGTATAGCGATATCGTAATTTGTTCGTGCTTCGCTTATAAATGATTGGAGTTTTTTGCCACTCCCTTTTTCTTCTTTTTCAAAAACATGATATATCTTATCCAGCGAGTCTCCAATTTCTATGGTGTCGTTTTTACCAAAGTATACCCGATAAGCGGGATTGAGTCGATGCAGTTGGTAATAATCAGAAGGTTTTTTTTCAAAGTCTCCAAAATATTTTTCGAACACATCGGGCATCCAATACCAAGAGGGGCCCATGTCAAACGTAAAGCCATTTTTTTTCAATTGTCGCGCTCTTCCGCCCAAAGCACTATTTTTCTCAAAAACATGAACTTCGTGTCCCATCTGTGCCAAATAACTGGCCGAAGAGAGCGAAGAGAATCCACTTCCAATAACAAGTACCTTTCTTTTCATAGTTAAACAAAGATAGAGTAAATCTATTAATGCAGAAGGGTAGCTTAGCGTTCTTTTCGACGTTTGGCCGCTATAATTTCTTCAACAAAAGAAGCACTTATTATACCTGTAGGGATGGCAACGACCCCAATGCCTACAAGTGAAATGATGGCAGCAAAAGCTTTTCCACCAACGGTGATGGGGTATACATCACCGTATCCAACCGTAGCCAAGGAAACAGTGGCCCACCAAATGGATTCAGTGATGCTACTGAATTTTTCGGGCTGTGCTTCGTTTTCCAGGAAATAAATGGCTGAGGCAGAGAAAAGGATGGTTAAGATAGAGAGGAATAGTGTAAACTTCAACTCATTTCTGACCGCAGACAGGGCTTGGATAAAAAGTTTGAGAGAAGCACTATCTCTTCCGAGCTTAAAAATTCGAGTCAATCGAAACAACCGCAATATTCGAACAAATCGTCCATCAATTTTTACGAATTGATTGAGATAAAAAGGAAGTATAGAAAGTAAATCAATGATTCCAAAAGTGCTGAAAATATATTCAAAGGCTCCTTTTATTCCTTTATTTCTGAAGCCTATTGTTATTCTATATAAGTACTCAAAAGAAAAGATAACAATAGATACCAATTCAAAAACATCAAAAGATTCTTTGTACAACGCACGTATGGACGCATGGGATTCTAAAATCATCGCCAATACGTTGGCAATGATTAAAGAATAAATGAATCGATCAAAAGCAACGGAAATCTTCATTTTATCGACTCATATCCCGAAGGATGGCTAACATAACAATGGCGGATGTGATAACTACAATAACAGATACAGCAAAAGGTGTCATAAAAAAAATATAGTATTCAAATATAGCTAAAAACTTAATTGCGCTCACTTTTGTTTAACGGACTAACTATCAATACATTATATTATATGTTTAATAAAAAAACAAAAAAGATAAAAAATTGTTTAACAAAAGTTTGTTTTGTAGAAACAAAATACATTATCTTTAAACAAGTTTAAATTCAATTTGGTTTCGAACGCCTCTGATATTTACTTCCATAAGTCAAATTCTAAAATCCAATTCAGAGGCGTTTCTTTTTTTAGCAATCCAATACCAACTGGTTTACAGCTATGAACAAAGAAACCGATATCCATGTTTTCATCAGTTTTTTTCGATTCGGGGAGAACCGTTTTTGGGCCTTCAAACAAATGCTTTTGGGTCCTCGTATATTTTCGGAAATACCCGGTTTGCAGTTTTACAAATTTTTAGGAACCGGTGGTGCGAAAGGATTCAGTCTATGGCCAGATTTTGGCACTTATGCAATCTTAACTGTATGGAAATCACCGACAGCATTTATTGAATTTCAAAAAAAGAATCCCTATTGGCAGGAATATCGTTCTCATGCAAAACAACAACGTACATTGGGTTTGATACCGATTCACAGCCATGGACTTTGGAGTGGGATGAATCCGTTTGCTGAGCACCAGATAAAGGATTTTTCCGTTGGTGATGCGCAAGTAGCTGTGCTCACCCGTGCGACTTTACATTGGAAACGATTGATTTCATTTTGGCGATCGGTACCATTGGCTTCTAAAACCATAGAAAAGGCTAAGGGTGTTCACTTCTATAAGGGAGTAGGAGAATGGCCGTTGGTGCAGCAAGCAACCGTAAGTATTTGGGATAGTTTTCAGGCGGTACATGATTTTGCCTATAAGCAACAGGGCCATGCGGCTATTGTGAGGAAAACAAGGAAACAAAAATGGTACCAAGAGGATCTTTTTTCTAGATTTGTTGTTCACACGGACACGCAATTTCAAGATATAAAAAAGTGAGCAAAGCGATTGTTGTTGGGTCTGGTATTGGTGGCATCGCGACGAGCATACGCTTGGCGGTCAAAGGATATGATGTCACTGTATTTGAAAAAAACCCTTACCCAGGGGGGAAGTTATCCGTTTTCAGTTTAGGTCCTTATCGTTTTGATGCAGGCCCTTCATTATTTACAATGCCGCATTTTGTTACAGAACTTTTTGAACTTGCAGGCGAACAGCCCAATACATTTTTTGAATACAAAAAAAAAGAAATTCATTGCGAATATTTCTGGGAAGATGGCACTCGTTTAACAGCCTATTCAGATCGGCATAAATTTTGCCAAACCGTTGAACAACAACTTCATGTACCTGCCTCTGAACTCCATGCATACTTGAATAAAGCACAACAAAAATATGAGTTAACGGCCCCTTTGTTTTTGGAACGTTCCTTGCACCGATCCGCTTCTTATTTCAATCCAGAAACCCTTCAAGCCATCCTTCGTTTGGGGAAACTAGAATTGTTTCAGAGCTTGCATCAAGTCAATTTAAAACACTTAAAAAATCCGTATTTGGTTCAGTTTTTTGATCGATTTGCTACATACAATGGTTCCGATCCGTATCAAACTTCTGGAATCATGAGTTTGGTTCAGCATTTGGAAGAGCATTATGGAACGTATATCCCTAAAAAAGGGATGGGTGATATTACTCATAGTCTGGTGGCTTTGGCAGAACGAATGGGGGTTCGGTTTTATTTTAATCGTTCTGTTGAAGAATTGGTTGTGAACAGGAACCGTTGTCAGGGGATACGCTCACAAGGAGAAATGATACCTTCAAATGTAGTTGTTTGTAATGGGGATGTTGTGCCAACCTATCGCGCTTTATTGGCTGGGCACAAAGCCCCCGAGCTGTATTTAAAGCAAGAACGCTCTAGTTCTGCGTTGATATTTTATTGGGGTATTCGAAAAACATTCCCGCAGTTGAATCTGCACAACATTTTTTTTTCTACAGACTACCAGAGGGAATTTCAAGCCATCTTTAAGGAAAAAACACTCATTGCAGATCCAACTATTTATGTCAATATTACCTCCAAAGATATTCCTCAAGATGCACCTGAGGGATGTGAGAACTGGTTTGTAATGATTAATGCACCGGCAGACTATGGCCAAGATTGGGAAACACTGATATCCCAAACTAGAGAAGCTGTTATCCAAAAAGTAAATAGGCTTTTGAATTGCCATTTGGAAGATTTAATTGAAGTTGAAAGTGTTTTATCTCCGCCCTTAATAGCTGAAAAAACAGCTTCTTTTCGCGGGGCTTTATATGGGTCTTCAAGTAATAGTCGTATGAGTGCTTTCTTACGCCATCCCAATTTTTCAACCCGTTTCAAAAATTTATTTTTTTGCGGGGGGAGTGTTCATCCAGGGGGCGGTATTCCACTCTGTCTGTTATCGGCAAAAATTGCATCAGAATTGATCCCTATGCCCCATGTTTAGTCCCATTCCGCTTTCCCAGTACACTATTTCCGTTATTCTGATTTGGTTGTTTCACGTTTCAGGTATTTTAGGGATTATTTATGGGGATGCACAATGGTTTATTGAAGCCACACCAATAAATCTGGGCGTTTCTTTTGTGTTGCTGCTTGGGCAAGGATATAAAGAGCGCAGATTTTTGGGGGTTGTTCTGATTTGCTTTTTTGTCGGGATGCTAACAGAGTGGCTTGGAGTCAATAAAGGGCTTATTTTTGGCCAGTATCAATACGGTGAAATGTTAGGCCCTAAGTTTATGGGGGTTCCTTGGTTGATCGGAGCGAACTGGGTCATTGTAGTCACATGTACAGGGATGATCGCACGAGAATTGTTTGAGAACGTGTGGGTTCGCTCACTAGTAGCTACCGGATTGATGCTTTTTTTAGATGTACTCATTGAGCCCATAGCACCCACTCTTGACTTTTGGCAATTTGATCAAGGACTAGCTCCTTTACAAAATTATATTGGTTGGTTTTTTGTTGCATTGCCTTTACAATTCGTTTTTCATTTTTCAAAAGTTCATCTGGGGGGTTGGTTTTTTCATCATTTATATTTGTTGCAGGTGTTGTTTTTCACCATCTTATTACTTCGTTTAAATAGCCTACCCAATTTTTGAAAGGAAGCCGTATTTTTGATTTATGAAAGCGACTCTCTCTCGGTGGCTAGTGTTTTTTTTGGTTTCATGTCAGTCTCCACAAGAATCCCAATTGACCGTAGTGTCCACCCCTTCCAGTACCTTATCCATTGACTTCAAAAAGAGCCTTCCCAAGTTGGTTGAAGTACCTGCAAACTTTTATTCGAATCTTGAAATTGAAGAGTGGAAACAATTGAACCGCTGGTGTTCCCAATTTGAAGATCTTTCAAAAATGAACAGCAAAGGGATGGGCGTGTTTCTTTCTGGATTGGAATTCCAAACCCGGGTGTTTTCCAATTCCAAATTCCCAGAAATTTTTGATATTTATCCGGTAAGAAGCCGTTTGAAGGTAGTACAAATGCAAGCCCAAAAAGCTAAGTTTTATGCAGCTACAGAACAATATGAAAAGTTAGACGGTGCCTTAGATACTTTGTACAGACATTATAATTCGTTTCTGAATCGAATTTTGAGCATTGCTAAAGAAACTCCTTTGATAGCAGAAGAAAACTAAATCCAAGTTTGCTTCTTAGTGGGCATAGGTTGGGTGAGTTTTTCTAAACTAATAATAGTTTCTGAGAGTGTTTTACTGAGTTCGTCTAGATCCAATGGCTCTTCAGCAATTTCATTCAGCAGGTTTTGAATTTCACTGTCAATCTCAAGACAGTTTTCTAGGGAAGTTTTTTGGCTATCTTGTAAGGAGGCAACCAGCCGTTGCTCCATTTGAATTCCAGCTAAATGGAACGTTTCATTTTCTTTGAAGAAGGAACGCAACTGCAATTCAAGGTCTTGAAAAAAATGATGTCTCAAACGGGCTTGTTTGTGAAGGAAACGTTGTGTGTCGGTGGGGTGCTGACCGTCAGCTGTTTTGAGGTATTCAAGTTTTGAGGTTTTCAACAAACCCAAAATACGAACGCAAATTGTATGTAGTTGTTTATCAGACATACCTCATTATAAAAGTAGTTGATTCTTAAATTGTTCTGGATGATAAGGGCTTTATTCTATTAACAATTTTTCAACCTTAAACACATAACTATACTCAGAAAGAAATCGATTGCTGCTAATACGTTTGTTATTGGCACCTCCTTTAGTGAAGTTTGGAAGGGAAAGTTGCCACTGATTAGCGAGTTGTGAATAGTAGGTTTTTTTAGAAGGGTGAAAAGGGGCTACTATATTGTAAAGAGATTCTTTGTTTGGCTGCTGCAAAATCGTAATAATTGCATTGACCGCATCTGTTTGATGTATCAAATTCACAGGGGCCGAAGCTTGGACGATTTCTTTTTTAGCAAGTGAATAAATAGGGTGTCTGTCTTTACTGATTAGACCACCCAAGCGCAGCTTGATCATCTTGTTCCCAAAAAATTCAGTGAGAAGATTTTCGACTACCAGTAACTGCTTTCCACTTTCAGTCCTAGGGAGGGGCGTTGTCGTTTCATCGACGGTTCCACGAATCGGTCCATAGACAGAAATGCTGCTTGTCAAAATAGTTTTGCCCATGGTATCGGGATCAATATAAGGCAGCAGCATTTCTATTTTTTTGATAAAATTCGTGCTGGGGTTTTTGCGTAATCCTGGGGGGATGCATACGATAAGGGAATGCAAGCGATCAAAAAAAGCAATGTTTCCTGTCAATTTGGTTTCTTCTAAATTCAATTGAAAACAATCAACACCAAGTTTTTGAAGGGCTTGCATCTTTTCGGGTTTCCTTACTGTTCCCCGAACTTTAAAACCCTGCTCGAGGAGTTCTTTGGCCAAAGCAGTTCCCAACCAACCGCAGCCTAAAATTCCAATTGGGGCCTTGTTTGAATATGAAATACGCAAATCATTCATTGATATATTGATAAAATCGTATAATTAAATATCATTATCTCACAAAATAGTGTATATTATTAAAAATATTTAAAGAGTTGGAAATTATGGCAGTGAAAAGTTTTCAAGGAGCGCGTGCGCAAAAAGCGCAAACCAAGGCCCCACATTTGTTGGTCAAAGATATAATGTGTCAAAATTTGGTAGTTTTTCATCCCGATCAAAGCATACACGAAGTAATGCAAAATTTTGTGAAATATCGCATTTCTGGGGGGCCTGTTGTGAATGATGCGGGAAAGCTTATAGGGGTGATATCTGAAGCTGATTGTATGAAAGAAATTTCAGAAAGCAGGTATTTTAACATGCCCATCTTAGACAAATCCGTTCGGAATTTCATGACCGTTTCAGTTGATACCATTGAGGCTTCAAAAAGTTTGTTTGAGGCTGCTTCATTGTTTTCCAAATCGAGTCGCCGTCGATATCCCGTTATGGAAAGAGGAAAACTAGTTGGACAGATTAGTCGTAAAGATGTGGTTTTGGCGGCATTGAACTTGAAAAGTAGTACCTGGCGGAGAAGTTAACAGTAAAGTTCGTAGGCTGCTCGGTAGGTGTTGGCGTGTGCTTCTATGATAGTTTTTAGTGATTCAGAGTACCCCCCTCCCATACTGCACTGTATAGGAATATTCCTCTGCATACAGGCTTCCATTACTATGCGATCCCGCTCTTTGCTCCCTGCCAGAGTCATTCCTAAACGACCTAGTTTGTCTGTGGCCAGTACATCAACACCGGATAAATAAAAGACAAATTCAGGCTTTTGTTTATCTAATAATTCAGGCAGGTTTTTTTTTAAAATCCCCAAATAGGCAGCATCATTTGTTCCGTCTTCCAACGCAATATCCCAGTCACTGTTCTCTTTCCGGAAGGGATAGTTTTTGCTACCGTGCATAGAAAAAGTAAAAACACGTGTATCGGCTTTGAAAATCGCAGCCGTTCCATTTCCTTGATGGACATCCAAGTCAATGATGGCGATCTTATTTACGATTCCCTTGTCCAATAAATATTGTGCAGCTATGGCTTGATCATTTAACAAACAAAATGCTTCCCCGCGATCACTAAAAGCGTGGTGCGTGCCTCCAGCAATATTGAAGGCGATTTTTTTTTCTAGTGCTTGGTGACATCCCCAGAGGGTTCCTCCAGCAATAACAAATTCTCTTTCGATAAGCTGCGTGCTAAGCGGAAATCCAATCTGTCGTATTTCCTTGGATGTGAGTTCCTCGTGGAGAAGTCGTTCTACATAGTAGGGGTCGTGGATGGCTGTTACTGTTTCCAGGGGTGCTTTTTGTGGGCTATAGAAGTCAGTTATTTGACAGATACCTTCGTGAAGTAATTGCTTAGGAAGCAACTCGTATTTATCCATTGGGAAACGGTGCCGTTCGGGAAGTGGCAAGCGATAGATAGGATCAAATGCAATGGATAACAAGGGCTAACTAATTTCAGATCCAGCTTCTGCATCCGATTCGGGACTCATGAAGATAAGCTTTCCCTCTGAATTTTCAGCCAGCAACAGCATGCCTTGACTCAAAACACCACGAATTTTCCGAGGTGCCAAATTGACTAGAACTGTAACTTTTTTTCCAATTACTTCCGAGGGTTCATAATGTTCAGCGATACCCGAAACAATCGTACGTACTTCAAAGCCTAAGTCAACTTCAAATTGAATGAGTTTGTCTGTTTTTGGAACTTTTTGTGCCGCCTTGATGACACCGACACGAAGCTCTATTTTTTTAAAACTTTCAAAATCAATTAGTGCCTTTCCTTCGATCTTTTTATTCTCCTTCATAGCGAGCTTACTTTGATGTAGTTTATTCAGTTGTGTTTCGATACTACTATCTTCTATTTTTTCAAACAAAAGACCACAGGCTTGTATGTATTGATCTTCATCAATTGGCGGTATGAAAGTCGTATTAAAAGCATCCCATCGACAGTTTTTTAATTGCAAGCTGTGTTGTAGTTTTTCAGCAGTGTGCGGCAGGATTGGTTCCGAATAAAGAGCCAAGTAGGCAGTGATTTGTAGAGCAGTATACATAATTGCTGCCACGCGGTCGGGGTTGTTTTTGATTTGCTTCCAGGGTTCTTCATCGGCCAAATACTTGTTTCCCAAACGTGCCATTTGGAGGGTTAATTGGCTGGCCTCTCGAAATTTATAGCTGCTTATAGCGACCTCTATTTTTTGAGCCAAATGCGGTAATTCAGAAAGTGTTTTTTGATCCTGTTCCAGCAAATTAGCTCCTTTGGGACAATAGCCGTCGTAGTATTTATGGATTAATACACTGACACGATTAACAAAATTACCATAGATAGCCACTAGTTCATTGTTGTTTCGAGCCTGAAATTCTTTCCAAGTGAAGTCATTGTCTTTGGTTTCTGGTGCATTGGCAGTGAGAACATAACGAAGGACATCTTGTTGATTGGGGAATTCTTCGAGGTATTCATGTAACCAAACAGCCCAATTCTTTGAAGTAGATATTTTTTGACCTTCAAGATTGAGAAACTCATTTGCTGGAACATTGTCGGGTAAAATATAATCCCCGTGCGCCTGAAGCATACTTGGGAAAATGATGCAGTGAAAAACGATATTATCCTTTCCAATAAAATGAACCAGTTGGGTATTGGAATCTTTCCAAAAGGGTTCCCAATTTACCCCTTTATCAGCGGCCCATTCTTTGGTGGCAGAGATATACCCTATGGGGGCGTCAAACCAGACGTAGAGGACCTTTCCTTCAGCTCCTTGAACAGGGACGGGGATACCCCAGTCCAGGTCTCTGGTAACTGCCCGGGCTTGCAAACCTGTATCCACCCATGATTTGACTTGTCCATAGACATTGGGCTTCCAGTCGTTTCGGTGTTTTTCCAGTACCCAATTTTTGATAAAGGATTCGTAGCGATCCAAGGGCAAAAACCAATGCTTGGTCTTTTTTAAAGTGGGCTTGGCACCAGAAAGTGTGGACTTTGGGGCTATGAGATCCGTAGCATTTAAGGAAATCCCACAGGCTTCACAAATATCTCCATAGGCTTCTGAGTGCGAGCAATGCGGACAGGTACCCGTTACAAAACGATCTGCCAAAAAAGCCTTGGCTTGAGGGTCATATAGTTGTTCAGAGATTTTTTCAACAAATTCATCTTTTTCTAAGAGTACTTTAAAAAAATCGGTGGCTGTTTGATAATGGATAGGAGCCGATGTACGGGAATAGTTATCAAATGAAATACCAAAGTCTGAAAAGGATTTTCGAATGATTGAATCGTAGGTATCTATAATTTCTTTGGGACTTTTACCTTCTTTTTTTGCTTTGATGGCAATGGCCACTCCGTGTTCGTCACTCCCGCAAATAAAGGCAACCTCTTTTCCTCGGGCTCGTAAGTACCGAGCATAGATATCCGCAGGGACATAGACCCCTGCCAGATGTCCAATATGGACGGGTCCATTGGTGTAAGGAAGGGCCGCTGTGATAGTATGTCGGTCAAATTGTTTGGCCATTTCGCAAAATTTGACCAAAAATAAGAATTTAAAGGGGGGCAGTGACAAGAAATCCCTAACTTTAGCTGAACCCAAATACAAAACCCATGGATGCCCAATACTTTGGCAAAGCAGCCGAAAATTATGCTGTTTACTATTTAAAAAGAAAACAATTCAAAATACTTAAGCGAAATTATCGCTATCTCAAGGCAGAGGTAGACATCATTGCACTGCACGAAAAAACGTTGATTATTGTTGAGGTAAAAGGTCGTACCAGTACGTTGTTTGGAGATCCCGAGACCTTTATAACAAAAAAGAAAATAGCCTTATTGACCCTTGCTGCCAATCAGTTTGTCCAAGAAAACGAATTGGACGTCTCGGTTCGATTTGATATTGTGGCTGTTCTTCGACTCGATGGCAAATGGGAAGTCAATCACATTGAAAATGCGTTCTATGCTTTTGACGGAAATTCATAAAATTCACAAAATGTTATATTTTTATATATTTGTGAAAAATAACAACAATGAAGACCATTGCGTCCGAAGTTTTAGACTACATAAAGACTAAGCCCTTCCTGATGAGTGCCTTGTCTCAAGGCATTATTAATCTTACCTCTCTTGCCCGAGAAATTCAGCCTGAAATTGAAAGATCACTAAAGAAATCGGCCAAAAGCGGTGCCATAGTGATGGCTTTAAAACGTATTTCAGATAGTCAAGAATTTTTATCGACACATAAAATTGTTCGGGTATTAAAAAATTTAGGGGACATAACTGTGCGTTCTTCTTTGGCGGATTATTGTTTTAAAATATCAGACTCGCTTCTTTTGGCCCAAGCCAAGTTTTTGGATCAAATAAAAAATGAACCCAATGCTTTTTACACTTCTTCGCGGGGTGTCGGCGAGTGCAACATTATAATCAGTCAAAATCTGATACCTATTGTAGATTCGATTTTTCATGCTGAGGTATGTCTAGATAAGGAAGAAAATCTGTCGGCTATTACAGTCAAACTACCCACCGAAAACGTACAGATTCCTGGGATATATTATTTTATTTTTCAACGTTTGTCCTGGGAGGGGGTCAATATCAAGGAAGTCATATCTACCTCAAATGAATTCACCATTTTGATGGATGAAAGTGCAGTCAACATTGCTTTTGAAGTGATCAAGAATCTGAAGTCGCTGTAGGATTTATGAGTTCTGTAAGCTGATCCAACAGTGTGGTGGTCGTTTCGACGCTGGGAATAATCAGTATAAGCCGCATCCCCTGTCGGGTTTCTTTTTGTTTGATTTGTAGCACTTGCCCCGGCGCTTGCATTTGGTTAAGGGTATGCTGAAACCGCAAGGATTCATAAAACGGATGCTTTTCTTGTGCAATAAAATAGCCCACGCATTTATTGTTTTTAATAACCAAGCGTTCAAGTCCCAATTGGGCTGCAGCCCATTTGACTCGTACACTATTCAACAGTGCTGTAGTCGGATCAGGAAGGGGGCCAAATCGATCTTCTAGATTTTTTTCAAAAGTCGTCAGCTCTTCTTCTTTTTTTAGTTGACTGAGTTGGTTGTACAATGTGAGACGCTCTTTGACACTATTGACGTAGTGATCGGGCAACATGATTTCCATATCTGTATCCAATTGTACATCGGCTACAAAACGATCTTGTGTGTTGCGTTCTTGTTCAAACAGTGTTTTGAATTCGTTGTCTTTTAATTCCGTGAGGGCTTCTTCCAGAATTTTCTGATAGGCGTCAAAACCAATATCGTTGATAAAACCACTTTGTTCGCCACCTAATAAATCTCCAGCCCCTCGAATTTCCAGGTCTTTTTTTGCAATTTGAATTCCTGATCCCAGTTCGGCGTATTGAGTGATGGTCTGGATTCTCTTTTGGGCATCCGAAGTCATGGCCGATAGGGGGGGGGTCATGAAATAACAAAATGCTTTTTTATTACTTCGTCCCACACGACCGCGCATTTGGTGCAAGTCACTTAAGCCAAAATTATTGGCATTATTGATGAAGATGGTGTTGGCATTGGGGACATCCAAACCATTCTCAATAATAGTGGTTGCCACCAAAATATCGTATTGCCCTGCTAAAAATTTAAGTAAGGTTTTTTCCAGTTTATCACCATCCATTTGTCCATGACCAATTCCTATTCTGGCATCAGGTACCAGGCGTTGGATCATGTCTGCGACTTCTTGTATGCTATCAACTCGATTGTGTACAAAATAAACTTGACCACCCCTTTGTAATTCATAAATAATACCATCTCGGATAGTATGTTCATTGAATCGAACAACCTCGCTTTGTATCGGGTAGCGGTTGGGGGGTGGCGTGGCAATAACAGACAAATCCCTTGCTGCCATAAGACTGAATTGTAAGGTTCTGGGAATGGGAGTTGCTGTAAGGGTTAGTACATCAATGTTTTTTTTGAGGGAGCGTATTTTTTCTTTAACCGCCACACCAAATTTTTGTTCTTCATCGACAATAAGTAAGCCCAAGTCTGCGTATTCAATCGCCTTTCCTGCTATCTGATGGGTACCGATGAGAATATCGATTTTCCCAAATTTGAGGTCTTCTAAAATGGCTTTACGGTCTTTGGCTGTTCGAAAGCGATTGAGATAGTCAACCCGAACAGGTAGATTTTTAAGTCGGTTACTGAAGGTTTTAAAATGCTGAAAGGCTAAAATGGTTGTGGGTACCAGAACGGCTACTTGTTTGCTATTATCAACAGCCTTAAAAGCTGCCCGAACGGCCACTTCTGTTTTTCCAAAGCCCACATCACCGCAAACCAATCGATCCATGGGGCGTTCACTTTCCATATCAGCCTTTATATCGGCTGTGGCCTTTTCTTGGTCGGGGGTGTCTTCATACAAAAACGAAGCTTCTAATTCCCATTGGAGATAACTGTCTGGCGCGTATGCATAACCAATTTTTTTGCGTCTTTCAGCATATAATTGGATGAGGTTAAAGGCAATTTCCTTAACCCGTTTTTTGGTTTTTTGTTTGAGGGTTTTCCAAGCTTTGGAACCTAGTTTGTAAAGCTTAGGGATCTTACCATCCTTACCGTTAAACTTACTGATTTTGTGTAGGGCATGGATGCTGAGATACAACACATCGCCCTCTCCGTAAACCAATTTGATGGCTTCTTGTTTTTTGCCCTCTACGTCAATATGTTGCAAGCCACCAAATTTGCCAATGCCGTGATCCATATGGGTTACGTAATCCCCTATTTCCATTAAGGTAAGCTCTTGTAAGGTAAGTGCATCCGATTTGGTGCCCTGTGATTTGACACGGTATTTGTGGTATCGATCAAAAATTTGATGATCTGTAAAAACAGCAACTTGGGCTTCTGGATCTTCAAACCCTTCAAACAATGGGCAAACCAATGTCTGGTAGTGTACTGTTTCCTCCATTTCCTGAAAAATATCATGAAATCGTTTGACCTGTTGTTCATTGGTGCAACACAAATAGTTGGTCCAGCCTTTTTGATGATTGGCATTCAGGTGGGTAACCAGTACATCAAACTTTTTGTTAAAAGCAGGTTGCGGCTGTTGTTGGAAAGTCAATTGGACTTGGGTGGGAAGTTGTTCTGCATTGTCAAACAGAAGGACAGAACGATTGGGCAAGGTTGAGTGCCATTCTTGAGCAGAACAAAACAGCGTTTCTGGAGGAAACTGGGTAGTGGTTTCTAGCTTGTCATACTGTTGTGTGGCTTTTTCAAATAAGCTGTCCAATCGGTCACAGCAGGCGTCTAGATTTTGGAAGATTACCGAATGGTCTTCTGGAAGCAAGTCCAGAAGCGTTTTTCTTTTGTCCGTAAAGTTGATGGAAGAGGTATTGGGCAGCAGTTCGATTTGGTCATAGTGTTGTATGGACAATTGCGTCCGTACGTCAAAACTCCGTAGGCTTTCGACTTCATCTCCAAAAAATTCAATCCGATAGGGGTGTTGATTGGCATAGGAAAACACATCAATAATACCCCCTCTAACAGAAAAGGTACCTGGTTCTGTCACAAAATCGGCTCGTTCAAAGCCATATTCAAAAAGGGTTTCATTGATAAAATCCAAATTCAAAGCGGTGCCTTTTTGAACCTTTAGGGTATTTTTCTTAAGGGTGTGCTGGGAGATAACTTTTTCAAAAATAGCTTGCGGATAGGTAACAATGATACGGGCTCGTTTGCTGTTGGTCAGTTTGCGCAGTACTTCTGCTCGAAGTAAAACATTGGCGTTGTCGGTGGCTTCGCTAACATAGGCTTGGCGGTAACTGGCAGGGAAGAAAAGTACATCGGTATTGCCGAGGAGTTCTTCCAGGTCATTGAGGTAGTAGGCAGCTTGTTCGGCCTGTTCCAAAACCCAAACCAAACTCCGAGGCTGGTGTTTGAATGAAGCGGCCAAGGCTAGGGTTTGTCCCGAACCCACAAGACCCTTTACCCGAAAGGGTAGCTTTTTAGACGAAGCTTCAGTCAGGGCTTTTTGCCCTAAGGCATCGTTAAATTGGTGTAGTGGGAAGTCCGGCAATTCTTTTTTTAGCAAAGTTAATTTTTTACAACGCTCAAACCTATTCAAGGTGAAATTAAACGCGCTAAATTAATTAACCGTCTTAACTTCCACCACCCGTTCCCCTGTCAATGCATATACCCGATCTACAGCTTTGGCTTGCAGCAGATGGAGACCTGTAAAATCACCAAAGGCTGGTAAGATCATTTGCTGGGGTTGGTGAAAAAAGCAAGGGACTTTCAGGCGTTGCCGGCCGAGTCCTTGTAGCCGTACGCCCGGATGCAGATGCCCACAAAAGTTAAAGTATGGCGCGCGTACTTCTGGGTAATGCGTTAGTAATAGATTTGTTTCAATCCATTCGGGGACCACTTGCATTCCACTTTGTTGCAGTGCGGTTTTGGGTAGAATGTCATGGTTTCCTTTGACCAAAATCGTTTGTTGGGGGATGCTTTGGTTCCAAGCGACAAATCGGTCCCATTCGGTATTGCGGTCACTATGGAATAGATCGCCTAGAAAAAAGATACGTTTCGTGTGGCACTGTCCCAGCAACTGTTCCATTTTTTGGTAAAAGGTAAATTGAATTTGTGTCGGGACTGCATAGCCATTTTTTCGAAAATGAGCGACTTTTCCCAGGTGAATATCGGCTAACAACAAGGCTTTTTGTTCCGGCCAATAAACCGCCCCTTGGGGGAGTAATTCAAAGGTTTGTTGGGCAATATTTACAGTCATGATGCACTGTCTTTTTCCAGTTGCAAATACATTTTTTGAATGCGGTCTTCCACAGATTCGGAGGACATTTTCCCCCGCAATCGGTCGGTAATCAACGGGAAAGAAAAGGGGGTGGGTTGGTGCGTTTGGATCCAACATATCTCTTGCTGGTTCATACGTTCAAAAGCCTGTAATAGTCGGCCCTGTTCCATGCCGTGCTCAAAGGTTTCTTCCAAAGCCTGTTGATAGAGTAGGTTGTCGGGTTCATAGTCTTTAAAGACCTCGTAGAACAACTGAGAACTGGATTGTAAATGTTTACTCTTGATGGGTTGACTGGGTGTGCCTTGAAAAACCAACCCCCCTATAACGGCGATATCTCGAAACTTTCGACGCGCCATTTCCGAAACGTTGATGCCCGTTCGCAGATCAGGGATGACATCTTGTGGGCTGAGCAGCTCGTTGTCTAACAAACCTTCGATATCTACGGGTGTATCGGACAGCAGCTCAAAACCATAATCATTGTATGCCAAACTAAAACTAGTAGGAGCTAGCAAGCTCAGCCGGTAGGAGACAATGCTAGCCATGGCCATATGAATGGCATAGCCCTCAAAAGGATAGAAGACGGCGTGATAGCCCTCTCGGGAAGGAAAGGTTTCTATTAATAATTCATTGGGCTTTGGGAGTATGGACTGCATTTTTTGTTGTTCTAAAACGGGTTTCAGCGCTTGTCTTTCTTTACTTTCGACAGTTTCAATCTGGTAAAACGTTTCGCGTAACAATGCACTCAAATGGGCGCTAAAACTCATTCTTCCGCCCATCCATGCTGGAATTTTGGCTTTTTTGGCTTTTGATTTTTTAACCAGTACTTGGTTGTTTTGAATTTTAATCAGTTCCAAGTTTTTCCCAGCGAAAGTAAATACATCCCCTGGAACCAATTTGGCGACAAACCACTCTTCTATGGTTCCGATAAATCCTCCTTTTTGGTATTTGACCAACAGGTCGGCATCACTGACGATGGTGCCAATCGTCATTCGGTGTCGCATGGCAATGCTGCGGTTGGCTACACGGTAGCGACCTGTTTCGTCCACGGTGATTTTCTTGTACTCGTCATAATGTTCCAAACTTTGACTGCCCTGCCGTATAAAATTCAAACACCATTGCCATGTGTTCTGATCCAGCGTTTGATAACAAAAGGTGCTTTTTACAATGGCAAAGACCTGTTGCGGAATGAATCCGTCACCTACGGCCAAGGTCATTAAAAATTGCAACAAGACGTCATAGCTATTCAGGTAGGGAACGCGGTCTTCAATACTATCAATTTTAATAGCGGTTTGAAGGGCCAGGGCTTCGATAAGCTCCATAGCATGGGTGGGTAAAAAATAAATCACACTGGCCGCACCTGGACGGTGCCCACTCCGGCCGGCACGCTGTAAAAAACGTCCGACGCCTTTGGGACTTCCAACTTGAATACAACTTTCGACAGGACTAAAATCAACACCCAAGTCCAAGCTTGATGTACAGACCACAAGTTTCAGTGCCTCATTACGCAGAGCATCTTCTACCCACAGACGTGTTTCTTTGTTCATACTGCCATGGTGCATGGCCATTTGACCCGCCCAATCAGGATGCGCTTCAAGCAAACGTTGAAACCAAATTTCGCATTGCGCCCGGGTATTGGTGAAGACAAGGGTGGAGCGAGAGCGTCGTACAACCTTGACCACTTCGGGCAGCAAGTGTAAACCCAAATGACCCCGCCAGGGAAAACGTTCCATATTTTTGGGAACCAGGGATTTTACTTTGATGTTTTTTTTGCGTTTCGAAACAATGCGTACAGCCTCAACAGCAGCATCGCCTAAAAGGATTTCTTGTGCCAAATCCAGGTTGCCAATGGTAGCCGATATACCCCATACTTGTAGGTGTGGTAAAAAGGATTTTAGATAAGCCAAAGCCAGTTCTATTTGAACGCCTCTTTTGGAACCCATCAGTTCGTGCCATTCGTCGATGACAATACACCCCAGATTGGCAAAATATTTTTGATGGTCTTTACTGCCCAGCAGTAGATGCAGGCTTTCGGGGGTGGTGACCAAGCCAAAATTGGGTTTTTTACGTTGTTTGCTTCGCTGCCCAGCGGTTGTGTCCCCTGTCCGAAGATCGACTTTCCATTCGGGATTGAATGCTGTACTTAAGCGTTCTGTTGTTTGTTGGATCTCAACGGCCAAAGCTTTCAATGGGGTAATCCAAAGGGCTTGTAATCCTTTTTTGGGTGGGTTATCAATCGCTTGTTGAACAATCCCACCCCACAACGCATAGGTCTTGCCACTACCCGTAGGGGCGTTGACAAATCCGCTTTTACCCCCTGCATAAGTCTCCCAGCATTGTAGTTGAAAAGGGAGGGGTTTCCATTTTTGGGCAGCAAACCACGCTTTGACATTTTTGGGTGCTGTCATGAGATCAGTTTTTTTACATCTTCTAAGCTGTTGGCATCTTCAATTTTTTTGTCGTACCGCCAACGTAAGATCCTCGGAAAGCGTACGGCCACACCACTTTTGTGCCTTGTGGAGGGGGCAATACCTTCAAAAGCAATTTCAAATACCAGTTGTGGCAAGACCTCTCGGACGGGACCAAAACGGTTTAGCGTATTTTGTTTGACAAATCGATCTACTTCGCGAATTTCTTTGTCAGTTAGTCCAGAATAAGCCTTGGCAAAAGTAACCAAGGCCCCCTGATGCCAAAGCCCAAAAGTATAGTCCGTATAAAGATTGGTGCGCCGTCCATGTCCGCGCATAGCATAGGTGAGTACTGCATCGATGGTTTTTGGGTCTGATTTCCATTTCCACCAGGCCCCTTTTTTACGACCTACTTCATACGGAGCATCGGCTTTTTTGAGCATCAATCCCTCTGATCGCATGACTTCGGCTCTGTCTCTTTCATCAGCAACGGCTTGCCAACTAGAAAAATGGCGAACAATGGAATGCTCCCATGGAAGGCCATCTCCATAGGTATGATATAGTTTTTTGAGTTGTTTTTGTCGCTGGGCTAAGGGGTACGCTCGCCAATCAACGCCTTCCCATTCCAAAAGGTCGTAGGTCATAAAACGTACTGGGATAGCTGCCAGTAGCTTGGCACCCACAGTTTTTCTGCCAATACGCTTTTGCAGGTCGTTAAAATGCCCAATTTGACCATTGGGGTAGGGCAAAATCTCTCCGTCCAACACCGTACCACTGGGTAGGCTTTGGGCAAAAACTGCCAGCTCAGGGAACTTATCAGTAATGAGCTCTTCTCCACGACTCCAAAGAAACACTTGCTCTTCTCTTACGATAAGTTGCCCCCGCATGCCGTCCCATTTGTGTTCGACGTTGTAGTCGGTCACTTTGTTTTTTTCAAAGAAATCCGCTTCCACGGCATAAGCCAGGTAAAAGGGGTAGGGCCGACTGAGTTGGTCACTTTCTTTGGGATCAATCAACAGGGCTTGGAGGGTTGTAGTTTCGGGCGTCCACTGTCCCATAAGGCGGTGTGCCAAAATATTTTCCTCTAAGTCTAGGGCTTTGCCTAGCGCTCGGGTCATCAGTTTTTGGCTTATACCTATGCGGAAGCCCCCGGTCAGGATTTTATTAAAGACAAATCGTTCGGTGACAGATTGCTGTTGCCATTGTTCAAGGATAAAGGCTTTTTTTTCTATTTCGGATTTGGCTTTGAGTTGTTGGATATTTTCAATCACGTGGGTGAGAGAAGTCTGTGATTGTTTTTGGGTTTGTGGAACAAGAAGGGCGATGGTTTCGGCCAGGTCACCCACAATGTGATAGGATTCTTCAAACAGCCATGGGGATAGGTTAGCCTGTTCGGCGGCCCATTGGCGCAGTAGTGTGGTGGTAATGGGTCTGGCGGGTCGACGATGAGAGAGCAAAGCCACGGCCCAGAGCGCATCTGAACTGTTGGCTGTCTGAAAATAGTCAGCCAACAGTCCCACTTTCTGATTGGTGCTGTTGGTACTATCCAAGGCATTGATCAGTTGGGCAAAAGCTCTCATTCGGCCAGTGAAGTTTCAGGTGTTTCAGCCTCGTACTGTGTTTTTTCGGTCCGGGCATTCCATCCGTTTTCTCTCAAGTATTGCGCAAAAATATCAGTATAACCATGGGTAGTGATTACATTTTCACAACCTGTAGCTTTGATGGCTTGCAAGAGTCCTTTCCAATCCGCATGGTCCGAAAGAACAAAGGCCTTGTCGACGGCTCTCCGACGGCGGGCCCCACGAAAAGCCATCCAGCCTGAGGCATAGCCAGTACTGATCTTGCCCAGTTTTTTGGCCCAGGCACTCCCCATCACGGCGGGTGGGGCCAACACCAATTGTCCAGCGATATCCTTTTTTTCGGTTTCCCGATGGATAAGATGCGTTTCTGGGAAATCGATTTGTGTCCGTAATACTTCCGTCATCTTTTCTGTGGCGCCATGGGTAAATATTTTACCAATGCTGGGGTCGAGGTGTTTCAACAAACGTTGGGCTTTGCCCAGGGAATAGCCCATCAGCAGGCTGGTAATACCTTGGGCTTGATTGGCTGCCCACCAAGTATTAATTTCTTGATGTATTTGCTTCGGACTTTGCCAGTCAAATACGGGCAAACCAAATGTGCATTCAGTGATAAAGCTGTGGCAACGAACGGGCTCAAAAGGGGTGGAAATACCATCATTTTCTAGTTTATAATCGCCGGTAAAAACCCAAACTTCACCTTGATGTTCCACCCGTATTTGGGCAGAACCCGGTACATGACCAGCAGGGTGAAATGAAAACCGTACCCCATTGATGGTAAAGCGCTCTCCATAGGCTTTTCCAGCTACGGCAATCTTGCCCAGACGGTGACGGATGATGGGTACATTTTCATTATGGGTAATGTACTGTTGGTGCCCCCAGCGCGCGTGATCGGAGTGCCCATGGGTAATAAGGGCCTTGGGGACCTTTTTCCAGGGGTCAAGATACACATCCGCGGCAGCGCAATAGATTCCTTTGGAAGTAAATTCCAACAACGGCATTTTTCTTTTCCTTTTTTGGGAAAGGTACAAAAAACGAGCGTTTATATTTTTCTGCAAATCGTTGATAAATCCTTTTCCTGACTTTTCCGCATGCCGTGGGGAAAAGGTATTTTCGTTTTATGTATTTGATATTTGATACGGAAACTACGGGTTTGCCCAAGCGTTGGGATGCGCCTTTAACAGATAGTGACAACTGGCCAAGATGTATTCAAATTGCTTGGCAATTGCACGATGCCTCGGGTCAGTGTTTGGAGCAACAAGCCTTTTTGATACAGCCAGAAGGCTTTACTATTCCCTATGAATCAGAACAAGTACACGGTATTTCTACGGCATTGGCAGTGAAGCAAGGGGTGCCCTTGTTCCAAGTGTTGGAGGCTTTTTCTAGCGTATTGGCCCGTAGTTCTTATATCGTAGGTCACAATATCAATTTTGACCGCAACATTATGGGGGCCGAATTCCACCGTGTGATAGGCAATGACCCCTTGGAGGGTTGTTCTTTTATCGATACGTGTACTGAAGAAACAGCAAGTTTGTGTCAATTGCCTGGAGGTCGTGGGGGAAAATTTAAACTCCCTACCCTCAGTGAGCTTTATGATTTCCTGTTTCAGGAATCATTTGAAGAAGCCCATAACGCGACGGCAGATGTAGAAGCGACGACGCGCGCTTTTCTAGAATTGTTACGTCAAAAACAGATTCATCCGCCAGCGCTTACGGGACAGGACAGTGCTGCACCTTTGCAAGAAGCATTTCCAGAAGGGATAAGATTGTTGGGGTTGGCGCATCAAAATCTAAAGGCAGCCTCTCAAGCACTAATTCAGGCTCCCCAAGGAGTGACGGTTGAACCGGTCTCCCAAGCCGCTCTCACTCAACTGGCCGAGGCACCCTTCGCACACTTACACAACCACACGCAGTTTTCCGTATTGCAAGCCACCTCCCGAGTGTCACAATTGGTGGCCGCCGCTGCTGCCAATAAAATGCCTGCATTGGCTATTACTGATCACGCCAATCTGATGGGTGCTTTTCATTTTGTCAAGGCCATCAAAAACCACAACAAAGAAGCGTCACCTGAAGAACAAATAAAACCTATCATTGGCTGTGAATTTTATGTGTGTGATAATCACCGAGACCGAACCCGCAAAGACGATGGATACCAAATAGTCTTTTTGGCAAAAAACAAAAAAGGCTATCAGAATCTGATTAAAATGACTTCCCTGGCGTATACAGACGGCTTCTATTACGTGCCGCGAATTGACAAAGAAATCGTCAGGCGTTATAAAGCAGATTTGATTGTATTGACAGGGAACATGTATGGGGAAGTCCCTGCAAAAATTCTGAATGTAGGGGAGACCCAAGCCAAGGAAGCCTTATTGTGGTGGCAGGGTGAATTTGGTTCGGACCTGTACATCGAATTGATGCGGCATGGACAGGAGGATGAAGATCGTGCCAATGCAGTACTGATGGATTGGGCACAGCAATTCGAGATTCCTCTTATAGCGACCAATAATACCTATTATGTAGCCAAAGAAGAAGCCAATGCCCATGATATCTTACTTTGCCTAAAAGAAGGAGAAAAACAAGCCACCCCCATCGGTCGGGGTCGGGGCTATCGATTTGGCTTTCCCAATCAGGAGTATTATTTCAAATCTTCAGATGAAATGAAAGCGTTGTTTCGGGATTGTCCTCAGGCCATCTTGAACATCCAGAAGCTGGTTGATAAAATCGAGGCCTATGATTTGGCCAGAGAGGTGTTACTACCCAAGTTTGAGATTCCAGAGGCTTTCCTGGTTGCCGATGATTCCGACGGCAAAAAGGGTGAAAACAACTATCTCCGACATTTGACCTATGAGGGTGCCAAAAAGCGGTATAAAAATTTGGACGCTGCCATAGTGGAACGTTTAGATTTTGAATTGGAGGTTATTGCCAATACGGGTTATCCTGGCTATTTTTTAATTGTTCAGGACTTGATTGCTGCTGCCCGTGACATGGGGGTTTCGGTGGGTCCAGGCCGGGGTTCAGCAGCTGGGTCGGTAGTGGCTTTTTGTTTGGGGATTGTGAATATGGATCCCATTAAGTATGACTTACTTTTTGAGCGTTTTCTCAACCCTGACCGCGTGAGTATGCCCGATATTGATATTGATTTTGACGATGAGGGTCGGACCAAGGTAATGGATTATGTGATTGAAAAATACGGCTCTAGTCAAGTAGCACAAATTATTACTTACGGGACCATGGCTGCTAAATCCTCGATTCGCGATACAGCCAGGGTCCTGGATTTGTCATTAAACGAAGCCGATCATATTGCTAAGCTCTTGCCCAATATGAAGCTTTCCAAGATTTTTGGTTTGGCAGAAAGCGAACTGAAACAAACATTGCGGTCAGACGAATATTCACGGGTCCAAGAATTTAAATCCATAGCCGAAGAATCAGGCTTACAAGGAGAAATGATCCAGCAAGCTAAGGTTTTGGAGGGATCCTTACGAAATACTGGTATTCATGCCTGTGGGGTGATTATCACCCCGGATGACATTACAGAATTTGTCCCGGTTGCAACGGCCAAAGATTCCGAGTTATTTGTGACTCAGTTTGACAATTCTGTCGTGGAAGATGCCGGATTGCTCAAAATGGATTTTTTGGGATTGAAGACCCTGACATTGATCAAAGATACTGTCAAGCTGGTTAAATATAAACACGGGATTGAGTTGGATCCAGATGCCTTTCCTTTGGATGATGTAAAAACGTACGAATTGTTTCAACGAGGCGAAACAGTGGGGATCTTTCAGTATGAATCAGCAGGCATGCAAAAATATCTCAAAGATCTCAAACCCACGCAGTTTGCTGATTTGATTGCCATGAATGCCTTGTATCGCCCCGGCCCTTTGGAATATATTCCAAGTTTTGTAGATCGTAAAAATGGAAATGAAGAAATCACCTACGATCTTCCAGAAATGGAGGAGTATCTCAAAGAAACCTATGGCATTACAGTCTACCAGGAGCAAGTTATGCGCTTGTCACAAAAGCTAGCGGGTTTTTCTAAGGGTGATGCCGATGTGCTGCGCAAGGCTATGGGGAAAAAGATTTTTGCCTTACTACAAAAACTCAAACCACAGTTTATAGATGGTGGTAAAGCCAATGGGCACCCTGAGGATATTTTGGAAAAAATCTGGAAGGACTGGGAGGCTTTTGCAGCGTATGCCTTCAACAAATCACATTCTACCTGTTATGCGTGGATTGGCTATCAAACAGCTTATCTCAAAGCACATTACCCCGCAGAGTATATGGCTGCCGTGTTGTCCAATAACATGAATGACATCAAACAGGTGACCTTTTTTATGGAAGAATGCCGTCGTATGGGTTTGGAAGTATTGGGCCCAGATGTCAACGAATCCTTTTACAAATTCACGGTGAACGAACAGCAAGCCATCCGTTTTGGTATGGGGGCCATCAAAGGTGTGGGCAAAGGGGCAGTTGAGACCATAATAGACAATCGCAAAGAGGCTCCTTACACCTCGGTTTTTGATTTGACCAAGCGAGTCGATTTGCGTGCTGCCAACAAAAAAGCGATGGAGAATCTTGCTTTGGCAGGAGGGTTTGATTCTTTTAAAGGAGCCCATCGTGCGCAATATTTTAACCCGGATGGAGATGGCATACTTTTTTTAGAAAAAGCCCTTCGCTTTGGTGCCAAATACCAGGAGAATGAAAATTCAGCCCAAACGAATTTGTTTGGTGATATCAATGACGCTACCTATCAAGAGCTTAACATCCCTTTCTGTGATACCTGGGGTAACCTCGAACGGTTGAAACGTGAGAAAGAAGTCGTTGGGATTTATATTTCAGGTCATCCTTTGGATGATTTTAAACGAGAAGTAGCTTTGTTCACCAATGCTGGTTTAGAAATTTTGTCTGATTTAGCACCCTTACTCAACCGAGAGGTATATGTGGCAGGGATTGTCAACAGTGTGGATCATTTGGAGACAAAAAATGGAAAAGGTTGGGCAAAGTTTCAATTGGAAGATTTTCACGATCAGTTTGAATTTCGAATTTTTGGTGAGGATTATCTTAGGTTTCGACATTTTATAGGTATCCATCAATTTATCCGGATAAAAATCGCTGTCCGCCCAGGTTGGGTAAATAAAGAAACAGGCAAGACGGGGGAACCAAGAATTCAGTTCCTGCATTTTGAGCAATTGCAAAGCACCCTTATCAATCACGCCAAAAAAATAACATTGCAATTGGCAGCAGAACATGTTTCAAGTCATTTAATTGATCAGCTTTCGGAAGATTTAAAACCCTATAAAGGAGAAAAAACCCTAATGATTGATCTGTGGGATGAAAACTCACAAATCAAACTTACAACAACCAGTCGCAAATGGAAGTTGGACATTACCAACGAGTTATTGGATGTATTGGATGCACGTCAAGTTCGCTATCGATTGAACTAGTATTTCTTATATCTGTATTATTTTATTTGATGCGTTCGATTTCCGAGAGCTAACGGGAAATCTTTACCTTTGAAAAAATTAAAAATACTATGGCACTTGAAATTACAGATGCGAGCTTTGATACTGTTGTTTTACAATCCGATAAACCTGTTATGGTTGATTTTTGGGCAGCTTGGTGTGGCCCTTGTCGTATGGTGGGTCCCATCATTGATGAGATCAGTAGCGAATATGAAGGGAAGGCAGTAGTAGGGAAGGTGGATGTGGATGCCAACCAAGAATTTGCAGCCAAATATGGTGTTCGAAACATTCCTACAGTATTGGTTTTCAAAAATGGAGAACTAGTTAATCGTCAGGTTGGTGTAGCCCCAAAGCAAACCTATACCGACGCACTGGACGCAGCGATGTAATATCCTATCCCGTTTCTTTCTCAAACAAAATGTTTGGGTTTTCGGTTAAGGGATGTATATTTGCAATCGCTAACCCGGTCTGGTAGTTCAGTTGGTTAGAATACATGCCTGTCACGCATGGGGTCGCGGGTTCGAGTCCCGTCCAGACCGCTTTCACAAAGTTGTGTGTTGTGAAACTTTTGAGTTGCGCAACTAATGAGAAGCTTTCCAGTAAAACGGAGGGCTTTTTTATTTTCCCA
>JBMHCG010000051.1:0-2991 GCA_049890035.1 Flavobacteriaceae bacterium | reverse complement strand
AAAATACTGTCCACCGTGACAAAAACTTGTCTTGATAGAACCTGAGTAATGCTTGAATCATAGTGCCTGGTTTGGATTTGAAAGATACCAATAAATAGATTGATTGGTAATATCTATTCGATAAATGAGGGAAGAGGCGTAAACCACTATTATTGTCTAATTTTGTGACAATTATGAGCTTAGTTGAATCAATAAATTCATTCCCGAGTGACGTGGTTGAACACTATATCTACGCTGTTGCTTTTAGCCTCATCGTAATCGGGCTGCTTTGGGGAATTTTTAGAGCCACCTATGTCTTCGGATCGATAGTTCTTTTTCTAGTTGCAGCTAAGCTAATGAATATTAATTTGATTTACGAGGCCGCAGTTAACTCTTCAGTATTAACTGTGATGCTATTGATTTCTTTCACCGGAGTCCTAAAAAAAGAAATGCTGTTTGAACATCTTTTCGATCGTCTGAAAATGGGGAAGAAAGCATTTCTTTTATTTCTCACCTCTTCTGCAGCACTAGGTAGTTCGGTGATAAATAATACACCGGTGGTCTCACTACTAACACCGGTGGTAAGAGACTACTGCTTAAAAAACGGTTGGAACCCTAAGCAATTTCTACTGCCAATATCCTTTGCAGCCGTTGCAGGTGGAACCATCACTCTAATTGGAACCTCTACGAATCTCGTTCTCAATGGAATGATGGAAGAAAATAACATCGCTGGATTCGAATTTTTTGAGTTTTGCATTCCAGGAATAGCCGTGACTCTAGGAGTTTTGATTCTAAACTACTTTCTGCCCTCAAAACTTTATAAAACAACTATTACTATTAAACCCCAAACTAGTAGAGTAAGAGATTACACCACCGAACTTCGAGTAATTCCTCAAGGAACAATTGACGGATTAACCGTGAAACAAGCTAAGCTTCGAGGTTTAAAAGAGATGTTTTTAGTAAGTCTGCTAAGGAATGGAACCGAGATTGCCCCAGTGACGCCAGAAACCGTTCTAATAAAAAACGATTCTTTATTCTTTACTGGAAGTGTTAATTCTGTGAGCAACCTATTAGACTTATATCCTAAAGGCCTGACTTCTATTGAAGAAAGATTGGAAATTGAACCGAGTTCCAATCTCATCGAGGCAATTATTCCCAATAATTCAACATTAGTAGGGCGTAAAATAAAAGAATCGGACTTCAGAAATAAGTACGATGCCGTCATAATTGGAATTCAAAGAAATGGGAGGCCAATTTCAGGCCAACTTGGAGAATTTATACTTAAGGCTGGTGATCTTTTACTCCTTTCTGTTGGCATGCATTTTTATTCTAAAAACAAAAATGCATCTAGTTTGATGCTAGTTAGTAATCACAAACGAATTGGCACAAAACGAAAAGCACGAGAGCCTTTCTTTTTTCCACTATTGGTGGGAATCTTACTGTTTGCTTTTATCCTAAAGTGGACCGTCCTATTCACTGTTGCTCTGATGATTCTATGTACCGTGTTCTGTGGAATTACTCATTTTGATAACTTGAAAAGAGATTTTAATCTACAACTTTATGCGCTTTTGGTTTTATCCGTGGCATTTGGTAGTGCGATTGTCAATGGTCACCATGCAGATTACTTTTTGAACATGGTTAAATTACCAGATACTAGCACCAGCGCAATTCTGTGTGTTTTTGGGCTGACTGTAATTCTCACAAACTTCATGACCAATGTTAGTGCTGTAACTGTAGTGTTTCCCTTAGGAGTGGCAATTACAAATCATTACAACATTAATCCTCATGACGTTTTCTTACCCATTGCGTTCGCGGCTAGCGCGAGCTTTTTAACCCCTAGTAGTTACCAAACGCACCTTATCGTTCAGGGTGCCGGATCTTATTCCAATCGCGAATTTATTAAGCTCGGGCTTCCAACTCTAGTCATCTACTGTACCATAGCTCTGCTCATTCTACTCTAGAATGAAAAATCAAACTAAGTACCTGAGAGTGGTGAATGCTCCGCATCTGCTCGAAATTCAATTAAACGGTCAAATGCACTTTCTAAACCACAAGGGTTTTGAAGTGTACTTAGTCTCCCCAGGGAGCTGTCCCCCAACGCTAAAATCTTTTGTTCATTTCAAAGTACCAATGACGAGAAGATTAAGTCCTTTAAAGGACTTGGTTTCCTTAATTAAGCTAGTTTGGATTGTACTTAAAATTCGCCCAGATATTATTCACTCACACACTCCAAAAGCGGGGTTATTATCAATGATTTCAGCAAAATTAATTGGAGTACCTATTCGAATTCACACAATTCCGGGTTTACCTCAAAGTACCGCCTTCAAATGGGAGGCGATGGCTCTGAACTTAAGCGACTTTATTACAATGAGATATGCTACTAAGGTATTATTCAATAGTGCCAATCTTTTGCAGTCGCAATCTGATAAATATCCTAAACTGAGAGACAAGTTTGGAATCATCCATAATGGTTCTTCCAACGGTATAGATATTCGTCGATTTAGTGCGAATCAACATCATCCCGATAAAATCGATCAACAACAATTTAAATCTAGTCTGTTCACATGGATTTACGTTGGTAGAATACATCAGCACAAAGGGATAAGAGAGCTGTTAGATGCATTTTTTCTATTTGACAAGAATTATCCCGGGAAATCACAACTGATAATTATTGGAGAATTTGATGCTGCGAGGAATTCAATTAAAAATAATTGGATAGACAGATTAAGCCTCGAAAATTCAAATATTCATTTCAAAGGCTTCAAAACCAATGTTAAAGATTGGCTTGAAATCTCCGACGTATTCCTGTTTCCTTCTTACCGAGAAGGATTCCCAAACGCCTTGCTCGAAGCCGCATGTTTTGGATTACCTTGTATTGCTTCAGAAATTGATGGTAACAATGAAATAATAATCGATGGCAAAAACGGCCTTTTAGTGCCTAGTCGGGATACCCAGAAACTTTATGATGCTATGAAGTTAATGTATCATTCACCGGAATTACGAGAAAGCTTT
>JBMHCG010000050.1:0-107760 GCA_049890035.1 Flavobacteriaceae bacterium | reverse complement strand
TAATGAAATTATTTTCTCTGATAATTTCAACAGAATTACTTTTGGTGACTTTATTGGTCTAAGACACAGTGGTTTAGTTTTATATGAGTCACAAGGACCTACTGATTAACAAGTCCCTCTATGTCGAGACGCTCTATCACTCGTGCTGTAATCTTGTTTGGTGTGCCTGCAGATCTACCCATAAATTCTTGTACTTTATTTACTTCAAGCCTCTTAATCCCTGAACCAGATTATGATATTCTATTTAAAACTAGCAGCCTTATAAACTCATTTAAAGCCATCCCTTTTTTATGGGCAATGTCAATTGGTTCTTGTTTTGTTTTTTTTTGATATGTTTAATACTATCGTTTCCATCACAGTCCATTTTAAATATTACTAAGTAGATTTCTTGCTCTTGCCATCGAGTATCTAGCAAAACTTGAAAAAGAAATACAAGAATTAGTAGCTTTAAAAACAAATAAATAATGATTAGATGGAGGCTTTGTTAGTATTTTGGGACTATTAGGTGTTGGAATCCTCTTCGGATTGCTAGGAAGATATATTGCAAGACAAAAAAATCGTTCAGATAGTGAAGGATTCTGGTTTGGATTCTTATTAGGGCTACTAGGACTACTTATAGTTGCATTATTACCAAACAAATCAAATAAATAACTATTAAATAGATGAAAAAGTTCTTTGACTGGGTAAAAATTATAATCTTTTATGGTATCCTTTTTGTTTTGTACACGCAACTACCAAGAACTGATAGACAAATAAAAAATTGGATGAGGGCTACTACAGGACTCTATATAATAGACTTGTAAATGCAGACTGTAATATTCTTAAAAAAGAACTCGATATCGTTTATGAAAATTCAGAAAATCCAGAACCAGACTTGATACGGTTTATTGAACGGAGAATGAAACTAAAAAAGTGTAATCTAATCAGGTAACTCATCCTTACATTAAAATACGAATTATGCCCAAAATAGTACCCGCTACCTTTTGGATGAATAATGGTATATTTTAAGTAAAATACAGTGTTTTGTTTGTTTTGGGGAATTTTGCGGCAAAAAGATGTTGATAAAATAATTTTTCTACTCTGTCAAGGTAGCAATCTAAACCAACTGAGCTAAACACCCGTGTAAGTATACTTCTTATAAAGATTTAATACGAGCCTTTGCAGTATCCTTTGGTTTTCTACATTTAAATATATCACTTTTTGGACATTTTGTACCTTAAACTGTTCTTTTCATAAAGGTTGATTCCTATTGATTTAATGTTATTTTAAGGTGAAATATTAGACGGATCTAATAAGTACACTCTATTAAAACAGTTAAATTTGTTGACATTTATTTTTTAAAAAAGTACACTATTGAGATTGGTTCATCTTGGGATAATTTTTTCGGCAGTATCATTTTTATTCTTTGGCTTGGGTTGCTTAACTAGTAAATATCTTATTAGTGAGTTTATTCGATACGGCATACCTCAATTTAGGGTTTTAACAGGTTTGCTTCAACTATTTGGTGCCCTAGGTCTACTATTGGGATTCTACAACAACTACTTGCAAATTTTTAGTGCAGCTGGACTTTCTTTACTTATGCTCTGTGGTGTTATTGTTCGCATATTGATAAACGATACGTTAATACAGACAATACCGGCTATATTTTATTGTATGTTGAATACGCTATTATTTATTCAATTAATAGGTGATACCAAATCATTAAATTAAAAACACTCCCTAGTGGAAGGTTTCTCCTTATAATTAAATTATTTTTATATCCTCCCATTTTTGGCACTTCTTTGGCACGAGCCAGGAAGGTTTGGCAAATCTTGTGATTTGATACTATCAATACTTGTTAGCAATCTTGATACAGCATATAGCGAACCTAATAAAAGCATCTTTATCTTTTGAGTAGTATGCATAAAATTTGAAGAGTAAGATTCGGTGCTACCGTTAGCGTGTTTCCTTGTCTGCCCAAAAATACCTTATTACTTTAAATCAAATTTCTCATAAATCCAGGGTTGTAATTTTTACACCCTCTAATTTAAAGGGCTTATTTTGAGAATGTTATAAAATTTTCATACAATTATGGTATTTTTAATAATTATGAATATTGGGTGCTTATTTTTTAGTCATTTAGCTTAAATGATAAATATATTTGAACAAGTTCTTTGGAATAGAGGTAGTTTTTAAGAATCGTTTAATGTTGTTTTTGTTTTGTAATTCAATTACCTCAACCATAAACCAATTTTTATTGGTAGCAGACCGTGCAAGAAGTTTTTAGATTTGACCTACATACGAAGTCTGCTAGTAAAGGGTGGTGTTCGTTCTGCCACCCTTTTTTTTTCATTCTATCTAAATTTTCCTATTGCGTAAAACCAATAAATATGGGATTTGTATTTTTTTTTGTACTTTAAAGGAAGTTCAAATATTTTTTATGAAAAAACTAGGTGTATTAGGGTGGCTGACACTTACCATGTATTCTTTTATGATCATATGTGTGGCCCTCTACATGACTTTTTATGCTGCTTAGAAAAGAAATCCTTCGACGACTGGCTTGGCTAGAGTCAGGTATATATTATTAATAAAAAACAGATACTCATCATTGTATAAGGGTGGCTATCTATTTTAACTTTTTACAGAAATTGGTATTATCCCACGGTATCTAATGTATGTGGGATCAATCATCCCAAACATCAAACACAACAATTTCGTCTATAAACGCCCCCCAAGTTGTCCCAAATTTGATGTGAAGGGGGTGTGGCATATACAGTGAATCTCTATCAAATTCACTCCAGAATGTCACGTGTAAAACATGCTGATGTCCTCTGGCAAATTGTTGATCAATTGAGCTCACAGAATTATCCCCATATTGAAAATCCCCAGCATATAATGGTATCTCACCAAGCGTCTTCTGTGCACTTAATTTTATTGAATCCAAAGGCGCACCTTCTTTCCATTTGAATCCAACTGTATGATGTAGCTTTTTCTTTGCCCCTTCATTTTCTTTTTTTTCAGTTTCACATCCAAGAATAAAAAGGGTGGTAAGAAATAAAATAAAATATTTCATTGGTTTATGATTGCATAACGCCTAAAGGTAAATATAAGTTCCTGAAATGTCAGTTATCTACTCGATTTCTTTTCCCTTAAGAGGGGCATCAAATCAGCCGGTCCAAAATCAAGTTATCCTAGGTTTGGCCCAAAAAGGTTAAAGTGCCGCCTCCGTTTTTTTGGCCTTGTATTTTGTACTAAATTCGTATTTAAAATCTAATGAAAAATCGAAACGATGATGAAAAATGGAATGCAACTTGTTTGCTTTTTGGTTGGAAGTTTTTTTGCCCAGGGACAAATCATCATTGATGTGAATGATTTGACAGAACCGGATCCCAAATTGATGGATGACATCAAACAAAGAAAAAAAGCATACGACCAAGCTGGATTTTTCAACCTCAATGAATACGGAATCAATGTTTTTGCTCCCAATTTGGTCGAAGCCATTCGGTTTCATCTAAGAGGTTCGGCAGCACGTATTGAAGGAGATAAAGTCATCTTACGTCAAACCATGTCCATTAAATTGTTTCGTGACTATCCTCTCTGGGTGGTCGATGGAGTTATTTTTGAACAACAGCCTGAAATCAATTTCAATACCATTCGTAAAGTACGAATTTTAAAATCAGTGGCGGAAACCAATCGATATGGTGCCTTGGGTAATGCGGGAGTGATCGAATTATATACCAACCAATGATCCCCTTGGGCAAACAATTGGTTCTTATTGGGGGATTGCTTATCGTTATAGGCCTTGTGTTGATTTATGGTGATAAACTAACAGGCGTGTACAAAAACCCACTAGATTTTAGCTTTAAAAAAGGTGCCACCCATTTTTACTTCCCGCTGGGCAGTTCTTTATTAATTAGTCTCCTTCTATCACTACTTGTTTATTTCTTCAGAAAATGAAAAAATACAGCCTTTTGGGACTCCTTATTCTTCTCCTGTCGTGTCAATCAGAAGACTGTATCACAATCGAAGACAAACAAACTGTCAACGGAAACTTTTATTTTTTGTTTGGTGCGCAAAATGATTTTGCCAACAACACCAATAACAACAGTCTTTTCATACCCGACACCCAACAATCTGGGGAAGTTTCGGAGGCTGTTTTTAAACAATACCAAATTGGCGATACCTATTGTTACTAAAATTGGCCATTTGGTCAGTCTCTTTTTTCCTAGTAAATTTAGAATGCTATGAAAAAAAATACACTTGTTGTTTGGGCGGCACTAGCAACCACTCTTTTTCTTGCGCTCTTTTGGTACCGCCAGTCGAGCCAAATAAAAGCTGCCGATGCCTGTTTGTGCACCGAATTGCTAGCCAGTGCTTCCCTGACACAAAACAAAGCCAAAATCAAAGCAGTACGAGATTGTGAAATGCTATTTGAGGACTTTGAGAAGGCCCATGTTAAATGCATGGAAACGGTGCCTTTTGAGCATCCAACGATTGAAAAAGATACCTTAAAATCTACTTGATATGAAAACTGCATTCCAAAAAGCTCGATTCTTACTTATTCTTATCCCGTTAGCATTATTCATCCGCGTTCTTGATCTTGAAATTATGAGTGGCTTTTTGGCATCCAATAAAACGACTGACCATGTCAAGTACATGGCTCTTTTGGTCGGTGTAGTAGCCATTCTTTTATGGGTTGTTCTCGCTTTTGAAAAAAAATCAGAAGAGTAGATGAACAAACAGATAAAGGTCGTTTCTGCAAAAAATGAAAGGCACCAATTCTTAGAAGAAGATCTTTTGGGATTGGATAAAATTTATCGGCTCAATCTGATCAATAGCTGTACAGGTTATAAGTCTGCCAACCTAATTGGTACGCAGTCTAAAAAGGGACAAACCAATTTGGCCGTCTTCAGTTCGATCACCCACTTGGGTAGCAACCCGGCCTTGTTAGGTTTTATTTTAAGGCCTACTACGGTACCCAGACATACCCACAACAACCTTAAAGAAACGGGCTTTTTTTCTGTTAATTCCATTGTCATGGATCAAATTGAAGAGGCCCATCATACCAGTGCAAAATATCCAGAAAACCACTCTGAATTCGATCAAACACACCTCGAACCCGAGTATATTTCACCCTGGGAAATCCCTTTTGTCAAAGGGGCTCCCATCCAAATCGTCTGTCAATACCAGAATGAATATCATATCAAAGAAAACGATACAATACTCGTTGTAGGAAAAATTAAAGGCCTGTATGTCGCCAAAACACTTTTGTTGGACGACGGCTGGATCCAACTTGACAAAGGCAATATCGCAGCAATCAACGGACTTGATGGTTATGCCGAGCCCAACCTCCGAGATCGTTTTCCATACGCCCGACCGAAACAATAAAGAAGGTATGGGACCTTTTTCAGAGCTTCTCTTCGATTATGCCACATTGCACTCTTCAAAAGAGCCAAAATTATTGTATCAACTCCGACGCGAAACACATCAGAAAATACTTCAACCCAGAATGCTTTCCGGCCCCTTGCAAGGAAGATTTTTAAGTATGCTATCCCAATTGATTTGCCCAAAAAAAATTCTAGAACTGGGTACTTTTACTGGGTATGCTACCCTGTGCCTAGCGGAAGGGCTAAATCCTGAGGGCATCCTGCACACGATTGATAAAAACGAAGAGTTGGTCGACTTTCAAAACAAATATTTTGAAGCCAGCGGCAAGCGACATCAAATCGTACAACATCTCGGCCCTGCTTTGGATATTCTCCCACAATTAGAGGGTCCCTTTGATTTGGTTTTTATTGATGCAGACAAAGGCAACACCATCGATTATTTCGAGCAATGTATAGAAAAGGTTGCATCGGGTGGTCTGATTCTAACGGACAATGTCCTTTGGAGTGGAAAGGTCCTAGATACATCACAAAAGGGTGATCTGGAGACAGAAATTTTAAAAAGATTCAACAATATGGTTTCCCGTGACGATCGCGTTCAAACCCTACTTCTCCCCTTGCGAGACGGACTGACAATCAGCAGAAAGATTTAAAACTTCCGACTTATAGAATCTTTTAAGTCATCAAAATCCTTCTTAATATCTTTTACTTCTTTGGTAATGTTTTGTCCCAGTTTTCCTTGCGTATCATCAACCTCATCTACTGATTTTTGGATTTCAGACTTGATATCATCAGTTGCCTGTCGGATCTGTGTCATCCCCTTTGCTAAACCACGGGCTATGGAAGGGATTTTATCAGCTCCAAAAACTAATAAGACCACAAAAAAAATAAAAACAATTTCAGCACCACTGATAAAAAGAAGCATTCTCTTTTTTTTCAAATATACCAAGAAAAAAAAAGCCCCAAGCGGACTCGGGACTTATTCGTTTAGCCTTTTATTTTCTCTTTAAATTTTTCAAAATCAGTGGCCGTTTCTTCTTTGGGCCAGTTGTTGTTGCTAGTATCGATATCTGCTGTTTCAGCATCGGGATCAATTTTAATTCCAATCAACTCTTTATCTGTTGCCAAAACCTTTCGAACGGAAGCATCATTTTTACGCCACACTTGAACAGGATAGGTCACTTTTTCTTTGGTGCCGTCGGAATAGCTATATTCCACAATAAGCGGCATGACCAAGCCCCCTGGTTTTTCAAATTCTATTTCATAAAGATATCGGGGTGGTTGCACACCACTTCTGTCAATCTCGCTGTTGTTTTCTGAAATGTAATTCCTTAAGGATTGGGAGTTTTCAAGTGCTGTACCTTCCGCCAGACGGGGATCAAAAGAATCTGAATCTTCTGCTACCATGTAGACCATATTAGGAGGTAAATCATCCAAGGTCATATTATAGGCATCCAGCAGCTCGTTGACTTCTTTCCCTGGTGTTGGGGATACGTAGTATTTTTTTACAGAACCCAATGCGATATCTACATAATCGGTTGAGTAAAACCACCCACGCCAAAACCAATCCAAATCAACTGCAGAAGCGTCTTCCATGGTTCTGAAAAAGTCTTCGGGTGTGGGGTGTTTAAACATCCATCGTTTTGCATAGGTCTTAAAAGCATAATCAAATAATTCGGGACCCATTACAGTTTCTCTTAATATATTCAGTGCCGTAGCAGGTTTGGCATAAGCATTGGGACCTAGCTGAAACACATTTTCAGGATTCGACATAATAGGTGAAATAAAACTTTGATCCCCTGACATGTAGGGAACAATTTTGGAGGGTGCTCCGCGCCGTGAAGGATAAGCCTCAAGAGGAGCAATGGCTTCTGGATAGTTAGTGCCAAACTCCTGCTCAGTTAAATACTGCATAAACGTATCCAAGCCTTCGTCCATCCAACCCCATTGGCGCTCATCCGAATTCACTATCATGGGGAAGTAATTATGACCCACTTCATGTATGATCACCGATATCATTCCGAATTTGGTACGATCCGAATAGGTACCGTCTGTATTGGGACGACCATAGTTCCAACAGATCATGGGATATTCCATTCCTTGATTTTTTGCATGCACAGATACAGCTTTAGGATACGGGTAATTGAACGTATAGCGTGAATAGGTGTCCAGGGTTTGCGCCACCGCACGAGTGGAAAAATCCTCCCACAAAGGATTCCCTTCTTTGGGGTAAAGTGAAACAGCCATCACCTTTCGAGGGCCTACTTGTACGGCCATCATGTCCCATATAAATTTACGCGAACTGGCGAAGGCAAAATCACGTACGTTATTGGCTACATAATGCCAGGTCTTTTTCTTTTCTGAAAAAAGAGCCTCCTTGGCTGTTGCTTCTTCTTGTGAGACAATTATCACAGGTTTGTCAAACGTATTTTGTGCTTCCTTGTAGCGTTTGTATTCTTCTCTAGATAAAACGTCTTTGGGGTTTTGCAACTGACCTGTAGCCTCAACGACATGATCCGCAGGAACCGTCAGTTTCACCTCATAATTCCCAAAGTTCAGTGCAAATTCACCATTGCCCCAAAATTGATAGTTTTGCCATCCTTCTACATCGTTGTAGACGGCCATTCGAGGAAAAAATTGGGCAATAACATAGGCTCGATTACCATCTTCTGGAAAGTATTCATAACCCGATCGAGCGCGATTGGTAACGTGGTTATTGATGTTGTACCACCACTTAATAGAAAAATTATATTGCCCACCGGGGGGAATGGGAGTAGGCAGTTCAACCCGCATCATGGTTTGGTTGATAGCATATGGGAGGGGTTTCCCATTGGGTCCTTTGACAGATTGGATATTAAAGCCGCCATCAAAAGGCGCGTCCATATACTTTTTTACAAATGAAGAAGCCTGTGCTAAAGGTTGGAAACCACTCCCATTTTTTTCCAAAGCTGGGGCATCTTTTTTCCTTATGTTTTGATCTAGTTGAACCCACAAATAAGACAAAGCATCTGGAGAATTATTCGTGTACGTAATCGTTTCATCACCGTAGAGACGTGTGTTTTTGTCGTCCAACTCCAAATCCATTACATAATCAACTTGTTGTTGGTAATAATCAATACCGGGAGCTCCTGAAGCGGTTCGAAACCGATTAGGAGTTGCAAATTCTTCATATAGTTGTCGGAATTTGTTGTTGTTGGTATGACCCTGTTCTTTTTCCGTGGGGGCCTCTTGACTCCAAATAGTAAAGGCAAAAAGCGATAGAATCAGTGCCTGCCCGTAGGTTAACATTCTCATATTTCTGAATTTTGTGATGTTAAATGTACATCAAAATACCGTTCCATTCTCTCTTCATTTGCTGTTTTTCAAGGGAGTCAATTGGATGGTTCGCGTTGTTTGTCTTTTGTCATAAAGAAAACTTCTTCGATCGTTGTTGTGTTTCAGATGAACTATATTTTGTTGTGATGGTATTTCTTTCAAAAACAAACGGTGTTCCAAATCAAATGTTTCCTGTCCAGTTTCCAGTTGACCCTCCAGGTAAAGCATACTCAAATCATCACGGTATTCTTTCCCTAAAAATCGCAATGCTATGCTTCCCGAGGCAGTTTGCATTTGAATTGCCTCTTGCAAATAGTTTGCAAGGAGTGAATCAATAACCGCTCCATTCTTATCGGGATCCAGTAGCACTGTTGCTTCGTATCGTGTTTGTAATACCTGTTCCAAATCATCCGTAAAAACTCGGACTGTCAATTGTATTTCCCGTTGGGGTTCGGTAATTACTAACTCCGTACTGGATACATAAACTTCGTGACGAACAAATGAATAACACAATCCCAAGAACAAGGCTAACGCAACGTATTTAATTCTTCTCATTTTGTTCAACATAGTTTTTATCGGTCGCTTGATAGACCCCAACATAGGTCTCAAAGAAGCGAAGTACCTCGGCATGCCGACCTTGCTCAAAAGCCAGATCAATTGGATAATTTTCTTGCACTCCGGTAACAAATTCATAGACACGATCTTCTGGCAAGTCGTATCGATCCATCAAAAACTGTACCCCGTAAAATCGTATCAGTTGATAACTGCTTTCAAATTGAGCATCCAACTGCCGCTTCTTTTTCAGGTTTTTATAATAACCTGAAAAATGTTTGTAGATCGCCTCTACATTTAGTCCGCCCGATAAGGGTAATAAAAGAGTGGATAGGAGCAAACTCTTACCCGAAATAATTTTTTCTTCACGCTTTCCTCCATAACCCGGTATACCGAGCGAATAAAAATTGACAGGCTGCTGAATGGAATTGGATTTCACATCTTGAATCAGATTTCCAGAGAGCTTGTGATTGGTAACTACCACCTCGTCCAATTGATTTATAAAAGGTTCCAAATAGACTTGAATTACAGTTGCTTCGAGAAGTGATGGAGTGATGGGAAGTACTTTGGCAGCAAATTGTATTCCAGAAAAAAACAAGGTGTCACCAGGGGAAACAGCGATGGAAAAATTACCTGAAGCATCGGTTATGGTGGCTGTTCCCTTCGTTTTATTGAGAATATGAATACCACTTAATGACAACGAGTCATGAACCACACGACCCTGAATTTCTTTAAAATCTTGGCTCCAAAGAGCACCCATATTCAATAATACAAGGCACCAACCTAACTTAGTCCTGCTTACTATTTTTTTTGTAGGCTGTGCTTTCATTGATCAAATAGTCTATGAGTTCAAATTCTTTACTCTTGTTAAGCAAATCCTGTGTTGGAATGCGTTGATCGACAAAAGCCAAAAAGCCAACAATTTCATCTTGTTCCAACAATAAAGTCTCAATAAAAAAACGGTCTTCAAACAAATATGGTAAAATCCGACTCGGGGTAAGATTTTTCTTTTCTTCTTCAGATTTACCCTGCAACAACTGAACAGCCAATTTGGCAATATTGACAAGGTTCAAACCATTTGTTAGTCGAGGTTCGTCTACAGCACTATTGGTGATTTTTGTGGATTTGTCTTGTACGTAATCGTACCCTTTGAATTCTTCATTTTTCAATTCCATAAAAGCCTCAGTATCCTCTGGCGTTACCACAATTTCCTCAAGGGCTTGGATCTTCTCATTTACAGAAACCAGCAATCTGCGGGTTCGTACGATCTCAGCTGTTATTTTTACAGTTCGAATCGTATACTGCACAGAAGAAAAAATAATCTCATCCCCCAAAGAAACAGTCATTTCAAACGCGCCTTTTCCATCCGTTATGGTTGCCATCTGGGTGGTATTATTAATTACATTGGCTGCAATTACAGGGCTGTTTCGATACAACAATACCCCCTCTATAGCAATCGACTTTTGGGCTTGTGCATAGCCTGTTATGAATAACCAACCCAGTAATACTACTTTTTGCATATATTAAAGATAGTTGGGTCTAGACAAAAACGAAAAAATTAAAGAAGTTTTTAGAAAAAATCAGTGAGCGGGAGACCGGGTTCGAACCGGCGACATTCAGCTTGGAAGGCTGACGCTCTACCAACTGAGCTACTCCCGCTTGTTCTCAAAGATATCATTTTTTTTTATTTTGGATCTGTGAAAGTCTCATTTGAAAACATCAGTGCAGCAGATACGCTCCCCCTTAGACAGGCCTTGTTACGACCGGGAAAACCTCTTGCAGGTTGTCAATTTGATAAAGACAACCACTCGTACACCTTGCATTGGGGTGCTTTTGTCAACAACAAACTTGTCGGTATTCTTTCAGCCATGAATACCCCCTGTGAATCTTTTCCTGAAAAGAATGCTTATCAATTTCGTGGAATGGCTGTTGCGTCTGATTTCCAACGCAAAGGGATTGCCACCCAACTGTTACAAAGTGCTGAAAAACAACTCCTGATAAATCGCACCCCAGAACTCTTCTGGCTCAATGCTCGAATCAAAGCCATTGAACTTTATACAGCACTAGCCTATCAACCTATTGGACCTGAATTTGATATACCCACAGTTGGGCCACACCAACGATTCTTTAAAAACAATCTTTTCTTATGAAAAAAGCGCTCCTCTTATTTTTATTTATTCCGATTAGCTTTTATTCCCAAGAGAAACAACTTTTCGATGCCGATCAACTCCTCGGTAAAAAGAAAATTCCACTTCAGGGTAAAACCTACCAGCTTTTGCCCGAAGCAGCCGTAGCTTTTGAAGCTATGAAAAAGGCAGCCCTTGAGTCCGGTTTTCAAATCAAAGTAGTTTCGAGTTTCCGATCGTATGAAAAACAGCGTGCCATTTGGAATCGAAAATACCGAAACCATGTCAAAGAAGGACTAACACCAGAAGAAAACAGAAAGAAAATTATTGAATATTCAACCTTACCCGGCACCTCGCGACATCACTGGGGAACTGAAATAGATATTGTTGATGGCAGTATCCCACCCGTGGGAGATGTGCTCGAAACACGAAAGTTTCACAATGGAGGTCCTTACGAACCCCTGCGCCTGTGGTTGGAAAAAAATGCAAGTACATATGGATTTATATGTGCCTACCCTGATCTTCCTTCACGCAGCGGTTTTTATTATGAACCCTGGCATTATAGCTTTGCCCCCCTCTCGGTTCCTTTATATCGGTCCTATTTGCAATTGTCGTTAAAAGAAAAACTCAAAGACTCACTTTTGGAAGGATACCAGGACCTCAACAAAACATTTTTGGAAAATTATAGAGCCACCCATATTATGGGAATCCACCCTCAACTTCAGTAAATTTTAGGGAAAACCTGTGCGTACTGGGACACTCGAAAATCAAAGGTCGAATAGGTCGGATCCCTTGCTTTTTGTTGTTTGAATGCGTCCATACGCCCCACGGCACGATTGGCTGCACCCGAAGGAGCTGTAAGAGAATGCGTAACAAGGGTACGCCCCTTAAATTGAAAATAGTGCTTGCGAGGAACAGTAGCATCAAGGAGATGCAAGCGATATCCTTGTGATTGTACATACCGGTGAAAAAAATACTCAGGGCCATTTTTACTGGCACCTCCTGTAAACAAGAGGGTATGTGCCTTCGGAACCCTTTCCAGATAGGAGAAAAAATCCCGTAACTGAACGGACTCCATTCCCCGATCAGAAGCATCAACTTTTTGGCGATAGCAATGATCCACAATATCACAAATTCCAATTCCTAGCTGAGACAAAAAATGCTTCCTTTCTGCAATAGCTCTGGCCGTGGTTTCATAAGATAACTGCAAATCATAAATACGATCCAAAATCGGCCACAGCATACCATCCACGCTTCCGTAACAAAAATTGACATCCCCCTGTTTGAAACTACCTAAGGAAAAGCGCGGTGGTGGGAGGGTTCCTACAATAAGATGGGTGGCTTGCTTGGGTAAAAAAGGTTCAAAAGGATGCTGGTGCAACCAATGTGTTTGTTGGGTCATAACATAAACATATACCGCAACCAAAGAGCACCACAAAACGCATGGGACCTACCGAATAAATACTGGCTTGTTGGCATCGGTAGTATGTTTTTCACTGTATTGATAGCCGTCTTTGGTAAATTGTAAAACATCACCTGCCGATTGGGCAGCGGATTCAACCAGGTAACGCGCCATCATACCGCGTGCTTTTTTGGCAAAAAAGGAGATCATTTTTAACGTTCCATCCTTAAATTCTTTAAATTGTGGATGAATCAATTGGCCATGAAGTTTTTTAACATCCACAGCGGAAAAATATTCAGCACTCGCCAGATTGACGACACATTCCCCCTTTTGGGTTTCTTCATTCAAGAAATAAGTCACTTTGGGTTTCCAAAAGACAGGAAGATTTTTATGAACACCCACAGCCATCTTGGTTCCCATTTCCAATCGGTAGGCTTGAATCCAATCAAAGGGTCGAAGCATACCGTACAAACCCGAAAGGATTCTCACTTTGTCTTGTAGATCGGCATGAAATGATGGCTCTAAACTAGCAACATCCAACCCCTGATAGACATCCCCATCAAAGAAAAAAACAGCAGGACGAGCATTGGATTCTTCAAAAGGGAAAGTAAAGGACTGGTTTCTTTCAAAATTCAATTGCGCCAAATCGGTAGAGATATGCATTAATTTTGACAAGCTACGAACTGATTTTTTTTGAAGTAATTTATTAATTCGTTGAGCTTCCTTTTCAAATACAATCGTAGAGGTGATTTCTTTTGGGAAGGGACGTTCCGGATTCATTGATTTGGCTGGAGACAAAAGTATTTTCATAGACACAAAATAGTGGGTGCCGCTAGCCACCCATTGAGCGAAGCCAACAATACTCCACCTCAATATACAAACAAGGCTTTGATTCGTTGGTCTCCGATCAAAGGTAAAAGAATCTTTTTTTTAAGTCAACCTGTGTTTTACATAGTGCTGCCACTTGGCAATAGCAGCTGAAAAATCACTTGGTAAAGCGGCTTCAAAACGCATGGTCTCCCCTGTTGTAGGGTGGACAAATCCAAGTGTTTGGGCGTGCAGTGCTTGTCTTGGAAGAACGGCAAAGCAATTATCAACAAATTGTTTGTACTTACTGAAATGAGTCCCCTTTAGCACAACATTACCACCGTATCGTGCATCATTGAAAAGTGGATGTCCCAGATGTTTCATATGGGCGCGAATTTGATGTGTCCGACCTGTCTCCAGTCGGCACTTAATCAAGCTTACATACCGTAATCTTTCGATAACTTCATAATGTGTAATGGCCGGTTTCCCTTGATCGTCTTCAGGGAAAACGGTCATTTGCAAGCGGTTTTTAGGATGCCGCCCAATAGAACCCGAAATCGTCCCGCTATCCGAGCGAAGATCGCCCCAAACCATAGCCACATAGGTACGTTCGGATGTTTTTTCAAAAAACTGCTGTGCCAAATGAGTCATGGCGGTTTCTGTTTTTGCCACTACCAACAAGCCGCTTGTGTCTTTATCGATGCGATGAACCAAACCCGGTCGCTCATTGCTGTTATTGGGTAGATTTTCAAAATGATATAACAGCGCATTAACAAGTGTTCCGGAGTAATTTCCATGCCCCGGGTGAACTACCATGCCCGCTGCTTTGTTAACTACTACCACATCATCGTCTTCATAAACAATATCTAAGGGAAGATTCTCGGCAATCAATAAATTCTCATACGGTGGGTGATGAAAAAGCACTTTAACAACATCGCCCCCTTTGACACGATAGTTTGATTTGACAGGACTTGCATTGACAATGATACTCCCCGCTTTGGCTGCTTGTTGTATTTTGTTACGGGTTGCGTTTTCAATACGATTCATCAAAAATTTATCCACACGTAAAGGCTCCTGACCCACATCGGCAGTAAAACTAAAATGTTCGTGTATGGGAGTTGTGTTTGGTTCCATATTGCAGCGCCTTACTAATTACCGTTTTCCATTGCCCAAGACCAGATCAATGGGAGTGGTTTTTGGTAATAACGTACCCGGTGCTATTTTTTTACCTTGATACCGCATTTCAAGTACCATGTTTTTTCCAATATTGTTACGATAGGTAATTTTACCCACTTCCAAACCCACAGATTTGAGCGTTGAAGCAGCATTCCGACGGGTAATTTGGATAACATTTGGAATGCTGACTTTTCGATAATCCGAAGGGTTGAGTGTCAAGTAAATTTTACGGTTGCGTTTGACACGTTCTCCGGCTGCTGGATTTTGTTCGGTTACTGCAAAGGAAGGCAATTCGGGATCGTATTTAGCTGAATCCAGGACCTCGTACCGCAGTTCCTGCCCTCTGAGAAGGGTATCGACCACAACCAATGGGAGGTGCTGCAGATTGGGAACTTCTTGTGTCTGTCCGTGATGCGTAATGTCCTTTAAAAATTCCAGACTGGCGATAATAAGAACAATGCCAGCCAACAGAGCCAAGCCCAATTGTTTGAGAAAGAATTTGCTAAACAAAAACCGAAAGAAAAGCATGCATCCGTATTTGGCCCAAAGATAATAAAAAGCAAGGCGTGAGAATTGCCTACCTTTGCCCAAAAATGTATTTATGTCGGACCCAATTGTGGGCATTGCATGTCACGGTTTTTCCTCGGAAGCGGCTATTTCCATGAAAAGTGCGCATACGGTTTTAGAAACATTAAAAAATCATTATGCATCCGTTTTCCTCCTGGAGATCACACCAAATCAATGGACCGTAAGAGATACGGAAGGGAAGAGCCAAACGATACCTAAAGGGACTTTTACTTTTCATCAAAAGGGTGAAAAAAAAACCTTTGACGTTATTTTTAATGCCCTGCATGGAAGTCCAGGGGAAGATGGCAAATTAGCCGCTGCCTTAGAACTCGTGGGAATCCCACACACAAGTTGTGACGCCTATACCGCAGGACTGACATTCAACAAAAGAGACTGTATTGCCATTGCCCGCCGCTTAGGGATCCCTACGGCAGCCTCAATAAACTTGGATGCGGGCGAACCGCTGGATGTGGATCACTTTGAAAACTGTATTGGCTACCCCTGCTTTGTAAAAGCCAATCGTGCTGGGAGTAGTTTTGGTGTTTTCAAAGTACGTTCGCGCAAAGAACTTGAAGAAGCCATCCCAAAGGCTTTTGAAGAAGATTCGCAGTTGCTTATTGAAAAAGCACTCCTGGGTAAAGAAGTTTCGGTTGGGGTGTTGAAAAAAAATGGAATAACGACGGTACTGCCGATTACTGAAATTGTATCAGAAAATGCATTTTTTGATTACGCGGCTAAATACGAGGGGAAAGCCCAAGAAATCACTCCCGCCAATCTTCCCCTAACTTGGAAAGAAAGTGTTGAAAAACTGGCAAAAAAATTATATGATCAGCTCAACCTCAAAGGATTGACGCGTTCGGAATTTATTTTTGAAAACGAAATCCCGCACCTACTTGAAATAAATACAGTCCCGGGGTTGACCAAGGAAAGTATCATTCCCAAACAATGCCAGGCAGCCAATCTATCGCTTTCTGAATTGTTTATTTCTATGATTGAAGCGGCACTGGACAGAAATACCTAATTTTAATTGTTGATACGTAAAATGATGAAACGCGCTGTTTTTCCAGGTTCTTTCGACCCCATAACACTAGGACACGAAGACATTATCCTTCGCAGTCTGCCACTGTTTGACGAAATTATTATCGCCATTGGCAAAAACAGTGATAAACATTACATGTTTCCAGAGTCCGAAAGAATCGCTTACATCCAAGGCGTATTTGAGGGGCAACCCAAAATTAAAGTCCAAACCTACGAGGGATTGACCATTAATTTTTGTCAAGAAGTAGCGGCTGATTTTATTATCCGAGGCTTGCGCAATCCCGCTGATTTTGAATTTGAAAAAGCCATTGCCCATACCAACAGACGACTTTCCGGCATCGAAACCATCTTTTTCCTAACAGCAGCCAAAACATCTTATATCAGTAGTTCAATTGTCCGTGATGTGATTCGTAATGGGGGTGACTATACGCTCTTGGTTCCCCAACAGGTTCGTATCCCCTAGGTCATTACACCTTCTTGTTCAAAGTGTATTTTGATGTTCTCATAGGCATTTTCTAACATACTGGGTATCTCTTCGGGAGATTTCCAAACCGCTTGCTCAATTCCCTCATCATACTGAGGTTCCAAGGGGCCGTCATAACTTGTTGCCATCAAATACCAATAGGTCTTTTTGAGTCGGTAACGACCGTTACGTGAAAAAATATGATAGGTAATGGGTAGTGGTTTTTTAACGATCAAATCCTTCACTGCTGTCTCTTCAATGACTTCTCTTTGGGCAGCATCGATCAAAATTTCTTTTTTCTCTTTTTTTCCTTTTGGCAAATCCCATTTGCCGTTTCTGTAAATCATCAGGAAACGACCGTCGGTATGCTTGACCAATCCACCGGCAGCCTCAATTTCAGGAAATTGTTTGACAAAATGCTTCCATAGCTTTTGTTCGTCTTTGTGGTATAAGTAAACAGCTTGCGTTTGTTTGGATTTTAATGCCTTTATAAGGGACTGCTGTTGGGTATATTTAATATGAAGTAAGGGAGTTTCCGAGGAGTTTATGGCCAATGCTGTGGTAAGGTAGATTGGCTTATGGTTAAAAAAAACTTTATACATTTAGTGCATGATTTACGATCCTCAAACCGCTACCAAAACAGCCGAGTACCTCTTACAAATTAATGCAATAAAATTGAGTCCGAAAAATCCCTTTACTTGGGCGAGTGGATGGCAATCCCCCATCTACTGTGACAATCGGATTACCCTTTCCTATCCCTCGATTCGAACGTATCTAGCCGATTCTATCGCTTCACAGATCACGAATTTATATGGAACTGACATAGTCATTGCAGGAGTTGCTACGGGGGCTATTGGGATGGGTATGTTGGTGGCACACAAAATGCAGCGTCCCTTTGTGTATGTCCGACCGGAAAGCAAAAAACACGGTCGTAAAAATCAAATCGAAGGGCATCTAGAACCTGGTGCGAAGGTGGTGGTGGTGGAAGATTTGATCAGCACCGGTACCAGCAGTCTCAATGCGGTTTCGGCACTGCGTGCTCAGCAGAATGAAGTTTTGGGGATGATTGCCTTGTTTACGTATGGTTTTTCAGCCGCAGAAGTCAATTTTTCAAAAGCACATCTTACCCTTCACACCCTTTCTGATTATCCAACATTAATAGAAACAGCTATTCAAAAAAAGGCCATAGAGACCAACGATCAAATCATCCTCAGGCAATGGCGAGACAATCCCGCCGAGTGGACGGTTAGGAATTAGGCAGCCACTCCAAATACTTGGAATCTTCAATCACAGTAATGCTTCCTGATTCCCACTGAATTTTTATGCCGCCTTGCGTTGTTACTCCTAAAACCTTCCCTTTTTTTTCAACGCCCTGGTCGGAAAAAGCCATCCACTGCCCCCGTCCGTAAAGTTCTGTTTGATAGGTGTTGAAATGCTTTTCAAATATGGGCATCCCTAGAGTTTTCAAATGGCATTCCAGTACCCTTAGAAATTGATGTAACAGTTTTTCGCGAACAACTTTTTTTCCCAAAACTAGAGCAATCGATGTAGCCTTGGGTAAATGATAAAAATCGGTTTGATTGACGTTCAAGCCAATGCCAATGATACTGGCCTTAAGCTGCTTGCCCATAAAAATATTTTCAATTAGCACCCCTGCCAATTTGAGGGTGCCTGACAAAATGTCGTTTGGCCATTTGATAGAAACCGAAGGGAGTCCCAAGTGGTTCAATGCTTCTGTAAGTGCCACGCAAGTCAGTTGATTGATGTGAAATAAATAAGGAACTGAATTTTGTTTATGCGGCCAAAAGACACTAAACGTAAGGTTTTCACCTGCTTTTGACTCCCAATGTCGCTGGTATTGTCCCCGACCATTCGATTGATAGTCGGCCCACAATACCGTTGGATGATTCAAGTCATTTTTGGCCCATGCCGCTTTTAAATCAGTATTGGTAGAAGTCGTGGCATCAAGTTTGCGTATGGTCAAAGCGGTTAGTTAATTGTTCCCTAGGGGATATTATATGTAAATTTGTGTAAAATTAAAAGATTTTAATGGCAAAAGGAAACGCCTCCGAAGACGAATTAATTGGTACTATCATAGCAGGAATTGAAGAAGTGAAAGGATTGGAAATTCACCTGTTGGACTTAAGAGAAATCGAAAACACGGTTTGCAATTATTTTGTCATTTGCACGGGGACTTCAAACACCCACGTTTCCGCCATTGTGAATTCCATTCACAAAACAGTTAGTAAAAGTTTGCATGAAAAACCTTTTCACACTGAGGGAGAGTCGCTGGCAGAATGGGTTTTAATTGACTATGTAAATATCGTAGTGCACGTATTTCAAAGAGCCGTTCGAGAGCATTACAACATCGAAGGGCTTTGGGGAGACGCGAAAACTACAGAAATTGTTATGAAACATTAAAAATGAACAAGAAAAATAACACCCCAGCCCCTAAGTTCAATCCGTATTGGATCTACGGAATTGTCATTGCCCTTCTACTTGGAATGAGCCTTTTTGGCGGAGACAACAATTGGCAAAATTTGAACAAAATCAACATTAGTGAATTCGAACGCTATCTCAACGATGGGGATGTTGGCGAGGTGGTTGTCGTCAATAAAAATCTAGCCCGCATCACACTCAACAAAGAAGCACTCGGAAAGAAAATTCACGAACGTGTTATTAAGAAAAATTTCTTAGGACAAGACAATAGCACAGGACCCCACTACCAGTTTGAAGTTGGGAACCTCGAATTGTTTCAGCGAAAACTTGAGAAAGCAGAAAGTAATGGTATTGCTTTTAACTACGAATTTGTAACGGTTGAGAATCGCTGGATGGATGTACTGATCAGCTTTCTACCCATCATCATCATCATCGCTGTATGGATCTTCTTAATGCGTCGAATGTCTGGTGGTGGTGCTGGCGGTGCTGGTGGACAAATTTTCAATATTGGAAAGTCCAAAGCCAAGCTCTTTGATCAAAATACGGACGTTAAGGTGACTTTTAAAGATGTTGCCGGATTGGAAGGTGCCAAAGAAGAAGTGCAAGAGATTGTGGACTTTCTAAAGAACCCCACCAAATACACCAAATTGGGGGGTAAAATTCCTAAAGGGGCCCTTTTGGTGGGATCCCCAGGAACGGGTAAGACACTCTTAGCCAAAGCCGTAGCAGGAGAGGCCAAAGTACCTTTCTTTTCGCTTTCGGGCTCTGATTTTGTCGAAATGTTTGTGGGTGTAGGTGCCTCTCGTGTCCGCGATTTATTCAAACAAGCCAAAGAAAAATCGCCCGCAATAATTTTTATTGATGAAATTGATGCCATCGGTCGTGCACGCGGTAGAAACAATATTACCGGCTCAAATGACGAGCGAGAGAACACACTGAATCAATTGTTAACCGAAATGGATGGTTTTGGTACCAAAACCAATGTAATTGTTTTGGCAGCTACCAACCGTGCTGATGTTTTGGACAAAGCCTTAATGCGAGCAGGTCGTTTCGATCGTCAGATTTACGTTGATCTACCCGATCTGAACGAACGTCGAGAAATTTTTAAAGTGCATTTGGCTCCTTTAAAAGTCATCAAATCATTGGATGTCGAATTTCTTGCCAAACAAACGCCCGGTTTTTCTGGGGCCGATATTGCTAATGTGTGCAACGAGGCTGCCTTGATTGCCGCTCGGAAAAATAAAAAATCTGTTGGAAAACAGGATTTTCTCGATGCCGTAGACCGAATCGTTGGTGGACTGGAAAAGAAAAACAAAATCATAACCCAGGAAGAAAAGAAAACTATTGCCTACCACGAAGCAGGACATGCACTGACCAGTTGGCTTTTGGAACATGCAGCTCCCTTAGTCAAGGTCACCATTGTCCCGAGAGGACAATCCCTGGGTGCCGCCTGGTACCTTCCCGAAGAACGCATGATTGTTCGTGCCGAACAAATGCTCGATGAAATGTGTGCCGCCCTGGGTGGAAGAGCCGCAGAAAAAATAACATTTGATAAAATCTCTACCGGTGCTTTGAGTGATTTGGAAAAAGTTACACGGCAAGCCCGTGCTATGGTTTCCATTTATGGGTTGAACGATGCTATCGGTAATATCACCTATTACGACTCTTCGGGACAAACCGATTATAACTTTTCCAAACCCTACTCGGAAGAAACAGCCAAAATCATCGATGATGAAATTTCTAAAATAATTGAATCACAATACAAACGTGCATGTGAGATCTTAGCCGCTAATAAAAATAAATTGATTGCCCTTGCGGAAAGACTTTTAGAAAAAGAAGTTATATTTAAGGATGATTTAGTTGATCTTTTAGGAGAAAGGCCCTTTCAAAAAGAGGAAGAAGCCGCTCCCAAACCAAAAAGAAAAACCAGTCGTACCACCAATAAGGCGGAGCAAACGGAATAAACATAGGATTTGAATCTTTGGAAAAATCTTTTAGGTAAAAAGGAGAAATCGGAAACGACCGAAGAAAGAAGCCCTTTCATGCCCAAAATAAAAGATCCGGTTGAAATTGAATTTGCCAAAAAATTCACTGACAAAGGAGGAAAATTCATTTTCGTCGAAGACAAAACCGCAGCTCTTGAAACCATTGACAAAATTCTTCAAGAAAACAACTGGAAGCGAGATGAATTATGTTGTCTGAACCCCAATTTGGGCAAAACGTTTCAAATACCCGTAGAAGAAAGTATTCCCCAACATGCTAAAGCACTGCTACTCACCTGCGAATACCTGGTCGCCAATAAAGGTGGCATGTTGATTTGTCAACATCAAATTCAAAACCTGAGTATGGACAAACTACCCGACAGCCTTGTTGTTTATGCTGGATCGGACCAATTTGCTCCCGATGTAAGTGAAGGGATGACCCTGCTCAAATCCAAATATTTTGGCAATCTACCCACCAACATAACGACGCTGAATGCCAAAGACACAGCCAAAGAAAATGACTTTTTAACCCAAGGAAGTTCTTCAAAAAACATCTACCTTATCCTGCAAGAATAATTTGCATGAAGGATTTAAAAATACGAGCCCTCTCCGGTTTTCTTTATGTAGCACTAATTGTTTTAGCACTCTTCCAGGGGCCGCTCTTGTTTTACATTGTTTTGGCTCTTTTTTCGATCCTATCCCTTATCGAATTTCATCGATTGCTAACATTTTCACCCCTGTTCTCCAGCATCGCTCTGATCGGGCTTTTTTATGGGCAATACCAAGCCTATTTTGAAACCAACACCCTTTGGACATTAGCAAGCTTGGCAATTGTTTGTAGCTCTTTACTCAGTTATCGCCTTTTTTATCCTTTCCAGATAAACAGTCTTTTAAAGAAGTTTATTTTTTCACTGGGCTACATGCTACTGAGCTGTTTTTTTATTGTTGTACTGTGCGGGAACAGGGAAGCCAATAACCCCTACTTACTCCTCTATGTTTATAGCCTTATCTGGGTCAATAACAGTGCGGCCTATTTTGTGGGAAGCCAATTCGGCAAACACCCACTGCTGCCGACTGTATCACCCAAAAAATCCTGGGAAGGTTTCTGGGGCGGGCAATTTTTCTGTTTCTTGTTGGCCGGCATTTATGGGGTTGCGTCAAAGGCTTTGACCCCCACCCTGCTTTTCATCTTATCATTTATTATTCCCACGCTTGCCACCATAGGCGATCTGATTCAATCGCAATTCAAACGCCATGCAGGAGTCAAAGATAGTGGCAGTCTGCTTCCCGGCCATGGAGGATTTTATGATCGAATGGATAGTATCATATTTACAGCCCCCTTTGTATATTTAGCCGTCGAAATAATCGCTTATGTTTCATAAAGAAGGTCATCAAATTATTCTAGTAAGTTTTCTCCTCGCTGTGACCCTTGCATTGGGTGCTGAATATACAATCGATCTGTTTTGGTTGCAGAAAACCCTCCAAATCGTAGCATTGGTTTTTTTGATTGCTATTCTTCAGTTTTTCAGAAATCCCAAACGCAATACCCTACAAAATGATTCGTTTTTATACGCCCCAGTTGATGGTAAAGTAGTCGTCATTGAAGAAGTTTTTGAAAAGGAATTTTTTCAAGAAAAACGCTTACAGGTATCTATTTTTATGTCACCCATCAACGTTCATGTTACCCGGTACTGCATGAGTGGACGCGTTGTCTTTAGCAAGTACCATCCCGGCAAGTACCTCGTTGCCTGGCATCCCAAATCCTCCGAAGAAAACGAACGGACAACAATCGTGCTCGAAAACAAATCCTTTGGGCAAATTTTATACCGTCAAATTGCAGGGGCTTTGGCCAGACGTATCGTCAATTATGCCGAAGAAGGAACCCACGTAGAGCAAGGAACAGACGCTGGATTCATAAAATTTGGATCCCGCGTTGATCTATTCCTGCCTTTGGATACCCCATTAAAGGTATCACTCAATCAAAAGGTCAAAGGTGGAGTTGACGTTATTGCAGAAGCTTAGCCAAACTTTCTTCCAGAATCGCAATTTTACTTTGTGCATCCACAGCTTTTTTTCTTTCCATGGCCACAACTTGTTCAGGAGCATTGCTGATAAATCGCTCGTTTTGAAGTTTTTTCTCTACCGATGTCAAAAATCCTTTGGCGTAACGAAGTTCCTCTTCTAACTTTTTGCGTTCTGCAGCAAGATCCATTTTACCTTCCAAGGGGATAAAAAATTCAGTACTTCCCACCCGAAAGGTTCCGCCTATGGCCGACTCTGTGGCAACCTCGTAATGAACCGTACTGACATAACCCAAGTGTTTGATCAGTGATTCGTATGCAGGCCAAGGGGCTTTATCAGTTCCTACATACACGGTTACTTCTTCTTTGAAACCGATATTTTTCTCTTTTCTGAAATTTCGAAGGGCACCGATCAGTTGTTGTACCAACTCGAAATCGCGCAACACGACTGCATCATATTTTTTGGTTTGAGGCCAGTCTGATACCACCAAGGATTCTTCGGTAGTTCGCTTGCCACAAAAATGCCACAACTCCTCTGTTATAAAAGGCATAAAAGGATGCAACACGCGCAAATTGGATTCAAAAAGTGTCGTAATTCGCTTCTTAGAAATAGCATCAATCGCGTTGTCATCGGTTTTGATAGCTTCCAAAAGCCACGAACAATAATCGTCCCAAACCAATTTATACAGGGTCATCAGCGCGTCTGAAATGCGGTATTTTTCAAAATGGTCATGAACGGTTTCCAACGCCTGATGGAAGGCATTTTCATACCAGTCCAAAGCCAACTGAGCTACCGGAGATGGGGGCCTATCTATTACTTCCCAGCTCTGGATCAAGCGGTAGGCATTCCATAGTTTGTTACAGAAATTTTTACCCTGTTGACAAAGGGATTCATCGAATAGCAAATCGTTTCCTGCGGCTGTACTCAACATGAGTCCCACGCGAACTGCATCGGCTCCATAATCTCTTATTAAGCCCAAAGCATCGGGAGAATTACCCAACTGCTTGGACATTTTTCGCCCCTGCTTATCGCGTACCAGACCGGTCAAATAAACACGTTCAAAAGGGCGCTCATCCCGTAATTCGTAGCCAGAAATAATCATCCTAGCAACCCAGAAAAAAAGTATATCAGGTCCCGTTACCAAATCTTGTGTTGGATAGTAATAATTGATCTCTTCGTTATTGGGATGCAATACCCCATCAAATACAGAAATGGGCCACAACCAAGATGAAAACCACGTATCGAGCACATCCGCGTCTTGACGGAGATCGGTGGATTGCAACTGGGGGTTCCCCGTCTTTTCACGAGCCAATTCCAAAGCTTGGGTGGCATCAGAAGCCACTACAAAATCGTTTTTGCCCACTCCATAGTAATAGGCTGGAATTTGGTGTCCCCACCAAAGCTGCCGTGATATGTTCCAATCACGAATGTTTTCCATCCAATGGCGGTAGGTATTGTTAAACTTTTTGGGAATCAAAGCCACCTCTTCCGAATCCAATACAGCAGCAATGGCCGGTTTGACCAGGTCTCCCATTTTTAAAAACCATTGGTCTGACAAGCGCGGCTCAATGACGGATTTGGTTCGTTCGGAGGTTCCGACCTTGTTGGTGTGATTTTCTTTTTTGATCAAAAACCCAGCAGCATCCAGGGCTTTGGCAAAGCTTTTCCTTGCTACAAAGCGGTCTTGACCTTCCCATTCACCCGCGTGCGCATTTAAGCGTCCGTCGGGATGAAATACATCAATCACCTCCAATTGATGGCGTTCACCCAATTCTTTATCATTGGGATCGTGCGCCGGGGTGACCTTTAAACAACCTGTTCCAAATTCAGGATCTACATACGTATCCATTACTATGGGGATCTCCCTTCCTACTAGGGGTACACGTGCTTTTTTTCCGTGCAAATGCACATAGCGTTCGTCCTCTGGATGAATACAAATGGCGGTATCTCCAAAAATTGTTTCCGGTCGGGTCGTAGCAACTGTCAGATGCATATCGCTATCGATTATGGGATAACTGACATAGTACAATAAGCCTTGTTTCTCTTCATAAATAACCTCCTCATCCGAGAGTGTGGTTTGCGCTTCCGGATCCCAATTGACCATCCGATACCCCTTGTAAATAAGGCCTTTGTTGTACAGGTCCACAAACACCTTTATCACGGCTTTGGACAAATTGTCATTTAAAGTAAATTGAGTTCGATCCCAATCACAGGAACAACCTAATTTTTTGAGTTGCTCCAGGATGACACCCCCGTATTCATGCGTCCACTCCCAGGCGTGATCTAAAAATTCTTCCCGAGACAGATCCGATTTTTCAATGCCTTCTTGTTTGAGTTTGGCTACCACTTTGGCTTCTGTTGCTATCGAAGCATGATCCGTACCAGGAACCCAACAAGCATTGTATCCCTGCATCCGAGCCCGACGAATCAGTATATCCTGCAAACTGTTGTTCAACATATGCCCCATGTGCAATACGCCCGTGACATTGGGCGGTGGGATGACAATGGTATAGGGCTCTCTTTCATCAGGGACTGACTTGAAGTACTGATTTTCAGTCCAATATCGATACCACTTGTCTTCTACCTCTTGAGCTACAAACTTTGAAGGAATGTCCATGTATTTTTGGTCTGGTTTTTGATTAACAAAAGTACATCGCCCAGTCGTGATAAAAAAATAAGGACTGGGTCTATCAACCGATACGATCATGAAAAAACTTGTTTTAGTAATTGCATTGCTGGCATTTGGGATGTCACAAGCACAGGAAATTGAATTTGAATCGCAAACCATCGATTTTGGGACCATTGCTAAAGGCAGTGATGGCAACCGCCTCTTCGTTTTTACCAATACCGGAAGCAATTCCCTGACCATTGACAAGGTTACCTCTTCCTGTGGATGTACGATCCCTAAAAAACCAAGTGCCCCCATAGCACCTGGTGAAAAAGGAGAAATTCAAGTCCGCTATGACACCAACCGAATGGGGCCTTTTCGTAAAACCATTACGGTAAGTTCTGATGCCAAACAAAACCCCATAGTGGCACTAAAGATTCGCGGAACCGTTGAATAACGGACGTAAAACAAATTTTTTGGTTAGTAGCTCTCCCTGCCGCCGCAGGGAGAGCTTTATTTTTTTTCCTGGTTTTCGTTGCAACAAACCGATTATTTGGTGCAATTTCAAATGATGCAAACGGCGTCCGTTGATGCGGTCCAACACATCCCCTTTTTGGATGCCCACCTGTGCTGCAGGAGATCCTTCTCGTACCGATGCTACTTCGATTACGTCCTGCAACTCATAGCGGATCACATTCCGTAAAAAAATCTCTATCCCTTGATTGTTTCCACTTTCATCCATCAATACATTGTTGGCATTGTTGAGCTTTCGCTGAACCAACTTAACCCCGTTGTACTGCAGTTCAATACCGCTTAAGTTGAAATAGAAAGGTGCGTTGACGGAACGGTTGGGAACCAAACCAACAGCCCCTCTGGAATAATCTACATACACAGTAAAGCGACGCAGCAACTCCCCCCCTACACTTCCCAGTCGGTTGGGTAACATATCAATTGAATGAAAATTCTGCATTTCGGGATAGGCAACCTTGACTTGGGACAGCTGTTTTCCAGCCAAATCAATGGAATGAATCTTCCCGCGCGAACCAAATATATTACCGTTGATCCCTCTCCCCAGATAATCCTCGAAAAGAGGAGGAATTTTTTCTATCTGCTGTTGTTGTTCAAACAGCCACAACGCATCTGATGATCCCGTATCGATTAAAAAAAAACCTTCCTTATCCACACCCTCTTTTAGAGTAAAAGAAAAAGAAATATGAGGTTTGTCTCGATGAAATTGGATCGGATAGCGTCGGCTTTGGGAAGGAAAAATGGGTTGTGTTGCAGATCGGTATACCGTTATCCTTTTGGCTTCGTAATCAATTATTAATGGAAATTGACTGAAAAAATCAAAGCCCAAAATTCCATCAATTTGGGTACCCATCCGTTTGGTGAATTCGAAATTGTTTTCATCTACCAGGAGCACCGACATACCATTGCCCCTAATTTTTCCCAGCTGAAGGGTGTTCCCGCGTGTCAGATAAGCCGTCAAGGAGGCTCCCTGCCCCAAGCCAGTAAGCTGGAAAGCGTTCTTTTCTTGAAAATAGATTTTAGATACCCGAGCATTGTTGAACAACAGCGTTTTTCCCACCCCCGTGTCCAATAAAAAAGAGAGCTTTTGGCCATTGACCCAAACGGGCACCACAATTAAATTATTAATAAGTTCAAAAGCGATACGCTCCTTTTTTTTCTTTCTGAGGAATGAAAAGCTCCCAGAACCGGCTTGGGCAAAAACAGCAACTGATAGGAAGCAACAAAGTAAGGAGTAAAGCCAGCGCATTCATTGGGATTTTCACAACAATTTAGTGCCAATTCGTACAGTTTCAAAATTTGAATAGCAATAGCATCAATATTTTGTAGATATTTGTGCCTTAATTTTTTAGATGCCAACACTTTCGAACAAAGGAAAAAGTCTTCCCGCTTCACCCATTCGCAAATTGGTACCCTATGCTGAAGGAGCCAAAGCCAGAGGGATTGAAGTGTTGCATTTGAATATTGGTCAGCCCGACATACCAGCTCCCCGAGAAGCGATGGACCGAATCCACAATCAGCAACTCGAGCTGCTCCCTTATGGCACCTCCCAGGGTTCCCTAAGCTACCGACAAAAACTCTGTACATATTATGCAGCGCACCAGATCAACATCGAACCCGATGATATCATTGTCACAACAGGCGCCAGTGAAGCCTTGTCTTTTACCCTGAATGTTATATGTGACGCCGATGAAGAAATCATTATCCCAGAACCTTTTTATGCTAATTACAACGGCTTTGCCGCAGCAGCCAACGTAAAAGTAGTTCCTGTCGTTTCTGAATTTGAGGAGCAATTCAAGTTGCCACATCTACAAACTCTGGAAGCGCACATAACCGATAAAACCAAAGCCATTCTGATATGCAATCCCAGCAATCCAACAGGCTATTTGTATACTGAAGCCGAAATTGAAATTTTGGGGCAGTTGGCTCAAAAACACGATTTGTTCCTCATCGTGGACGAAGTGTACCGCGAATTTGTCTATGGAAATGAAAAACATTATTCTGTACTGCAAAACCCTGCTTGGAGTCAGCATGCCATTATGATTGATTCCGTTTCCAAACGCTACAGTCTTTGTGGCGCACGGGTAGGTTGTATGATTTCTAAGAACAAATCATTGATACAAACCGCCATGAATTTTGCGCACCTGCGTTTGTCCCCTGCCACCCTCGCTCTGATGGCGAGTGAAGCTGCGTTGGATGCTCCTGCCAGTTATTTGGAAGGAGTCAAAGACGAATACCGACGTCGAAGAAAAACCCTTATCACCGCTTTGGAAAAAATCGATGGGGTGGCCGTTTCCAAGCCCAAAGGAGCCTTTTATTGCATTGTACAGCTACCCGTATCCGATGCCGAAGATTTTTCAAGGTTCCTGCTAGAAGACTTTTCCGATCAAAATCAAACCCTCATGCTGGCCCCTGCAGCCGGCTTCTACTCTTCCGAACACTTGGGCAAAGAGCAAGTCCGTATCGCCTTTGTTCTCAATGAAGAAAAATTACTCCAGGCCGCAAACATTCTTGAGAAAGGGTTGCAAGCCTATAAGAATTCCTAGAGAGTTTGTAATTTCGGAGACGATGAACACGCTTGTCTACAACCATCCCATAGCATCCCATACCACCTTTGGTGTGGCGGCTTCGTCGGCTGAGTTTGTATCCGTTGACACCCTAGACAGTCTAAAGTACTACCTTCAATCCGCACCGCCACATGGGATTCGAATTTTGGGTGGGGGAAGTAATATGTTATGGACGGCTGACTTTCCTGGTCGTACCATTCATATCAATCTCAAAGGCATTCGAGTCGTTTCGGAAACGGATCGAGCCGTAATCATCGAAGCACAGGCGGGGGAAAATTGGCACGAGCTGGTGCTTTGGGCGATCGATCGTCAACTGGGCGGTATAGAGAATCTAGCCCTCATCCCGGGTAATGTCGGAACCGCTCCCATACAAAATATCGGTGCCTATGGCGTCGAACTCAAAGATGTTTTCGTCCAATGCACGGCCCTGCATCGGACGCAACAAACCGAACAAACCTTTTCATTGGAAACCTGTGAATTGGGGTATCGTGACTCTGTATTCAAAAACCAGCTTAAAGACCAATATGTTATCACAGCCGTTCAATTGCGTTTGGACAAAGCCCCACATACGCTACACACTGCCTACGGTGCTCTGGAAGAGGAACTAAAAGGCAAAGAACGCAACATCCAAGAAGTGGCACAGGCTGTTGTTCGTATCCGGCAACGGAAACTACCAGATCCCAGTGAAATAGGTAATTGCGGGAGTTTTTTTAAAAATCCCATCGTAGCCCTGAATCAATTCGAGGACTTGCAAAAAAAATTTCCTAACCTGCCCTCTTTTCCTGCCCCAAAGGGTATTAAAATTCCTGCTGCCTGGTTGATCGAACAATTGGGATACAAAGGAGTTCGTCGCGAACAAGCAGGTGTCCACCCGCACCAAGCATTGGTGTTGGTCAACCATGGAAAAGCCTCAGGAGCCGATATTTGGGCACTGGCAATGGAAATCCAATCGGCTGTCAAAAAAACCTATCAAATCGATCTGGAACCCGAAGTCACACGCTATTGAATCAGACCCGATTTTTAGAATCGATGGGGATGGTAACAGGACCGTCGTTGACTAAGTGAACTTTCATATCGGCACCAAAAATGCCGGTTTCTATTTTTCTATCAAGTACCATTTCCAGTCTTTTGACAAAATAGGTGTACAAAGGGACGGCCTGATCGGGATGAGCCGCTTGGATATAGGAAGGGCGATTGCCCTTCTTGGTTGCCGCCAGCAGGGTAAATTGTGAAATGACTAAGGCGGCACCTTGAACATCAATCAACGATCGATTCATCACCCCATTGGCGTCATTAAAAATGCGCAAACCCGCTGTTTTCTGAACCAACCAATCGGCATCGGCTTCGGAATCATCGGTACCGATCCCTAAAAGGATTAAAAAGCCCGAACCGATTTGACCGACGACTTTTTGATCGACAGTGACTTGGGCTTCTGTAACACGTTGGATGATTATTTTCATAGACCAGGAGGTTTTTTAACAGGATGGGTTGATGGTTGTGATGGTACTAAAAATGAAGAATGGATTTTTTAGAATGGTATTCATTACTTTCTGTAGGGGGTGTCTTCTTCTAACAACTGCAAATAACTGTGGTACCTGCTTTCCGCAATACGGCCCTCGGCAACGCCCGCTTTGACAGCACAGGCAGGTTCTCCTAAGTGCAGGCAATTGTTGAATTTACAAGCCTGCTGGCAGGCTAAAAACTCGGGAAAATAATCTGACAACTCTTCGGGTGACATATCCACTACCCCAAAACCTCGGATTCCGGGTGTATCCACAATGCGAATATCCGATTCCAAATCGAACATTTCGGCAAAAGTCGTTGTGTGTTGCCCCTGGGCATGGGCATCCGAGAGGCGGCCTGTTTTTAACTGCAAATTGGGTGCTATCGCATTGGCTAAGGTTGATTTTCCTACACCACTGTGTCCGGAAAACATGCACACTTTTCCTTTCATTAATGCTTTCAATGGCTCGATACCCTGCAAGCGAAGGGCCGATACGCAATGGGTTTCGTATCCTATTGCGGTATAGACCGATTGCATAGCAGTTAGCATCGATTGTTCTTCTGCTGTGTACGTATCCACCTTATTAAATAAGAGTATCACTGGAATTCGATAGGCCTGTGCCGAGACCAAAAACCGGTCTATGAAGCTACGGCTCGTAACGGGATTATTGAGGGTTACCATCAAGAATGCCAGATCTATGTTCGCTGCTATGATATGGGTCTGTTTGGATAGATTCACCGAACGTCGGATGATGTAATTTTTGCGTTCTAGTATTTCGTGTATAACCCCCTGTTGGGGATTTTGAGGATCCGCTTCCAAACGCACCCGATCACCAACAGCAATGGGATTGGTACTTTTGATTCCCTCCAAACGGATTTTCCCTTTGATACGGCAATCAAAAAACCCTTCGCTGGTTTTGACCGAATACCAACTTCCCGTAGACCGATACACGACGCCTTCTTTCATACCGCCCAAAAATACAAACATTTTTTCCCAACCACACGCCAAGCAAGGGAGGGGGGAATTCGTATCTTTGCCCAAAATTTGACTGTATGGCTGATAAAGTGCTATTAATGATTCTTGATGGATGGGGTAAGGCTTCCCGTAAGGAAGCATCGGCCGTTGATCAATCGCATACCCCCTATATGGATCGTATTCAAAAAGAATATGCTAGCAGCGAACTCCGTACCGATGGTGCCCATGTAGGCTTGCCCGACGGGCAAATGGGAAACAGCGAAGTCGGCCATATGAATTTGGGTGCCGGTCGCATCGTTTATCAAGACTTGGCCAAAATTAACAAGGTCGTGGCCGAAGGTACTTTTCAAGAGCAAGCACAATTTCAAGCCGCCCTGACTTATGCCAAAAACAACCAAAAACCTATTCACTTACTGGGTTTGTATTCCAATGGTGGTGTCCATGCCCATACTGATCATTTTAAGGCCGTTATCGACGCCCTTCAACCCAGTGGGCTGCCCTTTTACATCCATGCCTTTACAGACGGAAGAGACGTGGCGCCAACTTCTGGCGCTGGCTTTATCGATGAACTAGAAAAATATCTATCCAATAGCAAGGGTAGGTTGGCTTCATTAATTGGTCGCTACTATGCCATGGACAGAGACCAACGCTGGGAACGCGTTCAAAAAGCATATGATTTACTGGTCACAGGACAAGGCAAGCCGACCAAGAATTTTGCCCAAGCCCTGCAAGAAAGTTATTCCCAAAATGTAACCGATGAATTTATCGAACCCCTTGTTGCTGTTGGTGCCGATGGAAGCCCACTGACCAGTATCCAGTCGGGGGATGTGGTTATTTTTATGAATTTTAGAACCGATCGGGGAAGACAGCTCACCCAAGCCCTTACCCAACAAGCCTTTCCAGATCAAGACATGCACCCCCTTGACCTGCACTATCTCACCATGACCAACTACGATGCAAACTTTACAGGCATCCAGGTCATTTTTGATAAAGAAAATTTAAAAGACACCCTGGGAGAGACCCTTGCCAAGGCCGGTAAAACACAAATACGTATCGCCGAAACGGAAAAATACCCCCATGTTACTTTCTTTTTTAATGGCGGTCAAGAAGCCCCCTTTACTGGGGAATCTCGTATTTTGTGCCCCTCCCCCAAAGTGGCAACCTATGACCTGCAACCCGAAATGAGTGCGTTTGACATACGCGATAAAATTTCTGCTGCCATCCTTTCCGAAACGCCTGATTTTATTTGTCTTAATTTTGCCAACCCGGATATGGTGGGCCATACGGGCGATATGCAAGCTGCCATCAAGGCGTGTGAAACCGTAGATCAGTGTGCTGAAAAAGTGATTGGCACGGCTTTGGATCACGGCTATGTGGCATTGGTTATAGCCGATCATGGCAATGCAGAAATCATGTTCAACGAAGATGGCAGTCCGCACACTGCCCATACGACCAATCCTGTTCCTTTTATTTTGGTCGATCCACAAAACAGAAAGGTCAAGGATGGCGTATTAGGTGATATTGCCCCTACCATTCTCGACTTGATGGGGGTGGCACAACCCCCTGCCATGACGCAACATTCTTTACTTTTATCCTCATGAAAAAATTGATTTTTGTTTTGGGAATGCTGCTGGCTGGCTGCCATAGCACCCCCAAAAAACCAACAGAACAACCGCTTCCCGTTGCCACCGGTATTACCCTAGAAGAACAAACCCCTTTCATCATGGGGAAAATCAACCGGACCAATCTATTGACCTACGAACACAGTCAGTGGTTTCAAAAAGAATACGACGCTTTTAGCATCGATGCCAACTGGATCTCCGAGATGCAGCCTTTGGCAAAAGCCCTGAACTACCAATTGTTTTTGGGCACCTGGTGCGAAGACAGTCAGCGAGAAGTGCCTGGGATGTTGAAAATTTTAGATGCCCTCGGTATGGAAAAGACCGATATGGTTATCTATGCTACGGATGAAGACAAAAAGACCCCTGAACAATACGAAGCTGGATTGAACATCACCAATATCCCTACCTTGATTTTTTACAAAGGCGAAAAAGAAATGAACCGGATTGTAGAACTGCCTGTCGAAAGCCTGTACAAAGACTTTGCTAAAATCTTAAAAAATGAGCCCTACCAACACGCCTATTTCATAGCAGCAGAAACACCATGATTGTAAAAACGGCAGAGGAAATAGAAAAGATGCGGGAAAGTGCTTTGATTGTTTCAAAAACGCTGGGCATGTTGGCCGTTGAGATCAAAGCAGGGGTGACCACGCTAGACTTAGATGCTATGGCCGAAGTGTTTATCCGTGACCATGGTGCTGAACCCGGATTCCTGGGACTCTATGATTTTCCCAATACCCTGTGCGTGAGTCCCAACGCGCAGGTCGTTCACGGCATTCCCAATGATACCCCACTTGAGGAAGGCGATATTTTATCGGTGGACTGCGGTGCTTTAAAGAATGGCTTTTACGGAGACCACGCCTATACTTTTGCTGTAGGCAACATAGCCCCAGAAACAGAAAAACTACTGCGCATCACCAAAGAATCCCTCTATGTAGGGATTGAACAATTCCGAGCAGGGAACCGGGTGGGAGATGTGGCCCACGCTATCCAAAAATACACGGAAGCCGAAGGTTATGGCGTTGTCCGCGAATTGGTCGGTCACGGCTTGGGCACCGAGATGCACGAGGCCCCAGAAATGCCCAATTACGGCAGAAGAGGACAAGGCAAGCAGTTCAAAGAAGGTTTGGTTGTAGCCATTGAACCGATGATCAATCAAGGAACCCGCCGCATCAAGCAACTCAAAGACGGATGGACCATTCTAACCGCCGATGGCAAACCCAGTGCCCATTTCGAACACAATGTGGCCATTGTCAATGGCGCCCCACAACTGCTTTCTACGTTCGATTATGTATATGAAGCCTTGGGTATCCAAAGCCACGAAGAAGATCCCTACCGCAAAGCTGCAGTTTTATGAAATGGCTGCTGCGCCTATTCCCCCGCCCCTGGCTTATTTGGGGCAGCATTCGATTACGCCCTTTCTTGCGTTGGTACTATAGCGGTCGCCGTTTTGTAGATCCCATCGATGGTCGGGGCTACAGAAAATTTTTACCCTATGGCTACCACCAGGTACGCCCCAATGCCCTATGTCCTGGAACCCTTTCCCTCGAACGACACCGGTTGCTCTGGTTGTATCTCCAAAGACAAACAAGCTTTTTAACCCAACCATTAAAAGTCTTACATATAGCTCCCGAACAAGCCTTTTACCAAAAATTCAAAAGCTTTTCTCATTGGAATTACACCACTACGGATCTGCACTCACCCCTGGCCGATATCAAAGCTGATATTACCGCGCTGCCCTTTGAAAACGATCGCTTTGACTTGATCTTTTGCAACCATGTATTGGAACACATCCCCAACGACAAACAGGCATTGTCTGAAATCTACCGGGTGTTAAAAAAAGGAGGAACCGCCATTCTCCAGGTGCCGCTGGAGGAAACCCGATCCCAAAGCTTTGAAGACAACAGCATCACCGACCCCAAAGAACGTGCTCGCCTGTTTGGACAGTACGACCATGTACGCATCTATGGACAAGATTATTACCAACGTATAGCAGCGGTGGGGTTTAGAGGCCAAGCTGTAGATATGATCTCGCAACTGAGCCCGCAAGAAATACAGCAGTTTGCCCTGCAAAAGGAACGGATTCCTGTAGCGGTGAAATTGTAGGGGTACTTTTCTGTGTTTATGCAATAGAATCACTTGCAATAGGCTATATATGCCCAACCTTAGCTGGGCAGTTTTTGTTCTACCCAGCGGTTGCGGTGGTCACGTATCCTGCCGAGCTCCCCGAGCTCCCCGAGCTTGCCGAGGGGGTCGAGGGGGTCGAGGGGCCCCTTTTAAGCACCGCCCACCCTTTGTCGTCATAACCAGAAGTATGGAATAAGTCTTTCATTTGTCCTGTCTTTCAAATCTTAGCTTATGCAAAAAACCTCTTGGGATACTGCCCTAAAACACATTGCCCGAAACGGATTATTAAACGACCTGTTAACCCCACAACAAATTGCTTTAATTCCTCGTTCCAACATCGCTCGGTGGAAAAAAGAATCCCAGGAAAAATATCAATTCTGTGAACTCAATCAAGTCATCCAAAAGGAAATTGAACTCATCAAAAAACTCAATCAATCATCAAAGATAAAAGCGGTGATTCAAAGCTATTTTCAACTATGCCAAACCTTTCACAGCATTTTAGAGAAAACCAAAAACATCAAAACACTTCTGAGAAAACACAAAGAAAAAGTAGTAAACACAATTGAAAAAGTAAAACATATCATCCCCATAGAAAATGCCTTACAGGTCTTTAAACTTTCACGAAGCACCTATGAAAATTACAAAGCAATCGTAATTCATAAATGTATCCCCTCTTATTTTAACTGGTGTGTCAAACAATTTTCAAACCAACTTTTGCCCCAGGAAGTAAAGACCATCAAAAACTACATGACCCACAAACAATACCAAAACTGGTCAAAAGCCTGTATTTATTTAAAAGCTATTCGCGATCAAAAACTAAAATGCAGCTTAGCTACTTTTTACAAATACTGTCGATTGTTAGGGTTTGATAACAAGAAAGGAAAAAGGAAATCCGATGACTATTCTCCCGTCAAAACAGAAAAACCCAACCAACTTTGGTGTGCCGATGTAACTTATTTTAAAACAGTCGATAATCAAAAACATGCCATCCATTTTCTAATGGATCATTATTCAAAAAAGATTTTGGGCTATGGGGTAGCAAAAAATGCCTCGGCATATCTTATAAAAAACCTTCTTGAAGAAGCCATTAAAACCCACAAACCCAATAAAGTTCGATGGCTAACCGACGGGGGAAGTGAAAATGTCAATACCACGGTTTCTAACTTTATCCATCAATCGAATATTCCTATTGAACATAGCATTGCTCAAAAAGATGTGGGTTTTTCTAATGCTATGGTAGAAGCCCTTAACAAGGTAATCAAACATCAATTTCTCTATCCACTAAAGATTCCTACCAGAAATATGCTTGAAAAAGTATTGAAACAGCTTGTAGTGACCTACAACACCCAACGCCCCCAATGGGCTTTGGGCGGAAACACACCCGAAGAAACATTTAGAGGAACTCCTATTGATTTTTTACAGTTTTCCAAAGTCTTTAAAGAAAAAAAAGCCTACAGATTGGCTCAAAACAAACATAACCGTTGCAAACAATGCCAATAAAAGCAGCGTTTATCAAAACAAGATGACAAAGAACGTAGTGAAAGAAAAAAACTGTTTTAGTTCTTTCTTTTATCGTATTGATTTAAAAAAATCATCTTATCATAACTTATTTGCTTTCATATACTTCCCATTTTTGGCACTCTTTTTTTTAAAATGACCGTAGAGATTGCAGGGCACCACTTCCCCAATGCCCGGTGGCAGGGTCAGGGGCACACTATAGGTCGCCGCCCCCGTGGCACTCACCGCCAGTTCGCCGGCCGTATGGCCTACGGCGGGGGTTTGCCCACTGACATAGACAGATAAAAAAAATACGAATGGAAACCAAAATAGAGCGGTTTTCATTATTGGTACGATTTGGATACCTCCAATGTAATAAAAAATTGCCAACCCCCATGGACTTTACATCTTGCTGTTGATTGTGGGGGTGGATCCGTGTCCCTTTGTTTATTTTATTTCGCTCGAAACCGTACATTTGAATACAGTAATCAAGATATACAACATGTATTCATGGGGCTCATCGTAGAAAATGTTTCCAAAAGCTATGGATCTTTGGCGGTTTTAAAAGACCTAACGCTTCGTTTAAATAAAGGAGAAATCGTAGGTTTTTTGGGACCCAATGGGGCTGGAAAAACCACGCTAATGAAAATCTTAACAGGCTATTTGACTCGCTGGGACGGCCATGTCCACTTTGACTCGGTTAACCTCAAAGAAAATCCCCAAGCCGTACAAAAGAAGCTGGGATACCTGCCCGAAAACAATCCACTTTACGGAGATATGTATGTACGTGAATACCTGCATTTTGTCGCCGGTCTCTATGGTGGGCCAGCCACCCCCCTACAAAGCATTGCCGAGAAAGTGGGGCTGGAAAACCATCTGACACAAAAGATCCAAACCCTTTCTAAAGGCTATAAACAACGGGTGGGACTGGCGGCTGCCCTGCTTCATGATCCTGAATTACTGATTTTGGACGAACCCACCACCGGACTGGACCCCAACCAACTCCACGATATCCGTCAGCTGATTCTTGAGCTGGGCAAAGAAAAAACCATCTTCCTCTCAACGCATATCCTGTCTGAAGTAGAAGCCCTTTGTGATCGGGTGATCATTCTCCATCAAGGAGAAATCGTTTTAGACACCGATTTAAAAAGCATACGGGCGAAAGAAAAACAAATTGTTGAAGTCACTTTTGACTATCGGGTGGAACTGACCGCCCTGGAACGCATCAAAAATGCCGTACATGTCAAAAATATTTTTGACTTCCAATATGAGATTGCGTTTGACACCCCTGATGACCGTCGACCGCTGGTCTTTGATTTTGCCCATGACAACGGGCTAAAAATCCTATCACTGCAACACAAAAGTAAAACCCTGGAACAGTTGTTCAACGAACTGACAGCCCGCTAGAAAACAGCTTCGGCAATGGCTTTGATGTTTTCTGATTTACCCATGGAATAGTAGTGTAAAAAAGGTACGCCTGCCGCTTTGAGTTCCTTGCTCTGTGCAATGCACCATTCGATGCCTACCTGTTTGATGGCTTTGTTGTCCTTGCAGGCCATGACCGCTTGAATCAGATCTTCTGGCAAGTCCACATGAAACCGATGCGGTAACAGATTCAATTGACGGCGGGTCGCAATGGGTTTGAGACCTGGAATGATGGGTACCGTGATGCCGGCTGCCAGGCATTTTTCTTGAAAGGCAAAGAATTTGCTGTTGTCGAAAAACATTTGGGTGACGATGTAATCGGCACCGGCTTCGACTTTTTCTTTGAGATACTGAATATCGGTGTCCAAACTCGGTGCTTCCATATGTTTTTCGGGATAACCCGAAACACCAATACAAAAGTTTGTCGGCGATGCCACGGCAACGTCCGCGTCCAGATAGACCCCTTTGTTGAGGTTGTCAATTTGTTTGACCAATTGGCTGGCATACGCATGACCCCCGGGTGTCGGCGTAAAATAGGTTTCGTTTTTGACCGCATCGCCACGCAAAGCGACCACATTGTCTATCCCCAAAAAGTCCAGGTCAATCAGTAAATTTTCTGTTTCTTCCTCGGTAAAGCCGCCGCACAGCACATGGGGCACCGCATCGACTTTATACTTGTTCATGATGGCGGCACAGATCCCTACCGTTCCTGGTCGTCTTCGGGTCAAACGCTTTTCCAACAAGCCATTGTCCAACTGTTTGAGCTCGTATTCCTCGCGGTGGTAGGTGACGTCAATAAAGGGCGGGTTGAATTCCATCAAGGGATCGATTCCCTCAAAGATGGAATCGATATGCTGGCCTTTGACAGGCGGTAAAATTTCGAAGGTAAATTGTGTTTTTCCTTCAGAGCGGGCTATATGGTCTACTATTTTCATCTTGTTCGTTTCATAAATTATCCAGTTCAGTGGCTTGAATCAATCAGCGGCCAAGTTGGGGCTGAGCCATTTTCTAGCTTTATCCAGGGATATGTTTCGGCGTTGACTGTAATCTTCCAGTTGGTCTTGCGCAATTTTACCCAAACCAAAATATTGGGCTTGGGGATGGGCAAAGTAATAACCCGATACCGAGGCAGCGGGCCACATGGCCAGACTTTCGGTGAGGCGGACGCCAATGGTCTCTTCCACTTGCAACAATTCCCAAAGGGTTTCTTTTTCCAAATGATCCGGACAAGCAGGGTAACCGGGTGCTGGACGAATGCCTTTGTATTTTTCCTGGATTAGCGCTTCGTTAGTAAGGGATTCTTCCTGGGCATAGCCCCAAAAGTTTTGCCGAACCGCCTCGTGCAGATATTCCGCAAAAGCTTCTGCCAGTCGATCGGCCAGCGCTTTGACCATAATAGCACTGTAGTCATCATTCTCGGCTTCAAAGGCCGCTGCTTTTTCTGCCGTTCCAAAGCCGGTAGTCACACAAAAAGCCCCGCAATAATCCTTGTACCCGGCTTGTTCGGGTGCGACAAAGTCGGCCAGTGCCAGATTGGGCTGACCTGCTTTTTTTTGAAGCTGCTGCCGCAGGCTAATCCAGCTGGCTACCTGGCGGTCTGCTTGCTCAGGATCAAATATCAGGATGTCATCGCCCTGGCTGTTGGCCGGAAAAAGCCCCCACCGGGCCCGTGCCTCCAACCATTTTTCCTCGATTATTTTCTTTAGCATGCTTTGGGCATCAGCGAACAATTCTGTGGACTGAGGGCCCACTACTGCATCGGAAAGGATGTCGGGGTACTTGCCGTGCAAATCCCAGGAACGAAAAAAAGGCGTCCAATCGATATAGGGCACCAACCGCTCCAAAGGAAATGCCAACAAACTGTGTTTCCCCAGATTTTTGGGGCGTACGGGCTGATAAGCTTCCCAATCCAACTGCAAGGCGTTGGAGCGTGCTGCTTCCAGACTGAGGTATTTTTTGCGCGTACTGCGCTGTAGGAATTTTTCCCGAAATTGATCGTACTCTGTTCGAATCCTCGAAACATAGCTTTCGCTTTGATCGGCACGCAACAAATGACTCACTACGCTTACGGCACGAGAGGCGTCGTTGACGTGAATGACTGGGCTCTCGGAAACGGGGGCAATCTTAACAGCTGTGTGGGCCTTAGACGTTGTGGCACCTCCGATTAACAAGGGAATTTGTATATTTTGTCGTTCCATTTCTTGCGCCACAAAAACCATTTCATCCAAGGAAGGGGTTATCAATCCAGACAATCCAATGACATCGACTTGATGCGCAACAGCGGCTTCAAGAATTTTTTCTGGCGGAACCATCACCCCCAAATCAATGATTTCAAAATTGTTGCAGGCCAAAACCACACTGACTATATTTTTGCCAATATCGTGCACATCGCCTTTGACTGTCGCCATGAGTACTTTTCCAGCGCTCTGGCTGTCGGTATCTTTTTCCTCCTCGATAAAAGGCTGCAGATAGGCAACGGCCTTTTTCATCACCCGCGCGGATTTGACAACTTGAGGCAAAAACATTTTGCCTTCGCCAAAGAGGTCGCCCACAATATTCATCCCTGTCATCAAATGCCCTTCGATCACCTGCAAGGGCCGGTCTACCTGTTGGCGCGCTTCCTCAACATCGGTTTCGATATGGGCATCTATTCCCTTGATCAGGGAGTGCGTTATACGTTCCTGTAGCGGCTTTTCGCGCCAGGCGTCTTTTTTTTGGGAGTCCCCTTTGGCGGTTTCCTTTACATTTTCTGCAAAATCCAATAAGCGTTCGGTGGCATCATCTCGTCGGTCTAGTAAAACGTCCTCCACATAAGTCAAAAGATCTTTGGGAATTTCGTCATACACTTCAAGCAAGGAGGGATTGACGATCCCCATATTCATCCCGTGTTGAATGCCGTGATACAGAAAGGCAGCATGCATGGCTTCCCGGACGGTATTGTTGCCACGGAAAGAGAAAGATACATTACTGACTCCACCACTTACATGGGCAAAGGGCAGGTTCTCGCGAATCCACTGGGTGGCTAGGAAAAAATCCAGAGCATTGCGTCGGTGTTCTTCCATCCCTGTGGCCACGGGGAAAATATTGGGATCGAATATGATATCCTGAGGGGGAAAGCCAACCTGATGGACCAAAACATCATAGGAGCGTTTACAAATTTCAATGCGCCGCTCCAGGGTGTCGGCTTGGCCCTTTTCGTCAAAAGCCATCACGACAACAGCCGCACCGTATTGTTTGATTTTATGAGCCAATTGCACAAAAGCATCCTCCCCTTCTTTTAGGCTGATGGAATTGACCACACTCTTACCCTGGGCCACCTGTAAACCGGCTTCGATGATTTCCCATTTGGAACTGTCAATCATAACAGGTACGCGTGCGATATCGGGTTCGGCAGCGATCAGATTCAGAAAAGTCGTCATCGCCTGCACACCATCAATCAAGCCCTCATCCATATTGATGTCAATGATTTGGGCCCCGCCTTCGACTTGCTCGCGCGCCACTTCGACCGCCGTTTCAAAATCACCGGCTTCGATGAGTCGTAAAAATTTACGGGAACCGGTGACATTGGTTCGTTCGCCGATATTGACGAAATTGGTTTCTGGCGTTATTTCAAGCAATTCGAGGCCAGAAAGTTGCAGTGTGGGAACTTTATTGCGCATGGATTTCTTGATCAAAAGGTCTGGGTTTACATTCTTTTGCGGCATCGGCAATCAATCGGATGTGATCGGGCGTTGTACCACAACACCCCCCTACGATATTCACCAAAGAATCGTCTAAATATTTTTTCACCAAATCGCGCATTTCTTCAGCTGTTTGGTCATAGGCCCCAAATGCATTGGGCAAGCCAGCATTGGGATGGGCAGAAGTGGCAAAGCCGGTCAAATCTGAAAGGCGTTTGAGGTAGGGATACAATTGGTCGGCCCCCAAGGCACAATTGAAACCAATGCTCATCAGGGGTATGTGGGAAACAGAAACGGCAAAGGCTTCGACCGTTTGCCCAGATAAAGTGCGTCCACTGGCATCGGTGATCGTACCACTAACCATAATGGGAATTGCCCATTGGTTTTGCTGCTTTAACTCGTGAATGGCAAAAAGCGCCGCCTTCGCATTGAGGGTGTCAAATACGGTTTCCACCAATAATATATCGGCCCCACCAGCGACCAGTCCTTCAACCTGCTCTTTATAGGCCGTAACCAATTCTTGGAAAGTAACAGCACGATACCCCGGATCATTTACATCGGGAGACATGGAGGCCGTTCGGTTGGTCGGTCCAATGGAACCGGCAACAAAGCGCGGTTTGTGTGGGTCTTTCGCAGTAAATGACGCAGCGACTTCTTTGGCAATTTTGGCTGCTTCATAGTTCAATTCATACACCCAGTCCTCCATTTCATAATCGGCCATTCCGATACTTGTGGAAGAAAACGTGTTGGTCTCAACGATATCGGCTCCGGCTTCAAAATACTTGGCATGGATACTTTTGATCGCTTCCGGTTGCGTCAGAGTCAACAAATCATTATTGCCCTGCAAAGGGACAGGATGGTCTTTAAATCGCTCGGCTCGAAAATCTGCTTCATCAAAATCATAGGCTTGGATCATGGTACCCATAGCACCATCCAAAACCAAGATGCGTTCTTTTAAATGAGACTCTATTTGATTCATAAAATAGCTAATGCTTGTTGTACATCGTTTTGAATATCGGCTATGTGCTCCAAGCCTACCGACAAACGGATCATCCCATCTGTTATGCCAACAGCCAAACGGTCTGCTTCGGACAGTTTGCTGTGTGTTGTAGATGCCGGATGGGTCACTATCGTACGGGAATCGCCCAGATTGGCCGATAGGGAACACAACTGGATGGCATTGAGGAACTTTCTACCGGCTTCAATCCCGCCTTTGATTTCAAAAGAAATGATGTTTCCGCCTTTTTTCATTTGTTTCTGAGCAATCGCAAACTGGGGGTGTGACGGTAAAAAGGGATACTTGGTCCAGGTCACCTGTGGATGGGCCTCTAAAAATTGGGCCAAGGCTAAGGCATTGTCACAATGGCGGTCGACCCGAACGGCCAGGGTCTCCAGGCTTTTGGAAAGCACCCAGGCATTGAAAGGCGACATCGCGGGCCCAGTATTGCGGGCAAAAAGATATATTTCCCGAACAAGGTCTTTGTTGCCTACAGTCAAGCCGCCTAAAATACGCCCCTGCCCGTCCATGAGCTTGGTGGCAGAATGAATGACCAGGTCGGCACCAAATTGAAGTGGTTGCTGCAGATAAGGAGTCGCAAAGCAATTATCAATCACCAGAATAAGATTATGCTTTTTGGCAATCGCCGATAAGCCCTCCAAATCCAACAAACTAACCCCTGGGTTGGTCGGTGTTTCTGCATAAATCATTTTGGTTTCTGGACGAATACAGGCTTCAATCGTTTCAGGTTGTTCTACATCAAAATAAGTGGTTTCGATTTGCCATTTGGGCAAGAACTTGGTAAACATCGCATGGGTGGAACCAAACACTGCCCGCGCCGACACAATATGATCGCCACTTTGTAAGAGTGCAGCAAAAGTGGAAAAAACGGCTCCCATTCCCGTGGCAAAAGCAACGCCACTGTCCGCACCCTCTAAGGCACAAACCTTGTTGACCAACTCTTCTGTATTCGGATTGGTAAATCGGCTGTAAATATTCCGTTGCTTTTCTTCCGCAAAGGAGGCGCGCATGTCTTCATCATCTTCAAAAACAAAACTTGAAGTCATGTACAACGGGGTGGAATGCTCCATAAACTGAGACCGCTCTAACTGAGCGCGAATCGCTACCGTTTCAAATTGTTGGCTCATATTTTTTCGCTGTTTAAATAGACTTCATAATCAATCTTTGCTGTATGCTCCAAAGTTTTAGACACCGAACAGTATTTATCAAAGGACAAGGCGACCGCTCGCAATGCTTTTTCTGGAGCAAAGTCACCTTCTAAAAGCACCTTGACCGTAATGGCGTTGAACAAGGCAGGAACCGCCCCCTCGGGTCGGGCACCACTGACTTCCATCTTTAAAGACGTTGGATTGATTTTTTGTTTGTTCAGAATGGCTACTACATCTATACTGCTACAACCTGCAAGCCCCATCAACAACAATTCCATGGGGCTGATGCCTTTGACACTTCCTTCCGTTTTGGATTTGTTGTCCAGCAATACCCGATGTCCGTTGGGATTGACTACTTCAAATAAATAATCGTCATTGAGTCGTTCTAAAGCTACTTTCATTACTAATTGGTTTTGTTAAAAATGGGAGACAAAATTTTTTCCATTTGATCATATTCGATCAAAAAAGCATCATGTCCGTAGAGGGACTGAATCTCGTGATGGTACACATCGTTATTATTTTCTTTCAAAAGCTGATAGGTGGCACGAATGGGTTCGGGTGTAAAAAACAAATCTGTGTCCACGCTGACCAAATGAAAAGCAGTTTGTGATTGTGCAAAAATTTCAGTCAAAGGGCGACCCGCCCGCTCGCTGTTTACCGATCGCAGTAAATGATTTACGGTCAAGTAAGACTGTAAACTAAAGCGATTTTTCAATTTATTTCCATGGTGCCTGAGCCAGGTTTCAACATTATACAAGCCTTCATCCTCATTGATCGTCCGGTCAAAACGATGCGAAAAGGAGATTGGCGTTCTATAGCACAACATGGCATGTACCCTGGCGTCGTAAACTGGATCTTTGGAATGATTAAGAATCAGCTCTTGAAGATAGCAATTGGCAATCAGCCAATCGGTAGATTTCCAATCGGTGGCGATGGGCACAAAGTGTTCCACCTTATTTCCAAATTGCGCCATAAATTCCCAACCGATACACCCCCCAATTGAGCCACCAATCAGTGCGTACAAATCGTTGATTCCAAGTACGTCCAACCCCTGTGCAAACAAAAAGGCAATGTCTCCTGTATGGAACGATTCGTATTGGTGCAAATCGGATCCCAAAACACCGTTGCCTGGAATGTTAAAAGCCACGACAGCAAAGCGGTTGGTGTCAATGGCTTTTCCGGGCCCTACCAACCGATTCCACCAACCGCTGTCTCCACTGACATTGGCATCACCAGTTAGTGCATGATTGACCATTACTATAGGATGTGTATGTAGGTCTTGACCAAAAACTTGATACGACAAACGGATGGCCCCCAGGTCTCTGGGTGCCTGTACGGTAATTTGTTGTATGTCTTGCTTTTGATCCATCTAATAATCGGCTAATCGACTAGAGTTGTAAGGCTGTTTTTAAGGCATCCACCTGATCGAGTTTTTCCCAGGTAAAGAGCTCTACTTCTTGCGTAACTTTTCCGCTATACGGCGATTCAAACGTCTTGGATACGATCTTGGGTTCGCGCCCCATATGACCATAGGCAGCTGTTTCCGAATAGATGGGATGGCGCAATTTGAGACGGGTCTCAATGCCGTAGGGTGTTAGATCAAAAATATCTTGTAGCTTCGCTGCCAATTCGGCATCTGTTAGGCCTGTTTGGTTGGTGCCATAGGTATTGACAAAAACAGAAGTAGGTGCCACGACCCCAATGGCATAACTCAACTGAACCAATACTTCTTTGGCAGCCCCTGCAGCCACTAAATTTTTGGCCATATGCCGCGCTGCATAAGCAGCAGAACGATCTACTTTACTGGGGTCCTTCCCGCTAAAGGCACCACCACCGTGGGCGCCTTTACCGCCATAGGTATCAACAATTATCTTGCGCCCCGTCAAACCGGTATCGCCATGGGGTCCGCCAATTACAAATTTCCCTGTGGGATTGATATGGTAGGTAATCTCGTTTGTAAACAAGGCTTGGAGATGGGCTGGTAGTTGCTGGACCACTCGGGGAATCAAAATATGAATGATATCAGACTTGATTTTTTCCAACATCTGTTGATCATCCTCTGCAAAAGGATCATGTTGGGTTGAGACAACAATAGTATCAATACGCACGGGCTGATCATTGTCATCGTACTCAATGGTCACTTGGGACTTGGCATCGGGTCGCAAATAGGTGATGTCTTTATTTTCTCGGCGCAAGGCTGCCAGTTCAATCAAGATCTTGTGAGACAAATCCAAAGCCAGGGGCATGTAGTTTTCTGTTTCATCAGTCGCATATCCAAACATCAACCCCTGGTCCCCAGCACCCTGGTCTTTTTTGGAAGCTTTGTCCACCCCCTGGTTGATGTCTTGAGATTGTTCATGAATCAATGAAATGACCCCACAAGAATCCCCACTAAATTGATAGGCACCCTTAGTATACCCAATGGCATTGATGGTGTCTCGTGCGATTTGTTGCACATCCAGGTAGGTTTGACTTTTGACTTCACCAGATAGGACAGTTTGTCCAGTGGTAACAAGGGTTTCACAGGCGACTTTACTATCGGGGTCAAAGGCCAAAAAATGATCCAATAAGGCGTCACTAATTTGGTCGGCTACTTTGTCCGGGTGGCCCTCACTGACAGATTCTGAAGTAAATAAATAAGGCATTAAAGTTGCATTTTTAATTAAGAAGGATTTGGTCTTACAAGCAACTTACTGCTTTAGCATTTTTTTAATGAGGTTGCAATCAGTCAAATCCTTCCTCGATTCGAGTTCAAAATTACGGACAATTTTATAGATATCAAAACCATAAAAAATAGAACGTCTTTGGCTTAAACTGCCTTTCTTTTTCACAAAATTTAGTACTTTGCAGGGAGCGATAAAAACGGCTTAATCCATATCATATGCATATTGCAGTAGCAGGAAATATAGGGGCTGGAAAAACCAGCCTAACGGAACTCCTGGCCAAACACTATAAGTTTGAAGCACAGTTTGAAGATGTGATCGATAATCCCTATTTGGATGATTTCTATAACCATATGGAACGTTGGTCCTTTAATCTTCAGGTCTATTTCTTAAAAAGTCGCTTCCAGCAATTGATGCAAATTCGACAAGCTAATAAGGACGTCATCCAAGACCGTACGATTTATGAGGATGCTTTTATTTTTGCGCCCAACCTACACGCCATGGGACTGTTGACTAAACGGGACTATGACAATTACTATTCCCTTTTCGAACTCATGGAAGCAATGATTGAAGGGCCCGATTTATTGATCTATTTGCGTTCGAGCATTCCCAATCTAGTCAATAAGATCCACAAGCGGGGCAGAGATTACGAAACGAGTATTAGCATTGACTACCTCAGCAGACTCAACGAACGGTATGAAGCCTGGATCAGCCAATACAACAAAGGCAAACTCCTGATTATTGATGTGGACTATATGGACTTTGTGGAAAACCCAACGGATCTGGGAACTATAATCGAAAAAATAGACGCTGAGTTACACGGTTTGTTTCCATAAAAAAAGCCGATCATTAGATCGGCTTTTTTTGTTTTTAACTATAGCCTCCAAAGCCTATTCTTTATTGATTTTAATATCCAATTCTTTTTGGGCCTGGATGGCTGCTTCAATCTCCTCTTTGGTACCTTCAATCACTTGCACCGCTTCAACGGTTTCTCCGTCTTTGGTGGTGGTCGTGGTGATGGTGGCTTTCATCTGATCGGAGTTGTCTTCTGCTTCAACTTCGACACGCACTTCTTTTTGAACTGCTTCCTGTACCACTTCGGTCGTGGCTGCTGCTGTACCATCGGCTTCCATCCCATGTCCGCCCAAGATTGGCGCAATCACCAAACCGACCAAACAAGTGAGTTTGATCAATATGTTCATAGAAGGCCCCGATGTATCTTTAAAAGGATCGCCAACTGTATCTCCGGTAACGGCAGCTTTGTGGGCATCAGACCCTTTATAAGTCATTTCTCCGTTGATTTCCACACCAGCTTCAAATGATTTTTTAGCGTTGTCCCATGCGCCTCCAGCATTATTTTGGAAGATGGCCCATAGTACTCCTGAAACTGTGACACCCGCCATATAACTTCCCAAAGCTTCTGCGCCCATCAAAAACCCAATAATAATGGGGGTGATCAGGGTAATGAGACCAGGCACAAGCATTTCACGTAAAGCAGCTCGGGTTGAGATTTCAACACACTTCCCATACTCTGGTTGGCCTTTCCCTTCCAAAATACCAGGGATTTCACGGAACTGACGACGCACTTCTTCCACCATTTCCATGGCTGCTTTTCCAACGGCTTTCATGGCTAACGCTGAAAAAACCACTGGAATCATCCCTCCGATAAATAGGGCGGCCAACACATCGGCTTTAAAAATATTGATCCCATCGATTCCTGTAAAGGTTACATAGGCAGCAAATAAGGCCAAAGCAGTAAGTGCTGCTGAAGCAATGGCAAAACCTTTTCCTACTGCGGCAGTGGTATTCCCAACAGAGTCAAGAATGTCAGTTCGCTCCCGTACTTCGTCTGGTAGTTCACTCATTTCAGCAACCCCACCGGCATTGTCAGCAATAGGGCCAAACGCATCGATGGCGAGTTGCATGGCCGTTGTTGCCATCATGGCAGAAGCGGCCAGGGCCACTCCGTAAAAACCAGCCAAAGTATAGGAACCCCAAATGGCTAAGGCAAACAACAAAACCGAACTGGCCGTGGAAATCATTCCCGTTGCCAGACCCGCAATGATATTGGTTGCTGCTCCTGTAGAAGAGTTTTGAACAATATCCAAAACTGGTTTTTTCCCAAGAGCTGTATAATATTCTGTAAACAATGAAATCAAATAACCCACAGACAATCCTACTATTGTTGCTAAAAACACATTGAAACGGCTGATGTCTTTGGTTCCTTCTCCAAAAAATTTCATCCCAGTGATGGTCTCCGGTAACATCCAATCAATCAATAGATAACCCGCAACAGCTGTAATGAGAATAGAAGTAATATTTCCTATGTTAAGAGCGCGTTGTACCTCAGCTTCTTTGGCTTCGTTATTAGAGACACGAATTAAAAAGGTACCTACTATAGAAGCGATAATCCCTACACCAGCAATCATCACTGGCAAAAGAATAGGCCCCATTCCGCCAAAAGCATCTTCGTATTGTGTGCCACTGGCATCTGTCATGTCTTTGATGATGTAGTTCCCCAATACCATCGAGGCTAAGACAGTGGCAACATAACTCCCAAAAAGGTCTGCCCCCATGCCGGCAACATCGCCAACGTTGTCCCCAACATTGTCGGCAATGGTGGCAGGGTTGCGCGGATCGTCCTCGGGAATTCCTGCTTCAACCTTTCCAACCAAGTCAGCTCCTACGTCAGCGGCTTTGGTATAAATTCCCCCTCCAACGCGAGCAAATAAGGCAATGGATTCGGCACCCAAAGAAAAGCCTGCCAGCGCTTCCAAAACAATGGTCATGTTCTCATAAAAACTCCCTTCTTGCCCCATGAATACATTCAAAAAAAGCATGAAAAATAAAGAAAGACCCAGAACGGCTAGACCGGCTACCCCAAGTCCCATAACGGTTCCCCCGCCAAAAGATACTTGCAGGGCTTTGGGAAGGCTTTCACGGGCGGCTTGTGTGGTCCGTGCATTGGCTTCTGTGGCGATTCGCATCCCGATATTACCCGCAAAGGCAGAAAAAATAGCCCCCATAACAAAAGCCGGTATAATCAGTATGCTCGTTGTTTCAACCCGACTGGATATGAGAAAAAGACCCCCAGCAGCGATGACAACAAAGAACAATAACAATCTGTACTCAGCATTCAAAAATGCCAAAGCACCTTCCTTAATACTCTTGGAGATGGCTTGCATTTTTTCGTTTCCTCCGTCTTGTTTTCGAACCCATTGTGCTCGCGCAAACATATAAAGTAAGCCCACAAGGGATAGGGCAATTGGTAAATAAAGAATCGAAGTCATATATTAAAATTCAAATTTTAGTGCGTAAAAGTAAACAACCCCATTGGGATTGGAAAATTTTTGGATTTGTATGTTTAAGCAGTGATGTATAAAACTTTTTTAACCGCTTTGATAACGTCCTCACTGTTTGGAAGCCATTCTTTTAACAAAACGGGGGAATAGGGTGCCGGAGTGTCGGCAGTATTGATCTTTTCTACTGGGGCGTCCAAATAATCAAACACTTGGCTTTGTACCTGATAGGTGATTTCTGTCGCAACATTTCCAAAGGGCCAGGCTTCCTCAAGAATAACTAAGCGATTGGTTTTCTTCACCGATTCAAAAATGGCGTTGTAGTCCAAAGGACGAACGGTTCTTAGATCAATAATCTCACAAGATATGCCTTCTTTTTCAAGAACATCAGCTGCCTTGTAAGCCTCTTTTATGATTTTACCAAAGGATACGATGGTCACATCTTCTCCCTTTCTTTTGGTTTCGGCCACACCAATGGGCAGGGTATATTCTCCTTCTGGAACCTCCCCTTTATCTCCATACATTTGCTCGGACTCCATGAAAATGACGGGGTCGTTGTCACGAATGGCTGATTTTAACAAGCCTTTGGCATCGTAGGGATTGGAGGGAACAACAACCTTCAAGCCAGGACAATTTGCATACCAGTTTTCAAAAGCTTGGGAATGGGTAGCAGCCAACTGACCAGCAGAAGCTGTTGGGCCGCGAAACACGATAGGACAGGGAAATTGTCCGCCCGACATTTGTCGGATTTTGGCGGCATTATTGATGATTTGGTCAATCCCAACCAGGGCAAAATTAAAAGTCATGAATTCGATAATCGGTCGGTTGCCAGTCATGGTTGATCCCACACCAATACCGGCAAAGCCCAACTCAGAGATGGGCGTATCCAAAACGCGGTCAGGACCAAATTCGTCCAACATTCCTTTGGAGGCTTTGTAAGCTCCATTGTACTCCGCTACCTCTTCACCCATAAGATAAACCGTCTCGTCTCTGCGCATCTCTTCCGACATGGCTTGCTGGATGGCTTCTCTGAATTGTATTGTTTTCATCGTCTCTTCAATTTTGTCAAATTCGCCACAAATTTAAGAATTATAACTGAGGCATGTACAGCATCGGACCTTCATTTGAAAAGCCGTTAAAAAATATTTATCTTACCGTGTACTAGAATGGAAGTTTATGCGTTTAAATGATACTTGATAGCAAAACAGTATATGAAATTAGTGGAATTACAAATCAAAGGCATCTCTTACAGTGAAACCCAATCGGGTACCTACGCTTTGATCCTCAACGAAACCGAGGGCAATCGTAAACTTCCCATTGTCATTGGTGGATTTGAAGCCCAGGCCATTGCAATTTCACTGGAACAAGAAATCAAACCTACCCGGCCCCTCACCCACGACTTGTTCAAAAATTTCGCCTCTCGTTTCGAAATTCATGTGAAGCAAGTCATTATTCATAAACTATTGGATGGTGTTTTTTACGCTAGTTTAATATGCGAGCGCGACCAAATTGAGGAAATTATCGATTCGCGAACCTCCGATGCTATCGCTTTGGCACTCCGATTCAATGCCCCTATTTACACCTATGACACCATTCTTAAAAAGGCAGGTTTTACGGCCGCCATCAGTGCCACTAGCGAACGAAAATTGTCTGAAGACAATTGGATTCAAGAGTTTGTAACCGAACAAAGCAAACAAACCAACTTGCCAGACAAATTGGAAAAAATATCACTCAGCAAACTAAAAACACTCTTAAAAAAATTCGTTTCTGCCGAGGATTATGAAAAAGCAGCCCTGATACGAGACGAAATCTCAAAACGCAAGCAGTAGTTTGTTAATCTTTGTTGGATAACTATCCGTTGGCTTTTACCAAAATTTTTATGTGCTTGCTATTTTTGAGTAAAATTAGTTAGCATGCATCAGTACCACGATTTGATTCGACACATCCTTAAAGAAGGGGTGGTCAAAACCGATCGAACGGGAACCGGAACCCAAAGTGTTTTTGGCTATCAAATGCGATTCGACCTGGCGAAAGGATTTCCTTTGGTCACTACAAAAAAAATTCATGTCAAGTCAGTTGTTTATGAACTCCTTTGGTTTTTAAAAGGAGACACCAACATACAGTACCTCCAGAAAAATGGTGTGCGTATTTGGAACGAATGGGCCGATGCAAAAGGTGATTTAGGACCTGTTTATGGACACCAATGGCGCAACTGGAATAGTGAGGGCATTGACCAGATACAAGAAGTGATTCACACCCTAAAAAACAATCCCGACAGTCGTCGCATGTTGGTTTCTGCCTGGAACCCATCTGTTCTTCCTGACACCTCTGTTTCCTTTTCAGAAAATGTAGCACACAACAAAGCTGCCTTGCCGCCCTGTCACGCTTTTTTTCAATTTTATGTAGCAGAGGGCAAACTGTCTTGTCAACTGTACCAACGCAGTGCCGATGTTTTTCTTGGTGTTCCTTTCAACATAGCATCCTATGCTTTACTAACACTGATGATGGCACAAGTATGTGGTTACGAAGCCGGAGATTTTGTTCACACCTTTGGCGATGCACACATCTATTCCAATCACAAAGAACAAATTGCTACCCAGTTGCAAAGAGAACCCAGGCCGCTCCCACAAATGAAACTCAACCCATCGATAGACAACATACTTGATTTTCAATACGAGGATTTTGAATTGATTGGCTACGATCCCCATCCCCTTATTCGGGGAACTGTGTCAGTTTAGACCAACCGATCATAGACCGCAAAAAAAGCATCGATATCTTCAGTTGTATTGTAAAAATGAACAGAAATACGCACCCCCTGAGCACGATACGAACACCGAACGCCAGCAACCAACAATTGCTGATAAAAATCTTCTGTGGCAGCAATATTAAAAATAGCGGCGTGGTCTTTCCTTTTTTGTACCATAGGAGAAAGGAGTTCGCGTTTTTCCAAACCCTTTTTTAAGTAAGTTGTTGTTTGGTTTTTTTGTTCCACCAGCCTCGGAAAATTCCATGCCTCTAGTTGCCTTACCGCAAAAGCCAGGGAGGCAGCCCCTAAGAAATCAAAGTGACCGGCGTAAACCTTTGCCGCAATTGTTTCAAAAGATGTTTGACAATAATCAATAAATCGAGAATTGACGGTTACCAGGCCATTTCCAAAACCGGCTAAAAACCATTTGTATCCACTGGCAGCAATCAGATCAAAAGGGGACGCATCGAATGTAAAAAGCTCTGCCCCTAAAAATTGGGTGCCATCTGCTAAAATCAAAATATTTGGAAACCGTTTCTTGATGTTTGCCAATGCTTGTTGATTCAGGCAAACTCCGTTTGTATACTGAACCACGCTTACTGCTAAAACATCAAACTTTCCCTCTTGTAACGCTGTTGCAATGACTTCCTCCACATGGGGTCCCATCGGCACTTGCTCAACAGAAAAACCGCGTTCCCGAATAGCCGTTTCCAAAGAGGGGTAGTCTTCTTTAAGAATCAAAAAGCGTGTGTCGGAGGGAAGAAAATCGAGAAACAGACGAAAGCCCACAGAAAAATTAGGCGTAATGAAGGTATTAGGATACTGGGAACCAATAAAAGAGGAAAGGGTTTGACGTTGGGATTCCAAACGTTCGTAACCCTTTATTTTGAAGTGATCGGCTTCTGTCAAATAATTTTTATCATAAGAAGTGCGATAATCCATCAATGCCGTGGAGGGAAGACCCACATAGGCAGTGTTCAAGTACACACATTGATCAAGAATGGGAAAATGAGCTCGCATAGCAAGTAGGAAAAGTATCTTTGTGAACAAAAATACAAGAATTCGGAAGAGCTGTTTTTGAATTTCTCGCCAAAAATATTCTTATTTGCTAACGGAAAGAACAAGTTGTTTTAGCCGATGAAAAAGAATATTACTATTATAGTAGCCGCCGCTGCCAACCATGCCATTGGCAAAAACAACCAATTGCTGTGGCACCTTGCAGAAGATTTGAAACGATTCAAACGTTTGACTTCAGGACACGCCATCATCATGGGGCGGAAAACATTTGAATCCCTTCCCAAAGCATTGCCCCATCGGACAAATATTGTTATCAGTCGCAATCCCAGTTACCGAGCAACGGGAGCTCTCGTATGTGAAAATTTAGAAGCAGCTTTGGAAGCGTGCCAAAAAGATCCACAACCCTTTATCATTGGCGGGGGGGAAATCTATAAACAAGCCCTGTCGCTAGCCGACACCATCGAATTAACACGCATCTACCAAGACTTTGAAGGGGATACCTTTTTCCCAGAAATAGACCCCCACCAATGGAAACTCATAGAGGAAGAGAAAAATATATCTGAAAAGGGTTTGCCTTTTTCATTTCAAACCTATAAAAAAACAACAAAATGAAAGTTGCAGTATTCCCGGGTCAAGGTGCCCAATTTGAGGGTATGGGTAAAGATTTATACGAAGCCTATCCCACAGCCAAAAAAAGATTTGAGCAAGCAAATGAGCTTCTGGGCTTCGATATTGCACAAGTAATGTTTGAAGGCAGTAAAGAAGATTTATTGCAAACCCAAGTCACCCAGCCCGCTATTTTTTTGCACTCGGTTGTCCTGGCAGAAGTTTTGGGCGAAAAAATAAACGTACAAGCGGTAGCGGGCCACTCTCTTGGTGAATTTTCTGCCTTAACCTATAGTGGGGCGATGTCTTTTGAATCGGGTTTGCTGTTGGTACACCAACGGGCTTTGGCAATGCAAGCCGCCTGTGAGAAAACAGATGGTACCATGGCAGCTGTATTGGGACTGAAAAACGAAGTGGTTGCATCGCTATGTGAAAAAACAGCGGGAATAGTGGTTGCAGCCAATTACAACTGCCCGGGTCAACTCGTCATTTCCGGTGACAAGCAGGCGGTAGCAAATGCCTGTGAACGATTGAAAGAAGCAGGAGCCCGTCGTGCATTGGTACTTCCTGTTGGGGGTGCTTTTCACTCGCCTCTGATGGAATCCGCACGATTGCAACTGGCTGAAGCCATCGCCGAGACCCCTTTTCAAGCCCCGCGAATTCCCATTTATCAGAATGTAACAGCACAGGCAGCTACAGATGTTGAGGACATTCAAACCAATCTGATCAAGCAATTGACCGGTTCTGTGAAGTGGACACAAAGCGTTGCGCAAATGTGCCAAGATGGGGCCACTTCATTTGTCGAAATTGGACCTGGAAACGTATTGCAAGGATTGATAAAAAAAATTAATCGATCGGCCCAAACCGCCTCCGGACAAAGTCTTCTTTAGTCATTTTTGTAGACCTGCCCACCCTTCATTACAAAAGGAATCTGCTCAAGGGTTTTGATGTTTTCAATTGGATTGGCCGTGGTGGCAATAATGTCTGCATAAAAGCCTTTGGCTAATTGGCCCAGGTCATTTTCATACCCTAGAATCTTAGCATTGATTAGGGTAGCTGCCTGCAAGGCTTCTACGGCAGGCATACCCGCTTCGACCATATACCCAAACTCAAGCGCATTCAATCCGTGTGGGTAGACCCCAGCATCTGTTCCAAAAGCAATGGGAACACCTCTTTTATAGGCTTTGCCAAAGGTCTCCTGAATTTGTGGGCCAATGGCTAACGCTTTGGGCGTCACGACAGCGGGAAAATACCCATCAATCTTTGCTTTTTCAGCCACTTGCTTCCCCGCAGTTATTGTGGCTACCAAATACGCCTTTTTTTCCTTCATCAAATCCATGGTTCGAGCCGTCATCAAAGTTCCGTGTTCGATGGTTGTTACGCCTGCTAAAACAGCTCGGTACATTCCTTCGTCACCGTGGGCGTGGGCGGCTACGTGCATACCATAATCGTTGGCTGTATTAACAACAGCCTCTATTTCCGCAACGGTAAATTGCGGGTTTTGGCCGTTTTTAGCCATACTGAGAACCCCACCTGTGGCAGTAATTTTTATGCAGTCGGCTCCGTTTTTATAACGTTGGCGTACGGCTTTTTTTCCATCCTCTGGAGAATTGATTACCCCCTCGGCAGGTCCTGGGTCGCCCATCAGACTTTTTCGTGTTCCGTTTGTAGGATCGGCATGTCCACCGGTGGTACCAATGGCTTTTTCAGCAGTAAAAATGCGGGGGCCAGGAACTTTCCCTTGACGGATCGCATTTCGCAAGGATACATTTACCCCGCTGCCTCCCATGTCGCGCACGGTTGTGAATCCTGCCATCAGGGTTCGACGGGCATACATTGCTGACTCAAAAGCGGTATCTGCTTCGTTGTCAACAAAGCGCTTCATGTAAGAAGTGTTGTTGGTCTCCCCTTCAATATGTACATGCATGTCAATAAATCCAGGTAAAACTGTCTTGTCTTTAAGGTCAATTGTTTGAACCCCTGTAGGGGCTGCAAGATAGCCCGAAGCCAAACGAACAATACGTTCTCCCGCTACTACGATGGTTTGCTCCTTTAGCAGTTTGCCTCTTTGGGCATCAAAAAGAGAACCACAATGAAGGTAGGTTTGTTGGCTGTAAGCAAAAGACAAGGTCCCGAAAAGGATGAATAGATAATTTTTCATGCTGAATTTTATTGATTTGCTACCCAATCGAGCAGTTTTTCACAAATATAGTCTATTTGATTTACTGTCAATTCGGTGTGCATCGGTAAAGAAATTACTTCGTTGACCAAACGATTGGTCACTGGGAAATCAGAAGTTTTATATTCCGGACGCAAATAGGCTTTTTGTTGGTGTAAGGGAATGGGATAATAGACAGCTGTGGGAACTCCCTGCTCTCCCATATAATGCACCAAAGCATTGCGATCAATACCTGCAATCTGGAGGGTGTATTGATGAAACACATGAGAATCACAATCACCCACTCGATAGGGGGTTGTTATTAAAGGGTGATTTGAGAGGCGTTCATTATACAAGATGGCTGCCGCTTTTCTTCTTTCATTATAATAATCCAGATACGGGAGCTTGGTATCTAATATCGCTGCTTGTAAGGTATCCAAGCGTGAGTTGACCCCAATAACATCATGACGGTAACGTTGATACATGCCATGATTAACAATTCCTCGGAGTCGGTGTGCCAATGCATCGTCATGGGTAAACAAAGCACCGCCATCACCGTAGGCACCTAAATTTTTGGATGGGAAAAAAGAAGTTGTACCAACATGCCCTATAGTTCCCGTCATTTTCTTTTCCTGAGAAGGAAATGCATAGCGTGCGCCAATGGCTTGTGCATTGTCCTCTACAACAAAAAGATTGTGTTCTGCGGCAAGTTTCATTAAGGGTTCCATGGCAGCCGCTTGACCAAAAAGATGAACTGGTATGATAGCTTTGGTTTTGGAACAAATCCTTTTTTCAACCGCTTTGACATCGATATTGAAGGTTTTTGGATCGACATCAACGAGTATGGGGGTCAATCCTAGTAGGGCAATAACTTCAACCGTAGCGGCGAAGGTAAAATCAGCAGTAATCACTTCGTCCCCAGGTTGCAATCCCAAGCCCATCAGAGCGATCTGTAGTGCATCGGTACCATTGGCACAGGGAATCACATGCTTGACATCAAGATAGGTTTCCAAGTTGGATTGAAATTCCCGAACTGCTGGGCCATTGATGAAGGCTGTGGAGTCCAGTACCTTTTGCATACGGGGTTCCAAGGTTTGAGCGAGCTGTTGGTATTGACCTTGAAGGTCTACCATTCGAATGTTTTCCATGCGATTTTTTCTGTTCAAATGTAAAAAAGAACTGAGGAATTCATCATCCAAAAAGGAGTAATTTTGAAAGGTCATAAATGCTATGCTTCAAAAAATATACACTCTATTAACTTATATACTCCCGCTGGTGGTTCGGTTGGGTGGCTTTTTCAACGTCAAACTAAAGGCCACTTATGCCGGTAGAAAAGGAATTCAAAAAGCACTCGATCAATTTCAAGGTGAACAACCCCTTTGGATTCATGTTGCCTCCTATGGGGAATTTGAACAAATCATTCCCCTGCTACAAAAATTGAAGGATAATCCCCTCCCACCAAAGATTTTTGTCACTGTATTTTCTCCCTCCGGAATAGAGCCTGTCCAAAAAAATACATTGGTAGATGGCTATTGTTATTTACCTTGGGATCATCCTAAAAGCGTGCGTGCCTTTGTTGAACAGTTGCAACCCAGTTTATTGATTGTCGTTAGACAAGAATTTTGGTATCATGTTTTAAAAGAGACCACATTGAAAAAAATCCCGGTTATTTCTTTTGGTAGTCGTTTTACCAAAGACCACTTTTTTTTCAAGTTTTGGGGGCGTCCCTACAGAAAACTACTCCAAAAAATAGATCATTTTTTTCTTCAAGATCACGCATCACAAAAATGGTTGAAAGAAAAAGGCATCCTCCAAACAACTGTTGCTGGAGACAGCAGAATGGACCGTGTATTACAAACCGCTGCCGCGGTGGACACCTATGCTGAAATCGATGCCTTTATAGGAGCGCATCCGTGTTTGGTAGCAGGGAGTACCTGGCCAGAGGATTATTCGCTTTTTGAAAATTTTTTTAACGCATTCCCTGACGATTGGAAACTTATTATTGCCCCACATGAGATTGGAGCAACCGCGATTAGTGCCTTACAAAAAAAACTTCCGATGCCGAATGCCTTGTGGTCGGAATGGAAAAAAAATAGACCTACCAATATTCCTGTACTCATCTTGGACTGTTATGGTATGCTGCGATCGATCTACGCCAAAGCCACCCTTGCTTATGTTGGTGGCGGCATGGCTAAACGAGGATTGCATAACATCTTGGAACCTGCTGCATTTGGAATTCCAATACTGATTGGTCCCAAGCATCAACAATTCAGGGAAGCAACTGACTTGATTGCATCCGGCGGTGTGTTTTCAGTTTCTAAAAGTTCAGATTGGGATGCTGTATTTCATGAACTCCAGTCAGTAAAAAAACGAACCGCCGCGGGTAGTATAAATTATTCTTATGTCCATAGCAAAAAGGGAGCGACACAACAATTACTCGCGTATCTTGAAAAACACAGATTATTAAACTGATAAAAACATTAAATTTATAGTTCAATTTACAACATGAAATATTTACAACTACTGATAATTTTCGTTTTGAGTCTTCCCTTCGCTGCTGCACAGAGCGAAACCGCACCCAACATCATTTTTTTAATTGGTGATGGAATGGGACTTACACAAATAACTTCGGGTATGTATGCCAATAACAATACGACCGTTTTGGAAAATTTTGAATACATCGGTTTGTCAAAAACCCACGCCGTCAAAAATCTTGTAACAGATTCAGCTGCCAGCGGAACTGCCATGGCCTGTGGGGCAAAAACTTATAATGGTGTTGTCGGAATCAATGCGAGGAACGAAGCCGTACCCTCCATATTAAATTATTGCGCTAACAAAGGGTACCGTACTGCGTTATTAGCAACGAGCAGCATTGTTCATGCCACTCCCGCCTCTTTTTACGCACATGTTGATTCGCGAAAAAAATACCAACAAATAGCCCAACAACTAATGGGTTCGCAAGTTGACTTGTTCATAGGTGGTGGCGAAAAACACTTTACCCAACGCGATGATGGGAAAAATCTGCTTAAGGAAGAAACCAATCCCTTTGAAATTGTTAAAAATTTGAAAGACTTTTCATCAAGTACGGCCCAACGGGTAGGCTATTTCACTTACAAAGACGAACCCCCTATGAAATCGATGGGGAGAAAACCTGCCCTACCGGACATGCTATCATCCACTTTAGAGCGGCTGGAAGCGGATGGCCAACCGTTCTTTGTCATGACGGAAGCGTCGCAGATTGATTGGGGTGGCCATGCCAATGAACTACCCTATGTAGTCTCTGAGTTTGCCGAATTCAACGATACCATCCGAGTGGCATTGGAATTTGCAAAAAAAGAAGGGAACACCCTTGTTGTTGTAACAGCCGATCACGAAACCGGTGGCTTGGCCCTGACACGAGGGAACATCAAAAAAGGGCAAGTTGCTGGTGGTTTCAACACCAAAGGGCACAGTGCCACGATGGTTCCTGTTTTTAGCTATGGCCCAGAAGCGGATACTTTTAAAGGGATATACGAAAACACGGCCATCTTCGATAAAATGAAAACAGCCGTGTTGGAATAATAACAGTTTTTTATTTGGTTCGAACCCCTTCCAAAATTTTCTCTCTAAAAACGGACTCGTCCTCCATAACGTTGTAAAAACTGCTGACAAATTCTGCCGCAGATTCGTATTCAGATTCCATATCGAAGTCTGCCTTGGTCGCTTCCACGATACTCATTAATTCTGATTTGATATTGAGAAAATGCGCTCGAACGGACTGCAATACCTCTTCATCTCTTTTGAAACCCCGATAGACTCGATCTGTTACTGCCTGAATTCCCAAATTAGTATTGACCGTAGCATAACTGGCATCAACCAGTCCAGCCATATCAAAATCATACGGCAGTGGGATGATTTTTTTGTCGATATACAGGAGTTTTCCATTGTGCTGGTAGGCCACCGAAAAATCGGTATTGCCGATGAGAAATTGGAAAAATGCATTCTTTACTGAACTGTCAGCGTCCATGGCTAACGGGTGAATATACCGCTCGAACACTTTTCCATCGAAACGATTAGCAACATGCTTGTCGTCCTCAATCAAAAAGCCGTCCAAGGTATGTTCTTTTACTTTTTTCCCTTTTAATTCAGTCATGGTGATCTTCACCTTTCGCGTTTTGAAGTGGTAAGGCGATATTTTTTCATACAATTTATAAGCCAAGAGTTCTTGCTCAATGTTGTCGTTGTTGTTTTTTTCTAACATACAGGGCAAGACGAGCTTTAATTTTTTATTCCCTTCAAAAAGCGTTCCCATCGCCAAGGACTTTTTAATTTTCATCTTAACAGGTGGAAAATAGCATTTGGCGCGTCGAAAATTCCCTCTTGCTCTCAGGGCTACTGGAAGTAATTTCCACTCCCCCCCTTCTTTGTATTTCATTTCTACATCAATGTAGGTGCTGTCATTGGTATCCTTTCGCAATTCTTTATTCGAATAGCTCAATTGAATTTCCAATGGGGAAGCATCTTGAAATAACTTCGTGACTTTTGATTCGGCTTGCGCACTTAGCTTTGCAACAATCAAAAGCAGCATCGTGAATGCAACTTGTTTTTTCATAAGAATAATTATAGTTTTATCCCACTAAATTAAAAAAAACAAGCATTGATTCGCTATCTCTCCATTTTGAATTACCGTACGTTGATAACGATGGTGATATCCTTTTCCGTTCCCTTTGTCTCGTATCATTTTGGAGTGATCTACAATATTGACCTTACATTGATTAGTATTGCCATCATTTTTCCTTTGGTATTCGCTATCCGTGGGGCTTTCAAACGACGAGAAAAAGCTCTTGAGTTCCTATCACGTTTTCGTAGTGGTCTCAAAACCGTACAATACCTTCTTTTGAATGCTTCTAAACTGGATGACGAAAAAAAAGAAACGTCAAAGCAATTACTCATCACCATCAGTTCTGATTTCATGCGCTATTTGGCGGGTGATAGTCACGACACCCAAAAGGTTGATCAAAACATGGAGAATTTGTTTCAGTTCATAGACGCCAATAGTGATGCTATATCGGGTGGGACGCGCCAAAAGATCTTTCGATTTATGAAAGATGTTCATGAAGGGCAAGAAAATCTTATCGCTGTGCACACCCACCGAACACCCATTAGCTTGAAGGCTTACTGCCTCATTTTTATCTACATCTTCCCACTGGTTTACACACCCACCATTATCAATAAAATTGGGTATGACAATCCCGAGTGGCTGACTTATTTTATAATCGCACTCAGCGAGTTTATTCTGATCTCCCTCTACAATATTCAAGATCAGATGGAATACCCTTTTGATGAAGATGGTTTGGATGATATCAAGTTAGATACGTTCAAAATTGATCGATAAACATTTTGTATTATCCAAACCTCTTGTGCTGCGAGGTCATAACCAAAATTTAGACTATATTAGATAGATTCCCATCTATTGAGTTTATTTATTGTCTATGCCATTGATTTATTACTACGATCATTTTTTGTCTCGAAAAGGAGTCTTTAGACAAGTCTCCTTTCCACGAATTGATATCAATAAGTATTTAAAGCTATTATATTTCACTACTCTTTTCGCCCTGATTGCATGCCATGGTTTCGGACAGGAAACATTATTTGTTAGTTCAAAAAATGGATTGAATTTACGAGAACAACCCAGTACAAATACCAAAATAATAATGACATTGGATTTCGGGACACCAATTATAGTACTGGAAAAAACAAAAATAATTGCATCAATTATAGATGATGGGGAATTAATAAATGGAGAATGGATTAAAGTAAAAGGCTATGCTAATGAGAAAGGAAATTTTAGTGGCTATTTATTCGATGGATTTTTGACAGGCAATAAGAACCATGTGATGGACTATGATTCAATTGATGGATCGAAAGAATATACTAGATATTCTCTTAAAAATATCTTCGCATTAGCAGAAAAATTGAAAATAAATCCAGGTCCTATAAATGAGATAAATGAATCTAAAACTTATCAATCAGGTTTCACAGAATACAATAAAAGTTCTAGTATCTCTTTTACAGGTTGTTCTGAGCAAGACGCATTCATTCTTTTTGGAAGCCTCGGTGGTTTTTATTTAAAGAAAAGTCAAATGAACTGGAACAGTAATAAAAAAATTAACGAATCCGAAGAAACCATTGAGTTTGAGAATGAGAAAAGTTATCTATGGGAGGACAAAATAACTGTAACTAGAGCTAAATCTACTGGTCAAATTGTAAAGGTGACCCGATATACGAGTGGTGAGGGCGGTAGTACTTTTAGGTCTATTACCCAAAAATCAAAATACAATTGGACCTTCAGTAGCACAAGTGTTGCTGACTAGCAGAGCTCATTTTATTTACGGTGCCATTTATTTTAAAATATGTTTAAAAGGAATTATACGTTTGTATGTCGAAGGTTGCTTCATCCTGTAAAATAAACTAACTTGTTTTGAATTTGGAGTATGTATACAGTGTTATAATGATACCTGAACATTAATTTCATACTATTTATGCTACAAAAATTCGGAATTAAATGCAGTGACGTCAATGATTCAACATATTTGAAAGAGCATTGTATATAACGATAAGTAAGCAACGAAACCTTTTTTTGTGCAAAAACTAAAATACTTGCTGATTTTTTCATTCTTTTTTAATGGTACTCAGCTCTCCAGTCATCCTTTGATTAATAAAAAAGGGAATAGAGAAAATCATCGTTGCATCTATGATGCCGAAAAAATTAATGTAGAATCTCCCAACGAAAAATATGCAATACAAAAAATCAAATCACAATATGATCGCATAGAGAAAAGTTTGTCAGAGTACACCCAATACGCTCTTTTTAAAGACAAGGACGACAAACCTAAACTAGTTCATACATCATTAATAGTTGAAGATTTTGATGGCATAGAACCGTTTTCATATGGCAACAATGAGTTATTTCCAAACGACAATCCTGTTGCATTTTATTTTGACAAAAATGAGGATTTAGTTTATGTTGAGGAATATAGCGGGAGTACTATCGCCATCTCTGGAGGGGGGAGCAGTGTCCAAAAATATTATTTTAAGCCTGGTGCACAGTATCCCTTTTTTATTTACACCTACAATAATTCATATTCTAAAATCTTTGAATATGATAATTTTGAAGATGAAGAGGTAGTTTACGAAAAAGAAGAATTTAATGAAAATAGGATATACATTGAAATGAATTCAACAACAACTTCAGAGTGTCCCGATATAATAAGGGTTTTAAATAAATACTATTTGGTAGATGAAAAAAAACCTTTGGAAATATATGACGGGAATAGTGAGGTTTATCTTAAAAATTTCAGGAAAAAAACAAATAAAAACATAAATCCATCCAACTTGCATAAGGTATTGAATACCTACATTTTCGACAATATTTTATTTGAGTTTGCTAAAGTGAAGAAAATAAAACCCTAAATTGAAATGGAAATAGCATAATTAATTGATTACAAACTATGGATATACTACTTTACCTAACCATATTCATTTCCTTGGTTCTTGTTCTAATAATACGGGCATACAATTCTTTAATCAAATTAAGAAACGATGTTAAAAAAACATTCGCTTCTGTTGATGTCCAACTAAAAAGAAAAATTGATTTAATCCCCAACCTAGTCAAGATGGTTAAAGGATATATAAAACATGAAAAAGAATTATTGACCTCACTTACAGAGGCAAGAACATCAATAATGAAGGCATCTGCCCAACAAGATTTGTCTGCGATGGCAAAAGGAGAAAATAGTCTAAAAGAAACATTAAAATCAATTTTGGCAGTTTCTGAAAATTATCCAGATTTAAAAGCCAATCAGAACTTTTTAGAGTTGCAAGAAGCCCTGGAAGAGACTGAGGATCAAATAGCTGCAGCAAGAAGGATTTACAATGAAAGCGTAAATGTTTACAATACAAAAACGGAAGTTTTTCCTACGGTTATCATTGCCTCTTTATTTAGATTTAGTAAAAAGGATTTTTTTGAGTTATCAGAACGAGGAAAAGAGAATCTTTCAATAGATATATGATACTATAAATAACACATATAAATCTTCTTATTTCAAGAGGGTAATATTGGTTTTTACTCAATACAGGCTGGTCATGAAAAAGTTTTGGAAATCATTTTATGGACTTCCCTTTTCTGAAAACAACTTAAATCAAGCAGAAAAGAGTCTAAAAAATATGCCTTCTCTAAAACCAGAATTTCTTTCTATTGACGAACAGCAGTTTATCATCAATAATATGAAAGAACTTGTCGCCCAGCATTATTTTCTTACTGAAAATAAAAGACATGCTTTTTGGCATAAAATTTTATGGATAGTTATTTCAATATTTTTAGTGTGTATTTCAAGTTTTGTTGTCTATGTCATTCCAAATTTTGAAGAGAATATTTTAGTATTCTTCATAATAATTTCAACGGTATTCCAATTATTTAGAATTAACAGCTATGACTATGATAAGGCTAGAAAAGATCTTGTGAAGCAAACAGTTGCCCAACGCAACGGCTGGCTTTATGATTTTAAACCCAGTAAAAGAAAAGCATCAGAATTACACACTAAATTTCCAACAATATTTTCTGGTGATAAAATCGTTTCTGTCGATGATGAATTCTTTGGTATTAAAAAAGTAAAGGCTAAGAATTATTATTTTAAATCCGGAATCTACACTTACAAAATAAAAAAGAAATCAAAAAACAGAAGGAAATATTACATAACAAAACACAAGAACTACTTATTGATGACATTGAATAAAAAGCTGAATGTAGAATTTTCATTGATCCCTGAATTTTTAAACGGATTTTTTAATTCAAGTGATAAAGAAATAACTCTGGAATCGAATGAATTTAATACGATGTTTAAGTTTCAATACAGTGGTAAAAAAAGTGATTTGCAAGATGAAGTTGTAAAAATTTTAAGTCCAGCGGTACAATTAGGTCTCGTAGAATTGGCAAAAAAGAATATCAATTTTAAATTCCTATTCACAGAAAATGCAGTCATCTTTTCATTTGATGGTGAACTTGTATCGGGTCTAAAAACAAAAATCTATGATTACAGCGGGGTCCATAAAGAAGACGTTGACGTAATTGATAAAATGCTCAAAGAATTATTAGATTTATCGACTCACATAGTTAAATATCTTGATTGATTTTTCAAAATTCACTTTGCAATTCGTTGTCATACTATTTTTCCTTAAAATTTTGAGAGTCTAATAAAAACAATCCTTCTCAGCAATAAATGGTGAAATTCAAAAAACCATTTGAATGACAAAATAAATTTCACTATTCACTCCCCTAATTGAAACCTACGATATTTTGAAGGATCGGTTTTAAATACTTGCTGCTGTAGAAAATCACACTTGAAAAATTTTATAACTTATTCTACAATATATTCTTTGATCACTCTTTTATTGTTGTAAATTTCAAGCACTAACCATTTACAATGAGAAAAACAAGTTGTGTCATTGCACTATTCGGATTGATCTTTCTAAACCAATGTGCTAGTGCCAAAAACCAATTTGAAAAAGGCAACTATCAGAAAGCTGTAAATATTGCCATCAAAAAATTACAAAGCAATCCCAAAAACAAAAAAAATCGGTCCATACTCAAAACCGCCTATGATTACGCATTGAATATTGGGGACCAAAAAATTCAGAGATATGAGAATGAAACTTCATTGCAGAAGTACGATAAAATAGTTTCACATTACAGAGGTTTACAAAATATTTACTACAATTTATTGTCATGTCCAGGTTGCTTGACCGTGGTATCGCCCGTGACGTATCAAGATAATTTGAATCGAGCATTAAATGATGCTGCAAAAGCCTATGCAACAGAGGGAAAATTGCTCTTAGAACGGAATATCAAAGGGGAAGCTCGCTCCGCTTTCCATTTGTTTCAAAAAGCCAACAACTATATCCGAAATTCGGTTAATCAAAACTTATTAAATAAAGCTCTTGTTAATGGTATGGAGCGTATTGCCATTTCTACAATCCCAGTTGCCAGTAAAGGTCTTGAAATAAGTAGTGTTTTTTTTCAACAACAGCTGATCCAAAGACTTCGATCATTAAATTATCTTTTTGCCGATTTTCAGCCACTCCAATCGTTCCAAAGGAAAAATTCAACCCCTGACTGGCTCGTAGAACTTTCCTTTGACGATTATGCTATTGGTCAAGTTTACTTAAAAGAAACCCGTGAGAGTGTCGTGAAAGACAGTGTTCCCATAAAATCAATTAGGGACAGTTTAGGAATACGAAAAACAATTTATGGCTCTGTAAAAGCAGACGTAATTCGATATGAAAAAACAATTGAAAGTGGCGGATTACTGAATATTATAGTTAGATCAGTAAACGATAATAGTATTCGAATGCAAAGTAAATTGCCGAGCACATTCGTTTGGATAAACGACTGGGTTACCTATCAAGGCGATCAAAGAGCCCTATCAAATGAAGAACTTGAACTTGCAAAGGAGAAAGAAGAAATACCACCATCACCTCAAGCACTTTTTCAAGCATTTACACAACCTTTGTTCCAACAAACAGCGAGGCAACTTCAAGGTGAATTCTTCTATCTAAAAGAATGATTTTATTTGGTAAACAAGTGCCCCCAAACTGTGTCTTGTGTTGAGACTCGGATTAATGGAAAAATTGAATGATTCAATTTACTTGAAAAAACAACATGTAAATACGGATTGTTTTTAAAAATATTTCGATTGCATTTTAATTTGGTTCTATGTAAAGATCTGTATTGTTTTAATGCCATACATTACCTAGTAAAATAACCCAAGAAACTAATTATTTTTAACAGGAACTTCAATATGATTACCGTAAAATAAGGCATTCAAGAACATCCTATTGGTTCCGTAAGCCGTTCCCCTAAAGTTTGGATTTTCAGCAAATAAAACAACACGACCCTTTCCTAACTTACTGATAACCAAAGGAGCTGAAAAGGGGATTTTCTTTTCCAAAATCGATTTAGAAATATAGCCATCTACATGAGGGTTTTGGGCATAGGTAACGGGGGTCCCATAAGCACTTTTACTGGGCTTGATCCAAACTAGATTATTTTTATACAGCTTTACTTCATTCGAATCATAACCAAATCCAATAGGATGGGTTATGTCTACGATACCATTCATGAATACCCCACCGAGTTGTTCTCTTCCCAAGTTTTCAGGGGCATCGGCATACGGTTTTTGTTTGACAGGTTCCAAACTGTCAATTTTTGTTTCAAAGATTTCTTCTCTAACTATTTTGCGTTTAATCAAATATGAAACGGCTGTTCCTTGTGCAATGAGTGTATTCCCCTTATGGACCCAATTTTTTATTCTTTCAAACGTCTTATCGTTCCATTTATAAGAACCCGATACCAAAACCATCCGGTTGTATTGATCCAAATCCACTCGATCAAAATAATTAGCTCTAACTTTTGTAATTGGCATGCCAACACGAGTATCTAATAAATGCCAAACTTCACCGGCTTCATAGGAACGAATCCCATTGCCAATGAGCATCAATGCCTTGGGTTTTTCCAATGGTTTTACATAGCGACTCCCCAGGTCAATTCCTTTCAAACTAAAACCGGTTGACAAAGCATGAATTTGAATGGCATGCTTGGATTGTGCTTTTTGGAGTATTTCAAAAAGCGAATCCCCATCTATTTTCTGAGGGCCTACAGGGATGACAAGTGAACCCCGGGAAAAAGTACCTGCTGTGGCTGTTTCGAATGGTTTAAACGCAGATGCAACAACGACATCTTGTTTCTGTAAATCATGAATGAGAGTCGGTATATTGTAATCATTTCCATCAACAATATAAGCATAGCCGGATTTTTGTAGTGGCTTCAAGGAGATAAATTCGTCCATATCCAGGGGCGTCCCTGCCGATACCTTAAGACTACCTTGGTACTTTATGTTATAGAAATTTGCCACGGACCAAGCCGATGCATCGTAATAAACACTGTCCCGATATTGTTTGTAGGTTTCAAAAAAAGTCTGCACCATTCTATATTGTGGCTGTTGGGTTGGAACAGTATAGGTATTGGGTGCGGTTTTGAGAACTTCTATTCGATGTCTTACGAGTTTATCAATAAAAGCTTTGGCTTTATTTTTATCCGTTTCTTTGAAGTTATAGGCTCTTATTCTTCGTTGTTTGCTCAGACGCAATGCCGATTCAAAAAAAGATTTTTGATATTTTCTTAATAGGGTTTTGTTTTCTACAGCTGCTTGAACCGTTGCCATACTGGATACAAACTGATTGCGTATAGTAAACGGGAACCGTATATAACCATAATCAGTTTTTTGTTCGTGACCCCTAGAACTTGCCTGTTCAAAAAGCAAGCCCAATCCTCCCTGAAGATCTGGATAGGAAGAGCCGTATCCTGGATAGGTTCCATCAAAAACCTCTTTCGTAAAATACAGCGATCCGATACTATCCAACGCTTTGGAAAAATAGGTTGCAAAGAGATCATTTAGATTTTCATAATTCTCTTTCGGCATAATGGGGTCTTTCGAACCATTGGCTTTCATGGGTTCAAAGAAATAGGTGCTTTGGCTTCCCATTTCGTGAAAATCAGTAACTACATTGGGATACCACGAATGATACCATTCCAACTTGCCTTGACTTTCTGGATGTATAGCCAGTAACCAGTCCCGATTTAAATCAAACCAATAATGATTTGTTCTGCCACGAGGCCACATTTCATTATGTTCTGCATCCATGGGGTCGGAAACCAACGGATTGCCTTTGTATGAATTGGCCCACTGGGTGTGTCGGTCTCTCCCGTCTGGATTGATCGTGGGGTCAATGAAAATAATCGCCTTTTTGCGAAACGATACAATCATGGGATCGTTCGAAGCTACAAGTGTATAGGCGGCAAGCAAAGCGGCTTCCGATGAGGAAGGTTCATTTCCATGAACATTGTAGGCTAGATTTATTATTATGGGTCGATCGGGTTGTTGTTCCATACGCCCCTTTGCATACGCAAGATGATCCTCTTGAATTGCATCCAATGCCAACAAATTTTCTTGACTGCTAACGACCAATAAAGTAAGTTTTCGTCCCTCATGGGTTTTTCCATAATAGGTTATTTGTGCATTTTCCGAATTTTCTGAAAGCGTTTGAAAATAGGCAATAATTTGGTCGTGCCGGGTATGTTGCGAACCTATTTCATATTCTAGAAATTGTTCTGGAGAAGGTATCTTGTCATTGAATGGCTCGTAGCGTTCTGTGAAATAATCTTGAGCTGCAAGGGAGGTTGAGAACATTAAAAACAGAAGAATTTTACGCATAACTTTGGATTAATTGGTCAACAAGTTATATTTTGTTTGTAGGATATACTAATTATTTTTTGCGGTGTTGAATACCAAGAATCGCATGTCAAATAAACAAAACAGAACCCTTATGAAAAACCTTTTTGCATTAATTGTTACACTCTTGCTTATCAGCTGCAAGCAGATCCGCTTGCATTCCCCCCCATCCAATTCAAACGATTTTGATTATTTAGAATATACGATTCATGACTTCAAAAAAGGATATCAAAATGAGTCCTTTACGATAGAGGAAGTGACAAGAGCCTATCTGGATCGCATTCAGACTCTCGATAGTAAAGGGCCGCAATTAAAGTCAATCATTCAAACCAATCCAGATGCCATTCGTATTGCACAACAATTGGATAAAGAATTGAAAGAAGGGAAGCTGAGAGGGCCTTTGCATGGCATTCCTGTTGTTTTAAAAGATAATATCGATACCCATGACAAAATGTTTACAACCGCAGGTTCGCGAGCATTACAAAATTCAAAACCCCTTCAAGACAGTCAGGTTGCAAAAAGCCTGAGAGAAGCAGGTGCAGTAATCCTAGCAAAAGCCAACTTAAGTGAATGGGCAAACTTTAGAGGACAAAAATCCTCCAGTGGTTGGAGTGGAGTCAATGGGCAGACAAAAAATCCCTACGTTTTAACCAGAAACCCCTGTGGATCGAGTTCAGGATCTGCCGTAGCCGTATCCGCTAATTTGACCGTCCTTGCGATAGGGACCGAAACGAATGGTTCCATTGTTTGTCCTTCGCACGCAAACGGGATTGTAGGGATCAAACCTACTGTGGGTCTTATCAGTCGTAAGGGGATCATTCCCATATCGTATACACAAGATACAGCAGGTCCAATGGCACGAAACCTAACAGACGCTGTGATCGCTTTGGGGGTCCTTACAGCTCGGGATTCCATGGATCAAAAAACTCTGATAAAGGGGCGAGTTGCATTCAATGACTATACACCCTTCCTCAAAAAAAACGCTCTAAAAGGGAAACGTATTGGACTGTACACCAAACCAATAGGGAACAATTTACAAGTTGACACACTATTCCAGAAAGCAAAGAGAATGATACGTAAGGCCGGGGGCATCGTGATTCCTGTACCTACAATCACCTCACAACAAGCCAGAACAAACTCTTTTCACGTTATGCTATTTGAATACAAAGAGGGGCTTAACAACTATTTCGCTTCTTTGGGAGAGCACGCAACTGTAAAAAATCTGAGCGATCTCATTTCCTTCAACCAAAAAGACAGTATTGAGTTAAAATATTTTAATCAAGCCTATTTGAAGCTAGCTCTGGAAAAAGAGGGTCTTACTAGTGAGGCATACAAGCAAGCACTTCAAAATTTAAATCGCATGAGCCGAGAAGAGGGTATTGACCGTGTAATGAATAAACTGGAACTCGATGCGATCATAGCCCCTACGGGAAGCCCAGCCTGGAGTACAGATTGGTATAATGGAGATAATTTTCATTTGGGAAGTTCCTCTCCAGCAGCTTGGGCAGGCTATCCCAATATCACCATTCCTATGGGGAATATCGACGGATTGCCTGTTGGATTGTCTTTCTTTGGAAGAGCTTGGAGTGAGCCGCTCTTAATTGAAATTGCGTATTCTTTTGAACAACTCGCAAACGCAAGAATCATTCCTACATTTCGAAAAGATGACTATCATTAGTGGAACAGCTTCATATTTTTTTAAATTGATTCAACTAAATAACTTTAAAAATCAGGTCGTTTTCTTTGATCCGATTTTTATACATTTCTTTTTTTTAATAGGGTTGTGTCCCATAGATGTCTAATACATTAATTTTTTTGCTCGCGACACTTCATTTTTCTTAATTGAAACTACCATTCATGAAAAAAATAGTTACACTCCTACTCGTACTTTTGATAGCTTTTGTTGCTTATACACTCGTATCCACAGGATTTTTTCGCAACATAGAAACGCCCTCTACCCATCCAATTTTAGCTAGGATTGCATTGAAGGGTGCCGAGGATTTGGTCCTCGATTCCAAGGAGACCTTTGCCATTATTTCTGCGACAGACCGCAGCAGTTATCCCCCCCAAAAAAAAGAAACAGGAGGCTTGTATTTTCTGGATTTGAAAGACCCTACATTTACACCCCATCTACTTACCCAAAACATCAATTTCGATTTTGCACCACACGGAATCGACTTGATACAACTGACCGATAGCAGCTATCAGATACTAGCCATCAATCATATCAACAAACAACACAGCATCGAAAAGTTTGTTCTTAAAAACAAAGCCCTGGAACACATTGAGACGCTAAGGCATCCAAGCATGATCCAACCCAACGACCTGGTTCAAACTGAGAAAGATGCCTTTTATTTTACCAATGACCACGGCTATACCAAAGGAATTGGTAAATTGATTGAAGAATACGGTGGACTGGCAGTGTCCAATGTGGTGTATGCAAAAGGAACCGACTACCGAGAGGTTGCTTCGGGCATTGCCTATGCGAATGGTATCGCCTATGACCCCCAACGAATGTTAGTTTTCGTAGCTTCACCACGGCACTTTAGTGTGAAAGTGTACCAACGCCAAATAGAGGGTTCTCTGACCCATATCGAGGACATTGACTGCCATACGGGTGTGGACAACCTGACACTGGACAACACAGGTAAAATTTGGATTGGTGCACATCCCAATCTACTCCGTTTCGCTTCCTATAGTCAAGGAAAACACAAATTAGCCCCCTCTGAAATAATTACTATTACCTATTCCAAAAAAGGCCAGTATACGGTCGAAAGTGTTTGGGTTGATAACGGTGAAAACATGTCAGGAGCTACTGTTGCAGTTCCGTACAAGGATGGAATTCTTACAGGAAATGTCATGGACAATCATTTTCTGATTTTAGAACGCAAAAAATGATCGACCTTCCTATCAATTCATGCATATGATTCGATTGAGGGTTCAACTATTAGCGAGCGTTTTGACAGCTGCAATAAAACGATCGAGCTCATTATAATCAGTAAATATATTGGGAGTGATCCGACATCCTTTCACATTATTTTCATCTATGGCTACCGTAAAAATTTTATGTTCCGTTAAAAGTTTGCGCGAAAATTCTTTCGGAGCCATATTCAACAGTCCAATGTTTCCTATGCCACAAGCTTTGTTTTCATCCAAAGGCGTGTTTAGGATCACATTAGGAACCCCTGCAAGCGCAGTCATCCAATATGTTCTCAAATCATTTAACCGTTTCTGTTTTCTTTTTATCCCAATGCGATTTAAAAAGTGTATTGCATCTTCGATACCAAGAGTAATATAGGCCGGATGCGTTCCCAAATGATTCAGTCGTTGAATGTCTTCCTTATCCTTTGTATAATCAGCTAGCAGTGGCCAAATTTTGGAGATGTGTTTTTTATCAACATAAAGCAAACCGTTTCCAAGTGGTGCAGCAAGCCATTTATGAAGACTTGAGCCATAGTAGTCACAGTTCAAATCGGAAATTTTGAAATCAAAATGACCCACACAATGCGCACCGTCAACCAAAACCTCAACACCTTTTTGGTGCGCCATCTCACATATTTTTTTTACAGGTAATATTTGGCCTGTAATATTTATCATATGGCTTACCAAAATCAGCTTGGTTTTTGGATTGATACGGGCAGCATAAAGATCCACTAGGGCTTCATCCGATGGGGGATGATTTGGAATGGAAACAAGCTGTGGCTTAATGGCATGTCGTTCCACAACTTGTTCAATCATCAGACGCATGGCTCCGTAGTCTTGGTAGGCATAGATTATTTCATCGTTTGGCTTCCAAGGATAACCCGAAATGATCATATCTAAAGACTCGGTTGTATTTCTAGTGATGATCAGGTTTTGGGGACTACAGCCAACAAAATCAGCAAGTTTTTTGTTGCTTATTATTCTATCTTTCTGCAACGCATTTCGCATGTAAAAAGAGCCTTCATAGTTGATTCGTTGAAGATTTTTCTTCAAAGCATTCAGAACAGGCTTGGGGATGATATTGTAATAACCGCTTTCTAAATTAATGTAGTCAGGGGTCAATTCGTATTGGTTTCTGATAGATTTCCAAAACCGTTCATCTGTTGATTCATCAAAGTACAAATTGGATTCATCCAAAGGTAGATCTCCGGCGCGCAGATTGCCCAGTAACGGGAGTACCCCCGCCGTGGAAAGGGTTTTCAAAAAACTTCTTTTGTCCATATTGGTTTATTAGCTGATTTTCATGCATTTAAGTTACAACAAAAACCTAGTACAGAGGTGTTTTTTGAATAGAAAAACCACCTCCAAAGGTGTATACACACCCTTCATGTGGCAGGCAACAATCGATTCAGCTTCCAAGCCCGCTGTTCTTTTATGGAATTTCAATTAATTATTTTTTATATTTAAAATGTTAACTATAAACCATTTACAATGAAAAAACTTTATTTATTACTTTTTCTTACCAGTAGTATTTCATTTGCTCAGGTAATAAACACGCGAATGATTACCGTAGATAGAGGTATGAATTCAAAATTTGAAACTGGAGTTGAGAAAAAAACAAAAATGTATAATTCTAAAGAAGGGCAACTGCGCTTTTATACTTTTAGGATTACCACAGGCCCGCACATGGGGAAATATTTCAGAGTCCGGTATGAAGATGAAATGAAGGGATTCGATAAAAAACCACCCAAAGCTGCCCGTACCCTTTGGGAAGAGGAAGTGGGTACGATCATGAGCAATTCAAACGGAAGATGGATGTGGCTCAATAAAGAGGCCTCTCATGTCACAGTCAGCCCATTTAGTAAACCCGTACGAAGTGTGATGGAATATACATTTAAAGGGCACAAATCAGCCGACTTCTGGCGATTTCGAAACAATATTGCCCGGTCCATCAAAGAATCTGGAGCTGATATCTTTCTCGAAGTGTGGAACTGTGCCAATGGCTGTGCAGGCAATCTAGCCATGGTTGTTTTCGGACACAGCAACATGGAAGAATATGGAAGTGATAATGATACAGAATGGCCAAAAGTGGTCAAAAAATACAATGAATTATTTGGTGAAAACAGATACAATGAGGATGGACAAAAATTTAACGAATCCCTAGAAATGTATGGAAAAAGCGTCATGGGGATGGAATTTTTACCCAAACTCAGTTCCCCTGAAAAAATGTCCAAATTGGATAAGTTATACAATAACTAATCTTTATTAGATAGTAAAAAATCTGCCATTGGGGAGGACTTTTTAGTACTCCTTAAAATAAAAAAACCTCGGCATCCGCTGAGGTTTTTTGATTTTTAAATGTGCGGGTGAAGGGACTCGAACCCCCACGCCGTGAAGCACTAGATCCTAAATCTAGCGTGTCTACCAATTTCACCACACCCGCAAGTGTTTTGAAGTGGCACAAATATAGTCGATTTTTTGAAATACAAATACCTATAAGGACTCCATAATTTGAGGTACATTTACTCAAATTTTATTGGAATGCAGCACACAGAAAAAGAACAAAAACAACTTCACCAACTCCTTGAATTTTTAAAAATCCCATCCATTAGTGCCGATTCCAACTACAAAGAGGCTGTAGAAAAAGCAGCGCAATGGGTCGCACAATCCTTAGAACAAGTGGGGTGCTCCTCGGTGGCTGTGATCCCTACCCCGGGTCACCCCGTGGTCTATGGTGAAAAAATAGTTGATCAAAATGCTCCAACCGTACTGGTTTATGGCCACTACGATGTGCAGCCACCCGACCCGATTGCTTTATGGGAGAGCCCCCCTTTTGAGCCCGTTATCAAAAAAACAACTACCCACCCTGATGGAGCTATTTTTGCTCGTGGAGCCTGCGATGACAAAGGGCAAATGTTTATGCATATCAAAGCCTTGGAAAACCTTATAGCGAAAAATATGCTTCCTTGCAATGTCAAATTTATGATAGAAGGTGAGGAAGAAGTTGGGAGTGATCATCTGGAAGGATTCATCAAAAATAATTTGGAGAAACTCCAGTGCGACCAGATTCTAATCAGTGATACGGGAATCAATAGCCTTCAAAAACCAGCTATCACAACAGGTCTTCGAGGTCTGAGCTATATGGAGGTAACTGTGACTGGCCCCAATCGTGATTTGCATTCCGGGCTCTATGGTGGTACAGTAGCCAATCCCATCAACATTCTTTGTGAAATGATAGCTAGTTTACACGATGCAGATTACCAAGTTAACATTCCAGGTTTTTACGATTCGGTGATTAACTACAGTGATGATGAACGCAAAGAAATTGAACAAGCACCCATAGAGGATGCAATATTTAAAAAAGCTTTACATATCAATCAACTCCATGGTGAGAAAGGCTTTAGTACTCTAGAACGCAAATCCATTCGTCCCACTTTGGATGTCAACGGAATTTGGGGCGGGTACACTGGTGAAGGTGCAAAAACGGTGATCCCAAGCCAAGCACATGCTAAAATTTCAATGCGATTGGTTCCCAATCAGCAATGGGAATCGATCAGTAAACTCTTTGAAACACATTTCAAACGTATTGCACCTGGGAGTGTGGATGTAAAAGTTACTACCCACCACGGAGGACAAGCCTACCTTACTCCCACAGGAGATCTGGGTTACCAAGCGGCTAGCAAAGCCTATGAAAGTGTGTTTGGAGTGGCCCCAGTTCCCCTCCGAGACGGAGGAAGTATCCCTATCGTTCCCATGTTTGAAGAAGTTCTTGGATGCAAAACATTATTGATGGGGTTTGGTTTGGATAGCGACGCCATTCATTCTCCCAATGAACACTACGGTATTCGCAATTTTTTTATGGGAATTCAGACCATAGAAGCCTTTTACACAGCCTATGTAGACCTGTGGAAAAAATCAAAGTGAATCAACATTGACTAAAAATAGATCCGCAGCGATACCATCGGTTAAAAATTTTGCGCTTTTAGTGACCAACAAAACATCGCCATCCCAAAAAAGGTTTTTATCCATGATATGCGGGTACGCCTGTTCTTCCAAATGCGCTGCATAGGTAGGGCCAAAATCTTGGAAGATTTGCTGTCTTTGAACCCCCGACTGGGTTCGCAAACCTGTCATAATGGTCTCATTAAAACAGTCTTTTTTAGAAAGTACTTCTTCTGAAAAATCAAGATTTTGTGTTTCTACTCCTTTGGCATAGCGCTTGTTATTGGACACATTCCAACTGCGCCGAAATGCACCATCATAGGAATGGGCACCGGGACCAATCCCCAAATAGGGTTTTCGTTTCCAATAATTGGAATTGTTAATCGAATGAAAACCAGATCGTCCAAAATTGGAAAATTCATAATTTTCCAACCCCAGGGCTTCTGTTTGGGATAACAATTCAACGTATTGTGCTTCCACAACCGCTTCAGGCAACAGCCTTATGCTGCCCTGAGCCACTTGATGTGCAAGGACCGTTTTTGGCTCCACTGTCAGTGCATATGCTGACAAATGTGGTACATCATAGGATCGGATGCATTCCAAATTATATGACCAGTCCGCCATCGTGCTTCCGGGCATTCCATAAATCAAGTCCACAGAATAATTTTCAAACAGACTGGCACAGGCATCAAGAGCCTCTCGGGCTTGTCCAGAATCGTGAGCGCGATGCATCATTTGCAATTCCGAAGACCAAAACGATTGTACTCCAAGGCTCACACGGTTTACACCCACATCGAGAAGGGATTTTAGGTAATCGGAGCTGACATCGTCTGGATTGAGTTCAACCGTAACTTCACAGCCTGCTTTTACAGTCAACTCTTTTTGAGCCGCTTCCAGTATGGAGGCAAGTGATTGGACCGATAGCAAAGAGGGAGAACCGCCTCCAAAATAAATGCTTTCAACCGGGTCCCCCTGCAGGAATGTACTTCGCAATTCCAACTCACGAATCAACAATTCATGGTAGTGAGTTGCCTTTTCCAATCGGGTCGAAAAATGAAAATTACAATAATGACAGGCCTGCTTACAAAAGGGATAATGAATATAGAGTCCAGCCATCGAAACCTAGGAGTTGAGCTTTTCAGGGTTTTGTTTGATAAAGGCACTCCAATTAGCATAGGTTGTCTCTTTGGCAGATTTCCCACGGTTATAGAAATGACATACGGCAGCGGCCAGACCATCGGTTGCATCCAAATTTTTTGGCATTTCTTTAATCTTGAGCTGACTCATCAGCATTTTAGCGACTTGTTCTTTTGAGGCATTTCCATTTCCCGTGATGGCCATTTTAATCTTTTTGGGGGAATATTCAGTAATCGGAATTTCACGATTCAATCCTGCAGCCATGGCGACACCTTGAGCCCTTCCAAGTTTGAGCATGGATTGTACGTTCTTCCCAAAAAAAGGGGCTTCAATGGCAATTTCATCGGGTTGATGAGCTTCTATAATTTCAGAAGTACGTTGGTAAATCTGTTTGAGCTTTAGATAATGGTCACTGTATTTGGTCAACATCAATTCATGCATTTGAAGCAATGCCAATTGGTCTCCTGCCACACGGATCAAACCAAAACCCATAATAGTGGTTCCCGGATCGATTCCTAAAATAATTGTATCGGAGGCCATTATTCAGTGGCCGGCTGTGCAACAATCTGAACAGGGAGTTTGACGGATACAGTAACATAGGTGCCTACATTGGTTTTTGTTGCAGGCAAGGCTTTGGGTGCCTGTGCTACGGCTTGCTCCAACATGTCTTTCAAATTGGATACGTCTGATAGTACATAATTTGGATCTTCAACAGCAGCTAAAGATAAAGCCCCCTCTTTATCAACTTCGATCACGAGAATTATTTCAGCATCAATCGAACGGCTAGCGACCATTTCTTGCGTACTTAGGAACGTAGCGATGTTTTCTCCTACGATGTCGCCAAAACACTTTTGGGCATTTTCCCCTTTTAATCCCTCACAATTAGGGAAGGAAGGAAATTGATCGTTTTTAGACCAGGCAGACGCTTTTTTGATTTCTGAAGCGGGCACTTTTGTTTCAAAACTGTCGCAAGAGTAAATGAAGATGGCTGTGAGAACGATATACAGAGGTGGAAATAACGATCGGTGCATTTTTGTTCTGATTTAGGCTTAAAATTAATCATTTTTTCTAAGTTCGTTTTACGACACGATTTGGAATGGATTACATACTACTTCTTTTGGGACTTTTTTTTGCCTTATTAGGCATCGTAGGTAGTTTTCTTCCTATCATACCCGGCCCCGTCACAAGCTGGTTGGGATTGTTATTTCTCTATTTGACCCGCTGGGTTCCTTTTGACAGTGTTTTTCTTACACTTACTTTTTTGGTCGCAGTGGGTGTTTTTCTATTGGACTACATAATTCCCCTTTTGGGAACCAAGCAATTTGGAGGAAGTAAAAATGGGATGATTGGCTCTACCCTGGGGTTACTTATAGGATTGATTTTTCTAGGTCCATTGGGAGTATTAGTAGGGCCTTTTTTGGGGGCCTTCATTGGTGAGTTAACACGTGACTCTAAAAATATCCGTACCGCAGGGAAAGCCGCTTTGGGTTCACTCATTGGTTTTTTAACCGGTGTATTCCTTAAGTTCAGTGTCGCTCTTGTGTATGTCTTTTTCTTTTTTAGAAAGGCCTACACGCACCTCTTATAACAATCCCAAGCTCCGCTTGTTTTCATTTTCAATCAAACCACAACACTATATTTATTTATTGAATAAGAATGTGTTGGATTCACAGCCCTGGGCTGTACACATTTTGAAAACAAGCTTATTGGAGCATAGAGGGATTTTTCGTTATGCTGGCAAGGTGTGGTTTAGCCCGAATAATTTGCCCAGCAGGATATACAAAAACTTTAATTGGGTTGAGTGTTTCCCAACCCGTCTTTCGATTGCCAAAATTGGTGATACGTATAAATTCAGGATGCTGTACTTCTCTTAAATCGTTGTGATAAGCCAATCGAAATTCGTAGAATTTGGAAGATAGCTTTTGAACACGGTATAAATTTTTTGCTAAAAAACTTCGTGACTCTTCCTGTAAGTTTTCCGCTAAATCCGATACGCCGAGTAAAAACAAATCATTGGCATGCAAACTCGCTATGTATGTGGTCTTCTCCTTAGGTAATTGATATAAGGGTTCGCCTTTGCTTTTTCTTCGAATGGCTTCCCAAAAACTAACAACGTCTTCTTGGTAGTTTCCTTCACAGTCTTGATAAATAAGGATGTGATGGTTTTTCCTTGGATTAACGTATTTATTCTGGTTGGGTTTCAGTTGAACAGCACCACTAAAATTTTCTTTAATACGAATACTTCGAACGGGCACCGGGTCGCCCCCTTTCTTGTTCGGGAGAAAGATTTTGGTTTGCTTAAACCCACGTGTATCGGTTCCTATTAGGCTAGACGTTGGTACTCTATCATTGGTATATCCTCCTGCCAAATGAATGGTGTTTTCTAAAATTTCTTTAATCACCGGATCCACAATTTTACTCACCTGCCCTTGGGATTGAAAACTTTCTAATGTCTTTCGAATGTGGTAGCTGTGGCTCATTTCGTTGGGAGCACGGCGTTTGGAATAGATCGTTACTTTGTGAAGCATCCCTCGGACTGCAACGCCCAAATGCCGTTTGGAATGAGGAGAACTAGAAAGCTTTCTCCGACTGATAATTTTCTTTTTTTGAGCAAAGGAAAAAAAGATCGAATTCATATGATATTCAACCGCATCTCTAAAATTGGGAGCGGGTTCTGGGAAGAGTTTTCTGGGCGATCTTCGGTAACGATCCCAATGGGTCAATTCATGTAAAATGTCCCAATCCCGAATAGCAGCTACGTAGGCACAAAGGGCTGCATAGCGGTAGTCGTCTGACAGATTCTCATAGGGAATGATTTTATCCAAGCGCCAGTGTTCTATCAGATGCGTTGTCGAATAGGAGGGGGCAACGGTCACATCCGGACAAACCTGTGTAAAATAACACCGTAATTCCTGACTTATGAAGCTAGGATCTTGTATATGATGTTTTAGAATGTCACGCCTGTAATAGCGTTTGACGAATCTACGAAACTTATTAAAACTGGTAGGAAATTCTTTTGTGTTGGAAAAAAGTTTCGCGGCACGAGCGACAACCTCATACCAGTCATATGCTCGTTTATCCATAAAATACTCATAGGGTGTCATTTCTTTAAGATCGTCGTGTACCCGCGCTGCACACAATGTTTTGTTCAGTGTAGAATCTTTCAATGAGCGACTCCACGGATGGATGTATACTATTTTGAAGTCTTGCGTGAAAAGACGTTCCAACGGAATCGGATCCCCTGTATAAGGACAGGTATGTTTGCATTCTTCCCACAATTCATACTTCAATACATTCGCAAGAGTCACATTTTCACGTAGTGATCCAATTTTTTTGATGTATTGGTCTCTGTTATGCGAAACCCTTCGAGCATCCAGTTTGGTAAAATAACGTTGGTATTTATTGGCTTTTAGTTTGGGGTCCATTTGAATTTTAATTTGGGACAAAGGACCATAAGTATCAACAATAGAATTGATGATTTTGCGGCACTGAAACAAGGTATTGATCAGCAATGGATTGTGAAACCGATAGACTTCTTCATCGGCTTCTTTTGAAAATTCAAATTGGCTCTGCTGGGGCATTTCTTGTATACGAGCGTTTTTACCATAAAGTTTGGATATATGAAACGTATTCAGCTGCAAATACGCCATCAAAAATTCTTGTAATTGGTGGGTAAAACCACTTTTAGAGTGGCTATGGTACAGCTCAATTACTTTAGAAATAATAAACCGAATATCCTTTTCAGCTATGCCATCCCAATGTTTAGAGAGACTGTTTTTTACTCCTCCCAAAACAACAGCCAAATCATAGGTTACTCCTCTTTTCAAAAAATACAAGATGTTTTTTGCAGCCTTCCGACTGATGGGAGCATAGCGCTTATCGATACTTATTCTTGACAACGACTGGGCATTTTGTAGGGAAAAACCCCAATGTTGGTGAGCATACTCAGCGACTTTCTTTTTGTCCTTAAAGAAATACATTACATGCCAAATATCTTCTTGTGTTTTTTCATCAAAGGCAAACCATTTGGATCCAAAATAATGTGCCTTGGACAACTCACTATGGACAAAAGAACCTACAATCAATTCATCAGACTTTTTGTTGTACAAAGCTTCGGGTTCTGCCAACAGGTCAATGATTGCTTGAAAAGTAAATTTGCGATGGGTTAAGAAATAATGTGCGACCTGTTCTCTTTCGACGTCTAACAAAGGTCTTCCGTCTTTTTTAATGGTATTGACCCATCGATAGGTCAGCACTTTTTGGTAGGTCAAGCTACTGACACAACATTTGGTTTTATGGGGTTCAAACATACAGCTTCCCACGCGGTGTTTTTGAGATTTTAACGGACGCTGATAAAAAACAGCCCCCTTTATTTGTTTGCCCTCAACATAATCCCCAATGAGCTGTTGTTTTAAGGTATCGTTCAACTCGGGATGGTGTTCTTTTTGGATCGCCCAAATGGCATGTGCTTCGTTATAGTAAGCCGAACGAGGAAGAAAACGATTTCGAATTCGTTCATCAGTATGGGTGTAAGACTGAAAAGGCAACGGATATAATTGAGCCAAATACGGCCCTAAAAATTGATCGTTCAAATGAGGTTGAATCGCTGAAATGCCCAATCGGTTTGAAGGTGGGTATCCTTTGAATAAGATATTTCGAGCACTTTCCAGTGAACGATCCGACAAGGGAAAACCCCTTCGTTGGAAAAAATGATATAAAATTCGACCCAATTCCATCAAACTGACAGGTTCTTCCAGGGCTTTCACCCGCAAGGCATAGGGGTTGGATCGTAACCATGTATCCAGCACACAGTGGGGAAAGGATTTGGTTTTTTTCCACTGTTGAATGTCCGCCCATTGCGCGGGGCACAAACCATGCTTTGAAAGCAAACGCAACAATACGATTTTACGGGTTCGCTTTCGTTCATATCGAAATCGAATAATGCGTTGCAATCGTCTTTGGGTGCGTTTGGAAATTTCGCGTTTCCCAAAGTCGAAGTTTTTGCTGCTATTGGGATACACATGAACACCCATGGTTTGGATCGACTGGGAATCACCTTCGACAAGGGTCCATCCAATGGTGCTAATTCCGATATCAAGTCCTAGGGTGTAGGCCATTTATTTTTTTCTTTTTATATTGCAGTTCAATCTTATCACAATAAGGCTTCATGCCGCAGACGTTCAGTCTTCATTCCCGCTTCGGTGGGATTTTTTTTTTGCCAAAGGATGTTTACTGAAATGGGTCGAAAGCAAAAAACCTTCGAAACCAATGAGCAGGTCGTAAAGCATCCATATATTGTATTTCAAGCCAGCTGATCTTTGATCTTTGAGTAACATCATTTGATGCGCATAGGACAATGCAACAGCTTTCACATCCTCGGGACAAAATTCTTTGGCCGATAGCAACTGAATCCGAAAAGCCCGTAAAACGGCAAAATAGGCGTTTTTAACTCCCATTTTTTCAAACAGTTCTCTCTCTAGTCTCCAATATGATTTTTCGCTTAAATCAAATAATTCTTTAATGCCCCTTCGGCCCATGCCTACAGCAAAGCAGCGAAGCATTGCAATTTCTAAATGCGATAATTCAAGAATTTGATTTTGAGGTTTTTCATGATCAAAATGTAGTTGCTACACAGCGATTTGGTTACTCAAAGATGCTTTGTTTTTGAATACGATATTTTGTTTGTGTAATAGATAGTAGGTATCATGTAATAACTGGTGAGAATAATGTAATAAGTGGTAATCGTTGAAACACTTATTCAATGATTGATTCGTACTGCAACAGCGATTTTAAAACAAAGAATGCGTATTTTTGCTCAATGAAACTGTTTCTTTTAACCTTCGTATTGGTGGGAATTGCCTTTGCAGGTATTGCAATTAAAATATGGGCCAAAAAAGGGGGGCGCTTTTCAGGTACCTGTGCCAGTCAATCGCCCTTTTTAAATAAAGAAAATGAGCCTTGTGGCTATTGTGGAAAACTTCCTTCCGAACAAGAATGCCGTAAAACCGATCCCCAACTCAATTAATTTTTCTTACATTGTTGATTCATGTGTCAATCCCATGGATACCCACACGCTCGTAAAAAAAGCTGTTGCCAAAGAGCAACGGGCTTTCAACCTTCTGTTTGACCTTCATTGGGACTTTGTCTACGGTTATTTAATGAAGAAAACATCCAACCCATCCTTATCAGAAGAAATGGCGGTAACATGTTTTTCCAAGGCTTTTGATAAAATTGATCAATTTGATTTCCAATCCAAATTTTCTTCCTGGCTGATTGCTATTGCACACCACCAATGGATTGATCACCAAAGACATAGCCAGACTCAAAAGGCAGCAATGATTGAAACGCGGGATGCGGTTCCAGAGTTCGGATCACCCCATCTCGGTCCGGAAGAAGAAATGATTGCCAATCAAAAATTAGAATACCTCTTGGAATTGATTCAATCCCTCTCCCCAGATTACCGCCAATTTATTCAATGGCGCTACTTAGAGGAGATGAGTTACAGTCAAATTGCTGCTCACTGCAACCTACCTTTAAATACAGTCAAAGTAAAACTATTCCGAGCCAAAAAACTGTTGGCAGAAAAACTACCTTCATGAAAATTACTATTTTATCCAAACTCGGACCGGGTCTTTTATTTGCGGGTGCGGCAATTGGCGTGTCACACTTGGTACAATCCACTCGCGCCGGTGCCGACTATGGTTGGGGATTGTTGTGGGCCCTGCTCTTGGCCAATCTTTTTAAGTATCCTTTTTTTCAATACGGCCCGCGGTATGCCCTCGCGACCAATCAAAACCTTATACAGGGGTATTACAAACTTGGAAAGCCCATTCTGTGGTTGTATTTTTTTCTGACCCTGGCTACCATGTTCACCATTCAAACGGCGGTTACGATTGTAACGGCTGGTATTGCTTCCGAACTTTTTGGCATTACTTCTGATCTGGGATTGTGGAGTTCCTTTTTGATTGCTTTTTGCCTTCTCGTTCTAATGGTTGGGCGCTATACTGTGTTGGATCATTTAATGAAAGGCATCATTTTAGTTTTAAGCATTTGCAGTCTTGTTGCATTAGGAGTCGCCCTAAGCAACGAAAAAACGCCCCTTGGCTTGACACAAGTGTTTCCTTTTGAAGAAGGGTTTATTTTTCTCGTCGCCTTTATGGGGTGGATGCCAGCCCCTTTGGATATTTCGGTTTGGCACTCCATATGGACGGTAGAAAAAAACAAAACGACTCCCAGAAAGTTGAGCCTTCAAGAGGGACTTTTTGACTTTAAGGTAGGCTATTGGGCCACCCTTCTTTTGGGCATCTGTTTTATGGGTCTTGGAGCAACGGTAATGTATCAATCGGATTTGGAATTTTCCAATTCCGGCGGGGTCTTTGCGCAGCAATTGATTGCTTTGTATACCACCCATTTGGGTTCTGCCTTTTATGGGATCATTGGAGTGGCTGCCTTAACCACCATGTTCAGCACAACCCTAACCACCCTGGACGCTTCTCCCCGCGTCATGTCACAGCTTGGAAAATTTCTTTGGGGACAACAAAAAGAACGGTATACGTTTTGGATTGTACTGCTCAGTCTGGGCACACTGGCAATTTTCTTTTTCTTTCTGAAAGAAATGGGAACCTTGGTCCAAATTGCTACCGTGTTGTCATTCGTAACAGCACCGGTGTTGGCTGTTTTGAATTACAAATTGGTCATAAGTTCCCATATGCCAGAAGAAGCCAAACCCTCAAAGGGCCTCCGTATCTTTAGTTTGGCTGGAATTGCTTTTCTATCCCTTTTTGCCCTGGTTTATCTCTATCGAATGCTGTAGTCCAATGCCAAGAAGTTTCTATCTTTGTCCAATGGAACATTTGGATAAAGTTGAAAGAGAAACAAAGCGGATTGAAAAACCCAAATGGATACGGGTAAAACTCCCTACTGGAAAAAAATATACCGAGTTACGCGGTTTGGTTGATCGCTATGACCTGCATACCATTTGCACCTCGGGGAGCTGCCCCAATATGGGAGAATGCTGGTCCGAAGGTACAGCAACATTTATGATACTCGGCAATATTTGTACCCGTTCTTGTGGATTTTGTGGGGTTCAAACAGGACGACCCGGTGCGGTTGATTGGGACGAACCCGATAAGGTTGCCCGATCCATCAAATTGATGCAAATCAAACATGCGGTTATAACTTCCGTTGATCGAGACGATCTAAAAGATATGGGTTCCATACTATGGGCTGAAACCGTAAACGCCATTCGCCGGATGAATCCACAAACTACCCTGGAAACACTCATCCCCGATTTTCAAGGAAACGAACGGAATCTAGACCGGATCATTACAGTAGCTCCTGAAGTCGTTTCGCACAACGTTGAAACGGTCCGCAGGCTTACTCGCCAAGTCCGGGTTCAAGCAAAATACGATCAAAGTCTTGACGTACTCCGTTATTTAAAACGCAAAGGAATCAACCGTACCAAATCAGGAATCATGCTCGGTCTGGGTGAAGCCCGCGAAGAAGTTCTTCAAACGCTGGATGATTTACGTGCACATCTAGTCGATGTAGTCACCATCGGTCAGTATTTACAGCCTTCGAAGAAACACCTCCCTGTATCCCGATTTATTACTCCTGAGGAATTCAAAGAATACGAGAAATACGCAAAACAACTGGGCTTTCGTCATGTGGAAAGCGGGCCGCTGGTTCGTTCTTCCTACAAGGCACACAAGCACATCCACTAGACACCCAGTACGTGCTCAATCTGATTAAGAAACTGCACCTCTTCCTCTTTGTTCACAAAACACAAGGTGACAGCTAAATAGAAAAGAGGAATCCTTTCGGCTAATACAGGAGCCAAGCGACCGTAGTCCTTTTCGGTGGTCAGGATGGGGTGTCCTGCCGCTTTTTGGATTATTTTTTTCAAAGCGCGCGGGGTATAGGTATAATGATCGGGGAATTCCAGGTGATCAAAACATGCCTTTTCAGCTTTTAAATAGCGGGTCAAAGGAGTGGTATTGGCAATCCCCGTCACCAAAACAAAGGGCCTTTTTTTGAATTTTTCCCAAGAGAGAGATTGATTCCCAGCCAACTGCTTGGAATAAGAAAGTGCACAAAAATAACTTTTTTGATTGGCTTTGAGCTTCAACGATTGAAGAAGCCTGGAACGATCCGATGCTGTTGCTTCCGCAGGTGTCTTGGTGATTAATACAATATCCGCTCGCTTCCGCTCACTCGAATGTTCTCTCAAGTTGCCAACAGGTAATAAAAAATCCTTTGAAAATGGATCGTCATACGTTGTGGTTAGTATGCTGAGAGACGGTTGTACCCAACGGTGTTGGAAGACATCATCCAACAAGATGGCTTGTGGTGGAGGCTGTTGGGCCAGTAACCGTTGGACACCTTCGACACGGCTCTCGGCTACACCCACCTGAATGCTGGGGTATTTGACAAGGTATTGAAAAGGTTCATCGCCCAGCGTAGCCGCTGTGTCGGAATCCGATCCAATACGTACGCCCTTTGTTTTTCTGCCATACCCCCTACTGAGCGTTGCCAAAAGAAAGGAATCATGAAAATGGTGCAACAGGTAGTCTACCACTACTGATTTTCCTGTACCCCCCGTAGAAAGATTGCCAATTCCTATCAAGGGAAGATCATACGATGCTGCAGAAAAAATACGCCAGTCAAATAAACGGTTTCGAATCCACACAAAAAAACCATAGAGACCAGCCAAAGGAAATAAAAAAAAACGCAGCGGTTTCATGCGTCGAAAGATACGCTATATTTAAATCAACTATTTTCATTCGATCATGAAAACCCATACCATACAAGATATTATTCAGATACTGGAAGATTGGGCACCACCTGCAACAGCTGAGGACTTTGATAATGTCGGCTTGCTGGTTGGCCAAGCCGATCGGGCATGTACTGGTGCATTGATCAGTTTGGATACCCTTGAATCCATAGTGGACGAAGCCATTGAAAAAAAATGCAACCTAATTATCAGTTTCCATCCGATCATTTTTTCTGGAATGAAGCGTTTGACAGGAAAAAACTATGTTGAACGGACAGTGATCAAAGCAATGGAAAATAAAATTGCGATCTATGCCATGCACACCGCACTGGACAACCATCCGGAAGGGGTCAACTTGGGTATCGCCAAGAAATTAGAACTCGACAACCTTAGCATTTTAATTCCCAAAAAAAACAATCTTAGAAAACTCAACTGTTATGTACCCAAACAACAGATCGAAGCAGTGAAAAATGCTTTGTTTGCAGCAGGTGCGGGAAAAATAGGAGCCTATTCAAACTGTAGTTTCCAAAGTTTGGGACAAGGTCAATTTCTCCCGCATGAATCAGCCCAACCCCATTTTGGTAAGAAAAACAAGTTGACAAAAGTTGAAGAAATAGACTTGCAGGTGGTCTATGAAGCCCATTTGGAATTTCAAATTATGAGTGCCTTACAAGGTGCCCATCCGTATGAAGAGATTGCCTATGAACTCTATGCGTTAGAAAACAGCCATCCCTATTCGGGCATGGGAGCAATTGGGAATCTCCCCGAGCCATTGTCGGAGCGTGCTTTTATGGAAAAACTAAAAATACAATTCAATCAAGCAGGAATTCGGCATAGTAAAATGCGTAACAAACCCATTCAAAAAGTTGCTGTTTTGGGTGGGTCGGGTAGTTTTGCTATCAGTGCCGCTATCAAACAACAAGCCGATGCTTTTGTAACAGCCGATCTGAAATACCACAATTTTTTTGAGGCAGAAGAAAGTCTGCTGCTCATCGATATTGGACACTATGAAAGTGAGCAGTTTACAAAAAATTTAATCCTTGATTATCTTAGCAAAAAAATGCCTAATTTCGCATTCATTTTAGCAGCGACAAATACCAATCCTGTAAACTATTTCTAGCATGGCAAAAAAAACAGAAACAACGGTAGAAGAAAAACTCAGAGCCCTATACGATTTGCAATTGATCGACACCCGTGTAGATGAAATTCGCAATGTAAGAGGAGAACTACCCTTGGAGGTGGAAGATTTGGAAAATGAAATAGCTGGTTTGGAGACGCGATTGGAAAAATTTACCGAAGAAGTGGCAGACTTCGAAATGCAAATCAAATCAAAGAAAAATGATATTGAAGTAGCCAAAGAAGAGCATAAAAAATACGCTGCGCGCTTGGACAAGGTTCGCAACAACAGAGAGTACAATTCCATTACCAAAGAACAAGAATTCCAGGAATTGGAAATGCAACTAGCCGAAAAAAAAATAAAAGAATTCCAAGCCAAGATCGAACACAAAAACATTACGATTGAAGAACTTAATGAGAAAATTGAAGAGCGCAAAAAACACCTAAAAGGCAAAAAAGACGAATTGGACGCTATTTTGAGTGAAACAGCCAAAGAAGAAGAACTACTTGCAAAAAAATCGGCTGAATTTGAAAAGAAAATTGAAGAACACCTCATAGCCGCCTACAAACGCATTCGTTCGAATGTTAAAAATGGCTTGGCCATTGTAGCAGTCGAAAGAGGGGCATCGGGTGGCTCCTACTTTACCATCCCTCCACAAACACAAATGGAAATTGCCTCGCGTCAGAAAATTATTACTGACGAACACAGCGGGCGAATCCTTATTGATGCAGAAATGGCTGCTGAAGAAAAGGAAAAAATGAATGCTATTTTCAATAAATAAAGACATCCAAACCCAATGGGAAACCCCAGCTTTATAGTATGTGGTTTTTTTGTACCCACAGGCTTGTTGACACCTTTGAATCAATCTCATTAGTCCTGTATCTGCGTTTTTCTTCCTTTTTTATTCTATTTTAAGATCCCCTATTCATATCTCTTTCTTTGGAAGTATTTGAGTAAATTAATATGTAACCTTTACGTTTCATTTTAAGAAATTTTCATAGGTTTGTAGCAACTTAAAATCATATTGATATGATAAACCCCAGTATCATTATACCCATTTTTGGGATGCTTACAGGAATAATAATCCCCATTGCCGCTTTTATCTGGATATATAACGAAAACAAAGACAAACGAAAAACAGTCGTTGAAATTGCCAAACATTTGGAAGACCCTGCAAAATTGGATGAGCTGATGCGAATTTTTGATGATCGAAAAAAAGAACCCATTGATTATCGAAGAAATGGGATCATTACTCTTTTTGTTGGACTGGGTCTTTATCTGATGGGCTTTGTTTGGTTAGGTAACATTCTAGAAGGTGTGGGATTATTGGTAGCAGCTATTGGATTGGGTACCCTATTGGCAGGCTATTTATATCCAAACACCGGTAAAGAACTTACTTCTGCCGTGGAAAAGTTCGAAAAGCAATAAGTTTGGGAAGAGATCACAAAAAACTTACCAACAAACTTGAGGAATTGCGAAAAATAGCTGGAATGACCCAGCAAGAATTGTCCATCGCTGCGGAAGTATCTCGGAAGAGTATCAACGCAATTGAAAATGGTATTTATGTACCTTCTACGGTTTTGTCATTAAAAATTGCGCGCACACTCAATTGTCAGGTAGAGGATCTTTTTCAACTTCCCCCACTTTGAAAAATCTTTAAATCATATTAAAAAAGGGTATAAAAAACAAAACCCCACTAAAGAAGTGAGGTTAAAATGGTGAAAGTCGAAGATTTACTTTATAAAAATGAACTAGATGTTATTTACTACAAAGTTTTAAAGGCCAATCTTGGTGGTGGAATCATTGAATATACCACAACAAAAAGAGAGCTATACTGTTGATTTGTATTCAAATATTTGTCTTTATTGAAGATTTTTAACGTAGAAACAAACGATTTTATTACCCAGATTGAGGAAATTTTACTTCTCAAATTTCATATAGATTTTATATTTAATGATAAAATTGAATCATTTTCTTAGTCTATGATAAAGTATTTTATTTAGTATATTCAGGGACATTAAGATAATTTCCATAAACCTACAATAATGAAGAAGTCTCTTTTTTTTTTATCTGTATCATCGTAGCATGTTCAAAAGAAGTTGACTCCTCCCCTGAGCTAAATAATACAACTCAAGAATCTCCTACCGAACAGCAAAGTGATAATTCGAATAATCAGGATAACAACAATCAAAATAATCAAAACTCAAATCAAACTACTGGTAATTTAACTCTTCAATTTAATTATGAAACATATCCTACACTTTCTTTACATCCAGAAGGATTAGGTTTCGTTTCAATTAATTCAAAAAATTATCTCATAATACCATTTGGAGATTTATTCGGAACTACTCATGATTATTTAAGAATATTTGAAATAGATTCTACCCAATCAATGCTTAGTGAAAAGACATCCTCAATTTACGATGAAGTACCTGAAATTGGATTTTCTAAGGGTCCACTTTTTGTAGATGATTTTGACAATGATGGTTTTGATGATTTTTTTCTTGTGGATCATGGGAAGGAAGAAGTTATAGTAAATAATAGATTTGAGGGTGATTATATAAAATTTTATTACGGTTCTGAAAATGGATTTATCAAAGATTTAAATTCTGGAATAACAAACATAAAATTATTCTACCACCATGCTGATGTAGGTGATTTTGATCTTGATGGAGATATTGATATTATATCTCAAAGATGGTCATCTCAAACTGTAGATGTTCCAAATGGAAATTCAATATCATTATTTAAGAATCTAGGAAATAGAAATTTTGAAATTATTGATCTAGAATCTCCTCCTGCTAGTGTAGGAAGTGTTTTATTTTCAAACATTGATGATGATCCCGAACTTGAAGTCTTATCATTCAGTTACAATGATGATGAAGGAGTGGTTTGGTCATGGGATATTTTTGAAAACGTAACTGAAATAATAAATGATCAATTAGGACAATATTTAATTCACGACGCAGTGGAAATTGAGAATGATAATAATTCTTCAATTTTAGTTTTTCCTGAGGATTCACAAGGAATTCAAACTCCTTCACTTTTAAGTACTGATAAATGTGAAAGTTTTGGTTCTTTAGAATTGATAAATGATTTTCAAGGTAGAGACATATACGTTATCGATTTAAATAATGATGGTTTAGATGATTTATATATGTTTTCTGGAGGTGATGGAGAATATAATGCTAATTCAAGTAGAACCTTTTTGAATTCTGTATTGATAAATCAAGGAAATAATACATTTTCCCACCCTATAAATATAATCGATACATATAATAACTCTTACAACAATGAGTTAACGGGTGGAATATTCAATGGATCGAGTGACTTTTTACCTTTAAAGCAAACTAATCAAGGATATCTATTTTTCAAGTTTGGGGAATATTCTTCTACAGGTTATCCACTGAATGGTAAACTTACTGATTTAAGTTTTAACTAATAAAATTTCAAATCAATTCTACTATGAAAATAAATATAATTTTAGGTAGAGATTTTTTATTCCTATCTTAAATAAAAAACCCCACTAAAGAAGTGAGGTTATTTTGGTGGGCGCGAAGGGATTCGAACCCCTGACCCCTTGGGTGTAAACCAAGTGCTCTGAACCAACTGAGCTACGCGCCCCTTATGGTGGGGCAAATATACATTATTTTAAGAAACAGCCCTAGTTCCCTTTTATTTTTTCGAGTACTTCAGCGACAACAAAAGTGCTGCCTGTGACCAAAATCAAATCATCTTTAGCGGCTTCATTTTGTGCTGCTAGATAGGCTTGCCAAACACTTGAGACACACTGATAATCCAACCGAAGTTTTTGTGCTATCTGTTCCAAATTATCAAGCGGATAAGCGCGAAATAAGTCGGGTGCGCAGAGATAATAACAGGCATCCGTAGGTAATACGGACAGCAGTGCCGCTACATCCTTATCATTGACAAAACCCACAACCAAATGCAATTTTTTGAAACATAGTTTTTGTAAAGCCTCGGCCACATAGTGCAAACCCTCAATATTGTGACTGACATCAACTATTGTTTTAGGCCATTCCGCTAGCGTTTGCCAACGCCCCATGAATTGTGTATTTTCCACTACTTGCCGAAAACCCCTAGTAATCTCTTCTTGTGAAAAAGCAAACCTTTTTAATTGCCTTAAAGCCCAATAGGCCGTATGTGCGTTTTTATGCTGATAGAGCCCTTCTAAACCAATCAACTGCCAGTCCATCGGTGCCTCATGTTCGTCAGCAAAAAAGAGAGGGGCGTTTTTGGTCTGGCCTTTCAATTCAAAAACCGGACGGGTATCCGAACGACTTTCACCAATAACTACAGGAACATCCTTTTTGATTATTCCGGCTTTTTCAAGGGCAATTGCTGTGTGTGTTGTTCCCAAAAATTGGGTGTGATCCAATCCAATGTTGGTAATGACCGAAAGTATGGGTCGTACTACATTGGTAGCATCCAATCGCCCCCCCATACCAACCTCCACCATAGCATAGTCTACTTGCTGATCAGAAAAATAAACCATTGCCAATGCAAAACTGATTTCAAAAAATGAAAGTTTCTTACGTAATATATAGTCCTGGTGCTTCTGCACAAAAGATACTACTGCCGTTTCGCTTATCCAATGGCCATTAATTTTGATACGCTCTCTAAAGTCAACCAAATGAGGTGAGGTATAAATCCCTATTTGCATCCCTTTTTGCTGTAACACCGAAGCCATCAGATGAGTCGTTGATCCTTTCCCATTGGTTCCTCCGATGTGAATGATGGGCAACTCATTTTGGGGTTGACCGAGATGGTTCAAAAAATGGGTGATTTTCTCAAGTCCAGGTTTAAATGCTTTAGCCCCCTGGTTTTGATAAAAGGGCAATTGGTCAAACAACCAACGAACCGTTTCTGAATAGGTCACTCTTTACTCTCCCAATTTAAATTGAATAACAACAAACCCGATTTGCTTTGACGGAGCATTGGCATCGGGATACCAACGGTGAAGTAAGGCCGTTTTTTTTGCTGGTTCAAGCAAACAAGGATGCGCATTGGTGGTACCCTTAACCCCCGGCTGTGCCGCTACGACCTCCCCTTGCTGATTCACAGTGATACGAACCACAACGGTCCCCTCTTGGTTGCAGTCTTGGACGACACTCCCGTTGGATTGCAAATTACGACCGTTCAGCCCATAACCGCCGCCACGCCCCCCATTGCCACTACTCCCATAATAACTATTGGCATAGGGATTGCCTGTTTCTTTGCCTTTGTCTCCAGCTTCATTGTCATCGCCCTCTCCTTCTTGAACTTCTCCCTCTTGTTCCGTTCCTTTGAACATGTTTTGTAGGACTTGTTGGGTGGATTTGGCAATTTTTGGTTTGGGAGGTGTTGGAGACTTTTCTTTTTTTGGTGTTGGTTGGGTTATTTTTTTTTGCGGTTGGGGTTTTTTCTTAGTTTGTTTCTCTGGTACTGCAATGGAGCTTTGTTTTTGAGTAGCTACTTTGGCTTTGGCTTTGGGTATGGGTGTAGGTGGAGGAGCCACTTGCTTTTCCACTACTTTCTCTTTTTGAACCGGAAGCGGCTTGGAAACCACCTTCTGAGTGGGTTGTTTGTTTCCTGATCCTGTTTTACTGGTCCCAAAATTGACCTCCATCCCAAAAGAAATCGGTGGGTCATAATAGGTCAATCCCAATACAAATAACAAGAGCAACAACAAAGCACCAATCAGGGCTGTAAGGAGAGCCGACTTTCGTTGATGGGGAGTTTGAAGGAGCTTCATCTTATTGGGCATCTACTGCCAAAACAATTTTGATTCCGTTTTGATTGGCAATATTCATCACATACACCACTTCTTCGATGGCGACGTTTTTTTCAGCACGCAAGACGATGGACTTGTCCGAAGCTTGTGCCAAGCGTGAAACGAGTTGTTGTCTTAGTCGTGTTTTGCTGACCCGCTGTTCATCAATAAAAAAAGCCCCCCCCTTGTCAATTGTTACCGCAACGGTACTTCTGTTTTCAGTTTTACCTTTGGCCTGTGGCAATTGAACATCAATAGTATTAAGTTGTTTGGCCAATGTGGAGGCAATCATAAAAAAAATCAACAGCAAAAAGACCACGTCCGTCATGGAGGACATATTGAATTCGGGATTGATTTTATTGCGACCGCGTAAATTCATCTCAGGCGGGTTCGTTAAGTAAGTCTAAAAATTCTAACGAAGTGGCTTCCATTAAATAGACAGCCTTGTTGATCTTTACAACCAAATGATTGTAACAAATGTACCCAACAATTCCAACAATTAAGCCGGCAACCGTTGTCGTCATAGCGGTATACAATCCATCTGATAAGAGTTTCATGTCAATATTTCCCCCTGCGTTGGAAATCTCAAAGATGGATAATATCATTCCAATAACCGTTCCAAGAAATCCAATCATGGGTGCCGCTCCAGCTATCGTAGCCAAAATAGATACATTTTTTTCCAGTTTATAAACTTCCAAGCGACCTGCATTTTCAATGGCTGTATTGATGTCTTCCAAGGGTCGACCAATACGCGAAATACCTTTGGCGATCATCTGGGCTACGGGTTTGTTTTCTTTCATACACAAAGCCTGAGCCCCTTCTATTTTACCACTCACTACGAAAGATCGTATCTGGGGCATAAAATTCGAATCGTACTTCAATGCCGAACGAATAGCAAAACGACGCTCAAAATAGATGTATAAAACCATCAAAAGAAGGAAAAACAACAGCCCTATAATAATTTGTCCTCCCAGTCCCCCATCTTGAATTAATTCGAGAATCGACAGTTTTTTTTCAGATCGTAAAGGGGAAGGGGTTTGTTGAGTTAAAAGGATAAGGTTCATCATAACTGCCTTTTTTAATAATAACGTCGAACCATTAATAAAATTGAATTTAAAACAGAAAGTTTCGCATCATAATAAATATTAGGGATCCAGCCAAAAATCCAACCAGTGCCAACCATGATATCTTTTTGAGATACCACACAAAGTCAATTTTTTCCATTCCCATGGCTACTACGCCCGCTGCCGAACCGATTATAAGCATACTACCACCAGTCCCCGCAGAAAAGGCTATAAAATGCCATAATGGGTTGTCCGTCGGTTCCGAAAACATACCCATACTGGCTGCTACCAATGGTACATTATCAATGACAGCAGAACCAACGCCTAACAGCATAACAACGATATCTGTATTGGGAATGGTTGCATTCAAGGAATCGGCAAATACAAATAAATAACCCAACGACTCCAATGCCGCTACTGCCATAAGAATCCCCAAGAAAAAGAGAATACTTGGCAGTTCTATTTTGGATAAAGAACTGTGTACAGGACTATGACTTGCGTGGGCATCAGATTCCTGATCAATCGAACTGATATTGATTTTTGCGTTACTGAATATTTCAGCAAAGGTTGCAACTATGGCTAAAGACAGCATCATTCCTACATAAGGGGGTAGATGGGTAACTGTTTTAAAAATGGGAACAAAAACAATAGCGGAAAGTCCTAAGTACAACATCGTAGCACCTCTGGGATGTGCTGTTCCATCATCATTGGATGCATCCGTTTGAATATGGCCTTGAAAAGCGGGTAAAAAAGAGGCAATGAGAACAGGCACAACCACACATACTATTGAGGGAATTAATAAATAAGTGATCAATTTAGCTGTGGTTACTTTATCGCCGATCCACAACATGGTCGTAGTGACATCACCTATAGGAGACCACGCTCCACCAGCATTGGCAGCAATGATAATCAATCCAGCAAACCAGATGCGTGTGTTGCGATCCAGGATTACCTTTTGTAGTATGGTAATTAAAACAATGGTAGCTGTCAAGTTATCAATGATTGCGGACAGTATAAATGCCAATACAGCGAAAATCCAAAGCAAGCCTTTTTTACTTGTCGTCTTAATGAAATTTTTGATCGTAAAAAAACCGTTGAAATAGTCAATCACTTCCACGATGGTCATGGCACCCAGCAAGAAAATGATTATTTCAGCCGTTTTACCCAGATGATGGAGCAGTATTTCCTCAATATGGGTGGGTTCCAATTCGCGTAAACTAGTATTTACCTCAAAGACAGGCAAATGTACCATTGCAATGATGGCCCATAAAAAAGCCATCATGGCCAGCGCGGGAATTAGCTTATCAACTTTTAAGTTATGTTCGAGGGTAATGGCCAAGTAGCCAAGGACAAAAATTCCTATTATTAATGCTTCCATTCTAAAATATCTTACAAATACAGCTGGGCTGCCTTGGGTCGAAAATAATTAAATTTTAAAAATATATTCTTGTATTCTGTGGAAAATGTAGCACGCCAGAACTGTGATCGTGCTTGGCACCTGTTATGGAAGAAAAACAATTCGGTTGCTCAAGCAGACGTAGTATCCCCAAAAAACCAAACACCACAGACTCCTTAAAATTGATGATTTCCTCAGAAGGTAGGTAAAGCCTCTGCTTCACTTTATCTTCCACTAATTGCAATGTATATCGGTTGAAAGCCCCTCCCCCAGTACACAAGATCTTTGTACTTCCCATCAAAGATCGAGACAACTGGCTTGCTATATGATGGGCATACGTATGCATTACATCAGCAACCGCTTCACCCGTAGCCAAAGCGCTGTCTATCATAGGAAAAACTTCCTTTTCCAACCATTCTAACCCAAGGGATTTGGGCTCCTCTAGGTCGTAATAGGGAAGTTGTTCCAAATTTGTGAAAAGAGAGGGTATCACGTTGCCCGATCGGGCAACGCACCCTTGATCATCATAAGGGACACTCAATAAGCGAGCAAGTCTGTTGAAAACCAAATTAAATCCTCCCACGTCAAAGGCAATAAACGAACTGTCTCTATTGCGAGTAACATTAGCAAATCCACCCAAATTCAGACAAGCATCGTATTCGGAAAACAAGAGACGATCTCCTACAGGTACCAATGGTGCTCCCTGCCCCCCGAGAACGACATCTTGCTTACGAAAATCACATACCACAGGGCATCCTATCAATGTAGCCAGTTCAGATCGATTTCCTATTTGATACGTGATTCCTTGGTCAGGTTGATGCAAGGCTGTATGCCCATGGGAACAAATGGCATCGATAGCCGTTAATCGGTTGGTTTTTATAAATTCGACTATCATTCCGGCCAGCAACTGGGTAAATTCCTTGTCTATTTGGGTCAATTCACTTGCTGTTAAGCCTGTTAAAGATCCCAACGTACGATGCCAATTCTTTGAAAAGGGTTGTGTCTGTGTACAATGAATTTTGAAGTGCCACTTGTTTCTTTTTTGGAAGGTCACCGAAACCAAATCCACTCCATCCAAAGAAGTTCCCGACATCACACCGATCACATGAAACTGACTTTGTTTTTTCCAACGCAATGAGTCGATACTCTCCATGGCGGCTAAGGTAAAATTTTAATTTATTCAAAAAAAAGAACCCTTTGCTAGTAAATTAGTAATGGATATACCATTAATACGTCAAACTATTAAAAACCTGTTACTAGCGGGTGAAAAAACAAAGGAGCTTTTTGAAAAGTCCTAATTTTGCGTTTACTCTGAAAAGAACGATTGTATGCTGCCAAAACAACAAGGACTCTATTCCCCTGATTACGAACACGATAACTGTGGTGCTGGATTCATTTGTAGCCTCAATGGAAAAAAAACAAATGACATTATCCATAAGGCATTGGATATACTCGACAAGCTGGAACACCGTGGTGCTGTCAGTGCCGATGGTAAAACCGGTGATGGGGCGGGAATCTTAATTGAAATCCCGCATGAGTTCCTCAAAGAATCCTGTGATTTTGAATTGCCCGATGCGAACGAATATGCGGTAGGAATGGTCTTTCTACCCCAAAAAGAAAATCAGAGAGCCCATTGCGTACAAACTTTTGAAAACGAAATCACCAAACAGGGTCTTCACGTCCTAGGATGGCGAAAAGTCCCTGTTGATCCCAGTCATGTAGGAGCCATTGCAGCACAAACCGAACCCTACATCCAACAACTATTTGTTTGCCAAGGTGAAGAAAAACTAAGCGATCAGGAATTTAATACCAAATTATTTATTGCACGAAAAATCAGCGAACACAAGATTTGGGGCTCTAAAATGTCCCAAGCCAACTATTTTTATCTCCCCAGTTTTTCCACCCATACATTAATTTATAAAGGGTTGTTGATCCCTGAAGATATCAAAGCCTACTATCGTGATTTGAATGAGCCCAAAGTAGTAACTCGCTTGGCCCTAGTGCATCAGCGTTTTTCAACCAATACGTTTCCCACCTGGGATCTGGCACAACCCTTTCGTTACATGTGCCACAATGGTGAAATCAACACCTACCGCGGCAATCTTAGTCGCATGCAATCACGAGAAGAATTGTTGCAAAATGAATTTTTCGGGGAGGATATCAAAGCCATCCTACCCATTATACTACCGGGTAAATCTGACTCTGCCTCTATGGATATGGTGGTTGAATTGTTATTGGCTACTGGAAGATCGCTCCCAGAAGTCATGATGATGTTGGTGCCCGAAGCGTGGGAGAAACACAGCAGCATGGACGATGCCAAAAAGGCATTTTATGAATACAATGCCTGTATCATGGAACCATGGGACGGTCCTGCCTCCATTCCTTTTACAGACGGAAAGTATATCGGTGCCTTACTCGATCGAAACGGATTGCGTCCTTCTCGATACACCCTGACCAAAGACGGTTATGTAGTGATGTCATCGGAAACGGGGGTGTTGGATATTGCCCCAGACAATATAGAAATGCATGGGCGTTTGGAACCAGGAAAGATGTTCTTGGTCAATATGGATGAAGGTCGGATTGTTAAGGATGAAGAGATCAAATCGGAAATAGTTAACCAACGTCCCTACAGAAAATGGGTTGATAACAATCTGCTCCCCCTCAAAGAGGTTCCCTACACAGGGAATAAAACCCCCAGAGAGGCCGAAAGCTTTGAAACCCGACTACGAATTTTTGGGTACACCCAAGAAGATCTCAAAACCATCATCACCCCCATGGGTATTCAGGGCAAAGAAGCGATTGGATCCATGGGGACAGATACCCCACTCGCTGTACTTTCGGATCGCCCTCAATTGTTGTACAACTACTTTAAGCAATTGTTTGCCCAGGTTACCAACCCACCATTGGATGGCATCCGCGAGGAAATTGTTACGGATACAAGCTTGAGTATAGGAAACGATCGCAATATTTTTGAAATATCACCCGAACAAGCTAAAAAGCTACGCATTCAAAACCCCGTCATTTCGAACGAAGATTTGGATAAGATCAAGTACATCGAGCATCCCGACTTTCAAGCCACTTCCATTTCTACCCTATACCCAGTAGAAAAAGGATTGAATGCCTTGGAAGCTACTTTAGATACCATGGTGAAAGAAACACTCAAAGCTCTTGAGAATGGGGCCAACATAATAATTTTATCCGACCGGGGGGTGAACGACAGGATGGCTCCTGTCCCCATGTTGTTGGCCTGTGCACATTTGCACAACGCACTGAAAAAGCACGAACGCCGCTCGGATTTTGGTATCATCATTGAGTCAGCGGAACCCAGAGAACCCCACCACTTTGCACTACTTTTTGGCTATGGTGCCAGTGCCATCAATCCTTACATGGTCAACGAAGTAATCGATTATCAAGTAGAGACGGGTGTTATTACAGGTTTTTCAAGTGAACAAGCCATTGCTAATTTCAACCAAGCCATTGCCAAAGGGATCATCAAAGTGATGAATAAGATTGGTATTTCTACCTTGCATTCATACCGTGGTGCCCAAATATTTGAAGCCTTAGGCCTATCGAAAAACTTTGTCAATCGCTTCTTTTGCAATACAGCTTCCCGCATTGAAGGCATCGGACTATATGAAATAGAAAAAGAAATCCAACAACGCCACCAAAAAGCTTATCGATCTGAAAGTTTGGGGGGAATGGATTTAGAAATCGGAGGAGATTACCGCTGGCGACGCAACGGAGAGGCCCACATGCTTAACCCCAATAGCATTGCCCAACTGCAAATGGCTGTTCGTCAAAACAAGCCACAGAGCTATGACGCTTATGCCGAAATGATCAACGAGCAAAACGAAAAACTGATGACCCTTCGCGGTCTGTTTGAATTTTCGAGTTTTGATCCCATTCCGTTGGAAGAAGTAGAACCTTGGACAGATATAGTCAAACGCTTTAAAACAGGGGCAATGTCTTTGGGGTCAATCAGCCAAGAAGCCCATGAAAACTTGGCTATAGCCATGAACAGAATTGGTGGAAAAAGCAATTCGGGAGAGGGGGGTGAAGATCCCAAACGTTTTCAACCCGACATGGATGGAAATTGGCGTAATAGTGCAATCAAACAAGTGGCATCAGGACGCTTTGGAGTATCTAGTCACTATCTGTCCTCAGCCAAAGAGATTCAAATCAAAATGGCACAAGGAGCCAAACCTGGAGAAGGCGGTCAACTTCCGGGACCCAAAGTGAATCCCTATATTGCTTCGGTACGAAATTCAACCCCATATGTCGGTTTGATTTCTCCCCCACCCCATCATGACATTTATTCGATCGAAGACTTAGCCCAGCTAATCTATGACTTAAAAAACGCCAATAGAGAAGCCCGTATCAACGTCAAACTAGTATCTGAAGTAGGTGTTGGAACTATTGCGGCTGGAGTGGCTAAGGCCAAAGCCGACGTGATATTGGTCTCTGGATACGATGGTGGTACTGGGGCCTCGCCGCTAACCTCATTGAAACATGCCGGTCTACCCTGGGAACTTGGGATAGCTGAAGCACAGCAAACATTAGTGTTGAATGACCTGCGAAGTCGTATCGTGCTCGAGTGTGACGGTCAGATGAAAACGGGCCGTGATGTTGCAGTCGCTTGTCTATTGGGGGCTGAAGAATTTGGATTTTCAACCGCTCCATTGATTGCTTCAGGCTGTATCATGATGCGCGCTTGTCATTTAAATACCTGTCCTGTAGGAATTGCCACGCAAGATCCTGATTTAAGAAAGAATTTTAAGGGCCAACCAGAACACGTGATCAATTACTTCTATTACGTGGCTGAGGAGCTACGCAAAATCATGGCGTCACTTGGTTTTAGAACCATCGATGAAATGGTAGGGCAATCGCAAAAGCTCGATATGAAAAGAGCTTTGGACCATTTCAAAGCCAAAGGTATTGATTTATCGAATATTCTTTACAAACCGAATGTCCCCAGTCATGTTCAGGTCTACAACACCCAAGAGCAAAACCATGGCTTAGAAGGCGTACTGGATTTTAACATTCTTGAAAAAGCACATCCAGCCGTCTACAGAAAAGAAGCACAGCACTTGGAATTTGATATCAAGAACACCAACCGTTCTGTAGGTGCCCTACTGAGCAATGAGATTTCAAAAATTCATGGAGCTGCTGGTTTACCAGAGGATACGCTTAGTTTGAAATTCAACGGAACGGCCGGTCAAAGTTTTGGAGCCTTTGCCACCCGGGGGTTGTTTATGAAAATTAGTGGCAACGCCAACGACTATTTTGGGAAAGGTTTATCAGGTGCCAAATTAGTAGCTCAAGTTCCCGAAGGAACTACCTTCAAGGCAGAAGAAAACATAATTATCGGGAATGTTGCACTTTATGGTGCTACCGCAGGCGAAGCCTATATCAATGGAATTGCGGGAGAGCGATTCTGTGTTCGAAACTCAGGAGCAACAGCCATCGTAGAAGGAATTGGTGACCACGGGTGTGAATACATGACAGGAGGGATTGCCGTTATCCTCGGTGATTTCGGTCGAAATTTTGCCGCAGGGATGAGCGGTGGAATTGCTTACATTTACGGTGAGGATGGCCTCTTTGACGAAAAGAAATTTAATTTGGAAATGGTAGAATTGGAGGACTTGACCCAACAAGATCGTGAAACGGTAGAAAACCTGCTGATCAATCACAAGGATTTTACCAAAAGTATCAAAGCCAAGGCCATTCTAGAAGACTGGCCCGAAAGCAGTAAGAAGTTTATTAAAGTGATGCCAACGGATTACAAACGTGCCTTGGAGATGTTGGCCCAAACACAACAAGAAAAAACGGAATAAGATGGGAAAACTAAGAGGATTCAAAGAAATTGAGAAACTAGTAGAACCCGTTGTCGATCCCAAAGATCGTATCGAAAATTACAATGAGTTTACGATTACCCCGGAAGATACCCAACTACAAGACCAAGGTGCCCGCTGTATGGATTGTGGGGTTCCTTTTTGTCATTCGGGTTGCCCGCTGGGAAATTTGATCCCCGACTTCAATGATGCGGTCTATAAAAATGAATGGGAAAAAGCCCTTCATATATTACATTCGACCAATAATTTTCCAGAGTTTACAGGTCGATTGTGTCCTGCACCTTGTGAAGAAGCTTGTGTTTTGGGGATCATCAATCCTCCAGTATCCATTGAACTTATTGAAAAATATATCGTCGAACGCGGTTTCAAAGAAGGCTGGATTCAAGCCCAACCGCCCACCCTTCGAACTGGGAAAACCGTTGCCATTGTAGGTTCTGGCCCAGCTGGATTGGCCGCTGCACAACAATTGAACCGAGCCGGTCACCAGATTACTGTATTCGAAAGAGACAACAAGATAGGGGGCTTGTTACGATATGGCATTCCAGATTTTAAAATGGAAAAAAAGATTATCGACCGACGGCTAGCCATCTTGGAAGCAGAAGGAATTCGTTTCCAATGCAACGTAGAAGTTGGAAAAACCATTACAACAGAACAATTGGAAGCTGATTTCGATGCGGTTTTGCTGTGTACTGGAGCATCGATCAAACGAGAATTGCCCATCCCTGGAGCCGATTTAGAAGGTGTGGTGCAAGCAATGGATTTCTTGCCACACAACAATAAAGCTGTCGACGGCCAACACGACCGCGATCTCAAATATTTGGCCAAAGACAAAAATGTGATCGTTATTGGGGGGGGTGATACCGGTTCAGATTGCATTGGTACCTCCAATCGCCATGGTGCCAAAAATGTGACCAATTTTGAAATACTTCCCAAGCCTGCGGAAGGGCGAACCGACGAAAACCCCTGGCCCTATTGGCCATTCAAACTAAAAACGTCCTCTTCACACAAAGAGGGAAGCCACCGCGAATGGAGCATCCTAACAAAAGCATTCATCGACGACGGTAAGGGCCGTATCAAAGCCTTAAAAACGGTAGAAGTTGAATGGAAGAAAATCCCTGGGGAGCGACCCCAACTTGTGGAAAGACCGGGAACCGAAAAAGAGTGGCCTTGTGATTTGGCATTATTAGCCCTCGGATTTACAGGACCTGAACAGTCGCTTCCCGAGCAGTTTGGTTTGCGCTTAGACCAGAGGGGAAACATCGCTGGAAAAGACCAATACCAGACCGAAAAGAAAAATATTTTTGTAGCGGGTGACTGCCGCAGGGGCCAGTCTTTAATTGTTTGGGCGATTTCCGAAGGTCGAGAAGCAGCCCACCAAATAGACACGTATTTGATGGGGAGGTCCAACCTGCCCCAAAAAAATACAGCAGGCGACTTGGCCGCTGTATAAGCTGTTTCTTTTTAGCGAGTATTCCTATCCGTGCCAAAGGTTCTAAAATTTTTAGTACCTTGAGCAATATGCCCCATTGAATATCTAGAACACTCGTTGTTTTCCCACTACAATTTGCCGTTTTGGATTTTCCATGCTTGGGTTTACGTAAACTGCGAGCCCCATGAAATATACCAACTCGGTACGCATCCATAGAGACCGAAACCTTGTTTTGCGTCTGTTTCTTGATACGCGTTATTTAAGAAAATGGATGAAAGGATTGTATTCATTTCATACAGTCCAGGGACAAAAGGGCAGGTTGGGCAGTCGAACCCGCATGGTATTTCAAATGGGTAAAAAACAAAAAGTATTCTATCAAACCCTCATCGAAAAAAGTTATCCGCACTGCTATGGGTTTCAGTTCGATAGTGAATATGGCATATCGGAAGTGCGCTATATCTTTGTCCCTTTGGCAAACCAACACACCTTACTCGAAACCCATACCCGTCTTAAGCTCATGGGCTTGACTAAGCTATTAAGTGTCATCGCTCCCAAACTCTTTAGAAAGAAAAGTCAACGTCATATTGAGGACTTTAAATATTTTGTCGAATCTATTAAACCCCAAACCCTATGAAAACACTTAAAACCCTGCTTATTGTTATCCTAATTCTCATTGCAATCCCTTTACTTACTGCCTTGTTTGTTCCCAAAACCTATCATATTTCCACCGGTATTATCGTCCATCAAAACAGTGATAGTGTCTACGCTTATTTGACCCAGTTAAAAAATCAAAATGAGTTTGGACCCTGGGCGGCACTGGATCCAGATATAAAAAACAGCTATCGCGGAACTGACGGGACCATCGGCTTTGTTGCCCGTTGGGAAAGTAACCATCCCCAGGTGGGAACGGGGGAACAGGAAATCACTGGACTGATAACCAATAGGCGCATTGATACCGAACTTCGTTTTGAAAAACCCTATACTGGACAGGTCGCGGCCTATTTTACAACGACCCCAAAAGATTCGGTAAACACCTATGTGGTTTGGGGCTGCGAAGGGAGTTTGCCTTACCCTAAGAATATTTTACTTTTAACTCGTTTCGAAGACGAAATGCGGACCCAATTTGACGAAGGGTTACAAAATTTAAAAAATCAGTTGGAATAATAATTCACCTTTTTATGCAACGATTGTATTTTTCCGAACAGTATTATTGGCGCTGCAGTGCCTTGGTCGCGCTGTTGATATTTGCCACGCTTTTCGTAGGCAGTCCCTTACAGCAATGGTGGACGGACCAAAACAGTCATGCAGCGGTATTCCTTCTCAGCATGCTCTTGATTGGTACCAGTGTGCTGATGGGAGGACTTTCACTCCGAGACCGCTGGGAAATATGGGCCTTACGCCTCGGTTTGGGTGCCGTATTCATTATGTTTTTACTCCGATTGTCCGCTAGTGAGCGCAGTCATATTATTGAATATTGTATCCTTACCTATTGTGTGTACAAAGCTTTTGAAACACGATATAAAACGGCTCAAGAGCCCAAATGGGTAGGGCTCATGACAGGACTTTGTTGTATTGCCGTTGGACTTATTGATGAGGGGGTGCAGTACGGCCTTCCCCAACGCGTTGGCAGCTGGGAAGATGTAATGTTTGATTCGGGTGCTGTGGTCTTGACCCTAGCAACATTGGCATTGCTAAAAAATGCACGAAAATGGCTGAGAAAATAACAGCTACTCATACAACAAGGGTATATTTTGGTTAGTAGTGCTTCATTTTTATAACGGTTTTTTTGCCTTGTTTTTTGATATTGTTTCTATAAAATAAATCGATTATAGGCACAGGCAAAAAGGACGCTTATACATTTTAAAAAAGGAATTTGTACCTTGACATGACTAACACCTAAATTGCAGACTATGAAACGATTTCACGTCCACCTACGCGTAACCGATCTGGAAGAAAGCATCTCTTTTTACACGGCACTGTTCAATACGCCCCCCACGCTCACCAAACCCGACTATGCCAAATGGATGCTAGAAGATCCAAAGGTTAACTTTGCTTTGTCAACAAATCCCGCTGGTCAAAGTGGTTCGGGCATAAGGCATTTGGGTATACAAGCCGACACCCCACAAGAACTCCAAAAAGTTTATGGACAAATGGAAGCAGCCCAAGGCACTATCTTTGCTGAAGGCGAAGCGACCTGCTGCTATGCCAAAAGTGAAAAATCTTGGATCAGTGATCCACAGGGGGTCCATTGGGAGGTTTTTTACACCCATGGTTCAGCTACGGTCTATGGAGAGGGAAATAATGCGCGACCTGCTCCAGAGGTCATGGAACAGTGGGAAGGCTATGATACTGTCCAAGCCCCCCAACCCGCTAAAGACCATTGTTGTGGTAGTCCCACCTAAAACCATCTAAGCTGTCAATCAACTAACGGAATGAAAGTTACCACGGCCCAAAACGAACGCATCGCCCAAATGACCTTCGCATCGGTCTATCCCCACTATGTGACCAAAATTGAAAAAAAAGGACGAACCCTAGCCGAATTGCACACAGTGATCGAATGGTTAACAGGCTTTGACGCTGCAACAATTCACCAATTAATCAAAGAAAAAGCGACCTTTCAAACCTTTTTTGATCGGGCCCAGTTACATCCTCACGCAGTGCTGATAACCGGAGTTATTTGTGGTTACAGAATTGAAGAGATCGAATTCCCCCTCACCCGTAAAGCACGCTATATGGATAAGTTGGTTGACGAATTGGCCAAAGGCCGAAAGATGGAAAAGATACTGCGTAAACCTATAGTATCATAGCTATTTACTTATGGTTAACATCTACAAGAAATTTAGTTGTAGAAAATTTTTAAATTATTGAAAGACACAAATAAACATTCAGTGTTGTTCACTGATCAAGCAACCCAATGAAACTTAAAGCCAAAGCCGCCTTGCAAATTCTTCAACCCCTAGCCGTGGTGTTTGAAGGTATTGTAGACCCCGACAAAATGACTCAATATTTTATATCGGAAAGCAATGGACGTTTGGAATCGGGCAAAGTGCTGTTGTGGAAATTCCCCGAGTTTAAAGAACGGTTTCCCATCTCAAAAATAAAAATAGAACCCCATCACTCTATCTCTTTTGTATGGGATCCCGATACAGTTGTCACTATGGAACTAGAGGAACTTACAGCGGATAGCACCTTGGTACGGGTAACCGAAGGGGAAAAAGAACGCAATGAAGAAAATCTCAACTGGCTGGTCGAAAATTCAGGAGGATGGGGCAATTTTTTGGCTTGCCTAAAAGCCTATTTGGAGTATGGCATCTCACTTCGGAAAGGAGCTTTTGATTTTATGAAAAATAATGAATTCTAAGCGATAGTCAATCAGGAATACAGTACAACAGCTTGCTTTTTGATCAGTAGGGATTTAATAGATTCATACCCACTATCCGCATCTTTTGTCCATAAAAAAAACCCTCGATACGGATTGTAAAGAGGGTTTTGAAGAAGGCGGCGACCTACTCTCCCACCGGAGGGCAGTACCATCGGCGCTAATGGGCTTAACTTCTCTGTTCGGGATGGGAAGAGGTGAGCCCCATTGCTATA
>JBMHCG010000049.1:0-4160 GCA_049890035.1 Flavobacteriaceae bacterium | reverse complement strand
ATCTATGCCATGCAATCCATACAGCAGAGCAACGGAGAGCGGGGTTGTCATCGTTACATTATTTCAAATTGTGGAAGCTTGGAGAGTATTTTACAACTGTTTGCTTTTCATCGAATCTGTGGCTGGGAGTTTCCCAATGTGGATATGATTCCTCTGTTTGAAACAGTGGACGATCTTATTGCTTCCGAAGAAATCATGCGTCGATTGTATCAGAACGATGCGTATAGTCGCCACCTGCAACGTCGAGGCAACAAACAAACCATTATGTTAGGGTTCTCCGACGGCACCAAAGATGGTGGGTATATTATGGCCAATTGGAGTATTTATAAAGCCAAAGAAACCCTTTCGCAAGTCTCTAAGTCTATGGGGATTGAAGTGGCCTTTTTTGACGGACGTGGGGGACCACCAGCTCGTGGAGGAGGGAACACGCACCAGTTCTACGCCTCCCTTGGCGATAAGATTGCTGCCAATGATATACAAATAACCATTCAAGGGCAAACCATCAGTTCTAATTTTGGGACTCAAGATTCTTCACAGTTCAATCTTGAACAACTGTTGAGCTCTGGGATACAGAATCAAGTGCTTGAAGGAGAGCGGACCAATTTGGACGATGATGATCGCGCAACCATCGAGCAGCTGGCAACGATTAGTTATCAAGCCTATAAAGATTTTAAAGCGCACCCTCAATTTGTTCCCTATCTGGAACACATGAGTACGCTGAAATATTATGCAAAGACAAATATTGGAAGTCGCCCTTCCAAACGAGGGAATGCAAAACAACTCAATTTTTCTGATTTGAGGGCCATTCCATTTGTAGGGTCGTGGAGTCAATCGAAACAAAACGTCCCTGGGTTTTTTGGGGTTGGAACCGCGCTGAAAAAATTTGAGGATGCCGGAGAGTTTGATAAAGTAGTTCATCTGTACAACAATTCTCCTTTTTTCAAGACGCTAATAGCCAATAGCATGATGAGTCTTTCAAAGTCATTTTTTGGTTTAACCGCTTACATGGAAGCAGACCCTGTCTATGGGGAGTTTTGGTCCATCATTTATGAGGAATATTTATTGAGCAAGCGTTTGATTCTCAAGCTTACTGGTTTCGATCAACTCATGCAAGATCAACCTGCCGGGAAGAAATCAATTGAATTACGTGAAGAAATCGTTCTTCCTTTGTTGACTATTCAGCAGTATGCCTTGATGAAGATTCAAGCATTGAATACCGATGAAGGACAAGCCGAAGGTGCCCTTAAACAGATTTATGAAAAGTTAGTGACACGGTCATTGTTTGGGAACATCAATGCTAGTCGTAATTCGGCTTAGTGGTTGTTGTAAAAAGCAAACGATTGATGTAGAGCCTCTTGGGGAACTTCGATGTCCCAAACGGGTTCACCTATTTGTTTGAGCAAAACAAACCTTACCTTACCCTGCTTGTTTTTCTTGTCAAAAATCAGCAGGTCAAGAATGGCTTGTTCATCCTCCTTAGAAATATTGACCAGTGGGTAAATGGCATTGAATACTTTCTTGATATGAAGACAATCCTCTTCGCTTAGCCCCAGTAATTGTTGGGAAAGATAGGCCTCCATGATCATTCCAATGGCGATCGCCTCACCGTGGAGCAGCGTAGTTTTGTTTTCGTTGGCCAAAAAATAGGATTCAATGGCGTGTCCTAACGTATGTCCATAGTTCAAAATTTTGCGTAGGGAATGTTCTAAAGGATCTTGATCAACCACCTTTTGTTTGATGGAGACAGAGTGAGAAATATAGGCTCCTAGTTCATGGGTATGAATCTGCTGAAAGTCGGCTAGTTTTTCCCAATAGGCAGGATCTTGTATCAAACCGTGCTTGAGCATTTCAGCATAGCCACTTCTGTATTCATTGGCGGGAAGCGTTGAGAGAAATGTAGGGTCAATGATCACAGCTTGGGGGTTGTTGATGACCCCAATTTGATTTTTTAAAACCCCAAGATCCACTCCTGTTTTACCCCCTACGGAGGCATCCACCATGGCCAATAGGGTCGTGGGGATGTTTATAAAGTCAATACCACGCTTAAAAGTAGAGGCAACAAAACCACCCAGATCGGTGACGACTCCACCGCCTAGATTAATGAGTAAGCTGTGACGATCAGCTCCTAATTCGGACAAGGCTTCCCACACCCCTTCACAGGTGGAAAGGTGTTTGTTTTCTTCACCCGCCTCAATGCAAATCACTTCGAGGTTCTGCGGCAAAGAATACCGCGAAAGGAAAGATGACAAACAATGATTCTCGGTATTTTCGTCGACCAGTACAAAATAACTGGAATATTCCTTCGCCTTGATGAGTGCATCAAAAAAGCCTAAATCGCTCTCTGGAAAATAGAGGAAGTGGTCCTCTGCTTTTATGGTTTTCATATCGTCGACAAAAATACGCCTTTTTTATTTTTTTAATGTATATATATATAATGCCTCAGATCAATAAACACAATATACTTATTAAAGAGGCAGTTCGATTGAACTGCTTTTTTTATTGACCTTTTTTATCGAAATTTGAGTCAAAAATGGCATGAAATTATTCGATAACACTGCGGTTGCTTTCTCCTTAAAAAGTGACGCCGCCCTGGAACGTGCCTATTTCCTTTTTAAATTGATTGGTCATCAACCCCTTGTTCGTATTGGAGCAAAAGTCGCCGAATTTGCCTTCAATGCGCATCTCCCTGTTGAGGGATTGGTTAGAGCAACAGTTTTTGATCAGTTCTGTAGTGGGACCAGTGCACATGACTCTTTGAGAGTGGTTGAGCAATTATCTGAAAAGAACGTTTATTCTGTGTTGGATTATTCAGTCGAGGGAGCCAAAGAAGAAATTTCTTTGGATGTATGCTATCAAAATACTCTGGACACCATTGCCCAATCGACCCACAATCCGAATATCCCTTTCTCGGTATTTAAACCCACCGGCTTTGCTCATCCCGACTTACTCGAGGTTGTGAGCCAGAACAAAACACTTTCTTTCGAGGAGACTTCTGCTTGGGAGCGTGTTAAAAAACGTTTTTATGGCGTTGCAGACGCAGCGGCCAAAGCCAAAATTAGATTACTGATTGATGCCGAGGAAAGTTGGTATCAACCCGCGATTGACACCTTGGTTGAAGAATTAATGATCACATTTAATCGAGAAGAGGCGGTGGTGTTCACGACGGCTCAAATGTATCTCAAAAACCGCTTGCCCTATTTAGAAACACTTCATCAAAAAGCGCAAAAGAATGGTTTTATTGCGGGCGTTAAACTGGTTCGTGGAGCCTATATGGAGAAAGAAGCCCTTTACGCCAAAGCCAAGGGAGTTATATCTCCAGTTTGTGCTACCAAAAAAGCGACCGATATAAATTTTGATTGCGGATGGCAGTTTATTTTGCAACACTTAGACCATTTTGCACTGTATTTTGGCAGTCATAATGAAGCCAGTACCTACGCAATCTTGGAAGCCATGGAAAAATCACAAATAACCAAAGATCACCCGCGGATCTGGTTTGGTCAACTGTACGGAATGAGTGATCATATTACCTTTAATTTGGCGAAAGCAGGGTATAAGGCCAGCAAATATCTTCCTTTTGGTCCTGTCAAAGATGTATTACCTTATTTGATTCGCCGTGCCGAGGAAAACACTTCCGTGCAAGGACAAACTGTGCGCGAATTAGCCTTGATTGAACAAGAGCGAAAACGAAGAAAAATAGAAGGTTAGGGGGTATATTCTTCAATAACAATTACAGTTTTCTTGCAGTTTTCTACCCGTAGAGCCCATTCCTTCTTTTGATAAAAACCTTCAAGAAAATAGACTTTACAAGAATCGCGTTGGGTATCGCTTCTTTGAAAATCAACTTTAGCACTTTTTAGAAAGTCACTAATTGCCAGACTGTCATATTGTTTTTTTTGCCTATCAAACACCCAAGGTTTTTTGGATAAATCATTCAATACACGGGCTTGCGGGCCATAGTGGCATTGGGTTTTTTTACCGTTTAAAATAAAAAACAGAAAAACCAAACCCACAGAGAAGCCCCCAAGATAAAACCCTAAACGATAGAGAAATGACATAGTTATGATGATAAAGTGATGATGCGTTCGGTTGTACTGACCTTTTTGATGTGCAATGTTTGTCGATCGGAGGGAAGGATGGTGGCAATACGGTCACTCCATTCA
>JBMHCG010000048.1:0-7195 GCA_049890035.1 Flavobacteriaceae bacterium | reverse complement strand
CATCGCTAATGGTTCCTCGGATCACTTTTTGTGCAAAAGCCCCCTGTGCTAGAACCAGAAGAAAAACTGTAAATTGTAATACTTTAATTTTCATGAATTTTGGTTATAAGTGACAAATTAACAAAAATTCCATACAATTGATGCATTTGTTTTTTTTAAGAACTTTTTTGTATGAATTCTTATTTATTAGTATTTCACTTTGACATGTTCGTAATTTGTCGGGTTCTTTGAGTTTTAAATATTATGCCAAATCAAAAGTCTATTGTTCTTTTTTTAGGCCCTATTTTGTTTGCCTTTTCGCTATGGGTCGGCCCTTTTTCGGGGCTTTCTGTCGCTGGACATGCCGTTTTGTCTGCTACCGTATGGATTGCTTTGTGGTGGATTTTTGAAGTTGTCCCTATTAGTGTTACGGCCTTGTTACCCATCGTGTTATTTCCATTGGCCGGTGGACTCGATCTGCCTACAACTACCGCCGCTTACGGACATAAATATATTTTCCTCTACATGGGGGGGTTTATGATCGCCATAGCTTTGGAAAAATGGAATCTTCACAAACGGATTGCACTTACTATAATTGATGCGGTTGGAACACAAATCGATCGAATCGTTTTGGGCTTTATGCTAGCCACCGCTTTCTTGTCCATGTGGATATCCAATACGGCCACGGCTGTTTTGATGTTACCTATCGGCATGGCTATCGTAAAACAACTTCAAGACAACCCTGAGACGAAGGCCAATGAAACTTCTATTTTTGGAAAAATGCTGATGCTCGCCATCGCTTATAGCGCTTCGATCGGTGGGGTAGCTACCCTCATAGGCACCCCTCCAAACTTGGTTTTGGCGGGGGTGATCAACGAAGTCTATAGTGTCGAAATCACCTTTTTACAGTGGTTTATTTTTGGTTTGCCCATTAGTATTTCACTCCTTTTTATCGGCTGGTTTTTTTTGACTCGCTTTGCTTTTTCACTCCCCTTGGATGAGTTCCCAGGAGGGAAAGCAGAAGTTAAACGCTTTAAAGAAGCGCTGGGTCCCATGCGTTATGAAGAGAAAGTTGTGGCTCTCATCTTTGGCCTCACGGCTTTTTGCTGGATCAGTCGCTCCTACTTATTACAACCGATATTTCCTGCCCTTGACGATACGATTATTGCCATTGGTTTTGGTGTTCTTTTGTTTTTGATTCCTGATCAAAGAATGGAAAGTACTGTTTTGAAATGGGAAGAGGCTGTCAGAATGCCTTGGGGAATTATCCTTCTTTTTGGTGGTGGAATGGCACTGGCCAAAGCTTTTGACATCTCTGGGCTTGCCTTGTGGATTGGCACCCAAATGAATGCCATCCAGGGACTGCCCCTCTTCTTGATTGTCTTTGTGATCATTGCTGCTGTCAACTTCCTCACCGAAATCACTTCCAACCTAGCAACAACGGCCATGTTGCTCCCCATTTTAGCCCCCATTGCCCTGCAATTGGACGTACACCCTTATGTGCTCATGGTGGGTGCTGCCTGCGCAGCCTCTTGCGCTTTTATGCTCCCTGTTGCCACACCTCCCAATGCCGTGGTTTTTGGTTCGGGCTATCTGCAAATAAAAGATATGGTGCGTGCAGGTATCGTCATGAATCTCGTTTCTATTGCTTTACTTGTTGCCATGGTCTATCTCATTTTGCCTTGGCTTTGGGATTTTGACAGCCATTCTTTTCCCACTGTGCTTCGTTAATACGTCCAAAATGCCCGAATTCAAATTTTCTTACTTTTAGGTGTCAAACAATCACTTTAAAATCCTCCCTTTATGGTCCGTCTTAAAATCTTGTTCACCGGTGTCTTTCTTTCGTTTTTCCTTCTTCCGCTTCAGGGACAAAAGAAAAAGAAAGCCAAACAAATCACCGACACGATTCATTATCACCAATTCAAGTGGCGTAACATTGGGCCTTTCCGAGGCGGTCGAAGTGTGGCAGCTACGGGTGTTGTTCAACAACCACATACCTTTTATATGGGCAGTACAGGCGGTGGGATTTGGAAAACTGAGGATGCAGGCATCCATTGGAAAAATGTTTCCGATGGCTTTTTTAAAACTGGAACCGTCGGTGCCATCGCCGTTTCGGAAAGTGACCCCAATGTGGTTGTGGTTGGTATGGGCGAACATCCCGCCCGAGGCGTCATGACCTCTATGGGGGATGGGGTGTATCTTTCTACAGATGCAGGAAAAACCTGGCAACACAAAGGTTTGGATGCCAGTCACCATATTGCCAATATTGAAATTGACCCCACCGACCCCAATATCATTTTTGTAGCGGTACAAGGGGCACAGTATGGTCCGACGGAAAGCCGAGGGATTTATAAATCAACCGACGGAGGCAAGAGTTGGAGAAAGGTGCTCTATGTAGGACCTACCGTTGGGGCAGCTTCGCTCAGTATGGACAAAACCAATCCCCGAATCCTATATGCTGCCCTTTGGGAACACCAAAGAAGTCCCTGGCAAATGCGATCAGGAGGGAAAAAATCAGGTCTCTACAAAAGCACCGATGGCGGTGAACACTGGAAAAAAATGTCCCAAGGCCTGCCAGAAGCCTTTGGCAAGGCGGGCGTCTCTGTCAGTAGAGCCAATCCCAATCGGGTGTTTCTCAATCTTGAAGCCGCTGGAACAAAAGCAGGTGTGTATCGGTCCGATAATGCAGGAAAAAGCTGGAAGCAGGTCAATAAAGATCGGGTAACTGTAGCGCGTTCTTGGTATTATATGGAAGTCTTTGCTGATCCCACAGACGAAAACACCGTATATGTGCTCAACGCCCCTGCGCTCAAATCCATTGACGGCGGGAAAAGCTTTCAAACGCTCCCTACCCCGCATGGCGACAACCACCACCTGTGGATCCACCCCCACAACAATCAAATCATGATCAATGCCAACGATGGGGGGGCCAACATCAGCCTGAATGGTGGGCGCTCATGGAGTAGCCAACAAAACCAACCAACAGCACAATTTTATCGGGTTATTGCCGATGAGCAGGTCCCCTATCATGTCTATGGAGGGCAACAAGACAATTCAGCCATTGGCATTAGAAGTCGTGCCTATGACGGAGGAATCGACTGGAAAGATTGGTATTCCGTAGCAGGCTGCGAAAGTGCTTTTTTGGCTTTTGATCCCCAAAACCCACTAACAGTATTTGGTGGATGTTATCAGGGGATCTTGGAACGCTGGAATCGGAAAACAGCCACTTCAAAATCCATTAAAGAATACCCAGAACTTTCCCTGGGCAATGCCCCTAAGGACTTTAAATACCGGTTCAACTGGAACGCTCCTGTTTTGACTTCGTTACAAGATCCTAATACCCTATACCACGCTGGAAATGTGGTATTTAAATCACTTGATCAAGGGCTTTCTTGGGAGGCAATCAGCCCCGATTTGACTCGAAATGAAAAGGAAAAGCAAGTCCCTGGTGGCACTCCGTATACGAATGAGGCGGCAGGAGGTGAAAACTACAACACCCTTATGAGTCTTGCTGTATCCCCCCATAGCGAGAATGAATTGTGGGCAGGAAGTGATGACGGTTTGATTCACCTTACTCTTGATGGCGGTAAAAAATGGGAAAACGTTACCCCAAAAGGACTAAAAGAGGGGATTATTAACAGTATCGAACTCTCACCCTTTACACCCGGTAAAGCCTATATCACCATGATGCGGTACAAATTTATGGATTTGGAACCCTATATCTATAAGACAGAAAACTACGGTCAGAAATGGGAGCGCATCAATACGGGTATCGAAGGTGCTCACACCTTTGTTCGAGTGGTCCGTGCAGACAAAAAAGTTCCCGGTTTGCTTTATGCAGGCACTGAAACAGGTTTCTATTATTCGATTAATGACGGAGAGTCGTGGCAATCCCTTCAGCTCAACTTGCCGGTTGTTCCCATCAATGACCTTTTTATACAGGACAATGATTTGATAGCTGCTACGGCAGGTCGGTCGTTTTGGATTTTAGATGACTTGGCACCGCTCCAAAAACTAGACATTCCTTCAGAACCCTACTTACTTCAACCCAAACCCAGCTACCGGATTGTGGGGGGTCGGGGTCGACCCAGTGGCTCCCAAGGACAAAACCCGCTGCCTGGAGTCATTTTAGATTATTACTTGCCCGATGTCCAAGATTCCATGTCAATCAAACTCGAGATTTTACAAAACCAAAAAGCAGTACGCACCTATACCAATCAGAAAATTAAAAACTTTAAAAGTTGGCCGGGTGGACCCCAAAAGCCACATATTCTTAAAGCCAAAAAAGGGTACAACCGCATGAGTTGGGACCTGCGTAAAGATCCATTGCCCGCTGTTGAAAACGTTTTTGTCTACGGGAGTTACGCCGGCAGTACCGCTCCTCCAGGTGATTACACGGCTCGCTTGACCGTTGGGGCCACACAACATGAAGTCAAAATTCTACTCAAGCCTGACCCCAATATAAACGCAACACCAACGGCCTATGCCGAACAAGCCGCACTTTTAGATGCCATCGATCAACAGATTGCGAGCATTCACCGTACGGTTAGTGATATGCGAGGTATTCAAGACCAACTACAATTTCATTTAGACCTTCTGGCCCCCCATGCGCACTACACCGAGCTACATCAAAAAGGGATGGTTTTACAAGAGAAATTAATCCAATGGGAGCGGGCATTGATACAACCCGATCAAAAAACCTTTCAAGATGTCATCAACTTCAACAACCAACTGAATGCGGAATGGATGCATCTCAAAGGCTATGTAGACAGTCCCGATCCGGCCGTCACCCAAGGTGCCAAAGATCGTTTTACCGATTTACAACAAGCATGGAAAGCGTCGGAAAAAGCTTTGCAAAGCTTGATTGAAAACGAAATCGCTACCTTTAATGAGGCCTACAAAGAGTTGGGTATTCCCAGCTTGATGTTGCCCACAACGACAAACCAATAAACGCACAGCATATGAAAGTTCAGAAAACACTTTTTACCCTAGGGGTTTTACTCTTGTCTGCCAGCATTGGCCAAGCCCAGTACAGCAAAGCCGCTGTCAAAAAACAAAAAAGAGCGGTTCTTGAAAAAGTAGCCCATCGCCACAAGCAGAGCCAAGTGATGGTCGATAAAATTTTCAGTTTTGCCGAACTTGGTTTCCACGAAACCGCTTCCTCTGCCTACCTGACCCAATTGCTAGAAGCCGCTGGCTTTGAGGTCACCTATGGAATCTCTGGAATCCCAACGGCCTGGATGGCACGCTGGTCACAAGGCGAAGGACCCGTAATTGCCTTGGGCAGTGATGTGGATTGTATTCCCAAAGCTTCACAGTACCCTGGAGTAGCGTATCACAAACCCATGGTGGCCGGTGCTCCGGGTCATGGTGAAGGGCACAATGCTGGGATTCCTTTAAATATTACCGCCGCTTTGAGCGTACAAGAAATAATGAAAAAAGAAGGTATCCCAGGCACCTTGGTGCTATGGCCTGGGATCGCCGAAGAATTGGTGGCTTCCAAAGCTTGGTTTGTCCGCGATGGTCATTTTGACAATATCGATATGTGTATTTTTACCCACGTTAGCAGTAATCTGGTTGTTTCTTGGGGACAAGCCCGGGGAACGGGTTTGATTTCAGTAGAATATACTTTCGAAGGGGAAGCAGCCCATTCTGCGGGTGCTCCTTGGCGGGGACGCAGTGCCTTAGACGCTGCTGAACTGATGAATGTCGGCTGGAACTACAAACGGGAACACCTGCATCCATTGAAAAGGTCGCATTCTATTTTTACCGATGCTGGAGACCAACCCAACGTCGTTCCTTCCAAAGCTTCCATCTGGTATTATCTCCGTGACGTTACCTACGAGGGCATCATGAAAATGTACAACGACGCTAACAATATAGCTGCGGGTGCAGCTCTGATGACCGACACCAAAGTACAGTCGCGAGTGGTGGGCACTGCCTGGCCCAGGCATTTCAATAAGGTGATCGCAGAAACGATGTATAACAATATTCAAACCGTCGGTCTACCAGAATGGTCCGCCGCTGACCAACAGCTGGCCAAAGCAGTACAACAAGAAGTAAATTCCAAAAAACAAACAGGCTTGGCCACCGAACTAGCCCCTCTTGGTCGGCCCAGCAAAATACAAGTCAGTGGCGGTTCTGACGATATTGGTGATGTGTCTTGGACCGTGCCGACAGTTACCCTTCGGTTTCCCTCAAATATTCCCGGACTGCAGGGCCACCACTGGTCCAACGCCATTGCCATGGCCACGCCCATTGCCCACAAAGGCGTCACGGCCGGCGCCAAAGTTGTGGCAATGACCGTTTTGGACTTTTTGATGAACCCAGAATTACTCGGTCAAGCCAAAGATTATTTTAAAAATGTCCAGCAAAAAGAGACTACCTACCAGCCCATGATCACGGCTAACGATCCACCACCGATCGAACTCAATACCCAAATCATGAATACATACCGCCCACAGCTGGAACAATTTTACTATGACGAAACCCAATACGATAGTTATTTAGAACAGTTGGGCATTTCGTATCCAACACTTAAAACCAGCTCAGAAAAATAAATGCTTAAGTCTAAGTAAAATACTGCTTCTAAAATGAAAAAAGCCCTTTTCCTTTTTGGTCTTTGTGTGTTGCTGTTGGCCACTGCACACGCACAATTGTATAAAGAAACTGTTTCCTTTGAAAGCGCAAACCCTTTTTCATTGCGGGATGTTATAAAAGATTTAACGCGTCAGGAAAAGCAAACAGTCTTTGGACAATTGACCCTTCCTGTTGACAATTTACAAGCAGATAAGAAATATCCACTCATCATTGGTGTAGCCGGGAGTCTGGGATGGCGACAGCACCATTTGGACTACCTCAAAATGTACCAAGAACAGGGCTTTGCCACTTTTGAATTAAACAGTTTTAAGAGTCGGGGGGTAAGCTCAACAGTGGGCTCACAGGTGGAAGTGACTATTGCCACTGTCATCTTAGACGCCTATCGGGCCTTGAACACCTTGGCAGAACACCCTCAAATTAATGCCGATCGGGTGGCCATAACTGGATGGAGCCTGGGCGGAGGCGTGACACTTTTTTCGGGTTGGCAACCTGTGCTTAATGCCCTGGGTCAGCAACACCGTTTTGCGGCACATCTAGCGTTTTACCCTCCATGCTTTGTAAATCCCCAGGCGCTGGGCTTCACCCAAGCACCGATGCATATTTTAATTGGTGGTGC
>JBMHCG010000047.1:0-2688 GCA_049890035.1 Flavobacteriaceae bacterium | reverse complement strand
CTTCAAATTGTTGTATCACGGGTCCTTGAGTGATAAAATCCGAACGTAAAACATTGACCACTGCATCGATGTCTTCTTGGGAGACATCTTGACGACCATAAGGGATGACCAAGCGTTCTTGATTTTTCTTTTCCTCCTCTTTAAGAGCAACGATTTGTTCCTTCAGAGAAGGAATGGGTTTGGAAAGAAAAACACTGAGTTTATGATTACTTAAACTCATGTCTTTTGGACGTTGTGTTAAACCTGGTATACTTTCGATGCTTATGGGTTCAATCAAATTTTTAGAGTAACCAAAGGAATCGGCCAACTGACACCCAAATTCATATTTGGTAATGCGTTCACTCGAAGTTACATTATAAATTCCAATAGCCTTTTTTTCAACTAAAGCTAAAATGCACTCACGCAAACTCGCTACGGATACCGGAGTGTAATACACATCATCAAATAATTGAATGGGGGTATTACGCTCTAGACTATTTAAGATTTGATCTGAAAACGAGGGTTTGTAACTAGGCCCCCAGCCGAAAAAATTGGTACGGATCACCAAGGAATCTGGGTGGGTATTCAATACAATATCTTCCCCTTGGCTTTTTGTCCTTCCATAAGCATTCACAGGGACTTTCTTTTCCTGCTCACTTGCAAAGGCTTTCGCCCCATCAAAAAGATGATCGGTAGAGATATGTATCAATTTGACCTTGCTTAGCTTACTGGCTTGAGCGATGTTTTGTGCAATCTCGACATTGGTATATGCTGCTTGTTTCTCATCTTTTTCACAAGCTTCAACGTTGGTCAAACCAATACAGTTCAACACTATGTCTGCTTTTAGTAGCTTAAATTGCTTTGCTAGTTCTTCGGGATTTTCATAGGCCAAAGTCACATTCCTCCCCTTATTTTGATCGGGTTCTCTTTTGTGAACTCCTAAAATAAAGTTGTATTCGGGTTGTTCTTCTCTAATCCAACTTTGGGCGAGCAAGCTTGAACCTCCAGCAAATACAATGGTTTTCATTTTAAATTAAGCCTATTTTGTCTTTATTTTCCTCAATCCATTCAGCCAGCTCCTCTGCATTCATCCATTCTTTATTATTGTCGGAACTGTACAAGAAATTCTCAGGCACTCTTTTCCCGTCTTTGATACGTTTAGGGTCTTTCGACCAATTATGGATAGCCGGTAATATTTTAAAGTGCTCGTCATACTCGAAAGTATGCGGGGCATCTTCTACCCCAATCATTTGCTCGTGTAATTTTTCCCCTGGACGTATTCCAATAATCTTTTGTTCCGCTTCAGGAGCCACTGCTTTTGCAATATCGGTAATGGTCATTGAAGGGATTTTTTTAACATAGATTTCTCCGCCAAGCATATCCTCAAAGGCATGCCATACCAATTTCACCCCTTCTTCTAAAGAAATCATAAAACGGGTCATACGATCATCGGTTATGGGCAATACTCCCTCACTTTTCTTTTGCAAGAAGAAAGGAATCACTGAACCTCTGGAACCCATTACATTCCCATAACGCACCACAGAAAATTGGGTTTGATCTAAACTTAAATGCGAACTTCCCGCTACGAATAATTTGTCTGATGCTAATTTAGTTGCTCCGTAAAGATTAATTGGATTACTGGCCTTATCAGTCGACAAAGCTACTACTTTTTTGATTTTTTTATCAGTACAAGAGTCAATGACATTCATTGCCCAGTTGATGTTAGTTTTCAAACATTCAAAAGGATTGTACTCAGCCGTAGGTACAATTTTAGTTGCTGCAGCATGTACCACATAGTCCACCCCGTCTAACGAACGTGAAAGACGGTCTTTATCGCGAACATTCCCAATGATGAATTTTACACGTTGATCATCGCGGTATTTTTCTGCCATGTCCCATTGTTTCATTTCATCTCTCGAATATATAATAATGGCTTTAGGCTTGTAGCGGTCTAAGGTCATACGAACAAATTTCTTTCCAAAAGAACCTGTTCCACCTGTGATGAGTATAGTACTGTTTTCTAACATAGTATTAGCGTTCGAACAACAATATAGAAAGTTGATCGGAGGATTTACGATTGCTTATGATGAATTGAACTTTACGTTCAATTAATTTCTCTATTTTTTCTTCTAGTTGGGCTATATAGGCGGTGTTGAGTTGTTCTCCAATAAGCAATACTTCGATATTACCCGTGTCTAAACCTTTGGCATAATCGCCAATTAAATGAATTTGTCGTACCTCTCCCATTTGTGCTAGTACATGCTCAACAATGTCTTCTAAGCCCAAATGTTTAAACACTACTTTTTGTAGAATCTCAAACATGGGGTGCTTTGTATTAGCTTTATAGGCAACCTTATTGTTGTCTTTGTATTTTTCTAAATAACCTGCTTCCGAGAGGTGATTGAGTTCTTTTCGAATAGAGTTGGTTGATTCGTTGAATTCACTTGCTAATCCGTTCAAATACCCCCGGTTGGCCTGACTGATGAAGAATTTGATCAATAGGCGCAACCGAGTTTTGGAGGTAATGAGTTGATTAAGCACTATTAATTAATTTTATCTAGTACCAAAAGTACTCAATATAGTTTAATATCAAGTACTTTTTTTACTTTATTTTAACAAAATTAATTTCCTATACGGTGGATTTTTGGACTTATCCCTTTGTTTATAAGAGATCTCCCGTCTAATAGAGAAAATGTATCAGCACAGTTA
>JBMHCG010000046.1:0-5499 GCA_049890035.1 Flavobacteriaceae bacterium | reverse complement strand
AATAGACTCTGAAATATCTATCCCAATGACAATAGCATGAGGCGCAAGTTCAGCGAACCAGGCTGCTTTATAACCTAATCCGCAACCACAATCAACTATAGTTTTTTTGTCCGAAAGGTATTCTTTTAAAGCTTTTTCTGTGGGAAATCCATATAAATCTAAGAACCATTCACGTTGAAAATAATATACTTCTTCTTTTTTATTTCCTTTTTCAAAGTTTTGCCACTTTTCAGAAAAAGTGTCTTTAGTTTGAATTTGGTTCTTTTGAGCAGTGTTAGCTTTTGACTTTAAAAAAATGAGATTATCATCTATCTCAATTTCTTCTTTAAATAAACTTTTTAAAAACATTACTTTATTATTTTGGCTGGGTTACCAGCAATTTTTGATCCGCTTGGGAAACTTTTATTAACAAAACTATTCGCTCCTACAATAGTATTTGATTTTATTATTACACCACTTTGAATAATAGAATTGGGGCCTAAATAACAATTATCTTCAATAACAACATTTTTGTACTCATAAGGATGTTTCCCTCCAGAAATTGCCCACTTTACAGTATCGTGGGAATAAATCTGAACTCCAGAAGAAATTGAACAATTAGAACCTATAGATAAGCCTCCTGAACCATCTATGATGGTAAAAGGACCTATCCACGTGTTTTCTCCTACAATAATGTCTCCATAAACATGACTAGAATCATGAATGGTAGTTCCTTTGCCTAAATTTAACAGCTTAGCCTTTTTATTACGGTCAATTAGTAACTCATTAAAAGGCAAATATCTATTGAATTTTGCTTTTTTCTCCAGTTGAAGAAATTTATAAAACACGAAAATTAAAGACCTAATCATTTGCTTGTTTTTAAAAATTTTTGGCACCAACATTCAAAATTAAGAAAGGACCAAATAAGCAAACGGTGGTTTTTCACTTCATCCAAATGTTCATTGACAATATGCTCAATATAGTCTCTCTTAATAAACTTTGTACAATATGTTTCTGAATTCAATAAGATTTCTTTTATGAAATTGGCATTCTCTCCGCGATACCAACTTTCATCAGGAGCAGAAAACCCTTGCTTTTTCCTTTCAATAATTGTTTTAGGAATATACGATTTCATAGCTTTACGTAGAACATTTTTCCCGTCATCGTATTCTTTATAAACTCTCTTCTTATTCTCAAAGTTTTCATCAATTTGCTCTATTTCTTTAGTTAAGTTCCCCAATTTATGCTCAACGGGAACTTTCATAGCAAAATCAACCAAATCATTGTCCATAAAAGGGAACCGTTCCTCTAAACCATGCGCCATAGAAAGTTTATCACCTACCAAAAATAAGGCCGGCAAAAAGGTTTTGATCTCAAAATAAAGTGAGTTATTTATATGATCTTGAGGGGTGTCGTATTTTAACTTGTCATTAAACGTAAAAACACGTTCAAAAACTTTCCTCGGTGCTTCAAGGTCAATCGAATCCAACACATTTTGGGTAAAAAGCTCTTTTTTTTCTTCTAGCGGGACCAATCGTTGCCAAAAATCATAATATTGATCAAAGAAGTCTTCTTGACTCAATGCATCAAAAACTTTATAGTACCTCCAGGGGTATCCTCCAAACAATTCATCGCCTCCTGTGCCTTGCAGACAAACTTTGACAAACTTAGATGCCAATCGAGCAATATAATAATTGGGATAAGACATCCCCACCCGTAGATCTTCTAAGTGATACACCAATTGAGGCAATGACCATCGAATGTCTCCTGCATTCATGACCTGTTCAAACTGTTCGGTTTTTAAATGATTGGCCATCAACTCTGCATCGCGACGCTCGTCAAAGTTTGCTTCACGACCGGTCACTTCATTCATATCAAACCCACACGTAAATGTAGACAAACGATCAACATGTTTGGTAGCAACAGCAGCAATGGAGCCTGAGTCCATTCCCCCAGAAAGATATGAGCCTACAGACACATCAGCTACCATTTGGCGTTTTACTGCTTGTTCAAACAGCGTTTTTGTTTTCTCTTTGGCTGTCTCAAAAGAGAGTTGATTGTCTGTATTAGAAAAGTCGTAATCCCACCAAGAATTGTGTTTAACAAATGAGGTGCGAGAATTGATTACTACACTATTCGCAGGAGGAAGCATGTTCACACCCTTGAACAGGGTATTGTAAGAGAATATGTTTTGAAAAGTAAAATATTCGTTCAGTGCGTCCAAATCTACATCGGTAGTATAGTCATCGTGTTCTATAATGCCTTTGATTTCTGAGGAAAAAACCAATGTTTTGCCGTTAAACCAATAATACAGAGGTTTAATGCCGAAACGATCCCGACACAAATACAATTGCTGCTCGTGGACATTCCAAGCGGCAAAGGCGAACATTCCATTGAACTTTTCGACATACGAAATTCCTTCACTAGCAAGACCCTCACAAATCACTTCGGTATCGGTATTGGAGGAAAAAGAATGTCCTTTGGTACGCAATTCTTCCCGTAATTCCTTGAAATTATAAATGCATCCATTAAAGACCACCACCCATTGACCGTCTTTAGAAGTCATGGGCTGTTTTCCGTTATCTGAAGGATCAAGAATGGCAAGACGCTTGTGCAACAGCCCAATATTCCCGTCGATATATTGGCCTTCCCCATCGGGACCACGATGGGCAATTTTTTGTCCCATATGCTCCAGCATTACTGCATCAACCGCGCTACAATCTAAATTATATATGCCAAGGATGCCACACATTTAAGCCAAGGATTTTATGCAATTAATAATGTATTGAAAGTCCTCGTCAACCATTCGGTTATGCAAAGGAATGGAGATGGACTTGTCGTTTGCTGTTTGCGCTCCAGGAAAATCTTCTGGGTGAATAGAGTAACGTTCTGCATAATATCCTAACATATGCACGGCATGGGTACCGGGACGTGTAGATATTCCCGCTTGCTGTAGGGCTTCCATGATGGCATTGCGTGATAGAGGAGCTTTCGTCTCATCAATCAACAACACATAGCTCTGCCATCCGTGGCGGTCATCTTTTGAAAAAGTTGGCACCTGAATCCATGGAATATCTTTTAACGCATCGGTATATACAGCCGCCCATTTTGAGCGCTGATCAATAAATTGATCCAACTTTTTGAGTTGAACTTCCCCAATCGCCCCTTGTAAATCCGTCATCCGATAATTGTACCCCAAGACGTTAAAATCGGGAAGAATATAGGGTTTTGGTCCGTGGTGCCGTTGTTCCTCCGAAACGGATGCGCCATGGTTTCGAAGAACTTGTAAGCGCTCACCCAATTCATCATCATTGGTTGTGATCATTCCGCCTTCCCCTGTAGTGATGGATTTACGCGGATGAAAAGAAAAACATCCCATCAAACCAAGTCCTCCCGCAGGGACGTTCTTATAGGCTGATCCTGCAGCACACGCCCCGTCCTCAATGAGAGGAATGTCTCCTGCTACAGCCTTAATTTCATCCATTTGAGCGCACAGTCCAAAAAGATGAACAACCATGATAGCTTTAGTTTTTGGGGTAATTTTTTCTTTCAGCTGATTCGGATCTAAGTTAAACGTCTTAGGATCGATATCGCAAAAAACAACTTCTGCCCCCTGATAGAGGACTACATTGGCCGTTGACACCCAAGTAAATGCAGGTACAATTACTTCATCTCCAGGTTTGATATCCAAGGCAACCAAGGCCAAATGTAGGGCCGTCGTTGCACTGGTAACAGCAATGGCATGTTTTACTTGGTGGCGCTCGGCAAAAGCTTGTTCAAAAGCACGCACTTTAGGGCCTGAGGTCAACCAGCCTGTCGTTAGTGGCTCTTTTAGCGCTTGCCACTCCTCCTCTCCCGTAACAGGGAGCGATATGGGTATGTTTCTTTTCTCTATCATACTAATTTGAAAAATAATGTTGAATTATGTGTGAGGCAATCGCCAGGGAGGCTGTCGCGCCCGGACTTGGTGCATTCAGCACATGAATTTGTCGTCCCTTCCGCACGATATTAAAATCCATTTGCAATTCTCCTTCAGGTGAAATGGCCTGAGCTCGCACCCCAGTCGGGCCACGTTCCAACATGCTTGCATCGACATCAGGAATCATTTTTTGCGCCTTGGCTATAAAATCTTTCATGAAGAGGGACGATTTAAATTCGTTGACAGAAAAACGAAAGTTTTTGGATACAAACCGCAATAAGCCCGGGTAAGTAAGACTATTGTAGGTGTCCTTAAGTGAAAAACTAGTCCGTGTGTATCCATCCCTTTTGAGGGCCAAAACAGCATTGGGACCAACTTCGCGACTTCCGTCAATCATGCGGGTAAAATGCACCCCGAGAAATGGAAATTGAGCATCAGGAACAGGATAAACCAAATGGTTTACTCGGTCCTCAAAACCTGCTTTAAACTTGAGGTATTCCCCACGAAATGGGACAATTTTTAATGGTGACTTTTGTTCTGTCATTTGACAATACGTTGTGTCACTCCACAACCCTCCACAAACCACAACTTGGTTAAACGATTGGGTGCCTTCATTAGTGCTGAGCAATACTTCATTTTCGGTTTCTTCTTTTACCGCAGTGATCGGATGGTTGAAGTAAACCTCTCCATCGTTCTCTTTTATTTTGTGAATCAACACCTGCATTACTGCCTTGTAATCTATGATTCCTTCCTCAGGAACCAACAGCGCTTTTCTTGCACGGACGTAGGGCTCCCGTTTTTTTAATGTGGGGGCATCAAGATAATTCAAACCCGAAAGCCCATTTTTTTCTCCACGTTTCGCCAATGTTTCTAGCGCTTTTTCTTCTTGTCCTGAAGTGGCTACAACAACTTTACCACATACGTCATGAGGAATTTCGTTTTCTTGGGCAAAAGCAATCATTTCACGAATCCCTTGAACAGATAATTGTGCTTTTAGGGACCCCGGTTGATAATACAACCCACAATGCAGAACACCACTGTTACGCCCTGACTGATGCAAACCAGCTTGCTCTTCTTTTTCAAAAACCGTGACTTTGGCTTTTTGTAGACTTAGTTTATAGCCTACAGCTAACCCGATCAAGCCACCGCCAACAACCGCTATGTTTTTTCCTCGGTACACTTTTACTTATTTTTTGTCTACTCCGGTAGCAATTCTCCAGTCAATTAATTTCTGTAAACCTTCGCGAAGTTCATATTTATATTTGAACCCAATTTCATCTTCAGCTTTTTTGCGCGAGCCTATTCTATTTTTTACCATTGCACGGGCATCGTCTTCAGAATAAGGGTTGTATTTTACCTTTAAGGGAGAATCTTTTAATTCAAGAATCAATTCGCAGAGTTCATTGATTGTGGTTTGAACTTCGGTCCCCACATTATACATCCCAAAATCTTGATCACTCATCAACGCTTGCACGTTGGAACGGGCAACATCTTCTACATAAATAAAATCATACGCTTGCGTTCCGTCTCCGTTGATCGTCGGTGCTTCATTGGCTTCAATCTTATTCAACATAATGGGAACAACCCCTGTATATGCAGCA
>JBMHCG010000045.1:0-2962 GCA_049890035.1 Flavobacteriaceae bacterium | reverse complement strand
GCATTAATAAAACCCAATAAAGTCTATAAGAATCCGTCGACCATTGTTTATTTGGGGTTCATGTATGTATCGCATGCATTTCGAGGTAATGGGATCAATGGGCGTATTATCGAATATCTTGTCGAGTGGGGAAAAGCGCTGGGGCATACAGAATTTCAACTGGATGTCTATGCCGAAAACCTCCATGCGATTAGGGCGTATCAAAAAATGGACTTTCAATCAGAATTATTGACCATGCGTTTTCAGACGGATACTTGATTTTTTTCGAATGATGGATTTTTTAAAAAAAGACATCAACGAAAATTTCACGCATGAATGATTACCGATAATTGCGATAATTGATTCCAACAGAACACAAGGTAATGATGAGTCCCAAGAGGATGAGTCCTGGTGCGTCGTCGAATTCTCCAAAGACGGCAAAAGCCCCACCAACAAAGGCGAGGCCCGAAGAAAATAAGGTAATAATGAAAGCTTTTGATGGTCGCATGCTGGAAAACCTATTTTATGAATGCCTCAAAATACGATTTTTTCTGATTGATTTTTTTCGTTAGGACTAAGTGGATTAAATAGTGTTGTAATGAGCTTGATAAAAAATTCTTCATTTCTAGGAGGAGATTTCATAGGTATACGCTGCCCTTAATACACGAAGATTGGTGAGGCTGTCGACCATAAAACTTCGCCTTTTCTTCACCAGTATGGGTTGGTGTTCAAGATGAAATTCATCATTGAGGATCATGCTCCATCGTCCATTGTGTTGTATACTGTAACCACGATTAAGGTAGTTTTTGGTGTCAAAATAAAAAACCCATTGATCAGTAGAGTCATACTGTGGATAGGAAACCTCAATGGCATGCACAGACTGTTGATTGGGTAACATTTCTTGTCCTTTGTACACCAAGACTGCTTTTTTATCAACGAGTTTGGCGGGTTGCCAAAACACAAAATAGGCTGCATTGAATTTGTTTTTTGCCGCGATGTATTCTTTTCTTTCTTTAAAGACAGTGGCATCAGTATGGTTGTAAATCGAATCTTCTTTCCAACTCAAATGTTCGTTATTGCTATAAATGTGGTGTTCAAAGGGGCGCCATCGCAAGTGGTGTTTTTCAATGCTTTCTTTTTCGAGTGTGCCGTCTGGGAAAAATAGCTGTGTTGTTTTTATGTAAGTTAGCGAATCGATGGGTAAGTCAAAACGGTGGGCCTCTATCGATCGGTTTAAAATGATTTCAGCAGTGAGTGGTTTTTCACATTTCCCAAAAATGAGTAAACCGAATAGTACGATCCAGGTGTGTTTCATTGATAACATAATATTCTTCTCAAGATATTAATTCTACCGCTAACAGGTTCCCATCGAAGTGAATAAAGCGAATCACAAAAGTCTGTTGAGATATTTCCTAAATTGTAAAAAAAAAGCAATGAAAGGAATTGGATTGAAAGTACTTATTGTATTGGCCTATACACAGATGCTTACTGTCAACGCTTTGGCCAACATATTACCAATCAATGGAAAGACTACCGGCGAACTATCGGACCAATACGGGAATCTTTTTACGCCCATGGGATTTACATTCTCGATTTGGGGGCTAATTTATTTCCTTCTATTGTTGTTTGTGCTCGGTGTGGTGTTTTCTCCAATGGGAGATTTCAATAAAAAAATTGGTCGGTGGTTCATCGCCAATGCACTTTTGAATAGCAGTTGGATTTTTGCGTGGCATTATGAACAACTATTCTTGTCGTTTTGTATAATGTTGGGGTTGTTGTATACGTTGATTCAACTTCAGATTTTTTTACACGTAGGTGTCAATGGAGTAAAGCACTACTGGCTTCGCATACCTTTCAGTGTTTATTTTGGTTGGATTACCGTGGCCACCATTGCCAATGCGACCGCTTTTTTGGTAGGCATTGGGTGGGAGCCTTATGGTGCGATTGCAGCCATATGGACGGTAGCCCTTTTGTTTATTGGAGTGGTGATTGCCTACATACAACTTCTTTATTTCAAACAACCCGTCTATGCAGTGGTGATTCTTTGGGCGTACTGGGGGATATATTTTAAGCATACTGCTAAACAAGGCTTTGACCACCAGTATGAGATGGTCATATTTGCTACTGTTATCGGCATGGTGGTCATGGGGTTTGGAGCAATACGAACAGGCTATATTGCTTTGAAGCAGAATCAATAATTTAAATTCTTGTTCCCTCTGTTTTTTGTGCTCCTTTGTGAAGCGTTAATGTTGAAGAAAAAAAGAAATTCTTTGGAGCTTTGGATTTCTTCTGGCCTTTGTCAATATTTCAGGGGGGTCAAAATTTTTTCAGTCAAAGAGAAATATTTATTTTTGGCCCTGTGGACAATCGTCAATCATAGAGGATGCTTTGAAGTAATATTTACTTAAAGCCTTAGCTTATGGCCATCGATCACATAACCAATCAACGGCCCAGTAGTTCAACTGGATAGAATATCAGATTTCGGCTCTGAGGGTTGGGGGTTCGAATCCTCCCTGGGTCACATAGATTTAGATCAAAGCACAAACGAAATTTCGCTGTTTATGGACAGTGATATATTGTTGTTGCATGGACGTCGAAGCTTGAAAAAAGTATAAATTTCAAGAATAAAACAAAACACAAGAAACCAAATGACAAGAAAACTGTTTATTTTTTTATTGGTTGGTAGCCTATTTGCTTGCTCGGATGGACCTTCCAAAGAGGCAACGAAACTTGGCGAAGGCATCTACCGAAAAGGAGGTTGGATCTATGACATGAAAGAATTGCCTTCAGGTAAAAATGTGATTCCCTTTTATACGGTCGGAAAATTATCTGAAAATGTATTGACCAACAGCGCAACGTCACCAGCTTCGGAATTGGGAATTAGTGTTTATTTTATGTTGGACAAAACGGGTGAAACAAAAAATAAAATTACTTCAGGTTATTTCGAAGCGTCGACAAGTGATGAAAATTTATTCAAGTTTCC
>JBMHCG010000044.1:0-38113 GCA_049890035.1 Flavobacteriaceae bacterium | reverse complement strand
GTTCCTCTTCATAGCATCGTTAACACGACCCAAGGCATGAATAATAAGTTCCAATCGACGGTCTTTTTTAGGGAGCTTGCCCAAAATAGTGTCATCGAATATAAAAATGGGTAAAACAGCGTGCCCACTCTGTAAGGCGTTGTAGAGTCCGACATTGTCGTTTACTCTAAGATCTCGCCGAAACCAAAACACGCTTACTTTCCCCATAGATTTTATGTTTTTAATGTTCCTAATCCACCGTCAAGAGTGATTATTTGTCCTGTCATCCATGTGCTGTTGTCATTGAGTAAAAAATGACTCAGTTCAGCTACTTCTTCCGGTGTACCCACACGTTGTAACGGATGCCTTTCGCTGGCTTTTAACAATTTGGCTTCGTTGTTTAAGAATTTATCAGCAAGGGGTGTTTGCACCAAAGAGGGGGCAATGCAGTTCACACGGATGTGTGGTGCCCATTCTGCAGCTAAGGAGCGTGTCAATCCCTCCAAGGCCCCTTTGGCAGAAGCTACTGAAGCATGAAAAGGCATTCCCGTCTGCACAGCAACGGTACTAAAAAGAACGACACTAGCACCCTGGGCAGCTTTGAGATTTTTTTCAAGACTTTGTAAGATTTTAATAGCCCCCATCACATTGAGCTCAAAATCTTCTCTAAATGTATCCGGTTTGAGTCCCTTAAACGGCCGTAAATTAATACTCCCTGGACAATAAACGAGTCCATGCAATGCAGGGAAAGTGTCTGTTTGAAACGTATCCGTTCGTACATTATAAGGCAGGTGTGTACCCTTGATTTCATGCAAAGTGTCGGAAGTTCTACTGGCAGTGTAAAGTTGGCAGCTGCCTTGCATTTTTTTGGCAAGTGCCAAACCAATACCGGAACTACCTCCTACGATGAGAATGTTTTTCATAATTAATCTTTAAACGTACCAAACAATTCAATTAGCTTGTTGTGGCGATAATCAAAAATTTCTTTCAACTTGGGTTTAACAAGTAAGGGATGTGCCAGTTGACCCAAAATTCCAAGCGGTAGTTTATAATCAACTAAATCTTCCATTTCAACGCCACCTGAAATGGGTTTGATAAAGTGTTTATGGTGCCACAAAGCATAGGGACCAAATCGTTGTTCATCTACAAAAAATTCTTTGTCTTTAACATGGGTGATTTCTGTGACCCATTTGGTTGGAATCCCAGCAATGGGCGTGACGATGTATTGAATGATTTGCCCCGCATGCATGGTTCTGTCGGCTCCACTTTGGATTTCAAATCCCATGTAGTCAGGAGTGATGGTTTTGAGGTTCTTGGGGTCGCTCAAAAAATCCCAGGCTTGATCTACACTTATGGGCAGATTTTGTACCGTTTGAAGGCGGTAAATCTTCATACAAGCAATTTTGAGTAAAGATACAAATGTTTAAGTAATAATCATTATTATTAAACAAAGTTTTCAACTGGTTCCGTGGATAAAAAGTCCGTAACGAAAATGAAAACAGCTGAGCTGTCTGGGTTAAAGATGTAGATTTACAAAAAAACAGTATCATGAAAAAATTCATCTATCTTTTTGCGCTGCTCACTGGTACGGCCCTGGTAGCACAAGTGCAAACCCCGCAACCGAGTCCTGCTGCCAACATTCAGCAAACAGTTGGTTTGACAGAAGTGACACTAAATTATTCTCGTCCGTCTATGCGTGGCCGGGAAATTGTTGGTAACTTGGTGAGTTTTGGTAGCCTTTGGCGAACGGGTGCCAACAAAAACACCACCATTTCATTTTCTGATCCCGTCACGGTTGGTGGTCAGGGGTTGGCTGCAGGCACCTACGCTATTTTTACGCGCCCTGGTGAATCCATGTGGGAAGTTTTTTTCTACACTGACTCTGAAAATTGGGGTGTTCCTTCGGAATGGGATGCTCAAAAAATTGCTGCAACTGTGGAAGTGACCCCTAAAGAAACACAACCCATGGAAAGCTTTTCTATTTGGCTATCGGATTTGACTAATAATGATGCCGTATTAAACATGGCCTGGGAAACCACAAAAATATCCCTCGCCCTGGAAGTACCAACGGTAAAAAAAGCCATGGCCAGCATTAAAAAAGTTCTTGCTAACAATCCCAAGGATCGAGATTACTATTCTTCTGCAGTATACTATCTACAGGAGGGACAGGATTTACCACAAGCAAAAAAATGGATCAATAAGGCCATTTCGATGAATGACGAACCCTATTGGTATTTTCGTCAGCAGTCATTGATATTAGCAGCCCTAAACGAAAAAGAGGCGGCTGTAGCAGCGGCTAAAAAGTCTTTGGAACGCGCCGAAAAAGCGGGCAATTGGGACTACGTTAAAATGAATAAGACTTCCATCGCCGAGTGGACGAAATAATGTTCCCTAGTCTTGCAACAGCTTCAAAGCCCCACCTTACGGATGGGGCTTTTTAATGCTCTTTCTAATTCCCAAAAATGGGTTGGGTAGATCTGTCTGATTTATCGTAAAAAATGACAAGAATGTTAAAGCATAGGTGAACACTTCGTCAAAGTATGAATTTGGCTAGTTAAGTCCTGCTTCATTGATGTAATCCCTTAGCGATAGAATGATTTCAAAATGGTCAAACACATTTACACACTAACAGAAATTGGTTATCCAACATTTTTAGAGAAATTTACTAATTAGAATTCACAATAGCGGAGGTGCTTAAGATGATTGGTCAAGATGTATGAGTCATGAAATACTTTGAATAAATTTAATGATGCTTTGCGATAGATCACCCGTTGTCTTTTTTACTTCCCTTGTTGGTTAAACACGAACATCAATATTTATTTAAGCCCAAATGAATTTTTTTTCAATGGTTGTCCATAATGAGGCTAAGATAATAGTTAGTAAAGCTCCAATGGCGTTCAGCCAGAGATACCCTACCCAATCTTGGGAATAAATACCCAATACGGTCATTTCCGAGACCAGTGCAGCCCAGAAAACAGCTTTAGCTTTTACGGATCTGATAAAAAAAGCAACTAAAAAGATACCAAGAATGGTTCCATAAAACAGGGAGCCAATGATATTGACCAGTTGAATGAGGTTTTCAAATAAATTTCCAACCGAAGCAAAACCAATAGCCAGGAGCCCCCACAGTAGCGTAAAACCTTTGGCAGCGGAGACATAGTGTTTTTCTGACTGATCGGGTAGGCTACGGCGGTATAAATCAACAGTGGTGGTGGCTGCCAGTGCATTGAGTTCGGAAGCGGTAGAACTCATGGCCGCAGAAAGAATTACGGCTAGCAACAGCCCGATGAGTCCTTGCGGCAGATAGCCCAAGATAAAGGAGATAAACACATAGTCTTTGTCATTGGTTTCTTGTTCTGGATCAGCGGTTTTGATCAGCATTTTGGCTTGGTCCCTTTGTTGGCGTTCCTGCTTGTCCAGGGCTTTAAATCGTTCTAAGGCTGCTTGGTCCATGGGCGATTGTAACAAGTCTTGTCGTGCTGCTTGGGTTTGTTGGTGTGCCTTTTCCAAAGTCCGATAGGCGTCTTTTTGATCGGAAGCCAAAACAGTGGCTACGCCTTTGGGATTAAAATGCAGGGGGGCGGGTTCGAACTGGTAAAACACAAAGACCATCACGCCAACCAAAAGAATAAAAAACTGCATGGGGACTTTTAGAAAGCCGTTCATAATCAGTCCCATCTGACTTTCTCGGAGAGACTTTCCAGAAAGGTAGCGCTGTACTTGACTCTGATCGGTACCAAAATAGGAGAGGGCTAAAAACAATCCCCCCGTGATGCCACTCCAAAAAGTATAGCGGCTGTTGGGATCAAAGCTAAAATCCAAGACTTCAAGTTTGCCCGTTTGCCCTGCAATTTCCAGTGCCTTAACAAAACCAATTTGTTCTGGAAAGCCTTGAATGATAGCCCCGAAGGCGATAAACATGCCTGAAAAGATAACGAGCATTTGTTGTTTTTGGGTGACGTTGACCGCTGCCGTACCGCCTATCACGGTATAAAAGATGACAATCAGACCGATGATCACAATGAGTACCTTGAGCGGCCAACCCAGGACAACACTTAGGATAATAGCGGGGGCATAGATGGTGATGCCAGCGGCCAAGCCGCGCTGGATCAAAAACAACAGCGCTGTAAAACTACGGGTTCTGCGGTCAAAACGTTGCTCCAAAAATTCGTAGGCAGTAAACACCTTTAATTGGTGGTAGCGGGGAATGAAATACAAACTAATGATGATAACGGCAAAAGGCAATCCGAAGTAGAATTGAACAAAGCCCATTCCGTCGTGAAAAGCTTGTCCTGGGGTGGATAGAAAAGTAATGGCGCTGGCTTGCGTCGCCATTACAGAAAGACCAATCGTCCACCAACGGGCGTTGTTACCGCCTTTGAGGTAATCTGTAATGGAACTGCTTTGGCGATTTTTCCAGGCACCATACCCGACAATACCGCCCAGGGTGCACACCAAGATGATCCAGTCTATCCATGTCATAGCGTGAAAGATTTCATAAACAGCCAAAACAGCAGCCAATAAATGACATTGGCAAGAGCGAGGTATAGATAGCTTTTCGAGGACATAAGGCTATAAGGCAATGAGGTTTAGCAGCAGGCGGTATGCGCCGGGAACGCCAGCGGGAAGTTCTCTAAAAAAGCTCAATCCCGTGTAGACGACCGTTCCTTGACCGTGCGGAGCAATAAGCAGACTGCCTTGTTTTTCACTTTCTCCCTCGTCTTGCATGCCTAAGATGGGCGTAAAGCGTTGGTCCCATTGATTGGCAAAATACAGCCCTCTTTCTTGTACCCAGCCATTAAAATCATCTTCTTTGATTGGGTGCGGTTCGTTTAGGACTGGGTGTTGGGGTTGGAGCAAGCGAACGGCACTATTTTCGTCTGTTACGCGATCGCGTGACAATTGGATTGGATAGGGCAGAATATTTTTGGTTTGCATGCGACGACTGGTGGTGTATTGTACAATCAATGTACCCCCTTGTTGGGCAAAGTCAAACAGCATTTTGTTTTTATAACGCAAGGATTCCAGGACATTGAAGGCGCGAATACCTACAAGAACGGTGTCAAACTGGTTGAGATCTTCTTGATTAATGCGATCTATATCGATCGGTGTAACAGCCAATCCAATGGTTTGTAGGTAATCAGGTACCAAATCCCCTGCCCCCATGAGGTATCCAACTTTTTTCTTGGGAAGGGTCAGTTGCAAGCGTACCAATTTTGCCTCACTGGGTTGGGCAATATATTGTTTTGGAATGTGTTTATAATCAATGGTTTGCACGCTATAAATACGATCCCAGGTTTTTTCGTTTTGATGCACTAAGGGTCCCATTAACCCACTTTCTGCCTGGGCGGTTGGGGTCAGCTTATAGTTGATCAATTGTGAACTACCCCGGCCTGTAAGTTTGACTTTTTGTTTGGCTTGATCAATTTTCCATCCATTGGGAAAACACAATTCTACTTCTCCTGTAAAACGCTTTCCATAGCTGGTGACTTCCAATTGAATGTCTTGGGCTCCTAAGTCAGGGTAGAGGTGTACATTTTTTTGAAAATTGATGCCTAAGGGCGGGAGTACGTGAAAAGGGTTTATCACTTCCCCCCGTACAGGATCTGTTTTGCGAAATTGGATGGGAACATTAAAGACAAAGGGTGAGCCGTTGATTTGCATTTGAATAGGCAAAAAAAGCGGTGGGGTTTCGGGTAAGCCTCGAAGTTGCTCGTTTTGTATTGTAAAAAGCCCCAAGCTACCTTTTTGTGTCAGCCAGTAGGGAGTGGTCAGTGTTTTGCCCAGTGGTAAGGTAAAGGAAGTATTAACGGCTTTGTTGGGGTTTAGATTTTTATTGATGACTTGGTCACCTACCTTTTCGATGACCATCGGGAGAGAACTTTGCTGAACACTGTTCAAACGAATTTCGACAGACTCCCCTGGACTGGCATAGGCAGTTGCGGCGTTTAATTGTAGGGTTAAAGCAGCACAATCCTGGATGAGTTTTTGAGTGGCTTGGCTTTTACGGGTTTTCCAAAGCGAAGGTTCAAGCTGGTCTATGGCTTGAGCGATTTTAATCAAAATCGGGAGGCTTTGGCTGGGTTCGATAAAATCGAATTCAGTCAGGGCTTGATCCACTAATTTGCCAACTTTTTGTCCCCCAGCAACGCGCGTCCAGCTGGTATTGATCCCTTCAAAGGGATCATTGCCCCGGGGCCGGTCACCATTAATGAGCTCTATATATTCGGTCCGTTCTCCTAGCTGCGGTGCCGATCCAAAGCCTTGAGACTTGTGCGAACTGCGACTCGCAGCAGCCAATTGGCTATTCGAAAGGCCTCGTAAGGGGTCGTAATTGCCAATTTCCAGTGCGAGTAAATTGGTTTTATCGGCTTGTTTAAATTTTTCTCGACTACCATAAAACCACCATGAAGTGTTAAAAAATTGACGTCGGGCTTGCCATGGGGACCCTTGTTTTAACTGTTCAGGAAAAATTGCAGGATTGTTGCTCAAATCAAAAGCTTTATGACTTAAAAGGGCAGAAGAAGTGTGATGACCGTGTGTGCGACCCGGTGTGCGGTGGTCAAAACGATGAATGATTAGGTCGGGTTGGAAGCTGCGAATATGCGCAACTACTTCACCTAGAATTTGTTTTTTGTCCCAGATCTTTAATGTTTCTTTGGGATGCTTGGAAAACCCAAAATCCACAGCAGAACTAAAGAACTGTTGCCCGCCGTCAATTTTTCGGGCTTGAAGTAATTCGTTGGTGCGGATGACACCCAGTTGTTCACGCAATTCAGTACCGATAAGGTTTTGTCCACCGTCACCCCGAGTGAGGGATAGGTAAGCGGTTTCTGCATGCACGTGATTGGCAAAATGCGAGATTAGCGCTGTGTTTTCGTCGTCGGGATGGGCGGCCACATATAGTACCGAACCAAGGAAGTTTAATTTTTTGAGGTCTTGATAGATTTCTCCAGCTGATTGGGCATTGAGGTTGAGAAACATGGCTAATGCCATCCAAAGCAAACAGTTTTTCATAAAGTTGTATTGAGTTCTAAAGATATTCGATACTGTTCATCTCCCTTTTTATTCAGTTGCCAGTAGGGAAGTTTTTCGGTTTGTAGACGCCGCGCTTTTGTAGAGTAACTTTCGCCTCGGTCGGATTGGTCTTCCCACGATTCAACACGATAAGGAGGCTGGGATTGAAACTGGATAAGCAATGTACGTCCCAGGGAAGGAAACCGTACTTGATAGCTTGCCATTGGAAGCTGTGTGTCAAATTCCAAATTGGCTGTCACAGGGACAGCCTCTAAGGGTTTGTGATGCAAACGAAGCCACTCCAAACTAGGGAGTAATTCAAACGAACCAGAAGGGAGTTCCTGTGGGTGTATTCGTATTAGATTCCATAGTTCGTCTTCTGTTTTTAGATGGGATGGGAAATGAATCATTTGGTCTGCCTCGCCTTCAAAATAGGAGTGACTGATCAATTCGATCTCTTTTTTTCGGTTCAGTTGCAAATAGCTTTGCCCGCACCATTCCTGAATGGAGGTACTGACTTTAGCCAAGCGGGGTTCCCATCCCAAATAAGAAAAGCTACTGCTCATTATTGTGTAGGGATAGATGCCTGTCAAGAACGTTTTGGTTCGATTGTTTTTAAGTACCGTTCGCGAGGCTTCTGATTTTACATTGGCCTTCACTTGAGGAGCGGGGAGAAAGTCCTCTGTAACGTAAATTAACACGGCCTTTCCTTGACGCAGAGTACCATAGCGTGGCTGTTCCAGAGCATACGTATTTATTTCCGCTGTCCCATCAAACCAGTACGATTTAAAAGTGGCTGTGAGTGCTTGTCTATTTTTTTTCTCAGAAAAGTTGCAGTTTATCGAAGTGGTTTGTTGGGCTGTATCTGTAGCACAACCCAGTGAACAACAACATGCAATATAGAAAACCCACAACTTTTTCATAAATGGAAAGATACTTCATAGCCAGGGAATCTGACTGGGGGGTAACGACAGTTTGTTAACAAGTTTTTTGAATAACTGTGCCATGGGCAGACCCACCACATTGGTGTAACTCCCTTCGATATGTGCAATACCTAAGGTTCCGATTCGGTCTTGAATTCCATAGGCCCCTGCTTTGTCCATTGGGGCACCACTGGCGATGTAATTCGCTATCTCCAAATCTGAAAGTGGGTTAAAAGTGACCTTAGTGGTTTCGGTAAATACATCCCAATTGTTTTTTTGTAACAGGCCAACAGCCGTAATCACCTCGTGTGTACTGTCGGAAAGCGCTTCAAGCATCCTTTGAGCTTCCTTCCGATCTTTGGGTTTACCCAAATAATTTCCATGATGCCATACAATGGTATCGGCAGTGATAACCAATTGTTTCTCATTAATAATTTCTCGAAAGGGATTGGCTTTTTGAGTGGTTATGTGAATGGCAATATCGGCCCCTTGAAGGGTGTTGGGGTAACTTTCCTCAACATCATATTTTTGGATGCGAAAGGCAAGTCCCATTTCTTTTAAGAATGCCTGTCGTCTTGGCGATCCACTGGCAAGGATAATTTCATACCCATGGGGATTCATTAAATGGGAACTAGTCATTTTTGGCACTTTTAAAAGACCCCCATTTGCCCTGTGCGCGGAGTAATTGTTCAATGATTTCACGAACACACCCTTCTCCTCCTTTCTTTGGCGACACATAATCGACACAAGCCAAAACGTCGGGGACGGCATCTTTGGGACAGCACGAAATACCCACCTTTTCCATCACAGGAATATCAGGTATGTCATCGCCCATATAAAGCATCTTCTCGGGGTCAAGATCATAATTATCTAGCAAATCTTGAAAGGCATCTATCTTGTGATGGGCACCCAAATAGATATCATACACACCCAATGCGCGAAGGCGGTTACGAATGCCTTCATTGGTACCCCCAGAGATAATGACCACTTTCAGGCCCGCATCCAAGGCACACTTTAAGGCATAGCCATCTTTGGTATCCATCTGTCGGTACATTTCTCCTTCGGTGGTGATTATGATTTTTCCATCCGTAAGTACTCCATCGACATCGAATATTATGGTGTTAATTTGAGCAAGACGTTGTTTATAGTTGTTCATTTTCAGAGTTTTGTATCGCTTGGGAGATGAATTGATATAGTTGTTTGTCCGTTTTGTTTTTTAGGATAGACTGGTGTTTTTCCAAGACTAGTTGATCATTGCGTATTGCAGGTCCTGTTTGGGCTTTTATGGGTTTCATAACCGCTACTTTGGATGCTGTTTCATGTATCAGAGGAAGTAAAACATCAAAAGGAATCTTGTTGGCTTCGCAAATACGTCCAGCAACTTCATAGCAATGGTTGGTGAAATTGTTGGCAAAGACAGCGGCCAAATGCAATTGCAATCGCTGGGCAGAATTTAGCCAGTATTGGTGGGTACTCAAAGAGTCCACTAGTGCTTGCAAGACGGTTTGTTCACGGGCCGTCAGTGTCTCTAAAAAAAAAGGGATGGTATTGAAATTAAGCTGGCGTTCGCTGCTAAAGGATTGCAAGGGATACAACACCCCCTTTGTTCCCTTGTTCCGTAAAATGTCTAGGGACATACTACCCGAACAATGTACTGCCATACCTGTAGGGGGTAATTGGGTTGAAAGACTTTCTATTTCCCTGTCAGGAATGGCCATGACATAGGCATCTGCTGGCTCAATTTCCGATGGAGATCCAATACAGGAGACTCCATCAATTGTTCTTTCAGTTCGAGAACGTCGTAACCACTGGTTGAGTTTTACTTGGGAATTCGCCTTCCAGTGCTGGAACAAATGACTACCGAGATTACCACTTCCTATCAACGTGATTTTAAGCATCTTCAAAAGTAAGGAATAATCGTTTTTAGTATCTTTATTGTACCCTAAATAACGACCTATGAATTTTATACCTACCCTTTGTTCTTATGTTTACCCTTCAAGGATTATTGCTGTTTTTGTTGTTTGGACGGCCGGTGTTTTTTCGGCTACTGCCAATTACTGCCTTTTGTTTCTTTTAAATGATTTACCGCAATGGCCCTTCATACTTGCCATTTTGATTTTCCCGATACTCGCGTTGGGTTTGATGATTGCTATGATACGAAATCCAATGATTGATCGTATCGTGTCTATTGGTTTGCTTTTTGAATGGATTTTACTTTTATTCTTTAGCAGTCAATTGGTGGTCAATTAATTCCTGTATTTCTGTTAGGTATTTTATCTTTGCGCAAGTTGATGATGCTGAATGATGAAACCGAATCCTATTGAATTTTTGTTTTCCAACCGCTTGATGGCTGTATTGTTTATACTGTTTCCGGCTGCCATGGCATTGGGTACTTTTATCGAAAGTTGGTACAGCACCGATACAGCTAAAATTTGGATTTACAATGCCTGGTGGTTTGAAGTATTGATGGGATTGCTGATGCTAAATTTTATCGGTAATATTTTCAAGTACCGCTTGTTGCGTAAAGAGAAATGGGCCATCCTTTTGCTGCATTTGTCTTTTATTCTCATTCTATTGGGGGCTTTTATTACCCGCTATTTTGGCTATGAAGGTGTGATGCCTATCCGTGAAGGGGAACAAACAGCTTCATTTTTAACTGTAAAAACGTATCTGACTGTTTGGGTCGATGGAGAAATTGATGGTGTTCCACAGCGAAAGAAACTTCAAGATGCTGTTCTCTTTTCAGAACATGTAGACAATTCTCTCTTTTGGGAAAATGACTTTAACGGCCAACAATTTTCCATTGGTTATGTTGATTATATCGAAGATGTTGCGGAAGGATTGGTACTCGATCCAGACGGGGAACGGTACCTCACTATCGTTGAGGCAGGTGATGGAATCCGCCACGAACACTATCTAAAAGAAGGTACGGTTGCCAGTATTCATAACATCCTTTTTACCCTAAATAATTTCATACCAGGGGCCATCAATATTCGTTCTGAGGCCGGATTGCACTATATTCAATCTCCCTTTGATGGTGGTTATCTTCGCATGGCTGACCAATTTCAGGGGTCCGTTCGAGCAGACCAAGAACAAGCGTTGGCACTTCGTTCTTTATATACCATTGGATCGATGCAATTTGTGATTCCAGACCCTCCTTTGCGAGGAAAAATTGATCTGATCAAACAGGAACAAGGTGAAGCCAATAGCAATCAAGACGCTCTAAAGCTAACCTTGGGTACGAACGGCAAAACACAAACAATTACAGTCATGGGTGGAAAAGGGAATAGTTTTGATCCTAAGAAAGTATCTCTTGGCGATTTGGACTTTTATGTTCAATACGGTTCGTTACCCCTGAAGCTCCCTTTTTCGATCCGTTTGAACGACTTTATCGCAGAAAAGTATCCAGGAACTGAACGAAGTTATTCTTCATTTAAGAGTAAGATTACCGTTGCCGATCAGACTCCCTTCGATTATGATATTTACATGAATCACGTATTGGACCATCGTGGTTATCGATTCTTTCAGGCTTCATTTGATCCTGATGAAAAAGGAACAGTACTTTCTGTAAACCACGATTTTTGGGGGACTTGGGTAACATATGTGGGATATATTCTCTTGTACCTAAGCATGATGGGCATTTTTTTCATTGGCAACACACGTTTTGTTCAGTTGTCCAAGCGATTGCAAAAAATGAGTTACACCAACCTGCTCGTAGGGATTTTACTATTGAGTTCTAGTTGGGTGCAAGGCCAGCACGAATGGCATGACAAGCCGATGTTATCTTTCAATTTTGATTCGTTGGTTCAGGTCGATGCTTTTGCTGCATCCCATGCAGAAAAATTTGGTTCTCTTGTTATTCAAGACACCGGTGGGCGGATGAAACCAGCCAATACTTTTTCTTCCGAATTGCTTCGTAAGGTGAGTAAATATGACACCTATAAAGGACTCAATTCCGATCAGGTATTTTTGTCAATTCTAAACAATCCAGCCGTTTGGTATAATATTCCCATTATTTATTTGAAACGAGGCAATGACAGTTTGCGAAAAATTACCGGTGTGTCACCCAAAGCGAAATATGCCCCTTTGGTGTCATTTTTTGATACGGAAGGGAATTATAAAATTGCACGGCAACTGGAACAAGCCTATCGCGCAGCCGTACCCAACCAGTTTCAAAAAGATTTTATAGAAGTTGATAAACGGGTCAATTTGTTGTATTCGGCCTTGGAAGGCAAGATTTTACGTGTTTTTCCTATTCCAGACGATGCTAATAACAAATGGGTTAGTTATCCAGAACTGGCTTCCGCCTCTTTTCACGGTACCGACTCCCTGTATGTTCATAATGTACTCCCTTTGTATTTTCAATCGTTACGTTTGGCCAAAGCATCGGGGGATTACCAACAAGCGGAGGAACTTTTGGAGAGCCTTTCAGGTTTTCAGAAAAAGTATGGTCAACAGGTACTTCCTTCAAAAGATAAAATCCAAGCTGAAATTCTGTATAATCGCTACGATATTTTCAAAAAATTATTTAGTTGGTATCTTTATACAGGCACCCTGTTTTTTGTGTTTTTACTGTTGCAAATATTTTATACTAGTCATTTGGTGCGTTGGATGAATACACTATTAGCAGGAAGTATTATTTTTCTTTTCACATTGCACACGGGTGGATTGATAGCTCGGTGGTTTATTTCGGGACATGCCCCTTGGAGTGATGCCTACGAATCGATGATATATGTAGCCTGGGCGACGATGCTTTTTGGGTTGATTTTCGGTCGCAAATCCTCCTTGACAATTGCCGCCACAGCCTTTATAACTGCCATGATCTTGATGATTGCCCATTGGAATTGGATGGATCCTGCTATCGCCAATTTACAACCGGTTTTAGACAGCTATTGGCTGATGATACATGTAGCCGTTATCGTAGGCAGTTATGGTCCGTTTGCCCTAAGTATGATTATTGGAATTTTGGTGCTGATTTTGATGCGTTTGACAACCCCTAAGAACAAAGAAAAATTGAAACAAAAGGTCAACGAACTCTCCATTGTAAATGAATTGTCGCTCACTGTAGGTTTGGTGATGTTGACCATAGGTAATTTCCTTGGTGGGATGTGGGCCAATGAAAGCTGGGGTCGGTATTGGGGATGGGATCCAAAGGAAACATGGGCACTTATTAGTATAATGGTTTATGCATTTGTATTGCATATGCGCCTGGTACCAGGGATGCGAAGTCGATGGTTGTTTAACCTGATGAGTATTGTAGCTTTTGCCAGTATATTGATGACTTATTTTGGAGTTAATTTTTATTTGGTAGGATTGCATTCGTATGCTAGTGGGGACAAGGTGATCACCCCTAATTTTGTTTATTATTCTGTTGGTTTTGTATCCCTATTGGGGTTCATTTCGTATTTTCCTGCCAGGAAGTATTATCAAAAAATACGTTAAGTAATGCAACAAAAAACCAGATGGTTGCTGTATTCCGTAGGGGGATTGCTCCTACTAGGATTTGGTTTGTCCCTTTTGGGAGAAGCGATTCTACAAAAAGGGCAATCCACTCCTAATTGGGTTTGGTGGGGTACCGCCGCATTGGTTGTGACCAACAGTGGTATTTCACTTGTGGGCCAGGCGGTTATTGAAAAATTGAAATGGGAACAAGAAAAGGCTAGAAAGCAGCGATGAATTCATCTTCGTCCTTGCCTTCTTGAACCAAGGACAGTGCTTTTTCAACAACCTTCTCGGCTTCGGATGCATCAAATCCCAAACCTACAACCAAACGTTGTAAAAGGGCTTTCTCCGAATCATCAGCAATTTGATCGGCGTAGACCATTCGTGTTAAGTCGTAGAGTCTTTCCAGGCGACGCGTTTCGTTTGCTGGAGGATTGATAGGGTATTTATCAGGGTCGCTAATAATTGTAGCGACTTCTTCTTCTTCAATTTCAAGAAAAATAGCCAAGCGTTTGATAAAGGCTTCTTCCTCTGCTGTAATAATATTGTCAGATAAAGCAACGCGTACGATGGCGGCAAAGTGATCACGGTTTCTCGTTTTGAATCCTGAAGAGTACAAATCTGAAATGGACATGTATAGTTTTTTTTCAAAGATAAAAAACGCTTTTTTTGATGAAATGATTTGGTTGTAATTTTTGATAAAAACAAGTCAGTTTTATATTTTTCCAAAATATTCAAAAAATATGAAGAAACTTTTATTGATTGCGAGCTTATTTTTTATTGGGATCCATATAGCAGTGGGACAGAAGGTACAAGATTCCCCTTGGCATATCACAGCTGATTCTATTGATCCCGATAGGTATTATGGAATTACTTTGGCCAACGGCATGGTTGGAATGGTCTCTGCACCCGAGCCCTTTAAGGTGGGTGAGGTCATCCTTAACGGCGTTTATGATCAATACCAGCGTGGTCGGGTGAGTAATATCTTGAAAACGTTTAGCCATATGAACATGCATTTGGAGATTGATCAAAGGCGCGTTGGTCCTAAAGATATCATTGGCTATAAACAGCAATTGGATATGCAAAAAGCCCAATTGTTGACCGAATTCCAGGTTCCTCAAAAAGTAAAGGTCAAGCAGACTTTGATGGCCCTCCGACAGTTGCCCTACTCTTCTATGGCTATCGTCGAAATTACAGCACTGGATGATATTCAGATTACACCTATAAATTATATCAATGCACCCGATCACATAGCTGACGTGCGTAATTATTATGCGGAAATAGACCGTCCACATGTATTGATTCCACTGATGACTTCTGTTGGCTTTAGTCCTGGAAAAAAGAAAGTAGCCACATCAACATCTTTTATTTTTCCTGAACCTCATGGCGAAGAACCCAAGATCATTCATGAAGATTGGGATTACAATATGCACTTGATGAAATTTAAGCGCCAACTAAAAAAGGGTGAAACCTATCGCTTTGCTTTGGTTGGATCATCTCTAGCGTCTGTTCACAATCCAGACCCGCAGAATGAAGCAGAAAGATTGACCCTTTACGCCCGCTTAGAGGGCATCCAACGATTGGAGTCTGCCCATTTGAAAGCCTGGGATCGATTGTGGGAAAGTGACATTGTCATCCAAGGTGACTTAGGTACACAACGCGCTGTTCGATCGGCTTTGTATCATTTGTATTCTTTTGCGCGCAAGGGAACAGCCTATTCTTTATCCCCTATGGGCTTGTCCGGATTAGGCTACAATGGACACGTATTTTGGGATACTGAATTATGGATGTATCCCCCGCTATTGGTCTTACAACCTGAAATTGCGAAGTCTTTACTAGAATATCGTTTTGAACGATTGGAAGCCGCCAAAGAGAATGCTTTTGCTCACGGCTTTGATGGTGCCATGTTCCCATGGGAGTCCTCTGAATATGGGAATGAAGACACCCCAATCTGGGCACTGACAGGGCCATTTCAACACCATATTTCGGCGACGATAGGCTGGGCTTTTTGGAAATACTACCAAGTCACAGGAGATAAAGAATGGCTGGCTAATCGTGGTTATCCAGTATTGGAAGCGGTTGCCCAATTTTGGTCCTCACGGGTAGAGCGCAATGGAGAAGGTAGGTTTGAAATCAACAATGTGATCGGGGCCAATGAATGGGAAGAAAATATTGACAACAATGCTTTTACCAATGGGATGGTCAAAACAGTAATGGAGTATGCTTCTCAAGCGGCCGAAGCCTTAGGTAAAAAAGCAGACCCTGATTGGCGCTACGTAGCTGCTAATATTCCCATTTTAAAGTTTCCTGATGGAACCACAAAAGAAAACGAAACCTATCGTGGGGTTACGATCAAACAAGCCGATGTAAATCTGTTATCCTATCCCTTAAAGATTGTAAAAGGGTCAGGCATACAAAAAGACTTGGATTATTATGAACCAAGGTATAGCGAAGACGGTCCTGCTATGGGCAAAGCGATCTTATCCGTTTTGTACAGCCGATTGCAAAATCCAAAAAAGGCATATGAACTTTTTAATGCCAGCTACCAACCCAATGAGTTGCCCCCTTTTCGGGTACTCGCTGAAACAGCCAATGGAACCAACCCCTATTTTGCAACCGGTGCTGGTGGGATGTTACAAGCTGTCTTGTTTGGGTTTGGTGGATTGGAGATTACCAACGATGGGATAGAACAACTACCGACAGCTTTGCCCAAAAATTGGAAGCAATTAAACCTTAAAGGAATTGGTAAAACAAAAGCTACATTTCAGGTGGATTAAGTAGTTTTGTCGGAAAAAGCAAATGGAACTCCATCTTGTAGATGAAACCGCCCCTTTAGAAGCGGTAGTGTTGGGTAGAGCCGATCAAATGGGCGGTTTGCCCATACTTGAAGACTTGTATGATCCAAAATCCAAAGCACACCTACTGGATGGTACGTACCCTGTAGAAACCGATTTGGTCAATGAAATGAATGCTTTCAAAAAGGTGCTTGAAAAATACGGAGTACGCGTTTTGCATCCCAGTTCTATACCTGACTGCAATCAAATATTCGCACGGGATTTGGGGTTTGTTATAGACGATGTATTTGTTCAGTCCAATATTTTGCCTTTGCGTGAAAAAGAAATCGAAGGTCTTAGTTGGTTAAAAGAAAGTATTCCTACAGAAAAACAGTTGATTTTGAATCCGGCTGCTCATATAGAAGGAGGCGATGTATTGCTTATGGGGAACCACATTTTTGTGGGTGTATGCACACGACCCGATTACCCTGATTTGATCACCGCTCGAACAAACTGGGAAGCCCTGAAAGCCTTGCGCTATCATTTTCCAGATAAGACCATCCATCCGATTGAACTCAAAAAGTCTGACGATCCGTATCAAAATGCTTTGCACTTGGACTGTATTTTTCAACCGGTAGGCCCTGAAATGGCTATCTTGCATCCCAATGGGTTTGTTCATCCTTCGGACTATGAACGTATCAAGAGCCATTTCAAACCCAATGCCCTGTTCGAAATAAATGAAACAGAAATGTATGAAATGATGAGTAACATATTTTCTATAGCACCCGATGTGGTTGTTTCTGATCCGAGCTTTGATCGATTGAATCAGTGGTTGAAAAAAAATGGTATTACTGTAGAAGAAGTATCTTATCGCGAAGTAGCCAAGCAAGAAGGCTTGTTTCGTTGTACGACCTTACCCCTCCGCAGGCTATGATTGAAACCATCAATGGGTTTACCCACCGTGTTTTAATGGTTCGTCCTTTTCAGTTTCATAAAAATGAGGAAACGGCAACCAATAATTATTATCAAAAAGAGGCACAGTACCAGAGTAAAAGTGCTTTAACGCGTGCTGCTCAAAAAGAATTTGACGCCTTGGTTGACAAGCTACGAGCCGTTGGTATTGAAGTTATAGTACATCAAGACACCCCTGAATTTGAAACCCCCGATTCACTATTCCCAAATAATTGGATCTCCTTTCATCCCAATTTTCGAGTGATACTCTATCCGATGTTTGCTGTTAATCGGCGGAAAGAACGAAATCCAGTAGTCTTCCAAACACTCGAAAAAAATGGGATTTCGATTCGCGTTTTAAAGGATTATTCTGCTTACGAGAATACCACTGTTTTTTTAGAAGGAACGGGAAGTATGGTATTGGATCGAGCCAACAAAATCGCCTATGCTGCTTTGTCAGAACGAACAAATAGAAAACTCTTTCAACAATTTTGTTTGGAACAAGCTTATCAAGGTATAGTATTTACCTCTTACCAAACTGTTGAAGGCATGCGTTTGCCCATTTACCATACCAATGTGATGATGAGTATTGGCCCTACTTTCGCTACGGTTGGACTTGACACGATCGATTCTAAAGACGAACGCAAACAGCTTTACGATGCTTTAATGAGGACGCAAAAAGAGTTGGTGCTGCTGTCGGAAAGTCAAATCAATCAATTCGCAGGAAATATGTTGACATTAATTGGCGAGCAGGGCCCTGTTTTGGTGATGAGTTCAGCTGCGTTTTCTTCCCTGGCACAGGCCCAAAAAAAACAATTGAAAAAGCACGCGCAATTGATTCATAGCCCATTGGATACGATCGAACACTGTGGGGGGGGGAGTGCACGCTGTATGCTGGCAGAGGTTTTTTAATGCGGCACTGCCTGCCATTCAAAAAACCGCAATTCAAAATAGGGAGCGGCTGCTAGAAAATGGTCCATGATATCGGCCGCTATGGCTTCGTAGTGAACCCAAGCTTTATTGGAACTGAAGGCATAGATTTCAAGAGGAACGCCCTGAGCCGTTGGTTCCAACTGGCGACACATAACGGTTAATTCCTGATGTATGGAAGGGTGATTTTCTAAATAGGATTGTATGTAACTTCGAAACAAACCAATATTGGTTAGGTTACGCCCATTGATCAAAAGGGATTTATCTACTTTATTTGATTTATTTTCCGTGTCAATTTCAATATTCTTATGGGCAATAAAATCTGCGATACGCTCAATTTTAGTGAGACTTTCAAGGTCTTTAGCAGTTAAAAAGCGGATACTGCTACTTTGGATCAGCAGTTTTCTTTTGATTCGACGCCCTTGGGATTCAGCCATGCCACGCCAATTGATGAAAGCGTCTGAAATGAGCTTATAGGTAGGGATGGAGGTTATGGTGTTGTCAAAATTCCGAACACGAACAGTAGACAAACTGATTGCAATAACATCTCCATCGGCATTTTGATTGGGCATACTGATCCAATCTCCAATACGTACCGTATCATTAATAGAAATTTGGATGCTTGCAACGAAACCCAATAAGGTGTCTTTGAAAATTAATAATAAAACTGCGGATAGGGCTCCCAGAGTAGTTAAGTAGGCAGAGATTGATTTACCAGTGAGTAGTGATAGGATGGCGATGCCTCCCAAAAACCAGACAAAACCCAAAATCACTTGAAAATAACTGTCTAAAGGTTTGTCCTTTAAGTAATCGATTTTTTTGAGGAGGGTTTTGACTGCATTGAGAAGGGCACGAATAATGAGGATGGCTACCAGTCCTTCCAAAGCTGTTATGATATTGTTCCCTTGATCCCAAAGAGCCGCTGTGGTCAGATCCAGCCCGATAAGAATCCATTCCAGAAAATAGAGGGAAATGAAGTAACTAACAAGGGCAGGAAATCGGTTTTGAATCAAAAGATCATCCAATCGTGTCCGTGTATTACGCGCCAAACGGATAAATACTTTCTTTATTAAAAGCTTCGTCGCCCAAGCTACGAAGAGACTAAGAAGAACACCGGTTATGAGCATAGCAAAAGCAGCAATACCTTCGGCCCAGCCAATGGTCAACCCCTGTTTTGTGAGTAATTCAATAATTTTATTCTTCATTTTGTTCGATGGGTTTTGGTTACTGTGTAAGATTTTTAATAGGCATGTATCTATTTAATCTTTGGAAAGATTTTTAGCTAGGTTACGGATTTCATCTAAAAGTGATTCAAGATGGTGAACTTTGGTATCAGGGTTTATTAAAACAACGCGTAAATAGCGTTTGTGATTCATTTCGCAGGAAGTAATATAAAAACGTCCCGTTTCAATTAATTGATAACGGAGTTTTAATTGGAAGGCGTCCGATTGCTTTCCACCGGTATACCGAAAGCAAAGAATATTGGATTCAGGTAAGTAAGGCACCTCAAAATCCTTTTGTTTGCTAAGTAATTGATGAAATTCTTGAGCCAATTGAAAACAGTTTTCTATGTATTGGATCAATTTTTTTTCACCTTCAAGGGCAAAGGTCCAGAAAAGTTTGGTTCCTAAAGCGGATTTGGTACACTCGACCGTGTAGGGCATAGAATCGACTCCCACCACTTCGGTACTATGAAAGACATAGCTGCCTTTTTGTTTGAAATTGTTGTATTGATGGAATTGATTTTTAAAGAGGACTGCGGTGCAAAGTGCAGGAACACGCATCATTTTGTGGGCATCCCAAATTACAGAATCAGCCTTCTCGATTCCTTTAATTTTATATTTTTCACGATCTGATAAAAGTGCGACGGCACCATGTGCACCGTCAACGTGAAACCACAATTGGTTTTCTTTACACAAAGCAGCCATTTCTTCCAATGGGTCATACAAACCGGTTGAGGTTGCACAGGCATTGGCAACGACAGCCATGATACGCTTTCCTTTTTTTTTCTCTCGATGAAATAGGTGGTACAAATCATCTACTTTAACGACTTCATTTTGATCTACCGCTGCGGATACAAAGGCCTTGTTTCCCATTCCTAAAATGGAAATGGCCCGCGCAATGGAATAGTGGGAAGTACTAGGTCCCAGTACAACCAGGTCTTTTGGATTGCCATCGGTCCATGCCTCTGGTGCAATGGCCGCCCGTGCGGCTGATAAAGCTGTTAAGTTGGCAATGGAACCGCCGTGCGTCAACACCCCGCTTCCATTTTCGGGATATTTTGTAAAATCGGAATATGAGGTACCACAAAACCATCCTAATTTATCGAGCATCCAGTGAACCATATAGCCTTCTAAAGCTCCGCCAACAGGCCCCATTTCATAGAGCGAGGAGGGATTGTTTGCCGTGCCGTGTATCCAATCAGGAATGCCCGAAAGAGGATGCGGAACAGCCACTTGATGTCCCATATATCGGGGGTGGTGAAGGTGGTTGGTGTGTGCCAAATAATTTTCGGTAAAAGCCAGCATAGTTTCCTCCGATTGAAATCCATCTTGAAGGATAGCATCTGGATTGAGTTGTTGAAGAATTTTTTCTGGGGACTGTTGATCCAATACAGGGGACAGTTCCGCCTGACTGGTTTTGACATAATTCTCTAAAATGCATGCCAGCTTGGGTATCGCTGCGTAAAAAGGGGTTTTTGGTTCCACTTGCATTAATCTTAAATTCTGAGAACAAAGATATTCTATTGTATGTATTGTGGTTGATTCATGGCCCCTTTTCTTAGCCTTTCCAAGTCCCCCCATAGCGGTATAGGGGATTATTATTTTTCTCTATAAGGGTACAAGAGGGGCAACAAAAATGCCATGCTTTTGACGAATCAATCTGGATACGGTAGTGAATAGAAAAAAGACCTTTACAACGAAAACATTCCTTGGTTTTCAAGACTACTGTGTGCGAAAACTGTAAATTCCCGAGTTGCTGGTATTCCCTACTTCGTCAATAGCGGTTACCTGCCAATAGTAAATTTGGTTATTCTCTACTGTTACTTCGATCGTAGTAGTTTCTCCTGTATAATTGAGTTCTGAAACAAGGGTGTTGCCGTCTTCCGTGTCCAGATAAAGATCAAACCGCACGATATCATTGTCCAGGTCATTTGCTGTCCAACTAACATTGATGGTGCCATTATTTGGAGTAACGGTAGCAGCGGACTCTGGGAACGTCAAATCGGGTGGAAAGGGGGCATAATTCACTTGAGGTTCGGAGGCTAGAAAGAATTTCCAATCCGCACTGTTACTCGGAATGGTTTCGGGTTCCCCGATGGCAATGACCCGCCATTGATAGGGTACTGCATGGAAAAGGGAAATTTTTTTACTATTTGTTGCAGTAGGAAAAGATTGTTTTTGGTTGGTTTCTAAATTGGTGACTTCCAAGATGTAGTTCAGCGCATTGGTTGCCGTTGACCATTGGAAATCAACCTCACTTTGCGTATCACTTATTATGACTCCATCCAAACAAGGTTCGTTATTTGCCGGTGAAACAAGAGAAGGAACACCCGGAGGGAGTGGTGCAGGTTCTGTAGCACAGGCAACTAGTAGAAATGCCACTAAAAAAATATAATAGATTGTGTGAATTTTCATAATCTTATTCTTTGATTAGGGTAATGTTTTTTCGCGTTGTGATTCCTTCTACTTTTACATAATAGCTCCCTACAGGGAGGGAAGCGGTGGGTAGTGTAATTCTTCTATCTTGTGGGACACGAACTTTTGTTTGGTAAAGAACCCCACCCAAAGAATTGTAAAGGGCTATGTTTACCTGTGGATCGTCACCCCCAACAAAAATACTAGTGAATTCATTTGCTGGATTGGGTGCCAGCATTACCACCGATGAATTGAAATAGTGTTGCTCAAAGACCCCTTGACATTCCGTTCCAGTATCAATACGAATGGTGTTGAGTCCTTTTAATAAATCAATGGCAACAGAATTTTCAGTAGTCTGTTGTGTCATTCCATTGTGGGTGATATTGTAAACAGTACCGCCCGATAAATCAAAGACCACCCGTTGTTTACTGGTTGTGCGTTTGCTGTAGACAGACAGCGGTTCGGGTTCAACAATAGTAATGTCAAAACAGCGTTGAAATTCATCTTCATCCACATTATTGATGGTAATGCACAAACGGTATTCCCCACCCGGTAAATCCTTAAATGAAGTACTATTGGCATTTCTTAGGGTTTTGTTGGAACTTTTCGGTCCTGTCAAGTCCAATAAGTAGAAATAAGAAGCATCCGCAACAGTCAATGTGATTTCGTTTTCTCCGATGCATTTTTCACTTTTTGAAATGGTAAAATTATTGGGCGGAATAACCAAAATGGGACAGCCTTCTAAGTTAACGGGTATGCCAAATGGCGTATCTGGGCAAATGTCAAAAGGATCCCATACACCGTCTTGGTCGGCATCGTCTGAAACATCACCAATTCCGTCTCCATCACTATCCTCTTGACCGGGATTGTATTGTAATGGACTGTTATCAATTAGGTCTTGAATACCATCGTTATCAGTGTCTTGAAGCACTGTGGCAGGTATGGACTCTATTTGAAGCGCTTTGGGTTCATTTTCGGGTACTACAATAGCGTTTTGACTCACAATGACGGGGATCAAGGATTCGCCATCTCTTTCGTTGATTATCTCTACATCAACTTCATAAATATTATCCCCATTGGCATCCGTTGGATTTTCAAAATCAGGGTTTGTTCTAAAGATCAGCTGGTCTTCAACAATGTCACTGTTCTTCTGCTCAGAGGCTTTTTGTATTTTGAATTTATCAGCATCGGCACCTCCCGTAATTTTTTTACGGACTTTCCATTTACCGACTCCCTTTCGAGTTTGCTGTAAGGCGGGATTCAAAAAGCGCTTGTAGGCCTCTGATTTACTCGTTGTACTTTCATTATCAATATCATACACCTGTAAGGTGAATTCCCTTTGAATACTGGCATTAGCCACATTTTCAACAAATATATTGTAGGCGTAGGACGTTGATTTTTCTCCATCAGAAGCCACAATTTCAATTGTATGTACAACTTGCTCTTCGTAATCGAGAACACCAATTAGATAGAGTTCATCTTCTCGCAAGTCGAACAAACTTGGATTGCCACTCGATACAGAGAGATTGACATTCCCTCCTTCAGGGTCAATGGCTATGATCTTTCCAATGAATTTATCAAAGGAAGTGATGCTTTCATCGGAATCATTTTCTTTGACAGTAAAACTTTGGGCTTCAAAATAGGGAGGGAGATTTTCTACTTCGTCAAATACCTCTACTTGGAATTCAAGATATTCAACACATCCGGAACCATTATCATAAATGTTTATTCCGACTTGTGCTTGCCCTAAATTAACTTCAGAAAAGTTTAGTACCAGATAATTTCCTTCAATAGATGCATCAACAACCGATTTGTTATAGCTAGTAACAGAAAAACTAATTTGATTAGGATCGTCATCACTGATTAAATTTGGTAATAAAATCAGTTTATCGGAACTATTTAACGCGACGCGTATAGGAGGGATTCCACTATCAATCTGCGGGCATGTATTTTGTACCACAGGCTCAAAAGAAGGTACATCAACCGTTACATTAAAAATGGTTTGACAATACGGGTCATCATCCTGTGCAACAATATTGAGTTGTGCCGAACCGGACTTTCCAGGGGTAGCAAAAAGAGTGATGGTATCATCCAGAAGTTCGGCATTGATAATTTCTGGATTGCTTGAGCTTACACTGATTAGTAGGGGATCGCCATCGGGATCGCTGAACAAACCATCGATGGAAATATTTTTTAGTATTTCATCTTGCCCAAAAGTTACACCAGCCACCGAACCACTTATTTCCGGGCAATTATTAGTACTAATTTCTTCTGCGGATCCCACTTTTATTTCTACTGCAGTTGTTGTAAAGCAGTCAATGAATGCATCCGTTGCACTAATTTCTAGGAAGGCTGTGGCCGGAATATTTTGTTTTAAGAATAAGGTTAACTGATTGTCAATAAGGTTGAAATCAACAAATTCATTGGAATCTATAAAGGCTCCATAGGTCAGTGCATCCCCATCTGGGTCTTGGAAATAGCTATTTAAATCAACAGTTATTTCAGAAGCTGTTTCGTTGATCTCGAGGATTGGTATGGCATCGATCAGTTCGGGACAACTGTTTTCTGTTATCCCCTCTCCAAGGATTTGGATTTCAAACGGGATGTAAATTTCGCACAAACCAAAGCCATCTTTCACCCCAATAGCCCCAGGGACATACCCCACTTGATCTTTTGCTGTAAGGGTTAACGTGCCATTGTCAATACTGGCCATTGCAAGGTTTTCAAAAGCAACAGCACCGATAAACTCGATACCTTCTGTATCAATGTTGGCAAAATAATCTGCGTATGCAAAACTGATACTGGCACCTTTTTCCAGGGTAATCAGACCAGGGAAATCTAATTTCAGGTTGGGACAGTTGATATCCTGAAGCCCCAGGGGATCCTCGATAGCAATATAGAAAGGTATGACTTCGATACAACCTGAGTTTTCTTCTTTCAGTTCGATGTAGACGGCACTGCTACCCGCCCCAATTTCTTTAACACTGACAACCAGGGTGGATCCAAATAAATCCGCTTGGATAAAATCATTTTCAGTACCGAGAAGTGAAATGGTGTAGACTTGGTTATCTGCCGTGTTAAGGAAACTTTGTAAATCTACAGACGTTTCTGGTTGATCCAGTTGCAAGGCAATTTCTGGACTGGTAGCGAGCAAAGGGGGACAATCGGTAAGGAGGCTATCATCTGGAATTACTTCGAGAAGGATTTCAGCACTATTGATACAATTGGTGCCGCCACCGATCGTATTGATGATGACAAATCCAAGACCGTATTCGTTCCCCAAGCTGATGGTTAAGTTGCTTCCAATCAAAGAGGTATAAGCAACAGTTGGATTGGCATTAAAAATTTCGAATTCGAATGAATCTCCCTCGGGGTCAGAGAAATAGTCATTCAAATTGAATTTAAATTCCTGTGCTTCACCAAAAGGGACTGAAATGGGTTCAAAAGGTGTGGACAGTTCAGGACAAAGATTTTGATCTATTTCAGTGGTGAAATCAAAACTTTCTTCCAACTCGCTGATAGTAGGAATTTCTTCTGCATTGGCCACTAAGACAAAAATTCCCATGAAGGTTTCACAACCCGGTTCACCATTGGTGGCTTGAATCTCTATAAAGGCTTCACCCGATACATCCAACGTATTAATTTTCAACACACTGCCTTCCAGTTCGGCTGAAACTACAGAAGGATTTGGATTGTTTATCGAGTAGGATAATTCTTTGTCATTAGGATCGCTAAAGAAAAACTTTAGATCATATACTTCTTCTTTGGGGGCATCTGGAGATGTTATGATTGGCTCTAGCCCAGTTGTTACAAATGGACACTGTGTGAAGTCGACCCCCGTATCACCGAGTCCAAAATCAGGATTTGTTACATCAGGGACATCGGGAATGAGATCTTCAATAGATATATCAGGCGCATTTGTATCACTGGGATCGGTGAAAAACACATTTAAAGAGGTGGAACTGAAACAGCCTTCATTTCCATTACTTGCATCAACAAACAGGGTTGCAAAACCAGCTTTTCCAATTCCGTCAACTTTTAGTACTGAATCTTCTAATGATATGGCAATGACATCATCGCCGTATAAGTCGGTAGAATATGTGAGTTCCTTATTGTCGGGCTCGGAAAAATAATCGTTAAGATTGAACTCCAATGAAAATGGTGTATCAATGGTTTGTTCATAGGAACCTAATTCTCCGATCACCTCTGGACAATTGGCAGGGTCGAATACATCTTGTGGGGGGGTGCTTGTATCTGGGATTAGATCTTCGATTGAAATATCAGGATTGGAAGTATCACTGGAATCAATCATGTAAACATTGAGTGTGGTTGAAGAAAAGCATCCTAGTTCACCATTGTCTGCATTGACAAAAAGTGTTACAAAACCTGCACTTCCTGTGCTTTGGACACTTAGTTTGCTGCCCTCTAAAGACACTTCTATCACTGCTTCTCCAAACAAATCGTAGGTAAAGCTGAGCCCATTTCCGGAAGGATCTGTGAAATAGTCAGTCAATTCAAACTCGAGGGCTAAACTTTGGGATAGGTCCTGTTCATAGGCACCCAATTCTCCTGTAGCAACAGGGCAGTTGGCACTTGGAGCTGTCCCAAAATCAGTGTCTGGGAGGGTTATGTCATCAGAAGGATTGGTCACATCTGGGTTGGTGGTATCTGTTTGATCGGTTTCAGATCCCGTGCTGTCAGTTGTATTTGGGTCTGATTCAGACGGGTTATTTGGGTCGTCCGTAGGTGGGGTTAAATCTTCGGGTAGCGTTACATCAATGGGTACTTCAACGACCACAGAAATTTCAGCACTTGTAAAACAACTTTGATCTCCATCTGAAGCAATGATACTTACAAATCCAAAGCCTTCGCTACCGGTGGAGATAGTTAAATTTGCGTCACTTAGTGAAACAATAGCAACATTACTGTCACTGGATTCAGCGGTGAAGGTTAACGCATCTCCATCCGAGTCAGAAAAATAATTTGTCAAGTCAAAGTTGACCGTGATCGGGTTGTCAGGCGTTGTCTGAACGGTATCAAAAAAACCAGAATTTTCAGGGCAGTTGTTTTGGCTCCAGACTGATGTTATTATTAACAACGAAAAGAGGAATAGTAACCTACGTATCATACAGAGGGAGAAACTTATAGTAAATGCAACAATTGCAAATTTACAAAGTTTTTCCTTACGACATGATTAGTTGCTTTCTGGCTCAGCGGTGGGTCTCTGGTAGGTTTGAAAAGGTTGTTTGAGAAGTTCCTTAACTTGCCCATTTTTGTGTTCATCCGGAAAAACATCGACGCCATAGACAATCTTATCTCGGTCATAATGAAGATAGGTGCCGAAAAGGCGATCCCATATGGAAAAGATATTTCCAAAGTTAGCGTCTGTGTAGGGCAATCGGTAGTGATGATGGATTTTGTGCATGTCAGGAGAGACAACAACGATGCTTAACAACTGATCAACTTTTTTGGGCAATTGAATATTGGCATGGTTGAATTGAGATAACACCAGCGATAGGGATTGGTATAGCATCACCAAGCCAATTGGCGCCCCAACGACAAAGACTCCCAATAAGGTAAACGTAAAGCGAACCAAACTTTCTAGGGGATGGTGTCGGTTGGCTGTTGTTGTATCAACATGGTGGTCGGAATGGTGAACCAAATGAACCATCCAAAGGGGTTTGATTCGGTGTTCCACCCAATGAGGAAGGTAAGCACCGATTAAGTCCAACATCAGGATCCCTAAAAGCATGGCAGCCCAGAAAGGCATACTCGGTAACCAGTGGAGGATACCAAATTGATTGGCTACCACCCAATCTGAGGTGTTGAGGAGTAAAAATGCCAACACAAAATTAATAACAACTGTGGTCAGTGTAAAAAATAAATTGGGCAGGGCATGGCGCCATTTTTTATAGTTGAATTTGAATAAAGGTGCGGCACTTTCAAGCATCCAAAAAAAGGACAAACCACCAACTAAAATCAGACTGCGGTGTGCAGAAGGGATCGTTTCAAAATACTCAATTATCGTTTCCATGAGATCCATTTTATGGTTTAAAGATAGTTAATTTCTCTTTGGTGAACGATAAAATTCCCACAACAGGATTGTGTAAATTTGGATGAACTATGTTTTTGTCAAAACGTTTTATTCTCTGGATAGTCTTGCTATTCGGCTTTGTTGGTTTTGCTCAATTGAGTAGATTTCATTACATCCCTCCATTGACTGCTGTGGAAGGCAACTCCACTCCCAATCAGCAGTTTATGATGATATCGACACCCAGCAGCAGCATGGTAACCTTTACGGTACAACCTGTGGGTCAACCAGCAAGCAGTGCCACAGTCAGTCAAGTTTCGAATAGTTCTCCATTTGTTCTTTCATTGGGGGTGTCCTACACAACCCAGCTTTTTATTCCACTGGCCAATACAGGGACAGTGACCACTGATGAAGGGTATTATGTTGAAGCAGATGAACCCATTTATGTATCCATACGCTATGTTGCTGGTGATACAAGTCCTCCAATTGATAATTCACCTCAAGCAGGTGCTTTTGTTAGCAAAGGGATTGCTGCATTGGGAAAAGAATTTCGAACGGCGGGTTTCACAAACTCCACCTCGGTTACCATAGCAGACCAAAATTATGTAACATTTACATCCGTAATGGCCATTGAGGATGATACAGAAGTTACTATTGACAATTTGGATCCAGCACTTCAATTAGAACCATCAACAACTGCAATAGGAGTATCAAGTTTCACTTTTACTTTAAATCGTTTTGAAAGTTATACCATTGCAGCTCGTGTAGCGCAAGGCTCTTTGGTTCGCCCCCCCGAAAACAGAAATGGACTTATCGGTGTGCGCGTAAAGTCCGATAAAGATATTGTAGTCAATGTTGGTTCAGCAAACGGTTCAATGGGACGCGGTACTGGTAGAGATCAGGGCGTAGATCAGATAATTGGTACTGATAAGATTGGAAGTGAATATATTTTTATTGAAGGAGACCCCTCAGGAAACGGTGTTGACGCAGATAATGTCCTTATTGTAGCACATGAAGACAATACAAATATTTTTTTAAATGGGAGCTCCGTTGCGTCTACGACTTTAATGGCGGGGGAGTTCTTTGAAATTGAAAATGATGTATTCTCATCTGTAGAAAATCTTTATGTAAGAACTTCAAAAGATGTATATGCATATAGAAATGTAGTTAATGGAAATTCTGCCAATCAGAGTCTATTTTTTGTACCACCTTTGGACTGTGCCGGGGATCATTTTGTTAATAATATTCCCTCTATATCTTTGATAGGAACCTTGCCTGTGACATCCGGTCAGATGACAATAATTGCTGGGGTTAGTGATACAATCACTTTTTCTGATCAAGACAATACCAATGCGAATGTTACCGATACGAGTTTTGCCGGAGGGGTAATTAGAAATGGTCCCAATGCCGTTACTGGACAAGCCAGTTATGTAACTTACAGATTGGATAATTTAGATGGCAATGTAACAGTTTCCTCTACAGGTAAAATTTACTTATCATACTATACGCGAGATGGTGCTGCTACATCAGGATCTTTTTATTCGGGTTTTCAAAACCCACCCGTTATCGAAGTTGATTCGTACCGATATGCATCCGAATATGGAGACTGTTCCGATCGGGTTGTTTTAGGGATTTCCAACCGTACCGAGTTTGATAGCTTTCAATGGTATGGATTCAATTATGATAGTGCTTCATGGGAAGTGCCTACAACCATTGCTATAACGAATTCTGCAACTTTAAGAACAAATAATCAATATCGAAGATATCGTGTTGATGGTACGATTAGTTGTAATACCAAGACCTATACTTCGATGGAATATTATGTACCCGTATGTCCGGCCGATTTGGATCAAGACGGGGTGATTGATAATGTCGATTTGGATTTAGAAAATGACGGAATTGATAATATCGTGGAGTCATTAGGAGATGCTTCAATCAATCTCACTACTATTATTTCTCCCATCGTTATTTTTAGTGATGCTTCAACGAATACATCCTTAACAGGTACATTTACAACGGTTAATGGAACTCTGACAGGGGATTCTAGCGGTACATTCAATTCTACCCTCCCCGCAGGTGATCATTCTTTGACCTACACACATAATTACGTAAGCTCTTTAGTCAATTTGGATTTTATGAATTTTTATTTGGAGGAGTCGAATTCTATTTCTAGCACACGAAGTGCCGATGAATATTTCACATTAGCTACCACGAAGTATGATACAACAGAATATGGAAAAACAATAACCGTCATCGATAACGGTGGAGAGTTGTTGATTGATACAGACCACGATGGTGTATATGAATCGGGATTGACCTCGTTTACTTCTGAAGAAATACGATTTAAGTGGAGTGGGACTGTATCCAGTTCACAATTTTACTTTAAATCCCATGAAATAACAGAAATTGAATTCACTCATGAAGTAAAGAACAGCACAGCAACCTCTACTTTTGCTGGCCAAATAGAGCTTCGCTACTATTATGTGTCCTCCTATGTTGGACTTTCTTTTTTCAAAGTAGGGGATTACATAAATTATGACAGTGACAATGATGGTTGTGATGATGTTCTGGAAGCAGGTTTTACAGATGGGAATTCAACTGCTGTATTCGGAGACCCAGATTATAATAACAAAGGGAAGCTGGGAACCAACACACCAACTGTTGATAGCTTGGGGAGAGTTGTTGGAGCAGGGGGGTATCTGACACCCAGTGATGCCAATTCCAATACTATTTTTGATTTCCAAGAAAATACAAGCCCACCCAGTATTTCCGCCAGCCCTACTTCGCAATACATCTGTTTGGGAGAGGATGCTGTCTTTGAAGTGGCACCGAATGTCAGTAATATTTATTCGTTCCAATGGCAAATCGATAGTGGAGGAATTTGGCTGGATTTGGCCAACACTGTCACGCAGACGGGAGTCAATTCTACCACACTCACTTTAATTAATCCTCCTATCTCACTAGACACGCAAGCGTATCGTGTTGTTATTAGTGCCCCACAATATGCCTGTAGCACTGCAGTTTCAGCTGTAGCCAACCTGTATATTACCGATGCGGGTTGGGCACCCGTAAGCCCCTCATTGATACTTAGTGAAGGAGGGAGTAGTACCACTTTTGGGCTAGCCTTATCGGATCAACCGACTTCTACTGTTGTGGTTGCAGCTAGTGTGAGTCCAACGTCTCAATTAAGTGTATCACCAACGCTATTTACTTTTACAGCTTCCGATTGGAGTGTTACACAATCAGGAACTCTTTTTGCTATTGATGATAGTATTGCAGACGGTGCAGTCTCTGCAACGCTTACCTTTTCTGTGAGTGATGTTTTGAGTAACGCGTGTTATGTCCCTTTGGGGGATTTGGTCTATAATCTCCAAGTGCTAGATAATGAAATCCCTGGGTTTTCAGTTACTGCAATTAGCTCTGATGTAGTAGAGGATTCCAGTAGTACAGCGACTTTTTCGATAGTTTTGGATGTCGAACCAACATCGAATGTCATTATTGATTTGACCAATGGGGATGTGACAGAAATCAGTATGACGGTTACCCAACTGCTATTTACCCCCCTAAACTGGAATGTTCCTCAGGTGGTAACAGTAGCAGGGGTATCGGATACCCTTGTAGATGGAGATATCACTACAACAATTACCTTATCCATCAGTTCGGGTCCTTCTGTATTTACAGCACTGGCAAGTCAAACGGTATCGGTTGATACTTTGGATGACGATACAGCTGGGTTTACTGTGACTGCTGTTAGTTCCAACGTATTGGAAGACCCCACGAGTACGGCTAGCTTTACTGTTGTGTTGAACAGCCAACCCGTTTCAAATGTTATTATCGATTTGACCAATGGGGATGTGACAGAAATCAGTATGACGGTTACCCAACTGCTATTTACTCCCCTAAACTGGAATGTTCCTCAGGTGGTAACAGTAGCAGGGGTGTCGGATACCCTTGTAGATGGAGATATCACTACAACAATTACCTTATCCATCAGTTCGGGTCCTCCCACATTTTTGACCCTAGCCAATCAAACGCTCGCAGTAACAACTCTTGATGATGACACCGCTCCCACTTCACCCGTTGCGAGCAGTGGAAGTAGCGGTAGCACGTCCTCTACGCCTTCATCCACTACGACTTCTGCTACGATTCCATCAAACACAGCTAGTAGTTCCTCCACTTCTGTGACCACAGTAGAAGCAGACAATAGGACAGCTACGGAAACCCTTGCTGGGAATGTTGAAACAGAATTGGATTCCGATGGCGATGGCGTTCCTGACGCTTTGGATGTCGATGACGATAATGACGGCATACTAGACATTGTAGAAGGCAATCAAGACGTTGATTCGGACGGCATTCCCAATCGCTTGGATTTGGATAGTGATGGTGATGGGTGTTTGGATGTGGTTGAGGCGGGTTTTGAAGACGGAGATGCAAATGGACTCCTGGGAACAGGGGAGCTTACGATCAATCAGGAGGGTCAAGTTGAAACTTTTCCGGGCTATACTTCTCCAATGGATGCGGATGCTAATTTGATTTTTGATTTTTTAGAAGCACCCTCGGACGCTATTGCCTACATACAAAATAAAAGGATTCCTATTGTTTTAGATACGCCTCTGTACATTCCGCTGGTTACTTCTGCTGCGCTTTTAGTTTCCTGGGAATTTAGCATTGATTATGATCCAATATTACAAATTGGACAATGGAACCCCATAGATGATTTAGACGTTATTGTGAATCAGACAGATACTGGTTTGCGATTTGAAAATCCAAAAAGGAACTGGAATAATTATGCTTTTCGTGCATTCTATCGCTTTCCAGGGGATGTTTGTGATCCAGGGGCTTATACCAATGCAGTCCAATTGTATGTAACTCCTTTGCGGATTCCAAATGCCATCTCGCCCAATGGGGATGGAACCAATGATCAATGGGAAATAGAGGGTCTGTTGCATTTTACACAACGTGAGGTCACTATTTACAATCGAGAGGGTTTGGTTGTATACCAAAGTTTGAGATACGAAAATGATTGGTCTGGAATTTCTAATGTAGGTAAACTGAAAAGTGGTACACAGCTTCCCGAGGGCACCTATTTTTATGTACTCAAATTAGGCAATCGGGATGTTTATAAAGGTTTTATTTACGTCCGTCGTTAAATGTTTTTATCGATATTTTTCCAACCATGCAAGGATATGGGCAACTTTCGTTATCAGGTTGCTAGGTCGTTTCGCTATCCCATGACTGGCTTGGGGAATTTCTACTAGCACTGTGGGAATCTTCCTTATTTTTAGGGCGTGATACAATTGTTTGGCTTCGCTAGGTGGGGTACGTAGATCATTCATACCTACCATGACCATGGTAGGTGTTTCGATATTTCCTACCAGTGACAAAGGTGAAAAGTTCCAGTAGGCTTGAAAGTTTTCCCATGGTTGTCCTGGGAAGCGATTGTTGGCATAGTAAAAATAATTATCAGCTACCAGCGTTTTACTTATCCAATTCATCACTGGTTTTACAACGACTGCTGCCTTAAATCGGTTGTTTTTTCCTATCATCCAAGCGGTCATAATACCCCCAGCACTGCCGCCTGTAACATACAGTTGGTCTTCGTGCGCCAGTCCTTTTTCGATGAGGTGATCTACCCCGTCCATGACGTCTTGATAATCTTCACCTGGGTAATTATGGTAGAGCAAGTTTGCGAACTCTTCGCCATAGCTCGTACTGCCCCTTGGGTTGGGGTAAAAAACGATGTATCCAGCAGCAGCGTAGAGTTGGATTTCTGCAGAAAAACGGGCGCCGTAGTTAGAAATAGGACCCCCATGATTTTCCACTAATAGGGGGTATTTTTTCGTTGCATCATAGTCAGGGGGATAGACAACCCATCCTTGAATCGACCGACCGTCAAAAGATGATGTATAGCGGATCTCATTGACGGTTCCAAGGGTGCGCTGACCCAAAACGGCTTTGTTAATATTTGTAAGTTGTTGTTGTCCTTTGGTTGTGACGATGGCGAGTTCGGCAGGGGCATAGGGAGAGGCAAGGGTATAGGCTATCTGTCCTTTGGTGGCCACGGAAAACGACCCTCCCCCATAGGGGCGACCAATGCTGGTGCCTCCTAAGTGATCGGCTACAAGTCGAAAACCTCCATCACGTTTTAAATACGCAATTTTTGTATCGCCTTCTTGATCATAGCTTACATAAAGTCCTTGGCTTTTATCATCCCATTGCATTTGTGAAATGCTCGAATCAATGGTGCCACTGATAAGGGTATGGTTTTTTCCTTGGGGATCCATGATCCACAGTTGTCGGTTTTGGTAGGCTTGTGTTTTGTCTTTATAGCCCAAATAAGCAATGTACTGTCCATTGGGAGAGATTATGGCGTTGTAATCCGGTCCCGGGCGATCAGTTAAGGCCTTAGTGTCGCCAGTAGTTAGGGTGATTTCATACACCTCAGAATTTCGAAAATCGTATTCCCAATCTTCATTTCGGTTGGCTGTAATATATAGTTTGTCCCCCTTGGGATGCCATGAAATAGGCCCTTTGTGTTGAAAATCACCGCGGGTCACTTGCCGAGGAGTTGACCCCAATGCATCCATCACAAAAACATGTGCAAACCCCGGAGTAATATAACCACTACCATCAGCTTCATGGTATAGTCGATCGGTAATTCTAGCAGGGGGTGCCCATTGAGCCCCTTTGGGTTTCGGTGGCATTTTTATTAAGTTGGGCACTTTTGATTTTACTTTCATTCGAAAAGCCAATTGTTGACCATCTGGGGACCAGCTTAGTGCCGAGGGACTTCCGTTCAGTTGTGATAGACGTGCTGTTTTTCCCGATTGTAGCCAATAAACATAAATTTCACTCCCTTGATCAGTACTTCGAGCATAGGCAATCCGATCTCCCGAAGGCGACCATACCGCACCAAATTCATTCCCATCAAAAGAGGTGAGTTTTTGATGCCCCGAACCATTGCTTTGGATTTTCCATAAATTTCCCATGCTTCGGTCTTTTTGAATATCCATCTTCATACGTCGATACACCACGGTTTTTCCATCAGGACTAATCTTAGGTTGCTGGACGTATTGCAGACCAAAAACATCAATAGGGGCGAAGTTGCTCTTGGATTGAGCAATGGTGAATAAAGGAATCCATACAAGCCAAATGAAGGGTAATAACATATTTTTCATTGTCAAAAAAAATCAAAAAGTGAAAAGGTAAAATACTATTTTTTAGTGGAGAATTAACCAAAGTATCATTGTGAGTGGATACTTTATTGCTTTTAAGGTATGTTTTCGGGTATAAAGGTTGCACATTAAAAGGATCACAAAGAAACATTCTACTATTAAATTACGTCCAGCTCGGTTGGATGAGCTTCCCACCTTATTGGAATTTGAACAAGATTTGATCACTTATGAACGGCCGTATGCGCCTATTTTGACACAAGATATTTTTAATTGTTACGATTTAGAGGCTTATATAAAAAGCCTTGAAGTAGCGGTAGTTGTTGCCGAAGCCAAGAAGGTGGTGGTTGGATCAGGCTAGCGCACTTATCGCAAAAATCCATATTACATAGTCACTAAAACCTATGTCTATCTCAGATTTATATAAGTGGTTCCAGCCTATCGAGGTATGGGTGTCAATGGTAAAATTTTATCGTATTTATTTGAATGGGGAAAAGCAAGGGGTTATGAAGAGTTTCAATTGACGGTCTATGCCGAAAACCAAAGTGCTGTAAAAGCCTATCAAAAAGCCAGATTTGAACCTGAGATTTTTATGATGCGAATAATTAAAGGTTAAAGTTCTTTTATAACCACGTAAGTACCTCCTTTATCAGAATTGGCTGCAACTACAAGCGTAGATATATTTAAAATGACCGTTTTAGCTGAAGATGTGGCATCAACAATCGCTTTAGCGGGAACTTGAGTAATTAAGCCACTCGTACCATCACGTACAGTTACCCCTGAAACCCCAGTAGTGGACCCTCCTTCTTCAAAAGTAAAAGTCATATCTACATCGGTGGAGGTACTATCTAGTCTTATATATCCCGTGCATTCATATATTCTACCCGCAGGTAGATTAAATGTATCTCCACCACTAATGGTAATACCATTATTTGAAGCAACAGTAAAACCTCCAATTTCAGTACCTTGTGTAAGTGCTTCTCCAGTAGCATGATCAGCAATCAAGTAATATGGCGATGAAAAAATCAACTGACTTGTGGTGGTCGAAACTATTAATGATTGCCCTGCCGTTCCCTCTGAAGTGGGTAAAATATAACGATCCGAACCATTTCTAATAGTTAGCCCAGTAGTCCCTGAAACCGTTAATCCCCCAACTTCAATATCGTTGGTTGTAACACTTCCTTGAGTCGTCACCTGATCCAGCGTTGGTGTCGTAGAACCTCCCGAAGCGTCGGCAAAGTACAATTGATTTGCAGTAGAAGAAACCGTTAATACTTGACCTGTAGACCCTATTTTGGTTGGGAAATTATATCTTGTACTTGAAGAACCTAATTGTAATCCCAAAGCAGCTTCGACTTTACCCGTTGTAATAACTTTTTCAGTTAGCGAACCCCCGAGATAAATTGTATTGCTGCTAACCACTACGGCACCACTACCTATTGCAACCGAATTTTCAATACCACTATTACTAAACCTGGCGTTACTACCAATAATGATATTATCTTCTCCATCAGTATGTGATAAATTATTTCCAGAATCATTTCCAATAAAGATATTTCCGGACCCTGTTTGATTATATCGTCCAGCTCGTGTCCCAATGGCAACATTTTCTGCTCCAGTTGAAGTTAAGCGAAGCGCATAGTTACCTATAGCAACATTACTTGCTGATGAAGTTGAAGATAAAGCTTCAGTTCCAATAGCTACATTATCGTTTGATGTCGAATTATTATCTAATGCAGAAAAGCCAATAGCAATATTTCTATCTCCTGTAGTTAGCGCACCTTGATTTTTTGCAATGGATATATTGGCTTCACCATCTGTCAATGCATTAAGTGCGTAAGTGCCAATACCAACATTATTGTTTCCTCCTATGATATTTTGCATCGAATAGGCACCTATGGCTGTATTGTCATCTCCACCATTTAAATCAGCCATTGATCTTGCTCCAATAGCAACATTCCGTTGCGCATCACCTAGGGAGGATGAACTCATAGCCTCATAACCAATAGCAGTGTTATACTCAAATGATCCGTCAGTTGTTGGATAAATTGCAGCTATTCCAAAAGCTGTATTGTTAACACCACTAGCTAAAGAGGCATCATCATCTAATTCAAGTGTACCATAACTACTCTGTCTCTTCAAATAAATAGAAGCACCACCCGCTTGTGTAAACGTAAATGATTCCGTTCCACTTTTAAATATACTTACATTATCTAAAGTTATTAAATCGTCAGCATCGGGCTCTAGATAAGCACTTACGCTATTGGCTGTTAATGTTAAAGAGTCTGTGTTGCTTTCAACCGAGTCGGTATATACATTTTCAAAGTCATTGGTATCATCGCCCAAAGTTAAAGTACCACTCGGGGTAATTGATTGATTGATCCAAATCGTATTGGAGGGAGTAAAGCCCGATCCGGGGGCAATCCGAATCGCTGTGGATTCCACCCAGTCCGATCCGTCCCAACGCAAAACAACTCCTGTAGCAGTCCCTGTGGGAAGCGACTCTGGAGACGCTACCCAAGTCACCGAGTTGGTTGTGGTATATTCAAGTATATATCCCGTACTTCCTGGATTATTTGACGGAAATTCATAGCGGTTGGAATCACTGCCAATAAAGAAAGAAGAAGAATTGACCCCTGCTTTTACAGTACCGTCCAGATCAAATTGCAACTGGTTGTTGGCGGCTGTACTGCTAGACGATAGGGTAAGATTGTCATTGGAAACAATGTTCCGAGAATACACGTTTTTTAAATTTCTAAGGGAAGAACCGAAGTCGTAAAAATTGTCCGTTCGAAATCCTACATCTGAGGAAATGGTGGCATTAATATCCAAATCATCCCCATCATCACTTCCCAGACTGATTAGGGTATCGGTTGCCGTGGACCACCCCAATTCGGCTTTCCCATCAACACGAAGGCTTTTCGAAATGGTTTGTGACTGAATATTCATGCTCATATCCGCTGTGTTGTCTTGCGTAAGCACATCTTCAAGGTCCTGTTGTTCGAGTTCCGATACATTTTGAAATACCAATTCATTGGTTGTAGCAGAGGAAACAGCTAGTACCTGCCCTACAGTAGTAGTTTCTTTCGGAAAGAAATAATGAGTGTTTGAGCTGGTATTTCCAATAAAGAAAGTGGAAGATCCAACTCCAGCGACCATAGTAACCCCCTGATTGAGTTGTATAGCAGGGGTGCCTGTAACTGTTGAACTAAGAACAAGTAAATTACCATCTGAATCTATTTCTTGAACATAGGCC
>JBMHCG010000043.1:0-193983 GCA_049890035.1 Flavobacteriaceae bacterium | reverse complement strand
TTATTGTTGGAGTTTCTGCTACTGGTTCAGGATCAGGCGTCTGAACAATATTAGGTGTTTGGACAGCTGTATCTTCTTCAGTTGAACAGCTATAAATCAGTATAAATGATAATATGAATAGGGAAACAGAATTCTTCATTTGAACGGTTTACGGTTATCATCTACAATATAAAAAAACTGAGGATATTTTAGTTTAACACCTTTTGATCCAAGTACAATCCTTTAGCATTGGGAAGTGGTTTATTCTTCAATCAAAGTAAGTCTCACCTATTAGAGAGGATTAGAAGTACCTGAACTTAGTGAAGAGGATATGCCTATGATTTAGTTTCGAATACATCTAATTGAGAAACTTATTAATTCGCAAGAGCTAATTTTTACAGGACTTTACATTGAATCGTATCGACTTACCAACATTATTGCACCTACATCTGCTTAACAAATCAAGTACATTCTAATTGTATATATGTGTCAAGGTAATAGTATCAGGAGCTATGTTAAACGTTACGCCCAGAAGCATGGGATGCAAATCCGAAAAAGTGGTGGGTTAGGTATTGGATAGTAAACTTCGAGATTGAAATAATATCTAGAAATAGTGGTTGAGGTTTCTCCGATAGGCACAAAAAAGGACTTACTATAAACCTGATATGCGTGATGAGAACGTACTGGTCTGAGGAAATGTAAGTAGTAACCCAAAGAGCTGCTTTTAGCGGTAAGGGGATTACTGTATTCAATAATCAACAATCTTTACTACAATGCTTCGCTTACCCGCTTCGACAGGGTTGGTTTAGAATTGATTTGTTTTTATTTTATTAAATCAAATAAAAAACAACTATTTATTTTTTTTCGTCTAAGCCAACCGCTAATCCAAATGTATAGTGGGATAAAGTAAAAAATGATAGCAATTGCCATAACTACATTACATGACCCTCACCTCTTACTTTAACTTAGTATGTTTAGAAAGTTATTAAAAGAATCGATAATAAATAAGAAAAAACCCCGCACTTGTTGTGCAGGGTTTAGAGGTTAGGAATGTGTAGCGTAGCGGCTACGGTTGCTCCTCCTCTTGGGCTCGAACCAAGGACCCTCTGATTAACAGTCAGATGCTCTAACCAACTGAGCTAAGGAGGATTGTTAGCGGCGCAAATATACATTATTTCGATATTTGTGCCTAAAAAAAATGTTTTAATTCTCCTCTTCTGTTTTTTCCTCAATCTCTTTTTTGGGATAGAATTCTTCTTGCTCTTCGTACCACTCAAAATCACTATTGACCTTGCCATCTAGAGGGTTGTAAGTCACCTCTAGGTATTTCAAACGTTGCAGTTCTTTGACTTTTATTTGGCATATAAAGGTGTGATAGTGGAATTTGTCAAAAGGACTGATAAAGGTTTCGTAGGAATCCCATATGATATTCCGGGTGTACTCTACATTAGAATATTTTTCCTCAACGAAAAACCGAATTTTCTTATTTATTTCTTTGATGTTGATGGGGATAATTTCACCCTCATCGTTTTCTTCAAAACCTTGGTGCTGTTCGATAAAGTCTTCGATGACTACTTTTTGTACTTGGCTCCAGCTGGCTGTAGGAAGGGTGAACAAAGCCACAACGAATACCGATAAAACGAGCTTTTTCATGTAGATATAGTTTGTAGTTTGGTCAAAGATAAGAAACTCCCAACAGGGGGCGTAGGGGAAACATCAAAAAATCTAGCTTCCAAACAGATAGCGATAGACGTCGTTGCCGTTGGCAAAAATGACCAATCCAAGAATTAAAAAGAAACCAATCACTTGTGCGTATTCTAGAACCTTGTCATGTGGTTTGCGCCCCGATACCATTTCATAAAGTAAAAAAACCACATGGCCACCGTCAAGAGCGGGAATCGGCAGGACATTCATAAAAGCTAGCATGATCGATATAAATGCCGTACTGGACCAAAAAGCACGCCAATCCCAACGGGGTGGGAAGAGGTTTCCGATCGCACCAAAACCACCTACTTGCGTAGCTCCTTTTTTGGTAAAAACATACTGGAATTGCGATACGTAATCATACAATGTCCAATATCCATACGAAAAACCCTCTTGGATACTTTCAAACAGTCCTAAATCCACATGAATAGCTTCAATACCTAGGCGGAGTTTGTTGGCACCTATCTTGCCGTCAAGAGCTCGTATATTCTTAAGGGTATCAATCTTTCCAGCTCGTTCAATCACGATGTTTAAGTCCGTTTGCTGGCTCTTTACTTGTTGTGTAAATGCAGTCCAATGGGCAACTGGGGTAGCATTGACCGCGATGATTTTATCTTTTGGCAACATTCCCGCATTGGCCGCCGGACCATTGGGGGTGATAGAATCTACAATCGCTGGTAGCAAAGGGAAAAGTACCTGAAGCTCACCACTTTCAAACATTTGTGTACCAAAATTATCGGGAATGGAAAGCGTCTCTTGCTCCCCATTTTGGTGTTCTACTTCAACTGTTGCCACATTTCTCAAAAACAAAAAACGGTTGACATTCAAAACATCATCAGACGGTTTCCCGTCTATGGCAAGAATTTTATCACCTTCTTGAAATCCCACATTTTGTGCAACGGGAGTCGGATTCATACCCAAAGGAACGGCACTGGTTGGGAGGGTGTCTTTTCCCCAAACAAATAGAATCATCATGTAGATAAAAAACCCGAGAAAAAGATTGACAGTCACCCCTCCAAGCATGATGATCAAGCGTTGCCATGCCGGTTTGGAGCGAAATTCCCAAGGTTGCGGTGGTTGTTTCATTTGTTCGGTATCCATGCTTTCATCAATCATCCCAGCAATCTTGACATATCCACCGAGGGGCAACCAACCGATACCATAGACTGTGTCACCGATTTTTCTTTTGAACAGGGCAAAGTTAATGTCAAAGAAAAGGAAGAACTTTTCAACCCGTGTTTTGAAAATCCGTGCGGGAATAAAGTGCCCTAATTCATGTAGTATAATTAGAATAGAAAGACTTAGCAACAATTGGATTGCTTTGATAGCAAATGGACTCATAGCGTAATTATTGGCTCAAAAATAGTCTTTTTTTGATTCTTTAGCCGGGAATTTAACGTTCTGTAAAGAGGTTGTTTTTAGACGTGGCTTTTCCAAACAAAATGTACCTTTGAGAAAAAATACGTGCTTTCTTTTTTTCAAAAATACCGCCGTTTTTTGATGCTTTTTGGAACCATTAGCATAGGGATCCTCTATCTTTTCTACAAAGCACTCCAACCTCAAAAAGTTTTACCCATCTATCAGCCCGCCATGGTAAACTTTGAATTGGTGGATAGTACTTTACAGCATGTCAAAAAATACCATCGCATAGCTGATTTTAGTTTGGTCAACCAAGATGGGATACGCATTGACCAACGATGGGTACAAGACAAGATATATATTGCAGATTTTTTCTTTACTACTTGCCCCAGCATATGTCCCATTATGACTGATAACATGCGTGGGCTGCAAACCCAATTCGAAAATGATGATCAGATACGCTTGTTGTCTTTTAGCGTTACTCCAGAGATTGATAGTGTGGCACAGCTTAAAAAATACGCCATCGAAAAAGGAGTCATTGACCAAAAATGGAACCTGCTTACGGGACCGAAAAAAGAAATTTATGCCCTGGCGCGGAAATCTTTTCTTGTGGCTAAAGACGACGGTGATGGTGGCCCCTATGATATGATACATACGGAGAATTTTGTTCTGGTTGATCCCCAGCGGCGCATTCGAGGTTTTTATGACGGTACTGATACTGCTTCCGTTGAACAATTACTTGCCGATATCCAAGTATTGAAGAAAGAGTTTCCGCAGCCTTAATTTAAATTTCTGGTGGTTCTAAACATTTTTGTGCTATTTTTGTCTTTTAAAATCATTCTAAATAATGCCCTTTCTTGATTCTTTGGAACCTGGACAAGACGCAACCATCGTTGCTTTTGAAACAGAAAAACTCCCACTCAAATTAATTGAAATGGGGTGTTTGCCAGGGAATAAAGTATGTTTACTTCACAAAGCGCCCTTCAGTTGTCCGCTCTATTTAGAAATTGACGGTTGCCACATGGCCATTCGAAAAGACGTTGCAGCCCTTATTGAGATTGAACGCAACTAATTATGGCACAATACATCAAAGTTGCACTGATTGGAAATCCAAACACAGGTAAAACATCGGTGTTCAATGCTTTGACTGGGCTGAAACAAAAAGTTGGTAACTACCCCGGAATAACGGTGGAGAAAAAAGAAGGACGGTGCCGTTTGGATCGAACCACAAAGGCACAAATCTTAGATCTTCCAGGCACCTATAGTCTCAATGCCTCATCTATGGATGAAAGTGTTGTCATTGAACTACTTTTGAATCGCAATAACAAAGATTTTCCGGATGTAGCTGTGGTTGTCACAGACGTTGAGAACTTAAAGCGCAATCTCTTGTTGTTTACACAAATCAAGGATTTGGGAATCCCCACTCTTTTAGTGATTAATATGGCAGATCAAATGCAGCGCAAGGGGATTGAGTTGGATAGCATCACACTACAAGAACACTTAGGAACGGAAGTAATACTGACCAGTATGCGTCAGCAAGAAGGGATTGAAGCCATCAAAAAAGCGATCATCGCTTACCGCAGCCTACCAACCACACCGCTGTTAGCCCTTGAATCTATTGATCCAGAGTATTTTCAACGACTTCAGAAAACCTTTCCCGATGAATCGCTTTACAAGCTTTGGTTGGTTATTACACAAGACGTTAACTTCTCTTCAATTGAACGCAATCGCATTCAGGATGCCACTGATTTTAAAATACAAAGCGATGCCGCTCTCAAACGGCTGCAACAAAAAGAAACCATCAAACGGTATCAAATTATCAATGGAATCCTGAAAAAAGTATATCGTGTGGATCGGACGGCTGCTTCAGATTGGCGGAGCCGAATCGATCGTATTTTAGTCCACAAATTTTGGGGTTATGTTTTCTTCTTTGCACTTCTGTTGTTGATTTTTCAATCTATCTATGATTGGAGTAGTGTCCCAATGGATTTTATCGATTCTAGTTTTGCTCAATTAAGTGAATGGATCAATGTACAACTGCCACCGGGATTGTTTACTAGTTTGTTGTCCGAAGGGGTCATCCCGGGCCTTGGGGGGATCGTCATATTTATTCCTCAAATTGCATTTTTATTTTTATTTATAGCGCTTTTGGAAGAGTCGGGTTACATGAGTCGGGTCGTATTTTTAATGGATCGAGGCTTGCGACGATTTGGATTGAGTGGAAAAAGCGTTATTCCTCTAATTTCTGGTACGGCTTGTGCCATTCCAGCGGTAATGGCGACACGAAATATCGAAAATTGGAAAGAACGGTTGTTGACCATACTAGTCACTCCGTTTACTACCTGTTCCGCTCGGTTACCTGTATATCTTATTTTAATATCCCTTGTTATTCCCGAACAAACCTTTCTTGGGATTAATATGCAGGGGTTGACTTTAATGGCTTTGTATCTGTTGGGTTTTGTAATGGCACTTCTTTCTTCTTGGATTCTTAAAAGGTATTTTAAAACTACCAAAAAAAGTTACTTTGTGGTTGAAATGCCAAACTACAAGATGCCGCTACTAAAAAATGTAGCCATTACGGTTTTGGAAAAAACAAAATCTTTTGTTACTGAGGCAGGAAAAATCATCTTAGCCATTTCTGTTTTACTTTGGTTGATGGCTTCTTTTGGTCCTGGGAAAGCCTTTTCAGATGCGGAGCGCATTGTAGAAGAACAAGGGATCGCACCCGAGCTTTTGGATGCTAAAATTGCTTCCCATCGATTGGAACACTCATACATTGGTTTGCTTGGAAAAGCAATTGAGCCCGTTATACGCCCTTTGGGTTACGATTGGAAAATAGGTATCGCATTAATCAGTTCTTTTGCTGCAAGAGAAGTATTTGTAGGGAGTTTAGCTACGATTTACAGTGTGGGAAGCGATGAAGAAACGCCTATTAAAAACAAAATGGCCCAAGAGAAACGGGCTGATGGTTCCCCCCTTTTTGATTTACCCACGGGCATCTCTTTAATGTTGTTTTATGCATTTGCCATGCAATGCATGAGCACGCTGGCAATTGTCAAAAAAGAAACCAATAGCTGGAAGTGGCCCCTTCTTCAATTGGGCTTTATGACGCTTATCGCCTACGTTAGTGCCTTTGGTGCTTATCAACTCTTGCTTTGATGGAAACCATTCAATTTCTTTTGGTTAGTATCTCAATTTTTTTAGCCCTTCGGGTGCTACACCGCCGCTTTTTTGTTTCCTCTGAATCGAAGAAGGATTGTGGAAAGGGTTGTGATTGCTAATTCAGATTTTTTATTTATGTTCGTAGGACAAGGCCGTTAAAATCATCGGCAATTTGTGGAACTAAAACCTACCCCCCATGTCTACAATGAAAATTGAGGAACGCATCCTCATCAAGGAAAAAGTCAGTCATATCTACCCTTTACTTAGTGATCTTCACCATTGGACTACATGGTCACCTTGGCTATTGGCTGAGCCCGATTGTAAAGTACATGTCTCTCCTTCGGGCGACGCCTATCAATGGGATGGAAAAATTGTGGGTGCCGGACAAATGATGCTGACAGAAAAATCAGAAAGCTACGATTATTTAGCAATGGATTTGCAATTTTTAAAACCGTGGAAATCGTTTGCAAAAGTAGCTTTTCACTTGGAAGAAAGTACGCTCGGAACTGTTGTTCGATGGACGATGGAAAGTCACTTGCCCTTCTTTTTGTTTTGGATGAAAAAATCCATGACAGCCTACATTCATTCCGATTATCAAAGAGGCTTACGGTTATTAAAGGATTGGATTAAAACAGGTAAAACCCAGTCTGAACTATCCTTTCAAGGAATCAAAAGTTTAGAAGCTGTTTCCTATGTTGGATTGAAGCGAAAGACGGCGATTCACGAAATCGGTGAGTCCATGGAGAAAGATTTTGAACAACTCATGCAATACGTTCACCAGGATTGGAAAAATTTGCAAGTTGGAGCCCCTTTTAGCATCTATCATCGCTGAGACCTTGTCGGTCAAAAGGTTGTTTATACGGCTGCCCTTCCGATGATTCAGTTACCCAAAGAACTGTCTGCTGCATATGAAACAGGAACCCTACCAGCAATGTCAGCGTATTCGATTGTTCACAAAGGGCCATACCGACATATAGCCAATGCCTGATCAGCAGGGATGATGCACCAGCGGGCAAAAAAATTTAAGCCGCTCGGAAAAAGACCTCCCATGGAGATTTACTGGAACAATCCCAAAGAAACCGCAGCCGCGGACTTGAAAACGGAAATTGTTTTTCCTGCAAAAAATTAAGAATTCATCAACGTTTCTATAGCATCGGGTTCAACGGGAATGCCTGCCATGAGGTTGATCGGTTCCCCATCATTTTGAATAACAACATTGTCTTCGAGCCGAACACCAAATCCTTCTTCAGGAATGTATATCCCAGGTTCGACAGTGAAGACCATATTGGCCTCCATAGGAAGATGTAATAGTCCGTAGTCATGTGTATCCAAGCCCAAGTGGTGCGAGGTGCCATGCATAAAGTACTTTTTATAGGCAGGTCTTTTGGGATCTTCATTTTGGATGTCAACTTTGCTTAAGAGTCCCAGAGAAAGCAGCTCACGTGTCATGAGTTTTCCTACTTCTACATGAAATTCTTTCCAGAGTACACCCGGTCGTAGTGCTTGGGTTGCTTCCTTTTTAACACGTAAAACCGCTTCGTATACGGCGCGTTGTCGGGCTGTAAATCGACCGGAAACAGGGATGGTTCGGGTCATGTCACTGTGATAATATCCATAGCTTGCTCCAACATCCATTAACAGCAAATCCCCTTCTTGACACTGACGGCTGTTTTCGAGATAATGTAAAACATTGCTGTTCTTGCCACCGGCAATAATGGGTTGGTAGGCAAAACCATCGGCTCGTTGTCGTAAAAATTCATGACTGAATTCAGCTTCGATTTCAAATTCCCATACGCCTGGTTTGACAAAAGGGAGAATTCTTCGGAATCCTTTCTCTGTGATGGTACAGGCGTGTGCTATCTGTTGAATTTCTTCTTTCGATTTTATAGCCCGGAGTTGTTGTAAAATAGGATTGCTGCGTGCTGTTTGATGAGCTGGGTAGTTTTTCTTTGCCCATTCTATAAAGCGATCCTCTCGGGTTTGTGTTTCTACTGCGGCTCGGTAATGTTCATTTTTATTGAAATAGAACGTGTCACATTGTGCAGCGAGTTCAAAAAAGATGCGTTCAAAATCATCCACCCAATGGATGGTTTGGATACCCGTTCTTTCTCGTGCCTGATCTTGCGTTAGTTTGGCCCCTTCCCAAACGGCAATGTGTTCGTTGGTCTCCCGTAAAAACAAAATTTCCCTTTGCGTAGCGTCTGCAGCATCGGGAAAAATCAATAGGATGGTCTCTTCTTGGTGCACCCCCGTCAAATAAAGCATGTCGGTGTGTTGAGCAAACGGGAGTGTGCTGTCCGCACTGATGGGATACAGATCGTTGGAGTTAAAAATGGCAAGGCTTTTGGGTTGCATTGCCTGCCCAAATCGAGATCGGTTTGCTTGATAACAATGAGCGGGTAGAGGAGTATATTTCATATGGACTAAGGTAACGGATTTTCTGCCAAACAAAGAGCTCCTTCTTTGGATTATTCTCTTGTTTACTGCACAAATTATTATACTTTAACAGCCTTAAAAGCAATGTAACATGAGGCAATTTTGGTGTGTTTGGATAGGTTTGATCTTTGTACAATTGGTGGGGGCACAACCGACTCCTGCTTCGGCTTGGTTTCAGTCGGTTTCCGATCAGGAACAATTGGTGAATGAATCTTTGGTAAAAAATATTCCCTTTCAAAATATAGGTCCGTCTATCATGAGCGGTCGGGTGGTAGCTTTGGCAGTTAATCCAAACCAACCCACTGAATTTTATGTGGCATATGCCTCCGGAGGTGTGTGGCACACACTTGATAATGGAATTAGTTTCACAGCAATTATGGACAATGCTCCCACCCAGAATGTGGGTGAGATTGCCATGCATTGGCCCAGTCGAACGCTCTGGGTAGGAACGGGGGAAAACAATGCTTCACGTTCCTCTTATGCCGGTATTGGAATGTTGCGTACGATGGACAACGGGGCTACATGGACCCACCATGGTTTGGCAGACAGTCACCACATTGGTAAAATTCTGATCCATCCAGACAATCCCAATCACCTAGTAGTAGGGGTTACCGGCCATTTGTATACTCCAAATCTACAGCGGGGGGTCTTTGTTACAGAAGATGGGGGCACCACATGGGAACAAACCCTTTTCATCAATGACCAAACAGGGATTATTGATATGGCAAAGGTACCCAATGATTTTTCAACCTTGTATGCCACAGCATGGGAAAAAGATCGGAAAGCATGGAATTTTACTGGAAACGGATCGCATTCGGGGATTTATAAAAGTGAAGACGCTGGTCAAAGTTGGCGAAAGATTAGTACCGGTTCAAATGGTTTTCCCACCGGGGAAGGCGTAGGACGCATTGGGATTACGATCTTTGACGATCAAATCCTGTACGCCATCCATGACAGTCAATTTCGAAGAGAAAAAGAAGTCCCAAAAAAATCGGATGAACTGACCAAAGAGGCATTCAAAAAAATGGCGGTGGATGACTTTTTGGCGTTGCCCAATAAAAAAATTAATAATTATTTAAAACGTAACGGCTTCCATGAAAAATACCGAGCTGAGAATTTAAAAAATCAAGTTCGAACGGGAGCAGTGAAACCAATTGATTTGGCAACGTACCTGGAAGATGCCAATGCCCAATTATTCGACACTCCCGTTGTTGGTGCTGAGGTATACAAAAGTACAGATGGAGGACAGACCTGGTTCAAAACCCATGAAGATTATCTCAATGGTGTTTACTACAGTTATGGTTATTATTTTGGGCACATTCATGTAGCTCCTTTCAATTCAGATAAAATATACATCTATGGAGTTCCTTTCCTAGGCTCCAATGATGGCGGAAAAACATTCCAGAGTTTATCAAAGCCCAATGTTCACTCAGATCACCATGCTTTGTGGATCAATCCCAATCAGCCTGGGCACTTAATCAACGGAAACGATGGTGGGGTCAATATAACGTATACCGATGGGGCGCACTGGAGTAAAAACAACAGCCCTCAAGTGGGACAATTTTATGCCATCAATGTCGATTACGAAACGCCCTATCATGTCTATGGGGGATTGCAAGACAACGGCGTTTGGAAAGGCCCTCACAACGCTTCTGAAAACAGACAATGGCAGGCCAGCGGAAGCTATCCATGGAAGCGTATTTTGGGAGGTGATGGGATGCAAGTAGCCATCGACCGTCGCAATAGTGATATTGTGTATACCGGCTTTCAGTTTGGAAATTATTATCGATTGGATTTGAAAAATGGAAGCCGTGATGCGTTACAACCTAAGCACGAATTGGGAGAATCGCCGCTCCGATTCAATTGGCAAACTCCCATAGCCCTGTCCGTTCACAATCAAGATATTCTCTATATAGGCAGTAACAAGTTGCACCGATCGTTCAATCAAGGGCGGGATTGGGAGGCCTTGTCTCCCGATTTGACCCAGGGAGGAAAAAAGGGAAATGTTGCTTATGGGACGCTTACCACCCTTAGTGAGTCACCGTTCCAATTTGGGTTGCTATACACCGGAAGTGATGATGGACAGATTTACCGAACACCCAATGGTGGTGTGGACTGGGAATTGTTATCAACAAATCTGCCCAGCGACCTGTGGGTGAGTCGAGTAGTGGCCTCACAGCATCGAAAGAGCCGTGTTTATGCTACCCTTAATGGGTATCGTAAGGATGACTTCAAGCCCTATGTTTATATTAGTGATGATAGTGGTAAACAGTGGCAGTCTCTGGCAGGAAACTTACCAGCAGCGGCTGTGAATGTTTTAATAGAAGATGCGGTAAAAGAGGACATCCTATATCTGGGTACGGACAGAGGCGTGTATGTTTCTTTTGATAGAGGGAACCGATGGCACGCATTCGCTGAAGGATTGCCTAGCGTAGCAGTTCATGATTTGGTGATTCAAACCGAGGCCAACGATCTGTTGGTGGGAACCCATGGACGTTCTATTTACAGGGCTGATTTAGCCCCGCTTCACGCTTGGGATAACAAAGCACCATTGCAAATTTTTGCTCCCGATTCAAAGAAGCATTCCAAAGCTTGGGGAACCCGTCGTTATCCTTGGAGTAAATGGCAGCAGCCCAATTATGATTTCATGGTTTTTTCGGCCCAAGAAACCGACTACACGCTGACGGTAAAATCCTTGAAAGGAGAAAAACTGTATGCCATCAAAGGGCGATTAGAAAAAGGGTTTTCATCACATAGTTATCCATTAACAAAGGCGGTTGTCAAGAGTACTTTTGGTCGAAAACAAAAGGAATCAGAGAGGGCTGCTGATGGCAATATCTATTTACAACCAGGGGATTATGTATTGGAAATAACCACGCCAACACATCTGCAAAAACACGCCTTTACCCTTCAAAAAAAGCCTTAAAAACAGAGGCCATTTGTTAACTTTATCTTTACCTGGGTGTTAGAGTCAAAAACCAATATTGTTTTTGTAGGCTTGCTTATTTTTTTGAATTCATTGGTTGGCCAAGAAAAAGACAAGGATAGTTTAGCTTTCTGGAATCATCAGAAAAAAATTGGTGTTTTACTCAATCAAGCGAGTTTTTCGAACTGGCTCGCAGGAGGTGTCAATAATTTTAGCGGTACGCTGCGTTTGGACTGGCAGTTGGATTATTGTAGCGAGCAATGGGAGTGGAATAATTTGTTAGATGCTGCCTTAGGCTATGCGCGAACGCAAGGTGAAGCAAGTTTTAGAAAGATGGATGATCAATTGACATTCCACTCTACGGTCCAGCTGCGTTCTAAAAAAGTTTGGAATTTTTCAAGTAGTTTCCAACTGAAAACACAAAATGCTCCAGGATATGATTTCTCAACAGGAACAAACAATAGTTCCGATCGAAAACAAATATCCAATTTTTTTTCACCCGCCTATCTCAGTTTGGGTGTGGGAGTGACCTATGCCCATACCCCTCGCATAAAAGTAGCCATCAACCCCTTGAATGCACGCGTGATTGTTGTTGACCGAACCTTTACCCGTTCATTAGAAAAAGGCAAAGCATTCTTTGGCGTGGTTGCCGGTAAATCCGCACGTTGGGAGGCTGGAATGGCAGTTACCATACAAAACGATCTGCCAATAGCTACCAATATTCGTTTGAGAAATCATCTAAACTTGGTAGCGAACTACTTGGAAGCGTTCAAAAATGTAGATGTTGACCACACCCTAAGTGTGGAAATGAAAGTAAATAAACTGCTTAGCGCACTTTTAGAATTCCAGTGGGTGTACGATGATAATGCTTTGGCGCAAATACAAGCCCGGCAAGTTTTTGGCATGGCTATTTCACTCCCTTTTTGATTTTGTCTAATAAAGACCTTATTTTTTGACGCATATTTCTATAATCAATAAACAAGACTCGCAGATTTGTTATAGATTTTTAAAAGCATAGAAAAAAAGAGCCGAGTATTGGGAACAATTCTTATTATAGAGTAATTTTGAATGCTAATTGAATCGAATAAACTTATGATATCATCTTCCATAGCTCGAAAGATAGCCATGGCACTTTCCGGACTTTTTTTAGTCGTATTTCTGGGGCAGCATTTTACTATCAACTTTACCTCAGTCGTTAGTGAATCGGTTTTCAATGAGTTGTCACACTTTATGGGAACCAATCCCATTGTTCAATTTCTTCTTCAACCCATTTTAATGTTTGGTGTTATTTTTCATTTTGTAATGGGCTTTGTCTTGGAGCTTCAAAACCGTTCGGCGCGTGCTAATAAATACGGCACTTACAAAGGAAGTGCAAATGCCAGTTGGATGTCCCGGAACATGATACTTTCAGGAGCGGTCGTGCTATCTTTTTTGGCACTTCATTTTTATGATTTTTGGTTTCCTGAAATGAATTATAAATACATATCCGCGCTTCCTGATGACCCAAACCGCTATTATGATGAATTGGTACATAAATTTGTCAGTCCTGTTCGTGTTGGATTGTATGCCGTTTCTTTCGTCTTTTTGGCACTTCATTTGTTACATGGATTCGGTTCCTCTTTTCAGTCGATGGGACTGAACAATAAATACACTCCCGCGATCAAAAACTTCACAAAAATATACGCGATAGCCATCCCCGCAGGGTTTGTTTTCATCGCACTATTCCATCATCTAAACGCATAAGTTATGGCATCTTTAGATTCAAAAATACCCGAAGGGCCACTTTCAGATAAGTGGACACGACACAAAAGCAATATCAATTTAGTGAGCCCTGCCAACAAACGATTAATAGACGTGATCGTGGTAGGAACTGGACTTGCTGGGGCTTCGGCTTCTGCAACCCTGGCTGAGTTGGGCTACAATGTTAAAACCTTTTGTTTTCAGGATTCGCCCCGAAGAGCCCATTCCATTGCGGCTCAGGGGGGTATCAATGCTGCAAAAAACTACCAGGGTGATGGCGATTCGACCTACCGTTTGTTTTATGATACCATCAAAGGAGGAGACTACCGTTCTCGTGAGGCCAATGTTCACCGTTTGGCAGAAGTGTCTGCAAACATTATTGACCAGTGTGTGGCACAGGGTGTCCCTTTTGCAAGAGATTATGGTGGGTTGCTGGACAACCGTTCTTTTGGCGGGGTATTGGTCTCTCGAACTTTTTATGCCAAAGGGCAAACGGGTCAACAATTGCTGTTGGGAGCCTATTCCGCTATGAATCGTCAGATTGGGCGCGGTAAAATAAAAATGTACAACCGACATGAGATGATGGATTTGGTGGTTGTAAATGGAAAGGCACGTGGGATCATTGCCCGTAATCTCGTAACAGGCAAGCTTGAACGCCACGGTGCGCATGCTGTTGTTATTGCTTCTGGCGGTTATGGAAATGTTTTTTTCTTATCCACCAATGCCATGGGGAGCAATGTATCTGCCGCTTGGAAAATCCACAAAAGGGGGGCTCATTTTGCCAATCCCTGTTTTACTCAGATTCACCCTACCTGCATTCCAGTATCGGGGGATCATCAGTCAAAATTGACATTGATGTCCGAGTCTTTGCGTAACGATGGTCGCATTTGGGTACCTAAAAAATTGGAAGATGCGCAAGCTATCCGAGAAGGCAAACTAAAACCCACCGATCTGGCCGAAGCAGATAGAGACTACTATCTGGAGCGTCGCTACCCAGCCTTCGGGAACTTGGTGCCAAGAGATGTAGCCTCACGGGCTGCCAAAGAACGTTGTGACGCTGGTTTTGGGGTTAACAAAACCGGCGAAGCGGTCTATCTTGACTTTGCCTCTGCTATCATTCGCTATGGAAAAGAACAAGCGCACGTGAAAGGATTGGATGAAAACAACCCTATGCTTGTTAAAAAGCTAGGTCAAGAAGTTGTTCGTTCCAAATACGGTAACCTGTTTCAGATGTACGAAAAAATTGTCGATCAGAATCCTTATGAGACGCCCATGATGATTTACCCAGCAGTCCATTATACCATGGGTGGGGTATGGGTTGATTACAACCTGATGACGTCCATCCCAGGTTGTTACGCCATAGGTGAGGCCAATTTCTCTGATCATGGGGCAAACCGATTGGGTGCTTCCGCCTTGATGCAAGGCTTGGCCGATGGTTATTTTGTGTTGCCCTACACGATTGGAGATTATTTGTCTGATGACATACGTACCGGGACGATTTCTACTGAATCTTCCGAATTTGAAGCTGCTGAGAAAGGCGTCCAAGAACAATTGGAAGCCTTTATCAATAATGATGGAACCCATTCGGTGGACTATTATCACAAGAAACTGGGTAAAATCATGTGGAATAAATGTGGTATGTCACGCAATGAAAAAGAGCTCAAAGAGGCGATGGATGAAATCAAAGCTTTGCGGGAAGATTTTTACAAAAATGTAAAAGTTCCCGGGGCAATCAATGAGTTTAATGAGCAACTGGCTAAAGCCGGTCGTGTCGCTGACTTTTTGGAATTGGGAGAATTGTTTGCCAAAGACGCCCTGGAGCGAACGGAATCCTGTGGCGGACATTTTAGAGAAGAATCTCAAACCCCCGAAGGAGAGGCACTCCGTGATGACAAGAATTTTACTTTTGTTTCCGCATGGGAGTACCAAGGCGAGCCCGCTTCAGCCAAACTTTACAAAGAAGCATTGAATTACGAAGAAATTGAAGTTAAGACGCGCTCTTACAAATAAGTAAAAATAGTACGGTATGAACCTGACATTAAAAGTATGGCGTCAAGCCAATACCAAAGCAAAAGGACAATTTGAAACCTATCCGATCTCTGACGTCTCTCCAGACATGTCTTTTTTGGAGATGATGGATGTGCTCAACGAGCAGTTAATTCAACAGGGAATAGATCCCATTGCTTTCGATCACGATTGTAGGGAGGGAATTTGTGGCATGTGTTCGATGTTTATTAATGGAGAGGCCCACGGACCCGATCGCCTGGTAACGACTTGCCAGTTGCACATGCGAAAATTTAAAGATGGTGATACGATTACTATTGAACCCTTTCGTGCCAAAGCCTTTCCCGTTGTAAAAGATTTAGCCGTAGATCGTTCTGCTTTTGACAGGGTACAGCATGCAGGCGGATTTATTAGTGTCAATACTTCGGGGAATACGCAAGATGCCAATGCCATCCCCATTGAAAAATACAATGCAGACCGCGCTTTTGATGCAGCTACATGCATCGGCTGTGGTGCTTGTGTGGCAACGTGTAAAAACGCCTCCGCCATGTTGTTCGTTTCTGCCAAAGTCTCCCAGTACGCGTTACTTCCTCAGGGGAAAGTTGAAGCAACAGATCGTGTTTTGAATATGGTTAAACAAATGGATGAAGAAGGCTTTGGGAATTGCACCAATACAGGTGCCTGTGAGGTGGAATGTCCCAAAGGGATTTCGCTCGAAAACATTGCTCGCATGAACCGTGAGTACCTTTCAGCCAGTTTAAAAGGATAGTCTGAAATAAAAAGACGAATTTACTTATAAAGAGCAGGGCACTAGCCCTGCTTTTTTATTTTCATTGTTGCGTCTTGCTTTATTCAACGACGAAATCGAGATAGTTTCGCACCGCACCAACACATCCCAAATCCAATAGTTCCCTTTCAGAAAACATTGTAGCGATACCCACAACGTCCATGCCAGCAGCTAGCGCACTTTGAATACCCGAGCGGGTGTCTTCAAATGCGAGGCAGTGTGAAGCATCGACTCCCAGTTTTTTCGAAGTACTCAGGAAAATTTCGGGATGGGGTTTGCCCTGTTGTACCTGATCGCCTCCGGTGGTTGCCTTGAAATAGTTAACCAATTCAAGGCCACTAAGAGTAAAGTCAATATTGATCTGGTCTCCCATGGTTGCCAGTCCCATGGGAATTTTTTTGTTTTGAATCCGATTCAAAAAAGTATGGAGTCCTGGGAGAGCTTTTAGATGAGGTTGGCATAGTTCGCGGTAAACTTCTTCTTTTCGTTGCCCTATGGCTACTAAATCTTCAGGCTTGGACAGGTGTGGAAACAAACGTGCCATGACCTCTTGTAAGGTACCGTGGTGATAGTCTCTCTCGAACGTTTTCATATCAATTGATAATTCGTTTTCTTGAAGAAATACTTCCCAGGATTTTTCATGGTATTGCATGTTATCCAATAAAGTGCCGTCCATATCAAAAATCAAGGCTTGGTAGTGGGAAATTGGTTTCATAACTGCAAAGAAAAAAGTATCTTATTTGATAAAACAAAGGTATGCAATCTACACTCACAGTAACCTTGGTTCAAGCCGATTGTATTTGGGAGGATCCCATAGCCAACAGAGAGCATTTGAATTTATTTTTGAAGGCAGTCACCCCTGAAGTCGATGCGGTTATAGTACCCGAAATGTTTGCTTCGGGCTTTTCTATGGAACCCCATAAATGTGCAGAAACCATGGATGGACCTACAGTTCGATGGATGCAACAATGGTCGCAAAATAAAGGATTTGCCCTAGCAGGAAGTTTAGCCATTAGCGAATCAGGAAGTTACTACAATCGTTTTATTTGGGCGTTGCCCGATGGCTCCCTTCATTGGTATGACAAGCGGCATGGGTTTTCTTTAGCTGGTGAGCACAAATTGTATGTAGCGGGTACCTCTTCCGCAGTCTTTGAGTTCAAGGGATGGCGAATTTGCCCGCGTATTTGTTATGATTTACGATTTCCTGTTTGGTCTCGCAATACCGAAGATTATGATTTGTTATTATATGTTGCCAATTGGCCTGCCCCAAGAATAGCCGCATGGGATATATTGCTTCAAGCGCGTGCTATTGAAAACATGAGTTATTGTATTGGTGTAAACCGAGTGGGTAGCGACCCAAACGGAAACCAATACCCTGGCCATTCAGCTGCCTACGCAGTTTTGGGAAATCCAATTACCAAAGACTTGAAAAGTAAAGAAGGAATGGTTACGGCTATTTTGGATCGGGATTCGTTGCAGTCGATTCGGAAGCAGTTGCACTTTTTAGCTGATCGAGACGAATTTGTACTGGGTCAAAAATCTGATTGACTTCCCAGTTGGCACGAACTTCAATTTCATTGGGTAAATAAACAACTTCCTCTGGTTGGACCTTTTGTAAGTAATTTCCAGTATCCCATTGATTGTTGTCGTTGACATCCTTGACTACCCGAAGAATATAGGTTGATGGGGGTAAATTTTTAAATGCATATAGATTGTTTTGAATTGGGGTTACAATCCGTTTTTTTAATTGGTAGCGCGAATTTAATAAGTCGATGATTAGAGGAATGCTGTCAAGGTTTTTAAACTGAACAGTCAGATTGCCATAGTCTTCAATTTTATTGGTTATCATTTCAAATCTTAGCGTATCATTGGTGGCTCCAAAAAAATCAATCAAGGCATCTGGGTAGAGTTCGAAAAAATAAGTGTCATTCGGTTCTATGGGTATTTTTAGTCGGACTTCATCTTTGTTTGGATGAATGTGTGCGCTTACCGGAATCACTACCGAGTCTTTGTTTCGAACGTGAATTTTTGAAATATTGGATGTTACGATAGGACGATTTGAGGCAATCACAACCGAGTCTTGAAGCTGAAGAACACGCGGACTGGCGTTTTTGACAACCAAAGAGTCTTGGATAGGCTCACGGTACTTCACACTTGTAGTTCGAAGGCTGTCTTTTAAGAAATACTGAAACTGAATGGAATCTTTGGGCCCGTTTTTGAACCAAAAGTTTAATGTGTCGGTTTCTCGGTTACGCGTGATAAGACTCTCAAAGTCATTGGATACAGCTGAAATCATTTTCATTTCTTGGTCCTGATACCTTCCATAATAGGGCAACCCTATGTGGTGGTCATTTATAAAAAAAGGTCGTGACCAGGAAAAATTAGGGATTTCATTAAAGATACGTAGTGCCACGACACTGTCTCTTGGAAGTTCAATGGGTTGTTTTAAAAATCCGATCTTATCTGTGTTTTGATCAAAAAAATAGTTGGAAGCTTTGTCCAGTAGTGCAATGAGCTCGTACTTCCCCGCTTTGAGATTTTGAAAGCGGAAAACCGTAGTATCTAGCGTACTGGCTACATATAATGGTTTTTGTGTGAATACGGTCGAGTCGTTGTACGTACTGTCAACAGGATAGAGTTGGAGAGAAACGTAAGGGGGTGTTTCGGCTTCAAAAGCATCGGTAACGGTCCCTTTAAATGTCAGTGAATCAATGGTTGCCCCAGTAGAAAGGGTGTAACTAAAGTAAGAGAGAATATTACCCTCATTGTTATCTCTGATACTTTCACCAAAGTTAAAGGTGTAGGTTGTTTCTGGATTCAAGCTGTCTTTGAAAATCAAGCTAACTTTTTTAGAAACACCTGTCTGGGGTAGCACATTGTAACTACTGGATTCCATTGGTGGGGAAATGATCAGTTGCTTATTTAACTCTTTCAAGGTTACAAATTCATCAAACGTCAGGACAAATTTCTCTTTATCAAAAAAGGTGGTATTCAACTTAGGACTGGCATTGATCAATACAGGCGGGATGGAATCTATGGGACCACCAGTTGGGGCACCTCGTTTGGCACATCCAAAAAATCCGAAAAGGATAAGCAAAAGACAGACACGTTCTAAAAAAGGCTTTCTCATAAGAGCTACAAAATAACGACATATTCACCTCACATCCTACACGCAATTGTGATGATGCTGAGGCGTGCATGAGGAAAATTGAGCAACGCATTGCCACAGCTTTGAACGGTTGCTCCAGTGGTTAGTACGTCATCTATCAATAGCCAGTGGGGCTTTTTTGGGTTGATTTCTGTATTGGGCATGAAAGCATTCTTCATTTCATGGAATCGGTCTTGGGTTTTGTTTTTCGACAGTTGTTGGGTATTTTTTATTCTATAAACAGCCGTCTGATACATCGGAATGTTTAGTATTTTGGAAAGTTGAGTGCATATATTATAATTTTGATTGTAGCCTATACGATACTGTCTTTTGGGGTGTAAGGGCAGGGGTACAATCCCTGTACACTGTTCAAAGGGGCTCCCCAGCAATCGCTGCCCTAAAAGCACCCCCAGCCAAGTGCCCAATTGTTCTTGTCCATAAAATTTGAGTTGGTGAATCAAATTTTGAATAATAACACCCTCTTCCCAGTAAAATAATGCGCTTGCGTACTGTATCTCAAGCAAGGCATGGAGTTTTTGAAAGACCGGATTATTGGGGAAATTTTCGAAATGGGTGAAAGGAAGTTGCGCCTGGCAATCCAAGCAGCAGGGGGATTCATAAGGTGTTAATTGAACTCTGCAGCCAGGGCAAAATAACGGAAAGAAAAAAGACCAAAAAGCCTCTCCCAGTGAGAATCGTCTTTTGTCCATAGAAAAAGAATTGAGGTTTGTTTAATATAGCTAAAAAAGCCATTATTTTTGCGCCATGGCAACACAAAACGAAACCTTTAAAAAAGTCATTTCTCACGCCAAAGAGTACGGATTTGTCTTTCCTTCTAGTGAAATTTATGATGGACTCAGTGCTGTTTATGATTATGGTCAAAATGGGTCTGCCCTGAAAAATAACATTAAAAACTACTGGTGGCGTGCCATGGTGCAGTTGCACGAAAAAATTGTGGGTATCGATGCAGCTATTTTTATGCATCCTACAACTTGGAAAGCTTCGGGTCATGTTGACGCTTTTAATGACCCATTGATTGATAATAAAGATTCCAAAAAGCGCTATCGTGCCGATGTATTGGTCGAAGATTACTGTGCCAAACTGGAAGTTAAAATAGATAAAGAAGTCACCAAGGCTGCCAAAAGATTTGGAGATACCTTCGATAAAGAACAGTTTGTGGCTACCCACCCCCGTGTTGTAGGATATCAGGAAAAAATCGATAGTATCCTTAAACGATTGGGACAATCTTTAGAAAAAGAGGATTTGGCTGATGTCAAAAATTTGATAGAAGAACTAGAAATTGCTTGTCCCGAGTCGGGTTCTAGAAATTGGACCGATGTCAAACAATTCAATCTGATGTTTGGCACCAAATTAGGAGCTTCTGCAGACTCCGCCATGGACCTGTATTTGCGTCCGGAAACAGCTCAAGGGATTTTTGTCAATTTTTTGAATGTCCAAAAAACCGGCCGCATGAAGGTTCCTTTTGGTATTGCTCAAATTGGGAAAGCGTTTCGGAATGAAATTGTTGCGCGGCAGTTTATTTTCCGCATGCGGGAGTTTGAACAAATGGAAATGCAGTTTTTTATTCCACCGGGAACCCAAAAAGAATGGTATGAGCAGTGGAAACAAACCCGGTTACGATGGCACTTATCCCTTGGCATGGGAGCTGATTTATATCGTTTTCACGATCACGAAAAATTGGCACATTATGCAGATGCCGCAGCAGATATTGAGTTTAAGTTTCCTTTTGGCTTTAAAGAATTGGAAGGGATTCATTCCCGGACCGATTTTGATTTGGGGAGTCACGAAGAATTTTCAGGAAAAAAACTACAATATTTTGATCCAGAGCGCAACGAAAACTATGTACCCTATGTCGTGGAGACTTCAATCGGTTTGGATCGGATGTTTTTGGCAGTACTTTCTCATGCGCTTCGGGAGGAAACCCTTGAAGATGGATCTAGCCGAACTGTACTCAAACTCCCAGCTGTATTAGCCCCGACACAAATTGCCATTTTGCCTTTAGTCAAAAAAGATGGCCTACCTGATTTGGCCCGAAAGATTCAGGACGAGCTCAAATGGGACTATGCCGTTACCTATGATGAAAAAGATGCTGTGGGCCGTCGTTACCGCCGCCAAGACGCTTTAGGAACGCCCTTTTGTATTACCGTAGATCATCAAACGCTCGAGGATCAAACCGTAACTTTGCGCGATCGGGATAGTATGCAACAAGAGCGTATTGCTATTAATGCCTTAGCCACCCGTTTGGATAAAAGTTTGAATATCAAGCACTGGTTGCAAAAAATTTAAAAGCGTTTTCCAATGGTGAAATGGATTCTCGGGTAAGCCGTGTTTTCTGTGTTAGCACCCCTGTTGGCCGAAAGAAAATAGCGTCCAAACCCCCCGTGAATTTCAAAACTATAGTTTTTTCGATTGAGCCATTTATAGCCAATAACAGCTCCCCCTGCCATACCCAAAAATTTGTTTTCTCGAAATTGAAACGCATCGTAAGAATCAAAAGTACCCGCAACAAAACTTAGGAAAGGCTGCACAAAAAAACCTCGATTAGGCCATGTTTTTTGACTGAAATACAACCGATAATAGGGGGAGAGTTCAAAGTTTTCAAAACGGTATCCTTGACTCTTATTACCATCAAAATTCAGGAAACCACTGATACCCCAACTAGAAACTTCGTCAATAAAATGTTCATAAGATAGATCCAGTCCAGGTAAAATTAAAAGCTGAAATATGTCTAAACGGATTTCGTGTTTTGCAGACAGGGTGTCTTTTTGTTGCTCCTGGCCTTGCACCAGTAATGGATTGAGCAATAGGGTGAGTACCCAAACAATACAACCGAGAAAGTATTTTTTTGTGTTCATAGATTGAAGATAAAGATTTGGAACCGTTTATGAAGATAACAAACAGTTGTCTATTTTAGTATTGATGAACATACTGTCCTACAATGTTAATGGCATTCGTGCAGCCCTTAAAAAAGATTTTATAAGTTGGTTGCGTGCTGCTTCACCCGATGTGCTCTGTTTGCAAGAGACCAAAGCCATGAAAGAACAGGTCGACACCCAACTTTTTGAAGAAGCGGGCTATCACCATTTTTGGTTTTCAGCTGAAAAAAAGGGTTACAGCGGTGTCGCCATTTTGTCCAAAACCAGTCCGAAAAAAGTTGTTTATGGCACTGGGATAGACCACATGGATATAGAAGGAAGGGTCTTGCGTGTCGATTTTGAGCAATGTTCTGTCATGAGTTTGTACCTACCTTCAGGGACCAATGCGGCTCGATTGGAACACAAGTTTCAGTTTATGGATGATTTTCGCGTTTATATTGATAACTTAAAAAAAGAGCATCCTAATTTAGTAATCTGTGGGGACTACAATATTTGTCACAAAGCCATCGACATTCACGACCCAATTCGAAACAAAAATGTTTCAGGATTCTTACTAGAAGAGCGCACATGGTTAGGGGCCTTTCTCGATTCTGGCTTTGTTGATTCCTTTCGGTTTCTCCATTCGGAACCACATCATTACAGTTGGTGGAGTTACCGAGCCAATGCAAGAGCCAATAATAAAGGGTGGCGTATTGATTATGCTTTGGTGAGCGAACCCCTTCGCCATCATATCAGAAGATCCGTTATTTTACCCGAAGCCCGTCATTCCGATCATTGCCCCGTGGGAGTTGAATTAAAATTTTAAATACATGAAAATTAAAACAACGTTTGTCATTCTTTTGGCAGGTTTTTCCACCTATAGTTGTGTTTCTACAAAAGTTTTTGCTGGATTGGAAAGCCGTTATGCGGCACTCAAATCCAAGCATGTTCAGTTGCAAAAAGAACAGGATTCATTACTGACGGCCCACAAGGTTTTGGGTGATCGCTTGGAAACCAAGCGACAAAACTTGGGAAAAACCATGGACAGTTTGGCTCAAAGCAGACGTGACTTTAAAAATTTACAAGAGGCTTATGCTGCTTTGGAAGAAAATTCTGATGCGGCCCTTCAAAAAAGTATTGCGAAAAACAATGACTTATTGGCGCAAATCTCTGAAAAAGAGAATTTACTTACCCAACGAGAAGAACGACTCAATGAGCTTGAAAATCTGATCGCGGATAAAGAACGTGCCATGAATGAGTTGAAACAAAGACTGAGTAACGCCTTATTGAATTTTGAAGGCAAAGGTTTGACTGTGGAGCAACGCAATGGAAAAGTCTATGTTTCTATGGAAAACAAGCTTCTTTTCCGATCAGGGAGTTGGGAAGTTGGGCTCGACGGTAAAGAAGCCATCCTTCAATTAGGCACTGTATTAGCAGAGAATCCTGACATAGCCGTTCTAATCGAAGGACATACAGATAATGTTCCTTTTAGCGGGAAAGGTCCGCTTTCCGGAAATTGGGATCTGTCGGCCAAAAGAGCTACAGCCATCGTTGAACTTTTGGAAGCCAATCCCGAAATATTATTAGAAAATTTGACGGCAGCCGGACGTGGAGAATACCTTCCCATTGCTCCTAACACTTCTTCTGAAGGACGCGCTGCCAATCGCCGTATTGAAGTCATCTTAAGCCCCAATCTCGATGCCATCACCGACCTACTCAACAACCAATAAACAAAATGGAATACCGATTATTACCCCATACAGACATAGCTGTAAGTAAAATCTGTTTGGGTACCATGACCTTTGGCAATCAAAACACGGAAGCCGAAGGCCACGCACAAATGGATTATGCTCTTGAACAGGGTGTGAATTTTTTTGATACTGCGGAGTTATATCCTGTCCCAGCTTCGGCGGCTACACAAGGCGAAACAGAAAAAATCATAGGGACTTGGTTACAAAAAACGGGACAGCGTGATAAAGTTATTTTGGCTTCAAAGGTGGCAGGCCCTGGTGATTATACCAAACACATACGCGACAATCTAAGCTTTAGTAAAGCCCATATTGATGAAGCGGTTTTCAAAAGTTTGGAACGCTTACAAACAGATTATATGGATTTGTACCAACTCCACTGGCCGGAACGGGACAACAACAGATTTGGTCAAAGAGGTTTTGTCAATAATCCGAACAACCCATGGGTAGAAAATTTTGAAGCGGTCCTAGACGCCCTACAAGATCATGTCAAAGCAGGTCGCATTCGCCATGTGGGTTTGTCCAACGAAACCCCTTGGGGAATGATGCGTTTCCTTCAAGCAGCCAATGCAAACAGACCCCGCATGATCACCATTCAAAATCCATACTCGCTCTTATGTCGCCCTTTCGAAGTGGGCAATGCTGAGGTTTGTCATTATGAAAACGTAGGCCTTTTGGCCTATTCTCCTTTGGGTTTTGGTGTGTTAACTGGAAAATATTTAGACAATACCGCAGGCGATAATGCGCGCCTAAAACTTTTCCCTCGCTTTGATCGCTATAGCAGTTCTGAAAGTGTAACGGCCACGCAACGCTATCAAAAGCTAGCCGAAGCACATGACTTGTCTTTGACGCAAATGGCTTTAGCCTTTGTCAACGACCGTCCTTTTGTTACTGCCAATATCATAGGGGCGACCAACCTGAATCAACTTAAACAAAACATCAATTCAGCAACGATTCGGTTGTCTGACGAATTGCTTGCAAGTATAGATGAAATTCACGCTCAAATTCCAGACCCAGCCGTTTAGTATACGCTTTGACGGCTGCGCTTAGTCTTTTTCTTGTGTTATTTTTTTAGGGGGGTCAAGCTTTTTTAATTTTTCCTCATGAAGTGGTTTCCACAAAAGCTCCTCATAAGATTCAACTGTGGTTAGGTATTGCTAAAGGGCAAAAAAATCAGCTGAAATTTCTGTAAAGTGAAAGGGTAAACGATCAGGCCCTACCACCTTGAGGTAGTGATAAAAAACATAATTCAAATTTTCATGAATCCGTTTAAAAGAACCCTTACCTTTTAGTAAATACAAGTCGTTTTTTATTTCTCTGAGCACTTCGTCTTTTTGTGTCATGGCTAGTTTGGGTTTAGATTATTAGGAATATAAAGTAATATATTATTTTCAAACGTTATTCAATTGTATGACAGTTTATCCGAATAACAACCGCACATTTACAGGGTGACAAAGAAGGAATTTAAGCGGAGAATTGGAGAACGCATTGTCAAACAACGTGAGGAAAAGGGCTGGACGCAATCCGATTTGGCACGCGCGGCCAACAAAGATCGGCAAGCCATCCATAAAATTGAAAAAGGAAGTGTCAATCCAACAGCCTTTACGTTGTGGGAACTTTCTGATACATTGGACTTGTCTTTAAGTGAATTAGTGGCGATTTAATTCATTGTTTACAAGATGGCATCGATTAATTTAGAGAGGTAAGGTGTTTCGGGGTTTTCGAACAAAGCATCTGCTTCCTGAAGCGTTTCTTTTTGCCCTTGGTTGAGCACCAAAACCCGGTCTGATATATAACGTACCACAGCCATGTCATGTGAAATAAATAAGTAAGCCAGGTCAAGCTCTTTTTGAAGACGTTTGAGTAAGTTTAACACCTGTGCTTGTACCGAAATATCCAACGCTGCCACCGCCTCATCACAAATGATCAACTTGGGCTTGGGTGCCAGTGCGCGTGCAATGACAGCTCTTTGGCGTTGTCCTCCCGAAAGTTCATGGGGATAGCGGGTTTTCATTTCAGGGGCCAAACCCACTTGTTGCAAGAGCGTTTCTACTTGACCTGCTGCGCGAAAATGGCCATGCTGCTGTAGTACATCTGTCAGCATGCGGTCAAGTGTCATTTTGGGATGGAGGGCAGCAAATGGGTCCTGAAAAATATACTGGATATTTGTTCTCAATTTTTTACGTGCCGCTTTTGTGGCCAATGAGATCGGTTGTCCTTCCCATAGTACCTGTCCCGAAGAGGGTTGAATCAGCAAACTGATACAGCGGGCTAGGGTAGATTTACCACTGCCTGATTCTCCTACCAAACCCAATGTCTCCCCTGGATAAATTTCAAAATCAAGAGGATTCAATACCGTTGTCCCTTTTTTCTTTTGCCAAATGAATGATTTCGAGCTGTAAGTTTTGCTAATACCTTGAACGTGAACCAATGGGTTTTGTTGGTATAATACGTTGTGTTTTTCTCGACGCTCTGAGGTGGATTCCAGCTCTGGCTGTATATTTCCTTTGCTAAAATCGGATAGCGTGATGAGCTGTCTGGGTCTTCCTTTTAAAGGGGGTCGGGCATGAAGTAGTCCTTTGGTATAATTGTGTTGAGGGTTTTCAAAAATGAATTGTGTAGTACCTTGTTCTACGATTTGTCCGTTTTGCATGACTACTACGCGATCGGCAAAACTTTTTACCAAGCCCAAATCGTGAGAAATAAATAGTACACTCATTTTGTTTTGGGTTTGCAGTTCCTGGAGTAAAGTCAAGATTTCTTTTTGTACGGTGACGTCCAGGGCGGTAGTGGGTTCGTCACAAATCAATAGTTTGGGTTGGCAAATCACTGCCATGGCTATAATAACCCGCTGTTTTTGGCCCCCACTGAGTTCATGTGGATAAGCAGCATAGATGCGTTTGGGCTGAGGGAGTTGTACTTTTTCAAAGGCTTCTATAATCTTTTTCTCCCTATTTTTCTCATTGGGTTTGTGTTGTTGTAACACCTCTTCAACCTGTTGTCCACAACGCATGCTGGGATTTAAACTGGATTGTGGTTCTTGAAAAACCATGCCAATTTTCTGACCACGCAGATGCTGCCACTGCTTTGGACTAAAATCTATCAAAGAAGTTTGATCGAACAAGATTTTGTCCGCTGTAAGCTGTAAAGATGGTGGTAGTAATCCCAACATTGACAAGGCGGTAAGAGATTTACCACTACCCGATTCGCCCACCAAGGCAAGGGTTTCATTTTCTTTCAGGTAAAAGTCCAATCCAGCAACCAGAATTTGGTTCCTTATTCGGATGGTCAAACCCTGTACTTCAAGTATTTTTTTCATGTGACGCTGTGGACAATTTCTTTGGGTAGTAATAAGGGTTCCTGACGCATTTTTAAAACAATTTGTGCAATAGTTACAACATCCTTTTCACAATAGTTGACAATACGATCTAACTGTTTTTCTTCATAAAAGATACCTGCTACCTGACTGCCATCGATATCGTCCTTTGGGGAGGGGATATCTAGTATATGGGCCAGGAGTTTAAGCGATGTATAATGCTTGTAATCCCCAAATCGCCAGAGTTGTAAGGTGTCCAAGTGCGGAATTTCCCACGGTTTTTTTCCATGGTGATTTAAGATTTTTGGCAGTCCAATGCCCTGAATAATCATCCGACGGGCAATGTAGGGAAAGTCAAATTCTTTTCCGTTGTGGGCACAAAGCAAGTGTTTGCTCTGATTATAATAGTTTTCCAAAAGCGCCTTAAAAGCTGTCAAAAGCTCTTTTTCGTTTCCTGTAAAGCTTTTCACTCTAAAATTTCTAGAGGGACTTTTGGGAGCGAAATAGCCAACGGACAAGCAAATTATTTTACCAAATTCTGCCCAAATACCTGCTCGTTGATAGTGTTCTTCTGCACTGATGGTTTCCCCCCTCTGATAGGCAGTTTTTTCAGTATAGAGTTGTTGTTCTACTTCGGACAATTCTTTAAACTGTGCTGCTAGTGGCACTGTTTCAATGTCTAAGAATAAGACGTTATGTAGGTTAATTTTTTGTAACATTTCCAGCCATGGCTAAAGCGGCATCCATGTAAATATATATATCTTCTGTATAGGGTTTGCCTTCCAGCGGATCCCCTTTAAGTTCACCCAAACGAACCGTAATAAGATCCAGATCTGGAAAAACCATGATGTATTGACCTAAGTGCCCTCGTTCCATATAGACCCGATGCTCTTTGTAGGTTTCCAGCCACCAACCATAGCCGTATTCTGGGCTGGATTCAAAACGAGGGCGTACTGATTTTGCGATAAATGTTGAATCCAATAAGACGGTATTGTTCCACTTGCCATGGTCTTTATAGAGTTTGCCAAAACGGGCAAAATCACGGGCATTACTGGCAAAGCAACAATAGGCCTTTTCCATGCCACTGGCTTCCGAATCCAATTCCCACAATGCGTCATGTTCTGTACCCATCGGTTGCCAAAAACTCTCGGATAAGTAGTCACTCAATGTTTTTTTCGTGGCGCGATGGAGGGCAATTCCCAACAATTGTGTGGCTCCACTTTTATAGCGAAACGCTTTTCCAGGTTCCTGTTCAATTGGCTGATCAAGGATGAGTTGAGGTAAATCGGAAACAAAATATGCTGCTGCAGTAACAGAAAATGGATTGTAGTACTTTTCATCCCATTGCATGCCGGAAGCCATTGAGGAAAGGTCCCCTAAGGTCACTTGGTCGGCATAGGGTCCTTTGAGTTCGGGGATAAAATCTTTTACTTTTTGGTCCAGATTTTTTACGTAACCATCCATCACAGACTTGCCCAAGAGTGCGGAAACCATACTCTTAACAACTGAAAAAGAATTTGACTGGGTGTCAGGACCATAGCCCCGGTAATATTTTTCATGCAGTATACTGTCGTTTTGTATGATCAAAAAGGCAACAGTCTTGGTTTTTTCGTGATAAGCTTCAAGCGAGTCGGGTGTTGGTAGCTGATTGTATTGTTGGTGTTGAGGCCAGGGTTGGGCCATATCAGCAGCTTTTACCGTTCGGTTGTCGAAATGCTTGTAGTCATCCAAAAAAGCCGTATCATGACCGGTCAAATAAATTACCGACAAGCCCCGCAAAAACCAGTCATAGCCCGACACAAAAAGGAGTCCATAGGAAAAGGCAATGCCAATGCCTACGGATATGATTTTTTTTCTCATAAACCAAAATCAAATTTTCTTCTAAAATAAGGTTTTTTGTTTTGGAAACCCTTCAAGTTCCAAGAGCTGTCTTTTTCTATCCAGCCCCCCAGAATACCCCACCAAACTTCGGTCACTCCCTATGATACGATGGCAAGGAATGGCAATGAGAATCGGATTTTTAGCAATAGCACCCGCTATGGCTCGGACTTTTTTCGTATCTCCAAACTTTTGAGCCACTTTTAAATAGGGCAAAGTCGTGCCATAAGGTATCTGTTGTAATAATTCCCAGACTCGAATTTGAAAATCGGAGCCGTCAGGATTCATAGGAAAAGAAAATAATTTATCTTTATGATGGAAGTAGTTGTCTAATTGTTGGACTACTAGTTTTAGAAAAGGAGAAGAATCAGGAAGGGACTGCGGGGCATCTTCTAGAAAATGAATATTGGTAACACCACTACTATTTGCAATGATCTCAAGCCAACCTAATGGACTGTTATAAAAGGTTGTATTCATTGTTTCAGAAAATAATGCAGTTAATGGCTATCCTGTAAAGTTAAACAAAATGCACAAATGGTTGCAGTATTGTCAATATTAAGTGGCGTATTTTTATTTATTGGACTTGTTATTAATGAGCGGAATGCGCCCTATTTACTAAGCGGTTACAACACTTTATCGGATAAAGAGAAGGCTCAATTTGAACTGATACCCTTCCTTCATTTTTTTAAACAATCACATCTCTTTTTAGCCATAAGTACATTTTTCGTTGGACTATATCTTTATTGGAAATTCCCAGGGGATGCTCCTTTTTATTGGTTGGTCTTTTACCCACTCTTCTTTTACATGTATATCCTTTGGGTTGGGCAAAAGTTTTATTCGAAGGGGACACAAAAACCCCTAGCATACTTCATAGGAATGGTAGTTTTGATCCTTACTATTCTAGGTATTGGGGGAGGCATGTATTATGCGAACCAACCTAATACAATGCGAATAGAAATGGATCGTATTGACATATCAGGGGTGTATGGAGGTACCCTTATCCGTTCCAAAACAAGAACCATTTTGGTTGATTCTCTTCCCCAACTCCGTCGCAGGGTAAATGGTATTGCCACGCATCAACTCAAAAAAGGATATTTTTTGACCGCAACACGGAAAAAAATTAAACTATTAAAGGATGGGGAGCAGGGATCTTTTATTTTGTTTCAGCAACAAGGAGATGCTCCTTTGTATTATTTTATCCCGGAAAACATAGAGCGGGAGGTAATACAATCATTAAAAAAGAAGCACTGGCTTCAATAAACATATAGCAAACTGTAAAACGCTTGCGTAGCCAAAAAGTTCGTACAATCGTATCTTTATGTAGTATTTATTTTGTCTTCAGGTACCATTGAGCGACTTCTTTGGCATGATAGGAAGCAATCAGAGAGGCTCCAGCCCTTTTGAATGCAATAAGTTGTTCTAACATTATTTTTTCATAGTCAAGCCATCCCTTTTCAGCGGCTGCTTTGAGCATGGCATATTCACCACTGACCTGGTAGACTGCTATAGGCACTTGAAGGTGCTGTTTGAGTTCAAAAACGATATCTAGATAAGGCATTCCAGGTTTGATCATTATCAGATCAGCACCCTCGGCCACATCCCGTTTGCTTTCTGTCAATGCATCAAATCGGTTGGCAAAGTCCATTTGATAGGTTTTTTTATCTCCAAAACCGGGTGCTGAGTTCAAGGCATCACGAAAAGGGCCGTAAAAAGAGGAGGCGTATTTGGCACTATAACTGAGTATTCCAACATGCGTATGGTTTTCTTTTTCAAGAGTTTGACGAATTCGTCCGATGCGTCCATCCATCATATCACTTGGCGCAACGATATCGGCACCTGCCACTGCATGTGAAAGTGCCATTGCGGCTAATACTTCTGTTGTTGGGTCATTCACAATCAAACCATTTTCTACAATACCATCATGACCATAATTGGAGTAAGGATCCAAGGCAACATCGGTCATGACAACCATTTCTGGGGTGGTTTTTTTCACCCTTCGAATCGCTTGCTGCATCAGCCCTTCAGAATTAAGGGCCTCATTACCTTGATTGTCTTTCTTTGCATCGGGGACTTTTACGAAAAGGAGTACTGCACGCAACCCCAAGTCCCATAGTTCTCGAATTTCAATTTCTAGAAGATCAAGAGTCAAACGATAATAACCCGGCATTGAAGGGATTTCTTCTTTTTTATTAGTGCCTTCTATGACAAAGAGCGGCACAATGAAATCGTGGGGTGTTAGGTGAAATTCACGTATCAGTTGACGTAGACTTTCACTGCTTCGCAAGCGTCTATTTCTCTGGTGGGGGTACATACTGGTGGGTTTGGTTATGAGAATCATTTTCTGTAGGTAGTTCTGGGTCGGGGTTGGTAATGGTAAATTCAATGTTGGAATCATCCGTAACTGTTTGGTTACGGATGGTTCCCAGCAGCATTACCAACATAGAAAAGATAATAACAATCAACAATACCTTTTCGTCAATGGCTTGATTTTGAAGCTCAGGAATTTGACTTTCCTGTAATTGAAAAAAAAGAAGAATACTAATCAAACCACGTGGAGACAAAAAAACACGCTTATTGGGTTGCCAACGCAGTTGGACGGCACCAAAATAAAGATACCGAATCCCGAACATGGCAACCAAAATCAGCAATCCATAAAAATAGGGTTCTACAGCTAAAAAAGTGTCAAGGGTAATGGAAAACCCAAAAAATAAAAAGAAAAAAGTTCGCACCAGAAAGGTTGACTCGCCGGTAAGTACATGAAATTCGTGCAGATCATTTTTTATTTTTTCTGGATTGACAAATTGGGTTAAAATTTTCGGAAAAAGAGTTTGAATATTCCCTAGGAACAGACCGAAAATAAAAATTGTAACCAAAGCAGGAAGATGCAGATATTTTCCAAGAGTATACAAAAGAATCAACAACGCAAGGATTAGGAAAAATTTTACATGATGTGTAATCCGTTGCAGGAGTTGAAACAATGAAAAAGCGATAAGCAAAGAAAGCAGTACGATTCCGACCAGTTGCAAACCCAGCTGGAAAAGAGGAGCTGCAGTCATCAGGGATTCTTCTTTGTAATACTGTCCAAGGGCATAATTAAAAATCAAAATTCCCAAAATATCAGAAAAGGTTGATTCATACACAATAAACTCTCGATCGTGTTGCATCAAGCCGGCTGCTGATGGAATAGCCACAGCACTACTAATAATGGAAAGGGGGACCGCTAAAAGGATGGAAACTGCTGTAGCGACTCCGGTCAATAAGGTAATCAATTGACTAACAATCCAAATATTGGCAATTAAGATCACCAAGGCAGCAAAGAAGCCAGACAATAAAATGCCGAGGTTTTTCTTTTTTATTTGGAGTTCCAAAGCCCCTTCAAGAACAATAAGGATCAACCCGATGGTTCCCAAAACGGCAATTAGTTCAGTCAGTATCTCCAAGCCTGCAAACCCATACCAATCCGCCAAAGCTCTTGCCAGCATTCCTGTACCCAAAAGCAATAAGACTGATGGGAATTTTGTTCGTCTTGAAAAAGCATCGAACAAATACGAAAAAATAATTAGTAGCGGTATAGCAATTAGAATTTGCTTCGTCCCCATTTAGGTTTTATTTTAAGTTCGTTTACACCCAATTTTTAGGTGATTTCAATACTTCAATCAACGCTGCCTCCTCACTGTTGGGTGTTGGGTGGTAGTCGTATTTCCACTGAACATGTGCTGGCAAGCTCATCAGGATACTCTCAATACGTCCTTTGGTTTGCAAACCAAATAAAGTTCCTTTGTCATGAATGAGATTGAATTCAACATACCGACCTCTTCTTATTTCTTGCCACATTCGCTGTTGCGGAGTATACCGATAGTCTTTCCGTTTCTGTACGATTGGGACATAGGCATTTAGAAAAGAGTCCCCTACTGTGGTTACAAATTTATATCGGTCTTCCAATGTAACGTTGGCTGTGGGCTTTAAATAGTCAAAAAACAAGCCCCCGACACCACGTGCTTCGTTGCGGTGTGCGTTCCAAAAATAGCGATCGCAAGCTTCCTTGTAATCGGAATAAAATTTCGTGTTAAAAGCGTCGCAGCTATTTTTACAGCATTGATGAAAATGTTGAACATCCTCCTCAAACAGATAGTAAGGGGTTAGATCCATCCCACCACCGAACCATTGATCTTTTAGCATCCCATTGGTGTCATACATTTCAAAGTAGCGAAAGTTTGCATGAACAGTAGGAATCATTGGGTTTTTGGGGTGAATAACTAAACTCAATCCACAGGCATAAAAGGTAGCTTCTGCTACTTTTAAATAGGCCTGCATGCTAGGTGGTAAGGTACCATGTACCGCAGAAATATTGACCCCTGCTTTTTCAAAAACGGCCCCTCCTTCAAGTACACGGGTCTGCCCACCTCCTCCGCCAGGTCGCTCCCATTTCTCTTCTTTAAATTTTCCCAAATGGTCTAAAGATTCAAGTTTTTTTGTAATCTGATCTTGCAGTTGAACAATGTAAGGGTAAAATTTTTCTTTCACGTCATTCGAAATTTTTTACAGCTTCGACAAAGGCCTTTGCATGAGAAACTGGAATATTAGGAAGGATTCCATGACCTAGATTCACAATATAACGATCTTTTCCAAAAGCGCGAATCATATCCTGAACATCTTGTTGAATGACTGAGACGGGAGACAAAAGTCGTGCTGGATCATAATTTCCTTGTAATGTAATCTGACCCCCACTCAAATAGCGCGCATTTTCTGCAGAACAAGTCCAATCGACACCCAAAGCAGCAGCACCCGATTGGCTCATCTCACGCAAAGCATACCAACAGCCTTTTCCAAAAATGATGACTGGGATATGATCCTTTAATGCTGTTACAATTTGTTGGAGATAGGACCAGGAAAAAGTTTGATAGTCTGTTGGGGAGAGCAATCCCCCCCAAGAATCAAATAATTGGACGGCATGGACACCGTGTTGTATTTTCTTTTTTAGGTAGGCAATAGTCGTATCCGTAATTTTTTGCAGCAAGTGATGCGCCAGATCAGGCTGTGTAAAGCAAAATGCTTTGGCTTTGTCAAAGGTTTTGGAACCTTGACCCTGAACGGCATAACACAACAAAGTCCAGGGCGATCCTGCAAAACCAATCAAGGGAACACGGTCATCCAACAAGGCTAGAGTCTGATCTATGGCTCCGTAGACATAATCCAAAGCGTCTTCAACATCGGGGACAATAACACGCTCCAAGTCACTTTCGTTTCGTATGGGATCAGGAATCCAAGGCCCCACACTCTCTTTCATTTCCACAGGGATGTTCATCGCTTGTAAGACGACTAAGATGTCACTGAAAAGGATGGCTGCATCCGTACCTATTTGGTTGATGGGCATGACCGTAATCTCGGCAGCCAGCTCGGGTGTCTGACAGCGAGTAAAAAAATCATATCGTTGTTTTAGCCTCATGAAATCAGGAAGATAACGACCTGCTTGGCGCATCATCCAGACAGGAGGTCGAGAGACAGGTTTTCCAGCTAATGCATGGAGAAAAAGATCATTTTTTGGCATAATAATGGTTCATAATTTCCAGAAAAAGAGAGTTATTATTCGGCTTTTTGGCAACACTGTAAAAGGAAGTATGGGGTTCCAAGGCTGCGGCTGTAGTAGGACCAATACAGAAGGAGTGGGTATTTTTCAGACGATTCAAGGTTAAAAACCCTTCCACAGCAGAGGGACTGTAAAATAAGACACCATCAAAATCTGTATTCAATTGATGCGATACAATATGCGTATCGTAAAGTTCGTGTAGGGATAGAGCGATGTTGGCTTTGGCCAATTCAGTTTCCAGGGTCGGAAGCCGTTTTCTTCCACAGGCAAAACAGAAAGTCAAGTGGCTGTATTCTTTGATTATCCGAAGTGCTAGCTCCTGTGCATTCAACGCAGTTACAGTCACCTTCCCTTGGCGGGATTCAATTAGTTTCGTGGTTTGACTACCCACACAAAAAAACTGTGTTTTAGGGGATAGAGTTTCTATGGGGTGGTAGTCAAAGAAGAGACGGGCTGCATTTTGGCTACTCACAAGAATGGCATCAGTAGGCTTTTTTGGGTTGTACCGAAGGGGTTTGATCCGAATAAAAGGGTATTCTACGAGAGAAAAGTCTTTCATAAGCAAACGTTGCTTGAACGGAAAATCCAATATTTTGGTTGCCAGAAGTCGCATACTTAGCTTTTTTTAAAGGCTTTCATCAGACTTTCTCCACCATTTTGAAGAACGTATTCGGCAGCCCTTTCTCCAATGGTTTGCCATTCTTTGGAGGGGAAATATTTCTCGAAGGTTACTTTCTCACTTCCATCAAGAGCAAATACCCCCCCCCTAAAAAACCATCCATTTGGAACGGGTTCTATACATGCTCCGATGGGTGCCGTACATCCTCCTTCCAACAGGCGTAAAAAAATTCGTTCTTGGTCGGTTGCCTTGAAGGTTGTTTCGCATCCCAAACTCTTTAATTTTAATTGCAGTTCGGGCTCTTCGTTTCTCATGACAACACAAACGGCACCTTGTGCAGGTGCTGGAAGCATCCAGTTTAATGCTAAATGATTGGGGGGAAGTTGGTTCACACGTTCCAAGCCTGCTTGCGCAAACAAAGCTCCTAGCCATTTTTTTTCACTCAGTGTTTGCAGCCTTTTTTGCACGTTTCCCCGCAGTATCTCAGAACGGTGTTTGGGATAGCGATTTTTCCACTGAGCACTCCTTCTCAAACTCGAAGTACCTACAATTTCGGTTTCCGTCCATTGTTCCGGTGGACTGTTGTAAACAAGAATATCTGTGGTGGAGCCCCGTTCTAAAACCGTTCCCAGTTCAATGTTTTCTGGCAATTGCGTCGGGACGTCTTTAAAGCTATGAACAGCAATGTCAATATCTTTGTTTAGGAGTGCCTGATCCAAAGCTTTGGTAAAAATTCCTTGGATGTTCATAGCATACAACGGTTGGGTACCATCTTGATCCCCTGCACTATCGATAAATACCAATTCGGACGGTATTTGTATGCTTTTGAGTAATGTAGCAACCCATTGGGCTTGCCATAAGGCCAGAGGGCTTGATCGGGTCCCAATACGAATGGGATCTTTATCCATGAGGTGGTATTTGTAGATCAAACAAATCGCGCAGTACATCTGCAGTATGATCTGCACTATTGGGGTTTTCTCTGAGGTATGTAGCTATTTGGCCTGTGACTTTTAATAAGTTTTGTTGGGAAGGGTCGGGCGTTGCCTCAATTTGATCGATTCCCCATTTTTCTTTTAATGCTTGTAACAAGGGGGCAAATTTTCGCAAGCGGGTCCATTCCAAATAATCTTTTTTGACTTCTTCGATGATTGCTTCGGCTTGTGGGACATATTTTTTTCTTTCGTGTAGAGCAGCGTCGGTCATTTGTGATAATTCATCCAGATGGACTAGGGTGACCATGGGATGAGACGCTACTTCCGGCTTAACGTTTCGAGGAATGGAAAGGTCCAAAATGAGAAGTGGTTTCTCAATAGGGAACATTTCTTCATTGATCGTAAATTCCGATGCTCCAGTAGCTACAATTAAAATATCGGTTTGACGTATCTCAGAAGCTAATGCCTCAATTGGTTTAACGGATAAATCAAATTTCCCAGCTATTTGATTGGCCTTTTCTTCGGTTCTATTGATGAGTACAATTCGACTGTTTTCAGTATGTTTTACAAGGTTTTCACAAGTATTGCGGCCAATTTTACCCGTACCAAAAAGTAAAATTTGAGCATCGGTTAGTTGTTTTTGTTGTTCAAGGATATAACGCACGGCTGCGAATGCAACTGAGGTGGCGCCACTGGAAAGTTTGGTTTCTGTTTTAACACGTTTGCTGGCTTGAATGACAGCATTGATTAAACGTTCGGACTGCCCATTGACCATGCCCTGTTTTTTGGACTGATAAAAACTTTTCTTTAACTGACCTATTACTTCGAAATCCCCTAGGATTTGACTGTCCAAACCCGTACCGACTTTGAAAATATGATCGATAGCTTGTTTTTTTTCAAGTCGGTAACCCAACCGATCAAAAATCTTTGCTGTACCCTGGCTGTATTCCAAAAGCAGCTCTCGCAACGGAGCATCCGAGTCAGCAAATCCGTAGAGCTCGGTACGGTTGCAGGTTGTATTGAGCATCACTTCTTCTAGCCCTTGGCGTTTGGCTTGCCTAATTAGAGCTTTCGCTTGTTCCCTAGAAAGACTAAATTGGCCACGCGTAGCGGCATCCGCATTTTTGTAACTGATACCAACGGCATAAAAATTCGTCGGGCGTACAGAATTTTTCATTCGAATCCTAAATATCCGTCACAAAAATACTTTCTTGCACAGCTAAAAAACAACGCAAAAAGTACTAAAACTATCAAAATGCGTAATTTTGGTAAAAAGATGCTGAAAAATGGGATATATTCAGTGTTTTTGGGGGGTTAAAAATGTTTTTTATTTAGAAAGAGTCTAAATTGATGATATGATGGAACATAAAAACAACGACAAAGGTACTCTGATCGAAACACAAATAGAAAGTGATTTTTTTGTCCTACGACAGCAAAACGATGGGCAGGAGGGACAATCCATACAACGCTCCTTGAGTCACAATGACATTCAATTTCATTTTTGCCTGAAAGGCTTAGCTACGTTCAATTACAATAATTCCAGTTATCAATTTACCATTTCAGAATCTCAAAGTATGTTATTGTACAACCCCCAGAAGGCATTACCTATTGCAGCGACATTAGCACCCAGTTCATGGTTGATAAGTCTGATTCTTCCTATTAAAAAATTTCATGCATTGTTTTCTGATGATGCCAATCACATTCATTTTTTGAGTCCTGAAAATATTACTAAAAAGTTTTATGATACGAACGTACTGACACCTGCTATGGTTGTTGTATTGAATCAAATCATTCAAGCGAAGGTTCACGATAGCATCCGTTCTTTGTATTTCAAAGGGAAGATTTTTGAATTATTGAGTTTGTATTTCAACAAAAATGGAGAAGAAGATGTTGAAAGCTGTCCTTTTTTGGTGGATGAAGCTCAGGTTGGGAAGATACACATGGCTAAAAAAATAATTTTGGAACGCATGACTCAACCGCCGTCCCTTTCGGAGCTTTCCACAGAAATTGGTCTGAATACAAAAAAACTAAAAGAAGGTTTTAAACAACTGTATGGACAAAGTGTTTTTTCTTATTTGTTGGATCACAAAATGGAAGAGGCCCGAAGAATGTTGGACTCTCAGCAATACAATGTAAATGAAGTAGGAATTAAATTGGGGTACAGCACCTCAAGTCATTTTATCGCTGCTTTTAAAAAGAAATACGGCACCACTCCGAAAAAATATCTACTATCAGTATCTTCGTAAAAAAATGCCATGAAAGGAGTTTTGTTGGTGAACTTGGGGTCCCCGGACAGTCCGAATCCCAAAGATGTCAAGGTATATTTGGAAGAGTTTTTAATGGACGAACGGGTCATTGATCTGCCGTCTTTTTTTCGTTCCCTTTTGGTCAAGGGGATTATTCTAAACACGCGTCCAAGAAAATCAGCCAAAGCCTACCAAAAAATTTTGTGGGAAGAGGGCTCCCCACTGATCGTATTGTCCAATCGATTGATTCAAAAAATGGAGTCTCGTGTTCAAGTACCACTCGCATTAGCCATGCGTTATGGCAGCCCATCCATACACTCAGGAATGCAGGAACTCGCCGATAAAGGAGTCACAGAGGTACTTCTCATCCCGCTCTATCCGCAGTTTGCAATGGCTACAACAGAAACCATCTTGGTTTTGGCAGAGCAATTGCGCCAGGATCATTTCCCACAAATGACCTTCACTACACTCCCTCCTTTTTACAAGCATCCGGATTACATCCGTGTTTTATCACAATCGATACAAGAAAGTCTGCAAGGGAAGGAATGGGAACATCTTTTATTTTCGTATCACGGCGTTCCAAAAAGACACATTCGAAAATCAGACATCACTCAGAGCCATTGCCGTATGGACGGTCAGTGTTGTCAAACACCTTCTGAGGCACATCAATATTGTTACCGGCACCAATGTTACGAAACCACACGTCTGGTGGCAGAATATTTGGAACTCAAACCCGATACCTATACGACAACTTTCCAATCGCGTTTGGGATTGGATCCTTGGCTACAACCCTACACAGACAAAACGGTAGCTAAAATGGCCAAAAAAGGAACTCAAAAAATGGCTATTGTTACACCTGCTTTTGTGTCGGATTGTTTAGAGACCCTTGAAGAAATCGGAATGGAAGCGGTGGAAGATTTCGAAGAAAAAGGAGGTCAACATTTGTATGTCGTTCCCTGTATCAATGATCGTGATGATTGGGTGAGTGTGATGAGCCGTTGGGTTGATGAGTGGGCCACCACCAAGGAGGTGGCTGTATAATGGCTTTGCAACAAGCAGCCAAATTGGGTCAATTGCCCATAGCAAAGTTATTGGTACAACAATCCGTTCCAGCTTCCATAGGAATTTTAGCCATGTCGGTCAATATTCTAATCGATACGATTTTTGTAGGCCAGTGGATTGGCGCAGACGCCATTGCTGCGATCAATGTGGTTTTACCTGTTTCTTTTTTTATTGGCGCATTGGGAATGGCTATTGGTATTGGCGGAGGGTCTATTATTTCTAGGGCACTTGGAGAAAACAAGATTGAAAAAGCAAAAGTTACTTTTGGCAATCAATTGACCCTCACACTACTCTTTACTGTTAGCTTTGTTTTATTGGGATTGCTTTTTGTTGATTCTTTGATACCGCTGTTCGGTGGGCAAGGACGGATTTTTCCATTGGCAAAAATCTACTACGTCATCGTCTTATACGGCGTACCCGTTTTAGGTTTTTGTATGATGGGCAACAATGTGGTACGTGCTGAAGGCAAGCCTAAATATGCTATGTATGCCATGGTGCTCCCTTCTATTTCTAACATAACTTTAGATATCCTATTTATAAAAGGATTGAATTGGGGGATGACAGGGGCTGCTTGGGCAACGACACTTTCTTATGTGGTCTGTGGATCCTATCTGGCTTATTTTTTTTACAGTCGAAGTGAACTTCGGTTAAAATGGCGGCAATTGATCCTCAAGCGATCTATTGTGGGTGAAATTGGAAGTTTAGGGATGGTGACTTTATCACGACAAGCTGTCGTAAGTTTTGTCGTATTGGTGGTGAATAATTTACTTTTTGAATATGGTGGAGAAACCCAATTGGCCATTTATGCCATTATTAGTCGTATGCTGATGTTTGCTCTTTTCCCAGTTCTAGGGGTAACCCAAGGATTTTTACCTATTGCGGGTTTTAATTATGGTGCTGAAAACAAAAAACGTGTCCAGGAATTGATACGTTTGACCCTTATCGTGGTAACACTACTAGCCAGTCTGGTTTTTGCCGTAATTTTTATTTGGGCCGATCCCATTGCACAACTCTTTACTAAAGATCCAACAGTAATCAACCAGACCCCCTATGCGTTGCGTATTGTTTTTGCTGCTACCCCAATTTTGGGCATTCAACTCATTGGTGCTGCTTATTTTCAAGCTATTGGAAAAGCAATTCCTGCGTTGCTATTAACACTGACAAGACAGGGGTTTTTCTTCATCCCTTTGGTGTTGATTTTACCTTCTTATTTTGGAATCGATGGCATTTGGATGGCCTTTCCCATAGGCGAAGCTCTAGCAACTATTGTAACGGCTTTTTTTCTTTTTCGAGAACTGCGAAAATACCGCACCACTCCAGCAGTTAAAAAAGAATAATTCAGATTCTTTTTTGTATTTTTTTGCCTCAAATTGAAATATGATATGAAAAAAATGGGATTGAAAACACTTGCCTTATTATGTGTAGGTGTTTTGTTATGGCCAAGCGAAAGTAGCGCACAACGAAAACGAAAACAACCCGAGCAAGAAGTTTCTAGTACGCTGTACAGCAGCTTGAAATACAGGGAGTTAGGACCCTTCCGTGGCGGGCGTTCGGCAGCCGTGACGGGCGTGCCTGGACAACCTAAATTGTTTTATGTAGGAACGACTGGGGGGGGGGTTTGGCGAACAACGGATGGCGGGATTACCTATGAAAACCTTTCTGACGGTTATTTTGGTGGGAGTATCGGCTCAGTTGTCGTTGCCCCCAGCGATCCTAATGTCATCTATGTTGGTGGAGGTGAAGTTACAGTTAGAGGAAATGTTTCCTCGGGCAATGGTATCTGGAAAACAACAGATGCAGGGGATACATGGACTTTTAGTGGACTTCCCAAGTCCAGACACATCCCGAGAATGGTGGTTGATCCAAATAATTCGAACATCGTCTATGCAGCAGTTTTAGGGGACTTGTACAAACCCACTAACGAAAGAGGGATATACAAAAGTGTGGATGGGGGTGCCCACTGGGAGCGTGTATTATTTGTTAATGACCAGGCAGGTGCTGTAGAATTGCAGATGGACCCCAACAACCCACGGGTTTTGTATGCAGCCACATGGCGTGTTCAGCGAACACCCTATAGTTTGAGTAGTGGCGGTTCAGGATCCGCTTTGTGGAAAAGTACAGATTCTGGGAAAACATGGTCTCAAATCAGTACCAACAAAGGTTTTGCAAAGGGTGTTTTAGGAATTATGGGAGTGACTGTATCCCCATTGAATTCAAATAAAATCTGGGCGATAGTCGAGAATAAAGATTCGGGAGGTGTTTATCATTCTCAGGACGGTGGCGCTTCTTGGTCCCACATTAATGACAGCCGTGCTTTACGCCAGCGGGCTTGGTATTATTCCAAAATTTATGCCGATACCCAAGACGAATCCATTGTCTATGTAATGAACGTATCCTATCACAAATCCACTGATGGAGGGAAGACTTTTGAAGCCCATCGTGCCCCCCATGGAGATCATCATGACCTGTGGATTGCTCCTGAGGACAACCAACGAATGATTATTGCAGATGACGGCGGCGCACAAGTTAGCTATGATGGTGGGAGTACTTGGAGTACTTATTTGAATCAACCGACGGCTCAATTTTACAGAGTTACAACTGATAATGCATTTCCTTATCGCATTTACGCAGCCCAACAAGACAACTCTACCATACGTATTCAACACCGTTCTACAGCTGCTTCTTTGGATGCATCGCATTGGGAACCAACGGCAGGGGGTGAATCGGCTCATATAGCAGTGGATCCGCTAAATAATGAAATCGTTTACGGAGGGAGCTATGGAGGATACCTGACTCGAGTGAATCATGAAAAAAATACGGTACGTGGAATCAATGTTTGGCCCGATAATCCTATGGGGTATGGAGCTGAAGGTATGAAGTATCGTTTTCAATGGAATTTCCCCATTCAATTCAGTAAACACAATCCCAAAAAGCTGTACACCTATTCAAACCATGTACACGTTTCTGAAAATGAAGGGCATTCTTGGGAGATAATCAGTCCCGATTTGACACGAAACGATCCCTCAAAATTAGTTTCCTCGGGTGGCCCCATCACGCAAGACAATACGGGGGTGGAATACTACTGTACCATTTTTGCCGCCAACGAATCTCCTTTAGAAGAAGGGCTTCTTTGGGTAGGTAGTGATGACGGTTTGATTCATATTACCCGCGATGGTGGAAAAACATGGGGTAACGTAACTCCCAGCAACCTTCCTGAGTGGATGATGATCAACAGTATTGAACCTTCTTATGAAAATCCAGCGGTGTGTTATGTTGCGGGCACACGTTACAAAATGGGGGACTACCAACCCTATTTGTACAAGACATCGGATTATGGTAAAAGTTGGCAGAAAATAACGCGTGGAATTGGTAGAGAACATTTTACTCGCGTTTTGCGTGCCGATCCCGACAAAAGAGGACTTTTGTATGCAGGTACTGAGGGCGGCATGTATATTTCGTTTGATGATGGTCAGAATTGGAAATCGTTTCAACAGAATTTACCCATAGTTCCCATTACAGACTTGGCACTGAAAGACAAGAGCTTGATCGTCGCTACCCAGGGAAGGAGTTTGTGGATGCTAGACGATCTAACCGTATTGCACCAACTGGCAAGCAATACGTCGGAACAAGAGGTACAGCTGTATGCACCAAAAACCAGTTATCGCCTTCGAGGTCGTGGTGGCAAACCCTCAAAAACGAAAGGCACCAACCTTCCCAACGGGGTGATTGTTCATTACTATCTTCCAAGTTGGGATGCAGATAAAGACAGTCTCGAATTAACATTTCTTGATGCTGATCAAAAGCCGATTAGAACGGTTACTTCATTCGACAAAAAGAATAAACTAAAACCGCAAGCTGGGGGCAATCAATATATTTGGAATACCCGCTATGAAGGGGCTACGGTTTTGGATGGGATGATTTTTTGGAGTGCTTCCTTTGAGGGTGCCAAAGCGGTTCCGGGTTCCTACACAATCCAGTTGAGGTATAACGGCAACCTCCACAGCGCCCCTTTTGAGATTGTTGCCAATCCCAACAGTGAAGCCGGGCCATCCGACATGAAAAAGCAGTTTGATTTTGTCCAAGAGGTTAACAAAACCGTTCACGAGGCACACCAAACGATCAAACAAATACGCACGATGCAAGGAAAATTAGAAGAATTTGTTACTACTTATGGAGCGGATGAGGATTTAGCCAGACTTGTTTCAAAAGCACAAAAAATACAAGCAGCGTTAACGGCTATTGAACAATCCCTTTACCAAACGCAAAACAGGAGCAATCAAGATCCCTTAAACTTTCCAATCAAGCTGACCAACAAACTGGGGCATTTGAATCGACTGGTTACAATTGATGATTTTGGTCCCACTACACAGGATGAAGCTGTGCGTGAAGCGTTAACAAAAGAAGTAGAAGAACAACTCCGTTTGTTTGAAAACATCAAAGCAAACGAAATAAAAAACTTTAATTTAGAGTTTTCAGAAAAAGCACTGAATTTCTTGACAGTAAACGACTGAAGTGACCTATTATAACTATATCAAAGCCCTGCATTTAATTTTTGTAATCACATGGTTTGCAGGGCTTTTTTATATGCCTCGTCTTTTGATCTATTGGATTGAAGCCCAAAAGAAATCCAATCCAGACAGAGCGATACTCAGCCAACAACTGGGGCTGATGGCTTATCGGCTGTGGTACATCATTTCGTGGCCTTCTGCGCTATTGGCAACTCTTTTTGCCCTGGCACTTTTGTATGTAATGCCTGTTTGGTTGACCCAATCATGGATGTGGATTAAATTGAGTTTTGTTGTCTTATTGGTAGGTTATCATATAAAAACGCATCAGATGTTCCGGCAGATGCAACAAGGCCATTTTAACCATTCGGCTAATTTTATGCGCTTATGGAATGAAGGGGCTACATTGATTTTGTTTGCTGTAGTTTTTTTGGTTATTTTGAAAAACAGCTTTCATTGGATTTTTGGATTGATTGGATTATTGATCTTAGCTGGATTACTCATGTTAGGAATTCGCGTCTACAAACGCTATCGTAAAAGTTAGCTTATGAACATCCGAACCCTACTCAACCAACGTCTTTCTTTACGTACCCGCTTGTTTTTATCGATGATACTGTTGGTATTTGTGGCTTGTATGCTGATTTTAGGAGCCACTTTTGTTCAATATCAAGCCAAAGCAGATGATTACAATCGTTTTCGTTTGGACCGCAAAGAGAATCAAATTCGCAGACAGTTAAATTTCCTAGTCAACAAATACCAATTGGAACAGGCCTCTGATTCTACTTGGGCACGTTTTGAAGACGATTTGATAGCAGTGACCAAAATTCATAAAGTTGAATTTTCATTATTTGATTTACAGGGTGACCCCTTATTTGTTTCGTTTACTCCCCTTAAAATCATAGCCAACGATTATTCCATAGATTCCCTATTAGTCTCCCGAATTCTGATGAAAGATGGTGCCCGGATTCTGGAGGAAAGCAACGATGAAATTGGGAAATTTCAATCCTCATATAGTCTGCTTAAAACAGAGAGCGGCCTTCCCTATGCACTCTTATTCTTCCCCTATTTCGAAGATGTTTCTTTTGCTGAAAATGAATTAAATACCTTCCTCCAGCGTTTGTATCAAGTGTATTTAATCATGTTGGTTGTTGCCATTTTCTTTGCCTATTTTATTTCCCGTTATGTCACACGATCATTGGATCGATTGCGTCTGATGATTGGCCAAACGGGTTTTTTGACTCGCAATAAAAAGATACACTTGGTCAATGCTACTCGAGAAATTGAAGGTTTGGTGAATTCCTACAACAAAATGATTGACGATTTGGAGGCGAGTGCGGAGCGTTTGGCCAAAACAGAACGGGAACAAGCGTGGCAAGAAATGGCTCGTCAAGTGGCCCATGAGATAAAGAATCCATTGACTCCCATGCGCCTAACCGTTCAGAGCTTTCAACGTCGTATTGATCCAAGGGATCCGGAGTTTAGGTCAAAAATAGATGCCTTTGCCTCCATGCTGATCAACCAAATTGATACCATGAGTCAGGTGGCTAATGCTTTCTCAGATTACGCCACACTCCCCAAAGCACAGCTCCAACCCAATGATATTGTAGCACTCACCCAACGTGCCATTGCAGTGTTTGAACAAGTTGAGATTGATTTTAAAAGCACTGTTAAGTCCCAAATGGTTCAATTGGATCGAACGCAGTGGATTCGTGTAATGACAAATTTGGTGCAGAATGGAATTCAATCTGTAGAAGCAGATACGACACCAAAAATCAAGATACGTATCAACAGCAAAAAAGAAAAGGTTACCGTAACGGTTCGGGATAACGGACAAGGCATAGCAGAGGAAAATAAAGCCAAAATTTTTGAGCCAAAATTTACAACCAAATCCAAAGGAATGGGATTGGGACTGGGGATTGTTCGCAATATTATTAGCTCACACAATGGATCTATCAGTTACCAATCCAAGGAGAATAAAGGAACTGTTTTTACGGTTAAAATTCCTTTATAAAGAGATGTTTTACTTTGAAGACTGAATTTGATGCACCCCTTTGTGAATGATTTTTTCTAATTGTTCTATTGTTTTTTCGGGCCTCTCAGTGTCGATGGAAACCAACGGATGGAATTGAAAACAGAGCCTTACTCCCAAAGGCATTGGAAAATAGCGGTACCGACTCAGCTGCCACGAATTACCAATACTGACAGGTAGTATTTTTGCATTGGGTATGTGTTCAAACAGCGTCAACAACCCCCCTTTTTGGAAAGCCTTTGGCTGCCCATCACGACTGCGCGTACCTTCGGCAAAAATTACCACCGACCAATTGTGTTTAACGACCCTTTGAGCGAATTTTTTAATCGCTTCCAAGGCTTTGGTTTTTTGTTTGCGATCGATTAATACGGACCCTCCGTGGGTAAGATTGTAAGAAATACTTGGGATGCCTTTGCCTAACTCTTTTTTGCTGATAAACTTAGGATGGCAGCTACGCAAAAACCAGATTAAGGGTGGAATATCATACGTGCTTTGGTGATTGGCTACAATGATATAGGGTTGCTCCCGGTTCAATTGGGGTCGATCCGATAATTGAAATCGAATCCCTAATATGTTGAGGCAACGTAGTAAAACCCAGTTCAGGGTGTCGACGCTGGTTTTGTGCGCTTGGTAGCCCAAAACTCGATAACAAAATATTTGGATGCCATGAAAGAAGACAAGGGCACTTCCAAAGCAAAGGTAGTACACTATAGAAAAGGGGTAGGCAATTGCTTTTTTCAAAGCATAACGATTGATTAACAGTGTTCGCTGTAGGCTGATTGTAGGTTGTCAGCAATCATATTTGCGGGTCTTCCTTCTATATGATGCCGTTCAATCATATGAACCAATTCACCGTCTTTGAACAATGCAATGCTCGGGGAGGAGGGTGGAAAGGGAATCATTTTTTCCCGAGCAGCGTCAGTTGCTTCACGATCTACACCAGCAAATACGGTAAAGAGATGGTCTGGTTTTTTATCATGTCCAAGGGAAAGACGCACCGCAGGACGTGCGTTGGCAGCAGCACAACCACACACAGAGTTGACGACCACTAAACTTGTTCCTTCCTGGGCCAACGCCTGATCAACATCTGCCACTTCAAACAACTCTTCAAAACCAAGGGTTGTTAATTCTTCTCTCATCGGTTTTACAATCTCAGCTGGATACATGGGTATTAATTTTTTGACAAATATATAAAGTTCGATCGGGATTTACTTCTTGAAATTTTATTGAAATCCTGCGAGGATTAACCAATTTTAATTTTTCCTTTGCAGAACAAATGCAACAATCGTATGAAATGGATGGGCGCCCTTATAGGGTATCTACTCTACCGATTTCCAGGAGCTCTTTTGGGTTTTTTTCTAGGCAGCCTTTTGGAAAGAACGACCCTGGAAGTGCAAGGGTTTCGAACACCGGGAAGAAGTTTGTCCAAAAGTTCTTTTGAACTCAAACTTTTATCTTTGGCAGCACTTGTTATTAAGGCCGATGGCGCCATCAAGCAAGAAGAATTGCGCTACGTACGTAATTATTTTATTGGCCAGTACGGAGCTGACCGTGCACAAGAAATATTTCAGTTATTTAATGAAGAAATCAAAAAACAGACGCAGAGCGTTCGTGACCTAGGAGCCGCTTTTACTCAAGCTACGGTCTATGCCACACGGGTTCAGATACTTCATTTTTTGTTTGGTATTGCCAATGCCGATGGTATCGTTTCACCTAGCGAATTGGAAAAACTCAATCAAATTGCAGCGGCACTTCGTTTGCGTTCACAAGATTTTATTAGTATAAAAGCAATGTTTGTTGCGGATCACGATCAGGCTTACAAGATATTGGATCTGACCCCAGAAGCTAGTGATGAACAAATTAAAAAAGCATATCGAACAAAGGTGAAAAAATACCATCCTGACCGTATCAAAACCCAAGATGAGGCACTAAAGAAAGGGGCTCAACAAAAGTTCATTCAAATTCAGGAGGCCTACGAATCGTTAAAGAAAAAAAGAGGGTTTTAAGCGCGATGGATACAGTAGCATTATTTTTTGAATTGGGTTGGTGGCATGTACTGGATGTTCAGGCTTTGGATCATCTTTTTTTTATTGCCGCCTTTACGGTTCCTTACACTTTTCGCGATACAAGACGCTTGTTGGTATGGACAACCTTGTTTACCATAGGACATACACTTTCTTTGATAGGCAATTTTGTGTATCAAATAAATCCTTCAACCACTTGGGTTGAGTTTTTCATTCCCTTGTCGATTGTTGTCGCCTGTTTACCTCTTCTTACTGGTTTCGCAGGTAAAATGTTGCACCCCTATTTGGGAGTTTTGATTTTTTTGTTTGGGATTGTACACGGCTTTGGGTTCAGTCGTTATTTTGGTATGATCGTTCCAAATGATGAGACTACTCTGGCCTTGTTTTCATTTGCTTTAGGTGTTGAAGGAGCGCAAATAATAATCATTTTAGGTGTTCTTTTGTTGGAGTGGTTGGCTGTTCGTCAATTGACGCTTCCCAAAGAAAAATGGAAGTTGATTACTGGGGCTATGATTGTATCTCAAGCGTTCGAGATGACAGTATCTAATTGGCCTTTTTGAAAAGAAAAACCATTGCTGCTTAAATACTCGTATCTTAGCCCGCCATGAAAGACAAACAACAAAAGTACGATCGAGCCTACTTGCGAATGGCACATACTTGGGGGCAATTGTCTTATTGTGAACGAAAAAAAGTAGGTGCTTTGATTGTTAAAGACAGAATGATTATTTCTGATGGCTACAACGGAACTCCCTCGGGCTTTGAAAATATTTGTGAAGACGAAGACTATTATACCAAATGGTATGTGCTCCATGCCGAAGCCAATGCCATTTCCAAAGTAGCCGCCTCCACACAATCTTGTCAGGGCGCAACTCTTTACATCACATTATCACCCTGCAAGGAGTGTAGCAAGTTGATACATCAAAGTGGTATCAAACGAGTTGTCTATGCAAAAGCGTATAAAGATGTATCAGGAATTGAATTTTTAAAACGAGCTGGTGTTGTTGTCGAACACATACATGCGATAGCCGAATAATACATACCAATTACCCAGTGAAAAATATCTTGTATTTATTTTTGATTGTCTTTTTAGCACTAACCATAGGATTTTTTTGGGGAAGTCATTGGAAGCAAAATCTGTGGCTTGCTACTGAAAATGGGAAAGCTCAAGTAAAACTGAATCGACTGTTAAATTATATCTCCGAAAATTATGTTGATAACGTCGATATGGATAGTTTGACAACAAACATAATCCAAGATATCATCAGACAGCTCGATCCGCATACCGTGTTTATTCCCAGACAAGCCCGTCAAGCCATGTTGGAGGATATGCAAGGGAATTTTGTTGGGATCGGCGTTAGTTTTTTTATGGTAGAAGACACTGTCGCTGTTGTCCGGGTATTGGAAGGGGGTCCCAGTGAAAAACTAGGAATACTGCCGGGTGATAGAATCCTTGTGGCAGATTCGGATACGCTGTATCAAAAAGGATTGGATAGCAACGAAATTGTTTCTAAGCTCAAAGGCTCTCCTGAAACCCAAGTCAATATTACCTTTTATCGACCACAGTCCGATTCTCTTTTTGAAATACCCATAGGACGAGGCGAAGTTCCTTTGAAAAGTGTAAATGCAGCTTTTTCTATAAACAAACATACTGGCTACATCAAAATAAATCGATTTGCACAAACAACATACGATGAGTTTATTGAAGCCTTACGAATGTTTGATCTTTACGAAACCAAAAATCTAATTTTGGATTTACGTGACAATCCTGGGGGCTATTTGTATCCAGCACAGCAAATAGCCGATGAGTTTTTGAAAGAAGGAACACCCATCGTCATCACCGAAAGCAACAAAGGAGAACGTCACTTTTCCATTGCCTCGGAAGTTGGTGGTTATGAAAAGGGAAGCGTTTATCTCTTGGTCAATGAACAGTCCGCTTCGTCAGCAGAAGTCCTGGCCGGAGCCTTACAAGATAACGACCGCGCCTGGATTGTAGGCCGGCGAACTTTTGGTAAGGGGTTGGTGCAACAGCAGTTCCCCTTGGGCGACGGAGATGAAATTCGACTGACGAGTGCACGCTACTTTACCCCTACAGGACGATCCATCCAGCGGCCTTACAGTTTTGATAAGGAATCCTATTTTGATGACATTACCAATCGGTTCGATAGTGGTGAGATGGCCGACGAAGCCAAGATTCCAATCAACGATTCACTTGCTTTTAAGACGCCAGAAGGACGAACCGTTTATGGCGGGGGAGGTATCTACCCCGACATTTATGTACCGATCACCGACACTCCTGATGAACAATGGAACACTATTTTATTACGCTCCAATTTGATGAATCACTTTGTATTTACCACGCTTGATGCAGATCGGGCGAGCCATTACTTTCCCGAAGAAGAAGCATTAATCAAAGAACCGCTGCCCCAAGCGAAGGAATGGATTCAATCCTTTAAGAAGTACTGCAAAGACAGCGGTATTCCGATTGAGTTAAATGACATGAAAGGAATCGAAATTGCTATTAAAGCATACATTGGGCTGCAGCTATTCGGTGAAAACTGCTTTACAAAAATATTGCTTCAAAAAGACAGCTTTTTGGATCAAGTTCGCATGCACCAACAAATGCTTGAGTAAGCGTTATTTTTCTTTTAATTTTTTGGCAACAAGCAAGGATCGCTGTAAAACCAACAATAACAAAAGGGCACAGCTAGCGGCGAGAACCCCGATACTTGCAATCATACTTTTACCCACAAAGGGTTTGGCCCAGTCGATTTGAAACAAATTGAAAAAAATCATCCCCGCTGCAAGGATCATAAAAATTAATATCCATATTTTCATAGGACAACAAAAATATAAAAAATTAAAAGCAGATCAGACCAGTTGGCCCACATTGGTAGCAAATAGTTTTACCGCTATAGCCAACAATACAATACCAAAAACTTTCCGAATGATCTGAATCCCAGAAGGTCCTAAAATCCGGCCTAACGCTTTGGATGATTTTAGAATGATATAAACAACCAATACGTTAACAACGATGGCACAAATGATGTTGATCACTTGATATTCGGCCCGTAGCGAAAGGATGGAAGTGAGTGTTCCTGCACCCGCAATGATAGGAAAAGCGAGAGGAACGACCGAAGCGGTGGAAGGAACCTCCTCTTTGAATAAATTGATTCCTAGAATCATTTCTACAGCCAACAAGAAAATTACAAACGACCCAGCGACAGCAAAAGAACTCACATCAATACCAATTAGATTAAGGATTTCTTCTCCTAAAAATAGAAAAGCAATCATGAGAAGCGCAGAGACCAAAGCAGCTTTCTCGGATTGAATATGTCCAACTTTTTCACGCAGACTGATAATGATAGGTATGTTCCCTACAATGTCAATGACGGCGAAAAGGATCATTCCTGCAGTAAAAAACTCTTTAAAATCGAACATAAAGAAAGTTTGTATCATACTTGGCACTCTACAATAATAGCATAATTCTAAGTAATTTTGAGGCAAAACAGACCCTATGATTGTTCAAATACAAGACACTTTAGTCTCCGAATCCGTTTTGCAAGAGGTTTTTGCGTGTGATTTGAGTCAATGCCAAGGTGCTTGTTGTGTCGCTGGTGAAGCAGGAGCTCCGCTAGAGGAGGATGAGGTAACATTTTTAAAAAACTCTTGGTCGTTGATAAAACCTTTTATTCCTGAGTCCGGCCAACAAGCTATTGCACGACAAGGAACCGCAGTTGCCGGATTTGATGGGGGATGGGAGACGCCCTTGGTGGCCGGAAAAGAATGCGCGTATACTGTTTTTGATGCATTGGGTAGTGCCCATTGTGGCATTGAAATCGCTTATAAAAAAGGGGTTATTTCACAGAACAAACCTATTTCCTGTCATCTCTATCCAGTGCGTTTAAAAAAATACCAGGACTTCACTGCTGTAAATTATCATCAATGGTCTGTTTGCAGTGCAGCTTGTGTTCGGGGGGCGCAACAAAAAATTAATGTCTATGAATTTGTCAAAGACGCTCTTATTCGAAAATTTGGTGCGACTTGGTACCAAGAGTTGGTTTTGGCTGCTTCCGAATTGTCTAAATGACGTTCTCAATAACGGTGGGGTATCCAAGAAAAATTAATTTATAATAAGCTGTGTTACAGTATTATACAGTGCACTTAATTTTTATTAATAAGGGGACAAAGCCTTTTTTTTGTTAAAAACTAGGGCTGTTTGTGAATAAGTACCCCTTTCAATTCTGCGTGCAATTTTCAATCTTTGTTAGTGACGAAATCAATCAAATAAAGCAAAAAAAGAAACGATTATGGCAGCAGTGGAACCGATATTGGCAGAGAATAATGACCGATTTGTAATTTTTCCTATTCAGCATCATGATATCTGGGAATGGTATAAGAAAATGGAAGCGAGTTTTTGGACGGCCGAAGAGATAGATTTACATCAAGACCTAAACGACTGGAATAACAAACTCAATGATGATGAAAAGTACTTTATCAAACACATACTTGCTTTTTTTGCTGCCTCGGATGGTATCGTCAACGAAAATTTAGCTGAAAATTTTGTCAATGAAGTACAATACTCTGAAGCAAAGTTTTTTTATGGGTTCCAAATCATGATGGAAAACATTCATTCAGAAACTTATTCTCTTCTGATCGATACCTATGTCAAAGACGAAACGGAAAAGACGCAATTGTTCAAGGCAATTGAGGTTTTCCCAGCAATTAAGAAAAAAGCAGATTGGGCCTTGCGATGGATTGACTCGGATTCTTTTGCTGAGCGATTGATTGCGTTTGCAGCTGTTGAAGGCATCTTTTTTTCCGGAGCCTTTTGTTCCATCTTTTGGCTTAAAAAACGAGGACTAATGCCTGGATTGACTTTCTCTAATGAATTGATTTCAAGAGATGAAGGAGTACATTGTGATTTTGCTGTACACTTACATAACAACCATTTAGTAAACAAGGTACCCAAGGAGCGAATCCAAGAAATAATTCTCGATGCACTTACTATCGAAAGAGAATTTATTACGGAATCCTTGCCCGTTAGTTTGATTGGAATGAATGCAAAACTGATGACACAGTATTTGGAGTTTGTAACCGATCGTTTGTTACTCGAGCTGGGTTGTGAAAAACAATTCAATGTATCCAATCCTTTTGATTTTATGGATATGATATCCCTTCAAGGGAAAACTAATTTCTTTGAAAAACGTGTTTCGGAATACCAAAAAGCCGGGGTCTTGAACAAAGAAGAAAACGAAACTAAAATTTCCTTTGACGCTGACTTTTAGAATCCAGCGTATTTCATTTATAAAACGAATTATTCCGAACGCCCATGAGTATGTACGTAGTTAAGCGCGATGGCCGCAAAGAACCAGTAATATTTGATAAAATAACTGCACGTGTCCGTAAGCTGTGTTATGGACTCAATGATTTGGTCGATCCAGTGCGGGTCGCCATGCGGGTAATCGAAGGGCTCTACGACGGTGTAACCACTTCCGAACTGGACAATCTGGCTTCGGAAATTGCTGCAACCATGACGACAACACATCCCGACTATGCGCAATTGGCAGCACGCATATCGGTATCAAATCTTCACAAAAACACTAAAAAATCCTTTTCTGAAACGATGAAGGATTTATTCGATTACGTCAACCCTCGCACTGGTAAAAAAGCACCCTTGTTGTCGGACGAAGTATATGGTATCATCAAAAAAAATGCGGAACTATTTGATTCCAGTATCATTTACAATCGTGATTTTGGATATGATTTTTTTGGTTTCAAAACGTTGGAGCGATCGTATCTATTAAAGTTGAATGGCGTCATTGCAGAACGTCCTCAACACATGCTGATGCGCGTGGCCATCGGTATTCATTTAGAGGATATTGATTCGGTACTAGAGACTTACCATTTGATGTCTAAAAAATATTTTACGCACGCAACACCGACCCTTTTTAACTCGGGAACGCCCAAACCACAAATGTCATCTTGCTTTTTGTTGACGATGAAAGACGATAGTATCGATGGGATTTACGATACCTTGAAGCAAACAGCAAAAATTTCACAGTCCGCCGGTGGAATTGGTTTATCCATCCACAACATACGAGCTACAGGCTCTTACATTTCAGGAACCAATGGTACTTCGAACGGGATTGTACCCATGTTACGTGTTTTCAATGACACAGCACGTTACGTTGACCAAGGGGGTGGTAAAAGGAAAGGATCCTTTGCCATTTACGTAGAGCCCTGGCATGCGGATATCTTCGATTTCTTGGAACTGAAAAAAAATCACGGCAAAGAGGAAATGCGAGCACGTGATTTGTTCTATGCCATGTGGGTCCCCGATTTATTCATGAAGCGAGTAGAAGAAGATGCGCATTGGACACTGATGTGTCCGAATGAGTGTCCCGGGCTTTTTGATTGCCACGGTGAAACATTCGATGCCTTGTATACGCAATATGAAGAAGAGGGAAAGGGTCGTAAAACAATCAAAGCAAGAGAATTGTGGGAAAAAATCCTTGAATCACAGATTGAAACAGGGACCCCCTACATGCTCTACAAAGATTCAGCCAACCGAAAGTCCAATCAACAGAATTTAGGGACTATCCGCTCTTCTAACCTGTGCACAGAGATACTCGAATACACAGCACCTGACGAAGTAGCCGTCTGTAACTTAGCTTCGATTGCTCTTCCCATGTTTGTGGAGGAGGGTGCCTTTAATCATCAAAAACTGTTTGATGTTACAGTTCAAGTAACGAAAAATTTAAATCGTGTCATTGATCGAAATTTTTATCCCGTTCCCGAAGCAGAAAATTCGAATTTCAGACACCGCCCAGTGGGTCTTGGTGTTCAGGGATTGGCCGATGCATTTATTTTACTGCGTTTGCCTTTCACCTCGGAAAAAGCCAAAGAACTCAACCAGGAAATATTTGAAACCCTCTATTTTGCTGCATTAACCGCTTCTTTGGAGGAAGCCAAAAAAGATGGCCCTTACGAAAGTTATGAGGGTTCCCCCATTTCCAAAGGGGATTTTCAGCATAACTTATGGGGTATCAAGGATGAGGAGCTGAGTGGCCGATGGGATTGGAAAGCATTGCGAAAGAATGTAGCAAAGCATGGGGTGCGCAATTCCCTTCTTGTTGCTCCTATGCCTACTGCCTCAACCTCGCAAATATTAGGCAATAATGAATGTTTTGAGCCCTATACGTCCAATATATATACCCGTCGTGTTTTATCGGGAGAGTTTATTGTAGTCAATAAACATTTACTAGAAGACCTTGTTCGATTGGGTCTGTGGAATGAGGAAATGAAACAAGAGCTCATGCGAGCAAACGGATCCATTCAGCATATCGAAGGGATTCCAGAGGATATTAAAGAGTTATATCGTACTGTGTGGGAAATGAGTATGAAAGATATCATTGATATGTCACGCCACCGCGGATATTTCATCGATCAATCACAATCGTTGAATTTATTTATGGAGGGTGCAACGATGGCGAAATTGACTTCCATGCATTTCTATGCCTGGAAGTCAGGACTCAAAACGGGAATGTACTACCTGCGAACGAAGTCTGCTGTAGATGCAATTAAGTTTACTATTGAAAACAAACAAAAAGCAAAAACAACAGCTGTGCCAGAAACAGCTGCAACTGTTGGTAGCACACCAGCAGCAACCCAGCAAGCAGCTGTTGAACCCCTTACGCCCGAAGAGTTAAAGCAAATGTTGGCACAATCCAAGAACAGTGAAGATGATGATTGTTTGATGTGCGGTTCCTAAATAATTGATTAAAAGCTCTTTATAATTGTAGAGGGCTTTTTTTTGCACCTAATGTTACGAAATTGTTATGGGAAAGTTACGCAGTAGTAAAAAAATTGTTATCTTTGAATAAACCATAAATAAATTAGGTATGAAAACGACATTTTTTACCCTCTTTATATTGGCACTAAGTATGCCCTTGAGTTTTGGTCAAAACCGGACTGAATATAAAAAAGAACGCAAACTTGTAAGCGTTGTTAGTTTTCATGACAATGGCCAAATTGCTCAAAAGGGATATTTAAAAAATAACAAACTACACGGCGAATGGATAAGTTTTTCTGATACGGGTGAAAAACTTGCACAAGGTCAATTTCTGAAAGGCAAAAAAATAGGAAAATGGTTTTTTTGGACTGCAGATCAAATGACTGAAGTTACTTTCAAGGAAAATAAAGTCATAGATTCGGTGATTTGGCAGAAAGAAACGATAGCCGCAGTCAATTAGCGTTTCCCCACCTGAATTAATTCATAAAACTCTTCTACAATTTCAAATTTGTGTTGAATCAGATCCTTGGTTCTCGTGAGCAAATTGAAATAAAGTACCGTGTTTTTAGAGCTGGTACCTGCTTCGCGTGTTCGTACAATCTGACGTTCAATTTTGTCTTGGATCAAATCGTAGGTGGCTTGCTTTTGGTTGACTACTTTTTCAAATTCCTCGGTACTAAATCGCTCGTGAAATGCTTCTATAGAAATAGAGAAGACAAATTCCAATTGAAACAACAGTGTGAGTAGGTCGTCGTGCTGAAAGTCACTAATCTTTTTGTGATTGTTATAGGAATGTCGGTGACTGATTTTTGTCATGTATTGTATGTCTTCGGCCAAATCATGCAAAAGTCCCAGCAAATTAATATAGTAATTGCTCGCAATGAAGCTCGTATCCTCCAGCGATTTGATAAAAAAGAACAAGGAATTACGAAGCTCCTCAACGGCTAGTTTTAAATCTTCTGCATTGCGTCTGTTACGCAATAATCTCTTAAAATCGTCGGCTGCCAAACCCTCGATCATTTCCCTATACAATGAAATACTTTGTTCAAATATGACCGTAATATTATCACCCGACTCTTGGATGACGCCCTGTAGCGATTTGCTCTCTGATTTTACTTGGAAGCGTTTTCGGGCAATCTGGGCACTTTTATTGCTTTTGATAAAATTACGTCCAATAATGACCAAGATGATAAAAACAATAATGGCAATGGTAACGGGCCCACCCAGATTAATCAAATACAAGATGGAACCGCATACAACAAAAGCACTAATTGCAGTGAAAAACCAGCCTCCTATCACATTTAAAACTCCAGCCACACGATAGACAGCACTATCAGTGCCCCAGGCACGATCAGCCAACGAAGTACCCATGGCAACCATAAAGGTAACGTAAGTCGTAGATAAGGGTAACTTCAATGAGGTAGCTATAGAAATTAATACAGCGGCAACAACCAAATTGATACAGGCTCTAAGTCGGTCAAAGGCCGGCCGGTCTTTGTCTGATAGATCAATAACTGCTTCAAAAGCAAAAGCTTCGTTAATTGCTTGCCTTGATTTTTCTGGTATGTTTCGCACAAAAAATGCATTGGTATTAGAGAACAAGCGAACCATGGAACGGGCCAAGAAATTGGGCCGGAAGCGTTCCCGTGTATTATTTTGATCCGAAAGGTCAATGGATGTTTTTACGACCCGACGTGCTTTGGACGAAAACCAAAGTGTTAGGATCATTATGATGCCCGAGGCCAAAAGAAAAACGGTTGGTGTAGCCACTTTCTTTTGCAACACACCCATTCCAAAAGCTTCTGCTGCAACGCCCGAATCAACCCACGCTAGATAGGACTGGTAAGCTGCAATTGGGACACCAATAAAATTAACCAAATCGTTTCCAGCAAAGGCGAGGGCTAAAGCAAAGGTTCCGATGGCAATAATCAATTTATACATATCCAAAGCAAATGCCCGCATCAAAACAAGCGCAATGACAAACCAAAAACCAACATTGAGCAGGTTAACTAACAGAACTTGTGATTCCAAAAATTCGTTTAGTGTCAGTCCGCCTAAGCTACCAAAGGCGGTAGAAGCAAAAGCGGTACCCTTAAGGCCTTTGATGAGGATGAAATTACAGATGGCGGCCAAGGATAACGCACCAAAAAAAGCATTAAAAGCGGCCGGTTTTTCGTCAAATCGATAGGTAAGAAGCACCCGTGAAATCCACTGAACTACGGCACCAATGGTAAAGGCAATTCCTACTGACAAGAGGATACCCAAGATGATTTGTACAGCTTTTGCTGTATTGATGTAATTGGGTAAGTCAGAAAGACTCTCACCGTTATCAAATATTTTAATCAGAGCCATAACTACCGCAGCTCCAAGAAGTTCGAAAACAATGGAAACGGTTGTTGAAGTTGGCATTCCAAGGGTATTGAAAAAGTCCAACAGCAAGATGTCTGTGACCATCACAGCCATAAATATGTATATAATCTCGTCAAAGAAAAAGACCTCAGGATTGAAAATGCCTTTTCTGGCTACTTCCATCATACCACTGGAAAAAAAGGCACCACAAGCAATCCCTAGGCTAGCGAAGATCATGATATTACGGAAAGTAAAGACTTTAGAGCCAATAGCAGAATTAAGAAAATTTACTGCATCATTACTAACTCCAACAATTAAATCTCCAATGGCAAGGAGACTCAAAGTGATTATTATTAAAGCATAAATATTGTCCATAAAAGACAAAAATGCGAATAAATTTTAGGAATTAAAACTTGATTCCATAACTAAGTGAAAAGGTTGTTCCAAAATCCCGAAAGGAAAAGGGTTGTGTTTCGTAGTCAAAAAACTCGTATTGTGATTCTCGTTGGTCATTCAAAATGTTGTTGATACGAAAACGCAGTGTTTTACGAATGCCTTCTTCTTGTATGAATTTTTTTTCAAATGAAAAATTCAAAGAGTTAAAGGGGAGTGAAAATACATCAGGGACATCGTCATTTCCTACAATTTGAAGAGTTTTCCCTTGTCGATTGAACAACAGATTCATTTCATAATTATTTTCTAAATCTTGAAACGATATACCTGTATTGATAATGTAGGGTGCCTGTCCTTGTAATTGACGATACGCCTTAAATGTTTCGCCTTCGGGCTGTCGTAATAAACGAATATTTTTTTCGATAGTGCCCATAATTTGCCGCGATTCAATAAATGATAAGTTGGTATTTAGGCTTAGCTTTCTTTTGTCCGTAGCTATAAGATTTTTGCGTGCTTCAAACTCGGTCCCTATAACTGATGCTTCTGGATTGTTCCGAGCAATAAATACATTGGGTGTTGATCGGTCAAACAAAACAATTTCAATAGGGTCATCAAACTGTTTTACAAAGGTGCTGATTGCAAAAAATTCACCTCCTGAACCGTATTTCTCATAGCGTAAATCGTAATTCATGATGAGTGAGGGCTGAACATTGGGATTGCCATAAAAACGTGTGCTCGTTATCGGGTCAAGAATTACAGCAGTAGAATTTTCCTTAAACGATGGACGTGCGGTTGTTCGATAGGCAGATGCCCGAATTTTTTTATTATCCGTTAGCGAATAAATCAAATTTAAGGATGGGAAGAAATCGGAACGATTGAGAAATTCTGCCCGATCGTATACAGTTTGATTCAATGATTGACCCGTATAAATCAGCTTGTAATTTTCAAAGCGCAGTCCAACAATCCCCTTCAATTGATCGTTCAGACTCCATTCGCCCGATACATAGGCACTGGCTTTTCTAATTTCAGAATCAAATTGGTTTTCCTCTTGAAAACTACCCGATATATACGACCCTTTCCCCCGATTGAATGCCCACAGATTGGGTTCCTCTAAAATCGCATTGGCGATTCCATCAAGGTATAAATTAGAACCAATGTGATTTATGGTATAGTAATCGGTTCCAAACACTCTGTTTTTATATAAATATGCGCCACCAGTTTCTACTTTGACTTCGCGTTCGTTGAGAGAAAACTTGGTGGTATAATCAATTTTTGCATTGTACACATTCTCATCCAGTTCGCGCCAAATGCGTTGCGGCAAGCCAGCACCGTTGGGAGATAGCGCATAACGATCGTTGTCCAATATTTCAAACACGGTAACTTTAAAATCTTTGTCATATACCAAAGCCTTGGTAACATTGGCTTTGAATTCAAGGGTGCTATCTCCTTCAGTGAAGTTGTATTTCGCAGAAAAAGGAACCGAAAGTATGGTTCGCTGGGTATAGGTAATAAAATTCCCCAATCCAAAAAAGTCATCAGAGACAAATTCAGAAAACCCACCCTGACGTACATTGGATTCCCCATTTTGAATCCATAAAAAATTAAGTTTGTATTTGGATTGATTGCCACTAAATGTTACGCCTGTAAGAAGATTAACAAACTTTTCTTCCGTCCCAAGCAAACCGTCGTTTTGACTGTTGAGCGAAAATCCTTGTTGATTAAAGATATAGGTGCTGTTCAAGAAATCATCAAAAAAGGTGGTGATGCTTCGGTAATTAATACTGGCTATATAACCCAATTTTTTTCCGTTTTCTAATCCAAAACTGTTGCTGGTAGAAAAACCAAAATTGTAATTCATAAAACTAGTCCCTGCCAAGGGTTCTAAATTGGGATTTAGAAGTTGGGTATAATTGTATGCCAGGCTAGACGATGGATTGGATCGGGAGGGTTCAGGAATTTTGGCTACTCGTGCAATGCGAAGTTTTCTATAGCCGTCATCATAACCCAAGAAATCGGTACTGCTCCTTTGATCGTAAATGTAGTTGTCTTGAAAGTGCATTTTGGGATTGTATGACATGCCCACATTGAAACTGTATTCTGGGGTGTTGGCAAAATCTTTTAATTCGATATTTACAATCCCGCCCGTAAAATCAGCATCAAGTTTGGCGGAAGCAGATTTAATAACTTGAATATTTTCAATCAAGTTGGTTGGAAAAATATCCAATTGGAGAGTATTTTTATCGGGATCCAATCCAGGGACTTCCAATCCATTCATTGTTGTCTTGGAATAGCGATCCCCCAATCCTCTTACATAAACATATTTGCCACCTTCAATGGAAATACCGGGCACCCTACGGATCGCTGAGGCGATATCATTATCCCCTGCTTTTCGAATGGATTGTAAGGATAGTCCATCCAATAAAACAGCAGACCTTTTTTGTATATTCAATACGGCATTGGCAGTGTTGTTTTTGGCTGAAGAGGTAATGATTACTTCTTCCAATTCTGAGGAAGAAGGCTCCAGGATGATTTCAAATAATTGGTTGGTATGATTACCATCCAATACAATCCCAGTGATTCTTTTCGTGTTGTATCCTACAAAAGATATTTCCAATTCATATTCACCATCGGTTAGGTTGTAAAATTCAAATTTTCCGTCAAAATCAGAAGTGGTTCCATCGGTATTTTCACTCGGGGAAATTTGAATGAGTTGGATGTTGGCAAAAGGTAAAATGTCATTGAAATCGCCGTCGACTATTTTTCCTTCAATACTTCGTTGCGAGAAACCAAAAAAAGCAAACAAACAACTTAAAACAATAGTGATATTTTTCATGGCGCGAAAATAGAAAAAGCGTACGCTACGAATGTGAATTGTAGTGTACGCTTTTGTTAAGTTAAGATTAAGAGTCCTAGTTTTCTTGGGCCCACCAAGTCCAAGTAAATACAGATTCATCAGCTCCTTGGTCGGCATCCGGTGTTGTACCGATTGCTGCCCAATCAGCAAATGAGGTATTTATGTCACGGGCACTGTTTGTGTTTTCTGTATTTGGGCCAACCAGAGTCGCTTGTTCAAAAGCACCATTGAAATAGAAATCACTAAAAATAATATCCTCCGAACCATTGGGATCTGTACCAAATGTTCTGGGGCTTGTAATGTTTCTATAGTTCCCATTGTTATCACCAAATTTTTCGAATTTGGAGGCTTCGGCAGCAGTACCTTTGTAATGCACATCCATCATTTTGATTTGTATGTTTTCACGTACACGACCCAACTGGTCACTATCAGACGCTTCTTCGGTAAAACGCCCGTAAACGGTCAAACCGGTAATAGTATTTTGAGCCTCATAGCTGATGTCTTTGGATCCATCAATTTCAAAAGCTCCGTCCGAATCGGCTGCGTATTCCACGATGGCATTGTTAACGGTTCCGCTGTATGCCATATCAATGTCGATTCCATCATCAAACTGGTTCCAAATCAGTAGATTCGTTACATTGACAGCACCTCCAAAAAGCTCTACACCATCGTCTTTGCTTCCTACTATTTCTATATTTTCAATGGTGGTTCCGTTACCAACACCCCCAAGAGTAAGACCTTGTAATTCTACATCAGGAGCCACTTGTGTTCCAGAGTGGCGAATGGATACATATTGAATGGTTCCAGAATTGTCAGTGTTGTCCGTTCCTCCATAGAAATTCCAATTTTCTCCATCAACGGCCAAAATGCCTTCAATTAATTTTTCTTCAACAGCGTCGGAAATTCTCGCTTTACCTAAAACGATCAGTCCACCCCACTTTCCTCTATCCAAAGCATTGCGGTTTGATGAGGGTGCATCATAACTAATATTATCGTTGATATCGGTCATAATGATTGGACTTGCTACCGTACCATTCATATTGATTGTAGCACCGCGGGCTACTACTAAAGCGGTTGCATCATTGTCTTGTCCTTCACCGGCTTTGATAATAGTACCAGCATTCACAGTGAGGGTGGCACCGGGCATGATGACCACTTTACCGCGAATAACGTGAATTTGGTTGTTTGACCAGGTTTGATCTTCGGTAATTTTAGTGATGCCCCCGTCAGATCCGATGGTGTTTGTATCTGGGGTTGCTGTCACGGGTACTTCTACCTCAACAGTAACTTCTTTTATTACTTCTTTTTCAACTTCAACAAAAATAGTTTGTGGCTCGTCATCTGAACAAGTAACAAACAGGCTTGCAACCAGAAAGCAAGTAATTAGGGATAGGTAGTTTTTCATTTTTTTAAATATTTTATGACAAATGTAGGTGCCCTAACAATCACTACTTTTAGTTAACCGTTAAGTATTATTGGCTGATACGATAATAAACTGTTAAGTAAAACATTTGAAATAACCTTGACTTAACACAGTCAATTTCTGGCAAAGAACTAGTTTTACGGTATGAAATGGGAACAGCTTTTATCGCTCAAGCGGTTTGGTGACAAACACAAGCGATTGCGTAGCGAACAAGACGATACGCGTTTGGGTTTTGAAGTTGACTATGACCGAATTGTTTTTTCATCGGCCTTTCGCAGTTTACAAGATAAGACTCAGGTAATCCCTTTTTCGAAAAAAGATTTTGTTCATACCCGACTAACCCACAGTTTGGAAGTTTCCGTTGTTGGCCGGAGTCTGGGCCGATTGGCTGGTCAACAACTGCTAAAAAAATACCCCCATTTGGGTGCCAGTCTGGGATACCAATCCAATGACTTGGGGGCCATTGTAGCTGCTGCAGCCCTGGCACATGATATTGGGAATCCGCCCTTCGGGCATAGTGGTGAAAAAGCTATTGGGCATTACTACAGCAACGGTGAAGGGCAACGATTTGATAAGCAGCTAACACCCGCTCAATACCAAGACCTATGTCAATTTGAGGGGAATGCCAATGGGTTTAAAATACTATGTCAGTCGCAGGCGGGAAGTCCAGGGGGGCTGCGCTTGAGTTATGCTACTTTGGGAGCCTACATGAAATATCCCAAAGCCAGTTTACCTTACCGACCCTCCAAACACGTGGCCGACAAAAAGTTTGGATATTTTCAATATGATCAGGCTATGTTTGCTGATGTGGCAGCCGATTTGGGATTGAAAGAAAATGAGAAATATTTACGTCATCCCCTGGCCTATTTGGTCGAAGCTGCGGATGATATTTGTTATACGATTATCGATTTTGAGGATGGTATCAATCTGGGTTGGATTCCAGAGTCCTATGCACTCGAATTTTTGGTACAATTGGTTCAAGACCAAATCGATACGAGAAAGTATGCGGCCTTGGAAAATCGTCCACAACGGTTAAGTTATCTACGGGCATTGGCCATTAATAGTTTGATTCAAGAAGCCTTACAACAATTTCTTGACAATGAAGACACTATTTTGGAAGGTCGTTTTTCATCGGCATTGTTGGAAAAGTGTCGCTATCAAGCTCAAATCAGTGATATTATTTCGATCAGTGTAGATAAGGTATATCAATCCTCTGAAGTGATTGAAAAGGAAATCATAGGGTATCGAGTGCTGACCAAATTACTACATGCTTTTGTTACAGCTGCCGCTCAAACCTTTCATGGAAAACCAAGCTCTTACGATCAATTATTGATGCAATTGATTCCTGAAGGGGTTCCATTAATCGGAGAAACGCTTTACGAATCACTTCTGAATGCAAGTTGTTTTGTGGCTAGTTTGTCTGATGGGAAAGCAATGGATTTGGCAAAGAAAATCCATTGATTACCTTTGCTCAAAAATTTAGCTATGCTGCTTCGCTGGGTTCTCATCCTTACCATCACAGCTCTAATACAATGGTACGCTTTTCAAGCCATCAAAACATTAACCGCTAATAAATACATACATCTCTTGTACGGAGTTGTGGTCCTTTCAATACTGGTGTTGTTCTATTGGCAATCTTTTTTTTATGATCGCACCAAAGGATTTTCTCACTTTATGAGTTACTCACTGGGCTTGTTCTTTTCTCTCTTTTTATTTCAAAGTTTCTTAGTGATATTTTTATTTATTGAAGACATTTACCGGGTTCCACAAGCCGTATATCGATTTTTTTCAAGTGAACCTACCTCAGCGGTATTTCCTGAAAGAAGAAAATTCATTTCACAAGTTGCATTGGGCTTGGCAGCGATTCCTTTTTCCGCTCTTTTGTATGGGATGCTGCGAGGAAAATACAACTACAAGGTTCTCAAATACGAATTGGTTTTTGATGACTTGCCTGAAACTTTTGATGGTTTCACCCTGGCACAAATTTCTGATATTCATTCGGGGAGTTTCGACAATCCTAAAAAAGTTGCTTATGGTGTGGATCTGATCAACCAACAAAATGCGGATGTAATTCTGTTTACCGGGGACATTGTCAATAACAAAACGTCAGAATTAGTCCCTTATCAACCCATTTTTGCAAAACTTTCTGCACCCTACGGCGTTTACTCCGTATTGGGAAATCATGATTATGGCGACTACACCTACTGGGAAACGGAGGCGGATAAAAAGCAAAACTTAGAGGATCTCAAACGAATCCAAGAAGAGATGGGCTTTCACTTATTACTCAATGAAAATGCGTATTTGGAAAAAGACGGTGAAAAAATTGCAGTGGTAGGAGTTGAAAATTGGGGAAAAGGTCGATTCAAAAAAGCGGGGGATCTGGAAAAAGCCGTATCGGGCATCCCTTCAAATGCTTTCAAAATTCTATTGAGTCACGATCCGTCCCATTGGGAAGCCCAAGTACTTCCGCATCCGTTTCCCTTTCATCTTACCTTGAGTGGCCATACGCATGGGATGCAGTTTGGAATTGACATTCCTGGGGTCGTAAAATGGAGTCCGGTTCAATGGCGTTACAAGCAATGGGCGGGAATTTACAACCAAGGGGAACAATTTTTAAATGTCAATCGTGGATTTGGCTATTTGGCCTATCCGGGCAGGGTAGGGATGTGGCCAGAAATATCTCTGATTACCCTCCGCCGCCGTTCTGTTACTGTTTAAAAAAAAAAACTACATTTGTTTGTAAGCAAATCATTCATTCTATGTCCAAGTTTGGAGAACTCATCGATGACAACCAACCTTTGTTGTTGTTCTTTTTCAATAACGATGATATTCTGACAGAAAGCATGCATCCTGTTTTGAAAGACGTTGCTGCGGCTCTGGGTGATAGTGGGAAAGTCATCAAAATTGACACTGAAAAAAACGGAAAGCTCTGTCAAGCCCTTCGCGTTAAAGTGTTGCCTACTTTGATGATCTACCGATCTGGAGAAATGCTTTGGCGACAAAGTGGCGAGCAAGATGCCAATACGCTTATCAGCCTGATGCAAGACCATATTTAATCTGCCAAATCTAGCAACTTAGTGGCTGCCGTGTCGCTTGTTTCTTGTTCTAACAATACCTTGATAGATTTTTGATACAGCGAGTCTAGCGGCGCATAGAAACTCAACGTATCGTTGGCTTTGACAACTTCTAGGAAATTGCGGTAATCCAATATCCCATTTTTGATACGCGTTATAATTTGTATTTGATTTTCTTTAGGGAAACGACCATATAATGCCATGCGAGATTCGTAAACATCAGCTATAATTTGAGCAATCATTCGGGCTTTGAGAGGGTTGTTGACCTGATAATACCCCAACATGATGTCTTCCAATTGGGTGTAAAAATCAAACTCACCATACAAGTACATAAATGGACGTGCCGCTTGCATGAATTGATCCAGCGCAGCCTCCAATATTTCTTGATCGTTGTGAATCAACACCGCTTCGATAAGGGTTCGATAGCGCTCTACTTCAGTGATAATATCTTCTCCTATGGCGTATTGATGATGCGGCTCTAAGGTAGCAAAATAGGCCAAGCGACGGGCGTACTTATCCATCACTTTCAGGGCTAATTTTTGTCCTTCGGAAACAGCTCCAATTTTATAATACCCATCAACAAAAGGAACCAGTAGGCTATAATAACCGTAAAAATCAACGGGCATTTTTTCCAAAGCCAAATCAATGACCTCTTTGGCTTTTTGTTTTTTCCCTTCCTCGATTAATTTTTCAGAAAGCCGTGCCATATTGCTGCGAAAGGAAATACTGTTTTTCCGTGTTTCGGGATCGTGGTAGATGTCGGGTAAATTGGAATTGCCCCAGCTCCACTTTTTGACAATCTCATACATACGGTCACTATCTATCCGCCCCATGAGATAGGGGTTAACAGCACTCAGCTCGGTTTTGATAGGAACCAATTTATAGACCAATCCATCTAGTTGAAGGTATTCTTTCATCCAGATGTATTCTGAGGCTTCATAACTCCCCCCAGTAAAGTAAATAGGTCTTTTCCAATCATTATTGGCCAATATATCCAACATCATGATTTGGTTTTTTGTCAAAATACCTTCCGGTAAGTCGATGTCAATATAGGGGACAATCAAATTGGCATCTTCGGCTTTTACAATGCCACTTTTAAGTACATTATCTTTGTTTACAGGGAGTCGTATTTTATTTGTTGGGTAAAAAATTAACTCTTGGGTGTTTTTGGGATACACGCTGGGATCCATTTCGGACTGGAGTAACAGACTTTTGTACTTGGTAGCTTCATTGTCACTGGCAACCCAATCCATAAAGTCTTTGATGTCCCAGCGAACCGAATCGAGCAATTGCTCATATTTGATATAATCCCGGATTCCATAGGCATACTGAGCATGTTTCATCTGTGATGGGATGGGTTCGCTTTCGTAGGTTTTTCGCTTCATTTGGTCAATGTACCAATCCGTGGCTAACAAGCTGGAGTTGATGGCGCGCACATCGGTTCGGAAACCTTCAATTTCTTGCGCATACCACAAGGCAAAGGTGTCGTTATCACCAATGGTGAAAATCATGGCACCTTTGTCTTTTTCAATGGACTGTAAGTAGGATTTTGCAATGGACTGAGCGGTATACCGATTGGATCGGTCGTGATCATCCCAATTTTGAAAGGCCATTAAAAGGGGTACCGCAAGAAGGCACAGGAACAAACCAGCCAGAGAAGTTTGTTGTGAGAATCGTTTTTTGATCCATGCAGTTAGAGCATAAGCACCCATTCCAATCCACAGCGCAAATACATAAAATGACCCTACCAGGGCATAGTCTCGTTCACGGGGTTCAAAGGGACGTTCGTTCAAATAGATTTTTAAAGCCAAACCGGTGAAAAGGAAAAACAGGAGTAGCACCCAAAAGCGTTTGGGGTCTTGTTGGTAAAGAAAGTACAAGCCATACAATCCAAGAAGGAGGGGCAAGAAAAAATAAGTGTTTCTGGCTCGATTGTTTTTAGCATCTTCGTCCAGTTCACTTTGATTGCCTAAGAAGAGACTATCAATAAATGGGATACCACTGATCCAGTTGCCTTTCAGAATACTGTAATCGCCTTGTAAATCATTTTGGCGTCCGACAAAATTCCATAAAAAATACCGCCAGTACATATAACTCATTTGATAATCAAAAAGGAATATAAGATTGCTCCATAAAGAGGGTTTTTCTATTTGGAGGTAAGGGCTAAAGTTCTTGTAAAAGTCGTGGTATTCTTCACCCGATAGCAGTCCTTCTTCTGCATCTTGTCGAATTTGATTGATTCGGTCTCGAAGACGCTGGTTGGAACGATATTCAGGGGCTAGAGCAAATTCGAGGGGCTTTGTAAAGTTGATATAATTTGCCGCATGTTCGGGACTCCAAAGCCGAGGTAGCAAACCTCGGTGCTTTGCATTCGAATTGATTTCTGAATTTTCCCAATGGTTGACGATTACGTATTTGCCTGTCTTCCGATCCCGCTCATACTTAGGTTTATCGTCTTTGTAGGGTTGGGCAGCATCCCTTCCAGCATACATATCCGAAAACATAGGGCCATAGAATAAATGCGTTTCCGGATATTGTTCCAAGTTGTAATAGGCCAGCAGTGCACGGGCATTGTCGGGTGCATTTTCGTTGATGACGGTATTGGCTTGGGAACGGATCGGAATCATCAACCAGGACGAAAAACCAATCAAAACAAAAAGGATGCATAAGAGCCCAGTGTTAAGTTGCACATAGCCTTGTCGCCGTGTCCACCGCAGACCGTAATAAAAAAGAAATACCAACGTAAATCCAGCGATGACGGTACCACTATTGAAAGGTAGTCCCATGGTGTTGACGAAGTAGACTTCTGCTTTCCCAAAAAAAGCCAGGGTGGTGGGCAACAAAAGCTTGAAAATAAAAAGTAAAATTGCCACTGATAGGGTGTTGGCAAGGACAAACCCTTTGAGGGTAACCTCTTTGTAATTTTTAAAATAGTAGAGCATGCCTATGGCTGGGAGGGTCAATAAACCCATAAAGTGGACCCCAAAAGAAAGGCCGACGATGAAGGCAATCAAAACCAACCAGCGGTCTCCTCTCGGCTGATGCATGTCTTGTTCCCATCGTAACCCCAACCAGAAAAGCAGGGCTAATAAAAAAGTCGCCATGGCATAGACCTCTGCTTCCACAGCATTGAACCAAAAGCTGTCCGAAAAACAATAGGCTAACACACCAATCGCAGCACTCCCAAAAAAACCTAAGGCTTCCTGAGGATTTTTAAGACTTTGAAAGGCAGGTAATTTGCGCATCAGAAGTGTCAACGTCCAAAACATAAACAACAATGTAAAGGCCGATGAAACAACGGACATATAGTTCACCATCAAGGCGATTTGCTCGGGTTGGCTCGCAAAAAGGGCGAAGAAAGCACCAAGCATTTGAAACAAGGGCGCACCCGGGGGGTGACCTACTTGAAGTTTGGCTGACGTAGCAATATATTCTGCACAGTCCCAATAACTGGCAGTGGGTTCAACAGTCCATCCATAGGTGAGAAGCCCTATGGCAAAAATTCCCCATCCAAAAAGGGTATTCCATCGCTTGAAGTGTAATTCGGACATGAACTTCTTTTCGGGCGAAAGTAAAAAATATTCCAGTATGCCCTGATGGATTTTATAAAACATTAAGAATGTATCTTCTTATTCACTACGTTTGGTCATGCGATTAAAAGATATCAAAACGCATTCCTAAAGAGATATTTTTTTGTGGTTGTGGTTGATTTCTAAACAGCGGGGAAAGATCAGTTTTTGCATAAAGTGTGAACATTCTAGGAAAAGAAAAATAACCACTAAGTCCGTAGATAAGATTCGTAAAATCCAAATCATTTTTTATTCTTTCTTTAAAGTCATTTCCTTTAATTTTTTGCATATGATCCACATGGACACCTCCATAGATTCCGAAACCGAAAATCAATGAACGTTGACGATATCTCTTCATAAAATAATTCCTATTGGATGTGGCAGTGGTAAAATGTTTTCTTTTGGAACCTAATTCCAAATGGATAGGGATGACAAAGTTGGTATACATAAGTCGATTCCTTTTTAACGGTTGAACATAGTTTGACCGTTGAATCTGGTCATTCACCGTGGTAAAAATGCCGTTATCTTTTGGTTGCAAGGAGTTAAATTGGAACGAAAAACCATACCGTATATTGAAGAGGTCTGAACGCGGCACCAAATTTGTTTTCCATGACCATCCCAGTTCAATAAAATAGGATTTTGCAAATTCATAAGGGGAATCTTCTAGCGAAACATTTTCTTCCAGAAGATTGTTCAGCCCAAAGGCAAATACCAGATCATTGCATATGTAATTCTTCCGCTCCTTGGCATGAATGCTCGGGCTAACTTGCATCTCCGGTTCGGATTCAAAGTTTTCTTCTAATTCAAATTTATTTTCATAGTATTGGGTTGCTTCGGCAGCTGATTTTTCTTCTATTTCTATAGCCGTTTGTTCGGCATATTTAATTTTTAAGCTATCTGCCTCCTTCACAGAAATATCTCCTGCCATCAAAGCGTCGTTAATCGCTTTGATTTTTGATTTTAATTCTTCTCGTCCGTCCCGATTGATTTTCTCTATTTTTTCATTGCGTTGTTCTTCCAAATATTGCTTGCTTGCTTGTTGTCCATGAGTAGATAGGCTTACTAAAAGCATAATTACAATGCAGGAATATTTAAGTAGGTTCATAGGATGCAGATTATGGTTATTAATTGCTTGTTTCTGTTAGAGTATTGTCGTAATGATTAATTTGACCCGCTATGGTTCTTCTTGCAATTAGATTTTTAGGATTTCCTAAAATCCAAATATTTCCACCAAAAGCCACACTAGCTTCAATTTGATCTTTGGCAAATATATTGGCTTTCCCCCCAGCGAATATTTTTATTCGGGTTCTGTTTGTACTCAATTTCATTGCTTTACAAAGCCCCCCCGTACTAACAATAATTCGGTGTTGCTCAGCGGTTCCATCAACTAAGGCATGACCACCCGTCCGTACTTTTGTGATGAGTTGCTTTGTGTTTACTGTTCCCTTGAATTTTGAACCTTCATGAACGTTTAGTTGCAGGTGGTTTTGTTGTAAGATAGCTTCCGTTGAAAGATTCGCTTTTTGGTGTAATTTAATTGAATTCAACGGGGGCTTAAAATACAAATCCACATAGGCTTTGGTAGAGTAAAATAGTTCGTCCAGGCGTCTGCGTAACTTTAGGGTTTTCCCCTTTTGAATCAGACGAATGCTACCATATCGATCGCCATAAATTATGGCTTTGTTTACTTTGGCAGGAATCAAGTTTACATAAATTCCTGAATAAACGTTCAATTGATGAAAATCGTTGAGGACTCTGGTTCTTGGCTCATCAAGGGGGTTGTTTTGAGCAACAAGAGAGGTAACCAAGAGAAATAGACTAATAAATCCAACATATGTATACTGTTTCATGAGTAATTATTTTGGGTTTGATTCATAAGAAGCGATACTCAACTTTGAATAACCATTTCGAATGAAGTCTATTATTTTTGTTTTCAATTGGTATTCTGAGTACAATTCTGCTTCAGCTTCAATCAGTAACTCCAGACCTTTCAATTTTCGAATGGAATCTTTTAATTGAAAATTGTGTAGTTTTTGAGACGCTAATTCAAGTAAGGTCTCTGTTTCTAGTTGCAGTAAACTGTCTTTTTCGATAGAGATTGAACGAGTTGAAAGGTTGCGTAGGAACCCACTATCCACAGTTTTACCTTGTAGAGACGATAAGGAAGTAGGTGTCAGTTCATTTTTTATTGGATCAAAAGGTAATTTAATTACAACAACGAGATCCCTTCTTTTCGTTGGGGTTGTTTTAAAGATTGTTTCTTTTATAACAGGTGAATGAAATTCTGGTTCGATTAACATGGGTTGTCTTGTATCGAAGTTGGATTGAAAGTAAATATGTAAGCCCAAAAAGCACAAATAGAGACCGGCGGCAGGCCAAAAGTGAGGCCGTCTTCTTTTCACGGGTATTGTTTGTAAGGTATCTGACAATTCATTCCATACCCTAGCCGAAGGTTTGATCGAGCGTGCTTCTAAAATCGTTCTACTATATCTTTCGAATTTTAGCTTTTTCATTTTTTTTAGTGTGGTATGTTTTTATTTTCTCTTGTAAAGAACTTCTGGCGCGGGACAAATACGCCTTAGAGGTGCCGACAGGGATATTTAAAAGACTTGAAATCTCTTGATGAGAATAACCTTCCACAGCAAACAGAATAAATATAATTTTCTGTTTATCGGGTAATTGGTCAATCCATAATTGTATGTCTTCTGTTGAAAAATTGAGTGTTGGTATATTGATTTCGTGGGGTATAGAGGGGTGTTCTTCAAGAAAGATTAGATGTTTTTTGGAGCGTAAAAACATCAAAGCTTCGTTGGTGATAATTTTTCGAAGCCAGGCCTCAAAACAATCCTTTTTTCCGAGTTGGTCCAGTCGTATAAATGCCTTCAAAAAGCCTCGCATAAGAACATCTTCAGCATATTGAATGTCTTTTATGTAGTATCTGCATACACTAAGCATTTTTGGAGCGTAGTTACGATAAAGCGTTTCTTGGGCTTTTTTATCGCGCTCGAGTGCACTCTGAATTAGCGAAGTTTCGTCAATATGTAGGTTACGAATTGTCAAATTTGGGACATTACTATATACTTTAAGATGCTTAAAGTGATACTGGGGTTGCAATACAACTTAAAATTTAGGTATTTCCGTCATTCTTAACAAGAATTGATACCTGAAATGGATCCAATTGAATGCATCTCTTTGAAAAAAGAACAGGTAGTGAATGGCTTTTCTTGCCAGTGCTAGAAACAGTTTTAGCTTTTTCAAAAGTGAAATTATTTGTGGAACACCTTTCTGAGAAAAAACTTTGATGATTTGATATTTTAGATTTAAATTTGCACCGCATTGGCCCATGGTGTAACTGGCAACACGTCTGATTTTGGTTCAGAAGAGTCTAGGTTCGAGCCCTAGTGGGCCAACTAGTAAACTAAGGGAGTACAGGAACGTAGTCCCTTTTTTTGTTGGCTGATGGAAAACCAAAGACCTTGAAAGTTTGGTCCATCCGAAAGTCCCCAGCAGCAGGTACCTGATCACATGGAAGCATCGTATCAGTCTTTGTATGAATTTACTTTCCAACCTTGGTTTGTAAGGTAGCTGCCACGCATCGTTATCTGAAATTCCTACATTATTTACTTAACTTAATGCAATGAAAAAGAAAGTAGTAATTGCAGGAGCTACCGGTTTCATTGGTAGGTGGATCATTGAAACCTTCCAAGAGGAGTATGAGATTATCGCATTGAGCCGGAAAAAAGTAAAGGTCAATCCAAATGATAAGGTTATATGGCGGTCCGTTGATCTGTATTCAATGTCAAGTACGGAAGAAGCGCTTCGAGGTGCCAATGTAGCTATCTATTTGGTGCATTCGATGCAACCCTCAACACGGCTCAATCAAGGTAATTTTGAAGATACTGACTTATTGTTAGCAGATAATTTTTCTCGCGCCGCCCAAAAAAATAAACTTCAACAAATCATTTATTTGGGTGGAATCTTGCCCAAAGATCAACACCAAATTTCCAACCATCTGCTATCGCGCTATGAAGTAGAAAAAACTTTGGGTGCTCGCGAAACACCGCTAACAGCCATTCGTGCAGGAATTATAGTAGGACCCGGAGGATCTTCTTTCAAAATCATCCGGAATTTGGTAAAGAACTTACCCGTGATGGGCTGTCCCAAATGGACAAAATCCCAAAATCAACCCATTGATGTTAGTGATATTTTGGCATTGATCCATCAATGTTTGGGAAATCCTAAGGCCTACAATACAAACATTGAAATTGGGGGTAAGGAAGTCATGACTTATATGGAACTGCTCAGGAAAACTGCCCAACAGATGGGTAAAAATCGATTGATTTTTTCCCTGCCCTTCTTTACAGTAGGGTTATCTAAGTGGTGGGTTAGTGTTTTTGCGGATTCCAACATTAATTTTGTATCCCCTTTGGTGGAGAGCCTTAAACACGAAATGATCCCTAATTCTGAACATGCAGATTTATTTACCATTGATTTTACCTCTATGGATACAAGTATCCATAATGCGCTTCACAAGCAACCACCACAATTGCCAACCTTTCATCAAATCAAAACTGAAAAAAATACAGTCAGGAGTGTGCAACGCATTGTCAACCCGGGAAGGTTCAATGCCCAATGGGTTGCAAAATATTACCCTAACTGGCTGAGCAAAAGATTTGCAGGGCTTATCAATCCCAAATTTGATGGCAGTTTTCTCCGGTTTTTTTTGTTGGGGATCATGCTATTAGAATTGCAGTTGATCGAAGATAGAAGTACTCCCAACCGCCAACTTTTTTACATCACAGGAGGTAAATTAACGAAACGCACCGATTTGGGATGGTTGGAGTTTCGTTCTATTTTGGAAAACAAATATGTGATTACAGCCATCCATGAATACGTACCGAAATTGCCCTGGGTGATTTATAAATTGACACAAGCTAAGTTGCATCTGTATGTAATGAAAAAATTTGAACGGGAACTCAACCGGCTCAATGCAGATCCAAACAAGTCTGAAGCCATATCCTAAGCATACCAATAGCTGACCCGGAGGGAGAGCTATCAAAAAACACCGTTTTAAAAGCTTGAGAAAAGGATTGTAAGGGAACTAGTGGAAGTTTAAGGGGATGGTATCAGTCCGATTAATTGCCCACTTTAAAATGATTTTAAGAGCCCACCATCAATGGGAATGTTGGTTCCGGTTATATAACTTGCTTGATCGGAAGCCAGAAAACATACAAGATTTGCATATTCTTCAGGTTTTCCAATACGGTTCATAGGTACTTGGGCCTTCATATTGTTCCGAACTACTTGGGGAGAAATGCCCAATTTTTTAGCTTTTAAGGAATTGAGTTGCCCGATGCGTTCAGTGTCAAAATAGCCTGTCAATGTATTATTGATGGTGATTTGATCTTTTGCAACATCTAGCGACAGGCTTTTGGCCCAAGTGACCAGAGCAGCTCGTAAACTATTGGATAACGCCAGATAGTTTAAAGGCTCCCGAACCGAAATTGAGGCTACGTTAATAATTCGTCCCCATTGCTGTTGTTGCATGTGGGGTAGTGCATGCGTCGTTGTTGTTACAGCACATTTGAATAACAGATCAAAAGCCGCTTGATAGTCCGCTATGGATTTATCCAGGGCTCCCCCAGCAGCGGGTCCTTGGGTGTTATTGATTAAAATATCAACCGAATTGGTTGCGAAATACCTTGCTATGATTTCTGAAAAAGACGGATAATCAGAAAAGTCAACAACTAAAAATTGGTGTTTTTGCCCCCGACGGGTATCGAGCTGTGCCACTACTTTTTCCAGTCGGTCTGCATGGCTGGCCATTAAGGTTAGATTGGCCCCAGAAGCAGCCAAACGTTCCGCAATAGCGCGACCAATTCCTTTGCTACTGCCCCCAACAAGAGCGTTTTTTCCGTGTAATTGTATCTCCATTTTTATTGATAATCCTCTCGTACTGGGGTGAAAATATCCATTAGTTGACAAGGTGTGAGTGCTTTTCCAGCATGTGGTGTATGCGAGGGAATTACGACAACCTCACCGGCATTGCAAACTCGGGTTTTGCCATCAAGGCAGAATTCAAATCGGCCGGTTACCACATGCATAATCTGTTCGTGGTGATGTTCATGCAAAGGCACTTCAGCACCTTCATCCACCTCCCAGAAGGCCCAGGTTAATTGTTTTCCATGCACCATTTTGCCATACAAACCGGGTTGAATTTCTTTGGCTTTGATATCGGATAGCTTCATCGTACAGTTTTTTAATACACAAGATACCACAAAATGGATCTCCCAGCCAATAAAAAAGAGCACGGTGTAAAACAACGGTTTTTTTGATTTGAGTAGAGCGTTCAACCCTGTTCCTGTGAACCAATTGACGTGATCTTGGGCGGCTGGGAATGAAAAGGTTTAATAACTGAAATCGATAAAATATTTTTATATTGGAAGGACATTACCAATCCAGTAATCCAAAAACAGAAAAGCAGATTCTTTCCAGTAAAGCCATCTCACACGATTTGGTCCGTTTACTATTGGTCAGAGAAGGTAAAGTGGGGATGCCACCAAACCCTGTGCTAATTGAGCCAATCATCCATCGAATTATATTTTACTTCCGGTATAACATAAATAAAAAGATACACTTTCATAGTATTAATGAACGTACTAAAAAACTTAAAATGAAACAATTAACCTTTCTCATATGGCTTGTCTTTTTCTTTTATCCCACGCTGTCATTGCCACAAGAAGCACTATTTCACACCTTGATTGCGGCCTATGAAAATTATGAACCCTATGATCGGAATACCTATCCCTTGGGTGACTTCAGTGAGGAACGATTTGAACGTTTCGCATCCTTCTGTTCCGATTTGCATGAGCAATTAAAAAAAATAGACATCCGTGGATTCAAACGAACGGATCAAATTTCTTACGAATTACTCGATTTTATCCTGGCCAATCATTTGGAAGAATATGCATTCCAAACCCATTGGAATCCGATTCTATCTGATGCTGGCTTTCACAATGATTTGGTCTATCGGGTAAAGGCCATTTCAAACGAAAAAGAGGCGCAGGCATATTTGAACGTTTTACATGCCATTCCTCTTTATGTAACACAACAACTCGATTTGTTACGCAAAGGGCTTGCGTCGGGAAACAGCCAACCCTTAGTTATTTTTGAGGGCTATGCTTCCACCTACGACCAACACACCCATACCCAAGTAGAGGATCATTTTTATTATAGTCCTTTCCTTCAGTTGCCCACCGCTATGGAGGCAGGTCGAAAAGTGGCTCTTCAAGAACAAGCAAAAGTCCTAATCGAACAAAAGGTCATCCCTTCTTTTCGAAAGATCAAAAGCTTTTTTGAAACGGAATATTATCCAAAAACCAGAGAAAATATCAGCGTTAGTGCTTCCCCAAAGGGGGCTCAATTTTATCAAAATCGAATAAGATACTATACGACACTGCCTTTGAGTGCAAAAGAAATTCATGAAGTGGGCGAAAAGGAGGTGAAAGCCATTCGTGGGCAAATGGAAAATATCATAGCTGAACTTGGTTTCAATGGAAATTTTTCTGATTTCCTTCTATTCTTACGTACGGATTCGCAGTTTTATTCAGAAACGCCGGACCAGCTTCTGACCCAGGCGCGTGATTTATCCAAACGGTTAGACGAACAACTTCCACGATTTTTTAAAACCCTTCCACGAACACCCTATGGAGTGGCTCCCGTACCTGCTGCCATAGCACCAAAATATACCGGAGGGCGTTATATTCCAACCGAAATAGGCAGTACACGTCCGGGCTATTATTGGGTTAACACCTTCAACCTCAAAAGTCGTCCTTTGTATGTATTACCAGCATTAACAGCTCATGAAGCCGTTCCGGGTCATCATTTGCAAATGGCTTTGAACGTTGAGTTACCTGACCGTATTCCACAATTTAGGAAGGACTTATATCTTTCAGCTTATGGCGAAGGTTGGGGTTTGTACGCCGAAAAATTAGCTGAAGAAATGGGAGTATATACGACACCATACGAACGTTTTGGGCAACTTACCTATGACATGTGGCGTGCTTGTCGTTTGGTTGTGGATACGGGCATCCATGCCTTTGGCTGGTCAAGACAAAAGGCCATCGATTACATGGCCAATAATACGGCCCTATCCTTGCATGAAGTCCAAACAGAAGTAGACCGATACATTTCTTGGCCTGGGCAAGCACTATCCTACAAAATTGGTGAATTGAAAATCAAAGCGTTACGGCAAAAAGCCCAACAAACTTTGGGCGATTTGTTTGATCTTCGCGATTTTCATGATCTTATTTTAAGCGAAGGTACATTGACACTTCCCTTACTAGAGGACCAAGTAAACTGCTATATTAAAAGAAAGCAAACGGAGATAAACGGATCCAGATGCTGCTTTGTATCAAAGGCAAAAAGCGAGCTGTTCGTTATGGATTTGTGAAAGCAGGAGATTGCAAAAAAATACTCAAGAACAGGTACTGTTGTTCGTTCTGCTAGGATGGTCCTTTAGTTTAATTGTGGATTGTCTTTCTCTATTGAGGATTAATTGGGTAACATCCGGTCGAGAATAATGTCCAACTGGGTCGAAGTTTTGGCGCTCCTCATAGACCGTGTTGAGGGATAGTGTGTGGCAAAAGATACCTTCTTTGTTTGCCATGGGTTTTACCAACCATTCCCCGTTTGGACTGGCAATGGCAGAGCCTCCGTCTGCTAATATGGGGGGTGCTTTTTCGAGAATGGACTCCAGGTAAGGTGTGTGGGGTGGAAAATCAGTACGGCGCATGATACTGGACACAGATACCACAAAGGAGCGGGATTCCCTTGCAATAAATCGTGTTATGTCCTTGGTGTTGTGGACCCCACCAGGCCAAACAGCAATATGGAGGTTTTCACCCTGTGCATACAGTGCGGCTCGAGGCAAAGGCATCCAATTTTCCCAACAATTCAATCCCCCAACGGTAAACCCGTTTAATTCATGAACGCGCAACCCATGACCATCACCCGGAGCCCATGTAAGACGTTCGTCATAGGTGGGTTGTAGCTTTCGATGAACGGACCCAATGATTCCTTTTTTATTGATATAAACCAAGGAACAGTAGAGGCTATGCCCACCGCGATCTTTGGCGCGTTCAATGATACCTAAATAAATTGCCACTTTGACTTCTTTCGCTAAAGCACACAGATCGTCGAGTTCTCCCGCCTCAATTTGGATGGCATTATTGACGTAATGTGCGTGGAGCGTTTTATTGGCGGGAAGCTCCCACTTTGCACCCTCTGTCAGGGCCAGCCAAAAAGGGTAGCCTGGGAGAAATCCTTCTCCAAAAACAATCAGGTCTGCTTTTTTACGAGCTGCTTCGACAAGTGCTTCTTTGGCTTTTGTTAGGGTGGCAACTTTGTCCAACCATACAGGTGCTAATTGCGCCATGGCCACAGTTATATGTGCATCCATCGGATCGATTTTAGATATGTATTTTTAGATGTTGTATGATTTATTTCATAAATCACAACAACACAAACGACGATCAAAGATACATCATTTAGAGACTGGCCTAGCAGATCAACATAGCAATGACACGCCTCTATATCCCGGAGCAGCCCTTTCTACAATTCAAAAAGGGGTAAGACTTTTTAGATTTGTATAAGCCTCATACCAGCAAAAGAGCGGTCAGTTAAAAATCCATATCAGCAATTTTCATCCAATTTTCGTCTTCAAGTATGCCCCATTTTCTGACCGCGACTGTTTGATTTGCATTCCATACCGCTTGCCATTCGTCATTTTTTTGACGTTTTTTCATTCGTTTTCCAAGATTTTCGTGGTACGCAATACGAGAGCGGTCAATGACTACCACCATGTAGTCGGCATTTCTTTTTCCAAAAACAGAACGGAAAACGGCCAAATGAAAAGTATTTCCCATCTGATCATCCAATGCTTTAATTTTTTTACGATTGGCTTCGAACGCTTCATTGGCATTCATGGCGACAGAAAAAAACTGGACGCGGCGATAGCGAAAGGTGTTTTTTTCCGTTTCTGACAAAGGACTCCATGTCTCGTGGGCACTGCTCAGTTCGGGAATGTACTCCCAAACAGAAAGTTCGTTGAATTTCGTGTTGTTATTAAACTGCTCGAAAATCTGAGGGTCCATATTTTGTTCCATCAACGCTTGCCGGATTTTTTCCTCACTGGCTTCTTGTTTGCGTTGCATGGCGATCATCCCTTCAATGGATTCGTGCCATTGTGCCCAATATACGGTATTGGAACCTTGTTTTCTAAAGAAGGAGGATTGTTGATCGGGTTTATCCATCCCCTTTTTCAAGGCTGTCATCCAGTTCGTTACTGCCGTTTGGAAGGCTTGCTGAGATTTTACTTCTATTTCGCCGATGGCCATAATGCCCTGGGCATTCAGATTAAGGGCAAACAAACAACTCAGGGTGAAATAAAGAATTGATTTCATTCTATATTGATTTATGGTTATTCAACCAATATAAAAAATTCTTTTCTATTGGGAGCAGTCCATCCGGTACCCCAAGAAATGCTTTATTACTAGCAGGCTACGATTTGTACCGTCTTGTTTGTGTTTGTATTGATCCCATATGCTTGACTAATTTAGAGCCTGCGGAATTGTATAAGCAAAGAAACGAGGTAAACAAACACTCCGTAAAGAGTTGGAGTTAGGGCATTTTTGAGGCCCCCAGCCAGCACGGCTTGAGAGACGCCCCCACTTTTTTCGATGCTTTCAAAGGCTGAATAAAGCCCGATGAGACTTGCCAATATCCCTAAACCCAAACCGAGTTGTCCCAGCATTTTGGTATGGGTTTTAAATCCAAAAACAGAAAAAATAATGGCCGCCAATACCAAAGTCAATAAACCCATAAAAAGCGGTCCGCCTTGAAAGAAAAAATCTAACATAGTTTTCAATTTAACTTTAAAAATAAAAATTCAAAGCCATCAAAACACAATTTCAATTTTTTGGTTTTTCTTTTTTTATATATTAGAGAAAAACTACAGAACGTATGGGTGTCGGTGGAACCGTGTTGGCTAGTGCAGCACTTTGTTTGTTGATTGCTTTAGCCATTGAGATCAAAGAACGTAGTTAGGCTATGTATCAATATCGAGTATTTTCTTTAAATAAGCTACATGCTTTTCTAGGGCCTGATGCCCCTTTGAAGTGAGCAAGCAGCGGGTGTGTGGATAGTTTTTTTTAAATGATTTTTTAACGATTATGTAGCCGGCTTCTTGTAATTTTTTAAGCTGTATACTCAGGTTCCCTTTGGAGGCTTCTGTAACATTTTGCAGCGCAATAAAATCGGCTGCCGCTACTTGATTAAGATACGCTACTACTGCCAGTCGGATGGGGTTGGTTAACAGCTTGTCGGGGGGCATCATACCGGTTCTTTCTTGAGTAAATATCCTGGGATGAGGTAGCCCACAACGATGCAAAAATCATAAAGAAGCAGACTTTGCAAAGGCGTGATGTAATTGGAGGCTACTGCGGTAACCATAAAGCAAATCCCACCCCATTGCAAGGGTTTAAACCGCATTTGTAAGCCCGAGATCAAAGTACCAGCTCCCACCAGCACAGCGATAATCGGGATCGGATCAGATTGATAGGCCTGACCTACGATCCAGGCTGTCAAAAATATACTCACTCCCAAGGTGATCCAAAGGTGTTTTAGGCTTCGGTCCAACAGGCTTTCTACGTGCCCCGTTTTTCGACCCCTGGTATAACCATAGCCCAGAGTGACCAAAAAACCGATACCCATCAAGACCGGCCATACCAGATAGGGTTTTTCAATGGTCGTAAAATAGGCCAATAAAAGATGTACGCCACTGGTAGCCAATACCAACCATCCCCAAAATAGGTAGTAGAAGCGTTGTCCATACAGGTTGTTTTTCGTTTGTTGGATGCTTTTGGCAATTAAGGCCAAGTTTTCTGCTGCAGTAAGATCATTATTTTTCATGGGGTAAATAATTTTATTTATCAAAAATAAACAAGTTTATAAAATAAACCAAATTTATTTTTCTGAATTTAGCTGTCAGTTTTTTCAAGCTTATGGATGCTCATATGTATCCCGGTGATGCAGTCCATGTGCCCCGACAAAAGGAGTAGGTCCTGGTCAGGTCAATGCTGTATTGGTTCCTACAAGCTTGTTGTATGCATAGCCAAAAAAATAGGCACACCAAGTCACAATCTGATATCGAAGATCAGATCTGGATTACGCTTTGTTAAAAGATTGTTTCAGGTCAGCTTTTAAATCTTCGATATCTTCGAGTCCCACGGAAAGGCGGATCAAGTCTTCAGAGACCCCAGTAGACAACTGCTCTTCTGCACTCAGTTGTTGATGGGTGGTGCTTGCGGGGTGGATAATGAGCGACTTGGCATCCCCTATATTGGCCAGCAAAGAGAAAATCTCTGTTTGGTCTACGGCTTTTTTAGCGGCTTCGAAGCCACCTTTTAAGCCAAATGTAACAATGCCACTTTGGCCTTTTGGAAGATACTTTTGGGCATGAGCAGCATGTTTGCTTGAGGATAGACCTGGGTAATTCACCCAAGCCACTTCTTTTTGGTTTTCAAGCCATTGGGCAAGTTCCAAAGCGTTTTTAGAATGCTGTTGCATCCGAACCGAAAGGGTCTCAATACCCTGGATGATCTGAAACGCGTTAAAGGGGCTGATGGCTCCTCCAAAGTCACGCAGTCCCTCAATTCGGACTTTAGCAATGAATGCAGCTGGCCCAAGGGCTTCGTGATAGACCAGTCCATGATAGCCTGGTGATGGTTCTGTAAATTCAGGATACAGACCATTGCCATAATCAAAGGTTCCTGCATCAATAATAACACCACCCATGGTGGTTCCATTTCCGTTGATATATTTGGTCAGGGAGTGAATGACAATATTGGCGCCATGTTCAATGGGATTGAGTAAGGCTGGAGTCGCTACGGTATTATCGACGATAAATGGCACTTTGGCATCTTGCGCCAATGTTGAGATGGCTTTTAAATCCAGCACATCCAACTTAGGATTGCCCAACGACTCTGCAAAAAAGGCACGCGTATTGTCTTGCACTGCATCGGCAAATTGTTGGGGATCGTCAGGGTCTACAAAGGTTGTCGTAATGCCCAAACGGGGAAGGGTCACATTGAGAAGATTAAAGGTTCCTCCATACAAACTATTGGAGGCTACAATGTGATCGCCTGCTTTCAGCAAAACCATCAATGCCGTAGCAATAGCAGCGGTCCCCGAAGCGGTAGCTACAGCAGCGATCCCTCCTTCCAGTGCGGCCAAACGCTGTTCCAGCACATCGGTAGTGGGATTATTTAAGCGCGTGTAAATGTAGCCGGGCTCTGCCAATGAAAAAAGATTGGCCGCATGATCGGTGTCTTTAAATACATAGGCGGTAGACTGATATAGTGGTACAGCGCGGGTTCCTTCCGTTTTGTCGGTGTCGTGGCCGGCATGTAGGGCTTTGGTGTTGAATAATGTGGTGCGCATCAATATTTTTTGTGCAAATATAGACCATAAATAAAGTTATTCAAATAAAACCTATAAAGATTATAGGGATTGCATGAATTTCTTATTCTAGTATCTTTACTGCGTAAAAATGCATCCTATATGATATCGAAAAAATGCAAATATGCCATCAAAGCCATTCTTTATTTGGCCAAACAACAACCAACCGGCAAGCCCATTTTTTCAACTGAAATTGCTGAAAGAGAAAAAATACCGCAGAAATTTTTAGAGACAATTTTACGTGAGTTGCGCAATTATCAAATCGTACAAAGTCGGCGCGGCAAAACAGGGGGCTATTTTTTATTGAAGAGCCCTGATGAGATAAAACTCACAGATTTAATTCGTTTCATTGACGGTCCCATTGCTTTATTACCCTGTGTATCGATGAATTATTATTCCCCTTGTGAAGAATGTGACGAAAGTACGTGCACCATCAAACCGGTCTTTGAAAAGGTTCGCGATCAGACATTATCGATTCTGGGAAATACGACTATAGCAATGATGCGAGAAAAAATTTAAACCTGTGTTGTCTTCCATTTGCCCTGCCGAAAGTAGTAGGCGCTGATTAAGGTCAACGCTATTTCGGACAAAACGATAGCGATCAAAACCCCAATAATACCCCATTCCAGATAGAGGGCGGTGATGTAGGCAAAAGGAATTTGGAAAAGCCAAAAGCATACGAAGTTGATATAGGTAGGGGTTTGGGTGTCACCAGCACCGTTGAATGACTGGATCATGACCATGCCGAAGGCATAAAATACATAGCCCGAAGCAAAAACACGCAAACACAGGCTGGCAGTATCGCGGATAAAGCTGTCCGTGGTAAAGAAGCCCACGATGGTTTCGGAAAACAGCAGGAAAATAAGGGAGAGCGATCCCATAAAAAAGGCATTGTATGTACTGGTTTTCCAAACGGCTTTTTCGGCGCGTTCCGGTGCCTGGGCTCCTAAATTTTGACCGACTAATGTAGCGGCAGCATTACTTAATCCCCAGGCAGGCATCAGGCTAAACACCAAAATTCGAATGGCGATGGTGTATCCAGCCAATACTTCGCTGCCAAATTCGGACATGATGCGCATTAGAAAAACCCAACTGGATGTGCCGATCAAAAATTGACCAATCCCACCCCAGGAGAGTCGTATGAGCCTGCTGACGATTTGCCATTGCAGTTTGAGGTGTCGCCAGGCCAGTTGGACTTGACTTTTGCCCAACCACAATAGGAGCAGTTGCACGACCACCGCTGTGCCCCGACCAATCGTGGTGGCTATTGCCGCGCCCTTGACACCCATGGCGGGAATCGGGCCCCATCCAAATATAAAGAGCGGATCCAGCAGGATATTGAGACCGTTAGAAACGACTAGTACCCACATGGCATAGGAGGCATGACCCGCGCCTCTAAATATGGCATTGATCAAGAAAAGAAGCACAATGGTCATGTTGCCACCAATCAAAATTTGGGTATATGCATACCCTTCGGCAATCAGATCGGGAGCCGCATGCATCAAGCTGAGGATCTCTTTGGCAAAATACATTCCGATCAGACCAAAGACGGTACTCACCGCCACACCAAGGTAAATGACCTGACTAGCTGCATTTTTGGCCCCTTCGGCGTCTCCTTCTCCAATGCGTCGTGCGACTATGGCCGTGGCTGCCATACTGATCCCAACAGCAACCGCATAAATCAAAGTGACCACCGATTCTGTCAAACCTATAGTAGCCACAGCATTCGTGCTTACCTGGGAGACAAAATAAATATCAACCAGGGCAAATACCGATTCCATCAGCATCTCAAATACCATGGGAATGGCTAATAAGAAAATGGCTTGGCTTAGGTTGCCTTGGGTGTAGTCATGCGCTTGCCCCTGAAGGGCTTTTTTGAGTAAAGCCCACCAGTTGTCTGAATTGGGGTGTGGTGTCATCTTTTTCAAAATAAAACATTTCAGCACTTACCGCCAAAAAATCTCAATGACCCACTGCCCAACTACAAGCCACTGATAAAACTGCCCAAAGCATCTTTGAATTGAAAGCCCTCAAAGGTGCGGTATTTGTTTAGTTTTTTGTGGGCTTCGAGTCCCCAAAGCAAAAATTCGATCATAAAATAATGCTCGGCAGGGGTCAACTTGCCCAAGTGTTTTTGGACAATATCAGAAGCCCCAGGCACCTTGTCCAACAGCGCTTCGTAGGCCGCATTGTCCAAATCGTCGCTGATAAAAAGATCGTTGTTGCCAAAGAACCAGCTCAGTACCGTATCATAGGGTGTTTGGGCATCGGGTTTTTCCAATTTTTCGATTTTGGTAAAAAAGTCAGGAAAAAGCGTTTTGATGGCGGCGTTGATGAGGTGGAAAGAAATCTGTTCGGCCCCTTCCTGTTCTCCTTCATAGACCAGCTCGATTTTCCCGTTGATGGCGGGAATAACACCCATAAAATCTCCCAATCGGATGCTGGTACGATCGTCACCACTGCGCAAGCGTCGGCGTTCGGCCGTACTGAGTAAGTTTTCAAAGGCGGTGATGCTCATTCGGGCACTGACCCCACTTTTGGTATCAACGTATTCACTTTTTCGGGCTTCAAATCCGATCTGTTCAATCAGGTCTTTGGCCAATTCGGGTACATAAATATTTTGAGTTTTTGCTTCCAAAGCCTGGGTTTCTTGAGCCGTAATGGCTTTGGCCAGCTCCCGATTGTGGGGGTAGTGGGTCAATATTTGCGATCCTATTCTGTCTTTTAATGGGGTAACGATACTCCCCCGGTTGGTGTAGTCTTCTGGGTTGGCCGTAAACAGGATTTGTACTTCGATAGGAAAACGCAGTTTAAACCCTCGGATTTGTATTTCCTTTTCTTGAAGGATAGAAAAAAGGGCCACTTGTATACGTGCCTGGAGATCGGGGAGTTCGTTAAGCACAAAAATACAGCGGTGTGCCCGGGGGATCATACCAAAGTGGATGACTCGCTCGTCAGCATAAGACAATTTCAGATTGGCAGCTTTGATGGGATCTACGTCTCCAATAAGATCGGCCACCGTCACGTCTGGTGTGGCCAGTTTTTCAAAAAACCGATCGTCTCGGTGTAGCCACGCAATGGGTGTATCGTCGCCCTTTTCAGCAATCAATTCCTGTGCTTCCCGACTGATGGGATGCAGCGGATCGTCGTTGATTTCAGAACCTTGCACCACGGGAATCCATTCGTCCAATAGATGGGTCATCTGCCGTGCCAAACGGGTTTTGGCTTGCCCCCGCAACCCCAGCAAATTGATATTATGCCCGGACAGCAAGGCCCGTTCTACATCGGGGATAACGGTTTTTTCATAACCAATCAAGCCTTCAAAGGTGGGGGTCCCCTCTTGTAGGCGTTGGCGTAGGTTGCGGGCCAACTCTTCTTGAATGCTCTCGGATTGGTAGCCCGAGGCTTTTAGCGCCCCTAGTGTACGTATGTTTTCTTTTTCCATGTGAGCCATTTTTCTTTTTTGATTTATTCTAAGCGTTTTTTTCGATTGGTTTCATAGTCTTCAAAGATCATTTCCCCCAGTCCTTTGAGACCGGTAAAAAAGGCTTTTCCTTGATTGGCTTCGGTAAAGCGGCGGACAAATTGCTGCAAGTAAGGGTCTTGGGCAATCATAAAGGTGGTGATGGGAATTTTGAGTTTGCGCGATTGGCGGGCCATGTTATAGCACTTTTCAACGATCTGTTCGTCGAGGCCCACACTGTTTTTATAATACGTACCATCGGGCAGTTTCAGACAGCTGGGCTTGCCGTCTGTGATCATAAAAATCTGCTTGTTGGTGTTCTTTTTACGCCGTAAGATATCCAGAGCCAATTGCAAGCCCGCAACGGTATTGGTGTGGTAGGGCCCCACTTCCAAATAGGGCAGGTCTTTGAGCGGGATGGGCCAGGCATCGTTGCCAAAGACCAAGATGTCAAGGGTGTCTTTGGGATAGCGGGTGGTGATGAGTTCCGACAAGGCCATAGCCACTTTTTTGGCCGGTGTGATGCGGTCTTCACCATATAAAATCATACTGTGACTGATATCGATCATCAGCACGGTACTCATCTGGGTCTTAAAGAAATTATCCGCAACCACTAAGTCCTCTTGTTGGAGGGTAAAGTCACTTCCTGTACTGCGGACTTGGGCATTTTTAAGGCTTTCGGTGATGGCAATTTGCTCTACGGCATCGCCAAATTGGTAGGCTTTGTATTCGCCAGTACTTTCTTGTCCCTGTCCCAGTTGTTGGGTTTTATGGTTCCCGGAGCCTGATTTGCGGAGTTTGCCAAAAATTTGTTTAAGGGCGTGTTCGCGCAGTAACTTTTCCGTTTTTGCCGTCAGGGCCATCCCTTCCCCAGAGCCGTCTCCCGAACCCTTGGGTTGGATGTAGGCTTTTTCCAGTAAATCCGCTATAAAATCATCGATGGTATAGTTTTCATCGGTCAGTTGGTATTCCTTGTCCAATGCCCGCAACCACTCAATGGCCTCGTCAAAGTCGCCCGAAGTATGGGTAATCAGTTCCTTAAAAATTTCAAAAAGACGTTCAAAAGGGGTTTGATTGGGCGCCTGATAGGCCGTAAAACGAAAACCACTGGCGGGGAGTTTATTCTTCATTTTTCCTGTTGCTTGGCATTTGGGAATAGGGACACAAAATATAGGGGGGGTCCAAACCCAAAAAAAGTTTCATAGCATTCAAAAATACAGATAATTTATCAGTCTGTAGATAAGGTTTTGATCGATTGGGCAGTGACTAGGAAATTGCTAGAATTTTACTACCTTTGTGGCAAATTTTGAATGTATTCAAAGAGGTGACCCCAGTGTCCCTCTTTTTTTTGGAATGGATTTTAAAGCGCAAGTAACAGAACTGGTAGCCACCGCCCTCGCCGAAAACGAGAGCCTTTTTTTGATTGACTTACACGTTGGAGTCAATCATGCCATCCGGGTGATCGTCGATGGCGACCAGGGTGTTTCTTTACAGGAGTGTATGCGCATCAGTAGAGCGGTGGAGCACAACCTGGATCGTGAAGCCCAGGATTTTTCTATCGAGGTCACATCCGCCGGTGTCGGTGAGCCGCTAAGCCAGCCCAGACAATACATCAAAAACATCGGGCGCAAGCTCGAAGTGACCAATTTGGAAGGACAGCTGTTTAGCGGAACATTACAAACCGCCGACCAGCAACATTTTACCCTCCAATGGAAACAACGGGAACCCAAACCCATTGGGAAAGGGAAAGTAACTGTCAATAAAACGCAGCAATGGACCTATGATCAGGTCAGTAAAGCCAAAATAATTGTTCAATTTTAAGTGTACTGAAAATGGAAAACCTAGCACTCATCGAGTCTTTTTCAGAATTTAAAGACGAAAAACTCATAGACCGGGTCACCCTAATGGTGATTTTGGAAGAAGTATTTCGCAATACCCTCAAGCGCAAATACGGCAATGATGAGAACTTTGACATCATCATCAACCCAGACAAAGGGGATTTGGAAATTTGGCGCAACCGCGTTGTGGTCGAAGATGGGGCTGTTGAAGATCCTAATGAAGAAATTGAATTGAGTGAAGCCAAAAAAATTGAGCCTGACTTCGAAGTGGGTGAAGATGTTTCTGAAGAAGTAAAACTCATTGACTTGGGTCGCCGTGCGATTACTAGTCTGAGACAAAATTTGGTTGCCAAAATTTTTGAACACGACAGCACCAATACCTTTAATCAGTTCAAAGACCGTGTTGGTGAAATTTACACTGCTGAAGTCCATCATATACGCAGTCGGGAAGTCATCTTGCTAGACGACGATGGCAACGAAATCATTCTCCCCAAAGATCGTCAAATACCCAACGATTTTTTTCGTAAGGGGGACAATGTTCGTGGGGTGATCGATGCCGTAGAACTGCGTGGCAACAAACCTCGCATTATTTTGTCCAGAACATCACCCGTATTTTTGGAAAAATTATTCGAACAGGAAATCCCGGAGGTTTTCGATGGTTTGATTACCATCAAAAAAGCGGTTCGTATTCCTGGTGAAAAAGCCAAAGTGGCTGTGGATTCCTACGATGATCGCATTGATCCTGTCGGGGCCTGTGTAGGGATGAAGGGTTCGCGAATCCATGGTGTTGTTCGAGAACTGGGCAACGAAAACATCGATGTGATCAACTATACCAACAATTTGCAGTTGTTTATCACCCGATCATTGAGTCCTGCCAAAATCAACTCCCTAAAGATCGATGAAGACAACAAAAGAGTCCAGGTGTTTCTTGATCCAGATGAAGTATCCAAGGCCATTGGAAAAGGCGGGCACAACATTCGCCTGGCTGGAAAACTCACTGGTTTCGATATTGATGTGTATCGCGAAGGCATGGAGGAAGATGTTGAACTAACTGAGTTCTCTGATGAAATTGAAGAGTGGGTGATTGAGGAGTTCAAAAAGGTTGGTTTGGATACAGCCAAGTCCGTTCTTGAATTGGAAATCGCAGACTTAATCAAACGAACCGATTTGGAAGAAGAGACCATAAATGAAGTCCTTCGCATCCTCAAAGAAGAGTTTGAAGACTAAAAGCCCAATATTTTTCTAAATTTGCACCGAAGCTGAATATATGTCCAATCAACCCAGTATCCGTCTCAACAAAGTTTTAAGAGAGTTAAATATCTCTTTAGACCGCGTTGTGGATTTTTTATCCGAGAAAGGAATCGAGGTAGAAGCTCGTCCTACGACCAAAATCGACAACACTACATACCAAGTTTTGTTGGATGAATTTGAAACCGACAAATCCAAGCGAGATGCATCTCAGGAGATCAGCGAGGAAAAGCGAAAAGAAAAGGAACGACTGCGTCAAATTCAGGAAGAAAAGGAGCAAGAACGTCTTGCGCAACTCGAAGCGCAAAAACAAAAAGAAGCCCAAGTAGAGACGGCTAAGGTTGCTTTGAAAGGGATTAAGAAAGTTGGGAAAATTGATTTGGAACCAGTGGCTCCAAAAAAAGAAAAATCAGAAACTGAGGAAGCAGAAAAGTCGGGGACAACTCCAGCTGCTGCTGAACCAGAAGCACCGGAGGTAACAGCAACCAAAGAAGAAGCTACTCAAGAAAAAGCGGCTCCAAAAGCAGCAGAAACAGAATCCTCAGCCGAAGCACCACAGGAGGCGATCAAAACCCAATACAAAAAACTTTCTGGCCCTAAAAAAACAGGCCAAACGATTAATTTGGAGGCCTTCAATGCCAAAGAAAAAAACGTTGAAGAAGCGCGAAAGCGGAAGCGCAAACGCATTAGCAAAGACCCTAGCCCAGGATCAAATAACCAAGGACCTCGCGTTGGGAAAGGGGGTAATAACAACCGGCAAAACGGAAAAGGAAGGCAGCCTGCTGTAGCCAAACAGGAGCCCACCGAGGAAGAAGTACAAAAGCAAATTCGCGAAACCCTTGAAAAACTGCAAGGAAAATCAACCAAATCCAAAGGAGCCAAATACCGTCGTGACAAACGTTCCCAACACCGCCAAAAGTCTGAAGACGAAATGGCGCAGCAAGAAGCTGACAGTAAAATCCTACGCGTAACCGAATTCATTACCGTAGGTGAAATCGCTACGCTGATGGAAGTGGGCTCAACGGAAATTATTTCAGCCTGTATGTCGCTGGGTATCATGGTGACAATGAATCAAAGGCTTGATGCAGAGACCCTTACGATTGTTGCTGAGGAATTTGGGTACGAAGTAGATTTTGTCAAAACGGAACTCGAAGAAAACATCGTCGAGGAGGAGGAAGATTCCGAAAACCAAACCCCGCGCGCCCCGATTGTTACCGTTATGGGCCATGTGGATCATTGGAAAACCTCTTTATTGGATTATATCCGTGAAGAGAATGTGATCGCTGGCGAATCAGGGGGTATCACCCAACACATTGGTGCCTATGGGGTGACCCTCAAAGGCGGACAGAAAATTACTTTCTTAGACACACCGGGTCACGAAGCCTTCACAGCTATGCGGGCCCGTGGTGCACAAGTTACTGATATTGCCATTATTGTGGTGGCTGCTGATGACGCCATCATGCCCCAAACCAAAGAAGCGATTAGCCACGCCCAAGCGGCAGGCGTACCTATTGTTTTTGCGATCAACAAAATCGACAAGCCAACGGCCAATCCCGATAAGATCAAAGAACAATTGGCTGGAATGAATCTCATGGTTGAGGATTGGGGTGGAAAAATCCAATCACACGATATTTCAGCATTAAAAGGAACAGGCGTTGATGCCTTACTAGAAAAAGTATTGCTTGAAGCCGAAATATTAGAGTTAACCGCTAACCAAGATCGCCTGGCCAAAGGGACCGTAGTAGAAGCTTATTTGGACAAAGGGCGGGGGTATGTTTCTACCGTACTGGTGCAAACAGGAACCCTTACAATTGGGGACTATTTACTGGCGGGTAAACACAGCGGCAAAGTAAAAGCCATGTTTGATGAGCGTGGTAACAGCCTTGATACGGCTCCACCCTCAACGCCTGTTTCTATACTTGGTTTGGATGGAGCACCACAAGCAGGAGACAATTTCAATGTCTTAGAGGACGAAAGAGAAGCCAAACAGATTGCTGCCAAGAGAACTCAGTTGTTGCGAGAACAAAACGTCCGTACACAACGTCATATCACCCTCGATGAGATTGGACGTCGGATTGCACTGGGTGATTTTCAGGAACTTAATTTGATTCTGAAAGGAGACGTAGATGGTTCTGTTGAAGCATTGACAGATTCCCTTCAAAAACTTTCTACCGAAGAGATTCAAGTAAACATTATCCACAAAGGTGTCGGTGCCATCACGGAGTCTGATGTGCTGTTGGCCTCAGCTTCCGATGCTATTGTTCTAGGCTTTAATGTAAGACCTACTGGCAACTCCAGGGCTTTGGCTGAAAAAGAGGAAATTGACATTCGGTCCTATTCCATTATCTACGATGCCATCAATGATGTAAAAGACGCCATGGAAGGCATGCTGTCTCCGGATATGAAGGAAGAAGTCACCGGTACGGTTGAAATTCGGGAATTGTTTAAGATATCTAAAGTGGGAACCATCGCAGGTTGTATGGTTACTTCCGGGAAAGTATACCGCAATTCAGGGATACGAGTGATCCGAGAAGGTGTGGTTGTACATACTGGAACGCTCACCTCTCTTAAAAGATTCAAGGATGATGTCAAAGAAGTAGCGAAAGGCTATGATTGCGGTTTGCAGCTGAAGAATTATAACGATATCAAAATCGGTGATACCCTTGAGTGCTATCAAGAAATAGCCGTCAAAAAAACACTTTAATTTATTTGAATTTGGGTTCCAAAAGGAAAGCTTCTCGATAGTGCAGTTTCAATTCCTGCAAGCGCGCAATTGCAATGGACCGTTTTTTAAAAGGTCCTAGTTGTACCTTGTAATTGGGGGTTTCAAAACTCAATTGGGGTTCCAAATCAGGGGCTATCCGTTGCACACTTTTCATGATTTCTTGAGCTTTATCGTAATTCCCATAAAATAGTTGAATTCGGAAATAATACTGGTCATACATTTCTTTGTTGGCCGCTATTTTAATGGCAAAAGCCTTGTCGATCAAACTGTCTTGAATGATTTCTACGGAATCTGATTGACCTTGAGCAAGGGAAGGCAGACCCACCAAAAAGAAGATGAAAAAAGACCCAAATACACGCATTATTCTTTCGCTTTTGTGCCGGCAAATTACGTCTTTTTTTTAGGAACCAACAAAAGGTTAAACACCTATTTAGAATTATTTTAAATTGTGTAAATATACCGTTTCAACTGGTTATAAAAAGACTTATACCTTATTTTTGTGCTGGATTTTAGAAGAAGCTATTGCAGTTTTCAACACACATAAACACAAAGAAAATGGTGAATTTTTTCGTCACTTGGCGGCAAATGACCCTTCTTACGCTATTGATTTTTTTGACAGCGGGTGTCTCGCTTCAGGCACAAGAGCCCGACCCTATGGTGGGAAAAAAGCTCTTTAACGCCAATTGTGCAGCCTGTCACAAACTGAATAAAAAAGCAGTAGGACCGGCACTTAGAGGGGTGTCAGCAAAGTATGATAAAGAATGGTTGTACAGTTGGATCAAGAACAGTGCTGCCATGATAAAATCAGGGGATGCACAAGCAGTTGCTATCTGGGAAGAGTACAACAAAACTGCTATGAATGCTTTCCCGCAATTGAGTAATGCCGACATAGACAATATTCTGGCCTACACGGATTATGTTCCGCCAGCTGCATCAGCTCCAGCAGGAACGGTCCCTGTAACTGTCGGAGATCCTGCATCGGGAATTACTAATGAAATCATCCTGGGTGTCCTCGCTCTTGTTTTCGTGTTGTTGGTCGTGATGCTATTTCTGGTTCAGAAAACATTGCTACGCATTGCAGCCGCAAGTGGTGTAGAAATTGCACCGGTTGTAAAAACAGAACGAACGCCCCTTTGGAAAGCCTTTGCGCAAAATCAATTTTTAGTTTTCCTCTCTGTTATCTTCCTTTTGTTGTCAAGTGCGTATTTTGCCTATGGCTATCTGATGCAGGTTGGCGTGGATCAGGGGTATATGCCAGTCCAACCGATTCACTATTCGCACAAAATCCATGCGGGTGCCAATCAAATTGAATGTAAATACTGTCATTCTTCGGCACGCAAATCCAAACATTCGGGAATCCCTTCGCTGAATGTTTGTATGAACTGTCACAAGAACATTGCAGAGTACAATGGCGAAGAAGATCTTGAAAACGGCTACACCAAAGATTTTTATACTAAGGAGATTAAAAAATTATATGCAGCGGTTGGATGGGATGAAGAAAACCAACGCTACACGGGAGAGACGCAGCCTGTAAAATGGGTGCGTATTCACAACCTTCCTGATTTTGTTTATTTCAATCACGCACAACACGTTCAGGTAGGTGAGATTGAATGTCAAAAATGCCATGGTCCGGTTGAGGAGATGGAGGTGATGTATCAGTATTCATCACTCACCATGGGTTGGTGTATCAACTGTCACCGGGAGACCAATGTCAAAGTGGAAAGCAATGAATATTATGCGAAAATCCACGCGGAACTTTCCAAAAAATATGGTGTTGAAAAACTTACGGCAGCCCAAATGGGTGGCCTTGAGTGTGGAAAGTGCCATTATTAACGACTTAGAAAGCTAGACCTATGTCAACAAAGAAAACATATTGGAAAAGCATGGATCAGTTAGCGGATAACAATCCGATGATCCAAGATTTAGAAAACAACGAGTTTGTTGAAAAGCTGCCTTTAGAGACTGCTTCCGAAGGTGTAACAGATGAGGGAACAAGCCGTAGAGACTTTTTAAAGTACGTTGGGTTCAGCACCGCAGCCGCCACGCTGGCCGCCTGTGAAGGGCCTGTAATCAAATCTGTACCCTATGTGGTTCAGCCCGAACGTATCATTCCAGGTATTGCCAATTATTATGCCACGACCATTGCCGATGGATTTGACTTTGCCAGTATTCTAATCAAGACTAGAGAAGGGCGACCCATCAAGGTTGAAAGCAACAAAACAGCGCCGACAAAAGGGGCTGCCAATGCGCGTGTCCACGCATCGGTATTGTCTTTGTACGACACGCTGCGTCTGCAGGGTCCCAAAGCGAACGGAGTAGATGTTTCTTGGGATGATTTCTACCTACAAGTTGAAGCCAAACTCAAAGCTCTGGCCGCCACCAACAAATCGGTAGTCCTATTGACACAAACTTTAGCCAGTCCTACGACGCAAGCAATCATAGACGGTTTTGTCGCCCAATACCCCAATGTAAGTCACCTGGTCTACGATGCGGTTTCTGAAGATGCGGCTTTGCAAGCTTTTGAAAATATATATGGTGTTCGTGCGCTGGCTGACTACGATTTTGAGAAAGCACAGACTATTGTTGCAGTCGATGCCGACATCGTTGGCGATTGGCAAGGGGGTGGTTTTGATTCCAGTTATGCCAAAGGGCGTGTTCCTTCCGGTGATGCTGGAAAGAAAAGCATGTCCAAACATTTTCAGTTTGAGTCCAATATGACCCTAACTGGTGCCAATGCTGACCACCGTATTCCTGCTACTCCTGCACAGCTAAAAAACATTTTAGCTAGTATTGCTGCCCAAATTTTAGGAGAAAAAGACACAAGTGCGCTCTCAGATGCTTTACAGAAAAAAGTATCAGCAGCAGTAAAACAACTACGTGCCGCAGGAAGTCAAGGGGTATTGGTCACCGGATTGGATGATGTTGCAGCACAAGAATTGGTTCTTGCAGTAAACCAAAAACTAGCCAGTGAAGCTATGAAAACTGCTTCACCCGTGATGACCCGAAAGGGTAACACCCAAGCAGTGCTTCAATTGATGCAAGATATTCGTGACAAAAAAGTCAGTGGTTTAATGACTTATGGTGTCAATCCATTGCTCACCCTGGCAGAGGCAGTTGGTATGAAAGAAACACTTGCCGCCCTAGACCTGAGTGTTGCTTTTGTTTCCAAAGAAAATGAAACGGCAGCCGCAGCGCAATATGTAGGTGCCATACCACATTACTTGGAGTCGTGGGGTGACTACGAGTTGAAAAAAGGACATTATGCCCTGGCGCAACCCACAATCAAACCTTTGTTTGATACCCAACAATTCCAAGACATTCTTCTACAATTGTCAGGGAGTGGTGATTCCTACTATGAGGCGATCAAGGCGAAATGGAATAGTGAGGTGTTGTATGGTGCCTCATGGAACCAAGCTCTACATGACGGATTCCTTCACCGAGAATCAGCAGCAGTTACCGCTCAAAATACGGTAGATGTTCGTGCACAGTTAGCAGCCTTGACCGTGGCAAAAGAGGCGGGCATGCAATTGGTGCTCTACACCAAGACAGGGATGGGAGACGGTCAACAAGCCAACAACCCCTGGTTGCAAGAATTCCCAGATCCTATTACAAGAGTATCCTGGGACAATTATATTACCATATCCAAAGCTGATGCCGACCGTGTCGGTTTGAAAAATGTCAACGTGGCCAATGGTGCGCTTAATGGGAGTTATGCCCAGCTAACCGTTAATGGGAAAAGCCTCGTAGCCCCCGTATTGGTGCAACCGGGACAAGCCATTGGTACTTTAGGTTTGGCTTTTGGTTATGGCGAACGCATGGGTCTCAAAGAGGAGATGCAAGTAGGGGTCAACGCCTACCAGTTGTATTTTGGGCAGAACAAAACCCAAACCGTTAGTATCAAACCTGTGGAAGGGTACCATGAATTTGCATGTGTACAGTTACACAACACCTTGATGGGGAGAGGAGATATTGTCAAAGAAACGACCCTCGAGATATTTAACACCAAAGACAGTCATTATTGGAACCCAGTTCCTGAAGTGTCCAAAAACCATATGGAAATGCCGGTTACTTCTCCCGAAGTTGACATGTGGCAAGAATTTGATCGTTCCATTGGGCACCATTTTAACCTGTCAATCGACTTGAATTCTTGTACTGGTTGTGGTGCCTGTGTCATTGCCTGTCATGCCGAAAACAACGTGCCTGTAGTTGGGAAGCGTGAAGTTCGTAAATCACGTGATATGCACTGGTTGCGTATTGACCGTTATTACTCCTCCGATGATTCTTTTGAAGCCGATTTGGAAACCAAAGACAACATATCTGGATTGGGTGACTCGCTGACCACTTTTGGTCAAATGGAGCAAGCAGCTGAAAATCCGCAAGTCACCTTCCAGCCCGTTATGTGCCAACACTGTAATCACGCACCTTGTGAAACAGTTTGTCCAGTAGCAGCATCTTCTCATGGTCGACAGGGACAAAACCACATGGCTTATAACCGCTGTGTAGGGACCCGTTACTGTGCGAATAACTGTCCGTATAAAGTGCGCCGATTCAATTGGTTCTTGTACAACAAAAACGATGAATTTGACTATCACATGAACAACGACCTAGGAAGAATGGTACTCAACCCTGACGTTGTTGTCCGTTCTCGTGGGGTGATGGAAAAATGTTCTATGTGTATCCAAATGACGCAAAAAACCATTTTGGATGCCAAGTTAGAAGGCCGCCAGATCAATGATGGAGAATTCCAAACGGCTTGCTCCAATGCCTGTGACAGTGGTGCTCTTGTTTTTGGAGATATCAATGACAAAGAAAGCCAAGTGGCACAATTAAAAGAGGATTCACGGATGTATCACCTCTTGGAACATGTGGGGACCAAACCCAATGTCATGTATCAAGTCAAAGTGAGAAACACCGATCAAAGCTAAAAAATAGAAAAACAGAATCGTATGGCATCGCATTACGAAGCACCGATAAGAAAACCACTCGTCACGGGCGACAAGTCCTATCACGACGTTACTGTTGACGTAGCAGCACCTGTCGAAGGAGCAGCCAACCGACAATGGTGGATTGTTTTTGGAATATCATTGACAGCCTTTTTATATGGATTGGGTTGTATTATCTACACCATTTCAACGGGTATTGGTACCTGGGGTCTCAACAAAACAGTAGGTTGGGCTTGGGATATTACCAATTTTGTTTGGTGGGTAGGAATCGGGCATGCAGGGACTTTGATTTCTGCTGTTCTCCTGTTATTCCGTCAAAAATGGCGTATGGCGATCAACCGATCCGCAGAAGCCATGACTATTTTTTCGGTTATCCAAGCCGGTTTGTTCCCCATCATTCACATGGGACGTCCCTGGTTGGCTTACTGGGTATTGCCCATCCCCAACGGATTTGGTTCGTTATGGGTAAACTTTAATTCGCCCTTGCTTTGGGACGTATTTGCAATTTCTACCTATCTATCTGTATCCTTGGTGTTTTGGTGGACAGGTTTATTGCCCGATTTTGCTATGATTCGCGATCGCGCGGTACGCCCTTTTCAAAAGAAAATATACAGTCTACTCAGTTTTGGCTGGAGTGGTCGCGCTAAAGACTGGCAGCGATTCGAAGAAGTATCATTGGTGCTGGCAGGTCTGGCGACCCCACTTGTACTCTCCGTACACACCATTGTATCTTTTGACTTTGCTACCTCGGTTATTCCAGGATGGCATACTACAATTTTCCCACCTTACTTTGTAGCGGGTGCCATATTTTCAGGATTTGCCATGGTAAACACCTTGTTGATTATCATGCGAAAGGTATCGCATCTAGAAGATTATATTACGGTACAGCATATAGAATTGATGAATATCGTGATCATGATCACAGGATCCATTGTTGGTGTGGCCTATATCACGGAGCTGGTGATCGCCTGGTACTCAGGGGTAGAATATGAACAATATGCCTTCCTCAACCGCGCCACAGGACCCTATTGGTGGGCCTATTGGTCTATGATGACCTGTAATGTTTTTTCACCCCAATTCATGTGGTTTAAAAAATTAAGAACGAGTATTATGTTCTCGTTTATCATCTCTATAGTGGTCAACATTGGGATGTGGTTTGAGCGATTTGTAATTATTGTTACCTCATTGCACAGGGATTACTTGCCTTCTTCCTGGACCATGTTTTCCCCCACTTTTGTAGATATAGGAATCTTTATAGGAACCATTGGTTTTTTCTTTGTTTTGTTTTTACTGTACGCTCGCACTTTCCCCGTGATTGCACAGGCAGAAGTCAAGACTATTTTAAAATCATCTGGTGAGAAATACAAAAAAATAAGAGATGCTCATGAGTAGTTCAAAAGTCATACACGCGCTTTATGACGATGACGATGTCTTGTTAAAAGCCGTTCAATCGATCAGAGACGAAAAGCACCACATCGAAGAGGTATACACCCCTTTTCCTGTCCACGGTTTGGACAAAGTACTTGGTTTAGAGCACACCCGTATTGCCATCATGTCCTTTATCTACGGATGTATTGGTTTTACGGTTGCAGTAATCATGATTAATTATATCATGATCCAGGACTGGCCACAAAATATCGGTGGAAAACCCAGTTTTTCATTTTTGGAAAACATGCCCGCTTTTGTCCCAGTGATGTTTGAGATGACTGTATTTTTTGCGGCCCACTTGATGGTTATTACTTTCTACTTACGCAGCAGACTTTGGCCATTTAAAGAAGCAGAGAATCCAAACCCTTTAACAACAGACGATAAGTTTCTGGTTGAAGTGGCAGTGGAAGAAAACGAAAAAGAACTGACAGCTCTTTTGAAAAAAACAGGAGCTATCGATATCGCATTAATTGACAAAGACCACTAAAATGAGAAAGACATTCCTTATTTTATCCAGTATCGGTCTCTTGGCGTTGCAGTCTTGTTTTGACCCAGCCAAGCCCAATTACCAGTATTTTCCCAATATGTATGAACCTATTGGTTATGAAACGTATCAAGACACCGATGCTTTTGCCAATGGTATTGAAGCACAGTTGCCCGTTGAAGGAACAATTTCTCGGGGTTGGGTGCCTTACGAATTTCCCGATTCCAATGAAGGCTATGAGGCGGCCAAGGCCAATTTGATATCGCCTTTAGCAGTAAACGAAAGCCATTTGGCCAATGGAAAAGAACTATATGGAATCTATTGCGCTGTTTGCCACGGAAAAAAAGGGGATGGTCAGGGGATATTGATGACCCGAGAAAAGTTTTTGGGTGTTCCCAGCTATGCCGATCGTGAGATCACTCCTGGCAGCATCTACCATGTGTTGATGTACGGGCGTAATGCGATGGGTTCCCATGCTGGTCAAGTCAACGCTACGGAACGCTGGCAAATTGCCCAGCACGTGATGCAATTAAGATCAGAATTGGTTAAGTAAATCGAGAAAGTTATCATGTATACATTTCCAAATAGATTAAAAGTTTTATTTCTCGTCTTCATGGTATTGGGGGCAACGGGTCTTATTATAGGCTTCCTTTCTGCACCGCATACGGTAGCAGAAGCACAAGCGATGGTGGCAGATGCCCACCACGGCAACGATCACGGAGCAGATCATGCTGCCGCGACTACTCACGCCAATGACCACGGAGACAAAACAGCCCACAATGCGGCACAGCACGATAGTGATCACGCTTCGGCTGACCACGAGGATACTCATGGAGAACATTTGCTCCACCAGCTGCAAAACAAACCCTGGGCTGCGCTGTATGTCGCTGCATTCTTTTTTATGATGATTGCGCTTGGGACGCTAGCTTTCTATGCCATCCAAAGGGCAGCACAAGCAGGCTGGTCTATTTTGCTCTTCCGAGTCATGGAAGGCATCACCGCCTATCTTTTACCCGGAACACTCATTGTTTTTGTTCTTTTGATTTTATCTGGGATGCACCTCAATCACCTTTTTATATGGATGGACCCAGATGTAGTAGCGCATGACAAAATAATTCAGGGCAAAGTAGCGTATTTAAATGTGCCTTTTTTCCTGGCGCGAGCCGCTTTCTACATTTTAGGATGGAACTGCTACCGTTATATTTCTAGAAAGTTTTCATTGGCACAAGATGAAGCAAATGACATCAGTAACTACAAGAAAAACTTCCGTTGGTCTGCTGGATTCCTGGTCTTCTTTATCGTCACAGAATCCATGATGTCCTGGGATTGGATCATGTCCGTAGACCCACACTGGTTTAGTACCCTTTTTGGTTGGTATGTATTTGCCAGTATGTTTGTCAGCGGAATCACGGCAATTGCCATGATAACTATTTACCTCAAGTCCAAAGGCTACTTACCGGAGGTCAACGACAGCCACATTCATGATCTGGGTAAGTTTATGTTTGGGGTCAGTGTTTTTTGGACCTATTTATGGTTTTCACAATTTATGTTGATTTGGTATTCCAACATACCAGAAGAAGTTACCTACTTCCTTACCCGAATAGAAGACTACAACTTACCATTCTTCGGGATGTTGGTGATGAACTTCATTTTCCCACTTTTGGTATTGATGAACAGCGATTATAAGCGCAACAATTATATCATCATTGGTGTGGGCATTGTCGTCATTCTCGGGCATTACATGGACGTTTTCAATATGATTATGCCTTCAGCCGTTGGAGATCAGTGGTTTATTGGGCTGCCAGAGATTGGCGGGTTCTTATTCTTTTTGGGTCTTTTCTTATGGGTGGTTTTCAATGCCCTGACCAAAGCCCCATTAGTAGCCAAAGGAGACCCTTATATGGGCGAGAGCGAAAGGTTTCATTATTAAAATTTAATTGAGGAGAGAGAAATGACTATAGCACTTTCACTTACGATTTTAGTTCTTATCGGAATTTCTGTTTGGCAAATCGCTAAGATTTTTGAGTTGTCTCAGGCCAAAAAAGAAAATACACAGGTCGCAAACGATGCAGACAATCAGTTTAACGGCAAGCTGATGTTTGCCTTCCTTTTGTTTATCTACGGGATAACCCTCTTTTCCTTTTGGAAATGGGGCGATGTTTTACTCCCGGAGTCTGCTTCTGAACACGGGTCAGAATACGACAACCTGATGTGGATATCATTTGCCATTATCTTTTTTGTCCAGACCATTACCCAGGCATTATTGCATTATTTTGCCTACAAATATCGTGGTAAAAAAGGGCAGAAAGCACTTTTCTATGCAGACAACGATCGCTTGGAAGCTATTTGGACCATTATCCCTGTGATTACCCTAGCTGGATTGATTCTTTATGGACTGTACACCTGGACCGATATTATGAGTGTGGAGGAAAACGAAGAGGCTCTGGTGGTGGAATTATATGCACAACAATTCAATTGGAAAGCGCGTTATGCGGGTCAAGATGGTGTTTTGGGTGACGCCAATGTTCGTTTTTTACAAGATTTTGACGGTCGCAACTTGGTCGGTATAGACGCCACTGACCCCAACGGATTAGACGATGTTGTGGTCCAAGAATTGCATTTGCCTGTCGGACGTGAAGTACAATTCAAGATGCGTTCTCAAGATGTATTACACTCAGCATACATGCCTTTTTTCCGAGCACAAATGAACTGTGTGCCGGGAATGATTACCGAATTTGCCTTTATCCCCAACAAAACAACCGAAGAAATGAGAACCCTTCCTGAGGTGGTAGCCAAGGTCAAAAAGATCAACAAAATTCGGGCTGAAAACAGCAAAGAATTGGTGGCGAATGGCGAAGAAGCTTTAGAGCCCTATGTATTCGATTATTTATTACTTTGCAATAAAATTTGTGGGGCTTCGCACTACAATATGCAAATGAAAATCGTCGTAGAAACCCCTGAAGAATTTGAAAAATGGATGACAGAACAGCAAACCTTTGCACAAGTCATTCAATAACCTAATAAAGTACTATAAGATATGTCAACAGTAGCAGCGCACGTAGAGGAAGAGGATCACGGACATCATCACAAAGAAACGTTTATCACGAAATACGTTTTTAGTCAAGATCATAAAATGATCGCCAAGCAATACCTGATTACCGGTTTGTTTATGGGAATTATCGGGATAGCCATGTCCCTTTTATTCCGTTTACAGTTGGCTTGGCCCGAACAACCCTTTGGAGTTTTTGAAGTCCTTTTGGGTAAATGGGCTCCTGACGGGGTTATGGATCCTAATGTCTATTTGGCTTTGGTCACTATTCACGGAACCATCATGGTCTTTTTTGTATTGACAGCCGGATTGAGTGGTACTTTTTCCAATCTCTTGATCCCCTTACAGATTGGTGCCCGTGATATGGCTTCTGGATTGCTCAACATGATCTCATTTTGGTTGTTTTTCTTATCCAGTGTGATCATGGTAGCGTCACTATTCGTTGAAGCAGGACCTGCAGCAGCAGGGTGGACGATCTATCCCCCATTGAGTGCTTTGCCACAAGCACAGCCTGGTTCTGGACTGGGAATGACCTTGTGGTTGGTCTCAATGGCTATTTTTATTGCTTCTTCACTGTTGGGGTCGTTGAATTATATTGTTACAGTACTCAACTTGCGGACAAAAGGGATGACCATGACGCGTTTGCCCCTGACTATTTGGGCATTTTTTGTTACGGCCATCATCGGGGTTGTTTCTTTCCCTGTTTTATTATCTGCAGCCTTATTGCTGATTATGGATAGAAGTTTCGGTACCTCTTTTTTCCTGTCCGATATTTTTATTCAGGGAGAGGTGCTACACTATCAAGGCGGTTCGCCCGTACTCTATGAACACCTTTTCTGGTTTTTGGGCCACCCTGAAGTGTATATCGTATTGCTACCCGCTTTGGGAATTACTTCAGAAATTATTGCGACCAATGCGCGCAAGCCTATCTTTGGCTACCGGGCCATGGTTGCCTCTATTTTGGCAATTGCTTTTCTCTCTACCATTGTATGGGGACACCATATGTTTATCTCAGGAATGAATCCTTTTCTGGGCTCGGTTTTTACCTTTACCACACTTTTGATAGCTATCCCTTCGGCTGTAAAAGCCTTTAATTATATCACCACCTTATGGAAAGGGAACCTCCAGATGAATCCAGCCATGCTGTTTTCTATTGGCTTGGTTTCTACATTTATCACGGGTGGTTTGACCGGAATTATCTTGGGAGATAGTACGTTGGACATCAATGTACATGATACCTATTTCGTAGTAGCTCACTTTCACTTGGTAATGGGGATTTCCGCCCTATATGGACTGTTTGCGGGGGTGTACCACTGGTTCCCTAAAATGTTTGGGCGGATGATGAACAAGAATTTGGGTTATGTCCATTTTTGGGTAACAGCCGTGGCTGCCTATGGCGTATTCTTTCCCATGCACTTTATTGGCATGGCAGGTCTACCCAGACGTTATTATACCAACACCGCGTTCCCTTATTTTGACGATTTGGCCAATATCAACGTAGTCATTACGGTGTTTGCCTTAATCGCAGGAGCGGCACAATTGGTGTTCTTATACAACTTTATCCACAGCATGTTCTATGGTAAGGAAGCAGAGCAAAACCCCTGGCGTTCTAATACGTTGGAATGGACAGCCCCTGTAGCACATATGCATGGAAACTGGCCCGGTGCGATTCCACACGTACACCGCTGGGCATATGACTACTCTAAGCCAGGGCAAGAAGAAGATTTTGTCCCCCAGCACATCCCTTTAAAAGAGGGCGAAGAAGAGTTACAACACTAGCATTAGCTTCTCACATCATATATTAAGCCACCCTAGCGGTGGCTTTTTTATTGCCAGTTTGGTGCGAGACCGTTTGCATTTTTTTGAGTGGGATAAACTCGGGCGATAAGAATAATACGACTTGTTCATTTAAACTGAATTTTCACATAACATATTCAATAATTACCATATTGGTAAATTAGACAAAAAAAGATGTGCGTGTATTGTCCAAAAGGACATTGAGATTGTTCTGGGAGCAGTATCCTGATAGCGTACAACAGCTTTTGGTTTGGTATCGAGAAATGCTCAAAGCCAGTTGGGGCAGTCCAAATGAACTGAAACTAACTTTTGCTAATGTGAGTATTGTTAAAAACAACAGAGTAGTGTTCAATATTTGTGGCAATAAATACCGATTGGTTGTTGAAATAAATTACCAGCGCAAGTGGTTGTTTATTCGATTTATCGGCACCCACAAGGATTATGACAACATAGATGTAAATACGATTTAAAATGAAACTAAAACCTATCAAATCAGAAGCTGACTACACCAAGGCTTTAACCCGATTGGATACGATATTTCAGGCCCGCGAAAACACACCAGAAGGAGATGAGGCAGAGGTGCTTAGCATTTTAATTGAAAAATATGAAAACGATCAATATAAATTTCCTTTACCTGATCCGATCGAGGCTATAAAGTTTCGGATGGAGCAAATGGATATTAACCAAAAGGAACTGGCACAAATCGTGGGGTACCCCAGTAGGGTAAGCGAAATCCTCAACAAAAAACGTAAGTTGACGTTAGGTATGGTTCGTAAACTCAGTAGTGCTTTACAGATATCTGTGGAGGTTTTGATACAGGAGTATTAATTTATTCATTGTGGGTAATTCGAGAAAATCTCTTTTTTGAAAATCAAAGCCACCCTAGCGGTGGCTTTTTTATTGCTGTTTTTTGCCATTGAATCCACTATCTTTGAGACAATGAACGAACATCTAGATCCGGAAAGAGACCGCTTATCCTCTGAAGAACAAGACATCGACAAGGCTTTACGGCCGTTAAGTTTTGATGATTTTGCAGGACAGGAAGGTATTTTAGAAAACCTAAAAATATTCGTGGCAGCCGCCAACCAGCGGGAGGAAGCCCTGGATCACACCTTATTTCACGGCCCACCGGGTTTGGGGAAAACCACTTTGGCTCATATTCTGGCCAATGAACTTCAAGCGGGTATCAAGCTGACTTCCGGCCCCGTATTAGACAAACCAGGAGATTTAGCGGGACTGTTAACCAACTTACAACCACGGGATATTTTATTTATAGATGAAATTCACCGGTTGAGCCCTATCGTGGAGGAATATTTATATTCTGCCATGGAAGATTTCAAGATTGATATCATGATCGAAACGGGTCCCAATGCCCGTACGGTTCAAATTCATTTAAATCCGTTTACACTGGTGGGTGCTACCACCCGTTCGGGTTTGTTGACCGCTCCGATGCGTGCCCGATTTGGTATCAGCAATCGGTTGGAATACTATTCGACAGAACTATTGGGGACAATCATTGAGCGCAGTGCTGCCATTTTAAAAGTCCCAATCACCCTGGAAGCCGCCCTGGAAATAGCGGGTCGGAGTCGGGGAACGCCGCGGATAGCTAACGCGCTTTTGCGTCGGGTTAGGGATTTTGCCCAGATCAAAGGCAATGGAAACATCGATATTGAGATTACCCAATATGCGCTCAAAGCCTTGCACGTGGATCAGCATGGACTGGACGAGATGGACAATAAGATCCTTACCACCTTGATTGACAAGTTTAAAGGTGGCCCCGTAGGGATCACCACGCTGGCCACAGCTGTTTCTGAAAACGGAGAAACCATTGAAGAAGTTTACGAACCCTTTTTGATCCAACAAGGATTTATCGTACGTACCCCTCGGGGACGTGAAGTAACAGCATTGGCCTACCAACACTTGGGACGGATCAAAGACAATCAAGGCGGTTTGTTTTAAAAAAGAATGGCAACAAAATTCACACCCAGTCTGCATTGGTCACAACTATTGTGGAACAGTAGCGGCTTGGTGCGCAATCCCATTCCCTATCATCACAAATGGTTTGAAACCCATGGCGATACCCTCAAATTTCGTTTCATCAATGGTACGCAAGTGTATTTGACCCGTGATCCAGAGCTTGCCTTGCACATCCTTAAAAAGAATCACAAGAATTATTACAAATCCGATGTCACTTCCGAAAATTTGGGACACTATATCGGAAAGGGCTTATTGACTTTAAACGGTGCCGAATGGAAAAAAGACCGTCGATTGTTACAGCCAGGGTTTTATAAGGGTCGCATCCAAAAAGTATTTAATGAAGCCATTCCCAAAGCCGTGGCTTTGGGCTTGGCCGAGATACCCCTAGGGCAAGAAGTAGACGTCAAACCGTATTTGAATCGATTGGCTTTTGAAGTCGTCACCAAAGCGCTATTTGATATTGAGGTTGCCCCAGACCGATTGGAAGAAATTCGCCATATCATTGATGCTGTGCAGGAACATTTTGTCAAAGAGGTACGTGAGCCGCATTGGAATTTTTGGCGGTATCTAATCGGACAAAAGCGGGTGGCTCAGCAGCAAGTAAACCGCATGCGAACCATCATGCAGGATCTGATTCAAGAACGCAAACAGAGCGGGCAGGTCCATGAAGACTTATTGGACTTGATGCTGCAGTCCACCTATGAAGATGGCAGCCATATGGCAGCGGATCGAGTCATAGACGAACTGATCATATTGATTGTAGCGGGACATGAAACAACAGCCAATGCGCTCTGCTATATGCTGTATGAACTGGCTCAAAATCCCAGTTTTGTAGCGGAAGTTCGAGCCGAATTGACCGCAATCGCTGATGGCACTATTTATGATCACCTCGGGCAAATGATCTTTGGGAAGGCGTTGGTGCAAGAAACCTTGCGGTACTACCCGCCTGCCTGGATTGTAGATCGCAAAGCACTGGAGGCCGACGCGGTAGCGGGTGAAAATCTGGCACCCAATAGTTTTGTAGCCATCTCTATTTATGAATTGCACCACAATCCAGCTTATTGGGAGCAGCCTGAGCGCTTTGACCCCAAAAGGTTCCTTCAGCCCCCACCGCCAGTCTATATTCCATTTGGAGCGGGTCCACGGATGTGTATTGGCAACCATTTTGCCCTTTTTGAAATGTTAGAAGTCTTGCGGCAAATTGCGAGGGACTATCAATTGGAAATACCCAGTCAAACACCCGAACAGTTGGGCAAGATCACTTTACAAGCCCGGACAATGCCGCTAACAATCAACAAACGTCATGGATAAAACCCAGCTGACCCATTGGCTTAAAACAGAAGCCCAAAACATCGGTTTTCTGAGTTGTGGCATATCCAAAGCCGACTTTTTAGAAGCGGAAGCCTCCCGATTGGAACAATGGCTACATGCAGGTCATCACGGCAAAATGCATTATATGGCCAATCATTTTGACAAACGCCTCGATCCGCGCTTGTTGGTGCCAGGGGCCAAAACGGTCATTTCACTACTGTTTAATTATTACACAGAAGCAACCCAAAAAGACCCAGAAGCACCCAAATTTTCCAAATATGCTTACGGTAAAGATTATCACTTTGTGATCAAGGACAAACTCAAAGTTTTGTTCGAAAAATTACAGCAACAAGCTGGCGAAATTAATGGTCGGGTTTTTGTGGACTCAGCACCAGTGATGGATAAGGCCTGGGCGGCAAAAAGCGGTTTGGGATGGATAGGAAAAAACACCAATTTGATTTCAAAAAAAGTGGGTTCCTTCTTTTTTATCGCCGAGATTATTTGTGACTTGGAATTGGATTGTGACGGACCTACTACAGATCACTGTGGCAGTTGCACCGCTTGCATAGACGCATGTCCCACCCAGGCACTGACCCCCTATGAAATTGATGGAAGTAAATGTATATCATACCTGACCATAGAACTCAAAGATCAAATTCCAAGCGCATTTCAAGACCAAATGGACGGTTGGGCCTTTGGATGTGACGTCTGTCAGACCATCTGCCCCTGGAATCGCTTTGCAAGTCCACATCAAGAACCACATTTTGCACCCAAAGATGCGCTGCTTTCTCTTTCTAAAAACGATTGGGAAGAACTTACCGAAGAGACTTTTAATACCATCTTTGCCAATAGCGCTGTGCAACGGACAGGCTATACCCGCCTCAAACAGACGTTTGATTTTTTAAAATAGCATAAAGCGGATTCCTTTATGTGAAATAGTAGTATTATACCTAATAGTACAGTTATCCTGGAAGTTGTTCTTATATTTTGAAAGTACCAACTGCTTTTCTATCCGATTAAGCACTTTTAGAAGTTGTAAAGAAAAACCTTAAAAAAATCACATTCAAGGGTATCGCATACGAATTGTACCCTAAATACAAGAAGGATGGCAGATAGATTTTGTTTATGAAATAATACATATAAATACCTTTTTACGCGAAACACTTCAACAAAAGTCATATAAAAAATGTTTTGTATTTCTTGATTTGCCAATCTTGATATAAACTGACAATCAAGTCAACTCAATCAAAAACTAAAATTGATATATAGAAAAGTGGTTCCTTTGATGCGATCAAATACAATGAAACTCTTATTTTCAACGACAAAGAAAACAGTACTCAATTAGGAGGAAATTCGTTAGTGTTGCAAAAATCAATGGCAGTGTTAGCTGGAATCCCTCCGGATAAAACTAGTAGGGAGGGTGTGTGTTCGAAGGGTACTTTTTTTGTTTTCCTTTTTTTGTTGCCTTTCCTCCAAGAATTGATTAAAAATTGTATGTCCCATGAGTTCTCCGGGCTGATTGACTGTTGAGAGACTGGGGGTTACTTTAGCAGAAATCAGCCAATTGGAAAAACCGATAACAGCTACCTTGTCTGGAATCGTAACGTTTTTTTCTTTAAGAAAACGAATTGCTCCTACCGCTACTAAATCGGTATGTGCAAAAATAGCATCATAAGTAATATTTTTATCCATTAGTGTTTCCAGTGCATTGTAACCCTCAAGATCGTTCCCTTTGGGGCATGTAACCACCAATTCGGTATCAAAAGAAATTTTGTGTTGGGATAAAGCTGCTTTGTAGCCTAAAAACCGATCGATAGAAACTTGAGGGAGAAAAGGTCCCCGTAAATGTACGATACGTTTTTTTCCACCAATTATTAGTTGTTGGGTCGCTTCAAAAGCGGCTTGACGATCATCGATAATTACTTTAGAAGAAGGAACTAGTTTTGCAATTTTATCAAATTGAACCAATGTAGTGCCCGTATTGATTATATTCAGAAGATGTTGTGTCTCGTAGGTATCTTGTGAGAGAGAAATGAAAATACCATCAACTTTTTGATACAACAAACGTTCAATATGTTTCTTTTCAGTAGTATAAGATTCATTTGAATTTAAAACCAATACAACATACCCTGCCTTCTCAGCAGCATCTATAACCCCTTTCAAGATACTACTAAAAAAATAATTGCTGATATTCGGTAAGATGATTCCTACGACTTTCGTTTCTTGAGTGCGTAATGCAGCAGCTACTGTGTTGGGTCGGAAATTCACCTTTTTCGCATAGGCTTCTACTTTTGTTTTAGTAAGCTTACTGACGTCTGAATATCCCTTTAAGGCCTTTGAAACAGTGGTGACTGAGATGTTAAGTGCGTTGGCAATATCTTTGAGAGTTACGTTTTTCAACCGTCCAAAAGTTTAGCCGTAAAAATAGCGAAATTTAAAAACGAAAACGTTTTCGGAGTAGATTTTAATTATTTCGGTACGTGTTAAATTAGTGTTAACGAATAATCACTATCATTGTATCCTCTGTTTTAAGAAACAATAAATAACATTTAAACGAACAAGAATGAAAAAAAATCTATTCAAGTCATTGCTCTCTTTGACGCTACTTTTTGCTAGCGCAGGCGTGATGGCTCAGACAGTAAACGGTACTGTTAGTAGTGAGGATGGACCGCTTCCTGGCGCAACGGTACAAGTGCAGGGTACTGATCGAGGTGTAAGTACTGATTTTGATGGTAATTTTTCCATCCAAGCTGGTGCTGACGATGTATTGGTTGTGTCTTTTGTCGGTTTTGCCTCTCAGAGTGTTGCTGTGAACGGACAAGATCAAATTACTGTTACTCTGATGGCTGACAATGAGTTAGAGGAGGTAGTTATTACTGGTTACGGTTCTCAAAAATCTAAAGAGATTACCTCTGCTGTTGTCAAAGTGACATCGGAGGAATTTAACAAAGGTACGATCAACAACGCCAATCAATTACTTCAAGGTAAAGTTGCTGGACTTTCTATCTACAACAGAGGTGGAAACCCAAACTCACCGGGTGTCGTTAGACTTCGTGGTATATCGACTGTTGGAGCCAACGTATCTCCCTTGGTAGTTGTTGATGGTATCATTGGTGCTTCCCTTGACAACGTGGACCCAGCTGATATCGAAACAATTAACGTATTGAAAGATGGTTCAGCTTCTGCGATTTATGGATCTAGAGGTTCTGCTGGTGTAATTCTTGTAACTACAAAAAGAGGTGCCGACGGCGATGCTCAATTCGAGTATAATGGTCAATTCGCTACTTCTCAGATTGCAGACACCATTGATGTGTTAACTGCTTCTGAGTTTACAAGCGGTAGCTTTGGTTTACAAGGTTTTAATGCAGGTAGTACAACAGACTGGCTGGATGCTGTCTCAAGAGACGCTACTTCCATGATTCATAATTTCTCTGTTTCAGGTGGACAAGGCAATACAGTGTATCGACTTTCTGCAAACTTAAGAGAGGTGGAAGGAGTAATGCTCAATTCTGGTTTTGATCAGTTCAATACCCGTGCGAGTATCCAAACAACTGCTCTAAACGATAAACTTAAGGTCTCTTTTAACACATCCTACACCAAAAGAGATCAACAAAACGGTTTCAACGAAGCCTTTAGATATGCATTGTTGTACAATCCATCTGCACCTATTTATGCAGCAGACGCTCCCGCAGAACTGAACGTTAGTACGTCTCTTTACGGCGGATTTTTTGAATCTGAAGGACTTTTTGATAGCTTCAACCCTGTATCAATTCTCGAACAGAATATAAATGAAGGGGAAAGAACAGAGTTCAATTATGGTCTTAATTTGGATTACGATTTTTCAGAAAATTTATCTGCAACGGTAAACATTGCAAACCAGTCTTCTTTGTACTCGAATCGTGAGTATTATGCACCGACTTCGTTGTTTAGAGGAAACGCGACAAGCCCAGTAAGAAAAGGTGAAGCGAGATTCTTTGACAACAGAAATACGTTCAAACTATACGAGGTTTACGGAAGATATAATAACAACTTTGGTAACGTTGCTCTTGCCGTTACAGGAGGTTATTCTTTCCAGCAAAACAATTACAGCGATAAATTTTTCTCTTTGGGAGATTTCCCTTCCAACAATGATTTCAATTATCTGAATGCTATTGAAGTTTCTCAAGATTTGCAAGCTGAAGGTTTTATTTCTGCTAACTCGAGCGCTTCTCCAGATGAGAAAATCATTGCTATGTTCGGTCGAGCCAATGTAACGATCGATGATGCTATTTTTATCAATGCATCTGTCCGACGTGAAGGTTCTACAAAACTGGGAGAAAACAACAAATGGGGTATTTTTCCAGCATTTGGTTTGGGTGTTGATATGAACAAATACTTAAATCTTGGTGCTGATAAATTTAAAGTCCGTGTTGGTTATGGGGTAACAGGTGCACTGCCTGGACAATCTGGTTTGACACGTGACACTTACAATATCGTTAGTGATGCCCTTGGAAACTTTAACTCTGTACCGGCTTATGCTGGAAACCCAGATCTAAAATGGGAAGAGAAAGCGGAAACGAATATTGGTATTGAATTTAGAAAAGGTATTGTAGACGTAACATTCGATTACTTTACAAGAGACATCAAAGACTTTATTCTAAATGTACCTTCTGATGTTGCTGTAACAGGTTTTCCATCCATTACAACGAATGCGGGTAGTTTAGAAACCAATGGTGTTGAATTAGCTGTAAACTTAAATTTAGTAGACACAGAAGATACGAAGTATTCAACGGGTATCGTTCTATCAAATAACCAATCAAAGCTTACGGAATACATATTTGACGGTCTAACGACTCGAGCGAATCTGGGTGCACCTGGTCAAAACTCTACGAACTTGATTAAAGTTAAAGTAGGTGACCCAATCGGTGATATCTGGGGTCCAGTCTATGCTGGCAGTGTTGATGCCAACGGAAACCAAGTTCTTGTAGATGTCAACAATGACGGACAATTCATTACGGGTGGTGATCAAGGTCAAAACCCTGATGCCGACTTTGATGTGCTCGGTAATGGTATTCCTACTCTTGAATTGGGGTGGAGCAACAACTTGACTATAGGAGAATGGAATATCAACGCTTTCTTCAGAGGTGCCTTTGGTCACAGTCTTGTGAACTCTTTCCGTGCGTTCTATGAGCCTCGAGTAGCTACACAAGGTTCTTATAATCTTGTTAACACCTCTCTAGCTATTAATGAACTTTCAACTCCTCAGTTTAGTTCATTGTATGTAGAGAAGGCAGACTTCTTAAAGTTGGATAACCTGACCATTTCAAGAAGAATCAATACGGGTATTACTGGTATTGATGCATTCACTTTAGCCTTATCAGGGCAAAACCTGTTTGTTATAAGTGATTATACAGGGACTGATCCTGAACCAGCTTTGATTGATACTGGTTCAGCTGCAAATGGAGACGCTGCGAATGGTGATGGATTGGGTGCTGATGTACTTGCTCCTGGTATTGACCGAAGAAATAACTACTTCTTCTCAAGAACTTTCACCTTGGGTGTCAATGTTAAATTTTAATTAAACTGTAGTATTAAATAAGATGAAAAATTTAAAAACTTTATCATTCATTTTAGGAGCATGCGTATCCTTTTATGCATGTACTGATCTAGACGAGGAATTGGTAGATTCTTTCACTGAGTCTTATTCAGAGGCCAACCCTGCAGCACCCTTTATTGCTGCTGCTGGTGGTGGTGGTGGAGGTGATGCACTGGGTGGTGCGTACTCCAAGTTACGGGATGGTTCCGCAGGTCACTTCGGAATATTCTCAGCACAAACGTTACCTTCCGATGAAGCCTGGATTGCCACAAAAGGTGGTGACTGGTACGATGGAGGAATCCTAATTGATTTACACAAACATAATTTCCCTGCTAACAATGGTATACTTAATAATACATGGAACCAGCAATATGGAGGGATCAATGCGGTAAATGACGCTCTTGCCGGTGCAGACGCAGATGGTAAAAAACAGCTCCGTACTGTTCGTGCGTTTTTTTACTACCGTTTATTGGATATGTTTGGTCGAGTAAAAATCATCAAGGCTTCTGGTGAAGATGCTCCTCAGTCATCAAGACAAGAAGTTTTTGACTTTGTTGAATCAGAATTACTCGATGTATTAGGTTTGACAAGAGCGCAAGTCCTGGCTGGCGACGCTCCAACAGAATTTGGACCTGCCAACAATGCCTACCGTGTGAATCATTTTGGTGCTATGGGATTACTCTCTAAATTGTACCTTAATGCGGAGGTTTATACCGACACTGCTATGTGGGATGAAGCTGCTGCAGCTGCCAATTACGTCATTGAAAATGGTGGTCAATACAAGCTAGCAACGGCCTCTTACTCTGGTAATACAGGTTCTGCAAGAACAATGGATTATTCCGTAACTAATTTAGGTCGTTTGAATTCCAATGAGGTTGATCGTGCAGAAGGGAATATTTACACCTACGACAACCTTGAGGGATATGCTGCTATATTTGCTGCTAACAACGAAGGCAACCCAGAATTTATTTGGAGTATTGAGTATGATGAGGTCACAGCAGGGGGAATGAACTTTGCTCAAATGACGCTTCACTATGGTTCTCAATTTACTTGGAACCTACAAGATCAACCTTGGAATGGGTATGCTACTTTATCAGACTTCTATAACTCTTATGACGATCCAAATGATAAGAGAAAAGAGTCAAACCACGTCCAAGGGAAGCAACTCACATTTAATGGTGGTCCCGTACGTGACTATGCCAAAGAGCCACAAGATCAAGATACATGGCTAGAGTTTACAGCTTCAAACGAAGGGGGTATTTATCCTAACGGTCTGCGTCAAGCAGGTGCGCGTTTGGGTAAATTTAGCTTCAAGCAATTCGGCCGCCCGGATATGGATAATGACTATCCAATCATACGTCTGGGTGAATTGTATTTGATTCGTGCTGAGGCAACAGCTCGTGCTGCTGGAAACTGGGATCTTGCTCTTTCTGATGTGAATATCATTCGTGGTAGAGCGGGTGCATCCCAATTGAGCAGCATGTCTGCAGATGCATTTTTAGCTGAAAGAGGTAGAGAAATGTTCCAAGAGTCTTCTCGTCGTACTGACCAAATCAGATTTGGTAAATACTTCGCCGGGACAGACCAAGGAAAAGGTTCTACGGCATCGCCTGAGTATAAAGAAATTTTCCCTATACCTTTGGATGCCATCAACGCTTCTAACGGTTCTTTAACTCAAAACCCACAGTACTAGGATAACATTTTACCTAGGCTCACAAAAAAGGTTACACCTAGGTGTAACCTTTTTTTATTTTTGTCTTCCAATTCATTTCTAGTGTCTCAAGCATCTAATTACATACTATTCCTTCTGCTTATCTGCGGATGCACACAAAATGCTCCGTTATTTGAATCGCTTGATTCAAGTAAAACGGGTATACAATTTAATAATGAATTGAGTTATACAGAGGAGTTTAATCCGTACACCTATAGGAATTTTTATAATGGAGGTGGTGTGGCTTTGGGGGATATAAACAATGATGGTCTCATTGATATTTTTCTTTCAGGGAATATTGTCGATAACAAATTATACCTCAATAAAGGTGATTTTACTTTTGAGGATATTACTAATATTTCGGGTGTAGCCTGTAAGAATGTATGGTCAACTGGTGCCACCTTTGTCGATATAAATAATGATGGTTACTTGGATTTATATGTTTGTAAGTCAGGGAAACCGGGAGGCGAGAGAAGATATAATGAGTTGTTCATAAACAATAAGGACTTAACATTTACAGAAAAATCCAAAGAATATGGATTGGACATCACAGGATTATCCGTTCACTCAGCTTTTTTTGATGCTGATAAGGATGGTGACTTAGATATATATCTTTTGAATAATTCTATTCGATCCGTAGGAGGCTATGACCTAATTAAAGACCAAAGGGAAATATCAGATCCAAATAACAATGGGAATAAGTACCTTGAAAATATAGCTGGTAAGTATGTAGATAAAAGTAAAGAAGCAGGTATTTACAATAGTGCTATTGGTTTTGGACTTGGGATTACACTAAGTGATTTCAATAATGACAATTGGCCTGATCTATTTATATCGAATGATTTCTTTGAAAGAGACTACTATTATTTGAACAACCAAAAAGGAGGTTTTGTCGAAGCGGGAGACACATCCTTTTCTTCTTTGTCCATGGGTTCTATGGGAGCAGACGCTGCTGATCTAGATAATGATTTGAAACCTGACTTAGTTGTCACAGAAATGCTACCTCAATCATTGAAAAGGCGAAAAACCAAAGCAACTTATCAATCTTGGGATAAATATCAGCTTGCTGTAAGTAAAGGGTATTCGCATCAGTTTCCTCGAAATGCAATCCAACGGAATACCGAAAACGGATTTTTTGAAATAGGAAGAATCAGTAACCTATCGGGTACGGAATGGTCTTGGGCTTCATTACTTTTTGACATGGACAATGATGGATACAAAGACATATTTATATCCAATGGTATTTACAAAGACTTGTTGGATAGGGATTATTTGGCATTTATGGCCAATGAGACCAAAATAAAATCAATGATTCAAGAAGGCAACAATGTTATTACTCAATTGATAGATGCTATGCCGTCCTCTGCTGTTCCCAATCAATCGTTTAAAAATTTGGGTGCTTTTGAATTTGCTCAATACAATACAAATTGGGGGTTTACTCAGCCAACTTTTAGTAATGGTAGTGCCTATGGTGATCTCGATAACGACGGTGATTTGGATTTAGTCATTAATAATGTGAATATGCCGGCATTAGTGTATCGAAACAATTCAGATACACTTGTTAATAGAAGTCTGCAAATAAAACTTGTTTCAAACAACATCAATACAAGTGAAATAGGGACTAAAGCCATAGCGTATCCCAAAGGGATGGATCCCATTGTGAGCGAATTATATCCTTCCAAAGGATTTCAATCCTCGGTTCCTCACAGATTGCATTTTGGGGTGGGGCCTCTGAAAACGGTGGATAGTCTTCACGTGATATGGCCAGACGGTACGGAAGAAAAATTTTTCAATTTAAAAACAAATAAATTAGTAACACTTTCAAAAACCGATAACAAAAAAGTTGCTTCTCCACAATATGTTGAAGATACCAGTTCTTTCTATGAGATTGAAAATGTACTGCATCGGGAAAATAAATTTATCGATTTCAATCGTGATCGGTTAGTACCAATAATGTGTAGTAATCTGGGACCAGGGGTTGCTATAACAGATATTGATGGAGACGGATCTGAGGAAGTTTTCTTTGGTGGAGCAAAAAACCAAGCTAGTATACTATTCGATTTTAAGGATGTTTTGGATGCCAACATTTCAGATACATTTGAAAAGCAGAGAAAATCGGAATCCACAAAAGCCGTATTTTTTGATGCTGACTTGGATGGCGACCAAGATTTATGGGTTGCCAACGGCGGTAGATCCTATACACCATTTGATACAGCACTGGACGATCATTATTATGAAAATCAAAATGGAACACTTGTTTATCGACCCAACCATCTTCCATTTCCTAGAAAAGTTTCGTCAGGGGCTCTCGCGGTAGGAGATTTTAATAAAGATGGTTATGAAGATGTTTTTGTTGGGGAGTACCTCAAAAATTTAGAATTTGGATTGCCGGGGGATGGTTTTTTATTCACTGGTACTTCGGAAGGTTTTCAATTCAACCCGACTGCTGGTTTTGAAAATTTAGGAATGATTACTGCTGCTCAGTTTGCTGATATTAATAATGATGGCTGGCTTGATCTAGTCATTGTGGGAGACTGGATGCGTATTACTACCTTCATAAATTACGAGGGTGTATTAAAAAAAGAAGTTGTTACTGGTCTAGAAAAGACAAGAGGAAATTGGAATTGTCTTAGCGTTGTTGATTTAAATGGTGATGGTTTCAAAGATATTATTGCTGGTAATATGGGTAGGAACAATTTTTTTGAAAAAGAGATGCGATTGTATGTGTCAGATTTTGATAAAAACGGTTGGTTAGATCAAATAATGACTTTCAAAAGAGGAGATCAATATTACCCCATTCTTGATAAGGATGAACTGATCTCTCAAATACCCAGTTTAAAGAAAAAAATAGTTTACTACAGCGATTACGCAGAAAAAAGTATGCGAGAATTGTTTGTGCCAAACATGTTGGAAACGGCATTGAAATATGATTTGGATTTGCTTGAAACAAGTGTCTTTACCAATACCAATGGGACATTTGAACCAATTGATTTACCTATTGAAATTCAATATTCATCCGTTTATTCTTTACTTGAGACAGATATTGATAAAGACGGTGTATTGGATATCGTATTTGGAGGAAATCAATACAATATAAAACCACAATTTGGAAGACAAGATGCGTCCAAAGGTGGTGTCCTATTCGGAGAGTTGAAATCGGAAATGTACGGAGTAAGAGAATTTCAGTCCCTTTCTATTGACGGACAAATAAGAGAAATAAAACAAATTAAACTAAAAGACAAAAAAGGAATTATTTTTGCTCGAAATAATGACAAACCAGTGTTTTGGGAATATGAATAGGATAGTAGTTTTAATTATTTTGACGACCGTATTGATTTCATGTGAGCCGTCACCGTATAAAAGATTAATCGATCGGGAATTGTCAAGAGGGATCATTATTGACTCGATGCCGTTTGGTTTACAATTGGGGAGTTCAAAAAAAGATTTTTATGACCGCTGTTGGAAATTGAATAAAGAAGGAATAATAACACAAGGACCTGGGAACGAGTTTGCACGGTATTTTATGGAACCTAAGGATTCGCTTGGGAAAAGAATTGATATGCTTTTCTATGGTATTTTTGATGCGAAAGATATGATGACTGGATTTCGGATGAAATTTTCCTACACTGGTTGGGCTCCTTGGAACGAAGCGTATCAATCTATCCATTTAAAAGAAGCTATTGAAGACACCTTAATGAAATGGTATCCAGGGAATGACTTTATTGATCTGAAACTCAAAAATGACAAAACATTTGCTTCCTACAAAATAGAAGGAAACTTAGAATTTAAATTGATTAAAATCGATGATCGTCAAATAGCTGTTAGAATTGAAGATTTAAGATCAAAGCAATGAAAAATATACTTTACATCCTGATATTGTTGACATTTAGTTGTTCGGATGGCAAAAAGAGGTTATTTGAGTTAAAATCAAATTCCGAAATAGGGATTGACTTCACAAACTCTCTTACGTACTCAGATGATTTTAATGTTTATAAATATCGAAATTATTATAATGGTGGAGGTGTTGCATTAGGTGACATAAATAATGACGGGTTCATTGATATTTATTTGACAGCAAATCAAAAACAAAACAAACTATTTATCAATCAAGGTGGTTTCTACTTTAAAGATATTACTGAAGAAGCTGGTGTCGGTGGAAACAAGGCGTGGTCAACGGGGGTCGCTATGGTCGATATCAATGCTGACGGCTGGCTGGATATCTATGTGTGCAATTCAGGTGATATTGATGGAGACAATAAAGAAAACGAATTATTCATCAATAATGGTGATGGTACATTTTCAGAAAAAGCGAAAGAGTACCATTTAGCAGATGAAGGCTTTTCTACCCATGCATCATTTTTTGATTTTGATAAAGACGGGGATTTGGATGTTTACATATTGAATAATTCATACCAAGCCATTGGGAGTTTTGATCTCAGAAGAAATGAACGACCCAAACGAGATGTGCTGGGTGGAGACAAATTATTGGAAAATCGAGATGGTAAATTTTACGATATCAGTGAAAAAGCAGGTATTTACGGAAGTGTTATTGGATTTGGTTTGGGAGTCACTGTAGGTGATATTGACCGAGATGGTTGGGATGATTTATTCATATCTAATGATTTTTTTGAAAGAGATTATTTATACCTAAATCAAAAAGATGGTTCGTTCAAAGAAGTCTTGATGGATCAGATGAAATCAATTAGTGGTGCTTCAATGGGTGCTGATTTAGCCGATATCGACAATGATGGCTACCATGATTTGTTTGTAACTGAGATGTTACCCAGAGATTATAACCGATTGAAAACAGTAACTACCTTTGAAGATTGGAATAAATACCAATACAATGTAAAGAACGGGTACGGGCACCAATTCACACGCAATATGCTTCATCGAAACAATACCAATGGGTCATTTAGTGAAATGGGTCGGTATTCCGGTGTAGCAGCATCGGATTGGAGTTGGGGAGCCTTATTTTTTGACATGAACAATGACGGTTTAAGAGATTTGTTTATTGCAAACGGTATTTTTCAGGATTTGACAGACCAAGATTATTTGCAATATGTATCCAATGAAGAGGTTATTAAATCAATTATTGATAGTGAAAAGGTCAACTATAAAAAATTAATTGATATTATACCAAGCGAAAAAGTGTCCAATCACTCCTATTTGAACAAAGGGGACTTTACCTTTCAATTTTTCGACAACTCTGGACTTAATGATAAGAGCTTCTCTAATGGATCTGCTTATGGAGACCTGGATAACGACGGGGATTTAGATTTAGTGGTGAATAATGTAAATATGCCTCCTTTTATATACGAAAATAAGTCCGTTCAAACCGAGTTCAACTACTTGCAAATTGAATTAAATGGACAAGATGCGAACCGATACGCATTTGGGGCCAAAGTAAAGGTGACTACTGATGAAAAGGAATATTTTGCTGAAAATTATCCCATTCGAGGGTTTCAATCCAGTATGGACCCGAAATTGCATTTTGGAGTAGGTAAAGCAACCACACTTAGGGTGGAAGTAATATGGCCTACGGGAGGAAAAAGTACACTGGAAAACGTACAACCGAATACGCTTGTTGTTGTTGAGGAAAAAAATAAAACAGGTGAGCAGTTGGTGTTTAAAGACGAAAAGGATTACCGTTCTGTTTTTGAAAAAAGTCATCCTATAACCTTTGTCCACAAGGAAAATAATTATGTTGATTTCCACCAAGAGCGATTAACATACCATATGTGCAGTAATGAAGGACCGCGCGCAAGCAAAGGAGATTTGAATAAGGATGGTTTTATGGACATTGTTGTAGCTGGATCCAAAAACAGTCCTGTTAGCATCCTTCTTGGGTCTGCACAGGGTTTGAAAGAGTCAACACTTTCTAAGGATGTATTTGAAAAAATTAAGGGTTCAGAAACGACTAAAACACTTTTATTTGATGCTGACGGCGACGATGATTTAGACTTGTATCTAGTCTCAGGGGGCGTTGAAGTTACCCCTTTTTCGGAAATGGTATTTGATCATCTATTGTTCAATGATGGAAAGGGTAATTATCGTTTATCGCCCCAAAAATTACCCAATAAAAGTGATCGAATCAGCTCAGGAGCCGTGAAGGCCAGTGACGTTGATAACGATGGTGACTTGGACTTATTTGTCGGTGAGCGTTTAAAATACGGAGCGTATGGAATACCTGGATCAGGTTATTTATTAGTCAATAATGGGAAGGGTGTGTTTTCCGACCAAACTCTTAATAAAGCACCTGAATTTAAAAATTTAGGTTTGATCACCGATGCCGAATTTATTGACATGGATGGCGATGGAGATGAAGATTTGCTTGTTGTTGGAGAATTTATGGCTCCTGAAATATTTGAAAACACAAATGGAAGTTTTAGTAAAAAACAAACCCGATTGAATGACTATAAAGGTTGGTGGTCAGTCACCCACAAAGTTGATATTGATCAAGATGGTGATTTGGATATCGTTGTGGGCAATCACGGAGAGAACAGTCGATTCAAGATTACTGAAAAACGCCCAATTAAGATGTATCTGAATGATTTTGATGCCAATGGAAGTATTGAGGGTGTGCTCACTTTCGAAGATGAAAATGGAAAAGACTTTCCGTATGCTTTACGACATGATTTGATAGATCAAATGAAGAGTTTGAAGAAAAGATTTCCCGATTATAGTTCGTTCAAAAATGCTGACATAACAAAAATATTTGACAAAAAGGCAATTGATAATTCCCTAATTCAAACTGTAAATTATTTGTCCTCAAGTATTTTAATAAATGAAGGCAACTTCAAATTCAGGGTGATTAAGCTTCCACAAGAGGCCCAGTTAAGTCCAATCTATGCCATAACGAGTAATGATTTTGATCAAGATGGGGATGCGGATATCCTATTAGGTGGGAATTTATTCAAAGCCAAACCTGAGGTAGGTATTTACGATGCTACGCACGGTGTTTACTTGGAGAATATGGGAAAATTAAAATTTACTTCCTTCAGAGACGGCAAGGGTTTTTCGGTAAATGGTGAGATACGGGACATCAAAGTTATGGATAAAGAAATATGGGTCTTTAGAAATAACGATTCAATCGTTCATTTCAAATTCTAAATGATGAAATATTACACACTAGTTTTTTTGTTATGGATCGTAGGCTGCCATGAAAACAAGGAGTTTGCGAGTGATCAAATCAAATTCAAGGAAATTAATTCAAGTAGAAGTGGGATTGACTTTACCAATCAGTTGGAATACACTGATGAAGTAAATATTTTAGAATATTTGTACTATTACAACGGTGGGGGAGTAGCTATAGGTGACCTTAATAATGACGGTCTTGAAGATATTTACTTTACAGCCAATCAATCTTCTGATAAACTTTACTTGAACAAGGGAAGTCTTACTTTTGAAGACATTACCGTGACTGCTGGCATAAAAAATGATAAAAGTTGGTCTAGCGGTGTAACAATAGAGGATATAAACAATGATGGGTTTCTTGATATTTTTGTATGCAAAGTTGGAAATCACAAAGGGTTAAAATCACACAACCTAGTTTATCTCAACAACGGTGACCTTACATTTACAGAGAGCTCTGAAAAATTGGGTCTAAACTTTTCAGGCTATTCCACCCAAGCCGCGTTTATCGATTTTGATAAAGACGGAGACTTGGATTTGTATTTGCTGAATCATTCGGTTCATACAGTAAGAAGCTACGGTACAACAAAAAACAGAAAGGATCCTGCACCTCTTAGTGGTGATCGCTTTTATGAAAACAGACTTAATGAAAAAGAAAATTCCTTTGTTGATGTAACCTTGGATGTCGGTATCTTTTCAAGTCCCCTAGGTTATGGACTCGCTATAAAAGTGATAGACATCAATAATGATGGTTGGGAAGATATCTTTATTGGCAATGATTTTCATGAAAATGACTTTGTATATATCAACCAAAAAAATAAAACATTCAAAGAAAATGCTTCAGAAATTCTCAATCATAGCAGCAGATTTACTATGGGAGTTGATATTGAAGATATCAACAACGATGGTCTATTCGATATCTTTTCAACGGATATGATGCCATTTCGTTCGGATATTTTTCTCAAATCGGGCGGGGAAGACACGGATAAAGTGGATCGAATTAAAAAGGATTTTGGATTTGAACCTCAAGTAGCCAGAAACAATCTTCAACTCCAGAATAAAAATGGTACTTTTTCGGACGTAAGTTTGATGACAGAGACCTACGCGACGGATTGGAGTTGGTCCGTTCTCTTGGCTGATTTTGATAATGATATGAATAAAGACATATTTATCACCAACGGAATTGTAAAAAGACCCAACGATCTTGACTACATCAATTACATAAGTGATATCAAATTCCAAAAATATAGTGCCGATAAACAAAAAAGACTCAGGAAAGAAATTATTGCTGAAATGCCCACATTGAAAATCCCCAATGTATTATTCAAAGGACTGGGCGATATGAAATTTTCTTTGCTAAAGGATTCCTTTTTTAGCTCTTCAACATTTTCTAATGGTGCCGCAGTAAGTGATCTAGACAATGACGGTGATCTTGATTTAGTTGTCAACAATATCAATGAAAAAGCGAGCTTGTATGAGAATAAAACAGACAAAGGCGGGTTTTTGATTAATCTAAAACATCCAGATAATAAATCGACCAAAGGGACTCGTGTTGAATTATTTTTAAAAAATCAAAGATTAGTAAAAACACATACTACATTAAGAGGATTTCAATCTTCTTCCGGACATCAAATGCACTTTGGGGTACCCGATGTGAATGCAATAGATTCCTTGAGAGTCATTTGGCCTGATAGTACTTTTCAAGTATTGGATACCCTGGGTAATTCTCGTTCTATTGAAATAGAATACCCCCATTTTCAGAATAATTACTATACCTACAAACCTTATGAATCTACCTTTCAAGTTTCCTATTTACCCTTTTCATATGAAGAGAATTACTATTTGGATTATGAGAGGGAGCGACTCATACCAGAAAAAATTTCGGAAGAAGGCCCTGCTTTCTTATTCGAAGATTTAAATGGAGACAACAGAAAAGATATTTTCATTGGTGGAGCGAGAACACAACCTGCTGAGGTTTGGATTGCACAAAAGAATGGATCTTTTAATAAATTGTACAATAGTGATTTCTTGTCAGACAGGAATTTTGAAGATGTTGATGTCGCTTCGATAGATATTGATTTGGATGGAGATAGAGACCTTTATGTCGTCAGTGGGGGGAATGATGTCGAACAAGAAGATGCCTATTTGATAGATAGAATTTACTTAAATAATGGTGCGGGTCAATTCAAACGCGGTAAAGTAAATCTCCCTGCTACGAATGGAGGAACCGTAGCTGTTGCCGATATAGACAATGATGGTGTGGAAGATATTTTTATAGGGAGCCGATCCATACCGGGTGCCTATGGTCTTAGCCCAGATAGTTATCTCCTCCGGAATAATGCGGGGAAAGGTCTTGAAGCAGTTGTTACGTATCCCTTCGGCATGGTAACTGATGCCAAATGGGTTGATATTGATAACGACCAAAAAAAGGATTTAATCCTTGCTGGGGATTGGATGCCAATCACAATACTCAAAAATATGGGGGGATTCAAATTCAAAGACTTGACCCAAGAAAAGGGCCTCAACAATTCACATGGAATGTGGAATACGATTGAAGTTTTCGATTTTGATAAGGATGGAAAATTAGATATTGTTGGTGGTAATGTAGGTGAAAATTTTAAATGGAAGCCATCCGTATCAAATCCTGTCAAACTCTACCTTGATGATTTTGATGAGAACAACCAGCTTGATCCCATTATTTTCTATAATTTTTTTGGCTCCAACGTTCCCTTTGCTTCAAAGGACAAATTAGGAGAACAAATACCTTTGTTAAAAAAGAAGTTTACCGCTTACAAAAAATTTGCAACAGTTGATGGAATCAATAAACTATTCAAAAAAGACGTAGATAGTCTTTTGCTGACAAAGCAAATCAACGAACTACGCTCCATGATTTATTTACAAAAAGAAGACGGTTTCACTGGCATACCATTACCTTTTGAGGCACAACAATCCTCCATTGAAGGAATTCATATCGATGAAAAAGGAACCCTTTCCTATGTTGGAAATTATTTTGGTCATGTCATTGAGCTGGGGCCTCAAGATGCAAATCCTGGCGGCCAATTAATTGATTTTAATCCAGATAGTGCCACTTTTTCGGAAAGTATTAAATTTGGACTTCCGAAATCAATAGCTGCTAAAAGCATAGAAAAATTAAACCCTAATTCTTATGTCATTACAACACAAAACAATTACATTTTGTATGTCGAAAAGAGCTTACAGCCTTAAGCTAGTAGCCTGTAGTACACTGGTTTTAATGTTCTTTTCTTGCCAGAAAAATACAGATTATATAAGCAAAATTGAAGACCCAGAACTATATCAAGCAGCAGTAAAAAATCTATCTGATATAGTAGTTTATGATATATTTTCACCACCAGTGGCTTCACGGGTGTATTTATATCCATCCATAGCTGCTTACGAAACAGCCCGCTGGTCAGCACCTGATGCCTACCAATCACTGAGTGGTCAAGTAAAAGGATTGCCACCCATAGCATCGGCAGAATCAAGCTCGGTAAATTATACTTTAGCTTCTTTATTTGCCTTTAATAAAGTGGGTCGCACATTAATTTTTTCTGAAAACAAAATGGATGCCTTTGAAAAGGAATTTGCGCAACATCTCAAAGCAATAGTTGTCCCCAGAAACGTTAGAACGGCCTCCCAAAGGTATGGTGAAAAAGTTGCTGATCATATTCTGAGTTGGGCAAAAGAAGACATGTACAACCAAACACGGACTTACCCAAAATATACCATTATAGAGGAAGAACGATATTGGAAGCCAACCCCCCCCGACTATATGGATGGTATTGAACCTCACTGGAAGGAAATTAGAACAATGGTTCTTGACTCTTCGGACCAATTTTCACCTAAAGCACCTCTGCCGTTTGATCTTACCAAAGGGAGCCCTTTTCAAAAGCAATTGCAACAAGTTTATGAAATTGGAAAAGGGTTGACTGATGAACAGTTGGAAATAGCTAAATTTTGGGATTGCAATCCTTATGTGACACATCATCGTGGTCACGCCATGTTTGCTACCAAAAAAATCACCCCTGGAGGGCATTGGATTGGTATTACGGCTATTGCAACAAGAAAGTCCCAATCCAATTTTTTAGATACTGTCAATGCTTATGCCAATGTAAGTATAGCATTGTTTGATGCTTTTATTAGTTGCTGGGACGAAAAGTGGGACACCTTGGTTGTTCGACCTGAAACGCTGATCAACAAGCATTATGATGAAGAGTGGTTACCGGTTCTTCAGACCCCTCCTTTTCCAGAATATACCAGCGGTCATTCGGTAATTTCAAGAGCAGCTGCACTTACATTAACTGACCTTTTCGGGGATAATTTTCACTTTACAGATACCACAGAACTGGAGTATGGACTGCCCCAACGGTCCTACGCTTCATTTATTCAAGCCTCCGAAGAAGCGGCCATATCCCGATTGTATGGAGGCATTCATTATATGATGGCTATTGAAGAAGGTGTCAAACAAGGCCATGAAGTAGGTTCCTATGTCATCGAAAAAATACAAACCAAAGTTACCCCCGGTAAAGCAATAGCATCCAATTAACATGACGGTAAAAAAAGAACTTTCCTTTTGGCAGATCCTTACGATGAATTTTGGATTCTTTGGAGTTCAATTCAGTTTCGGGCTGCAACAAAGTAACATGAGTGCCATCTATAAATATTTAGGTGCTGAAGAATCTGAACTTCCTTTGTTATGGTTAGCGGGACCCGTAACAGGGTTGATCGTTCAGCCAATCATTGGTGCTATAAGCGACGGAACCTGGTCCCCCCGTTTTGGTAGGAGAAAACCATTTTTCCTTATTGGAGCCATAGTGGCAAGTTTAGCATTAATTGCCATGCCCTATTCGAGCTCAATTTGGATGGCTGCTAGTTTGTTGTGGATTTTGGATGCGGCCAATAATATAGCTCTAGAACCCTATCGCGCTTTCATTTCTGACAAATTACCCGAAAAACAATATTCGCTTGGATTTCTAATGCAAAGCTTTTTTACAGGTTTTGGTACAACGCTAGCCAACTTTACCCCAGCACTATTGGTTTCTTTTGGGATTCTAGCACTCTCCGATAAAATGGATAATGGCATTCCCGTATCTACCTATTGGGCTTTTGGTATCGGAGCTATAGCATCTACTGTGACAATATTAATTTCTGTTCTTACTACTTCAGAATATCCGCCTTCGGATGAAGAACGTGAACGTATCGAGCAAGAAAAATCCAAAGGGAACTTGATAAAGAAAACAGTTTCAGATATTGTTGAAGCCTTTCGTGAAATGCCAAGTACGATGAAACAGCTTATCCCCGTTATGTTTTTTCCCTGGTATGCCATGTTTTGTTACTGGCAATACATTACTTCTGCATTGTCTTTATCACTCTACGATACATTGGATCAAAACACCCTTTATTTTAATAGAGCTCAATTGCTTACAGGGAACTTAAATGGTACTTATAATATTATTTGTTTCCTGATTGCATTTGCCATGATTCCTATTGCCCGATCAATAGGTGCTAAGAGACTACATTTCTTAAGTTTACTTTTGGGTGGTCTAGGGCTTTTGTTGATGCCCTATTTGAGTGACGATAGCATCTTATTTTCCTTTCCCAATCCTTTTGGTGACCAGGACCTTGTAGTCAGTCAGATTTATCTTTTTTCTTTTGGATTGGGGATTACATGGGCGAGTATGATGGCCATGCCCTATCAAATATTAGCAACTTCGATTCCAAGTAATAAGACAGGAATCTATATGGGTATTTTCAATATGTTTATTGTTGTCCCGATGATTATCCAAATTTTTACAGTTCAATATTTTGTATATGATCTAATGGGGCAAAATCCTATAAACATCATCCGTTTAGCCGGAGTGTTCATCATTTTTGGGGGGATTTCTACTTTGTTCATAAAGAAAAAAGTATAAATAGTATATTTAAGGGTGTATTTTTTAGGAATCGATCTAGGTACATCCTTCATCAAGCTATCACTAGTTGATATAACTGATGGTGAACTTTTTGGTGACGTCAAAGTACCGGATAGTGAAATGTCCATTATTGCTTTGCATAAGGGTTGGGCAGAACAAGACCCCAATCTTTGGTGGGACTATGTTTGTGATGGCATTCATAAACTGCTTCACACTAATAATCTAGAAAATAGTACTGTACAAGGGATAGGAATCACCTACCAAATGCATGGACTTGTTGTTGTAGATAAAAATGGAAACACTCTTAGGGACGCAATTATTTGGTGTGATAGTAGGGCCGTACATATAGGTGAAGAGGCTGCCAATCTTTTGGGCGCGGTTTATTGCCAATCAAACCTAATGAACGCACCGGGGAATTTTACCGCTTCAAAATTAAATTGGGTACGCTTAAATGAACCAGATGTTTATAAAAATATCTTTAAGTTCATGCTTCCAGGCGATTTCATAGCATACAAACTTACAGGGAAAATAAACACAACTATTACAGGGCTTACAGAAGGGATCTTTTGGGATTTTAATAAGAAAGAAATATCAAAACCGTTGCAAGAATATTTTCAAATTGATAGCAGTTTGTATCCAGAAATAATACCCAATTATGTCAACCAAGGTACCGTATCCCTATCTGCCGCAAAGGAATGTGGATTAAAACCAGGCACTCCAATTTTATTTCGTTCAGGTGATCAACCAAATAATGCAAGCTCTTTGAATGTGTTTGAGCCAGGGCAAATCGCAGCAACTGCAGGAACATCGGGTGTAATCTATGCGATTACAGAGAAAGATACTGTAGAAGAAATTCACCGGGTAAATAATTTTGCTCACGTCAATTACACACTGGATAGTCCTTCTATCGGCAAACTCTTGTGCATTAACAGTACCGGTATTCTTTATCGGTGGCTATTTGAAAATTTATCGGTTTCCTCTTATTCTGAAATGAATGAGTTATCAGAAAAAGTACCGGTGGGTTCTGATTCACTGATCATACTACCATTTGGCAATGGCTCAGAAAGAATGTTAAATAATAACCATCTGGGAGCCCAAATAATAAATCTAGACTTGAATAGACACACCAAGTCACACCTGTGTAGAGCAGCTCTAGAAGGGATCGCTTTCTCATTCTATTATGGTTTTGAAATACTGAAGTCAGATGGGATACAAACAAATGTGATCCATGCCGGTAATGACAATCTTTTTCAATCTAAAGTGTTCTCAAACACATTATGTACATTAATCGGTAGTGACATCAAAATTTTCAACACCAATGGTTCCATTGGTGCTGCCAGGTCTTGTTGTATTGCTGGAAACGGTTTTGAAAAATATGCCTCTTTTTTAGAAAATGATTTAGCAACAATTTATCATCCATTACAAGAGCGATCCCCTTTCACAAATGCCTATCTGGCCTGGAAACAAGTACTAAATAAGAATTTAAACCAAAAAGCATGATCGTTTTAGGAGACAAAGAATATTTTAAAGGAATTGGCAAGATACAATACGAGGGAGACCAGTCAGACAACCCCCTGGCGTATAAATATTACGACCCAGAAAAAGTAGTAGCGGGGAAAAAAATGAAAGATCATTTTAAGTTTGCGATGGCTTATTGGCACACCCTTTGTGGAACAGGGGGTGATCCTTTTGGTCCAGGAACCAAAACTTTTCCTTGGTCGATTTCCCAGGATCCATTAACGGCTGCAAAAAATAAGGCAGATGCAGCATTTGAATTCATTACAAAAATGGGTTTTGAGTATTATTGCTTTCATGACTATGATTTGGTGGATGAGGGAAGCACACTTAAAGAATCTGAAGACAGAATCCATTCTGTTGTAACTTACTTAAAGCAAAAGCAAAATGAATCGGGAGTGAAATTATTATGGGGTACTGCAAATTGTTTTTCCAATCCGCGTTACATGAACGGTGCCGCTTCCAATCCAAATTTTGATGTTGTAGCCTATGCAGGAGCTCAAATAAAAATAGCACTGGATGCTACAATAGAACTGGGAGGACAAAATTATGTTTTTTGGGGTGGAAGAGAGGGTTATATGACTTTGTTGAATACCGATATGAAAAAAGAACAAGATCATCTGGGCCAGTTTTTTAATATGGCCAAGGACTATGCGAGAAAGCAAGGTTTTGAGGGTACTTTTTTTATTGAACCAAAGCCCTGTGAGCCCGCTAAACATCAATATGATTTTGATGCTGCAACTTCGATACACTTTATTCGTAAATACGGTCTTGAAAATGATTTTAAATTAAATATTGAAGTAAACCATGCCACTCTAGCGCAACACACCTTTCAACATGAGCTTCAAGTAGCGGCCAATGAAAATATGTTGGGTAGTATTGATGCAAATCGAGGAGATTATCAAAATGGTTGGGACACCGATCAGTTTCCAAACAATATTTACGAAACCACCGAAGCCATGATGGTTTTTCTAAAGGCAGGCGGGCTCCAAGGAGGCGGTGTCAATTTTGATGCAAAAACAAGAAGAAATTCTACGGATTTAGAAGATATTTTTTATGCTCACATAGGTGGGGCCGACACCTTTGCAAGAAGTTTGCTCATCGCTGAGAAAGTTCTTGAAGACGATTTATACAACAAACTCTACAATGATCGATACCAATCATTTCGTTCTGCAATGGGGAGGCAATTTAGCAAGGGTGAATTAAAACTCGAAGATTTATATAGCCATGCTTTCAAACAAGGTGAACCACAACAGTTGAGTGGAAAACAAGAGCTTTTTGAAAACATTATAAATAAATACGTCTAGATTGATGGATTCGTTTCTTTCGGATCTCGATTGGATTGTATTGACTGGATATTTTCTGGTTCTATTCGGGATTGCAGTTTGGGTTGTTCTTCAGAAAAATAAAAATACAGAAGATTATTTTTTAGCGGGTAGAAACGTCGGCTGGTTTGTCATTGGGGCCTCTATTTTTGCTTCAAATATTGGATCTGAACACGTTGTAGGATTGGCTGGTACGGGAGCCGAATCGGGCATGCCTATGGCGCATTATGAACTGCATGCCTGGATTGTTTTATTATTGGGTTGGTTCTTTTTACCTTTTTACTTCAGAAGCAATGTTTTTACAATGCCTGAATTTCTTGAAAAACGATTTGATAGCCGATCCAGATGGTTCTTATCTATTTTTTCTTTGGTAGGCTATGTAATTACCAAAGTTTCAGTAACGATTTATGCCGGAGGGATTGTTGTCTCACAATTGCTGGGTATAAATTTTTGGATAGGAGCCCTAGGTATCGTTGTTGTAACAGGTATTTATACCGTAATCGGTGGTTTAAAAGCTGTTATTTATACAGAGGCCTTTCAAACTATCGTACTGATTGCAGGTTCCATTATTATTACGATACTGGGGTTGCATCAAATAGGGGGCTATCAAGAGCTCAAACAAATCGCTGGTTCAAGTCATTTTAATATGTGGAGACCAATAAGTGATCCGGATTTTCCATGGACTGGTATGCTTTTTGGAGGAACCGTTGTAGGGGTGTGGTATTGGTGTACCGATCAATATATCGTTCAAAGAACCTTAGCTGCAAATAATATTCAAATAGGAAGAAGAGGAGCAATTTTTGGTGCCTACCTGAAGCTCCTACCGATATTTATTTTTTTGTTGCCTGGAATAATAGCTTATGCTTTAGCAAAACAAGGTTTTCTTTCTTATGAACGCAGTGATGAAGTTTTTCCCGTTTTAGTTAGAACACTATTGCCTGTGGGTCTAAAAGGCCTTGTTGCGGGTGGGCTTATGGCTGCACTAATGAGTTCTTTAGCATCTGTATTTAATTCATGTTCTACCATCTTTACCATTGATATTTACAAGAAAATCAAACCCAACACATCTGAAAAAAAATTGGTTCATGTTGGAAAAATAGCTACGACAATTATTGTATTCCTAGGAATTATTTGGATTCCAATTATGGATAGCATTGGAGGTGGGACGTTATACCAATATTTACAAAGTGTGCAGTCGTACATCGCCCCTCCAATCACCGCTGTTTTTCTCCTGGGGATTGTGTGGAAAAGAGTCAATTCATTTGCTTCCATAGTAACATTATTTACCGGACTCTTTCTTTCTACTGCAAGAATCGTAGCAGAAATATTTAAAGATAATTTACAAGGTATATTGTTTGAATTTGCCACAATAAACTTTGGGCATATGGCTATTTTTATGTTTGTCTTTTCCTGTCTTGTTTGTATTCTTATGTCCTTACTATCGGATCCACCAGATTATAATAAAATTACTGGTTTGTCAATAGGAACATCATCGCTGAAACTGAAAGGGCAACAATTTCAAAAAAACAGAAGCGTGGACCTGACTTTTTCAATCCTGTTGGTTGTTGTCATTCTATTTATTCTAACTTACTTCACAGGATAATTTCTGATTTTGAAAAAACAAAAATTCAACTCTTGGTTTTTTGCATTTACGGTGTCATTGGGCGGATTCTTGTATGGTTTTGATGCTGGGATAATTTCTGGAGTGATGAACTATGTCACACCCGAATTCAATTTAAATACAACACAACAAGGATGGATTCCAAGTTCCCCTTTGTTTTCAGCTATGTTTACAATGCTCATTGTGGGAAGATTAAGTGACCAATACGGTAGAAAGAAAATACTGATTGGAGTAGCTATACTATATGTATTATCTGCTTTGTTTTCGACTCTTTCTATTAATTATCACATGTTGTGGATTTCACGCATGCTTGGGGGAATAGCTTTTGGAGCTGCATTGGTGATAGCACCCATATACATTGCTGAAATCGCAACCTCCTATAACAGAGGAAGATTGGTAGCTTTGCAACAATTAAATATTGTATTAGGTTTTTTTGCAGCCTTTTTGAGTAATTATTATTTGAATAAAGCATATGAAAACGAAATATTCCAGTTTCTAACCACGGCAACTGTTTGGAGATGGATGTTGGCGATTGAGCTTGCGCCTGCCGTCTTTTACTTGAGCATGTTATTTTTTGTTCCTGAGAGTCCAAGATGGTTTTTTGCGAAAGGGCAAAATAGAAAAGGGAGGGATGTGCTCAACACAATTCACGGTGCTTCAAAGGCAAAAAAAGAAAGTGAAATTATAGAAAATGCTATCAAATCTTCAAGTGAAGTAATTAAAAATATTTCCTTCTCTAGTATTTTCAATAAGAAATTTAAATTCATTCTAGGGGTAGGTATTCTTATCGGAATTATTCAGCAGGCAACGGGGATCAATGCTGTCTACTATTATGCAACTTCAATATTTAAACGAACTGGAATTGGAACAGATGCTTCTTTTTTTTCGGGGGTTTTACTTAGTCTTACCACGCTCATTTTTACTTTAGTTGCCTTTGTGTTGATCGACAGATTCGGTAGAAGACCTTTGTTTTTATTAGGTTTATTGGGAATAACTGGTAGTATGTTCGCGTGTGGTTTAGGTTTTCAAAACGCTACGTATACTTTGAGGAAAGAGAACTTAACTGATTTAAATGCTGAAATCATAGACCAACTCAAACCAGTGATGAATCAATCCTTTGATTCGGACACGAAATTTTTAGATGCCATGGAACAATACATTTCTGAAAGCTCTTTTTTAACACTAAAGGGAAGGCTTATCGAAGAATCGATTCACATCAATCCCTATTTGGTTTTAGTAGGTATTTTAGGTTTTGTAGCTTGTTTTGCTTTTTCTTTAGGGCCTGTTATGTGGGTAATGCTTTCCGAGCTATTCCCAAATCGACTCAGAGGAATTATGATCGGTTTCGTTGGTTTTATCAATGGCTTTTTCAGTTGGTTCGTTACTCAAATTTTTCCTTGGGAAATCGAAAATTTAGGCAACACTTACACCTTTTATATATACAGTTTCATTGCAGGATTAGGCTTGCTCTTTTTGTATCGAATCTTACCCGAAACGAAAAACAAATCGTTGGAAGCACTCGAATCTGAATTCATAGAATCATGATTATAAACAATCCTATTATTAGAGGATTCAATCCGGATCCTTCCATTATTCGATTGGGTACGGATTATTATATTGCTACCTCTACTTTTGAATGGTTTCCAGGAGTCCAAATACATCATTCAAAAGATTTAAAAAACTGGAAATTAGTCAAACAAATTTTGACCAGACAATCCCAATTGGATTTAAGAGGGGTTCCCGACTCTTGTGGCGTTTGGGCACCTTGCTTGTCATATGATAATGGATTGTTTTATTTGGTGTATTCAAATGTTAAGTCGTTTGATGGCGTATGGAAAGACACACCCAATTACCTTATTACCGCAACAGATATAATGGGGGAATGGACTGATCCAATTTATTTGTCGTCTAGGGGTTTTGATGGTTCTCTTTTCCATCAATCAAATGGAAAAAAATGGTTTACAAACATGCTCGTTGATTATCGGAAGGGCAAGTTCTTTGGAGGAATCGAATTACAAGAATATGATGAAGAAAGAAAAAAATTAGTAGGTACTGTTCATTACTTAACGGCTGGAACAGAGCTTGGATTTACTGAGGGTCCTCATATTTTTGAAAAAGATAATTTCTTTTATTTAATTCTTGCCGAAGGAGGGACAGAATACAATCATGCTGTATCTATAGCACGAAGTAAAGCACTTTTAGGGCCTTATGAATTTCATCCTGAGAACCCCATTCTCACCGCAAAGAACAACTCCAAAGCCTATTTGCAAAAAACAGGACATGCCGATTTCATTGAATCGCCATCAGGCGATTGGTACCTGACTTTTCTATCTGCTAGACCCTTATCACAAAGAGGTAGATGTCTATTGGGGAGAGAAACATCATTAGAAGAATTAATTTGGAAAAATGGATGGCCCTACGTGAAAGAAGGGAAAATTGCGCGGAAACAATTTTCGATACCCAATGGTAAAGAAGAGGCCCCACCCAATATAGAATCAAAAGTTACTTTTGAAAAAGCTCAGTTACCACCCGATTTTCAATCGCTGCGAATTCCAATAGATGAAAGTTGGTGTAGCCTTAAAAAACGATCAGGCTATTTACGAATACGAGGGAGAGAGTCGTTAAATTCATTGAATGAACAAAGCCTGATTGCAAGAAGAATTCAGCATTTTAATATAGATGCCCTCACAGAATTGGAATTTGAACCAAGTAATTTTTTACACATGGCGGGTCTTGTTTTTTACTACAACACAGGGCATTACCATTACCTCAATATAACGGCAGATAACAACGGTTTAAATAAATATATATCCATTATATCTTCAGACAATTTTACTATGTCTTTCCAAGAAAAATTAATTCAGATTACGGATAACAAAAAAATCATATTGAAAGGATCATTAAGAAAAGAGAAACTTCAGTTTTTTGTCAGTTTTGATAATATATCTTTCCAATCCCTTGGAAATGAATTGGACGCTAGTATACTTTCGGACGATTATGTGCGAGAGGGAAGCAACAGGTATCGCCCCGCCTTCACCGGTTGTTTTGTTGGCATGTGTTGTCAGGACTTAGATTCCTACAATAAAAATGCAGATTTTAAATGGTTTAAATACATAGAATATGATACCTAAATTCGCACCTACTTTTTATATTATTTGTTTGTTGATCTTTTTAAATGGTTGCCGACCAGGAAATACCAATAGCCAAAAAACTGAAATTCAAAAACCGAATGAAAATCCTAATAAGTTTGAACCCACTGATGGGGTTCTGTTGTTCGTCGGTCAAGAACTGGAAGCAGTAGGGAAGGTTAAAGGGTATGAGGATGGGTATTTAAATCACTTTCCCAAACCTGCGGGTTGGACAACATACACAAACATTAGCCCCAAAAATGAAAAGCCCGGAGGATATATTCAAGAAGCATTGGATGGCTTATGGGAAACTGATAATTGGGGTGATGGAGAATCCAACGCAATGTTACAGCATCTAGATCCTGATTTCACCAATATGGCTTTGGCCATTGGACTCGAGTTTGTGAACAATGAGGAAAAGATTGCAGATGGAACGCATGATCAATATATAGAGAAGCTAGGGGACTTTCTTCTTGAGCTTGGTAAAAGACCTGTTTTTCTGAGGATAGCATACGAATTTGATGGCGATCCCTGGAATCATTATGATCGGATAAGTACTGTAAAAGCCTACAGAAGAATTGTCGACATTTTAAGAAAAAAAGGGGTTGAAAATACAGCCTATGTATGGCAATCAACAGGATTTATTTCCAACCAAGAACAATTGGAAGGTTGGTACCCGGGTGACGATTATGTGGATTGGTGTGGTACTTCTTTCTTCAACCGATGGAAAGAGATAGAGATGTTTGAATTTGCCAGAAAAAAAGGGAAGCCCGTATTTATTGCAGAGGCCACACCGGCCGTATCGGATTATGGTGCAAAGTTATACGGGAATGGTAAAGAGATTCAGCTGAACAATAGCGATCAAGCAAAAGAAGCGTGGGATAAATGGTTTCTACCACTTTTTGATACGATTGAAAAAAACAGAGATGTTATTAAAGCAGTGAGTTATATAAACTGCCATTGGGATTCCCACCCGATGTGGCAAGACAATCCATTATTTAAAGGGATTGATGCCAGGCTAAATTTGAGTAAAGAGATTCGTGATCAATGGATCAAAAGAACTTCCTCAAAACCTTTTATTCTTTCCTCTGAAAATCTTTACAATGATCTTTACAACAATAAATAGTTGTAAATTTATTTTATTGTAAGGCGCAATTATTATTCAATGCAATGAACAAAGACCAACAAAGAAGGCAGGCGCTTGTTTATCATGCCAAACCCAAACCCGGGAAAATAGCCGTAGTTCCAACCAAACGGTATCAGTCACAGCGCGATTTGGCATTGGCCTACTCCCCTGGAGTGGCCATCCCGTGCAAAGAGATTGAAAAGCAGGTAGACAATGTCTATAAGTATACCAACAAAGGCAACCTTGTTGCCGTTATCTCTAACGGAACGGCTGTATTGGGTCTTGGTGATATTGGACCCAATGCTTCCAAACCGGTCATGGAGGGAAAAGGGTTGCTTTTCAAAATTTTTGCTGATATCGATGTTTTTGACATTGAAATTGATGCCAAAGATCCAGAAGAATTTATTCGAACGGTCAAAGCGATTGCACCCACTTTTGGTGGGATCAATTTAGAAGATATAAAAGCCCCTGAAGCTTTTGAAATAGAGAAGCGCCTGAAAGAAGAACTGGACATTCCCCTTATGCACGACGACCAACATGGGACAGCCATAATTTCTTGTGCCGCTTTGTTGAATGCTTTGGAATTAGTAAACAAAAAAATCGAAGAGGTACAGATTGTAGTTTCTGGGGCAGGCGCAGCCGCAATCTCTTGTACCCGGTTGTATCGTGCCTTTGGTGCACGCGCAGAAAATATTGTAATGACCGATAGCAAAGGTGTCATTCGTAAGGATCGTCCTAACCTGACCATTGAAAAAGAGGAATTTGCAACCGCCAAAGCGGTATCCACATTGGAAGATGCTTTGTCAGAAGCAGATGTGTTTATTGGACTTTCCCTTGGTAATATCGTAAATGAAAAGATGTTGTTGAGCATGGCAAAGAACCCTGTCGTTTTTGCCATGGCCAATCCCGACCCTGAAATCAACTACGACCTCGCTTGTTCGGTACGTAAAGATATCATTATGGCTACGGGCCGCTCCGATCACCCCAATCAGGTCAATAATGTTTTGGGTTTTCCATTCATATTCCGAGGGGCACTGGATGTTCGGGCGACCAAAATAAATGAGGCAATGAAAATGGCTGCAGTTCGTGCATTGGCTCGCCTGGCAAAAGAACCCGTTCCAGAACAGGTGAACATAGCCTACGACGAAACCCGATTGAGTTTTGGGAAAGAGTATATTATTCCCAAGCCCTTTGACCCGCGCTTGATCGCTGAAATCCCTCCCGAGGTAGCCAAAGCTGCTATGGAGTCGGGTGTTGCTACAGCACCCATAGAAGATTGGGATCGGTATAAAGAGAGTTTGCAAGCCCGTTTAGGAAACGATCAAAAACTTATCCGTTTGTTGCATACTCGAGCCAAAACAAATCCCAAAACGGTTGTTTTTACAGAAGCGGATCAGATGGATGTATTGAAAGCTGCACAGATCGTATTAGAAGAAGGAATTGCAGAGCCGATTCTTTTGGGTCGCGAAGACAGCATTCGAACCTTAATGAAAGCCATAGATTTTGATCAGGAAGTTCGTATTGTAGACCCCAAAGCAGACAATCAAAGAGAAAAGCGAAAACTGTTTGCTGAATTGTTCTGGAAAGAACAAAAACGAAAGGGAAAAACCGTTTATGACGCCCAACGTTTGATGCGAGAGCGCAATTATTTTGGTTCCATGATGGTTAAAACAGGTGATGTAGACGCCATGATATCAGGATATTCAAGAAATTATCCCCAGGTCATTAAGCCTATTTTGGAAACCTTAGGAAAAGCAAAGGGCGTGCAACGGGTAGCTGCGACCAACCTAATGTTAACCGAACAGGGCCCTTTGTTTCTCTCCGATACTTCTATTAATATTGATCCGTCTTCCAAAGAACTCGCCAAAATAGCCAAAATGACTGCCAAAACAGCCCAAATGTGTGGATTGACACCGGTTATGGCATTACTTTCTTTTTCAAATTTTGGCTCCAATCAGTCGGAACAAGCTAAAAAGGTAAGCGAGGCTGTTTCGTATCTGCACCGGTTTTATCCAGATTTGGCTGTTGACGGCCCCTTACAGGCTGATTTTGCCACCAATCCCAGCATGATGGAAAAAAGTTTTCCTTTTTCAAAATTGGTGAATAGTAAAGTCAATACACTCATTTTTCCAAATTTGGATTCTGCTAATATCACCTACAAACTGATGAAGGAACTCAATGGGACCCTTTCTGTAGGCCCTATTATGATGGGCTTAGCCCATCCAGTTCACACCCTACAACTCGGTGCCTCTGTTGAAGAAATAGTCAATATGACTGCGGTTGCAGTGGTGGATTCACAACAACGAAAACAAACTTCAGAATGATTACACAACTTTCTGGAAAACTGATTGAAAAGCATCCTACTCATTTGGTTATTGATTGCAATGGGTTGGGTTATGAAGTGCATATATCTTTACACACCTACGGGCAATTGACAGATGCAGAAGCCATAACATTATACACACACTTACAAATTAAAGAGGATGCTCACACGCTTTTTGGCTTTTATACCCAAAGCGAACGGGCCCTGTTTCGTTTGTTAATCAGTGTTTCAGGTATCGGTGCAAGTACCGCACGAACCATGTTGTCTTCCATGGATCCTAACACTATTCAACGGGCCATAGTTGCCGAAGAAGTAAAAACCATACAATCCATCAAAGGAATCGGTTTAAAGACTGCTCAACGGGTTATCATTGACTTACAAGACAAAATAAAAAACCTTCCAGAAACAGAGGAAATTCAAGCATTTTCAGGCAATACAATCAAAGAAGAAGCGTTATCAGCATTGGAGGTACTTGGTTATCCAAGACGCTCGAGTGAAAAAGTGATTGATAACCTCATTCAAAGTACTAGCGATGCTACTGTAGAATCGCTTATCAAAGCTGCTTTGAATAAATTATAAAGATATTGCAACCCGGGAAGCGGAACCCATATATTTCTGTCTTTACACGTTCATTTCCTCTTTTCGTTTTGGGGGTCTTTTGTAGTATCTCTGTTTTCGCTCAACGCACCAAAAAAGAAACAGCAGATTTAGGGCAAATCAGCTTGCCCCCCGCTGCGGCCGTTTCAGAAATTTACCAATATGATCCGGACCGCGATGTGTATTATTTAGCTGTTGAAATTGACGGTTACCCAATCACAACACCAATGATTCTGACTCCCAAAGAGTACGAAGCTTTGATACTAAAAGAGTCACTAAAAACGTATTTTAAAGAAAAAACAGAAACCTTAACAGGAAAAGCAGAAAATCTAAAGGCATCGCAAAAGAATTTATTGCCCGAGTTGTATGTAAACAATCAGTTTTTTCAGACTATTTTTGGAAGCAATGCCATCGACATCAAGCCCCAAGGATCTATCGGTGTAGATTTTGGCGGACGTTATCAGCGGAATGACAATCCTATCGCATCTCCTACCTTACGGCGCAATTTTAGTTTTGATTTTGATCAACGCATCAGCCTGAGTCTGATTGGGAATATTGGGGAACGGCTTCAAATCACTGCCAATTATGATACCGAGTCTACTTTTGATTTTCAGAACTTAGTAAAAATACAATTCAACCCTCCGAAGTTAACCGAAGCGGTGGGTATCGCCCAAAGCGGTGCTTTGCTAGAAACAGCTCAGGAATTAAAAGGCAAATTCGATCAGGCAAAAAGTACAGTAGCCGATCTCAAGTCAAAAGCGCAACAGGCCAAAGCTGCCTATGAACGAACCCGTCAATCGGTGGAAAAATTTCAAAGTAAAATTCAAAACTATGCCCAAGATCCAAGTCAATTAGGAACCAAAGTAACGGATTACCTCAATGGTAAAGTGACCGAAGATGGAATCATTCAAAACATAGATTTAGGGAATATCAGCATGCCCATAAATAACAGTTTGATTCAAGGAGCGCAAAGCTTATTTGGTGTAAGAACAGATTTAAAATTTGGCAAAACCAATATCACGGCGGTCTTTTCTGAACAACGTTCCCAATCACAAAACATTACGGCTCAAGGTGGAGGACGATTAAGTAGTTTCAGTGTTTTTGCATTGGATTATGAAGAAGATAGACACTATTTCCTTTCTCAGTATTTCCGTGACCATTACGACACCTCTCTACAAACCTATCCCTACATCAACTCCCCTGTGCAAATCACTCGAATTGAAGTGTGGATTACCAATCGCAGCGCACAGACCCAGAATATTCGAAATATTATTGCTCTTCAAGACTTGGGAGAAGCTTCCCCGGCAAATACAACATTGGATGATAAAACCCCCGACTTTTTTACTGCTGCAGCTGTTGGTGGACTCCCTCACAATGCGGTGAATCGACTGGACCCAAAAGCCATTGGCGGCTCGGGGTTGTTAACAGAAGCCGTTCGGGATATTGCTACTGTTCAGGCTGGTTTTGGAACCCTCAGCAACCAAGTGCAGGAAGGATTCGATTATGCTGTTCTGGAAAGTGCACGCAAATTGCAACCCAACGAATATCAATTCCATCCACAGCTGGGGTATATTTCGCTCAATCAGCGATTGAGTAATGATGAGGTGCTGGCGGTTGCCTTCCAGTACACCTATGCTGGAAAGGTATATCAGGTTGGGGAATTTGCGAATGGAGACGTGGCCAGTACCGAAATTCTCGTCGGTTCTGGGGAAGGAAAACAACAGGTGCAAAACAACAACCTAGTGGTTAAAATGTTGAAAAGCAATCTGACCAATGTAAAACAACCTGTCTGGGATCTGATGATGAAAAATATCTACAATACAGGGGCCTTCCAATTGGCAGAGGACGAATTCAGACTGTCCATCCTCTACACGGACCCATCGCCTATTAATTACATGAGTCCAGTTGATTCTTCACAATGGCCCGACAATTTGGAAGAACAGATATTATTGAACACCTTCCAGCTTGATCGACTTAACAATTATCAAGACCCCCTACCACAAGGTGACGGGTTTTTTGATTTCATTCCCGGAATCACAATCGATCCCCAATACGGGCGAATCATTTTTCCTACCGTAGAACCCTTCGGTTCTTTCCTATTTGATTTGCTTCAGTCGGAAAAGACACAAGCCGATTACGACCAACCCGCTACCTACAACCCCAACCAAAAAAAATATGTTTTTCGAGAAATGTATGCCTTAACAAAAGCGGCAGCACTCGAGGCTACTGAAAAAAATAAATTTGAACTCAAAGGAAGATACAAATCGGAAGGAGGGGAGGGGATTCCCATTGGGGCATTTAATGTGCCTCGCGGTTCCGTTAGAGTAACTGCCGGTGGACGCATCTTACAAGAAGGTGTCGATTATACGGTCAACTATGACATTGGTCGGGTTATCATTATTGATGAAGGGCTAAAATCCTCTAACGTTCCTGTTGAAATATCAGTAGAGAACAATTCTTTTTTCAATCAACAGAACAAGCGTTTTTCTGGTTTTAACTTGCAGCATCAGGTAGATGAAAAAGTAGTACTCGGTGCTACATTACTAAATTTGAGCGAAAATCCACTGACTCAAAAGGCCAATTACGGCACGGAACCAGTAAATAATACGATGCTGGGTTTTAATACCAATTTTTCCACAGAGCTTCCTTTTTTGACCCGTTTGGTCAGTCGTTTGCCGGGTGGAAAAACAGAGGCTCCATCTCGAATTTCTTTTCGTGGTGAAATCGCTTCCCTGCGAGCAGGTAACCCACGAAATACCCAATTACAAGGCGAAGCAACTGTTTATGTGGATGATTTTGAAGGAGCACAGACCACAATTGATGTTAAGGGGTTTACAGCATGGAAGCTCGCTAGTGTTCCGGCCCAAAATTACAAAGGAGCTGAAGCCAGTTCAGGATTGGCTACAGGATTGGGACGAGCGAAACTAGCTTGGTATACCCTAGATCCTGTTTTCTGGCGCAACCGACCAGCGGGAATCAATAACAACGATGTTTCTTTGAATACGACCCGACGGATTACTATTCAAGAGATTTTTCCTGAACAAGATTTGGTTCAAGGTACAACAACCATTCAGAACACCTTGGATTTGGCTTATTATCCAACTGAAAGAGGGCCCTATAATAATAGTACTGCTGAAGATTTTGCCAAACAACCACAAGAAAACTGGGCAGGTATTACCCGCGCCCTGGCTGCCACCAATTTTGAGCAATCCAATGTTGAGTTTATTGAATTTTGGCTCTTGGATACCTTTAATGAATTGGAGGGACAAAAAAACGAATTAGGGGAATTGGTTTTCCATTTGGGAAATATTTCGGAAGATATTCTTAAAGACGGTCGCAAGCAATATGAAAATGGTCTGCCAGGGACCGATGAATCGGCCTTGGTTTATAATACCGAGTGGGGTGAGGTGCCTGCTACACAATCCTTGTTATACGCTTTTAACACTGTGCCGGAGGATCGCCCACTCCAAGATGTTGGTTTGGACGGATTGTCTGACGCTCAAGAAGCGGCTATTTATACCAACGGACCACCCGAAGACCCCGCAGGTGATAATTATACCTATTTCCTTGCAGCAGATGGGGGGATTTTAGAGCGTTACAAAAACTATAATGGGACAGAAGGCAATTCACCAATAGACTTTTCTAATACCGACCGTGGAAGCAATACCGAACCCGATACTGAAGATATCAATAGGGATCAGAGCATGAATACTATTGACAGCTATTTTGAATACCGAGTTCCCATTACGCGCGACATGACTGTTGGAAATCATCCTTTTGTGACGGATGTTCGTGAAAACGTCAAGGTAGAAGTCCCTAACGGAGACGAAATTACCACCCGATGGATTCAATTCAAAGTCCCTGTCCAAAAAGGATATTACCAAGGAACGGCCTTTCAAAACTATTTTGATGCTATTAATTCTATTGAAGACTTACGTTCCATTCGTTTTATGCGCATGTTGTTAAGTGGTTTTGATCAGCCAGTGGTCTTTCGATTTGGAACTTTGGAACTGGTTCGAGGGGATTGGAGACGTTATTTGCAACAACTCAATCCAGAAATAAGCCAAAATCCTAACACAACGGTTGACATCAGTACCGTCAATATTTTAGAAAATGAAAATCGAATTCCAGTAAATTATGTACTCCCCCCCGATATTGTCCGTGAGCAAGTCAATACAAACAACACCATCGTTCGTCAAAATGAACAATCTCTTGCCTTTCGAGTATGTGATTTGCAACCCCAAGATGCCCGAGCCATCTTCAAATCGGTTGATGTTGACATGAGGCAATACAAGAAGCTCCATATGTACTTGCATGCCGAGTCCATACCCGGACAAATCCGTCTCCCAGGGGAAGGCAACGAGGAAGCGTATGACAGAAGATTGGTAGCTTTTATCCGTTTGGGAACCGATTATCAAGACAATTATTATCAAATAGAAGTTCCCCTTAAACCTACTTCTTATGAAGCCAACGAGAGCAACCAACTCACGCCTGAGGAAGTATGGCAGCCGGAATCCAATTCCATTGAGGTTACTTTGGAACAATTGTCAGCTCTCAAAGCCAAAGCGCTCCAAGCCGTTACTTTGGGCAAGGCAGCCTATTTTGACGAGAATCTCAATCCTGTTCAAGAATTTAGCCCTGTATCGAGTCTCCCAGGAACCAAAAAATATCGTTTTTCTGTAAAAGGGAATCCCTCTTTGGGCAGCATAAAGACATTGATGATCGGGGTAAAAAATCCATCAACTCAGGTTGGTGACGTTTTGTGTGGCGAAGTCTGGTTCAACGAATTACGCATTGCAGGAATTGATTCGGAGGGCGGCTGGGCGGCCGTAGGGGCCTTGGATGCGAACATGGCTAATTTTGCTTCCCTATCTGCCACAGGACGCTATTCTAGTATTGGTTTTGGGGGAATCGATCAGTCACCCAATAACAGCAATCGCGAAGAATTACTTCAGTACAACATGGTTTCCAATTTGAGTGTAGGGCAACTATTCCCACAAAAATGGGGCATACAAGCACCTTTAAATATTAGTATGGGAGAGACCATCATTACCCCTGAATTCGACCCGTACTACCAAGATTTGGAGTTGGAAACCCGATTGGAAAGCACAGAGAACCCAGGTCAGAAAGATCGGATTCGACAGCAAGCAATCGATTACACCAAACGGAAGAGTATTAGTGTTATCGGATTGCGAAAACAAAGTGCAACAAGTGGAAAATCGCGATTCTACAGCCCTGAAAATTTTGACCTGTCATATGCCTACAATGAACAAGACCACCAAGATTTTGAGGTCGAAAAATTGCGGGACATCAATCTGTTGCTTGCAGCCAATTACGGACATACATTTCAGTCTTTTGAAATCAACCCATTTCAGAAAATCAAGGGTTTGCAATCAAAGCAATACTGGGAATGGCTACGGCAAGTAAACTTTTCTCCGTTGCCCAACGCCATCGGTTTCACCTCCAACATCAATCGACGTTATCGCAATCAAAAATTCCGTGAGGTATTTTTGGAAGGAGTAGACGCCAGCCAGCAATTGGCATTGCCGGAATTGCAACAGCGCAATTTTTTGGTGGATTGGTCATATACTATCACTCACAACATCACGCGGTCATTGCGAATGAACTTGACGGCTTCGAGCAACAATATCGTTCGGAAGCCCTTCCAAGTATTTGAACAAAATAAAGACCTAAGCAGCCCTTATAATAGGAATGTATGGGACGAGTTATGGAACTTGGGCGAGAGCAATCTTTACAATCAATCTTTGGTCCTGAATTATAAGTTGCCCCTGCGGTATATTCCATTTTTAAGTTTTATTGATGCGAATTATAACTACACGGGGAACTTTAATTGGCAGCGCGGATCGGATGCCTTGGCTCAGGTAGTAAGCCCCGAAGGCATTCCGCTGGGAGTGGTGCATACGGTTCAAAATGCCAATACAAAGTCATTGGCGGGATCTATTTCTTTCAGTCGTTTATACGCTATTCTTGGTCTCAAAAAAGGGACTGCCAAATTTTCTCCTTTGGTACAGCGTCGACTGGCAGCAAAACAAGCACAAAACAAGGGGCAAGACTCTGAAGAAAAAAAGGAAAAGGATAATAACCTTCTCAAAACGCTCGTTGATGGTTTGAGCACCTTTAAAAGGATCCAGTTTAATTATTCTGAAAACAATGGGAAAGTACTTCCTGGTTATCTTCAGGGTGTAGGTGGGTTTGGTACACTTGATCCTTCTTTTGGGTTTACACTAGGAAGCCAAGAGGATGTTCGTTATGAAATGGCCAAGCGGGGTCATTTAACAGCCTTTCCAAATTTTAATGAACCATTTACCCAAGTGCACAATAGTAAATTGACCCTTTCCACACAGTTCAATCCCTTTAAAGATTTTATTGTGGATATCAATGCTGAAAGAAGCTATTCTGAGAATATACGTGAAAATTTTCAAGTTGAAAATCAAGAATACGTTCCATTAAACAGCAATACCTTTGGGAATTTTGGGATGTCTACTGTACTCATTAAAACCGCATTCAATCGAACACGTGGGGTGACCAATGCAAGTTTTGATGTCTTTCGGGCCAATCGGTATGCCATAGCCGAACGACTGGCGCAAGCCTCGGGCATTCCCACAGCCGATAAAGAAGGCGGTTATCCCAAAGGTTTTGGAAAAGACCAACAAAATGTATTGATTGCTGCTTTTTTGTCGGCTTATACAGATACAGCTCCTTCAAAAGTCCGACTCGATCCTATTTACTCCATCCCACTACCCAATTGGAATTTAAAATACACAGGTTTGAGTAGCCTCAAAGCATTGAAAAATATTTTTAACCGCTTTTCTATAGCCCATGCTTACAGGGCCAGTCATACGGTAAACAATTTCCAAACCAATTTGGATTTCGATCCCCAAAACCCTTTTGCTACTGATAACGCAGGGAATATCATCCCTGAACGCCTGTATTCGAATATCAATTTGGTAGAACAGTTCAACCCTTTGTTACGGTTGGACGTTGAATTCAAAAATTCACTTAAAATTTTAGCTGAACTAAAACGGGACCGAGCCCTATCTTTAAGTCTTGACAACAGTCTCCTAACAGAATCTAGTGGAAATGAATATATCGTTGGAATGGGGTATCGGATTAAGGATCTACGGATTCGTACCAGTCTCAACGGCCGTCGTACAACCCTGGCAGGTGATTTGAATATCAAAGCGGATCTTTCTTATCGTAGAAACATCACGGTCCTACGTAATTTAGATTATAATAATAACCAAGTAACCGCAGGGCAGACTTTGTTGTCAATCAAATTGACCGCAGACTACAATTTATCACGAAACCTGACAACCTTGTTTTTTTACGACCATAATTTTTCCAAATTTGAGGTTTCAACTGCCTTTCCACAGACCAGTATCCGTTCTGGATTTACCTTGCGCTACAATTTTGGGAACTAGCATTTCATTTCCCTTAGAAATCGTTTATTTTTGTAGGAAACAAAAAGCTATGAACGTACCAGAATCCTTGTTCTACACTAAAGATCACGAATGGGTAAAAATTGAAGGCGAAAAAGCTACTGTCGGGATTACCGATTTTGCTCAAGGCGAATTAGGGGATATTGTCTATGTGGAAGTTGACACCCTGGATGAAGAGGTCGAACAAGAAGCTGTTTTTGGAACAGTTGAAGCTGTAAAGACAGTTTCAGATTTATTCATGCCTCTTTCAGGCACAGTGGCCGAATTTAATGAAGCTCTGGAAGAGACACCTGAAAAAGTAAACGAGGATCCCTATGGCGAAGGTTGGATGATAAAAATCAACCTAGCAGACGCAAATGATACCACAGGTCTTATGACAGCTGAGGAATACAAGGCTCATGTAAGCGGTTGATTTTTGGCCTATCACCCATGTAAAAACCCTTGGGAACGCTTTTTTATTTGTCATTTTTTGTTAGTTTAGCTTTCTATTACGAACTATATCTATGGAGCCGAAAAAAAATCCAAAAGCCGATCTATCCAAAAACAGTGGGCTGTATTTTGTAGCCGGTTTGGCTTTCATTTTGTTTGTCTCATGGCAAGCTATTGAATGGAAAACCTATGAAAAAAGCTTGTATGGTTACGAAGCACTCAATGTCGAAGAAGATGATGAAGAAGACGTACCTATTACCGAACAGATAAAAACACCCCCACCCCCACCCCCACCACCGCCAGCTCCAGAGGTTATAGAAGTGGTTGAGGATGAGGAAGAAGTAGAAGAAACAGTTATTGAATCTACGGAAACTGACGAAGAAGAAATTATTGAAATCGTTGAAGTTGAGGAAGTCGAAGAAGACATTGACGTTCCTTTTGCTGTGATCGAGGACGTTCCTATTTTTCCTGGCTGTGAAAAAGTTGCTAAATCCGAACGAAGAACTTGTTTTCAAGATAAAATGAACCGTCATATCCGGAAAAATTTTCGATATCCTGAAATTGCTCAAGAGATGGGTATCCAAGGTCGGGTCTATGTACAATTCGTAATCGCAAAAGACGGAAGTATCACAGGTATCCGCATGCGAGGCCCGGACAAGAATTTAGAAAAAGAAGCAGCACGAATCATAGGGAAATTACCTAAAATGACACCAGGAAAACAGCGCGGTAGACCTGTACGTGTTCCTTTTAGTATTCCCATCACATTCCGTTTGAATTAAAAAAAACGATCCCGATTTCAATCGGGATTTTTTTTGGATAAGATTTTTGTATCTTTCAAATACCAAAATCTTATCGAAATGCAACCGAAAAAAAATCCAAAAGCCGATTTAAATCGCAATCGCAGCCTCTACTTTGTAATCGGCTTGACACTGGTTCTGTTTTCAGCCTGGCGCCTCATCGAATAGAAAAACTATGACAAAAGTGCCTACGGTTATGAAGCCTTAGATGTTGAGCAAGACGATGAAGAAGACATCCCTATTACAGAGCAAATAAAAACACCCCCTCCCCCTCCGCCACCGCCTGCCGCACCCGAGGTCATAGAAGTGGTTGAGGATGAAGAAGAAGTGGAAGAGACGATCATCGAATCGACAGAAACCGATCAAGAGGAAATAATGGAAGAGGTTGAAGTTATGGATGATGATATTTTTGAAGAAGTTCCCTTTGCTATCATTGAAGAAGTACCGACGTTTCCGGGTTGTGAAAAATTACCTAAAAACAAGCGAAGACAATGCTTTCAAGAACGCATGGATCGACATGTTCGCAAGACTTTTCGCTATCCAGAAATTGCGCAAGAATTGGGCATCCAGGGGCGTGTATACGTATCTTTCGTTATTGATCAGGAAGGAAACATAGTAGAAATAAAAGTACGTGGGCCAGATAAAAACTTGGAAAAAGAAGCCATGCGGATCATTCAAAAACTCCCTAAAATGATACCGGGTAAGCAACGCGGACAAGCTGTTCGTGTTCCTTTTAGTTATCCCATTACTTTTCGTTTGCAATAATGGTTTAAAATATACGTCAAACAGCGGTTAGGAATTTTTTGTATTCTATCTTTGCAGTCTAAGTGAGACCATGAAGACGGGAACCAAAGCCCAAACGGAATTATCGACAGTGCCTTTCTGGACCGACCTGGTTCAATTGACCAAAATGCGGTTGGCTTTAAGCGTAGTGTTTTCTTCCTTTGCAGGCTATTTACTAGCCTCAGATACATTTGATTGGAACATTCTCGTTTTGTTACTTTTCGGCGGGTATGCTCTTGTGGGTGCTTCCAACGCTTTTAATCAAATCATCGAAAGTGATTTGGATGCGCTGATGCAGCGAACCCGTAACCGCCCACTGCCAACAGGTCGGCTAACAAAAGGGACAGCTTTTGGGATTGCCAGTTTTTTAAGTATTTCGGGGATCTACCTTTTGTATTTAATAAATTTCAAGACAGCTTTTTTTGGTGGCCTTTCTTTGTTACTCTATGTGGCTTTATACACTCCTTTGAAAACAAAAACGCCGTTATCAGTATTTGTGGGAGCTTTTCCAGGAGCCATTCCTTTTATGCTGGGGTGGGTTGCTGCAACGGGTCGTTTTGGTATTGAGCCAGGAACACTTTTCATGTTGCAATTTTTTTGGCAATTTCCTCACTTCTGGGCTATTGGTTGGCAATTGGATGAAGACTATCAAAAGGCCGGTTTTCGAATGCTGCCAACAGGAAAACCAGATCAAGCAACAGCCTTTCAAATCGTGTTTTATACCCTTTGGACAATCTTGATTTCGCTTTTGCCCTTCACACATTACACAGGTACTCTTAAACTCACTCTTACAGGAGCCATTGCTACCTGCGCTGTCGGTTTGGGATTACTGTATTTTGCTCTGCAACTCATGCAACGACAAACACATGCAGCAGCTCGATCTCTTACTCTGGCTAGTATTGGATACATCAGTTTGGTTCAAATCATTTACTTACTTGATAAATTTTTGATGCAATGACGGATTTACAGAACAGAAGAACAAAAAAAATGATGCTTTGGTTTGGTATGATCAGTATGGCTATGACATTTGCTGGGCTTACGAGTGCCTATGTTGTTAGCAGTACCCGTGCCGATTGGTTACCTTCTTTTGATATTCCACAGGCTTTTTATGCTAGTACGGTACTGATCTTGCTCAGTAGCGGTAGTTTTTTTTGGGCTGAACAGGCACTGAAAAAAAATGCTATCACTCAAGCCAAAATGGGAGTTTGGCTAACCCTAGGCCTTGCCCTAGCGTTTGTCTATACCCAATTCCAAGGTTTTGCTGCTGTCATTTCGCAAGGCTATTATTTTACAGGACCTGAAAGTTCCATCACAACATCTTTTTTATATGTTTTGGTTCTTTTGCATTTAGCGCATCTAACAGCAGGTTTGATTGTATTAGGAATCGTATTAACCAAATTGTATAGGGGAGGATACAGCCATGAGAACAGCTTGGGTCTCGAATTGGCCGTACTTTTCTGGCATTTTCTCGATTTTTTGTGGCTTTATTTATTTTGTTTTGTCTTATTGTACCGCTAAATTTGTAACGAAATTAATTTAAACGACTTATGGATGTAGCTGCTACAGATACCAACGTTTGGGGAGGTGGCAATAAACCTCTAAACGCGAGCTATGGAAAACTCATGATGTGGTTTTTCATTGTATCCGATGCCTTAACTTTTTCCGGATTTTTGGTAGCCTACGGTTTTTCCCGTTTCAAGAATATCGATTCCTGGCCCATCGCAGACGAAGTATTTACTCACTTTCCCTTTTTACATGGTGTTGATGCACCCATGTACTATGTAGCCTTGATGACTTTCATACTCATTTTTTCTTCTGTTACCATGGTACTCGCCGTAGACGCAGGCCATCACATGCAGAAAGGAAAAGTTGTCCTATACATGTTTCTTACCATCATCGGTGGTGCTGTATTCGTTGGTTCACAAGCATGGGAATGGAAAAACTTTATCAAAGGAGAGTACGGTGCATTGGAAACAAAAGGAGGTCAAATCCTTCAATTTATTGATGCCGATACGGGCAAGCGTGTCGCCTTAGAGGCCTTTGCTGGATCCATAACTACTCCCAGAGCGACCCACCAAAACAACAATGGAGTTTGGTATGTTGATGAGGGGAGTTTGCCTTCTTACACAGTAGCAGAAGTAGCACAGGGGTTTGAAACCAACGAAAACTTACGCATTCGCATTCAAAAACTGAATGCAGAAGGACATAAAACCGTACTGAGTAGGGAAGCTTCGCTAGAAAAAATAGGTCAAGCTGTGGCTGTGGTCGAAGGAGCCAATCTGATTCACAATGAATACGGGAACCGTCTTTTTGCTGATTTTTTCTTTTTCATTACGGGGTTCCATGGCTTTCACGTTTTTTCAGGAGTTGTCATCAACATCATTATCTTTTTAAATGTTATGATGGGGACCTATGAAAAAAGAGGGCATTATGAAATGGTCGAAAAAGTAGGACTCTACTGGCACTTTGTTGACTTGGTATGGGTGTTTGTTTTTACCTTTTTCTATCTGGTCTAAACCAAAACTATAAGTACAATGGCACACGAAACACACAAACTGGCAATATTTAGAGGACTTTTAAAGTTCAAATCCAACCAACAAAAGATTTGGGGCGTACTCATTTTTTTATCCATCGTTACGACAATTGAGGTTGTACTGGGAATTGTTAAACCAGCACCACTAAACACCATGTTTCTTCGGATGAAGCTCCTCAATTGGATCTTTATTATTTTGACACTGGTGAAGGCCTATTACATCGCCTGGGATTTCATGCACATTCGTGACGAAAGAGGAAGTCTTAAAAGCGCGATAGTCTTGCCTTTGTTGATTTTGATTCCCTATCTCATCTTCATCTTACTGGTCGAAGCGGATTATATATTCGACGTTATGCGAGATGGCTTTGTCAGTTGGAATTTTTAGAAAAATAACAAGGCGGTCAAAGACCGCCTTGTTTTATCGGTTATGCTATGAATAAAGAAGTTCAAAAGTTCGTTGTACTTGGGATTTTGTTTGTCTTTCCCGTCTTAATTTACTTATTCTTCGCTTCTGGGAAAAACAATTTCTCAACCTTACCCATCCTGTCCAATGCTGTTCATGAGATAACGAATTGGCCTACGCATCGAGGGGATAGTATCCAATTGGAATCACACATTACTGTTTTGGGTTTTTGGGGGAAAAATGTTGATCGCAAAAGGGGTGATGCACTAAACCTGAATCAGAAAATCTACAAGCGGTTTTATGAGTTTCAAGATTTTCAGTTTGTAATGGTATTGTCAGAAGGACAGCAAAAATCTGTGGGACAATTACAAAAAGAACTAATGGAAGGAGTGGGCACGGATTTAATCAAGTGGAACTTTATTTATGGTGATTCACTGGCCATACAAAAACTATTCAAAAGCCTTAAAACACCATTGCGCCTCGATTCTAGCTGGAGTCATCCCTCTGTTTTCATCATTGATAAAGAACGCAATCTTCGAGGCCGAGACGATGATGAAGATCAAACCGTACTCTATGGATTCAATGCGCAGTCTGTAGCTGAAATCAACAACAAAATGGTAGATGACGTTAAAGTTATCTTAGCAGAGTACCGACGTGCTTTAAAAAAATACAATTCCCCCAAGGCAAAATGAAACGGAATCAATATTTAGGATTGATTGGAATAGTGGTTGTTTTTGCAGCCTTGACTTTTCCCACTCTCATACAGCGTGTTCAAGCTGGGGCCATTCGAGAAGACAATCGAGCTACAACAGCTGAACCCTTGTCCTATATCGTTCTGAATGAGAAGGCAAGAAAGGTTCCAGAATTTTTAATGCGGAATCAAGACAGTTTGTATATCGGTAATGAAGATTATTTGGGGAAGGTTTTTGTGGTAGAATTTTTCTTCACACGTTGTCCTAGTATATGTCCAATAATGAATCAAAATATGAAGCGTTTGGACAGTCTATTCGGTGTTCGAAACGATTTTGGTATTGCTTCCATTAGTATTGATCCCGATCACGATACGCCATCCATACTAAAAAAATACGCCAATATTTATGAAATTCAGTCACCACATTGGCATTTTTTGACAGGTACCAAGCCGGATATTTTTGAACTGGCCAATTCAGGATTTAATATCTTTGCCAGTATCAATCCCAAAGTGGCCGGAGGGTTTGAACACCAAGGCTACTTTGCATTGGTTGACAAAAAAGGATTTCTTCGTTCTCGAACAGATGCATATGGTAATCCCATTGTCTATTACCTAGGAATCGACGAAGAATCCGTTGTGGGTCCCTCAGGGACCGAAATGTTGATGACAGATATAAAAAAATTGCTAAACGAATAGGACCATGGAAAAAGAAGAAAAATTAAAATACAGATCACTCATATTAGCGACCTCGATTGCGATCCCTCTGGTTGTTGCCATTTTATTTAGGGTGCGACTACCAAATGTTGAACCCCTTCGGATGTTGCCTCCTATATATGCTACGATCAATGGTTTTACTGCGATCCTTTTGTTGGTTGCTTATTGGGCCATACGATCGAAAAAGATCCAATTGCACGAAACGTTAATGAAGGTTTCTATTTTTCTTTCACTACTTTTTTTGGGGATGTATGTTGCTTATCACATGACATCGGATTCTACTCCCTACGGTGGAACGGGTGCGATTCGGTATGTGTATTTCTTCCTATTAATTACGCACATTTTATTATCCATAGGAATCATTCCAATGGTTCTTATAACTTATGTCCGTGCGATTTCGAAACATTTCGGGGCACATAAAAAAATTGCACGGATAACGTATCCCCTTTGGCTCTACATTGCGGTCAGTGGCGTTATTGTTTATTTAATGATTGCACCTTATTATGGCTAAGAAAACCACATTGACATTACTTATAATGTCGTTGCTGCTAACCGACAACGCGCTTGGTCAGTGTTCCATGTGTCGGGCGGTTTTGGAGTCCGAAGAAGGTCAAGCCACTGCCAAAGGAATCAACGAAGGAATTGTTTACCTGATGGCAATCCCATACATTCTGGTTGGTATTGTTGGGTGGCGCGTATATAAAATGATGCAAAAGGATAATTTTTAAGAGCAACAGTGTAACAATCCATGAAAACAACCCTCTATATTACGTGAAAATACTACTTTTGTTTAACTTTTATGCCCAATGCCCATGATTAAAATCAATGACCTGCATAAGTCCTATAAAATGGGAAGCTCTTCTCTTCACGTTTTAAAAGGCATTGATTTTGAGGTAGAAGAAGGTGAATTGGTTGCTATCATGGGATCTTCTGGATCTGGAAAATCAACCCTACTCAACATCGTAGGTATGTTAGACATAGCAGATACTGGTTTGTATGAATTGGATGGTGTTCCCATAGAGAATTTGGATGAAACCAAAGCAGCACAGTATCGCAATAAGTTTTTAGGGTTTGTTTTTCAGTCGTTCAATTTGATCAACTACAAATCTGCTTTAGAAAATGTTTCTTTGCCTTTGTATTATCAGGGACAAAAAAGAAAAGAGCGTCAAAAAACATCGCTGGAATATCTGGAGAAAGTCGGATTGAAAGAATGGGCTACGCATTTGCCCAGTGAACTTTCCGGTGGGCAAAAACAACGCGTTGCCATTGCGCGTGCGATGGCTTCCCAACCCAAAGTATTGTTGGCAGACGAACCTACTGGTGCCCTGGACACCAAAACGTCTTATGAAGTCATGGATTTGATTCAGAAAATCAACCAAGAAGGGAAAACCATACTGGTTGTAACCCACGAACCCGATATTGCTAATATGTGTCAACGGGTTGTCAAATTAAAGGACGGGGTAATCGTAGAAGATAAAAAGGTCAAACAAGTTCTAGCCTCTCAATATGTTTAGTCAAGACCGCTGGCAAGAAATATTTGAAACCATCCGCAAAAACAAATTGCGCACGTTCCTTTCCGGCTTTACCGTGGCCCTTGGAATATTTATTTTCGTAATGCTATTTGGTTTGGGAAATGGATTGAAAAATACCTTTGCAGAGTTTTTTATGGACGATTCCACCAATACGCTATGGATCTATCCTGGAAAAACAACCAAGGCCTATAAAGGTTTTAAAAAAGATCGTCGTATTGAATTTGATAATACCGATTTAGCAGATATCAAAGCCAACTTCCCTTTCTATTTGGAATCAATCACACCGCGAATCACTCGCTCGGCTTTGGTTAAATATAAAAATGAATCAGACAATTACACGACACGTGGGATCAGCCCTGCCAATCAAAGTGTTGAAAAATCGATACTGATGGAGGGTCGTTTTCTGAATGAACGCGATCTACGGGAAAAAACGAAGGTCGTAGTTATTGGACGTCTTGTAGCCAAAGACCTGTTTAAGCGAGAGAACCCTATTGGGAAATATTTGGATATTGGTTCGGTGATGTTTCGCGTCGTTGGTGTTTTTCAGGACAGTGGTGGCGATCGAGAAGAACGCATCATCTACATGCCCTATACCACTCGCCAGTTGATTGAAAAAAACAATGACAAGGTAGATCAAATTGTTGTAACCTTTCCACCTAGAATTGGTCATGCAGGTTCCTTGGCATTCGAAAAAAAATTACGCTTGTATTTAAAACAAAAAAAGTCTATCGACCCTACAGATACGGGTGGTATTTTCATTCGTAACGCAGCAGATAACTTCAAAAGAAATCAACAATTTGCAGACGTTTTACAATGGATTGTAACCTTTGTCGGCCTGGGAACACTTATTGCAGGTATCATTGGCATCTCAAACATTATGGTTTTTGTTGTCAAAGAACGGACAAAAGAATTGGGGATACGAAAAGCCTTGGGTGCGACCCCCCGTTCGGTGATTCAACTGATTTTGCAAGAGTCTATTTTTATTACCTTAATTTCGGGTTATGTCGGGATGCTTTTAGGCATTCTTTTACTGAAAAACATTGGCCTAAAACTAGAGGACTTTTTTATTAAAAATCCTTACATCGATAATTCAACGGCTTTGTGGTCCACCTTTATTTTGGTACTTTTTGGTGCTGTTGCAGGCTACATCCCTGCCAAGCGAGCCGCTCGGATCAAACCCATAATTGCTTTGCGAGATGAGTAGAAGAAGTATTCTTTTTGATCGTGATACCTGGCAAGAAATATTTGGGTCCATTGCAAAAAACAAAACCCGGACTATTATTACTGTAATTGGAGTTTTGTGGGGTATTTTTATTTATATCACCCTATCGGGTTCGGCCAAAGGCATGGACAACGGCTTTGATCGGGCATTTGAAAATGTGGCGATTAATTCCATGTTTTTATGGGCACAAAGTACCAGTATGCCCTATGAGGGATTTAAGATCGGACGTTCACCCCAATTGAAAATACAGGATGCTGATTACATCAAAAAACGGGTGCCAGATGTAGAATTTATCGCCCCAAGAAACACCAAAGGGCTGTTTGATGGAGGGTTACAACCCTTAGTCGTTCGTGGCTCCAAAACAGGCAACTATGTGGTTTACGGTGATACCCCCGAATACACCAGTATATTTCCACTCAAAATATTTGAAGGCGGGCGTTACATCAATGCGGACGATTACAAAAATGAGCGCAAAATTTGCATCATCGGGGAACGAACCAAGTTGGAGTTGTTCGAAAAAGACGAAGATCCTATTGGAGACTATATCAATATTAATGGTATATATTTCCAAGTTGTAGGGATGCATAAGACAAGTGATGAAGGGGGGTTTGCTTCGGATAGCGATATTTATATTCCTCTGTCAACATTTAAAAGAATTTACAACACAGGAGACAATGTTGATTGGTTTACAATAGCAGCAAAGGATGATGCCGATGTAGTAGCTGTAGAAAAAGAAGTCAAGCAAGTATTGAGACGTATTCATCGGGTTCATCCAGAAGATGAGCGTGCTTTTGGTTCATTCAATTTAGGTGAAATATGGAACCGTATTATCGGATTTAAAGATGGCTTGACCCTGATGTCCTTAATCGTAGGAATTGCAACTATTATCGCCGGTGTAATTGGCATTGGTAATATACTATTGATCTCAGTCAAAGAACGAACCAAAGAATTGGGAATCCGCAGAGCTATTGGAGCAACGCCTTCAGAAGTGCGTAAGCAAATTCTTTTGGAGTCAGTTTTTTTGACCCTCCTGGCTGGGATTGTAGGAATTATTTTGGGGGCTATGGTTTTGGCAGGGATCAATGCAGCCACAACCGATCTCGAAGATTTTCCTTTTGTCAACCCCACAGTTCCTTTGTCCTATATCCTAGGGGCTTTGTTTACCATGATCAGCATGGGAATCCTAATCGGCTTAATCCCTGCCCAACGCGCTGTTAGTATAAAACCTATAGATGCCTTAAGAGAAGAATAAATCAACTAATACCGAACCTTTTAGTATGAAAATTGTACGTTATATCCTCATTTCCGTCCTTGTTCTAGGTGTGCTTTTTGCTGCCGCCTATTTTATCAAGACCAACAGTAAATCCATTATCCCCTACGAAACCGAAAGCCCTTTTATTTCCTCAATCGAACGTAAAACGGTTGTAACGGGGAAAGTTATACCTGAAGACGAGGTTGAAATCAAACCCCAAGTGTCGGGGATATTGGATCAGCTTTTTGTTGAAGAAGGCGATATCGTTCAAGCCGGTGATTTGTTGGCTAAAGTGCAAATCGTGCCGGACGAGTCCAGTTTAAACAGTGCCCAGGGTAGGGTAAAGAACGCTCAGATTGTTTTGGATAACGCCAAACTGGACTTTGAAAGAAATCAAAAGCTTTTCGAGAAAGAAATTATCTCACGGCGCGATTATGAAAGCTCCCAACTGGGGTATCAACAAGCTCAGCAAGAGTTGAACATTGCACGCTCTAATTTACAAATCATCAAAGAAGGATCTGTAGGGGGCGCGCGAACGGCTAATACCAATATACGTGCAACCATTGCAGGAACCATTCTGGAAATACCCGTCAAAGAAGGTGACCAGGTTACGGAAAGCAATACTTTCAACAATGGAACGACCATAGCATCGGTAGCTGATCTCAATAAAATGATTTTTGAAGGTGAAGTGGATGAAGCTGAAGTAGGAAAATTGTTTATGAACATGCCGTTACAAGTCAACTTAGGGGCCGTTCAGGGGAAAGATTTTGAAGCCAAACTCAAGTTTATTTCTCCAAAGGGGAAAGAAGAACAAGGGGCGGTGAAGTTCAAAATTGAAGGGGATGTGTATTTGGATAAATCGGTCTTTGTCCGAGCCGGATACAGTGCCAATGCTTCCATTGTCTTAGAACGCAAGGACAGTATCATGGTTCTGCCAGAAGCCGTAATCCAATTTGATCGAAAAACAGAAGAACCTTACGTTGAAGTGAAAAAAGGAGATCAAAGTTTTGAGCGCAAGGACATCGAGACAGGTATTTCTGATGGGATCAATGTTGAAATTTTGTCGGGTATCGGAATGGATGACCAGATCAAGGTATGGAACAAAACCGAGCCTAAAAAATTGGGTGAGGAGGACGATAATTAAGCCCTAGCTTACGTTATGAATAAAATATATATCACTTATATAGGGGCCTTTCTAATAGGAACAAGCTCCCTTTTTGCTCAAGACAAACCTTTATCTCTTGTTGAATGTGTCAATCTTGCCTTGGAGAAAAACATCAGTATAAAACAATCCGAACTCGATGTTATCAACGCAGGAATCGATCAGAAAAATGCCTTTGGGAATTTTTTGCCAACCGTCAACCTTTCAGCCTCCCATTTTTGGAACAATGGTTTGAACCAGAATATCACGACGGGACTATTTGAAAACTTAACCACACAATTCTCTTCTTTTGGTGGAAATTTGGGGGTAGACATATTTAATGGGCTTCAGAACATGAATCAATACCGCCGTGCCCAATTGAACCTATTGGCGCAGCAGTACCGTTTGGCAGACATGGCCGATGATGTCAGTTTGTTTGTGGCCAGTGCCTATTTGCAAGTCGTTTTAAACAAGGAGATTCTGAGTGTACAAGAAAAACAAATTGTAACAACCCAATTGGAATTGCAGCGTACCAAAGAATTGGTAGCCGCCGGGGTACTCACGCCAAGGGACTTATTTGAATTGGAAGCCAATTTGGCCACACGAGAACAAAGCCTTGTCCAAGCACAGAATAATTATCGTCTGGGAAAAATCAATTTAGCACAATTGCTTTTGATTACCGATTATGAAAACTTTGAAATCGAGTTGGAAGACTTTTCTGTGCCTTTCCCAGAAATATTGCAGAAGAATCCAAAAGAGATTTTTGAAAAAGCAATAACACTTCGCAATGATATCAAACTAGCAGAAACCAGTATAGAAATTGCCCAAAAAGACTTGGACATTGCCAAAGGTGCCTTGTATCCGCGTTTAACAGGATTTTATCAATACAGCACCCGGATTACGTATGACGATCGATTGGTTGGAGCGGGTACTTTTAGCACTGCACCCATTGGGTTTGTAGAAGAATCGGGTCAGTTAGTGGTGCGCGAATTTGAGGACACCGCTATCGCTCCACCCTTATCTTTTGCCGATCAATTCAGTCTCTATGACGGGCATAATTTTGGTCTTCAACTCAACATACCAGTTTTCAATGGCCAAACACTCAGCAATGCCGTCAAACGCTCTCGGGTCAATTTGGAACGCTCACAGAATGTTTTTTCCCAGCAACAACTCGATCTTGAAACCGCTGTTAATCAGGCGTTCAACGACTCTAAGGGAGCCTATACATTCTATGAAGCAGCGATGAAAACAGAGCATGCTACGCGACGTGCAGCCGAGGATGCATTCGTTCGTTTTGAAGCAGGAGCCATGAATTCTTTTGATTATGTGCAAGCCAAACAACGCTATGAGGCTGCGGTATCGGACGCCATACGGGCCAAGTTCGACTATGTATTCAAACTTAAGGTCATCGAATTTTATTTCGGATTGCCCCTGGAAATAAACTGATCTCCATCAAATAATATCCACACCATATACCCATGTCTCGGCATGGGTTTTTATTTTTGCATCATGGCACACTTACTTTTTATTGAAACTTCCAGTAAAAATTGTTCTGTTGGAATCAGCAATAATGGGAACTTGCTTTCTCTTCAAGAATTGAACAAAGCCTCGTTTAGTCACGCTGAGAAACTTCATGTTTTTATCAATGAGGTACTCGCCACTGCTCAATTACAAAAGAACAACCTCCAAGGCGTTGTTGTCGGAAAAGGTCCAGGTTCGTATACCGGACTTCGTATTGGGGTTGCGGCGGCCAAAGGATTGTGTTATGCCCTAGACATACCATTATTGTCAATAAGCAGTCTTGAGACTTTGGCGTGTGCTGCTAAGGAAGTTGTCTCCAAAGATGCCTATATCATCCCCCAGATCGATGCCCGACGGATGGAAGTTTACACTGCTGTTTATGATCCGTTGGGAAATCTTGTTCAAGACCCTTGGGCGGCCGTATTGGATTCCAACTCATACGCACCCTATTTGGATGAAAAAGCATGTTATTTTATCGGTGATGGACAAGAAAAATGGCAACCCCTGAATACACATTCCAATGCCCAATATGTATCGACCATCAAGGAACCCTCCGTGAAACATATGATCACTTTGGGAACAAAAAGGTATCAAAATCAAATCTTTGAGGACTTGGCCTATTTTGAACCCTTTTATTTGAAGGAGTTTTACACCACTCCGCCTAAGAAATAGTTAGGGAACGAATCAGATCTTTTGCTCGTTGCATTTGCCGAGTGGGTAGCTGACAGCTTGCCTGTTGGCAAACAAAAAATTGTGTCGCCATCGGATCAAAACGATTATTAAACAAGGGTAGTGTGGCTGTTTCTTTCATATTGGTTCCAACGGCTATAATACCATGAGCAGGAAAATCTTTCCAAAATTGCTTCGCTTCTTTTTTGGCATTCGGTCCCGTAATAACCAGTTCAATCCCTTTGTGTTGCATCAATATACCCAAATAGATCCAATGGCCATAGCTTCGTGGAAAACGTTCAATATGTGGTTGCATTTGCTGAAAACGGGATTGGGCAGCATGCACCCAATCAATTCGATCAAAATAACGTCCCAACAGCCATTGGTTTTCTGTCATTACTGCATTGGAAGAAGGAATCACATTATCTTCTACTTCTATGGGATTGATAAAAGTGTCTTTTTGATGGCGCGATTTAAAACCAAAAAAAGGATTTTCATTGGATGCGAAACGAACCATTGACTGTTCAAATAGTTCGTAAGCTTGATGGAGATAATCCCATTTAAAAAAGGTTTGATAGCCTTCAATAAGGGCTTGAATAACAAGTGCGTAATCTTCTAAAAAACCTACTGTTTCTTTATTTTTTTGACGATGTAGTACACCTTCTAAATCTAAAAAATCCGAAAGGAGTAGCTCTAGTTGTTGTTTAGCTGCCGTACCAAATTTTGAGTCTTGGGTAACACGATAGGCAGAGCAGAACCCCGTGGCGATAAGTGCGTTCCAACTAGCGATAATTTTCGTATCGACCATCGGTTTGTTTCGCTTGGATCGTTCCAAGGCCAGTTTTTTGTGCCACTCTTTTTTTAGTGAATTAAATGCTGACAGTGTTAACTTTTGATCGCGCGCAAAGCTCTCTGGGGTTTTTGTTGCGAATAAAATGTAGTTGCCGTTCTCCCAGTGGCCTGTACTATTGATGTTGTAGAATTCTTTAAAGCGGAAAAATTCTTTGCCCAATAGATCTTGAAGTTCTTTTTCTTTCCAAGTATAGTAGGCTCCTTCTTTGGTTTCTCCCAGTTGATTTTTGCTATCGGCGTCTAAGGCACAATAATAGCCCCCGTCTGGGTTTTTTAGTTCGCATTGCAGGAAATGAAAAATACCTTCCATACACGCTTTGTAAATAGGCAGTGGTGATTGACGAAAAGCTTCGCTGTAAACAGTGAGCAATTGACCGTTGTCGTACCCCATTTTTTCAAAGTGTGGAATGTGCCATTGGCTATCAACAGCATAACGACAAAATCCACCATCAATAGGATCATAGATCCCTCCTAAAGCCATTTTTTCCAGGGTACGCTTAACGTGTTCGTAGGCACGGGCGTGTTGTTCCACTATACCCGCGTGTAAAAAACAGCGCAAAAGAACGGGCATGGGAAATTTGGGTGCTTGATAGCCTCCCCAGACCGTATCGATTCCCACTACCATTTTATCAAGAACGGAAGTCAGGGAAAACCTATTTACCGCTTCTTTTTTTTTAATTAAAAGAGATTGATTTTCAAGCATACCCGATTCGAATTGGTCGGCATAATTAGTTAAGTAGTTGGGTGTTTTTTGTTGGAGATCGACAATTTTTTGAAGCGAAGCCATCCATTGGTCTTTGGGTAGGTAGGTTGCTCCCCAGATCGGGCGTCCGTCTGGAAGTGCAACAATGTTTAGTGGCCAACCACCTTGACCGCTAAGAAGCTGTAAGGCCTGCATATATATATGATCGAGATCAGGTCGTTCTTCTCTATCAATTTTGATGGCATGGTAATGTTGGTTCATCAAAGCGGCCACGTCTTCAGATTCAAAGCATTCTCTTTCCATCACATGACACCAATGGCAACTAGCGTAACCGATACTAATGATCAGAAGTGTATTGACTTTTTGGAGGGCTTCAAAATCGGTTTGTTCCCAAGTCTGCCAATGGACCGGATTGTCAGCGTGTTGTTGAAGATAGGGACTCGTTTCACGAGCCAAGCCATTGGATTTTCCCATTGTCTAGCCGTTGATGGCTGCTACACTTCGAATCTGTCCAGGGAGCATCTCTTTGAGCATGTTTTCAATACCGTTTTTAAGGGTGAAGGTTGAAGAAGGACAACCGCTGCAGGCTCCCTGTAAAATTACTTCGACTATTTGATTTTCTGTATCGTATTGGGAGAATGCGATGTTTCCCCCGTCTGAAGCAACAGCCGGTTTGATGTATTCTTCCAATATGGAGATGATTTTAGTCTCAATTTCAGTTCTTTCAACTTCGGGTGCCGCTTTTATGGATGAGGATTCTTTTTTGGAATCCAAGACTACCTTCTTGCCTTCTGATAAGAAATTACGAATGAATTCTCTGAGTTCCATCGTGATGGATTCCCAAGTTGCTATCTCAAATTTTGTAACTGAAATATAGTGTGTATCAATAAAAATTTCTTTGACAAATGGGAAGTGAAACAAGGCTTGAGCCAGAGGAGCATCCGTCGTATCGTCAATGGATTTGTATTCTTGTAGTTCAGAAACTAACAATTTATTAGCAACAAACTTCATTACAGAGGGGTTGGGGGTTTGCTCTGCATAGACCGTTACAGGCACAAGCTTATTTGCCAGTATATCTGAGAGAATTTCCCCTCCTTCATTTAAATAATTTTGAATTTGTTCGGCAACCTCTGAAAGTACTTCTTCCCATTCTAAAATTTGAAATCGTTCGATTTTAATCGTGTTAGCTTCTAAAACTACCGCCTTGACAAAGGGTAAATAAAAAAGCTGTTGCACCAAAGGGGCTTCTTTGGCTTCATCAATAGTTTGGAACGAAAAGCTTTTTTGTAAGGGTAGGGGAGGGTCGATGGAAAATTGAGCCATTGCATTTCCTTTTTTACATCTTCCTTTTACTGTGTAGTGACTCATTTTTTTCTAAAGGTGTTGGATTGTTTTACATTAAACCAGAAGGCAGGTAGTTTTTTTGTCTTTTTAGCTACTGCCAACGCCTGTAAAGGTACAAAAGAGGTGAAACATAAGAACAGGGTCAATCTGCTGAAAATATACTAGTTTTAGTTAAAAATAAATCATGTTAATCAAATCAGTCCGCGGTTTCACGCCACGCTATGGATCCGAGTGTTTTATGGCAGATAATGCCACTCTCATCGGCGATGTAATAATTGGGGATCAATGTTCTGTTTGGTTTCAAGCAGTCATTCGCGGGGATGTCAATGCCATTCGGCTGGGAAATCGAGTAAATGTCCAAGATGGTGCTGTGATTCACGGTACATTTGAGAAATCCGCCACTCATATTGGAAACGATGTTTCTATTGGTCACAATGCTTTGGTACATGGCTGCACCATAGAAGACAATGTTTTAATAGGGATGGGAAGTATCGTTATGGATGGATGTGTTATCGGGAGCGGTAGTGTTATTGCGGCAGGAAGTGTGGTTCCTAAAAACACGATGATACCAACAGGGAGTGTTTATGCGGGCGTACCAGCTAAATTCTTAAAACCGACAAGTAAGGAGTTATTGGAAGGAGAAATAGAACGGATCGCAATCAATTATGTTCGCTATGCCTCTTGGTTTAAGGAATAAAAAAACTGCTATTTCTGAAAACAATAGCAGTTTTTTTTAGTATGCATTGGAGAGAGTTTTTAAAAACCAAGCTCTTTTTTTACAGCAGCCATTAGATCTGTTCCTTTGGACATGATCACGCTTCCACCGGCGGAAGAATCAAGTACGTAATCAAAGCCTTGAGCAGCAGCGACTTTTTCAATGGCTGTTCTTGCTTTTTCATACAGGGGTCGCATCATTTCTACCTGCTTTTTTTGCAAATCTTGGGCCGCTTGTTGACGAAATTGTTCCAAAGATTGTTGGATGCCTTCTAATTCCGTTCTGCGTTTTTGATTGATAATTTCAGTTTGGTTTTCGGCGTCCGCAGCATAGGTTTGTGCTTTGGTTTGGTATTCCTTAACCGAATTTTCCAAATCAGTGGAATACGTTTTTTCTAGGTCTGAAATTTCTTTTTGAGCCGCAATGACTTCAGGCATTTCGCTAATGAGCTTTTGCACTTCGATATGTGCTACTTTCGATTGCGCCATAGCGAAAGACGCCAATAACAACAGGCTAAGTGTTAAAAAATGTTTCATTCGTTTCATCATAGGGTGTGGATTAAATAGGGTATCTAATTGTCAATTTTGTTTTTAATGGCTTTCAGCTTCTCCTTTCGGGCTTTCATTTTTTGCTGTGCATTAATTCTTTTTAGAACCAGATCGCTAATATCGTAATTTTTTGAAGAATACAGCATAACAACATCAGCCGATCTATCAAAAATGTAATCGTATTTTCGTTCTTTGGCAATATTTTGTACTACAGTAAGAACTTGATCTTGAATGGGTTTAAGCAGTCGATTGCGTTGGTTGATCCGATCCCCTCGGGGTCCAAAGCGTTTTTCTTGCAAGGAAACGACTTCTTCTGCAAAATCTTTGATTTCAGATTCCCTATCGGCAATTAATTCGGGGGTCAGTAAGATACGTTCTGCATTGAGTTGATCTTGAAGTTGTTTCAGTTCAATTTTTTTAACTGCAATCTCCTTTTTCCATTCTTCAATTTTTTTATCAAGTAACAACGATGCTTTTTTATATTCATCAATATTTTGAAGAATGACATCCATGTCTATGTAGCCGACACGTACACCCCGCTGGGCATTGATGCTTGTTGTAACCATGAGTAGTAAAAAAACAACTATGGAATAGAAAAATCGCATGTAAAACAATTTATGGTACCCTTATAACGCAAAATCACGCGTTATATTTTAGAAGTTTTGACCAATGATAAAATGTGTTTCCCATCCATTGGGTTCACTGCTATTTGGATTGGCATTATCAAATCCATAGCCAAAGTCAATACCGAGCAATCCAAAAGCAGGCATAAATATGCGTACACCTGCTCCCGCAGACCGTTTGGATTCAAAGGGATTGAATGCACGGAAACTGTCGTAACCATTACCAGACTCAAGAAAGGACAGCGCATAGATTGAAGCTGTTGGTTTGAGGGTTATGGGATAACGTAGTTCGAGTGAAAATTTGTTGTAGATGATAGACCCATCACGATTGGAAAGCGACTGGTTTTCATAACCTCGAAGGGCTATGTTCTCTCGGCCGTCCATGGCAAAGTTGGCCATTCCGTCTCCCCCTAAATAAAATCTTTCGAAAGGGACATAACCTCTATCGGGGTTGTAGGCACCAATGAAGCCAAAATCTGCTTGTGTCTTCAGCACCAGTTTATCAATCAGCGTGGTATACCAAGTACCATTGAATTTTATTTTGTAGTATTCCAACCAGCGAAAGCGTTCTTGATCCACTTTATCATTGAGGACATTCCCTTGTAGGTCTTGGAATTCGGGTTGCTCTTCCAGATTGGCATAGTCAACATCGTTGAATAATGAATAGGGGGGGGAGAATTTGGCACTTAATGAAAAGGTTGATCCTCCTACCGGGAAGATGGGATTGGTATAGGTGTTGTTACGAGTCAGAGCAACGGTATAGGTCAGGTTGTGCGCCTCCCCATTTCCAAAAGTAAACAAACCTGTAAAATAGTTGTTTAAATTATAATATTGGTATGCCAAGGCTTGTGATAGGGTAAAAAAGTCATCGGGAACTTTAAGTCGGCGTGCCAACCCGATGGATACTCCGGAAATTTCAAAGGATTGACTACGATCTGCCTGACGGGTAAAAAAATCGTAACGGTATTGATTGGTATGCGAGAGGGAAGTGGAAAATTGTACCGGTTGTCTGCCTCCCAACCAGGGTTCAGAAAAACTAAAGCTATAGGTGCTGTAAAATTGACTTGCTTGTAGACGCAATGCCAAGCTTTGTCCGTCTCCCATGGGTAGTGGTCGGTAGGCTTTTTTGTTGAATAAATTCCGCATAGAAAAATTATTGAACGACAAACCTAGGGTGCCGATAAATCCACCACCACCATATCCCCCTTGCAATTCAATTTGACTCGCTCCTGCTTCAACCAAACCAAATTCAATGTCTACTGTTCCATTGTTGGGGTCTACGTTTTTGAAATTAGGAGAAATTTGTTCCGCATCAAAAAACCCTAATTGACCAAGTTCTCGAACCGTTCTTACCACTTTATCTTTACTATATAGTTCCCCAGGTTTGGTTCGAAGCTCACGGAAGATAACATGGTCATTCGTTTTGTCATTTCCTACAACAGAAATTTTATTGAAGCGAGCCAATTTTCCTTCTGTAATACGAATTTCCATGTCTATCGTATCGTTTTCGGCACTGACTTCAACTGCATTGATATTGGAAAATAAATAACCGTTGTTTTGGTATAAGTTGGAAAGATCGTTGGCATCGGGTTTTTCATCTTGAATACGTTCTTTGAGTAAAACACCATTGTAGGGGTCACCCGAGGCAATTCCGAGCACCCGATTGAGTTGGTCGTTGGTGTAGGCAGAATTCCCCAAGTAGTTGATATCACCAAAGTAATAACGATTTCCTTCTTGAATTTTCAATTCCAAAGCCAGGGTTTCATTGTCCTGTGAAACAACGGTATCACCTAGAATGCGTGCATCCCGGTATCCCTTTTCTTTATAGAAGTCAATTAAGTTTTGTTTGTCTCCTTCAAATTCTTTGGCAATGAATTTGGATTTTTTCCAAAATCGACCGGGAAGTTTTTTCTTGGTCTTTTTGAGCTTCTTCCGAAGTTTGGTATCAGAAAAAACATCGTTTCCTACAAAATCAATCGCCGTAATTTTCACAGGTTCTCCCCGATCTACTTTAACGACCATTTTCAAATTATTGGAATCGGGAAGCGAATCATCAGGCAGTGTATTGAGGGTTACTTTCGTATTGAGGTAGCCCTCCTTTTTATATTTATTTACGATATAATTCTTGGTATTGGTCAAAAAACTTTCAGAGAGTTTTTTACCTGCAGTAAGCTCTGTTTCCTTGAGAATGGTTTCGGTTTTACCTTTGCGAAGGCCAATGATCTTTACATCACTGAGGGTCGGCAGTTCTTGGATTTCTAATTGCAAGGTTATTTTGTCGCCGTCCACTTTTGTGACATAGAAATTAATATCACTAAAGAATTCTAGCTTCCATAATTTGTTGATCACATTGCTGATGTCTTCTCCGGGTACTTGGACTACTTGCCCTTTTCGTAAACCACTGTAAGATATGACGGTTTTGGCATTGTATGTTTTGAGTCCAACAACTTCGATACTGTCAATGGTATAACGTTTTCCTTTGACGAATTTGGCTGTTTGCCCCCATGCTGAAACGGTCAAGAGAAAACAAAGAATTCCTAGGAGGGAAGATTTCATTACGGGATTAAGCATTGATTTGCGCACTGGTTTTTCCAAATCTTCGTTCGCGTTGTTGGTAGCTATAAAGTGCCTTTTGAAGGTTGGCTTCACGAAAATCAGGCCAAAAAACGTCTGTAAAATACAATTCAGCATAGGCAATTTGCCACAACAAAAAATTACTGATACGATGTTCGCCGCTGGTGCGAATCAGCAGGTCGACATCGGGCAGGTTCCGTGTGTAAAGATGCTGATTTAGGGTCGAATCGTTGATGTCTTCGGGAGATATTAAGTTATTTTTAACGAGTTTACCAATTTTTTGAGCTGCCACAACCAGTTCATCACGCGCTCCATAGCTCAGTGCAAGTGTGAGCGTCATATTAGTATTTTGGGCGGTTCTGTCAATAACTAATTGGAGTTCGCTTTGTACACTTTGGGGAAGTAATTCTACTTTGCCAATGGCTTGCAACTTAATTTTGTTTTCAAGCAGCTTTTCAAATTCATTTCGAAGGGATTGAACCAAGAGTTGCATGAGGGTTCCAATCTCCTCCTTGGGGCGGTGCCAGTTTTCTGTAGAAAAAGCATAAAGTGTTAAGTGGCGTATGCCCAGACGGGCTGCTTCCTCTACAACGGCGCGAACGGAATTGACTCCATTGCGATGACCAAAAAGGCGATTTTTACCTTTTTCAGCAGCCCAACGTCCGTTGCCATCCATTATGATGGCCAGATGGTTCGGTAGTTTGTCCAAATCCAATTCGCTACTCATCTTTTTTCTTTACAGTAACACGGTAAGTCGCCAAAGGTAAATGAAATTGTCAAGCCAGAAAAAATATACCAATCATTATTGCTAAAGTCTCCAAATTGGGCAAAGTCAAATTCATCAATCGGGCTACTTCCATCTAAATTATCGGTCAATGCATAGCGCAATCCGATTTCAAAGCCCAATACCATCATGGGATTGGGATTGGTCTTGAACCCAACAATTACTGGGATTGCTACTTTTTGTTCACCATTGTAATTGATTTGTTCTGCAGGAGGATCGCCTTGCAGGTAAAAGAGGTTGTAATCCACATAACTGGCTCCAATAAAAAGATACGGCGAAAAGTCTGGTTGTCCAGTATGCAAGTTGAAATCCATAAAATTAATTTCTGTACCCAGACTGATTTCCGTTACATTATTTTCGAATTTGTAACCCCGAAGAAAACGCCCCAAATCGTTGGCTTTGTAGTCATTCCCAACCAGAGTTGAATTGAATGCGGAAAATCGGAGTGAATAACGTGTTGTTAGGTTCCATTTATATACAACACCAAAAGCAGGGCTGTTAGGGTAGACAAAATAAGATGCGCCAACGTCCCCTCGATAGCTACTGGCACCAACAAAGGCACCCACCTCGTGGTATTGCGCACTGAGTGATTGGCACAATACGAGCAACAACCATCCCCCAAGTAGGGTCGTTTTGTAGACGCGCTTTTGCAAAAGCAGTTCTTTATTTGTCTATATCTAACTGGAAAACAGCCGAATTATTGCCTGTTACGGGAGTCGTGTCCCCAAAAAAGTTTGTTTCGTAGGGTTTGGAAAAAGTCATTACCGTTAATTTGAATGGTTTGAATAAGAAATGGTGCTTTTTGAAGCTGTATTGGGGTGTCCATAGGGACACTAATAAGGCGGGCATCCATCGATACCAAATGATGGGTGCCACGACCTTTTACATGGATATCAATCGTGGTGGTATCGGGTAAAATAAGTGGTCGCATATTGATGTTATGAGGTGCCAAAGGATTCAGCACAAAACATTGGGTTTCGGGAGTCAATATGGGCCCTCCGTTACTTAAGGAATAGCCCGTAGAGCCGGTAGGCGTGGCGACAATAAGTCCATCGGCCCAATAGGTAGTCAATTCCGTATCGTTCACGCGTGTTTCTACTCGCAGCATGGCAGTAGAATTTTTTCGGATTAGGGTAACTTCATTAAGGGCGTAGCCAAACTCTTGTATTGCGTCAATAGCTGCACCCGTTCGTATTTGAATCAGACTTCGAGAGATACTTTGGTAGGAGCCTTCAAAAAAAAGATGTAAGCCTTTTTCCAGAGATTCTTTTTGAAGCGAGGTTAAAAATCCCAATCGGCCGGTATTGATTCCTAGAATAGGAACACCGCTGTCGTAAACAAATGGTACAGAACGGAGGAGGGTCCCATCACCCCCTACGGAAAACAGCACGTCATATGGCTGATCCATCGGCTGGCTGCTATCAAAATAGTCAGCCACCTGCCCAGCGGCTTCCACATGTTTTTTCAGGCGTTGATCCATCCAAATACGATGCCCCTTGGCTTGAGCTATTTGTTGAACGGCCAAAGCATATTCGACAGTGACGGCTTGGTCATAGGCACAAAAAAGGGCAATTTTCATACATCAAAGATACAAAGAATCAACGCTGTAATGGATGAAAATGAGTACAAGACTCCTTGAAACGTTCATATTCTATAACAGAACCTGTATTTTTGTCCCAAAATTCGTTATGACCCAACTTAGTGTCAATATCAATAAGGTAGCAACCCTCCGCAATGCTCGGGGAGGCGATGTACCCAATCTGTTACAAGTGGCTACTGATTTACAACATATGGGTGCTCAGGGGATTACCATCCATCCACGACCCGATGAACGTCATATTCGCTATGCTGATGCGCACGCACTACCCGATGTGATAACAACTGAATTGAATATAGAAGGCAATCCCAATCCTAGGTTTATTGACTTGGTCTTATCGGTGGTCCCCCAGCAGGTAACACTGGTTCCCGATGCACCCGATGCATTGACTTCTAATGCCGGTTGGGATACTGTGAAACACCAGACCTTTTTGCAAGGGGTTATTAGACAATTTCAAGCCGCAGGCATTCGAACATCAATATTTGTGGATCCAGATCCCCTGATGGTTGCGGGTGCCCGGGACACGGGTACCGACCGAATTGAGTTGTTTACCGAATCCTATGCTGCTGGCTACCCAACCCATCCGGAACGGGCACTGTCTCCCTTTGTTTCTGCTGCTGAAAAGGCACATGAAGTCGGCTTGGGATTGAATGCAGGACATGATTTGAGTTTGGACAATATACAATACTTTGCCCAACACATACCGGATGTATTAGAGGTATCCATTGGTCACGCTTTGATCAGTGAGGCTTTGTATCTGGGATTCGAAACCGTTATCCAATCCTATTTAGATAAACTTGGTTAATGGCTGTATTACACGCAACAGTTTTGGGGGAAGGAGGCATGGATTTGCTCATTCTTCATGGTTTTTTAGGGATGGGTGATAATTGGAAAACATTGGGTCGTCAATGGTCACAAAAGGGATTTCGGGTACATTTACTTGACCAGCGCAACCACGGTCGTAGTTTTTGGGATACGGAATTCCATTATGCGGCTTTGGCAGCTGATTTGGAAGCCTATCGGCAGTCTCAAAAATTGGAATCCTGTTTGGTTTTGGGTCATTCCATGGGAGGTAAAACAGCCATGTATTGGGCTTGTCAATATCCTAACTCGGTTAAAGGATTAGTAGTTGCAGATATTGCTCCTAAGTCCTATCCTTCACACCATCAAGCAATTCTTAAAGGCTTGGCTTCTTTAGATTTTTCTGAACTCAAAAATCGAAAAGAAGTTGACGGGGCTTTAGCCACTTCCATTCCGGATGAAGGTTTTCGTCAGTTTTTGTTGAAAAATGTATACTGGATACAGCCCGGACAGTTGGGATTGCGAATCAACATAGACATCTTAAAAAATATGGGTCCAGCGGTGGGTGCTGCTTTGCCTGATACATTTACTAGTGCAGCACCCACTTTGTTTCTTCGGGGTGAAAAATCAGGATATATTGAGCCCCAGGATCGTTTGCATATCCAACGCCATTTTCCAAATAGTGAACTCATTGACATTGTTGGAGCAGGTCATTTTTTACATGCTGAAAACCCCAATCAATTTTCCCAAGTATTTTTATCATGGGTACAAAAGCTATAGTAATCTCACCCCATCTTTACAAAATGTTACAATTCAGTCAGTGGCCTTCTAAAAATGCCTGTTTTAGGTTATTTTTGCCCTTGATTTAATAGCGGGATGCAAGTAAAAATACGACAAGCTGAAAAGGAAGATGCAGCAGCAGTGCTATCATTAATCCAAGAATTGGCCGTTTACGAACGAGAACCCGAGGCGGTTGTTGTGACCCAGGAGGATATTGCAAGGGATGGTTTTGGTCCCCAGCCATTGTTTCATTGTATCGTAGCTGAATACCAAGGTCAGGTGGTGGGGATGGCCCTCTATTATCCTCGGTATTCAACCTGGAAAGGGCCTACCCTTCATTTAGAAGACCTGATTGTTAAAGAAGCCTATAAAAAAAAAGGAATTGGAACCGCTCTGTATCGCGCTTTTATTGCCGACGCCTATGAAAGGGGGGTCAATCGAGTTGAGTGGGTCGTTTTGGATTGGAATGCACCTGCGATTACTTTTTACAAAAATAGTGGTGCATCGGTGTTGGAAGAATGGGATACCGTTCAGATGGATCGGAGTGGAATGAAAAACTATTTGAATCAGACGCGATGAAAGTATTTAAATTTGGGGGTGCTTCGGTTAAAGATGCTGAAGGGGTTCGCAACTTGCATCGTGTTCTCCAATTAAAAGGGCATCAAGATACGGTGGTTGTGATTTCAGCTATGGGTAAAATGACCAATGCGTTAGAAGCTGTGGTTGCTAGTTATTTTGATCAGCCCGAATCCCTTTCCAGTCGTTTGACAGAAATCCAAGTGTATCACTTAAACAATATCGATGAATTGTTTGGCGTTGAGAGCGAATCGGTAAAACAACAAGTCCTCTCATTGTTTCAAGAATTGAAGGCGTTTTTAAAGGCCAACAGATCGCCCAGCAGAAGTTTTGTCTACGATCAGGTGGTTGGCTTTGGAGAACTTTTGTCTACGACCATCATCGCCGCCTACTTAGCAAGCCAGGGCATATCCACTTTTTGGTTGGATGCTCGTAATTGTGTTAAGACAGATGCCTATTACCGGGATGCCAATTTGGACTGGGATGCAACTCAAAAGCAGATCAAGAAGCTGGTAAATAGTAATAAAACTGTGATAACACAGGGATTCATAGGAAGTGATCCCAATAATTTCACCACAACATTGGGCCGAGAAGGTTCGGATTATACAGCGGCGATTTTTGCCTATGCTTTGGATGCCGAATCGGTAACCATTTGGAAAGACGTGCCCGGTGTCCTCAATGCAGATCCAAGGGTGTTTGACAACACCCAATTGTTACAACAAATATCCTATCGAGAAGCGATTGAATTGGCCTTTTATGGCGCCTCAGTCATCCATCCCAAAACACTCCAACCCTTACAACGAAAAGAGATTCCCTTATTTGTAAAATCTTTCCTTCATCCGGAAAATTCGGGGACTTCTGTTTCCAAAGGCCAGACTTTAGTCCCCTACATGCCTTGTTTTATCCTAAAAAAAGATCAGGTATTACTTCGTTTGTCGTCCCTTGATTTTTCCTTTATCGTTGAAGACAGTATCAGCGCGGTTTTTCGATTGTTACACCAATACCAAATGCGGGTAGAATTGATTCAAAATTCGGCTATCAGTTTTTCGGTTTGTATTTATAACAAATACAATCGCTTGCCCGAATTGATTAAGGAATTGGAGTCTACCTTTAAAGTCACCACTCATGAAGGGGTCAACCTCTATACCATTCGACATTTCGATGGGGTTGCTCTGGACCGCATTCGCACCAATGGCAAGAAAATTCTTTTGGAACAACGAACGCAAGAAACCGTTCAATTTGTGACCACTTAGCTTAAATAGTCAGTGACAAACTGTTGACAAAAGGTACTGATCTCTTCTCGCGTTTTACGAAAAGCCTCCTCTATAGCTTGCTCACTTCCTTTCAATCTACTTGGATCTGAAAAATTGTGATGGATTCGTTGGGCTGTTTGAGAAGGGAAAACAGGGCAATTTTCAGCAGCATGATCGCAAACGGTAAGAATAAAATCAAAAGGGATGGTCATGTATTCGTCTACTAAATTTGAGGTGTGATGCGAGATGTCCACATCAATTTCTTTTAGTGTTGCAATGGCTCTTGGATTCACTCCATGGATTTCGATGCCTGCCGAATAGATTGTAGCCAAGTCACCCGTATATAGTTCTAATAGGCCGTGGGCTATTTGGCTGCGGCATGAATTACCCGTACATAGAATAAGTATATTTTTCATACGAAGGAGTTTTGGTTAATGAAAAAGCGATTTAAATTTATTTAAAATGACAGAAGCCAAACGTTTGTGACTTTCCATTGTCCAACCACCTACATGAGGACTCAATAGTACATTGTCTGCTTGTAATAGAAAATTCAATGCTTGGGGACGTTCTTCTGATTGAAAAATAGAGTGGAATGATTTGGATTCGTATTCCAAAACGTCCAATCCAGCACCCAATACTTTACCTGACCGCAACCCTTCAACGAGTGCTTGTGTATCGACAGCACTCCCGCGAGCGGTATTGAGAAGCCAAAATGGCTGCTGCATTTTTTGAATGAAAGTTGTGTTGACAACGGGTTGAGTAGATGGGTTTTGATCGGTGTGCAAACTGATGACTTGAGCTTGTTCATAAAGTGTTTCTAAGGGTACTTGTGAGGCGAATGCATCACCACGGTTGGGTATCCGATCGTGGCATAGAACGCGGACACCCATCCCGGAGAGTTTTTGAGCAAAACTCCTGCCCATATGACCATACCCAATAATCCCGACAGTTTTGCCTGCCAGTTCCCATCCTCTGTGGGCTTCCCGCAGCCAGTTTCCAGCTTGAATGGACAAGTGACCCAACCGCTGTTTGGTCAACAATCCCAAAAGCAATCCAAGCGTATGTTCCCCGACAGCATTCTGATTTCCCTCAGGAGCTGCCAGTAGCGCAATATCTTTTTGGCGGGCATAGGCTGTGTCTATATTTTCCAAACCAGCACCTACGCGACCAATAAATTGAAGGTTGCATGCTTGGTTTAAAAAAGACTTATCAACAGGGAATCGTGAACGTATGATCAAACCCTCATACTGATTGAGTGTCGGCCTTATGGTGTCCAGGGGAGTATCATAGGCCTGTACGTTGCGGTGTCCTAGTGCTTCAAAACCTTCCCATAGCAGGGGGTGATTTTCATCAACATGCAATATGGTCATGGTCTAGAACTGAAGGATGATTTTAGCAAAGTAAAAGAAGAGGTAAATCCCAAAAATATCATTGCAGGTAGTGATAAAAGGACCCGTTGCTATGGCAGGGTCAATTCCATTTTTATCTAAAACGATAGGGACAAAGGTTCCCACCAAAGCTGCAACAATGATAACACTCATCATAGCACCCGCGATGGTAAGGCTTAAAATAAATTCTTGATGGATCAGCCAGCCGAAGAGTATCAGCAGCACGGAAAGCGCAACACCATTGATCAAACTCAGGCCAATTTCTTTGAGAAGGCGAGAAATAAGCGACCCTTTGACAACATCATTGGCCAGTCCTTGGACGATAATGGCAGAAGATTGCACTCCTACATTACCCGCCATTGCGGCTATTAATGGGGTATAAAAAAAGAGATTTCGTAAGTTGGGCTGGGACATAATTTCTTCAAAGTTCTGAAGGATAAAAACACTCCCCAAACCTCCAATCAGTCCTAGAAACAACCACGGTAGTCGGGCTCTACTTAAGTCCCATATCGTGTCATCGGCTTCCACATCATTCGTAACTCCAGCAGCTAACAAATAGTCTTCTTCGGCTTCTTCTTTGATAAAATCGACAATATCATCAATAGTGATTCTCCCTAACAATTCTTTTTTGTCATTGACTACTGGAATGGCTTCAAGATCATATTTGGACATAATTTTAGCCACATCTTCTCCATCCTGATCCACGGTTACGTAGTCCACCTTTGGGATGGAGATATCTTTAACGAGTGCTCTCGAATTGGCCGTTATCAGATCTTTTAGTGAGAGTCTTCCTTTCAGGTGGTTGTTGCTGTCTACCACATAGATGGAATGGACTCGGGTGACATTGGATGCCTGGGCACGCATGGCATTGACACACTTCAGAACACTCAGATCTTCTTGAACTTTGACCAGCTCTTTGGCCATCAGGCCTCCAGCTGTATTTTCATCATATCGAAGCAGGTCACGAATATCTTCCGCATGAGTGCTGTCCGAAATTTCGTTGATTACTTTTTCTTGGCGGGCTTCGGGCAATTCAGCAATAAGATCCGTTGCATCATCCGTATCTAGTTCTTCGATTTCATCGGCAATTTCTTTGGCAGAAAGTTTTTCTAAAATACTTTCCCGGATGTCTTCATCCAATTCTGCTAAGGCATCGGCTGTTTTGGTGCTGTCCAACAACTTGACCAGATATATCGCCTGTTCGATCCCAAGTTCTTGGATAATTTCAGCAATATCCGCGTAGTGGAGTTGGTGTAACTTACGCTGTAACAAACGGTTATCCTGCGCTTCGATAAGGGATCGAATCTCGAGAATTTGGGTTTTATCAATCTGAAAACGGGCCATCTTCGATCATTTGTGTTAGCGCAATAAATTGATCACCGGAGAGCTTTTCCGGTCGTTGGTCAAAGATACTATCTTCTGTTAGACTTTTTGGTAATCCCATTGGCTTAAGACTGTTCCGAAGTGTTTTTCTCCGCTGCTGAAAACTCATCTTTACCAGTCGGAAGAGCAATGCTTCGTCACAGGGACAGTGGAAGTTGTCTTTTCTTGTTAAACGAATAACGCCGGAATCTACTTTAGGAGGCGGATTGAAAACCCCAGGTTTGACTGTGAAACAATAGTGGGTGTCATAGAAAATTTGACTGAGGACCGACAGGATACCGAATTTCTTCGTACCGGGAGCTTCACAAATTCTTTCGGCTACTTCTTTTTGGAACATCCCTGTAAAAAAAGGGATAAGGGAACGATTTTCAAGCACTTTGAAAACGATTTGAGTTGATATATTGTAGGGGAAATTACCTATAATCGCAAAGGAATCTCCCTGAAAAAAAGTACGTAGATCCATTTTTAAAAAATCTCCCTCGTGAATTTGATTTTTCAGTTGCGGATAGCGTTCGTGCAGATAATGAATGGATTCTTTGTCAATTTCCACAAGCTGTAATAGCTTTGTTTTTTCGATCAAAAACTGTGTGAGAACACCTGTTCCAGGACCAATTTCAAGTACCTTATCAAAGGTATCAAACAACAAGTTATCGGCTATTTTCTGAGCGATGGCGGGTGCGGTAAGGAAGTGTTGTCCGAGGTGTTTCTTGGGTGTAACAGGTTTCATGGCGTCTCGTTCAACAGTTCAAGAAACGTACGAAAAGCCAATACTTTGTTACCAAAACGGGCTTCTGTCTTGGCGCGAAGTCGTGCGGCATCTTCTTTGAGGTACGCATCCATCAGTTGTTGACTGCTAGTTTTGTATTGAACTGCATAATTGCCTGTGGGCCTTTGTAGGTCGTCTTTGATGCGAACCAGTTGTGCCGAAATAAATTTTTGCGTAGCCATCATTTCAGGGATGTGTTCTTCCTGAACCCATGCAACCCATGCTGCTTCTACATCGGGATCGAGACTGACAGTGACGTTGTAGAGTATCATGGTTGGTGGATTGCTTCGAAACCACAATAGGGTACCAGTGCCTTAGGAATACGAATTCCCTCAGGGGTTTGATAATTTTCTAATAGGCCTGCAATCACTCGTGGGAGGGCCAATGAACTCCCATTAAGCGTGTGAACACTGTGTTTTTTTCCATCCTTAGTTTTGTATCGCAATTGCAGTCTTTCAGCCTGAAAACTATTGAAGTTTGATACAGAACTGATTTCTAACCAGCGATTTTGCGCCGTAGAGAAAACTTCAAAATCATAGGTTAAAGTAGAAGTAAAACCAAGATCACCAGCGCAAAGCCGCAAAATTCGATAGGGTAATTCCAAGGCGTCCAACAACTTTTTAACGTGCTCTACCATAGCATCCAAGGCTGCCATCGAATGCTCGGGTGTTTCCAATCGAACAATTTCTACTTTATCGAATTGATGGAGTCGGTTGAGTCCACGAACATGGGCCCCGTAACTCCCTGCTTCCCTTCGAAAACATGGGGTATAGCCAGTTAGGGAAATAGGTAAATCAGATTCGTTGAGCAAAACATTCCGATAGATATTCGTCAGTGGTACTTCAGCTGTGGGAATAAGATACAGGTTATCATTTTGCACCTGATACATTTGCCCCTCTTTATCAGGGAGTTGTCCTGTACCAAAACCGGAATCTTCATTGACTAAATGCGGTACTTGAATTTCCTGATAGCCTGCTTGGGTATTGAAATCTAAAAAAAAGTTGATCAGCGCGCGCTGCAAACGGGCTCCTTTTCCAGTGTATACGGGAAAACCAGCACCGGTGATTTTACTTCCTAAATCAAAGTCAATCAGTTGATAATCAGCAGCTAATTCCCAATGCGGGCGTGCCCCTTCATGGAGTGTAGGGATGTCCCCAGCTCGAAAGACTTCTTCATTGTCGGCTTCTGAGTTCCCTGTGGGTACACTTTCATGAGGGATGTTAGGAATTTGTGTGCGAAGGGAGAGAAGGTTTTTTTCTAGTTCTTGTAGTGTCTCTTGCAGATCCTTGGTTTCTCCTTTAAGGGTTGCTGTAGTTTCTTTAATTTGATTGGCTTCTACTGTCTTTCCGCTTTTGTAAAGCATCCCAATTTCCTTTGCTTTTTGATTTGCCTCCGCCAGTTTTTGATCCAGTGTTGTCTGGACTTTACGACGTTGTTGGTCTATATCCAGCAGTTGATCTATTAATTCCAATTCGGCAAAGCCTCTTTTTTGTAAGCCTTCTAAAACCTGTGATTTGTTGTCTCGAACAAAGGAAAGTGATAGCATAAACTAATTTTTTGCAAAGGTAGTAGTTCGATTGGGAATCTCACCAATGATTCGAACGCAATGTAATTTGTCTTTTTTCAGTTGCTCTTGTAAACTTTCTTGGGAGTCAAATTTTTTCTCTTCGCGGATTTTTTCAAATAGATTCAAGCTAATTTTCCTTTGATAAAGGTCTTGATTGAGATCAAAAAAATGTACTTCAACTGTGATTTTTTTGCCTTCAAAGGTTGGTCGATTACCAATGTTCATCATCCCCCAGTATAAATGTTTGTCAATGGTACTATTGACAAGATATACTCCCTTAGGCGGTTGTAATTTATAGATTTCTTCAATCTTTAGGTTAGCCGTTGGAAATCCGATAGTTTTTCCAACTCGTTCCCCTTGAACAACCGTTCCTGCTAATCGAAAAGGACGATTTAAATACCGCTGTGCCGAGGGTAAGTCCCCACTGACAATCGCCTTGCGGATTTTGGTCGAACTCACAGCGATGGATTCAATATCCTGGACTGGAATGACAGTCACCTGAAAGTCATAAACTTCTCCAAATTGTTCAAGATCTTTTATGGTTGCTTCCCTATTTTGGCCAAAACGATGATCGTAACCGATGATGACATGTTGACAATTTAATTGTGTGGCTATTGTATCGCGAGCAAAAGATACTGCCGTAGTCCGAGAGAAAGAAAGTGAAAATGGATGGATAACTAAAATATCTACGCCCAATTGTTCCAAGCCGTGAATTTTTTCCTCCATACTGTCAATCATTTGCACAGCATTTTCGTTTTGAAGAACCATACGCGGGTGTGGGAAAAAGGTCAAAACAACCGATTCAAGATTTTGAGCTTTTGCAACAGCAACGAGCTGTTGAATGATTTTTTGATGACCTATATGTACGCCATCAAATGTACCAATGGTTAGCACCGTTTTTTTGGTGCTGGTAAAATTTTTTAAATCTCGAATTACCTTCATCGATTTTACATATCTTGAATGACCAAACAAAAATACCTCTTTGGAACACCAATACCAATACGTGGGTTCAAACATTTCACATAAAGCAAGTTCCAATTTCAAGGGTTTGAATCGAATCACCACACTTGTTTTCCTATTCTTTACTATACAATGGCTTGTAGCCCAGTCGTATTGGACGCATCAGTCTCACGCACCGAATGCAGTGCAAGGAACTTATTATGATTTAGATCCCTCTTTTTTTGATTCATACAGCCCTAGCGTTTCAATACAACAGAAAGCTAAGGAGCCGACCATTCTATTTTTACCCAACGAAAGTGGCGTGACAGAGGCTTTCCTATTGAAGGCCGTACCTACTATGGCTGCTGCAGTAGCTAAGAAAGCACCCCATGTTCAGACATACATGGGTTGGAGTACGGAGCGAGAAGGAGTAGTAGCTCGCATAACCCTTTCGCCTCAAGGTGTCAACGCTTGGATTCAAACCCCTGAGGGGGCGCATTACTTTGTGCAACCCGATAAGAGAAAAAATCATCGACACCTTGTGTATGAACGTCAAAGAGCATTTATTTCTGCCGCCTTTCAATGCAGTACCCCACTTGCAAATAGGACGAAAAGCCCACAACAGTTTGTAAACAAAAAGAGCTCCAACAAACAAGTCAACCTTAAAACATTCCGAATCGCTATAGCTACGACAGGAGAATTTACTGCCTATTGGGATGATGGGGATGATGGGAATGGTTCTGCTCAGGAAGATGCTTTTGCTGCTGTTGTGGCTACCCTCAATCGTATCAATCAAGTTTTTGAAACGGACTTGGGGATCCGTCTCGAATTGGTCAGTGGTAGTGAATTGATGATGCCGAATGCAAGCACGGATTCCTTTACTGGGAATTTTAACGGTGAAGCACAAGCTTTTTTTACCGAAGTAGTCGGGGAAGCCAACTACGATGTAGGTCATCTGTTGGGTTATGGAGAAGCCGACGGTAATTCTGGATGTATTGCTTGTGTTTGTAAAACCAACCAAAAAGGACAAGGGTATACCATTCACCCTTTCGAAACGTTTGATGGAAGTCCTTTTTTAAATGATTATTTTGACTTGGATTATGTCGCACACGAATTGGGTCACCAATTTGGAGCCTACCACTCGTTTTCTTATTTGAATGAAGGTACAGGTTCCAATGTAGAACCCGGTAGTGGAACAACCATTATGGGGTATGCTGGTTTGGTAGGGCCCGATAATGTTCAAGCGCATGGAGATCCGTATTTTCATTATATCAGTATTGCAAGTATTCAAGGTTTTTTGAATACCTCTAGTTGCTATGTTCCACAGCCATTGACCAATACGCCACCTTCCGTCTCTGCAGGGAATGACTACACGATTCCTAAAGGAACCGCTTATGTTTTGCAAGCCACAGCAAGTGATCCTGATGAGGAAGAACTATACTATTGTTGGGAACAACTGGATACGGGAGAAATAGGATCAAGCGAATTTGGACCTCAAAATGCCAGCGGTGCTCAGGCACGTTCCCTTCCACCACGAATCGAATCAACACGACACATACCGCAGTGGGACCGTATTTTGTTGGGGGAATTAATAGAGACAGAACCAAAATTGAATAGTGATTGGGAAACGGTACCCACTGTTGGACGGACTTTGCAGTGGGGGGTAACCGTTCGCGATCGACAATCCGTAGCGAGTGGGCAAGGCGGGTTGGTTGACCAGGATCGTATGCGGATTACGGTCCTTGACCAAGCCGGTCCTTTCCGTGTTTTATCACAAAGCGAACCCATTGTATGGCAATCGGGTCAAGCAGAATGGATCCGTTGGGATAGTGCTGAAACGAATCGTATTCCAATCAATACCCAAAGCGTCACAATTGTACTTTCTCCCGATGGAAGTGAAAACTTTACCCATACCCTGCAACAAGAAACCCCTAATGATGGGGAAGCCCTAGTGGTTGTTCCTTCAGGAATTAACACCGAAAATGCGCGAATAAAGATAATGCCAATAGACAATATCTTTTTCGCAGTAAATGAAGCTCCGATTACTATTTTAAATCAATCCCATCAATTGGTTCTTGATCAATATGAGGCTGAACGATGTCAGCCAGATCGCTTTGAAGTACCCTACACCTTGATTTATGATCAAGAGACCCAACTCTCCTTTGTAGATCTCCCTGAAGGAATCACAGGAAGTTTCTCTGTACCCTTGTTGAATGAAAGCGACAGCAAAGGAATTCTATCACTAAGCACGGAAAATGCTCAAAGTTTTGAGAGAGAAAATATAATCATCCGAGCCCAATCGGGTAACGTTGTATCAGAATTTAATCTATATTTCCGTGTTTTTTCAAATGCTTTAGAAGCTCCTGTACTGCAAGAACCAGCCAATGGCTCTGAAGAAATTTCTGTTTCCCATGCCTTGGAATGGGAATCCAATGCTAATGCGAGTACTTATATAGTGGAATGGAGTAGCACAAATGATTTTTCAAATGCAGTGAGTCAAACTGTAACCCAAGAGCCCCGCTTGTCAAATGTCAATTGGACTCCAGGTACAGAATATTATTGGCGAGTTCGTTCCCGTAATGTATGTGGAGAAAGTGTTTTTTCAGAACCGTATGTTTTTCAAACAGCGGCGGTAAACTGTTTGAATTACACGGCTGGCGATTTACCTATTCTTTTGGAAGATGCGAATTTTCAAAATGTGGGATACACAGAGGCATCGATTGCGATCACAGAGACAAATTTGATTTCTGATCTCAACGTGCGACTAACGATTCAACACACATATTTGCAAGATTTGACCCTACGGTTACGCGCTCCAGACGGGACTACTGTTGTTCTGGCAGAAAATAATGGAGGAAAATTTGACAATTTCACCCAAACTTTCTTTGACCAACAAGCGGCCACTTCAATAACGACTGGATCGGCACCATTCAGCGGTTCTTTTCGACCTATTGGTGATTTGTCAAAGGTTGTGGGTAAATCGATCTTTGGTGTTTGGAAACTTCAAATCATTGATAGTGAAATTGAAGACTCTGGAAGTCTTCTTGAATTTGAAATACAAGCCTGTCTGGAAGGGGCGATTGAAATCAATAGTGATGCAGACGCAATCGCAGACCGAATGGACAATTGTCCCGAGGTCACCAATCCAGCACAAGAGGATTTTGATGGGGATGGGATTGGAGATCTTTGCGATATAAACAGCCCTAATAATTTTACGATTCGGAAGTACGATACTAGCTGTAGGGATAAAAATAACGGCCGTTTGGAAATTGATCCCCTGGCTGATTTTTCCTACCAGCTTGAGATTTTGGGCCCCAACGGTTACGAACGAAACCAGTCGTTTACAAACAATGGATTGCGCTTGTCAAATTTAGCAAGCGGTGCTTATTCTATTTGTATAACAAGTCCCGATGCTCCTACCTTCGAACTGTGTTATACGGCATCTATAGGTTCACCCGCTCCGCTTTCGGTCACTACTGAAATTTTGACTGCACAAAATAAGGTACAATTGAATCTTAGCGGTGCCCCGGAGTATCGCATTGATCTTAACGCTAAGCGTTATACTGTAAGTAACCAAAACCAGGTAGAATTGCCTTTGGAAGAAGGGGTAAATGAATTGCATGTAGCGTCAGCAGACGGATGTCAATTGGCTTATCATGAACGTTTGTATTGGGCTCAAAAATCTATGTTATACCCCAATCCAACCCAAGGAATAATCGAAGTTTTGGTTGGCGGTCAAACCCCCAGTGTAAGGGTCTTGATCACACCAATGAGTGGCGAGATTTGGTATCATAAAACACACCGATTGCATTCTGATAACCGAAAAGTTGTATTGGATTTAAGCGGCTATCCTGCGGGCGTTTATCTTGTTCGATTGCAGCATGCTGAAGGTACGGAATCATTAAAAGTATTGGTGCAATGAAAAAGCTGTATTTAAGTTTGTTCTTTGGTATTTGGATTGGGTGTAGTCCACCGGCTATCCCCGAACCGGACCCTGCTGTTCTATTGGCACCCGATAATTTAGACAGCTGTACAACAGCCTTTAGTATCAACGATACTACCAGTCAAGTAACGTTTCGATGGCGTGCTGCTTTATATACCGATTCGTATGAATTGGTTGTAGAAAACAGCCAGACAGGACAGCAATATAAAGAACAGACAATGCTGCAAACAACCAATATGGTTTTGGATAAGGGATTCCCTTATGAATGGTGGGTGCTTTCTTTATCCGAAGCCAGCCTTGTCGAAGCACGAAGTACCTCCTGGCGATTTTATTTAGAATCGGATACCATTGCCAATCATATTCCTTTTGCAACTTTGTTACTTCAGCCATCGGAAGGAGCCATTATTCCTTCAGGTGAGGTATTCTTTGAATGGAAGGGTCATGATTTGGACGCGGAGGCACTTCGTTATACCTTTTACCTTGGTGAAAGCATCGATACCATGCAAATTCTTGAAGCGGATACCACAGCGACTATCTATCAACAATCCCTTACTTCCCCAGGCACCTACTATTGGGCCGTTACAACCATCGATTCACAAGGTAATAGTGCCCGCTCTGTACCCTTCTCGTTTCAGGTAGAATAAATCTAGGTACCGTTGAATTGGTTCATGGTGTTTTGTAATCCAGCTAAGGCAAATGATAGGATCATTTCTTTGGCTCGCTCCAACCTTTCGTTTAGTAGCTGACTTTCTTCTGCATCCCATTTTCCTAATACAAAATCTACTTGACTGCTACCTTTTTTGTCTTGTCCAATGCCAAATCGCAAACGGGGGTAGTGCGGCGTGTTGAGCATGGCTTCAATATCTTTTAAACCATTGTGCCCGCCAGAACGCCCCTTTCCACGAAGGCGAAGGGTTCCGAAGGGAAGATGCAAATCATCTGTAATGATCAGGATATTTTGAATGGGAATATTTTCTTTGAGAGCCCAATATCGAACGGCTTTACCACTGCGGTTCATAAAGGTGGTTGGTTTTATAAGAATAAATGTTTTCCCTTTGTAATTCTTGCGTGTGCAATAGGCTGTTTTCTCTAATTCAAATTCTAATTTCCACAGTTGAGCTAGTTTGTCAATTACATCAAAACCAATATTATGGCGTGTAAGGTGATATTCCTCACCGATATTTCCCAGTCCAACAATTAAATACTTTTTCATGGCCAATGGCTTTGCACGCAACCACTTCTTAAAAGAAAACATGCTGCAAAAATAAAAAGCATCGGAGGAAAACCGATGCTTTTTTGAACATTTAACCCAGGGGATGAACTATTCAGCGGTTTCTGCTTCTGCCGTTTCGTTCTCATCCGCTTCACTTTCTGTAGATGCTTTGATGGAAGCCCGCGAAGCTTTCACTTGGCAAACTACAGTATTGTCTGGGTGAAGCAAAATGAAAGCGTCATTTTTCAGTTCGGCCGTATAAAATTTGTTACCCATTTCTAAGCCTGAAATATCAACAGTGATATAATCAGGTAGATTGGCAGGAAGTGCACGAACACGGAGCTTGCGTTTACTCAAACGCAAAACACCCCCACTGTTTAGCACTCCAGGAGCGGCCCCTTGGAGCTGAACAGGAATATCCATTGAAATTTCTTTGTCCTGATGCAACTGATAAAAATCTACATGGAGAATTTTGTCTGTTACTGGATGGAATTGAATGTCTTGAAGAATGGCATCAATTTTTGAGCCATCTTCAAGGGCGATAACCACAGTGTGTGCGTTGGGTGTATACACCAATTTGCTAAAGTCAAGTTCTTTGGCTGAAAAATGGAGGGGTTGCTCTCCACCGTACAACACACAAGGAACTCCTCCAGCATTGCGTATGGCTTTGGTTGCTGCCTTGCCGACGCTTTCTCTTTTAGATCCGTTGATTGTGATTGATTTCATATGTAGAATTAATTAATAAAATTCGAATGTATGGATTTGTTTTTGTGCACATTGGTCATGGTATTGGCAAACAAGGGTGCACAGGTCAATACCTTGATTTTAGAACTTTCTTTTTTGGGGGGTATGCTGTCAGTCACAATGAGTTCTTCCAATTGTGAGTTTTCAATTCGTTCATAAGCGTTGCCAGAGAGAATGGCATGCGTGCAGATGGCACGAACACTTAAAGCACCCCGTTCTATCATCACTTCGGCGGCCTTAGTCAATGTGCCAGCAGTATCGACCATGTCATCGACTAACACAACATTTTTTCCCGTGACATCACCGATTAATTCCATGTGTGAAATGACGTTAGCTTTCGCTCGCTGCTTGTAGCATATTACAACATCAGATCCCAGGAATTTGGAATACGCATAGGCTCGCTTAGAACCTCCCATATCAGGAGAAGCAATGGTCAGATTGTTCAATTTGAGGGATTCGATATAGGGGACAAAAATGGTAGAGGCAAATAAATGATCGACGGGTTTCTCAAAAAAACCTTGGATTTGGTCGGCATGCAAATCCATAGTGATAATACGGGTTGCACCTGCAGCTTCAAGTAAATTAGCTACCAATTTGGCTCCGATAGGAACGCGTGGTTTGTCTTTACGATCTTGGCGCGCCCAACCAAAATAGGGCATGACAGCAGTAATGTGCCTTGCTGATGCACGCTTAGCGGCATCGAGCATCAATAGCATTTCCATTAAATTTTCTGAACTTGGATGCGTAGATCCTACAATAAAAACACGGGCACCCCGGACAGACTCTTCAAAAGAGGGCTGAAATTCTCCGTCGCTATAGCGAGAAAAAATAACCTTTCCTAGTGAAACTCCAAAATGTGTGGCAATTTGTACTGCCAGTTCTTGGCTCTGTGTACAAGGGAATATTTTAGCAACTGTTTCCACCTTTCGTAATAGGAATGCAAATGTAATTCAAATATCCATTGCCCCATTATTTTTACTGAAAAAAACAGGCATATCTGAATATTTTTATACTTTTGACATCCTTACACACACCTCGGTGGCGGAACTGGTAGACGCGCTGGATTCAAAATCCAGTTCTGGCAACAGAGTGTGGGTTCGATTCCCACCCGAGGTACTTCACAACAATATAACCTCTTGATTTTCAAGAGGTTATATTGTTTTAATTCCATCCCTTTTTTTCCTCCATTTCTTTGTCTGTAAAGGTCTTTTTTAATTTATATATAAAAAGGATTTTGATGGGTTGAGTGACACAGAGAAGCTAGATGCTCTCTTTGATATGCTAAAATCTGTATAGGAAAAAATGCCTCTAACAAGAGACCAGTGATTACAGCGTAAATCTATGTGGTCTAAAAAGATGTCTGCTATTATTTTAGTATAACCCCTAAAAACATTTAAGGGTTGGAAAAAATAGGTGAGATTAAAGTAAAAGAAGTAGGAGGAAAAGACTATCGTAGGATAATAGACTTAAAATCTCGTGTAATGGAACGAGATGAAGATATAGGTTGGTTACTAAAGCATATGCCTTAGAACCTTGGATATATATTTTCCTAATCTCGCAATTTTAAGGTTCCATTGTGAAAATCGGTCGGGTCTTCTTCTTGATTGAAAAGTTCTTTATAATGATTTTAAGTCTTCGTTTAATCGTTCTCTATGGTAACTCTTTTCCTTTTGATCTCCCAACCTGCTGGTTTATTTTGATTCTACCCAAATTGATAAAAAGTTATAATTATGAGTAAAATATTAAATCGTAATTCGGAAAATCTTCATATGGATAGGCTGGTGTTTACCCTCAGTTTGCATTCACGAATCCTCATATAAAAACCTTTTTGAAAGGACGGCGGGAGTTAATGAATTGAGAATCTAAGGAGATTGGACCCATGTCCAGGGTTTTATTCACTTATCTTCTTTTTTCTATTTCGATCAGAATTGGATTAAGACCTTCTGGATATAAAAAATCTAATTTTTGTTTTTCACTAAGATTTGAATCAAAATACCACTGGTTAAACTCTAAATAAAATTCATCTTCGGATTGTCCAAGAAATTCTTGCAATGCAGATGCATAACCAAAGTTTCCTTTATGTGTTTCAAAAGACATAAATGTTTCTAAAGAGTGGTTCATTTTGGCAAATTTGTAAAATGAAGCGGCTTCACCTGTTGTATAATATCCTACCATTCCTGTATCATCTCTTCTTAATCTATCCAAGTCAGTATTTAAGAGGTTCTTTTCAATATAATTTCTAACTTTAAAAATAGGGGGTGGGAGAGTACAACAATGGCCTTGTTCGGCACGATATTCCATCTTTTCAGATAAAATGGATTGTATGACTGCACATTGTCCTTCTTGAAACCATCTTGGTGCAATCCAAGTTGCATTCAAATTTGGATCTCTTTCAGTCCATGGATTGCAATTATGGCAACCTCCCATTTCGTTAACGAAGCCATGTTTGTTTTGTGAAGCTTGCCATATATGAATATACTCGTGATATGCACCAGTTTCCCATTCCCAATGAAAATTTTCAGATTGTAGTAACTCATTTTTTGTTACTCCAGAGCTGTTTGACCACATATCTATATACTCCATGTACTTATTCTTATAAATACTTCCTATTTGTTTTCTAAAACCCATTCTGGCATCAGCTGAACCAAATGGCCACCCATCATTCCTTACGGACTCATCATATCTCTCCATTTCGCCATCTACCCAATTTTCTGGATTACTGATTAGTTGCATTTCATAGGCTTTTGCTGCTCGCCCTTCACGAGTTTTCAAATACATTTCTCTATTTTTTTCAGGATTTTCTTCCCAGTCGTAAATCAATACATCTAGTGGTCCCCATTTCCCTAATAATTGCCTTATTTCAAACATTCTATCTTTATAGGCTTCTATATATCCAGAGTACATAAAGTTTTCTGAAACATAATAGTTTAATTCCTCGTTGGGTTCGTTCCATTCTGCATAGGCACCAATGTTGGAACCAACATTAATAAAGGCACCATCATTATTGACTTCATTATATGGGAAAGTGTTCTGTGTAGTGTGTACCTCTAATTTAATTTCTAAACTATCTTCAATTTCAATTCCTTGATCCAAAATACCTTCAATAAGTTGAGAGTAATCTAACTCCCAACCTGGATTTTCTGTTATAGATAATCTAATTTTCGACCCTTTTGCATAATTCCCATCATCGTTTACATCCCCTGAGATCAATTCAATATCATACTCTAGGGGGGGGTAAGGTGCCCCATTTCTTTGGTAAGTTCCATTTCCAATTATATTAATCGAAAAGTACTCACTTAAATTTTCATTTTGGGTTTGTGAATTTTCTGAAGTAATCGTTTCAGTAATTTCATTTGGAGCTATTGATTCTTCAACATTACTAGAACAACCATTAAAAATTATGATAAATGATAAAAAACAAATAGCTAAAACGGAAACTGTAGACTTCACTTAAATTGGTTTATGGATAATAAGACTCCTAAATTATAGAAATTATAAAATACCTCTACTAGGGGAGTACATTTTTAGTTTATTTTTCGACAATTATTAATATTTGAAGTTAGTGAGAGTGCATTTCATCATATATAAATAACTATAGCTTTTCCCTCCTATATACTGTCCGTATTTGTCTATTAATGCCATAGCTGTCCGCGATTGTCTGCGGCAATGAACCTCGTAACTGTTGTTATTGTTAGGATTTATTCTCCAACTCCTTTATTGATTTGATATTACTATCTAATAAGGTGTGATTTTCAACCGAAGTACTAATATGATCGCAACTCTTTACGATTTGCAGGTTTTTTATGTACCGTAAAAGTTCCAAAACGCGTCTTGATCCCAAGCACAATCCTTGACTTATTGCCGCAGTAATTTTGCAGTAATATGATTTGTCTTCATTTGATTTAACTTTATGAAAAGTGTAACACAAATACGGCTTTGTGTTGAATCGAACACATGTAAAAGATTAAAATTTTATTTGAATATATGAAATGGTGGAAATCACTCTTAAATTATATGGTAGGGATCTTCTAAGATGGATTCTTGCAAGAGCCTCCTTCGAAACTATTTTTGGTTTACAAAGAAGTAATAATGACAATCAATTCATGCAATGAAAAAACTAACCTATTCCATATTTTTTATTTGTGCTGTGACTTGGGCACAAAAAGATTATGAAGTATTGAAAAAGGATGAAATCCCACTCCTTTATGGAGACTGGATTTCAACAAATTACAAAGGAAGGAAAGTTGCCTTTAAAAATGATATGCAACGAAATCCCAAAGGGTTCTGTAGTATTTCTTTTTCAAATTATCCAAAAAATGACCCAGGTAAACTCTTGACTTTAGGAATTGTTTCGAGGATGCAAAATTCCATAAAAAAAATAATGATTAGCGACGGGCACGGTGGCGGTCATCGTTACGAACCGATTGAAATTTTATTCAGAAAAGATAAACAGAAGATGATTGTTCATTATTTAAATACGAACTTGAAAGAGTACTACATTAAATAGTAACAAACCCACAACTGAATGAGTAACCGCTATCAAGTCATTACTAATCTAGAGCTTTTTCAAAAGCGTGTGACCCTATTATTAAAAGCATCCTAGATTAGGTGCAAAGACAAATTAAAATTTAAAAAACAACAAACTTATGGACTTTACATTTTTGTTTCACAACGAATTACCACAGGGGGTGAAGTCAATTTATGTTAACGGTAAAAGAATGTCACGCAGTGAATTTTTACAGTACAGAGAGAATTATTTTAGTAAAAATGAACAGAAAAACACTAATTGAAGTCGTCTTTGCAACGATCGCCGCGATACTAATTTTCCTAATTTTAAAAAAATAGGTTCTTGATTCGTTTTATAACACTCTTAACGTTTTTGATAGCAATGTCTGTTCACAGTCAAACTGACATTCAATTTAGAGATTCCATTTTAAAATATCGGAATATCAATCCCAACAAGGCTATTGAAATGGGTATTAAGTATGTAGAAACGATTCAAAACAAAGAGGTCGATAGCCTTGTTATAGGAACTTATGCTTTGATCGGAGATGTTTTATCTGACATAGGACTGGATGCCTCTGCACTCTCGTATTATGATAATGCACTAAAGTTATATGAATCCATGTCAGATGCCAATAAAAGGGCACCAGAAGCGGATCAGCCTCCATGGGTATTACTCAACATTGGGAATATTTATCTAAAGAATGGAGAATATGAAAAGGCGAGGGAGAAGTATAATAAGTCACTTGAGATTTTTAAAATTCTCAGAAACAAAGAAAATGCGTTTTTTGGCATCAATACCTCAAAATCAAATATTGGTTTGATCGAGCAATCTTTACAAAATTTCAGCCAGGCAGAGAAAATTTATTTAGATGTGTACGAAAGACGACTAAAGAAAAATAAAGGGGAAGATGTCTTGTATTCGTTATCACAATTGATAGCAATCAGTCTGTTGCAAAATAATTTACAATCCGCCGACAACTATTTTCAAAAAGCACAATCTTACTATAATTTGTATAAAAACCAACACGAGTCAAACATATACTTTACAAGGAATTTTGGATATTGCTATGTTGCATACGGAGCATTTTATCAATCCATAAAGAAGTTTGATATGGCACTTTCTTTTTTGAGTGATGCAGAAAAAATACTAAAAAATCTACCGACTGAGTTGGCGGCATTAGGGTCCAGAATTGCCGAGTGCTATTATGGGATTGGAAATTTAACTAAGTCAGAAGAAATCGCCCTTCAAAACCTATCAATTAAGAATTTGAGTGAGATAGAAAAAAAATACAATTACAAAGTCCTTGAAAAAATTTATACCAAGAAAAACACTCCTCAAAAATTGATTCAGATAAAGGACTCTTTATTAATGATTCAGGCAGGTGGGTTTGAAAGAAAAATCTTTAACACTTTAAATAATTTAGAAAGTCAGATTCAGCTATCAAATTCTTTTAGAGAAATAAATGAAAGTAAAATTAGATACAATACCTATTTGTACCTGTTAATTGTTTGTACTGTAATCCTATTCTTCTCCCTATTGACCATTCGAATCAATTACAATTATCAAAAAGAGAGAAGCAGTCGATTGGAGCTTGAGAAAGAATATATTAAGAATGAGTTGGATAAAAAAAATCGTGAACTGATCAGTAAGACAAACTTTATCATCCAGCGAAATGATTATTTAAAAAAAATTCAAAAGCAGTTAGCAAGTCAGAAAGAGCAAATTCAATCTTCATCAAGAATCACAAGAGAACTGGAAATGGTGATAGGTTCAGAAAAGGCATACCAAGATTTTGACAATATGTTTGTAGAGGTGTATCCAGATTTTTACACCCATCTCAATGGGCTTACAAAGCTTTCAAAAACAGATTTACGTCTGGCTGCTTATATTAAAATGAATCATACCAATGACGAGATCGCAAGGATCTCGGGTGTTTCTATTCGAACGGTTGAAAGCCAGCGGTACCGATTGTCCAAAAAGCTACAATTAGATAAGGGCCAGAGTTTGAATTCTTTCATTCTTAAACTCTAGTTGTTACTGAAAAATTCACTATTTACTACTTGTTTGACTTTCTGACAAGTTCAATTCAATCTTTTTACTGCATTATTACTGCATACTCAAACTTAGGATTTAAAAGATAGAGTTACAAGTTGATTTGCTGTAAATTATGATTGGAATAACTATATAGCATTGAAAACGGATACCACATTTGAAATGCAGTTTGCGGAAATCTATCCTGATTTTTTGAAAGGTTTATTGACTCGAAACAGGAAATTTTCGATGCAAGAACTTAGGGTTTGCATGTGTATTAAGTTGTGTTATTCCAATTCTCAAATCCAAAGTCATTTGGGAATTTCCGAACGTACACTTTTCAATATACGATCGGGTGTGCGAAAAAAACTGGCTTTAGAAACCAAAGACAATCTAAATGAAATCATTATATGCATTTAAAATCAGACAAATACTTAGATCTTATTGCGTATCGAATCCCTAGTTATGTTTTCTGTATTCTCTTTTTTTTGTCTGTTTTTGGATTGCATGCTCAAACTTTTCAATTGGCCTCAAATAACAAGACCATTACTTGTAATGGTGCAAGTAATGGAGCAACAGGGGTAGTCAATGGAAAAACATATACGAAAGTAAACCGAACACAGCTTATAGCAAAAATAGCTGCCAATGAAGATGTCACATGTGTTTGTACTTCGGGGATTACAAACATGTCAGGTTTGTTTCAGAACAATAGTTCTTTCAATCAAGATATAAGTAGTTGGGATACCTCAAATGTTAATAATATGATGGGGTTATTTCAAAATGCAAGTAACTTCAACCAAGACATAGGATATTGGGATGTATCGAGTATGAACGACCAAAACGGGGTGAATCAACTTTTCGATAATGCAACCAATTTAAATCAAGATTTGTCCTATTGGTGTTTTCCTAATAACACAAATATCTACAATAACAGACAAAACATATGGGGTAACAACAATCCCATCAAGAACAATTCGGCTCTCAGACCGCGATGGAGTGGAATCGGTAGTGGATGTAAAACAGCTAAAGTGGCACCTAGTTCAGATGCAACACCACCGACTGTAACACTTTCTAATTCGGATAACAATAACTATGTTAATAACTCACAAACAGTAACTATAACTGCGGTTTTTTCTGAGTCTATGGCTGCTACACCAGAAATTTCAATTACTGGAATAGTAACTACTGTTGCAATGACCCAAATAGCATCAACCAATTCATATACCTATAGTTGGGATACATCATCAGGATCGTTATCGGAAGGTGTATTTTATACAACAGTCAGTGGGACGGATCTAGCAGGAAATGCTTATGTAGCAGGTACACAGAGTATCACCTTTACCTTAGATTCTTCTACCCCTACAGTAACTATTACTTCAAGTGATAGTGATAATATCATTAAACCTGGAGATAATATAACCGTAACAATAACCTTTAATGAGGTGATGGCTTCAGGTCCAAGAATAACCATAGGTTCTGCAGTAAATAACCAAGTCCTTACTGCAACTAGTAGTACCACATTTACTTACTCTTGGAGTACTTCTGGAGTCTCTGCTGGAAGTTATAAAGTAACTGTTACTGGAACTGATCTCGCGGGAAATACCTACGCAGGGAATGATAGCATAAAAATCATATTAGATGCAACTGCTCCTACAGTTAATCTTACTGATATTGATGATGATAACTTTTTAGTAGCATCGGATACAGTAACTATCACAGCTATATTTAATGAAGCGATGACAGCTACCCCAACAATTTCCATAACAGGGGTAGTCACCAATGTAGCCATGTTAGGAGGGACAGTTACCTTTACTGCTTCGGACATAGTAACAAATACAGTTGAAGCAAAATCTGTATATACAGCAGATCTAGACGGGGATGGAGATATGGATATTATATCTGCTTCTTATTTGGATGA
>JBMHCG010000042.1:0-5881 GCA_049890035.1 Flavobacteriaceae bacterium | reverse complement strand
CGGCAAGAGCTCCTATAGAAGCTGTGATTTGATCTTGAAAAAGGGGTGTCCATTGGATGCCCCCACTGGTTGATTTCCATAGGCCACCGGAAGCAGATCCGGCATAGATTATCGAAGGATCATCATGAACTGCATCGATTGCTGTGATACGTCCACTCATTCCTCCAGGGCCTATGTTCCGGGCCTTAATATCTTTAAATAAATCGACAGAAAACTGTCCGTTAGTTAAGCAAAAACTCAATAGCGCAGCCCATAGTACTCCCTTTTTCATAAACCAATTTTTGAATTTGTATTGCTAATATACTAGGACTTTTTCAATTGATTGCTTGCTTCAATAAATGATATTAGAAGAGCGAGTTTGTATTTTTACGACAAAATTCACTCATGCTTCGAGCCGTACTTTTTGATATGGATGGTGTTATTGTCAATAGTGAGCCATTGCATAGAAAAGCTTATTATCAGATGTTTTCTGAATTCAATTTAGCTGTACCAGATACATTGTATGATTCTTTTACTGGACAGGCAACTTTGTCGATATGTGAACGTTTGTGTCAGGAATTTGAGCTCCCCGTTCCTGCCACTCATTTGGTTGCTCGCAAACGGGCCCATTTCAAAAACTACTTTGAGAATGATCTCGATTTTAAATTAATTGATGGTGTGTATGATTTGATAGCAGATTATCACGAATCTGGGCTTCGACTGGTCTTAGCCTCTTCCGCATCCATGGCCAATATCAATCAAATTTTCAAACGTTTTGATTTGGATCGCTTTTTTATGGCAAAAATTAGTGGTGCCGACTTAACTGCTTCCAAACCCCATCCTGAAATTTTTATAAAGGCAGCAGCGGTAAGTGGTTGTGATCCATCAGAATGTATGGTTATTGAAGATTCTACGAATGGTATTCGAGCAGCACACGAAGCGGGAATTTATTGTGTGGCTTACAAAAACACACATACTAAAAATCAAAACTATCAATACGCAAATAAGGTCATTGCCGGGTTTGATGAGATTGCCCCTACCCAGATTCCATTGTTTTTCCCGAATGCATAATTGTTCTTGCTTCATCTTTTTTTTATGATTTTCTCGCAACTCATAATCAAATAAAAAGAGAGCATCCAAAGATTTTTAAAAGCTTTGTTTTGGGTATGTCCTTTGGCATAGCGGTAATAAAGTTGTTGAACGATTCCAGCCAGTCGAAACAAACCATAAATTCTGTAAAAGCGAAAATCTTCAATTTTCAATCCCATTTTAAGAGTGTAGTAACGAATTATTTCATCGCGAGTCAGCATGCCTTCTATGTGGGAAGGTTGTCGGCGCATTCCTTTTATAAAAAAATCGTCATCGGCTTGAATCCAATACGCTAAACTGTTCCCCAAGTCCATTAAAGGATCACCGATGGTAGCCATTTCCCAGTCTAAAACACCAATAACCTGTGAAGGCTTTTCATAATTCAAAACCACATTATCCATTCGGAAGTCATTGTGAATCAGACACAGTCTTTCTTCACGAGGGAGATTTGCCTCCAACCAGTGCATAACTTTTTTTCCAGAAGGGACATTCCAGGTAACTGATTTGGCATAGCGCTGACTCCAACTATGAATTTGTCGCTCCATGTAACCACTCCCTTTTCCCAACGTATCAAGCCCTTGTTTTTTGTAGTCAATTTGATGGAGTGAGATCAATACATCCCAAAAAGAATGGCACACTTCTCGTGCTGTTTGAAAATTCCACCGTACTGATTTGGGTAGATTTTTTCTAAGGATCAAACCTTCAACACGTTCCATTAAATAAAATGGACTACCCAAAATAGTTTCATCTTCACACAAGGCCAGCATGGTTGGGACCCGATCAAAAGAAGGTTTGAGTTGCTTCTGTAATTGGTATTCACGGACCATATCGTGTGCCCCCTTGGCTTTTTTTCCCAAGGGTGCCCTTCTAAGTATACATTCTTTATTGGGGAATTGAAGTCGGTAGGTCCAGTTGGAGGCACCACCGGAATACTGCGTCACTACAGGTGTAGCGGTAACTGTGGGAAACTGTTGTTGGATCCAAGGAAGCAAGAGGGTGAGATCCAATGCTTCCCCTTGCCTAGGTTCTTTTTCTAGATCCTTGGGAATGGACATGTCAGAAACGGTACTTTTTGAATTCAAGTTTGGCTACACTCCCCAAATGAACTTCATCCGGGCCATCAGCCAATCGCAGGGCTCTCGCTTGCATAAAGAAACTACTCAATGGAAAATCATCAGAAATCCCAGCGCCTCCATGGATTTGCATGGCCATATCGGTTACTTCTTGTAATACATTGGGGGCCACTACTTTGATCGCTGCTATTTCGGTCATGGCAGCTTTCACCCCAACTGTATCAATTTTCCAGGCAGCATAAAGAGTAAGTAAACGCGCTTGATCGATAGCAATACGGGCTTTGGCAAAGCGTTCTGCATTTCCCCCCAGTTGAGCTAACGGTTTCTGAAAAGCTACTCGGGTACCGCTTCTACGAATCGCCAATTCCAAAGCGCGTTCAGCAGCACCAATGCAACGCATGCAATGGTGTATTCTGCCTGGCCCCAATCGGCCTTGTGCAATGGCAAAGCCAGCACCAAAATCTTGGATTAGATTGGCTTTGGGAACACGAACCTGATCAAAAATAATTTCGCCATGACCACCCGGTGGATCATACGCGCCAAAAGTATTTTGCATTCTTTTTATATGAACTCCTTTACTGTTTAGGGGTACTATAACCATGCTGTGTTGTTGGTGACGGGGTTGATTAGTGTCTGTTTTACCAAGGACAATTGCTACTGAAGCGTCTGGATGCCCCAAACCCGTGGACCACCACTTTCTTCCGTTAATGTGAATTTCATCTCCTTCGGGAACGATAGCAGTTCCTATGTTGGTTGCATCAGAAGAGGCTACCCCGGGCTCTGTCATGCAAAAGACAGATTTTATGGTACCTGCCAGAAGGGGTTCCAGCCATCTTTCCTTCTGTTGGGTATTCCCAAAATGATACAATACTTCCATATTGCCTGTATCAGGCGCATTGCAATTGAACAATTCAGCAGCGTTGTAGACTCTTCCCATTTCTTCTGCCAGGGGTGCATATTCCAGAACACTCAAACCGGCACCCCATTGTGAATCTGGTAAGAAAAGATTCCACAATCCTTCTTTTTTCGCTTTTCTCTTAAGGACTTCAAAGTCAGGGAATTCTTTCCATTTTTGCCACTGTGAATGACTATTGTTTTCTCTATGGAATTCACGGTAAGCAGATTCTATAGGATAGACATGATCTTCCATGAAGGATTTGATTCGAGCCAGGTATTCCTGTGATCGCAGTGAGGGTGTAAAATCCATCATTACCCGAATACTTTACGTATCATACCAGGACTCAATCGTGTGGTCACGGCTTTGAACAAGCGCCAGGGCCAGTAGGGTACGATGGCTGATTCTTTTTCTTTGTTGATAGCCCTAACAAGCAATTGCGCCCCTTTGTCCAATGAAATCATAAAAGGGGGTGGTTTGCCAATGGAGTCCGTCATTTCCGATTGAATATAACCCGGAAATAAAGTAGTTATTGTAATCGGCTTGTTGTACATTTCAATTCGCGCTCCCTCTGCCAGGCTCTTTAAACCCGCTTTGGTTGCGGCATATACATTCATGGCTCCCGGATAGCCCCGAAAAGCGGACATGGAAGAAACGGCTACCAGATGCCCATGGTTTTGTTCTCTAAAGATTTCAAGGGCTGCTTCCATTTGGGTCAGTGCCGCTACAAAGTTGGTCATCGCTGTTTCTCTGTTTGGTTTTGCCAGTCCTTTACCAAGTGAACCACCTCTGCCGATACCTGCATTTACAATAATACGATCCAATGATCCGTTCGATGTTTCAAAATCTTTTTGGAAAGCCCGGAATATTTTAAAAACACCATCCGTGTCGTTGACATCCAGGGAGCGAATAAAAATTTTCACGTTGGGATGTTGTTGTTTTAATTCCGTCTCAAGATTTTTGAGTTTGTCGGTTCTTCGGGCACACAAAGCCAGATTACAGCCTTGTTTTGCAAATTCTCGAGCCATGCCTTTACCAAGGCCTGAACTCGCTCCGGTTATTAGAATGTTTTTTCGTTTCATTTAATAAAAGTCTTTGTAGTAGCGTTGCTAAACAAATGTCTGGGAATTTAGGAAGAAGATGGTAGCTAGCCAAAACAAAAATGAAAAGGCTTTATTATTTGCATAATGAAATGAATCAAACACGACCTATCTAGCTATTTCTTTCCCTGCACACAAATAATGGCAACAATTAGGAAACAGCCATTACACTATAATTAAAATTTAAATTCATTAATTTGTAAATCATTAAGTTTAGAAATATATTTACTATATTTTAATTTTTTATTGCAATAAAAAACTATGTACGATTGATTGTTGCGTTTTATATAGATTTTTATACAACCAAAACTATAATATGAAAAAAATACTACTAGCACTACTCATTGTGACTGCCTTCTCTTGTAGTAAAGATGAAGACCCAGCACCCGCCCCTCCAACCGTTACTACGCCACCTACGGATGACACCAACTCAGGTGACAACAATACGGATACCGGTAATACCGATACAGGAAATACAGACACGGGTAATACCGATTCAGACGATACTTCATCAACGGAAGACATCACGGGATACCAATCTGGTGACATAACAATTAATTCCGCAGCGGATTTGGAAAGTTATGCAGGACAGACTATTGAATTTGTGGATGGGAATTTCACTATCAATGTAGATTGGGAGTACACCGCTGGATCTGATGAAGATCCATCAAGCCTAACATCATCCATCAAATCCATCAATGGTAATGTCACTATTGTAACCAATTCGGAACTTTCATTTGCTGCGCTTAACAGTGTGGCAGGAGACTACTCGGTAACAGGCCATGACGTTATCGATTCAAAATTGTCTTATGCGAAGACTGTCAGTCTGGATTATCCACAAGACTACATCATTGAATCTATGTACACAGACCAAATAGGTTTAAATCTTGACGATGGTCAAACCTCTAAGGGAGGTATAAAGACTTCTAAAAATTTACTTTTACGAGCCGTAATCATAAAGGCCATTTATCATACTAGCGTCCTGAACAGTGTGTTAGGAGTGAATCCTTTGAATGCAATTTGGGATGCTGTCGGAGCAATTGAAGCAGCAGCAGAAGAAATTGCAACAATAGCACCACCCGTTGACATAGAACTAACTGAAAAACCTGCTGAACTTCCTCAATTTGTTCAAACTGATAAAAGTGGTGGAAATGGCGTTATAAGTTCAGATAATCTTGAAACACTTGAAATTGGTGGCACCTTGGATATCAGACAAATAATTAGTGAGTCCGTTACAGATGTAGATATCAACAATGAATATATGGAAGAACTGTATGTTTCAGCCGCTTTGTTAACAGACATTGCAATGCCTTTCATAACGACACTCGCTTCTCTTGACTTGCTTATGGCACCAACAGCAGTTTTTAGCATGCCTTTACTTAGTATCGTGACCGAAATATTTATTTTTGGCCCTCCAGTAATTACTTTCCCTGCCTTGACAACTGTTACAGGACGATTTGAAGTACAAGGTGCTAGCAATATTAATTTACCTGTTGTTACTCAAATTGGAACACAGGTTTGGCCTGCTGGAGTAACTTTTAGTGCACCTACGGGTATTATAGAAGTTAGCAGCGGCGGCGGTGGCGGCGGCTCAACACCCGCACCCGTTACTGAAACAAGTGAAACCACTACTTCAGAGACATCCAGCCACAACTCCGGCGGTGATCACGATTCTGGTGGAGGACACAATTCAGGTGGATCCATTCAAGATACCAATAATGGGAATCAAAATTCTTAATTTTACT
>JBMHCG010000041.1:0-2828 GCA_049890035.1 Flavobacteriaceae bacterium | reverse complement strand
CCGCTTCAAGTTTTTTCACGCGTTCCATTAATTTTTCGAGTTGTTTGATTTTTTCTTCTTGCTGTTCAATGACTTTTTGTTGCTCTTGAATCGCTTTTGTTAAAACAGGGACGAGTTTAGAATAATCGACTTTTTGTGTTTCTTTTCCATCTTTCTCCCCTTTTACTAAATAGGGGATAATCGTTTGCAACTCGTGTGCTTTGACCCCAAATCCTCTTTTACTTATTCCTTTCCATTTGTAATCATATATCTTTATAAGACGAACTAAAGAAAGTGCATCAAAATCTTTAAAATCTTCCTTTAATCGATAATCAGAGGAGGTATTGTAGTAGGCTCCAGAACCATCAACATCAATCGTTCCTTCGGAAGTTCCATCTAAAATAAAGTCAATAAAAGCACCATCATTCTTATCCTCAATACTCATATAACCCAAGATTCGTGTATTGCCATCTTGAATTTGCAATCGTGGAGTTCTTGTCCCCGATTCCATGGTATGTATGTGATAGGTAGTGTCACCAGCAGTACCATTAGCTGTCCACCCAGCAGCACCATTGTGAATATACCCTGAAGTTGTATAGGCAAACGTATTCATAAATCCTAAATTATCTCCACTATTGTATGCTGATTTGGACGAATTTGATCCTCCAGATTTTAAAAATCGAATATCCGGCCCATCAGAACTTGAATCGTTTTGTTCAATGAAAATTTGACCGGTACCGGTGGCTTCTCCTACAAGGTGAAGGGTGGTAGAAGGCGTCGTGGTGTTAATTCCCACCAGGTCGTTGGTGGAATCGATGTTGAGGATCTCGGTAGAAATGATTCGCGATTGATCTCCCACCACCAACATTTCATTTTTATTGCCCAGAGAAGCATCAAAATAGCCAGAAGAAGAGACGACACCCGAAGTGGTGACAGTAACGATAGCAGTGTTGCCCAGTTGGATAGCATCACTGGTATTAACAACGGCATTGTACCCTATCGCCATGGCATTGGTTAAATTGTTCGCACCTACGTCTGCAGATGCCCCAATGATCACGTTATTATTCCCCGTTACATTGGCATCCATTGCTTGATAACCTAGAGCGACATTACTATTACCAGAGGTGTTGGCATCCATTGAAGAGCTCCCTATGGCGACATTTCTCTCTGATCTGTTAGCATTTAATGCTTGATAACCAATGGCAACATTTTCTCCACTTGTTTGGTTAGCTTCTAATGCCTCATATCCAACAGCGACGTTATTTTCTGCCGTAGTATTACTATATGAGGATCTGTTCCCAATGGCAATATTATTTGATCCTGTGGTGAGACCATGTAACGCATTTACTCCAAATGATGAATTATTAATCCCTACCGACCCGCTAGCTGCTCTCATGGAATGATAACCAACCGCTGTGTTGTAACTTCCCGTTGCATTTATACCGGCGCGATAGCCAATTCCCGTTGTCGCCGATGCTGTATCTATGTAAGCCAATGCTCCCCCACCGACGCCAGTGTTAAATTGACCCGTTGTTACTCGTGTCATAATATTGGATCCAATAGCAACATTATTGTCACCCGACGTAAGATTTTGCATTGGGTTGACACCTACAGCTACATTGTTTTCTGCTCCACTTGAAGAATTTCCCAAAGCATTAATCCCAAAAGTAACGTTACTTTTATTGGAGGGCCCAATTGGACCATTGTTTGTAGTCATTTCGAAGTTTAAACTATTCCGTTTTAAATACACACTTTCAGCTTTTGTTGTCAAGGTCAGCACATCTGAGCTGGTACGAATTTCCTCTGTAAAGGTTTGTTCAAATTCATTTCCTGACTGTCCCAGATTTAGGGTTGAACTCGGAATAAGCGATTGATCAATCCAAAGGGCCGTACTTGGGGAGAAACCTGTGCCTGGGGCTATTCTTAAATCTGTGGTGGATTCCCAATCAGCGGCTGTAGAATTCCAGCGAAGGGTAGCTCCTTCATAGGAAGCCGAGGGTAGACTCCCAGCATCGGCAAAATAGAGTATATCCGTCGTAGAAGAGACGGTTAAAACTTGACCTACCGTCCCGGTAGTGTTTGGATAAGTGACACCATCTAGGGTGAGTGTTCCTGAAGAAATCATGGAGGAAATATTAGTATCACCTAAACGAATTGTATTGCTCGCATTTACAGTTGCATTGTTTCCAATCGCAATAGCATTTTGAAGATTATTTGCAGCAACATCAGCATCGGTCCCAATTATGACATTTCGCTGACCAATTGTATTCGTTCCCATGGCATCCTTTCCAATAGCAATATTACTTTCTCCACTGGTGTTTGCAACCATTGAATTATATCCAATTCCTACGTTGTACTGACCTTGAGTGTTTGCTACAAGAGAATTTGCTCCAACAGCAACATTCTGTGTCCCCAATGAATTTACTTGCATAGCAGAACTCCCTATTGCTACGTTTTCAGAAGATGTTGTAACTGCTAAAGCACTATAGCCTATACCAACATTATCAGAACCAACAGACGTTCCATCCAATACTGCATTCCCTATAGCTACATTGTTGTTATTAGATGACCCAATATTCGTTAATGTCCTATATCCAAATGCTGTATTATTAGATCCTGCAAAAGAAGTTGCGCTTTCATTTAAAATTAAAGATTCCGGTGGAGAGCCTCCAAACTTGAGATAAATTCTATTAATTACACCACTATTAGTTCCAAAGGTTATTGAGTTGGTTTGACTACTTAAAAATTGATCTGCATACACCTCATCAAAGCTATAGTCCGACTGGCCAATATCTAAAAGTGTAGAACTCGCTAACAAATTCTGATTGATCCAGATATCTGAACTCGTG
>JBMHCG010000040.1:0-6728 GCA_049890035.1 Flavobacteriaceae bacterium | reverse complement strand
AGGTGCTTACAATTCATTGAGTTTATTGAATCCAAGTATAACTGCTTTTGGTACAGGATATTTGATTCCTTCAGATGTAGCCAATCCTGATTTGACCTGGCAGACGAATACCGAAACAAACTTTGGTATTGATCTTGGTATTGATAACAACCGTTACAGTCTAAGTGTTGACTACTATACCTCAGATATCGAGGATATTCTGATTAACCAAAGTGTTTCTGAAGTATTAGGGACGACTTCTATCAAATTAAACTCAGGAGATGTTCAGAGTTCGGGTATTGAATTTGAACTTGGAGCTGCCATTGTACAGAGCAATGATTTTAATTGGACAATAAACGCCAACCTTTCTACTGTAAAAACTGAAATAACTGATTTAGGTGGTTTGGATGAACTTCCAGCCATACAGTACGGGCAAAGTGGTCGCGGACCCATATTCAGAAATTATGTCGGTGGTGAAATTGGTGAAATGTGGGGATTGGAAACCATCGGAGACGTGGAGATGCGCTACCTAGAAGACGGTACACGACACCCAAATAACCAGACAGGCGAATCATATGTCGTTGATCAAAACGGTGACGGTATTATTGATCGAACTAAAACTGTAGAAGAGGGTGGAGACTTAGTTAAAATTGGACAAAACACTCCTGATTTTTATTGGGGGATGAGTAGTTCAATGCAATACAAAGACTTTGACCTTTCGTTCCAACTTCAAGGATCACAAGGCGGTGAGGTTTACAATATCGACCCCCTGTATTATGGATCGCAATGGACAGGACGTTTGGTTGATTCCTTTGACCCCAACCGTGATGGTATTGCTGATCACAATGGTGAGCACTACATCGGGAACCGACGTCAAACAGACTACGGTATCCAAGATGCTTCTTATATAGCATTGAGAAATTTAACTATTGGATACAACCTAGATAGTGAAGTAATTAGTAAAGCAGGTATAAGTTCATCTAGAATCTATCTTGCGGCAACCAACTTGCTTTATTTGATGGGAGATGATTATACATCTTACAACCCCGAAGGTATTGAAACAACCAATAGTGGTTACGCAGGACCAACAACGTATGGTGTTCAAGTGGGTGCGAGTCCACTGGTAAGAAGTTTTACTTTAGGTCTAAATGTTAATTTCTAAAAAAAGAAAAAATGAAAAGTATACATAAACTATTATTATGCTCGTTGTTATTGGTCATTGGCTGTGACAACGAATTAGATCAAGTACCGCCAAATATTGCTAGTTCAGATTCATTAGAGGACTTTGGAGGCGTACTAAATGCTGCGTATTTCTACCAAATTGGAGCCGCTACTCCATGGGCGGTGATGGGCGATTTTCGCGCGGACAATGGATTGATGCAAGAAGAGCCTTTCCCTTCTTTTGATCGTTTTAATAGCGATTTGGTTGATATGGAAGACCAGTTTTTTGGTCCTTTTTACACGGCACTCTACAAGTCTATCTTGAGTGCAAACAACGTTATCGAAAACGCCTCTAGCCCTGCGCAAATTGGCGAAGCAAAGTTTTTAAGAGCATTGTCTTACTTCAAGCTAGTTCGTGTTTTTGGTGATGTGACTATTAATTTATCTGCAGCACCCAGTACAACTGATAATTCAATTTTAGCTAGAAAACCTGCTTCTGAGGTTTATAACACTGTGATTATCCCTGATTTGACTGATGCTATTTCGGTATTAGGGAATAACCTAAGCAGTGGAAGAGCTACTAAAATAGCCGCACAATCATTGCTTGGAAAAGTGTATGTCCATATGGGAGATTATGGAAATGCGCAAACACAACTTGCTGCTGCGGTATCTTCTGCAGCCAGTGTTGGAGTAGCATTGGAAGCTAATTTCGCAGATATTTTTGTGAACGATCTGAACTCGGAAATTATTTTTGCTACACGTATGTCAAGCTCTGTTCCCGACGAATATGGCTTCTCAGAATTTTGGTCATGGTCTGGTGGTTTGGATACCAAATCATTGGAGCCGCTAGATCCAAGTTTGATTGCCGCATTTGATGCAAGTCCAGGTGATGCAAGACGCGCTGTGACTATTGATAAGGATAAAATGGCTTCTCCAAAATTCCCTCAGACCGACGGACCTGAGCATGATTGGATAGAAATTCGTTTGGCTGACGTAATTCTTTTGTATGCAGAAGCATTAAATGCCAATGGAAATTCAAATGCTGCGATTAGCGAATTGAATAAGATTCGAACACGTGCTGGTTTAGACGCTTTGGATGCCGCGACTTTGAGTTCTTCAACAGCAGTTAATGCCGCTATCCAGAACGAAAGACGTTTGGAGTTGGCTTTTGAAGGTCATCGTTGGTTCGATCTTACTCGAACGGGTTCAGCTCAAGCAGAACTTGGTACTTCTTTTAGTGACCAATACTACTTATTCCCTGTTCCACTTTCTGAAATTTTAGTTAGCTCAGGAGTGATAACTCAAAATCAAGGATACTAGTTTATTTTTTAGTTTGTTTATTTATTTCCCCTCGGGATGTGATACTCTTGAGGGGATTTATTAAAATGAATTGACAGGCTAAAATTTGACAGATAAATTTAATTCAAAACCAAAAAAATAGTTCAAATTTATAGGAATCTACTACCTTTAAAGAATTAAGTAATTGTTGAGATAAATGCTTATAGACAGTGAAATTCAGGAAGCACACCGAAAGATTATTGCTTATTTAAAAGCATTAATCAATGAAAAGAATTACGAACCTGGGGAAAAACTTCCCTCTGAAAGAATGTTGTCTGAAAAATTTAATGTAACTCGTTCCAACTTAAGAGAAGCTTTGCAGACCTTAGAATATTATGGACTTGTAAAATCCATACCACAAAGTGGGACTTTTGTGGCTGACATCGGAATTACAGCCCTTAATGGAATGATAGACGATATTTTAGGTTTACCTGTTCCTTCATTTAAAGATTTGGTTGAAGCACGAATATTTTTGGAACTCAAAGGAGTGAAGCTTGCCGCTTTACGTCGTACAGCAGATGATCTCATCAATATGGAAAATGCTCTAGCGGACTATTCCGAAAAAGTAATTCGAGGAGAAGACGCAGTCCAAGAAGATTTGCTTTTTCACTTGGCCATAGCCAAAGCCAGTGCAAACCCTACGATCAACTCTTTTATGTTGAAAATAACCCCTGAAATTATCACTAATTTTGAGAAACATCATGTTTGTGATAAAGACACTGCCTTTAAAGGAATTCAGGAACATAAAAGTATTCTCGATGCTATCAGAGAACAAGATACGAGTGGAGCAAAAGCAGCTATGAAACAACATTTTGATGTTTTGTATCAATATTGTTACAATGTAAGCCATGTTTCCTAACGCTTTGTAGTCACTTTTCCGGTAAATTCTGATCCCTATTTCTTTGTGTTCCATATGCTGGAATAAAAGATTTTATTATGAAAATAAAAGGCCTAAGATGGTGGATAATAGGATTGATTTTCCTAGCCACAGTCATCAACTACATTGACCGAACCGCATTTGCGCTGCTTTGGCCGCAAATGGGAGAAGATCTTGGCATGGACAACAGTGATTATGCACTGATGTTAAATGTATTTATGATTACCTATGCCGCAAGCAAATTCTTATCTGGTAGATTGTATGATCAAATAGGCACTCGTATTGGTTTTGTACTTTCTATAGTTGTTTGGTCATTGGCATCTGCTTTTCATGCTGTTGCTCGCGGTGTCATAAGCCTATCTTTTGTTCGTGGTGCGCTAGGTTTAGGAGAGGCTGGATTATGGCCTGGAGCGGTAAAAAGTAACGGGGAATGGTTTCCCGTAAAGCAACGTGCTTTGGCGCAAGGGATATTTAATTCTGGTGCTTCCATTGGGAATGTCGTAGCGCCCATGATCATAGTCTTTTTGTATGCTCAATTTGGATGGAAAACAACTTATATTATTTTGGGTCTTATTGGTCTGATTTGGGTAATACCATGGCTAATCATCAATAAATCTCATCCTAATTCCCATCCTTGGATCACCGATGAAGAAAAAAATCTATTACAAAAAGATCAACAATCAAATCAGGATTTTCAATCCGATATTCAAAGCCTATCGATAGGCAAAATACTTCAGTATAAAGCCCCATGGGGGGTTTTGCTTTGTCGTTTTTTCATAGAGCCTATTTGGTGGTTTTTTGCTGGTTGGATGCCTATTTACCTCAATTCAAAATATAATTTAAGTATTGAAGAAATAGGTAATACCATGTGGATTTCCTACATCATGGCAGCCGCTGGCGGTATTCTCGGCGGGGTTTTTACTGAAAAAATAATTAAAAGAACATCGGTAGATACAGGTCGCAAAGCAAGTATTGTCATAGGATGTCTTTTAATCGTTCTAAGCTTTATTGGTATCATTCTCCTAGTAGATAACGATCATATGCTTTTTATTTATTTGGCTGGAATTGCTCTTTTTGGATTTCAATTTGCCATAGGTAACATACAAACATTATCGAGTGATTTACTTCGGGGACCCTCCGTAGGAACGCTAGCAGGATTAGCCGGAACGGTAGCGGCTTTTTCACCAATTATAATGAATTGGTTTATTGGTACGATTACACAAGACGGTTCCTATACACCGGCTTTTATTGCCATAACCATTTCTGTAGTTCTTGCTGTAGGAGCCATCTTTGGTTTTATAAAAAAAGTCCAACCCGTAATTAAAACGTAATAACAATCCTTTAAAAAATATTGAAATGAATAGTTCTAATAATAAAATTGCAATTGTTACTGGTGCCACAAGTGGTATTGGTTATGAGGTTGCCAAACGCTTAGGAACCGATGGATTCACTGTGATTCTAAACGGAATAGACGATTTAGCAGGTGAAGAAAAAGCAAACGAGTTAAAAACACAAGGAATCGATGCTTCCTATCGTGGCTTTGATGTCACCGATGAAACAGCTGTCAATGAAAACATCAATGCTATTGGTGAACAGTACGGAAAAATAGATGTAGTGGTGAACAATGCAGGCGGCTTAGGTGGTCGTTCTCGTTTCGAAGAAATGACTACTGAATTTTATCGAAAAGTGATGGCCCTCAACCTGGACTCTACTTTTTTTGTTTCACGTGCAGCGATTCCTTTTCTAAAAAAAGGCGATCATCCCACTATAATTAATTATACCTCTAACGCTGGCTGGAATGCTGGTGGTCCAGGGGCTGGTATTTATGGTACATCCAAAGCAGGTGTTCATGCCATTACAAGAGCTTTGGCCAAAGATTTAGCCGAGTATGGAATTCGTGTTAATGCTGTATCGCCTGGTACAATCGACACGCCTTTTCACGCGCAAATAAAGGCAACGAAACCCGAAGTTTTTGCCTCTTGGAAAAATAACATCATGCTTGGACGTCTTGGACAACCACACGAAGTAGCCGCTGTTGTTTCTTTTTTAGCTAGTGAAGATGCAGCTTTCATTACTGCTGAAACCATCCAAATTGGTGGTGGACAAGCTTTGGGAATTTAAATTATAACACAATAATCAATAGATAATTATCAATGAAAAAAGTAGTCACATTTGGAGAAATTATGTTGCGTTTGGCTCCGCATGGTTTCCTGCGATTCTCTCAAGCCAGTCAATTTGATGTAGTTTATGGTGGTGGCGAATCTAATGTTGCTGTATCGTTAGCGAATTATAACGTTCCTGTAGAATTTGTTACTCGAGTGCCAAATAACGATATCGGGGAGTGTGCCATAATGGAAATGCGTAAGCGTAATGTGGGAACACAACATATCGTTCAAGGCGGCGATCGATTGGGAATCTATTTTTTAGAAACTGGGGCTGTAAGCCGTGGTAGTAAAGTGGTTTATGATAGAGCCCATTCTGCCATGTCGGAGATCGAACCCGGAATGGTTGATTGGACTGAAGTTTTCAAAGATGCCCAATGGTTTCATTGGACAGGAATTACTCCTGCAATCTCTCAAAGTGCCGCTGATGCGTGTTTGGAAGCCGTTCGTGTGGCTAGTTCGATGGGAATTACCATTTCTACGGATCTAAATTACCGTGCTAAACTTTGGAAGTATGATGGTGATCGCGAAAAAATCATGACTGAGTTGACTTCCTATTGCGACATCATTTTAGGAAATGAAGAAGATGCTGAAAAGCATTTTGGAATTAAACCCGAAGGTTTAGATATTACAACCCAAGGAGAACATGTAAAGGCTGATGCTTTTTTATCCGTCTGCCAACAAATGCAAGCTAAGTTTCCTAAGGCAAAAAAAATAATTACAACGTTACGTGGCTCTATATCGGCCTCTCACAATACTTGGGCTGGTGTCTTATACGATGGTGAAACGATGTTTAAAAGTCAGGAATATCAAATCACCCATATCGTTGATAGAGTAGGAGGGGGTGATTCTTTCATGGGAGCATTGATTTATGGACTTATTCATTATCCTAATGATGACCAAAAAGCCCTAGACTATGCCGTGGCCGCGTCCTGTCTAAAACATACCATTAAGGGTGATGCCAACTTGGTGACAATACCCGAAATAGAAAAATTAATGAGTGGGGACGCCTCAGGACGAGTAGCGAGATAGAAACTATGGCACAGTACTCAAGAATACAAGTTGTAGAGCAGATGGAAGCATCGGGGATGGTTCCGTTATTTTTTCATTCAGACATAGTAGTGGCCAAATCCATTCTGAAAGCCTGCTATGATGGTGGTGCCCGGCTTATGGAATTTACCAATCGCGGCGATTTTGCCATCGAAGTATTT
>JBMHCG010000039.1:0-336295 GCA_049890035.1 Flavobacteriaceae bacterium | reverse complement strand
GTTGGGGTTGGGTATTTTTTATACCGAGAATACCTTGTTGGTTTTGGCTTGGTTGGTGCAGGCTTTCTCGCAGTAGCATGGACATTTAATGCTTTAAGGGGAAGGGTATAAAATGGCAGATGACAAAAAAATAATTTTTTCCATGACGGGGGTCTCCAAGGTTTTTCCTGGTGCCAATCGTCCTGTTTTGAAAGATATTTACCTCAGTTTTTTTTACGGAGCTAAAATTGGCATTTTAGGGCTTAATGGATCTGGGAAATCTACCTTGCTGAAAATTATCGCTGGGGTAGAAAAATCTTATCAAGGTGATATAATCTTCAATTCGGACTACAAGATTGGCTATTTGGAACAAGAACCCCAAATGGATGTCGACAAGACTGTTTTAGACATAGTAAAAGAAGGGGTGGCAGAAACGGTTGCTGTTTTGGACGAATACAACCAAATCAACGACCAATTTGGCTTGCCCGAGGTCTACGAAAATGCAGACAAGATGCAAGAGTTGATGGATCGGCAAGCCAAGCTACAAGATGAGATTGATGCCCGCAATGCCTGGGAGCTGGATACGCAGCTAGAAATCGCTATGGATGCCCTAAGAACTCCCCCACCTGAAACACCCATTAAAAATTTATCAGGAGGGGAACGCCGTCGCGTAGCATTATGTCGTTTATTACTTCAAAAACCGGATATTCTGTTATTGGATGAACCAACCAACCATCTGGATGCCGAATCCGTTCACTGGTTAGAATACCATCTAGCCCAATACAGTGGGACAGTCATTGCTGTCACGCACGATCGCTACTTTTTGGACAATGTGGCGGGATGGATATTAGAATTGGATCGAGGAGAAGGCATTCCGTGGAAAGGTAATTATTCATCTTGGTTGGATCAAAAAGCCAAACGTTTGGCACAGGAGGAGAAGCAAGCCTCCAAGCGTCAAAAAACATTGGAAAGAGAGCTGGAATGGGTACGGATGAATCCCAAGGGCCGTCAAGCCAAACAAAAAGCACGTTTGAGCAACTATGATAAGTTGATGAACCAAGACCAAAGAGCCACTGAAGACAAATTAGAAATTTACATTCCGAATGGTCCCCGATTGGGCGCTGAAGTTATTGAGGCCAAAGCCGTTAAAAAAGCCTTTGGTGAAAAACTCTTGTACGATGATCTGTCCTTCCGACTACCACAAGCAGGTATTGTGGGTATCATTGGCCCAAATGGTGCAGGGAAAACAACTTTGTTCAAACTGATCATGGACCAATTGTCTCCTGATAATGGTAGCTTCCAAGTAGGCGAGACGGTTAAAGTAGCCTATGTCGACCAATCCCACGACGACTTAAATCCTGAAAAATCCATCTGGGAGAATTTTAGTCAGGGACAAGATGTCATCCAAATGGGCGGCAAACAAGTCAATTCAAGGGCCTATCTAAGTCGATTTAATTTTAGTGGCAGCGAACAGAATAAAAAAGTAAATACCCTATCTGGGGGCGAACGCAACCGCCTGCACTTGGCCATGGCTCTAAAAGAAGAAGGTAATGTCTTGTTGTTGGACGAACCAACGAATGATTTAGATGTCAATACGCTTCGTGCATTGGAAGAAGGATTGGATAATTTTGCCGGATGTGCTGTAATCATTTCCCACGATAGATGGTTCTTAGATCGGGTATGCACCCATATCCTCGCTTTTGAGGGCAACTCTCAAGTCTATTTTTTCGAAGGTTCCTATTCTGATTATGAGGAAAACAAAAAGAAGCGACTTGGAGCCGACTTGGTCCCCAAAAGGATTAAGTATAAAACGATCTAACCAAGCCTTAATTCCATTTTTATATCACCTCGTTTGTAGGGACAATCTGGTTCTAATGGAATTTGCATATAGCCATATTTTCGATAGAGATGTAGCGAATTGTCCAAGGTTGTACTAGAGTAAAGTACCAGATTCTTCCAGTGGTGTTGTTCGGCAAAACGAATCGAAAAAGCCATCATTAGATTGCCAATCCCTTTTCCACGATGGGATTTGGCTACAGCCATCTTACTTAATTCAAAGGTTTGATCATTCATTTTGATATAAGCAAAAGTACCGACCACTTCGGCATCTAAAAGTGCAAAAAAAATAAAGCCTCCTTTGGCTAAAATTTGATTTTCACAGTCTTCTAATACTTTTTTGTCATAGGGTTCTACTTCAAAAAACTCCTCCAACCAGTCAATATTGAGATCTATAAAATCCTGTTTGAATTGTGGTTTGTAGGGGATGAACTGTATGTTATTGACCATGACCAATCATTTTCTCAGGTCGTACCCAAGCATCAAATTCCGCTGCGGTCAAATAGCCCAAAGCCAAAGCCGACTCTTTTAAGGTAGTACCTTCTTCATGGGCTTTATTTGCAATTTCTGCCGCTTTATAATAGCCGATTTTAGTATTTAGTGCTGTAACTAACATCAAAGAGTTGGATAATAATTCTTGAATACGATCGTGGTTGGGTTCGATTCCTTCAACACAGTTGCGGGCAAAGCTTACACATGCATCACCGATCAATTGTGCAGATTCGATGCAGTTGGCAGCCATAATGGGTTTAAAAACATTCAACTCATAATGACCCTGGGCACCACCTACTGATACGGCTACATCATTGCCCATCACTTGGGCACAAACCATGGTAAGGGCTTCACATTGGGTGGGGTTAACTTTCCCAGGCATGATAGAGCTGCCGGGTTCATTGGCTGGAATGATGATTTCTCCAATTCCCGATCGCGGACCAGAGGCAAGCATGCGAATATCATTGGCTATTTTATTGAGAGAAACAGCCAATTGTTTTAGGGCACCATGGGATTCTACCAATGCATCGTGGGCGGCAAGGGCTTCAAATTTATTTTGGGCAGTAACAAAGGGTAAACCCGTAAAGCTTGCTATGTATTGGGCGACCAATTCAGAATAGCCTTCGGGTGTATTAATTCCAGTACCGACAGCAGTACCCCCCAACGCCAGTTCGGCCAAATGTGTAAGCGTATTTTCTAGTGCTTGGATCCCGTGGTCAAGTTGTGATACATAGCCTGAAAATTCCTGTCCTAGGGTAAGGGGCGTAGCATCCATACAGTGTGTGCGCCCGATTTTTACCACATCAGTAAATGTATTTGCTTTGGTCGCTAGTGCTTCACGCAGCGTGCGGACCCCGGGTAAGGTGTTTTCTATGATTTTGGTATAAATGGCAATATGCATGCCCGTGGGAAAGGTGTCGTTAGACGATTGGGATTTATTGACATCATCATTGGGTTGTAAGGTTTTATCTCCTTCTCCCAGTTTGTGACCGGCTATTACATGGGCTCTGTTGGCAATTACTTCATTGACATTCATGTTACTTTGGGTGCCCGAACCGGTTTGCCAAATGACCAAGGGAAATTGATCGTCATGTTGACCTGCAAGGATTTCATCACAAACTTGACTGATGAGGTCTCTTTTTTCAGTAGTGAGGACTCCCAACTCACAATTGGTGTAGGCTGCTGCTTTTTTCAAGTGGGCAAAGCCATAGATGATTTCCAGTGGCATAGATGCAGGTTGACCGATCTTAAAATTAGCACGGGAGCGTTCGGTTTGTGCGCCCCAATAAACATCAACTGGTACTTGTACTTCCCCTAGAGTGTCTTTTTCTATCCGATAAGCCATGCTTTTCTTCTGTTGGTTAATAGCTACACAAAAATATAATTCATTGCTCTAACGATTTCAATTTTAGTTGTATTTTTACACCAAACAACGGATATGTTTGAATTTGACCAATATTTAGGTTTTCTTGCTTTCTTAAGCATATTAACCATTGGCTTTTGGCTGATGATTTTTTTACTCACTTTCGTTATCCCTTACTGGTTGTTTGGTGCAGTCAAAGAGCGTTTTGACGAATGGCGCGCCGAGAAAAAGCAAACCGAATAAAAAAAAGCGTCTGAAAACAGACGCTTTTTTTGTGGGTTAAAATCCAAATTCTTCACCGCCTCCGCCGCGGTCATAGTTGCCACGCCGGCCACGTTGGTTTTTCTTTTGATTCAAACGATAGGTAAACGTAGCAATATAGGAAGGCTGTCTCCATTGAAACTCAGAATTACTGAAAAAGGTTTCGGTAAAGGTTTCACTTCGAAATCTTTGGGTGTTGAATACATCACTGATTCGAAAGGAAAGGGTGCCTTTGTCTTTGAGTACATCTTTGTTGATAGCAGTTGACAGTCCACCAAAAGGTTTACTTTTCGATTGCGCGGTAACTCTTGGTCCGCGTAAAAATAGCTGGTTTTGCCAGCTGAGTCCTTTACCAAAATTAATACTGGTGATCAAGCGGGATGACCAGCTGATATTTTGGGCATCCAAAACAATACCCTTGTAGGTCCCTATGGTTTCACTCGAGAAAAGATTGAAATTTCCATTAAGACGAATTTTACGGGATGGTGTATAAGTGACATTCACTTCTCCACCGATCCGCTTGTTGGTGGCCAAGTTAATGGGCCCTCTTCGCAGAACGGGTACGTAAACTACTTCTGAATCAGGATCGTTGGGATCACCACTCAAAATTGCGGTCTCTCCCGTATCTTCACTAATAAAAGTGAAGTTATTGGTTGATTGCTGATAGTAGACCGAACTGTTGATTGTTACTTTATCCATTCTTTTAAGATAACCCAAATCAAAACTTCCCGTAAAGGTTGGGTCAAGGTCGGGGTCTCCCTGGAATACATTGGTGATACTATTCCGAGACGGGAAAGGATTGAGAAAGCGGGATCGGGGCCTGCGAATCCGACGGGCATAACCCAAGGTTATATTTTCTCTTTCGCTAAATTCCCATGATAAGTTTACCGTTGGAAACCAGTTGGTGTATCGTTTGTTATTGTAGTCATTAGTCGTACGCTGGTCGATCACGATATTAGAATCTTCCATGCGCAATCCTAGTAAAAACGAAAATGCCTCTTTTTTTTGGCCAAACTGCGCATAGGCGGCATTGACAAATTCTTTGTATATCAATAGATTGGATAAATTCTCATCGATTATGGCGTTTCCATTTTGAATAAAAGCGACTTCATAATCTGTTTCAAGGGTATTGAAAGTTCCCCTATACCCCAGTTCAATTTGTGTATTTTCGTTGATGGGATAAACGTAGTCTATCTGGGCTAGTATACGCTTTTGTGATTCTAGGGTACTGACTTTTTCACTGTCATTTAATCGGAAGCTGGGTTGCAATTGCTGACTGATGATGTCTGCCACTTCGTCTTCATTGCTTTCTTCATATTGATAGGTGGCACTTAGTTCATGCCCTTTGTCATTGAATTTTTTTTCGTACAAACCCGTTAATTGGTAGGATCTGTCAAGTTCGTTTTCGTCTTGTAATCTTTGATTGGCGGTGATTATACGATCTTGTGCATCTACTTCATCGATTTTATTGTCCCCTTCATTGTTCCCGTCATTATCACGGTAAAAACCACTTAGGGTTATGCTACTGCTGTCATCGATGTAGTATTCCATACCCAGAGATGAAAAAAGTGCGTTACGACTTCGCGTTGTTTTGGAACGCTCGAATAAGTAGGTGCTGGGATCATCTCCATTGTAGTATTCGTTGTCAGTAGACGAATTTCCAATGGAGCTATTTTTACCTAATGTATTGGTGGTGAAAAAATTGACTTTATTGGTTCGCCAATTGAGTGTAGCGGTACCGCGATAAGTTTCGGGTACACCGCCATTAAAAGCGAAGTTACCATTAAGCCCCTGTAGTTCTTGTTTTTTGAGAATGATATTAAGGATTCCACCGGTACCTTCAGCATCATATCGGGCAGAGGGAGATGTAATTACTTCCACTTTTTCGATAGATTCAGCCGGCAATTGTCGAAGTCCTTGAGGTCCGGATAGACCAACCAAACCAGAAGGTTTTCCATTGATTAAAATCCGAACATTGTCATTTCCTCTCAAGGCTACATTTCCTTCCACATCAACAGAAACGGAGGGGACATTGCCCAACACATCAGCCACACTTCCACCGCGGACTGTGATGTCTTTCCCGACATTGTAGATGCGTTTATCGAGTCGAATTTCAACTTGTGTTTGTTCCCCAACCAGTTCAACTTCTTCCAGGCTGTTGACTGCAATATTGAGTTCAATAGTTCCCAGATCCTGACTGTTCCGGATCAGCATCTCATCTTGGGTATAGGTTTCAAAACTGATGTACTCAATGGCGATAGCGTATTTTCCAGGGAAAATTTCTACGCTAAATTTACCTTGGGCATCCGTAATACCCCCTTGTAAAAAATCTGGACGGCGATTGTTTTTTAGGGTGATAGTGGCGTATTCGAGGGGCTGTCCTGTTTCCTGATCAATTACGGTTCCTGAAAGACTTACTTTAGCGGGTGGCCCGCCAGGGCGTTGGCCATAACTTAGGCTGATCCCTAGTATCACCAGGGATAAAACAAATTTCATTTTCATAGTTTTTTTAAGGTATATCTATGGTGATATAGCGTTTTTGTAGGGTGTTAATTTTTCTTTTTCTCGGGGTTTTTTTTACGCATTTTGTTTAATAGTTCTTTCCTGAAGCGGTGTTCTAAGTGCAGTAATTGCAGGGTTTTTTTAGCGCCGATGACTTGTTCAATGGCAATGAGTTTAGCATTTTTTTGGTGGAGCATGTCCAATTCGGCTTGATGTTGGTTATCCAAGAGTGCTGCGGCATTGGCTTCGGTCAAAAAATCCAAGCTGTCTTCCATGCGTTTGTGTCTTTGATAGTAGGCTTTTCGCATGGCATCTCTCAGCTGGTCGTACTCTCGAAAAAGGGGCCAAAATTTCTCGGCTTCGGCCACTTCGAGTTCCAACTCTTTCGTTAGAAATGAAACCTGGTATGCCTTCACTTTTTCATGATGTTTGTGGGCATCTTTTTTATGCTGTGCTTTTAGCGTGGCGCTGCACACGAAGAGCAAACTAAATAACAATATGACTTTCTTATTTTTCATTTTCATTCATTTCGTTTATCCAATAGGCTGCGGTGTCGTTATTGAAGTAGGTTGTTAGCGTTTCGCTGTCAAAATCATCCTGGGTATTTTCCAAGATAAAAGGGTCTTCTAAAGTTCCAAGCTGGTTGTCCAGAAAAATGCTGGCTTCGTAATCGTAGGACAGATAGTCGGCTATTTGCGCTGATTCAAGGTCTTGTAATTCAAGTTCGGTATTTGTTTTGAAGTAAAAATAACTACCCATCATAACTAAAAATGAAGCAGCAATGGACCATACAGGAGTAGGACTGGATAGTGATCGGCTCTTCGGGCGTTCGGGGGTGATTGCCAAAGCACCAAAGACCCTATTTTCCAAATCTTTCAAATAGGGCTGGGGGAGAGGGCTTCTTTTAATGGTTTTGTCTCTTTTCACTGTTGTTTAGATAGTTGAATTGAAAAAAGGTTTAAAATTGTTTTAAAATTTCTTTTATTTTTTTCTGGGCCAGGTGGTGAAGGGCTTTGACATTACCCAGTGAAGTCTCTAAAATTACGGCAATTTCTTTGAGTTTGAGGTTTTGTTCGTAGTGTAATGAAAATACAAGTGCTTGCCGGTGTGGCAATCGATCTAGGGCATCCTGTAATTTTTTTTCTGCTGCTGATGCATCGAAATAAGAACTTGCCTGGAGTTGTTGAAACTTGTTTTCACGTACGGAGTCGATGGTGCATTGCTGGTGTGATGCTTCTTTTTTTAGATAACTTAGGGCTTCGTTGGTTGCGATACGATACAACCAGGTATACAATTTACTTTTCCCTTCAAAGCGGTCCACATGTCGATAGATTTTAATAAATGTGTTTTGAAGCACATCATCGGTCGCTTCATGGGAGGGAATGATAGTGCGAATATGGTGGTACAGTCTTTCCTTATACTGGTCGAACAGCAACGTAAATCCTCTTGTTTTGGTATGAGGGTTACGCAGTAAGGCGAGAAGCTCGGTTTCGGTCAAGAAGGAATGGTTTTTACATTGGACTTGTTCGTCTTGAAAAGGTTTAATCGGTCTGGCTTTTTTTCAAAAAATCAATCAAGTTCTCAATGGGTCGTGCTAGTACACCACGGTTATTTTGCTGATAAATTGGCCGCTCGATCAGTTTGGGATGATCCGTTAGTATATCGAGTAAGGCTATCTCGGAAATTTTTTTTCCTTTATAGTTTTCCTTCCACAACGCTTCTTGTGTCCGAACCATTTCTGAAGGTTTTTTTCCTATCGATGTAAAAACCTCTTGCCATTGAGAGGCAGTCAGTGGGGTTTTGAGGTATTCGATTACAGTGGGTTCCAGGCCCTTTTCCCGCAAATAGTCAAGGGCTTCTCTTGACTTGCGACAACGGTTGTTGTGATAGAGTATGTTTTGCATAGTTAAAAATAAAAAAACCTGCCGAGGCAGGTTTTGTACGAGTAGTTGAAAAAAATTTTATTGAATTTTATCCACGATGGCTTTAAAAGCTTCGGGATGGTTCATTGCCAGATCGGCCAATACCTTTCGGTTGAGGTCGATGTTATGGGCTTTTATTTTCCCCATGAACTGGCTGTAAGACATTCCGTGTATTCGGGCTCCGGCATTGATGCGAGCAATCCATAAGGCACGGAAATTACGTTTTTTGACACGGCGGTCACGGTAGGCATAGCTCATGGCTTTGTCTACTGCATTTTTGGCTACTGTCCAGACATTTTTTCGGCGTCCGAAGTAGCCTTTGGCTAGTTTTAGCACTTTTTTACGTCGCGCTCTCGAGGCGACAGAGTTTACTGATCTTGGCATTTCTTTACATTTTTTTGATAGTGGCGGTTCGCTGACACTTTATGGAGCCACTTACCAGGGTTTAACAATAGTGTAACCGTTGCAATTTTATTTCAATCGCAATTGTTCTTTGATGCTGTTCACGTCGCTGTCATGAACCAATCCTGAATGCGTGAGTTTTAGCTTACGCTTTTTAGATTTTTTGGTCAAGATGTGACTTTTGAACGCATGCTTTCTCTTGATTTTACCAGAGCCTGTCAGCTTGAAACGCTTTTTGGCACTGGATTTGGTTTTCATCTTTGGCATGATGTTCTATAATTGATTACTACTCGTTCTTATTTTTTGGGTGCAATGAACATAATCATTCGCTTCCCTTCTAATTTAGGTAGTTGTTCTACCTTTCCATATTCTTCTAAGTCCTGCGCCAATCGGAGTAAAAGGATTTGACCTTGTTCTTTAAAGACAATGGATCGTCCTTTGAAAAAAACAAAAGCTTTCAATTTGGCTCCTTCTGTTAAAAATTTGATGGCATGCTTTTTTTTGAATTCGTAGTCATGTTCATCAGTTTGCGGACCAAAGCGAATTTCTTTGATAATGACTTTGGTGGCTTTGGACTTTAGGGCTTTGTCTCTTTTTTTCTGTTCGTATAAAAACTTTTTATACTCTAAAATTTTACAAACGGGGGGCACTGCTTTGGGAGAGATTTCTACCAAATCAAGTTCCATTTCCCGGGCCACAGCAAGGGCTTTATTAAGTTTGTAAACTCCGACATCAACGTTGTCACCTACTAAACGAACTTCGTGAGCGGTGATTTTTTCATTAATCCGGTGCGGATCTTCTTTGATAACGCGGCCGGGTCGGTTTGTTCTTCTTCTACGTATTGCTATGACTCAATATTTTAAAATTACACTTTAAAGGTAGAAATACTTTCCGATATTTCTTGTTGTACTTTTTCGATGAGTTGCTCCACCGTAAGCGTTCCTAGATCTCCTTCTTTATGTTTGCGTACCGCCACATTTTGATTGGCGGCTTCTTGTTCGCCCACAATGAGCATAAAGGGAATTTTATTGAGTTCGGCTTCCCGAATTTTCTTCCCAATGGTTTCATTACGATTGTCCAAGAGGGCGCGAATTTCGTTATTTTCTAGGATATTTAAAACTTTCTGCGCGTATTTTTCATGTTTCTCACTCACGCACAAGATGCTGACTTGTTGTGGACTCAACCAGAGCGGGAAGTCTCCAGCGGTGTGTTCGAGTAAAATAGCAACAAAGCGTTCCATGCTGCCAAAGGGTGCACGGTGAATCATAACGGGTCGGTGGAGTTCATTGTCGCTGCCTTTGTAGGTGAGGTCAAATCGCTCAGGGAGATTGTAGTCTACTTGAATGGTTCCCAATTGCCATTTGCGACCCAGGGCATCACGTACCATGAAGTCAAGTTTGGGACCGTAGAAGGCAGCTTCACCTTCTTCGATCACATAGTTGAGCCCCTTTTCTCGTGTCGCGTTGATTATAGCAGACTCTGCCAATTCCCACTGGGTACTGTTTCCGATATATTTTTCAGGTTTTTCGGGATCGCGAACGGACACTTGGGCTACAAAATTCTCAAAGCCTAATGAGCCAAAGACATACAAGACCAGGTCGATCACTTTTTTAAATTCACCATCCAGCTGTTCGGGCATACAAAAAATATGGGCGTCATCTTGTGTAAAACCGCGAACCCGGGTTAAGCCATGTAACTCGCCACTTTGTTCGTATCGGTAAACGGTACCAAATTCAGCGTAGCGTTTGGGTAGTTCTCTGTAGCTCCATGGGCGGGCATTATATATTTCGCAGTGGTGGGGACAATTCATGGGTTTTAGCAAGAATGTCTCTCCATCAACAGGTGTTTCGATGGGTTGAAAGCTATCAGCGCCATATTTTTCATAATGCCCTGAAGTCACGTACAACTCCTTATTTCCAATATGTGGGGAAATCACCTGTTCATAGCCCGCTTTGCGTTGGGCTTCTTTTAGAAAATTTTCTAAACGCTCTCTCAGTGCTGTTCCTTTGGGGAGCCATAAGGGGAGTCCTTGACCCACTTTTTGGGAAAAAGTAAAGAGTTCCAATTCTTTCCCCAGTTTGCGATGGTCTCTTTTTTTAGCTTCTTCCACCCGTTGGAGATATGCGGTCAATTCTTTTTGTTTGGGAAATGAAATCCCATAGATACGGGTTAGTTGGGGTTTGTTTTCATCACCACGCCAGTAGGCTCCAGCTACATTAAGTAGTTTGACAGCTTTGACAAAACCAGTATGCGGGATATGTCCGCCCCGACAGAGATCAGAAAAATCAGCATGGTCACAGAAAGTGATAGTGCCATCTTCCAAATTTTCTATCAGCTCGAGTTTATAAGGATTGTTTTCTTTTTGGTAGAAATCTAAAGCTTCGGCTTTTGAAACCGAACGCATGTGGAAGGTGTGTTTTTCACGAGCAAATTCCAAGAATTTTTTTTCGAGTGCTGCCAGATCTTTTTCGGTAATGGTGGACGCTCCAAAATCGGTGTCATAATAAAAACCGTTTTCAATAGCTGGTCCAATTGTCAATTTGGCTTGCGGATACAACGCTAGAATGGCTTGTGCCAGCAAGTGAGCCGAGGAATGCCAGAAAGCGGTTTGTCCTTCGGGGTCGTTCCATGTAAACAGTTTAAGATCCCCGTCCTGCATCAGTGGGGTTGCTGTTTCAACAGTTTTTTGGTTGAATTGGGCGGAAATAACATTGCGTGCGAGCCCTTCGCTGATGCTTTGTGCCACCTGCATTACAGTGGTTCCTGCGGCATATTCACGAATACTTTGATCGGGAAAACGGATTGCTATCATAGATGAAAATAACCCCGCAAAGATAAGGGTTCCCTTGGGCTTGACAAACCCTATTTAGTGTCCCTTTTTAGGTTTTTTGGGTCCCAGTAATCCATGGGTTAGACTCCGGATTCCCCAAAATCCAAATCCTATAGCCAATATACACAGCAACAAGCCCACCACGAGTACGGGAATGTAGAAGGGATGCCCTTCATTTTGAAATGCTTGATAGATGATAACAGGCCCTATAAAGGCCATGCTTATAAAAATAGCCATCCGTCGCAATCCTTTTCGCAGTTCTAAAAGATCCATAGTATAAAAATACAACAGTTTCTTTTAGCTACAAGTGCGACTAGGGACTGTATGAACGGCTGATTTTGGCATAGGCCCGAATCGGAAATGTGCCTACTCCTTTGAATTTTGGGGGTACAGCAGAAAATGTAAAAGGCTGATTGGGAATTTGTTCCAGCCCACATAGGTGTTCTACGATTAGAATGTTATGTCCCAATAAGTGACTATGTACAGGGCGGCTTTGGGTTTGGGTATTGTCAATATTGTGCGAATCGATTCCAACCAAAACAACCCCTTGTTCTTGCAAATAGACAGCGGCTTCTGCAGTCAGATAGGGGTGGTGTTCAAAATATTGTTCGGTATTCCAAAATTGAGACCAGCCTGTGTGGATCAATACAGCTTTGTTCTTCAGCGATTTGTCTTTAAAATGGGCTGGACCAATAGCCAAACATGCTGTATGATGTATCGATATTATTTCAGCCGGGAGATCGACAAAAAATGACAAATCCATTTGTGAAAGATCGTCTCCGTCGGCATACCGATGAAAAGGGCAGTCAATGTATGTTCCTGTATTGGTAACCATTTCAATTTTACCAATTTGAAAAGTTTCACCATTCTCATACCAGTTTGCTGCTGTTTCCCGACTCAAATAATCACAGATCAAAGGAGCAGGTAGTCCTTTGTAAGTTTGGGTTCCCGAGGCGATGACATGACTCAGATCTATCAGGCGCGTATGCATCTAGTTTTTCTTTTTGAGTAAATAAAACAACCCGATCCCAACCCAAATGATATTGACAGCAGTTGAGGGAAAGGCTCCGTAGTAAAAAGTATTGATGATTAGCAAGACACTTCCGATCAGATTGAGGCTTTGATATGTTTTAGCTTGTGGGTCAAGACGTTTTTGACTGACCCTGATATAAGCAAATATGAGTAAGAAAGAACCGATCCATCCCAAACTGTCCACGATAGCTATTTCCATTTATCCCTGAGATTTGGCTGGGTTTTTATTTTGTTTTGATTCAAATGCAGCAATCGCTTGGCGAACACCTCCTTCGGCGGTCAGCAAGTCTTGAGCTATTGCCAGGGAAACAGCTGTTTTTTCTTGAATGATGGCCAGTGCTCGTTTGTGGAGTTTGGCATTACTGAGTTGTAGGTCTACCATTTTATTACCTTGAACATGCCCCAAGCGAATCATGGTAGTAGTGGAGATCATATTAAGGACCATTTTTTGTGCAGTACCGGCTTTCATACGGGAACTACCTGTTACAAATTCGGGTCCAACCACGACTTCAATTGGATAATCGGCAACTTGGGTCAGGGGTGCACCGGGATTACAACAAATACAACCAGTCGGAATTTTTTGGTCCTGGCAGTTTTTCAAGGCATGAATAACATAGGGAGTGGTACCCGAAGCAGCGATGCCCAGAACAAAGTCTTGCTTTGATATTTGATGTTTTTGTAAGTCTTCCCAACCCAACAGAGTGGAGTCTTCTGCACCTTCTACGGCTTTGTAAACAGCCTTTTCACCCCCAGCAATAAGGCCTACAACCTGACCAGGGTCGGTCCCAAAAGTGGGGGGACATTCGGAAGCGTCGAGGATACCTAATCGGCCGCTGGTTCCTGCGCCTAGGTAAAATAAACGACCGCCCTTACTCAATTGAACGATCACTTTCTCAATCAAGACAGTGATCTGGGGCAGTGCTGCCCCCACTGCAATGGCCACCTTTTGGTCTTCAGTGTGTATAGACTTGACGAGTTCTTCGACACTCAAATTTTCTAAGCCATCGTAAAGCGAATCTTGCTCTGTGATTTTTTTAAATCCCATGGCTTAAAAATACAAATTAAGAGGTAGACAAAAACAGCAAGTCTGATGGTGGATTGAAAAAAAACGCTACCGAAGTAGCGTTTTAAGTTTAGTTTAGTTTGGCTTCCAGGTTTTCTTTTAAAGCATCTAAGAATCCTTGGGTAGTTAAGTAATGCGATTCATTCATGTTTTTCTCATGAATGAGCAACGCCAAATCTTTGGTCATTTTGCCGCTTTCAACGGTTTCGATACAAACCTGTTCCAGGGTCTGACAGAAATCGATCAGCGCTTGATTGTTATCGAGTTTGCCGCGGTGTGCCAATCCACGAGTCCAGGCGAAAATTGAAGCGATGGGATTGGTTGAAGTAGCTTTTCCTTGCTGGTGTTGGCGGTAGTGACGGGTTACAGTACCATGCGCTGCTTCGGCTTCCATGGTTTGTCCGTCGGGGGTGACCAGGGTAGAAGTCATCAAACCGAGCGAACCGAAACCTTGAGCCACTGTATCGGATTGTACGTCTCCGTCATAATTTTTACAAGCCCAAACAAACCCGCCGTTCCATTTCATGGCAGCGGCAACCATATCATCGATGAGGCGGTGTTCATAGGTAATCCCAGCTGCTTCGAAGCGATCTTTGAATTCGCTGTCAAATACTTCTTGAAAAATATCCTTAAAACGACCGTCATAAGCTTTCATGATAGTATTCTTAGTCGACAAATACAAAGGCCATCCCTTGTCCAAAGCCCGGTTCATACAAGAACGTGCAAAGCCATAGATTGAGGAATCGATATTGTACATGCTCATAGCGACACCATTTTCCTGGAAATTATAAACTTCCCAGGTTTGCGCATCACTACCATCTTCTGGTGTAAATGTCATGGTGAGCTTTCCTTTGCCTTTTGTAACGATATCCGTGGCTTTGTATTGGTCTCCAAAAGCGTGACGGCCAATGCAGATAGGCTTTGTCCAGCCTTGTACATAGCGGGGTACGTTACTCATGATGATAGGCTCTCTAAAAACAGTACCGCCTACAATATTACGTATGGTACCGTTGGGTGAACGGTACATGCGATTGAGTTTGAATTCTTCAACACGTCCTTCGTCTGGGGTAATGGTAGCACACTTAATGCCTACATGGTGTTTTTTAATTGCTTCAGCAGCATCTACAGTGATTTGATCGTCCGTCGCATCACGGCTTTCTATTCCTAGATCGTAGTATAACAATTCAACATCTAAATAGGGAAGAATGAGTTGTTCTTTGATAAATTTCCATATGATGCGTGTCATTTCATCCCCGTCCATTTCAACTACGGGGTTGGCTACTTTTATTTTTGACATGTGTTAGAAGTTTGGTTTCGATTGCAAATATACAATCTAAAAAAAAATGTTTTCGTCCGATTTAGGTCAAAAAAAAGATTGCCGTAGCAATCTTTTTGAAATATTAGCGGCGCGCCTCTTTGATGCGCGCTTTTTTACCACGGAGTTGTTTGAAGTAGTAGATGCGTGAGCGTCGTACTTTTCCACGGCTGTTGACTTCGATTTTTTGCAAGGCTGGCATATTGATCGGGAAAATACGTTCTACGCCAATCGTTCCTGACATTTTACGAATCGTAAATGTCTTGGAGAGCCCTGTGCCTTTTACTTGAATGACCACACCCTTAAAAAACTGGGTACGTACTTTGTCTCCTTCTCGGATTTCGTAATAGACCGTTAATGTGTCACCACTGGAGAATACAGGAAAATCCTTTTTTTCAATGAATTGATCTTGAACGAAGCTAACTAATTGTTCCATGCTCGTTGTTATTTATGTTCTTGCAGGGGACATACACGATTTTCGTCAGAGGTTCCTTTGCGACTGCAAAAATAAGAATTATACATATTAAAATGTATAATGAATCCCAAAAAAATTAAAGCAAACTATTGAAAAATTTTTTGGGATACCAACCTTTATGTTTGAGAGGGGGGGTGAAACAATGTTTTCTTATATGAATCTGTTGCTTCTTTTATACATGGCCAGTAATTCTTTTCCACATAATCCACCCATTCCAGCAGCAAGACCACCTACAAGACCAGTTACTGCAAACATTAAATAATGGTATTTATCCATTTGAAACAATTCAGCTATTTTTTTTGCTAAGATTAAATCATTGATACTACTCAATGCAAAGCCGTAGATACTCCAGCAAATGAAGACACCCAAAAAAGGACTGAAAAATACTGCTGCTTTTTTCAGTGGGATCATTATAGAAACGACCATACCTACTACAATGACACTCCACCAGGGTAAAAAGTAACAGAATAGTAAAGACAAAAGAAGGGATGCGAGAAAATTTGTAATAAAGTTAATCATGTGTTTGAGGTTTTAAGGTTTGGGTTCCAATAATAGCCTTCGTGGCTTGATTGGATTGTAAAAAATTCAATTTGTGATATTTTCCAACAGCCCAGTCATCTATGAAATTATCATAGAATCTACTGCCTGGGTTTCCTGACTGACCACCGGGATAAATACCAATTGCAGATGGGGGAGTGGTCATTTCAACAATCATTCTCCAGGAGGGGCCATGATTTTTAGAAGCTGCATTGACGATACTCCGCCCTCCGCCAATCGGAATATCAAAACGAGAAAAAGCGGGCAAACCCTGTAATAGATGGCCAGCAAAGGTTCCTTTATAGCCCCCCCATTGGTAGTTTGTGTTTTCTCTTTTTAGGGCAGTAAAATGAGCTGCTGTTTTTTTGAAGGAAAGGACAAATAGATCGCTAGCCGTTTCGGTTTGCTTTTCCGTTTCAATGATATCCATAAAGGGGTGGTTGCCCTTATTTTTCAAAAGATAAATAGTTTGATAGGCATACGGTTTTGTTAAGGCAATTTGCTCATTCTCCAGCTCGTCCCATAGTAAATCGTAAAGGGTGTCATACCAATATTCCCATATACTAGGGCCGACTTGATCGATGTCATTGTAAAATTTCCAATCCTTGATTTCCTGATAGATGATTTTCTCATTGTCTGTCAGTTCAGTTGATTCCATTTGTGATAGCATGTAAGGAACCAATTCTGCAGCTTTGAGGTTGTAGGTGTTATTTTGTAGGGCTTTAAAATCATCCACACCGAATGTATCTTTACTGTTGAAATAGTCGTTTATGATGCGGTTGCGGTATGTTTCATAGCCGTCATTGAAAACATAAAATGGATATTGTTCATCTACTGGGTGCTGATTGGCAGAACTGACAAATCCCCGTTTTGGATTTTTGGTATGAGCATTGAATTGTTGTGGGATAAAGGATTGCCAGTCGTTAGCTGGATTGCTACCGTCCATTAAAAATTTTCCCTGCCCCTCCCATTTATTTGCAAACTTCCCCTGGATCCACAAAGCGATATCACCCTCGGTTGAAGCAAACACAAAATTTTGGGAAGGGGCTTTCCAATGTTTTAAAGCAGCAACATAGGCATCGTAATTTTTGGCTTTATTCAGTTCGATAAATGTTTTTTGGTGGTTGCCTCCGTCATGGCCAATCCAACGCATAGCATAACCAAAACGTTCGTTTTTGGATTTGAAGTTTGTATCGAAAACTACTGGGCCATGATGCGTATATAGTACAGAGTCTTTAAATATTTCACCGCTTTTAACTTTAATTTCCTCCACTCGAACTGTTACATCTTTCCAGTCTCCATTGTGTTGATACTTCGTACGATTTTTATTGAATGTGATCTTATACCAATCAATAACGTCACGGGTGGCATTGGTTTCCCCCCAAGCGATGTGTTGATTAAAGCCCGAAATGATGGATAAGGCACCGGGAATCGTAGCTCCAAAAGCATTGTGTTCCGGGGTGCTTAGTTGCATAACGAACCATATTGAGGGTAGATTCAGGCCCAAATGTGGGTCATTCGCCAAAATCGGATGTCCCGATTTGGATTTGGATCCTGAAATGGCCCAGTTGTTACTTCCGTTGTCCGGATGTGGTTTTTCAATGGTTTCTGTTATCGTATCAAGAACGGTAGTATTTTCTGGTATTTTGGTTTGGGGTACATTAATAAAACTCCAGTCCGTTTCTTTGGGAATAACAGGATCAGTATGGTTAAAAAAATCAGGAAACAGTTCATTAAAATGATCTGGCCCAATCAGACGAAGGACATTGGTATATTCCAAATCATCATCTTTACCTGCCAACATTTTGGTCATGTACATGAGCAATAAGGCTGTTTTTTTTGGGGACCATGCTTCGGGTGTGTAATCGAGTAATTTGTACTCTACGGGATAATCTTTGGGTTTTAATTGGTTGATATACGCATTGACTCCGTCGGAATAATCCTGAATCAACTGAAGTGTTTCGGGATCATTTTTTTTCATGTAAGCAATACTTTGTTCGGCCCCGTAAGTCATTCCTCTTCTTCGCTCTGTTCGATCGTAATCCAAGGCATTGGCACCAAATATTTCTGATAAGCGTCCAGCGGCTGCATAGGTTTGAAATTCCAGTTGCCACAAACGGTGTTTTGCGGTAACATACCCTTGCGCTTTGTACAGGTCGTGTTCGTTTTGAGCAAAGATATGAGGTATCATTTGCGCATCGTAGTGAATGGTAACCGGTGCTATAAGCCCAGGGATAGTGACTTCTCCATTTATTGCTTCATCGGTTTCATTTTGCCAAACCCCACTAAAAGGGTTTAAAAATTTTCCCAATGGAGGGAGGGAACCTATTTGGGTATTAAAAGCGAAGAAAATTCCAATTGTAAGACTCAGGGAAATTATGAGTTTAAGGTATTTCATAGTAACAATAATGACCCTCAATGTAGCAAAATAATTTTCTAATAACGTTTGATTGAGCGGTAATTCAAAATGAGTAAAGGAGGGAAACGCCAATTTATTCGGGAAAGGAGCTCTTTCCAATTTTATGTGAATACGCTTTGCTAAAATAAAACGATCAGAGTCGTAGGCTCCATTATTACTATCCGTTGGTTAATCGATAACAATAATGTTTTTCTAATCGGGGATGGTGCCCCAGTTTAGGATGATTGAATTCTCCCATTTTTATCATTCCAATTTTCTGCATTACTCTTTCAGATCTAAGGTTTGTTGTTGAACAAACAGAGATCAATTGATGAATCCCCAAGTCATCAAATGCGTGGGTAAGGCAATTTTTGGCTCCTTCTGTTGCATACCCCTTTCCCCAAGCACTTTTTTTTAAGCGCCAACCAATATCAATTGCAGGGGTGTATTTGGATGAATATTCTTGATAGGCCAAGCCAAGCATCCCAATCCATTCTCCAGACGCTAGAATTTCTACAGCATAGTAGGTAAAGCCATATTCAACCCAGTGCGTGTTGATTTTTTCCATGAGTAGTTCTGATTCTACTTTGGTGAGCGTTTTGGGGAAGTGTTCCATCACTTCTGAATCGGCATTGAGTTTGATAAAGTCTTCCAAGTCCGAAGGCTGCCATTTACGAAAGCCTAGTCTATTGGATTGAAACAGATAGGTCTTTTTTTTCATAAATGATGTTACCTTGCGATTGAACAATTAATTCTTTTTTCTTTTCATAGGTTCATTATGGATATTAAAAACATACAACTTGATGCCTTTCTTACTTTTGTTGTAAGATATTTTGTAAGATTTGGGTGTAAAATTGAGTTATACATCAATAAATAGTAGCTTTTATTTTGATTCAATGTGACTCATACATGCAATTTTGAAAGAGGACAATCAGTATTCGTATAACAAGCTTTGCTCAGAATTTGTTAGGTGTAGCATGATAGAATTTCCACTAACGCGGAGGTCTGAAATAGCAAAGGTGTTTTGTTTTGTGATGTATGCAGCGCATAATTCTTCATTTTTTAAAGACAGTCTGAGGTGTCTTTGTGGGGGGAAGGATTCTAAAATAATATCCGAATCGATTAATAATACTTCCCATGAATCCCCATTGCAGCCACTCGAACTGAAATTAATGATCAGACAATCATTATCTATTTCAATACTGTTAATTTTTAATTCGTCTGCAGGTGCATTTTCATAGTCCGATGCACTGATGATTACTTCCGAATCACAGACCGTTGCTTTTTCTTGCGCTGTTTTTTCTTTAGAGCAACTTTGTATTATCATACTAAGGATAATGAGTACATATCTGAATATCATGGTTGCCTTGTGAGATTGGGGTCAGAACTCGTCACTAAATTAACTAAATATTGCTAATGTCATTTGCAAAAAATCCCAATTCGTTTATTCTTCCAATAAGTCAGGACGCAACCGTTGGGTTCGTTCCATAGCCTGTTGCATGCGCCAGGCTTCGATGGCTGGTGTATTTCCAGATGAAAGGATTTCTGGTATCTGCCATCCCTTGTAATTTGCAGGACGGGTAAAAATGGGTGGGGCGAGGAGGTTGTCTTGAAAAGTGTCTGTCAAGGCTGAGGATTCATCTCCCAAAACCCCTGGGATCAAACGAATGATACTGTCACAGAAAACAGCTGCTGCTAATTCTCCTCCCGATAAGACGAAATCTCCGATAGATATTTCACGAGTCACGAGATGCTCTCGAACCCGCTGATCCACACCTTTATAATGTCCACAAAGAATGATGAGGTTGCCCATCAAAGAGCAGGCATTCGCAATTTTTTGATTCAGTCGTTCTCCATCTGGAGTCATATAAATAACTTCATCATATGTTCTTTTTGCTTTAAGATCCTGAATGCAACGATCAATGGGTTCCACCATCAAAACCATGCCAGCCCCACCACCATAAGGGTAATCATCAACTTGCCCGTAGTTGTTGAGGCCGTATTGGCGAAGATCATGTAAATGAATAGATACTTTTTTTGCCTCTTGTGCGCGTTTGACAATGGAAGCTGAAAAAGGACTTTCTAACAATTCGGGCAATAAAGTGATGATATCGATCCGCATGGGGTAAAGGTAACAGAAAAAAGCCCCAAATCATTGGGGCTTACAGCTTAGTTTCGGAAAATCACCCGTTCGCCATCGGGAGTTAAAAAGAGGATGGATTCGATCTCATTGGGATTGAAGTTCCCCAATCGCTCAATATCGTTTATGGGTTCTCCATTGACTTCTAAAATAATGGCATCTTGGCTGATCCCATAAAGAGAGAGCAATCGATTAGAGGAAGCATAAATTTTCACTCCATAATTCAAATCGTTATCTTTTTTCTCGTCAGGAGTTAGATTTTTGACTTCCATATCAAAGAAAAGAGTTCGCTTGAGTTTTTTGAGAATCACAGAAACCTTCCGCAATTCTCCATTTCTAATAAAACTCACTTCAACCCGATCTCCCGGTCGTTTGCTGGAAATATAGCCCGTCAGGTCAGAGAACTTATTAATTTTGGTTCCGTCAATGCGTTTGATGATGTCTTCTTCTTGAAGCCCAGCAGCTTCGGCACCCATTCCTTCTTCGAGCTTCATAATATAAAAACCTTCGGTTTCTTTGACCTCGAAGCGTTGTGCCAATTCCGAGTCTAAGGCACGGCCACTCACTCCCAAGAGTCCTTTTTGAACATTTCCATACTCCAGTATATCGTCGAAAACTTTTTTGGCAATATTACTTGGGACAGCAAACGAGTATCCGACAAATCCCCCCCCAATCGAAGTGATGGCCGTATTGATGCCAACTAGTTGTCCTTCCGTGTTGACTAAGGCACCACCACTGTTACCCACGTTTACGGCCGCATCCGTTTGAATAAAAAATTGGTTTTTGGAATCTTGTTGATTCAAATCTCGTGACTTAGCACTGATTATTCCGGCAGTTACAGTTGAGTTTAGATTGAAGGGGTTGCCAACAGCCAAAACCCATTCACCTACACTTGCGCTGTCAGAATCTCCGAAAGTAAGGTATTCAAATTGACTATCGCCTTTGATTTTGAGGACGGCAATGTCGGTGTAGGCATCCGAACCGATCAATTCTGCCTCGTAGGTTTTGTTGTCGTTGGTAGTGATTTCTACACGATTAGCATCCTCAATAACATGGTAATTGGTAATGATTAAGCCATCAGGAGACACCAAAACCCCAGAACCAGTTCCTATTTTGTCAGGTAATTCACGTCCGTATAAATTTTTCATCCACCATGCTTGCCCACTTTCGTAGGCGCTGATATTTTTAACGTGAACCACACCATCGATGACCCGTTCGACAGTTTCAGTAAAATCTAAATCGAGGGCAGCTCGCGTTGCTGTGTGATTTGTGAGTTGTGTCTGATAAACTGGACTTTTCTCGGAAAGCAGCTTTGTTGAGCGGGCTTGTGTCTGTGGTTGTAGCTGCCGAAAAAGAAAGAAGCTTACCAATGAACTGAGACAAGCAACTAAGAATAAGGGGATTAGTTTTTTCATATTTTCTTTTTTATAGTTGATCAAAAATAGCAAGAAGAGCGAATTGAAAAAGCTGCTTTAACGACACTTTAACAGCCCATTTACAGTCAAAAAATGGCTATTTTTGACCCTAGTGATGGTGGCATTTCAAAAATATCAAGGAGCGGGTAATGATTTTATAATGATCGATAACCGTGCCCTAAGCTTTCCTGAAAAGGATCGTCAAGCCTTTATTGCACGCTTGTGTGATCGGCATTTCGGTATTGGTGGTGACGGACTCATTCTAATGGAAAAACACATCCAAACTGACTTTGAAATGCGATATTTCAATTCCGATGGCCATCCAAGCAGTATGTGCGGGAATGGTGGTCGCTGTGCCATTGCATATGCCCATAAATTAGGAATCGTTACTGATGAAGCATCTTTTGTAGTTAACGATGCCCTATACCGAGGAACTCTAAAGCCTGACGGATCAGTGGCCTTGCATATGCAAAATGTAGCAGCGGTTGAAATTTATGAAAAGCACTGTTTTACCGATACCGGTTCGCCGCATCATGTGGAATTTGTCGATGATGTCCATACGGTAGCTGTTCTTCAAAAAGGGCGTGCTATTCGTTGGGGATCAGCCTATGGTGAATCCGGTTCTAATGTGAATTTTGTAGCTCCCTTAGCCTCCAATCGATTTGCCATCCGAACCTATGAACGCGGCGTTGAAGACGAGACTCTGGCTTGTGGAACAGGTGCTGTAGCAGCTGCCCTAGCACTGCATACTACCCATCGTACGGAGGCAACCACCATAGTGTTGAAAACACTGGGTGGTGATTTGCAAGTTTCATTCCGTAAGCAGGGAAAAGGCTATTCGGACATCGTTTTGAGTGGTCCCGCTGAATTTGTATATAACGGGCATTGGTTTTATGGCTGATCAATATCATTTAAGGGCGCTGGAGCTAGAAGACTTGGATGCGTTGTTCTCCATAGAAAACAACAGTACGCATTGGAAGTTTGCCAATCGGACACATCCCTATACCAGAGCTTTTTTGATGGAATATATTTTACAATCTCATTTGCGATTGCAGGATATTGGGCAATTGCGTTTAGCAGTTGTTAACAAATCCAACAAAGCATTGGGTCTGGTGGATTTATTTGATGCGGATTTACATCACCGACGGGCCGCTGTAGGAATAGCCATTCATGAGCGATACCAACAAAAAGGATTGGGAAGTAGCACTCTGAAACTTCTTATAGATTACTGTCAGAAACATCTATCGCTGCACCAACTCTATTGCGATATTGATGCCGATCATGCAATCAGTATACATTTATTTGAAACTGCAGGCTTTGAATTGTGTGGTACAAAAAAAGATTGGAACTATTATGACCAAAAGTTTCATACTGTTAATATGTATCAAAAATTACTATAATTAAATATGCTAGGAAAATTACGGTCTCTTTTTTATTTGCTGGGAAGTATTTTATTGATAGGCGTTTCACTTTTTTATCTCACTTTTTACTGGGATAACACGCAATTTTTGGACAAAAAAGAGATTTTTATACCCAGCGATGCTGATTTTGAGGTATTGATGGAAGTGGTAGGCCCGCATATTAAATCACCTCGTATGTTTGCTTGGGCTGCTCGATTAAAGGGCTATCAAAGTCGTGTTCGAAGCGGTCGGTATCTATTAGAACCGGGTGCTTCGAATCAGGAGTTAATCAACCGGTTGCGCCAACAAAGCGACCCGATTCGGATAACATTTAACAATCAAGAACGTATTGAAAACTTGGCGGGTCGATTGGCAGCAACGTTAGAAGCCGATAGTTTATCTTTTTTAAAAGCCATGCGTAATCCAACCTTTTTACAGGAAAACGGATTCAATCAAACCAACGCCCTGGCGATGTATATACCCAATAGTTATGATGTATTTTGGGATATTAACCCCGCGGCCTTTCGTGATCGAATGCATCGAGAATACCAGCAATTTTGGAGTTCAGATCGACGAAATCAGGCCGCTGTTCTGGGGCTTACCCCACTACAAGTTATGGGTCTGGCCAGTATTGTTCACAAAGAAACCGTTCGTCCCGACGAGCGTCCTACCGTTGCCGGCGTTTATTTGAACCGACTTAAGCGTCGCATGAAACTTCAAGCCGATCCAACCGTGATTTTTGCCTTGAAACAAACCTATCAGAATTTTGATACCGTGATCAAAAGGGTCTTGTACAAGGACTTACGCATCCCATCCCCCTTTAATACGTATCGGATTAAGGGCATTCCGCCGGGACCGATTGCCATGCCCGATGTTTCCGCTATCGATGCTGTTTTATGGCCTGAGAATCATTCCTATTTGTATTTTGTTGCCAATCCCAACCGCCCAGGATATCATTTGTTTGCTTCGACTCTGTCTCAGCACAACCGCAACAAACGGCGCTATACAATGTGGCTCAACAGGCAAAAGTTGTACCGTTAAGGATGAATCAAAAAAACAGCAGGTCTTTTGTGAAAAGACTCCAGTTTTACTTTTTTCCATTGGGCAATGTGGTAGGTCTTGATCCATTGACTGGACAGGGTTAAATCGCAGGCAAATGTAAGTTGCGTATCGGGTTGCAAATGTTGTATTATAGCTTCCAGTAGGGGAACATTGCGATAGGGTGTTTCTATGAAAATTTGTGTTTGCTCTTCCTTTTGTGCCTGGTGCTCCAATTTCTTGATGGCTTGGGTACGTTCTTTGGCAACAATAGGTAAATATCCGTGAAAGGTAAAGGACTGTCCGTTTAGTCCAGAGGCCATGAGTGCCAGTAAGAGGGAGGAGGGCCCGACCAAGGGATTCACTTGTATTTGATTTCGATGGGCTAATGCAACGATATTGGCTCCCGGATCCGCAACACCTGGACAGCCTGCATCTGAAATGAGACCTATTGATATACCTTGATCACAAACATCCAAATAGCGACTGTATTCCAGAGGGGAAGTAAACTTATTCAAAGGATAAAGTTGCAGTTCATTTTGCTTTTTATCTGGATCTATACGTTTGATGAATCGTCGCGCTGCTTTTTCATTTTCAACAATAAAATGGTCTAATAAAGCAATGATTTCTGCAATTTGTGGAGTGAGACTTGCCAAAGGTGCTTCATCTCCCAGGGGGCATGGAATGATATACAGGCTTCCTTTGCTATTCATTTGTTTTTTAATTCTGCTGCAATGCGATCCGTTGCCTGGTCAATTAGTTGATAAACTTCCTCAAACCCTGATACACCACCATAATAAGGGTCAGGGACCTCTTGATCATCAGCAAGTAATTGTACTTTCTTCCACTGATCAGGTGTTGGATTGAGTGCTCGAAGATGCTCCGCATTGGAAGTGTCCATAACATAAATTCGGTCGTATCGGTCAAAATCATCTTTCCGAAAAGGGCGTGCAGATTGATGACTGATATCAATACCGTATTTCAGAGCAACTTTTTGGCTTCTCAAATCGGGTGGATTTCCTGAATGGTAAGCGGCTGTACCAGCAGACTCAACCTTAAAATTTGAAGCCTCTAGTTTGGACGCCAAAATGCCCTCAGCCAAAGGTGAACGACAGATATTACCCAAACAAACCATTAAGATATTAACGGTTTTCATTGGGAAGGTTTTTAAAGGGTTAATTTTTGATTGAGATCCTCAACGTATTTGCGGAATTGTTTGTCCGTAAAGCTAAGGTTATCTACTGTTTTGCAGGCGTGTAAAACAGTGGCGTGATCACGTTTCCCAATTTGTGTCCCAATACTCGCAAGAGACGCTTTGGTAAATTTTTTCGCAAAATACATGGCTAACTGACGTGCTTGAACGATATGTCTTTTACGTGTTTTGGATTGCAGGGTAGCAACGTCCATTTGAAAGTATTCAGAAACCACCTTTTGGATGTAATCAATAGACACTTCCCGCTTGGTGTTTTTGACGAATTTGTTGACAATCTCTTTTGCTAGTTCAAGATTGATCTCCATTTTATTGAATGAAGATTGGGCAATCAAAGAAATGAGGGCACCCTCCAGTTCTCGAATGTTTGATTTGATATTTTTTGCTACGTATTCAACAATCTCGTCTGACATAACAACTCCGTCGCGGAATAGCTTGTTTTTTACAATGGAAATACGGGTTTCAAAATTGGGTACTTGTAATTCAGCAGAAAGTCCCCATTTAAACCGAGAAAGCAACCGTTGTTCAATATCCTGCATGTCAATGGGGGCCTTATCAGAGGTAATGATGACTTGTTTGCCATTTTGATGCAGGTGATTAAAAATATGGAAAAACACATCCTGCGTTCCTGATTTACCACTTAAAAACTGGACATCATCAATAATGAGAACATCCATAAGTTGGTAAAAGTGGATAAAATCATTTCGCGTATTTTTCTTTACCGACTCTATATATTGTTGGGTAAATTTTTCAGCTGAGATATACAGGACTGTTTTGTCAGGATATTTCTCTTTTATATCGACACCAATGGCATGAGCCAAATGTGTTTTGCCCAATCCAACACCACCAAAAATAAGTAATGGATTGAAAGAGGTCCCCCCCGGTTTGGAGGCAACAGCCATCCCAGCAGAGCGTGCCAAACGATTTGAATCTCCTTCCAAGAAATTATCAAAACTGTAGTTGGGGTTGAGCTGCGACTCAATCTGTAAGTTTCGAATGCCGGGAATAACAAATGGATTTTTGAGTTCGCTATTAAAGGAGCTCATAGGTGCCTCTACAGTTTGAGAGCCTGCTGCTACCTTTGGGTTGGAAGGAATACTTTCAGTGTGGGGTTGTTTGTTCCCATAGGTGTTTTCCATTCGGATGACATAAACCAAGCTGGCATCTTTTCCCAATTCCTTGGTCAAGGCCGATTTCAGTAATTTAACATAGTGTTCCTCCAGCCACTCGTAGAAAAATTTACTGGGAACTTGAATACTCAATACATTATCGTCTAATTTGACAGGGACAATAGGATTGAACCATGTTTTAAAGGCCTGTGGCTGTATGTTGTCCTTGATGTATTCGAGACAGTTTTTCCAGACAAGTTCAGCGGTGTTGGCCATTTAAAAATGAATGATTGTTTTGTAAATTTATTTTACTTGGATATGAAGCAAATATCAATGGTTTTTTTTTATTAAAAAATTTCAAATGCTATTGAAAATTAATTTTTTTTTTATCAACTTATGGCTTTGCGATAGTTTAACTTTTTATACTAATTATGTAAACAATTTTTTTCAATTTTGTCCTATATCTCTCAACCCATCCGTGTGCGCTATTCCGATACAGACCAAATGGGCTACATGCACCACAGCAACTATTTACGATTTTTTGAAATTGCTCGTTTGGAGTGGCTCACTACCCTGGGCATCTCCTACAAAGAGATGGAAAAATCAGGTATATGGCTTCCAGTGGCAGCAGCCAGCGTCCATTTTAAAAATCCTGCTTATTTTGATGACGCGTTGCGGGTAAGGGTTCAATTAGACGCACCGCCGATGGCCTCTTTACTTTTCTCCTACGAAGTTCACAATCAAGATGCAATTCTTGTTTGCACAGGGAATACCAAACTTGCTTTTTTAGATGCACAATTGGGGCGACCCATGCGGTGTCCAGAAAATTTGCGGCAGCTACTTAGATCTTATTTGTGAAGACCCAAAGCTGGTCATTCAGTAGCGGTATTTTTTTAGAGGGGTTTTTTGGCACAACAGGTGCTTGAATGCCTTTAAGAAGTTTTTTTGAAGTATGTATGCATCGTATTTCATCCCATAAGTTGGCATCAATAAATTGTTGAATTGTGAACGTTCCTCCTTCTATTAGTATGGATTGGATACTGTGATGGTACAACTGGGATAGTATATCCGAGGGAGATACAATACCCGACTCTGTAAAGTTTGAATGATCTGTTTTTATGTGAAGAAGCCTGGAGTTTTTGCTAAGCTGATAGGAACTATTAAGGGAATGGGAGGGAGCTATTAGAACAGGAATTGGTGGGGTACCTGTCCAATGCCGGACATCCAATTTTGGATTGTCTTGTAATAACGTTCGATGACCGATTAAGACAGCGTTTTCCTCACTACGCCATTGATGTGCGAGTTGTTGTGAAAAAGAATCGGAGAGCCAGAAAACACTTTTATCTGTTCTTTTATTAGGCTGTGGAGCAATAAGGCCGTCTGCGCTCTGTGCCCATTTTAAAACAATAAAAGGACGCTTTTTTTGGTGGAATATAAAAAATCGTTTGTTGAGGGCTTTACAGGCTTCTTCCATGCAGCCTACAACCACTTCACAACCGTGGGCACGCAACCGATCAACCCCTTTTCCTGCAACCATTGGATTGGGGTCTAAGGTGCCAACGATTACTTTCTTGAAGCCGGATTGCAGGATCAAATCTACACAAGGAGGTGTCTTGCCCTGGTGATTACAAGGTTCAAGACTAATATAGATGGTGGCTTTAGTAAGGAGTTCTTTTGATGTTACGGATGCGACTGCATGGACTTCTGCATGTGGTGTGCCGGCTTTTTGGTGCCAGCCTTCTCCGATGATCTTCATTTCATGAACAATGACACACCCTACCACTGGGTTGGGGTAGGTGTACCCCAAACCCTTGGCAGCCAATTGCAAACAGCGCTGCATGAAAATCTCATCAGAATACGTTAGTTTCGTGTCCAAATCACATAAATTGATGAAGTAAAATTACTGATCCTTCTGCATATGACATTACGACCCATTGAAAATAAAGACAACCCACAAATGGCAGCCTTGTTGCGTGCTGTTTTGATTGAAATGGGAGTTCCTAAAACGGGTACTGCCTACGAAGATCCTGAATTGGATTGCATGTATGAAGCCTACCAAAATCCTAAAAGTGCCTATTATATCATAGAAGTTGCTGGAGCATTACTGGGTGGGGCTGGGATTGCCCCCCTACATAAGGGTCCTGAAGGAACCTGTGAGTTGCAAAAGATGTATTTTTCTTCCAAGGCACGTGGGAAAGGGTGGGGAGCAATCATGATGGATCATTGCTTAACATTTGCTAAAGCACAAGGTTTTGATCACTGCTACATAGAAACGCTACCCAGTATGACGGCAGCGCAAAAGCTATATATAAAGTCAGGTTTTACGTATTTGAAGAACCCTATGGGTAAAACCGGGCACACGAATTGTTCAGTATGGATGATAAAAACACTGTAAGTGAACCTTCTAAATTGGCAAAATCATTTTGAAAAAGAATTGCAGACGTTGTATACACGAGCAGCATCTCAGGATCTTTTCAAAAGAATCATACGAGGTTTATTTAATTGGGAACCCACTGTGGTAGGATTGGAACCCCAACGAATTCCCAGTCAAGAAAAGCAACAATTACTCCATCATTCTCTCAATGAGTTAAAAGCAGAACGCCCCCTTCAATATATTCTAGGTCACACCTACTTTATGGGACTTCGATTGACCGTAAACGCTGCCACGTTGATTCCCCGCCCCGAAACCGAGGAATTAGTAAGTTGGGTTTTGGAAGAAACACCAGTAGAACACCCTAATGTTTTGGATATTGGAACGGGTAGTGGTTGTATAGCACTGGCTATCAAGCAATTTCAACCCCGGTGGCAATTACATGCTTTGGATGTGTCCCAGCCTGCTTTGGATGTAGCTAAAACAAATAGTAAAAACTTAGAACTAGCGGTTCATTTTATTGGAGCAAATATCGAAACGGCTATCCCCAAGACGGCCTATGATATTATTGTTTCGAATCCTCCCTACGTCACCCATAAAGAAAAAACTGAAATGAAAGCCAATGTCTTGGAATACGAACCTCACCAAGCCCTTTTTGCTCCCGTTGAAAATCCTTTGCATTTTTATGAAGCCATTTTTCGCTTTTCTCAAAACGGCTTGCGCGATGCCGGAATCCTATATTTTGAAATTAATCCAATCTATTGCCAAGCATTGAAAGAATTGGCAGTATCTTTTGGCTTGCAAAACATTCAAGTACGGAAAGATCTGTTTGGAAAACAACGATTTATTAGAATCCAGAAATGATGCGGGATATTGAAATAAAAATTAAAGAATTAAGAGCGGCACTCCACCAGCACAATCATAATTATTACATATTGGATCAACCCATTATTTCAGATTTTGAATTTGATGGACTACTCAAGGAACTGGAATCCTTGGAAGCTCAATATCCAGAATATTTCGATTCGAATTCTCCTACCCAGCGAGTGGGTGGGAGTATCACCAAATCCTTTCCAACCGAGCAACACCGATTTCCCATGTACTCATTGGATAATACATACTCCAAGGAAGAATTGGAGGAATGGGAGAAAAAAATAAAGAAAGTTTTAGGCGATGCGGTATCCTTGACCTACACTTGTGAACTCAAGTTTGACGGAGCTTCAATAAGTCTTACATATGATCAGGGCCGTTTTGTAAAAGGGGTCACCCGAGGGGATGGACAAAAAGGAGATGATATTAGTAACAACCTTAAAACGATTCCAACCATTCCCCTGCAACTAAGAGGAGATTTCCCTCCCTTTTTTGAGATACGAGGAGAGATAGTTTTACTCTGGGAGGCCTTTCATCGTTTGAATGAAGATCGTCAAAAGTTGGGTGAGTCATTATACATGAACCCAAGAAATACAGCTTCTGGAAGTTTGAAGTTGCAAGACAGCCGAGAGGTGGCCAAACGCGGATTGACATGTTTTTTATATGGCCTTGCGGGAGAAGATTTAGGATTCACAACCCAGTATGAAGTCCTTGAAAAAGCGCGTGCTTGGGGGTTTAAGGTACCTGACTCTGCCCGAAAAGCAGTCTCCTTACAAGAAGTGTTTGATTACATTGACTATTGGGATCAAGAGCGGGAAGCGTTACCCTATGAAATAGATGGTATCGTAATCAAAGTCAATGAACTGAAATGGCAGCAGGAGCTTGGTTTTACGGCCAAATCACCCCGGTGGGCGATAGCATATAAATTTCAAGCTGAACAAGCAGAAACACGCCTTTTATCCGTCAGCTATCAAGTGGGTAGAACGGGAGCGATTACTCCAGTTGCCAACTTAGAACCGGTATTGTTATCAGGAACAACAGTTAAAAGGGCTTCCTTACACAATGCGGACCAAATGGAAAAATTGGATTTGCGTACAGGCGATATCGTTCAAGTTGAAAAAGGCGGTGAAATTATCCCTAAAATTGTGGGAGTATCGGCCATTAAACGAGGATTGACGCATGAGAAAATCAAGTTTATAATAGAATGCCCTGACTGCCATGCACCACTTCACAGATCGGAAGGCGAGGCCCAGCATTATTGTACCAATAGTATGTATTGTCCACCCCAGATCATTGGTAAAATGCAGCATTTTATATCCCGTAAAGCAATGGATATACAGGGTATTGGTAGCGAAACGGTTGTTCAACTCTATGAAGCAGGATTGTTATACAATCTAGTCGACTTGTACACATTACAAGAAGATGCGCTTTTGAAATTAGATCGTATGGCAAGCAAATCGGTTACAAATCTTTTGAATGGAATTGAAGCTTCCAAAACGCAACCATTTGCGAAGGTGCTTTTTGCTCTGGGTATTCGATTTGTTGGAGAAACCGTTGCAAAGACGTTAACACAACAGTTTCATTCTATAGAGGCCTTAAAAGCTGCTTCCCTAGATACCTTGGTTGCCGTTGACGAAATCGGAGAACGTATTGCTCAAAGTGTAAAAGATTTTTTGTCACAGGAAGCCAATTGGATACTGATAGAGCGTCTTCAAGAATTGGGACTTTGTTTTCAAAGTGCCGCAACTGATAAATCAGAAACAGGACCTCTTTCCAACTTAAAGTTCGTTGTATCGGGTGTTTTTGAAAGTTTCGATCGGAACGGAATCAAATCTTTTATAGAAATGCATGGTGGCAAGATCGTTAGTGGGGTCTCTAAAAACACAGATTATTTGGTTGCTGGTTTGGGAATAGGTCCCAGCAAACAAAAAAAAGCGGAAGCATTGCAGATTCCAATCCTATCTGAAAACGACTTACAGGACCTTGTTTCAAAAAGATAGAATTGTTGTAAATACAACAAGGAATAATGAAATTATCAAAATTTGTTATAATTTATTTTCGCTAAGCTTCAAAAACTAGTTTTGTTATGTTCATGTTTCACTGGTTACGAATTCGAATGACAGCACGCGCAGCACATAAAGCGTTACAAAATCATAAAAAAAGGACGGTCAATATGCCTTCCAAAACGCGGCGTATAGGCATTTTAATGGATCATAACAGCTCTATATCCCAAAACACTTTAAAAGCACAACTTGATGGTTTTGGTTTTGATACGGACAATGTGAGTTTTCTCCAGTTTTCTAAAACGAACAACAAAACACAAGAAACAGATTCCGCTGTATTTAGTGCTTACGACTTTAGTTTTACTGGGAAACCGGATGAAAAATTACAACATTTTTGTAATCAGAAATACGATATTTTAATCAATTACTTTACCACTAATAATCCATCTCTACAGTTGTTGTCATTAAAAACAAACACCAATTTCCGAATTGGTTTTGCACAGGCTGATACGCGTTTGAATGATTTAATCTTTTCATTAACCGAACAGGAATCCAACTTGTTTTGTCAACAAATGAAAGAGTATATGCAAAGAATACAAAAATAAATGCTTAAACTGACAGGACACGGTGTTGCATTGATGACACCTTTTGATTCGAACGGAGGGATAGATTTTGAAGCCCTGCGGTGCCATATTGAACGACTGATTTCCGGCGGTGTAGATTATTTGGTGATCCTGGGGACAACCGCAGAAACAGCAACCCTAAGTCATTCAGAAAAACAACGCATACAATCCTTTGTAGTCGATACTGTATCGGGTCGATTGCCACTTGTGATAGGGATAGGGGGCAATAACACACAAGCGGTAGTGGATGAAATTCAAGCTACTAATTTAGATCCTTTTGAAGCCATCCTATCTATATGCCCCTACTATAACCGTCCCAATCAAGAAGGGCTCTACCGTCATTTTGACTACTTGGCCGAACAATCACAAAAACCAATTATTCTTTACAACGTACCAACGCGTACAGGATGTAATTTGCATCCTGATACTGTAGCAAGGCTGGTAGAGAAGCATGACCATATTGTTGCCATAAAAGAAGCCTCTGGTGATATGATACAGGTACAAGATATGATCCGGAAAACCCCCTATTCTTTCCAAGTTATTTCAGGCGATGATGCTTTAGCCGTACCTGTAATTTTAGCTGGTGGAGTAGGTGTTATTTCCGTTTTTGGAAACCTCATGCCCAAGTGTTTTTCAGAGCTCGTTGACTTGGCTCTTGACAAGCAGGCCACAGCGGCTTACTCGGAATCATATGCTTTGTTGGATCTTATTGGATTGCTTTTTGAAGAAGGCAATCCCTGCGGTCTCAAAGCTGCTATGCATCTTAAAGGATACTGTGAAAATAGCCTCCGATTGCCCTTGGTATCCGCATCAGATAAACTTCTAGAAGCACTTCGCAATGAGCTGGGTGTTTTGCAAGCGGTAGAGGATCGTTAAAATTCCGCCAAACATTTGTTTGCTCTTTGATTTACAGTACCTTTGTCGGGCATAAATAAGTATGAGCCAAAATTTACTCAGATTTCTTTTGATTGGGCTGTGGGTATCTGCATTAACCAGCTGCAGTGAATATCAAAAACTCCTCAACGGTGACGTTATTTCGGAAAAATATAAAGCCGCTGAGAATTATTATAAACAAGGAGAATATCGGAAGGCCAACCGTCTTTTTGAAATGGTAATTCCTACCTACAGAGGCAAACCCCAAGCAGAGCGTTTGATTTTCTTTTTTGCAGATTCCTATTTTCAAACCAAGGACTATTATCTGGCGGCCTACCAATTTGAGAATTTCATCAAGTCCTATCCCAAAAGCAATCGGATCAGTGAGGCCCATTTTATGGCTGCAAAATCCTATTACATGAAATCACCCATCCACAGTTTAGATCAAAAGGATACACAAACTGCTGTTGAAAAGCTTCAAATATTTATCAATAATTACCCCAGCTCTGAGTTTGCAGGTGAAGCCAATGCGCTGATTTTAGAACTTCAAACCAAACTGGAAAAAAAAGATTTTCAAATAAGTAAGCAATATTACACGATACAAGACTACAAAGCCGCAATTCGGTCTTTGGATATTTTTATTGGAGAATATCCCGGTACCAAATTTAGAGAAGAAGCATTCTATTACAAATTTCTTGCGGCATATGAAATCGCCACGAACAGCATATCTAGCTTACAAAATCAGCGTTTGGAAGATTTAAAAAAATTGTATCAAACCATCCAACAATACTATCCAGAGTCAATATTTACGGAAGATTTATTACAAAAAATGGATCGGGTAAACAAACTCCTTGGAAACGAAAACGAAGAAGTAACACTCACCAAATAAAATATATACTGTCATGACAAAGTACCTGAATTCAAAAGCTTCTGTTACTACAGAAACCTACAATCGTGAAGAGATTGAAAACCCAACAGAAAATATCTATGAGGCCATTTCAATAATCGCCAAGCGTGCTACACAAATCAATCTCGATATCAAAGGCGAATTACACGAAAAATTGGATGAATTTGCTACCCACAACGATAGTCTTGAAGAAATTTTCGAAAATAAGGAACAGATTGAGGTTTCAAAATTTTACGAAAAACTACCGAAACCACAGGCAATGGCTGTTGAGGAGTGGTTGAACGATAAAGTATACCATCGCAATACAGACGAACCAAGTCAATAAGCCATGAACAGGCTTCGGGGGAAAAAAATAGTGTTGGGTATTTCTGGTGGAATCGCAGCCTATAAAACCCCTTTATTGGTTCGATTATTAAAGAAAGAAGGTGCTCATATTCGGGTCATCATGACCCCTGATGCACATTCTTTTGTAACCCCACTTACCTTATCAGTAGTCTCTGGTGAACCCGTGTTAACTTCCTTCATAAACGAGGATCACGACAATCCTATCTGGAATGACCATGTTACGCTGGGTAATTGGGCTGACCTTTTGTTGGTCGCTCCTGCCACAGCCAATACGCTTTCTGCCATGGTACATGCCAAGTGTAATAATTTACTTATAGCTACCTATTTGTCGGCGCGTTGCCCAGTAATGGTGGCTCCTGCAATGGATTTGGACATGTATGCGCACCCCGCCAATCAGAAAAACCTTGAAACACTCATCGGTTTTGGTACTCGTGTTTTACCGGTTGGTGAAGGGCCATTAGCGAGTGGCCTTCAGGGTAAAGGACGTCTTTTGGAACCTGAAGAACTTCTTGAACACGTAAAACAGTTTTTTAACGAAACAGGTCCACTGTCCTCCAAAAAAGTATTGATAACTGCTGGACCTACCTATGAAAAATTGGATCCGGTTCGATTTCTAGGCAATTTTTCATCGGGTAAAATGGGGCTTGAATTGGCCCTCCGGGCACATGAGTTAGGAGCTCGTGTTCAGCTTATTATTGGCCCGAATACACTACCGACGGAATCGCTACCATTTGACGTTGTTTCCGTAGTCTGTGCTGAAGAGATGCATACGGCTGTTTTTGAACATTTTGAAACTACTGATATTGCCATTGCTGCGGCTGCTGTAGCAGACTTTCGCCCCAAGTTGCAAGCAGTCAATAAAATCAAAAAGAATTCCCTTCCACCAACCATTGATTTGATAGCCAATCCAGATATTCTGCATGCAATGGGAAGCCACAAAAAAAATCAATTTTTGGTTGGCTTCGCTCTTGAAACGGACCCGGGAATGGAAGCAGCACTCATTAAAAAAAAGCACAAAAATTTGGATGCAATTGTATTAAATACCCTGGCTGATGCAGGGGCTGGATTTGGTGGGGAAACCAATAAAATTACCTATATTGGAATCGATGAGAAGCCCAAGCCCTTTTCACTTAAAAGTAAAGCAGAAGTCGCCAAAGACATTTGGGATGAAGTATGTACTCAAATGGAATGCAAATAAGATTCTCTTTTTTTTCCTGCTTTTCTCTTTCTCAATTCAAGCTCAAGAATTGGAAAGTCAAATTGTTGTCAATGCCGATTTAGTAGATCAAACCAATCGGCAAATATTTGAAACGCTTGAGCAAGCGTTGAATGAATTCATCAATTCCAGAACCTGGACGGACGATTCTTTTGCTCAACAAGAGCGTATCAAGTGTAGTTTTGTACTCACTCTTACGGCCTACAGCAACAACCGTTTTGAAGGGAATCTTCAAGTTCAATCACAACGCCCTGTATTTGATAGTAATTATGACAGTCCCTTGTTTAACTATTTGGACAATGACATCGTATTCACTTATCAAGAGTATCAACCCTTGATATATAACCCCGCAGTTTTCCAATCCAATTTGGTTTCTGTACTTAGTTTTTATATTCATGTCATTCTTGGCTTAGACGCAGATAGTTTTGAGCATAACGGAGGGGCCCCATATTTTGAGCAAGCACAAAAAATTGCGAACCTGGCGCAACAATCGAGTTTTAAAGGCTGGAATCAAAATGATGGTATTCGCAATCGTTTTTGGTTGATCGATGCCTTACGATCCAACACTTTTGAGGAATACCGTCAGGCAATTTACACATACCATCGAGAGGGTATGGATCAGATGGTCCAAAACCCGCAAGCGGCAAAAGAAACAATCGTTCAATCTATTGAAACCCTCTATGGGCTCTACACACGAAGGCCCAATGCTTTTTTACTGCAAGTTTTCTTTGATGCCAAATCGCAAGAAATAGTTGATATATTTTCCGGAGGCCCCTCAGTGGGCATTAATGCATTGACGACCCATCTACGAAAAATGGCCCCTTTTTTTAATGCCCAATGGAAACAAATCAAATATTAATTGTTTTTGAATATGCTGTCGCTCTCTGTTATCTTTGATAAATAAAATACATGCTTTGTTAACTGCTCTTTCAATTGACAACTACGCCCTGATTGAACATCTGGATGTTTCCTTTGATACAGGAATGACAAGTATCACGGGTGAAACAGGTGCAGGGAAATCTATTTTATTAGGGGCGTTGTCATTGATTTTGGGCAAACGTGCCGATCGCTCTACTCTCAAAGATGCATCCAAAAAATGCATTATTGAGGCACATTTTGATATTGTTGCGTATGGTCTACAATCTTTTTTTGAAAAGGAATCTTTGGATTATTCCTCCGACACTATAGTACGCCGTGAAATCGTTCCTTCGGGCAAATCCAGAGCATTTATTAACGACAGCCCAGTAAATCTTGACGTATTAGAAAGGCTTGGCGCACATTTGATTGATATTCACTCACAGCATCAAACACTGGAATTAATAAAGTCTGATTATCAATTCCAAGTTTTGGACGCTCTTGCAGGAAATACAGAGATGCTGCATCAATACCAGTCCGTATTGACAGCCTATAAAAAAGATGAAAAAGACCTTTCTCTGCTTCGTCAAAGCCTTTCTCAAGCCAAAAAAAACAGGGACTATAACCAGTTTTTGTTTGATGAATTAGTGGCTGCCGACTTGCAATCAGATATGTTAGCACCCCTCGAAGCACGGGTAGATGAATTGTCTAGTGTACAAGATATTCAACAAAGCCTTATGGGGGGTATACAACTCATCGAAGCGGAAGATGTTGGCTTGTTACATGCTTTGGGGCAGCTGCGTTTGGAATTGAAAACAGCCACTCAAAAATCAAAAGAACTAAAAGATTTACCGTCACGATTGGAAAGTTTAATAGCTGAGCTGAACGACATTCATTCCGATTTACAATTCAAGCAAGGTAGTTTAGAAAGTGATCCAGAAGCATTAATTGAAGCTGAAAACAAATTGCAAAATCTCTATGATTTGTTTAAAAAGCATCAGGTGAATTCCGTGCAAGGACTAATTGTCGTTCGCGATCATTTGGCCACTCAATTAGAGGATACAGATCAACAGCAAGAACGTATCAACACGCTTGAATTAGCGGTGCAACAAGCAGAAGAAAAACTCACCCAACTAGCCAGTGCCCTTTCCGAAGGCCGTAAGAAGACGCGAGTCGATTTGATTGAAAAACTAGAAGAATTGGTTTGTCGTTTGGGTATCCAAAATGCTCAGTTTGGGATCCATTTGACGCCTAGTGATACCTTTCTGTCAAATGGTAAAGACCAGATGGAGTTTTTATTTACAGCCAATCTGGGGACGCAATTAGGTCCTCTTAAAAACGTTGCTTCGGGCGGAGAATTGTCACGCATCATGTTGTCTATCAAAGCACTATTGTCTCGATATAAAAAACTCCCTACCATTATTTTTGATGAAATTGATACGGGGGTTTCTGGGGCTGTATCCGAAGAAATCGCTCAATTAATGACACAGATGGCCCTCGATATGCAAGTCTTTGCCATAACTCATTTGCCCCAAGTAGCTGCCAAGGGAAGTCAACATTTTAAAGTATACAAGACGATTTATAATGCGGGAACACAAACACAAATTAAAGAGTTGAACAAGGAAGAGCGAATTGCAGAAATTGCAAAAATGGTTTCAGGCAAAGAACTCACTCCCACCGCTTTGGAACATGCCAAAGAATTATTGAATTAACAAACACAAACGAATGAATCACACAATCTTAGAAGGTAAAAAAGGAATTATATTTGGTGCTTTAGATCAAGAGTCTATTGCTTGGAAAACAGCAGAAGCAGTACACGCTGCCGGTGGGAAATTTGTCCTGACCAATGCCCCTGTTGCGTTACGAATGGGAACAATCAATACCCTCGGAGAAAAAACAAATGCTCCTGTAATTGCTGCTGATGCCACAAAAATTGAAGACCTCGAAACCCTTATTGATAAAGCTCAAGAACACTTAGGAGGAAAACTTGATTTTGTTCTCCACTCCATTGGCATGTCAGTCAATGTTAGAAAAGGAAAGCATTATACCGATCTCAACCACGATTGGATGGCCAAAGGTTGGGATGTGTCCGCCGTATCTTTTCACAAATTGATGCAGGTTTTATACCAAAAAGATGCCATGAATGAATGGGGAAGTATACTGGCCTTGTCTTATATCGCTGCGCAACGTACTTTTCCTAACTACAACGATATGGCAGATAATAAGGCCTATTTAGAGTCTATTGCTCGAAGTTTTGGATACTTTTTCGGTAAGAATAAAAAAGTTCGTGTTAATACCATATCGCAGTCACCGACATTAACAACTGCTGGAAAAGGGGTAGAGGGATTGGATGGATTTTTGACGTATGCTGAAAAAACAGCTCCGTTAGGTAATGCAACAGCAGAAGACTGTGCACAGTATACATTAATGATGTTTTCTGATTATTCCCGCAAGGTAACACTTCAAAATCTATTTCATGACGGTGGTTTTTCCAATGTGGGTGTTAGTGAAGAAATTATTGAAGCACTGACTGATTCAAACTAATTTTTGGTATGTCCGGATCTTTTCAGCAGTTCAAACAGCGGGTCAATCGGTGGATTCCGGACAAAAATAAAGCCCAATTTTTTTTAATTTTTGTTGGGATTTCAGCCCTTTTTTGGTTGCTTACTCGCTTTTCTAATGTGTATACAGCTCCTATTAAATTTCCATTAAGGTATACCAATTTACCCGAGGGAATCATAGTAGATCAGGCACCGCAAGAAGTATCTCTTTGGATACAAGCATCGGGGTTCCAGTTGATATGGTATTCCTTGTTAGAGAAAACGCTGGATATGGATCTTCAAAATGCAGAACTGGATGAAAACCAAGGAATAGTGTCTTTATTGCCCTTGCGTGCCTATTTGGAAAAACAGCTTTTTGACAATGCAGTAATTACCTTAATCCAGCCTTCCTCTTTGACTTTCCCCTTTGATCGGTTGCAACAGAAAAAAGTTCCAGTAGTTTTGACGGACAAGGTGCAATTCAAAACGGGATACAATTATCGATATCTACCTGTTTTGGAGCCTGATTCTATAACACTCTATGGAATGGAATCCCAATTGCAAAAAATAACATTTATTTCAACGCTCCCATTAAAAAAGAAACGTTTATCAGCGGATATTTATGAGCGTATACCTCTTGATATTCCAGCAAGTTTAGAAGATGTTTCACAGGATTGGGTACAGGTACAAGCCAAAACAGCGAAATTTACAGAGTTGACTTTTGAACTTCCCATTCGAATTGACAACCTTCCCGATAGTCTTACGATTAAAATTTTTCCCAAAGTACTTCGTATGACTGGACTGGTTCCGATTCGACAGGTGGATTCCATTGCTGCCAATGATTTTGTAGTGGCAGTGGATTTTAGAGAATCAGAATATGGACAAAAACGATCATTAGCTGTACGTTTAAGAAAAAGCCCCCCATTGGTTCGATCGCCAAGATGGGAACCTCAGGAAGTTGAATATTTAATAAGGAAATGAAAATAGTTGGATTGACAGGGGGGATCGGGAGCGGAAAGTCCAAAGTGGTTGAATTTTTTAAGTCCAAAAACATCCCTTGTTATCAAGCAGATTTGGCTGGACACCGAGTTTTGAATAACGATCCAGATGTGATTCGACAAGTTAAAGCCTACTTCGGGTCGCATATTTATACTTCGAATGGTCTGGACCGAGTTAGATTGGGTAAAAAAGTTTTTTCAGATCAAGCGGCGCTTTCTTTTCTTAATTCCGTTGTGCATCCTGCTGTTCGGGCTGATTTCAAAAAATATGTTGCGCAACAAGCAGCTCCCTTTTTGATTAACGAAGTAGCCATACTTTTTGAAAATAAAGGCCATTTGCGTTGTGATAAAACCATTTTAATTACTGCACCTGAATCAATTCGTTTGCAACGTGTTATGGCACGTGATGGGAGCAGTAAAGAGGAAGTATTGCAACGAATGGCAAAACAATTACCGGATGAAGAAAAGATTCCCTTAGCCGATTATGTGGTAGAAAATATTGATTGGAAAGAGACAGAGAAGCAACTTGAAAAAATTTTTAAAGAACTTATGGAGGTGACTGATCCCAACAGTTAACATAGTCTTGGGAAAAAATATCTATTATTTTCTCCAATTTTGTACTTCCTGAACAAAGTAAATCAGTGAAAAAAAATCAATTTTTCCTTTTAGTTAGCCTGATGATACTATCGATCTTTGGAATCGTAGGCGTTCAAGCTTTTTGGATTGTAACTTCTTGGGAAAATAAAGAGGAAGAATTTTCTTTGGCCATAAATCAAACTCTTCAATCGGTTGCACGTGAAATTCAAAACCGTGAATTATCCGATTATATTGCAGCTTATCAACAATTGATAGACTCGGTTGGTAAACCAACGGAATCCAATTTTACGGATGTATTTTTATTTATGGACGATGACAAGCCCAACAACTTGTCTACGTTTTTTGCATTCGGAATACTAGAGGAAGACTACAACATCCAAAGGGGATACTTTGATCCTGTATTGGGACAACAAGACAGTACAACCCTTAAGGATTATAAAGGAGTTCGTACGACCACAATCCTGAAACGGGACGTATTCAATCGGGAAAATCGGCTGACATCTTCCATTCAAAAGCTGAAAAGAATAGATCGGCTTAGCAGTTATGATGAAGCAAAATACCGTGATGCCTATATGGACTATGCCAATACATTACCCATTCATCGGCGTATTAATAATCAAGAAGTAGCGACACTTTTAGAATTGGAATTTCAAGAGCGTGATATTCAAATACCATACCAATTTGGGATCTACAACGATGGTTTAGGGACCAAAATAAAATCATTAAATTACCAAGAAACACAAGAGGGTGCGGCATACAATACGCCCGTTTTTCTTGACCAACAGGGAAACAGTCCGTATGAATTACGGGTAACATTCCCTAGCCGAGATCGCTATGTGATGTCCTCTATATTTGGGGTTGCGGGTTTGTCACTCGTACTCACCCTGTTTATAATTTCTGTATCAGCTGGAGCCTTGTATCAAATAATCCGACAGAAAAAAATATCTGAAATCAAAACGGATTTCATCAACAATATGTCCCATGAATTTAAAACTCCTATTGCAACCATAAACTTGGCTTTAGATGCGATTGCGAATCCCAAAACCATTGCTATACCATCAAAAATATTACAGTATACCAACATGATTCGTGAAGAAAATACACGCATGTTAACCCAAGTAGAAAACGTACTGAAAATATCACAGTTGGAGAGAGGGACCACCTTGTTGGAATGGGAAAGGCTGCACTTGAACGAACTAATAGCAGAGGCAGTCAATCATGTTACCTTGATCGTGGAAAATAAAAAAGGGTATATCCGAACCCATTTAAAGGCCAATGAAGCTTATTTTAAGGGTGATTTCAATCATTTTACAAATCTGATAATCAATATATTAGACAATGCCATCAAATATACTGATGGTGCCCCCGAGATAGATATTTTCACTCAACAGCAAGGCAAGTTGGCAACTCTTATCATTCAGGACAAAGGAATGGGTATGGATGCCGCAACACAGCGCATGGTTTTTGAAAAGTTTTATCGGCAGGAAGGAGGAAATGTACACAATATCAAGGGCCACGGTTTAGGCCTTTCCTACGTCAAAAAAATTATTGAATTGCATCATTGCAAAATCAATGTTGAAAGTAAAAAAGGTGAAGGCAGTCGTTTTATTATTACCATTCCCCTCCAACCCCAACCACAAACAGCAAGTTAATCTATGGACAATAAAAAAATACTAATTGTTGAAGATGATCCCAATTTTGGGAGTATTCTTAAAGACTATTTAACCTTAAACGAATACAAGATCGTTCTGGCGAAAAATGGAATTGAAGGCTTTGAGAAGTTCAAAAAGGAAGACTTTGATCTGTGTATACTCGATGTTATGATGCCCTATAAGGATGGTTTTACTCTAGCTAAAGAAATACGAGAGAAAAATGAACGCGTACCCATTATTTTTCTAACAGCTAAAACGCTTAAAGAAGATGTTCTAAAAGGCTTTAAACTGGGAGCTGATGACTACATTACCAAACCTTTCGATTCGGATGTATTGCTTGCCAAGATAAAAGTTTTTTTAAATCGAAATCATAAACCGGTACAAGAAGAATCCAATGAATTTTTATTTACAATTGGCAAATTTTCTTTCAATTCCAAGTTGCGTTCGCTTTCTTTTTCTGGTGGCACTCCCATCAAATTATCTCCCAAAGAAAGCCAATTGTTACGCTTGTTGGTTTTGCATGTTAACGATCTCTTAGCCCGAGAGGTAGCTTTAAACAAAATTTGGAGAGACGACAACTATTTTACTTCTCGAAGTATGGATGTGTACATCGCCAAGTTGCGGAAATATCTCAAAGAGGATCCACAGGTGGAAATACTCAATATTCACGGTGAAGGATTTCGGTTGGTGACATCAAAAGAACCTTCTTAAAGTCTCGGGTGAAATGCTTCCATAACTTTACGAAGAAAGCGTGTGTCTACATGCGTGTATATTTCGGTAGTCGTGATGCTTTCATGTCCTAATAACAGCTGTATGGATCGCAGATCAGCTCCATTTTCTAGGAGATGGGTAGCGAATGAATGACGAAAGGTGTGCGGGCTTACTTTCTTTTTAATCCCTGCCATTTGTGCAGTTTTTTGGACGATTAAAAAAATCATATTTCGAGTTAAGGGCTTGCCATTGCGGTTTAAAAAGACAAAATTCTCATATCCTTTTTGAATTTTTTGATAGACTTGAATTTCTTTCAAATAGGTCGTGATATAATCTATAGCAAAATCACCTAGAGGTACCAAACGTTGTTTGTTTCCTTTGCCTGTGATACGAATTAATTTTTCTTTGAAATAGAGATCCGATTTTTGAAGTTGTACCAACTCACTGACACGTAATCCACTTCCATAGAGGGTTTCAAGAATAGCTCTGTTTCTTGTCCCCTCAGGTTTACTCAAGTTAACAGATTCTAAAAGTTTAGTGATTTCGGTTATGCTTAGGGTATCAGGTAATTTACGTCCTATTTTTGGTGTTTCAAGCCGCTGGGTTGGGAGGTCATCGCGATATTTTTCAAAGACCAAATATTTAAAAAAACTCTTCAATCCAGAGATTCTCCGGCTCTGAGAATGCGCATTTTTTTCTTTGGCTTCCTGATAGATGAATTGTTGAAGTACAGCGTCTTGAATACGTAAGGGAGAACAATCCATTTGGTGCTTTTGCAAGAAAGTAACCAGAGCTTTTACATCCCGTTGGTAGCTATTAATTGTATTTTCTGAAAGTCCCCTTTCAATACTTAAATAGTGACCAAAATCTTCAATAGCATTACTCCATTTCATGGGTTTTATAGCTTAGTCCCCAGCCAAATGGATATAAGGGTGCAGCGGAATCGTAGGGGAGATCTTCTTTTTGTTTTTCAACTGAATGCTGGCTGCTTGGAATTTCAATAGGGAGGCTGCCTGTTGGATTAAAAGCACCAAAAATCAAGTCAAAAATTACTTTCTCATGACACAAAAAATCAGCAATAAGGCCACTGCTAACTTTTGAAATTTCAGAAAGTAAAGGTGGACGATTTAGTGAAAATACAACGATACCTGGTTTTAGTTGAAGCAATTTGATCCAAGGGGCTTGCTCTTCAGGGAGAAAATACAGGCGGCCTTGTTTCATAAAACGTTCCATAAGGAATTCACTCCGGGGTTCAAAAGGTTCGGGTAGTTTCAGTAAAACAAAGTCAGCCTCTTCTGGGCGTGAAACACGTTTCGCATAGGGTTGAATCGATTCTGGATTTTCAAAGCCTTCAATATAAACTTTTACACCTTTCTTTAGGGGGAGTATCTCATCTTTATTTTTTAAAAGGACCAAGGCTTTTTGTTGGGCTTCAATCCCTTTTATCTGATTTTCCTTCCGATTGAGTAAGGATACATTTGATTCAGGTAAATAGGGGTTATCGAAAAGACCTAGTTTGAATTTATCACGTAAAATTCGTCTTACAGATAAGTCGAGACGTTCCGTGTTTATTTTGCCTTCTTTGACAAGATCGATGATCCATTGTGGTTCCATTTCCCCTCCAAACATGTCACAGCCTGCTTGAATAACCTTTAGAGCGCGTTCTTTTTCACTTAGCGATTCAACACCATAGGCAGAAGCGGGTTTGACAGGAAGGTCCGAAATAATTCCCCAATCCGTACAAACGACCCCGTCGAAACCATACTGTTTTCGTAACACCTCTGAAATTATTTTTTTATTAAATCCAAAACCAACAGCTTCATAATCTTGACCTACAGGCACACCATAATATGGCATTATTTGAGCAGTATTTGCTGGGAAAGCACCTTTTTCGAATGGTATTAAATGATAGTCAAAAGCATTCCCAGGATAGACTTGATTTTTTCCATAGGCAAAGTGTGCATCTTCTCCATTTTCTTGTGGTCCAGCTCCAGGGAAATGTTTGGTCATGCAAGCGACACTTTCTTTATTGAGGCTGTCTCCCTGAAACCCTTCTATATAGGCTTTTGTCAGGGACGCACTCAAGTATGCATCCTCGCCAAAAGTTCCATTTATACGTGCCCAACGGGGTTCGGTTGCCAAATCGGCCATAGGAGACAAAGCCAGACGAATCCCCACGGCTCGGTATTCAGCACTTGCTATAGAAGCAAACTCTTTGACCAGACTACTGTCACGGGTAGCGGCCATTCCCAAAGGTGTGGGCCAGCCAGAGAAATCCGGGGTTGGAATGGAAGCCCCCATAGCGTCAATGGCACCGTGCCGCGGATCTGAGGCGATGGTGACCGGTATTCCTAGCCGGGTTCTTTCCGCAGCTTTTTGAATGGTGTTGTGCCAACGAATCATGTCAATTGCAGAGGGGGATTGTACGATGTTGAAGTGATGCATTTTTTTCTCAACTAATAATTTGGAGTTAGCCGGTAATAACCAGGAAAAAAAATCATCTATCCGTGGAGTCTCACTGAGGTCCCCATCGGCACCAATACCAGCCATTGTAATGAATAGGGTTCCTGCTTTTTCTTCTAAGGACATTTGACGGATTAAATCTGTAACTCGTGTCGCTATCGATTCCCGAGAATCTTCATAGGGATCTAGTTTCCCATTTTTATTCAAGTCTCTGTAAGAAAATCCATTAGCATCTCGAACGCTGGCCTCTGGCCCCAATTGACTGAGATTGTTTTTGGACTGCCATTTTAAATTCAAAAAATATGCAGCTGACACAAGGAGTAGCAGGGTCAGTACTAGAAGGATTAATTGAATGCCTCTTTTGATGATTAGTCGCATAATTTTAAAAAAGGAAAGTACTAAAACTTATCTTACTTTTGAATAAAATTGAACCAAACCTCTCTACAAACTACAATAAAAGTAGTAATGAACGGAACAAAACAAACATACGTAATAGAAGCAATCACATCCCATGAAATTAGCCATCATTAACGGACCGAATCTAAACCTATTGGGAAGCCGTGAGCCAGGCATCTACGGAACCCAAACTTTTGAGTCTTATTACGAAGAACTACAAATAGCTTTTCCTCAAGTCTCTTTTCAATATTTTCAATCCAATATAGAAGGCGAAATAATTGACGCCATCCAAAAGGTAGGTTTTGACGTGGATGGGATTTTACTCAACGCTGCAGCTTACACCCATACATCCGTTGGAATTGGCGATTGTATCAAAGCAATTGACGCCCCAGTCATTGAAATTCACATATCGAATACTTTTGCTCGCGAAGATTTTCGGCATACTTCATTCATCACACCTGCAGCTAAAGGAGTGATAGTGGGATTGGGTATGGATGGATACCGTTTGGGAGTTGAAAGTTTTATTCAACAAAAAAAGTCCTCCTAATCTACCATTGTATCGTTCCAGCAGATTCTTTAAGTAAGAGGAAGCAAAAAAATAGCCTTTTGGCCATTTTCTTGCTGTTTTGTAAAAATCCTACAAATGGATCACTTCGTCATAGGCATCGGCTACCGCCTCCATAACCGCCTCACTCATAGTAGGGTGGGGATGAACGGTTTTGAGTATTTCATGCCCTGTTGTTTCGAGTTTCCTACCGACAACCGCTTCTGCAATCATGTCTGTTACGCCGGCTCCAATCATGTGACAACCCAACCATTCACCATATTTCGCATCAAAAATTACTTTGACAAACCCATCAGGGCTTCCTGATGCTTGGGCTTTGCCAGAGGCGGAGAAGGGAAATTTTCCAACTTTGATTTCCAAACCGTTTTCTTTTGCTTGTTGTTCGGTTAATCCCACCGAAGCAATTTCTGGGTAACAATAAGTACATCCCGGTATGTTACCATAATCGAGAGGAGCTACATCCATTCCCGCTATTTTTTCGACACATATAATGCCCTCGGCCGATGCGACATGAGCCAATGCTGGTCCAGCAGTTATATCCCCAATTGCAAAATAACCCGGTTGGTTGGTTTGATAAAAATCGTTGACCATAATCTTGTCTCTGTCGATAGCTATTCCTACATCTTCTAGCCCAATATTTTCTAAATTGGTTTTAATCCCAACAGCCGAAAGAACGATATCGGCTTCAAGGGTTTGTTCTCCTTTAGCGGTTTTCACGGTGGCTTTGACTCCTTTTCCTTTAGTCTCTACGGCTATAACTTCGGAAGCAGTTAAAATTTCAATTCCATTTTTCTTAAAACTGCGTTCTAATTGTTTGGACACTTCTTCATCTTCCACAGGAACGATGCGATCTTGAAATTCTACAATGGTTACTTTTGTTCCCATTGCATTGTAGAAATATGCGAATTCAATTCCAATGGCACCTGAACCAACAACAATCATTTTTCCGGGTTGTTTTTTTAGGGTCATGGCCGAGCGATACCCTATAATTTTCTTACCATCTTGAGGTAAATTAGGTAGTTCTCGCGAACGTGCCCCGGTTGCAATGATAATATTTTTGGCTTCATATTGTGTTTCTGTACCATCAGCACTGATGACAGCCACCTTTTTACCTGGAAGAATTTTTCCATGGCCCGAAAGAACATCGATTTTGTTTTTCTTCATCAGAAATTGGACTCCTTTACTCATCCCTGCAGCGACGTTTCTGCTGCGATTAACGACGGCATCAAAATCTTTGTCGTACTCCTTGACAGTTAGCCCGTAATCGGAAGCATGTTTCAAGTATTCAAAAACTTGAGCGGATTTGAGTAATGCTTTGGTCGGTATGCATCCCCAATTCAGACACACGCCTCCTAAACTTTCTTTTTCAACAACCGCAGTCTTCAATCCCAGTTGGGAAGCGCGAATTGCGGTTACATAACCACCCGGACCACTCCCGAGAACAATTATATCATACAAATTCTCCATAAGTCTTCATTTAGTCAACGCGAAAATACAAAATTGATAAGGATCTTAACGAGACTTTTCCGAGTCGTTGAACGCTATACTCACGGAGTTGACACAATACCGCATTCCTGTATCAGTAGGGCCATCATTAAATACATGCCCTTGATGTGAACCGCATTGGGAACAAACTATTTCCGTTCGAAGCATTCCGTGGCTCTTATCTTTCCGGTATTCAATGGCTCCGGGAAGGGCAGCATCAAAACTTGGCCATCCGCAGCCACTAGCAAATTTACTTTCACTTGAATACAATGGACTATGGCAGCCTTTGCACAAATAGGTACCTTTTTCAAAATGTTCGTTATAGACTCCCGAAAAGGGACGCTCGGTACCTTGTTCGCGCAGCACGTGATAGGAGAGTGGGTCTAATTCTGATTTCCATTGCTGCGTTGATTTTTCTACAGTGTAGTTATTATTTTTTTTCATTAGCAGGAACAAATTGTAGGGCTGCAGAATTGATACAGTGTCTTTTTCCTGTGGTTTCCCGTGGACCATCATCAAATACATGTCCAAGGTGTCCTCCACAGGTATTGCATTTTAGCTCGGTTCGAGCATAGCCAAGTTTGTAATCTACGTCGTATTCCAAATTCCCATCAACACCCCGATCAAAAGAGGGCCACCCGGTTCCCGAATCAAACTTATGTTGCGATTCATAAAGAGGTGTGCTACAGCCTTGGCAAACATAAGTGCCGTCTGCGTAATTTTTATTGTAGGGATTTGAAAAGGGTCGCTCCGTTCCGGCTTGACGCAACACGTAAAAAGACAAGTCAGAGAGTTGATCTCGCCATTCTGCTTCTGTCTTTTGAATAGGGTATACCTTTTTTTCTTTTGCTGTTTGGGCTTTGGATTGACAAGCAAGCGTAGCCAGCACCAAAGTGGAAAGAAATAACTTTTTCATATTTTTTTCTAAAAATACAAATTATTCGTATTTGCTTGCATGAGAAACTTTTAATCGAAGCCAGCGAGTGATTTTGATCTGAAGTGAATAAAATGGAATCAATTAAAAACAATATTTAAACACCACTATTTTGAAGTATATCAAAAAAAACACACGACCGCAATTGGCGAAAGGCAGTAAAAAATTAATAAATGCATGGGCTTTTTATGACTGGGCCAACTCAGTCTATTCTCTGGTCATTTCATCGGCTATCTTCCCAATTTATTTTGGCTTGTTATTCGAGACCAACAATACAATCCCATTTTTAGGTTATGAAGTAAAGAACACAGCGATGATTTCTTTTGTGACGGCGACTGCATTTTTAGTAGTTGCTTTTATTTCACCCTTGCTATCGGGTATTGCCGATTATATTGGAAATAAGAAGCGATTTATGAAGTTGTTCGTTTACTTGGGATCCGTGTCTTGTGCTGGTTTGTATTGGTTTGAGGTGGAAACGATTTATACCGGTTTATTGTTCTATTTTTTGGCTTTGATTGGATTGTGGGCAAGTTTGGTATTCTACAACTCATATTTGCCAGATATTGCTTTTCCACACCAACAGGATCGTGCCAGTGCTCGTGGATTTTCTATGGGCTATGTGGGTAGTGTATTGCTATTGTTATTTAATTTGACAATGGTGATGCAACCCCAGTGGTATGGTATTACAGGAAACGAATTAGAAGCCAGTCTCAAAGCCATGAAATATTCCTTTATTTCTGTGGGCCTTTGGTGGGCAGGCTTTAGTCAGATCTCGTTTTATTTTTTGCCCAAAGGAAATTCAAACGCTCAAAAAATCACAAAGGATATTTTTTGGAATGGATTCAAAGAACTTCGATTTGTTTGGAATGAACTAAAAGATAACTTTAAATTAAAACGTTACTTAGGTGCCTTTTTTGTGTATAGTATGTCCTTGCAAACCGTTCTTCTGGTAGCTGCTTACTTCGGCGAAGAAGAAATTGCATGGGCTTCGACTAGTGAAAAAACAACAGGGCTCATCATCAGCATCTTGCTGATACAATTGGTAGGTATTTTAGGAGCCATACTGACTTCGCGTTCGTCTGCGCGTTTTGGAAATATTCCAACATTGGTGGTGGTGAATCTAATTTGGGCAGGCTTGTGTGTCTATGCTTATTACATTCAAACACCGCTCCAATTTTATTGTATAGCAGGAATGGTCGGAATGGTGATGGGAGGCCTGCAAGCATTATCCCGTTCAACCTATTCCAAATATTTACCGGAAACAGAGGATACGACCTCCTATTTTAGTTTTTATGACGTGACTGAAAAAATAGGTATTATAATTGGTATGTTGTTATTTGGGTCGTTGGATCAAATCACAGGCAGCATGCGATCGGCCATACTTTTCTTTGTAGTGTCTTTTGTTATTGGTGCCCTTCTTTTATTGCGTGTTCCAGGTATAAAACCTACCACTCCACAAATTTAGTTTTACCACTTCCAGCATTTTTGGTATCAACCTGTGAAGGGTTTCCATATACATAAACATTCCCAGATCCAGCAATTTGACTGCGAATGCTTTCACTGGCCTGGATGGAAATCTTTCCAGAGCCTGATAGTTTGGCGTTCGCAACTTCGGTTTCTAGATTTTTGCAATCAACCGACCCAGAGCCTGATACTTTAGTTTCGAGGGTGTTGCTTTTGCCTTTGAGATTGATAGCACCCGAGCCGGACAACGAAAGCGAAGAGGATTCCGCTTCCAGATGTATGTCAATGGCACCGGATCCACTGAGTTTGATCGTAAATTGGTGTGCTTTGAGTTTGGTTTTTGAGTGAATATTTCCAGATCCACTCAAGGTGACCCCATCTATGGATTCAATCGGTATGCGAACGCGCACGGCCTTATTGTTTTGAGAATTCTTCAACATTTTTTTCCAGTGGGTTGCATATTTGATGACGACACCTTTGGCGGTATTTTCTACTTCGACTTCTTCAAGGAGTTTTTGCGTACCATTCAATTGAATGCTTCCTTCTTTTCCGTCATACAAAGTGACATCAAAATTCCCCTCTACCGATACAGTCTCGTAAGGTTGAACAGTACGGGTTTGTAGATTTTCTTTTTGCTGGTCCGTGCTGCTTTCTGACCAACCTGTTAGTCCGTTATAGGTTTGTGTATGATTTTGTGCCCAAATAGAAAGGGTGAGAGAGAGGAAACTTATTAGAATAAATTTTTTCATGTTGAATGCGTTAGTATGTTGGATTAATAATTTTAAGATTGCCGTACTCAGCAGTTACTTTGAGTATGTTTTCAGAGGAAGCATTGTGGTGGTATCCTTGGTATAATTTTTCGGTGTCTTCACGAATTTCTTTTTGGTAGTAAAGTGGCAATTCCGTTTGAAAACCTGCGTAATCTAAATCCACATCAAAATTAAAATCCCATTTTGGATGCACCCCCAGTCGAACAGTAGTGTATTCAGAATCTACAATTATGCGTTGGGCGGAGGGAAGTATCTGTGCGACACGAATGGATCCGTAATCAGTCTCAATGTCTAGTTCTTGTTGGATATTCCCAAAACGCAGGGTAATATAATCTCCTTTTCCAGAAATTATTCCGCCTTCGCTGACTGATAATTTACCATAATCTGTGTTGAACTCTAATATCTCTACGCGTTCAATTTTTGAACTAGTGTAGTCCGCAGCCAACGTGATTTGCTCAGCTCTTCCCAATTCAAATCCGGAATAATCAGCACGGATGGTTCCTTTCTTGATGAAATCAATGCTGGAGTTTGCGGTATAATCAAACGTCAGGGTATTCTCCAGACCGCGTAATTCTCCCAAAATAACCTTCCCGTAGTCGCAATTGATTGCAGTGTTTCCATCAATTTCATCCAAAAAGATGCTCCCGTAATCGTTGCTGATTTCTAGATTATTGGTGTGCGGCATTTTAATTTCATAATCAATTTCAAAATCGGTTTGTTGATAACTGATTTGAAACCAGGACCACTGCCATAGTTCTTCAATTTGAGTTTGGGCCGAAACACGTTCGGGATTGTTTTGGAATTGGATGGAAATGGATTCCAAACGTTCATCGATTTTCTTTTGATTACGGCCTCTGACACGAATGGTGACATCGATTTGGATTTGATTTTTATCCCAAGTGACGATGTTAACATCTCCAAAGCTGTTATCCACTTCGAGGGTAGCATCTGTTTTGACAGTAAATTCTTTGTGAATTTTTCTTTCCACTTTTTCTTTAGAAAACAATCCAGTATGTGCCTGCACGCTGTAGGACAGGAAAAACAATACGATGAGGAATTGTTTACAGTAGTTCAGTATCATTACTTTGAGAATTAATTGTTTCAATATTCCTTTCCAGGTCTTGTAGTATTTCCAGTTGCTTTTGCAGATTATTAATCATAGCACGTAAAAGTTTGGGATGGTCGGTACCGTTTTGAAATTGTTGGGTTTGCATTTGATAGGTTTCTTGGAGTCGAAGCAATTGGGTTTTGGCTGCTGTGATAGGTACTTGATAAGACGTATTAGCCATGGGTACTTTTTCCAATTGGTTTTGGATAAGAGATTGAAAATAGGCTTCGGTTTGATAAAAGCGTTCCATTTCTTCGGAGGTGTTGCTGGAATAGTCTACCAAAGCAGCAGTCAAACCAAACAACACCAAAACCATGGCCGCAACTCTGAAACTCGCTCGTTGTCTCTTCGCTTGCCTCTCGGCTGCTAGTTTCTGTTGAAATCGCTGACCATGGCCAGGAGATTGGACTTCTTGGGGATAGGCATCTGCAAACCATTCATAGAGAGGGTCGGTGTTGTTTGCTTTCATGGGATAAGAAGTTTAGTGAGTTTGTTTTTTGCCCGTGACAGTCGGGTTCGGCAATTCGCATGGCTGATTTGCAGAATTTCTGTTAATTCTTCATGATCATAACCTTCTAAGTAGTACAATTTGAGGAGGATTTGATCGCTTGGTTTGAGTTGTGAGAGTGCCTTGTAAAGCTTTTTTTTCCGTTCTTGCAGCACCGTATTGTTTTCTGTTTCTGATGCAATTTGATCGTTTTCCGATGCTTCGGTTAGGGGAACAAATTTAAATTTCTGACGATAATATTCATAACTCTTACGGAGTACAATTTTTTTGAGCCAGCCACCGAAACTGTTTTCCAATTGGTACTGATTGAGTTTTCGAAAAGCGATGATAAATCCTTCCTGTGTCGCTTCTTCCGCTAATACGCGGTCTTGTAGAATCGGATATACGGCATTGTACATAGCTTTATTGTATCGGTTGTAGAGCTCCAACTGTGCTCTTTGATTGTTTTTTTTACACAATAGAATCAGTTCCTTGGTATGTAGCAGTTCAACTTTCAATAAGACAACAATTACAACTTAATGAGGGCAGGAATAAAAAATTGTTACACTTTTTGTAAAAATAAGGATTGGCACAATGATTGAACACGTCATGTCTAAAGAATTCAATAGCATTGTATACCCCCCATCTTTACTCATTGTAAGAATTTGTCGGGTACCCAATAATGACAGTTTGACGTGAATATTACTGTATGGCCAAATCAATTTTAAAGACCCTTGACAATTTGTCATTGCAAGATATCGAAGCGGATGCCGATCTCATTCCATTAATGACAACAGAAGATGAAGAAGAGCTTCAAAAAGAATCCCTACCCGACACCGTTCCTATTTTACCATTAAAAAACACGGTTTTGTTCCCCGGAGTTGTGATTCCCATTACGGCAGGTCGGGATAAATCGATCCAATTAATCAAGGATGCCAATAAAGCTGATAAAGTGATTGGGGTAGTGGCTCAAAAAGACCCAGCAATTGAAAACCCCGAGGCCAAAGATCTGTATACCCTTGGAACGGTAGCCCAAATTCTTCGGGTTTTGAAAATGCCCGATGGGAATACTACTGTCATTATTCAAGGGAAAAAACGATTTGAAACAGGGGAAATACTTCAAGAAGAACCCTATTTAAAGGCACGAATTCGAGAATTTAAGGATACGGATCTAGCAAACAATAGCGAGGAATTCAATGCCATTATCGATTCCATCAAAGAAAAAGCACTTCAGATCATTCGTGAAAATCCCAATCTTCCTTCAGAGGCTTCTTTTGCCATCAAAAATATTCAAAGCCCTTCATTCCTCATCAATTTTGTTTCTTCAAATCTCAATCTTGAAGTCGCTGAAAAACAAGCTGTTTTAGCTCTTAAAAGTCTTAAAGAAAGAGCCTTGGCTTGTTTGAAACAAATGGATTTAGAATATCAAAAATTGTTGTTGAAAAATGATATCCAGTCGAAGGTACACAATGATTTGGATCAGCAACAACGAGAATATTATTTACATCAGCAACTCAAAACGATTCAAGAAGAACTAGGCGGGGTATCCTATGAAGAAGAAGTAGAAGAAATGAAGGCGCGAGCTTTGGAGAAGAAATGGGACGAAGAAACCCAAACACACTTTTTTAAAGAATTGGGTCGTATGCAGCGCATGAATCCACAAGTGGCAGAATATTCTATTCAGAGGAGTTATTTGGATTTATTTTTGGACCTGCCTTGGAACGAATTTTCAGTAGATCAATTCGATTTGAAAAAAGCGCAGAAAATACTGGACAGAGATCATGCTGGATTGGAAGAAGTCAAAAAACGAATCATTGAGTATTTAGCCGTTCTCAAACTGCGTAACGATATGAAATCTCCTATTTTGTGTTTGTACGGCCCTCCTGGTGTGGGCAAGACTTCTTTGGGAAAATCAATTGCTGAAGCTCTGGGTCGGTCTTATGTTCGTATTGCTTTGGGCGGGATGCGTGATGAAGGGGAAATTCGGGGACATCGAAAAACATATATTGGTGCCCTGCCCGGAAGAATCATCCAAAGTCTTAAAAAAGCCAAAACATCCAACCCCGTTTTTGTATTGGATGAAATAGATAAGCTCAATCAGAGTGTACAAGGCGACCCTGCTGCGGCACTTTTGGAAGTCTTAGATCCCGAACAAAACAATTCTTTCTATGACAATTATCTCGAACATGGATTTGACCTATCCAAGGTTATGTTTGTAGCAACGGCCAATAGCTTGGCCCCAATCCATCCAGCACTTCGAGATCGGATGGAAATCATCAATGTGAGTGGCTATACGGTAGAAGAAAAAATTGAAATTGCGCAAAAGCATTTGCTTCCCAAACAACTAAAAGAACACGGCTTAGAAAAAAAACACCTCAAATTGAACAAAACCCTAATTGAAACTGTTGTGGAGGGTTATACGCGTGAATCGGGTGTCCGTGGACTGGATAAGCAGATGGCCAAAATGGTTCGTTATGCAGCCAAATCCATAGCCATGGAAGAGGATTATTTCCAAACCCCTTCGGTGGGTGATTTACCTTCGATTCTGGGTCCGGTTAAAATCCAACGGGATTTATATGAAAACAATCAAACGGCGGGGGTCGTCACTGGTTTGGCATGGACTGCTGTAGGGGGTGATATTCTTTTTATTGAGTCGGCTTTGTCCCCTGGAAAAGGCAATCTAAACATAACTGGAAATTTGGGGAAAATAATGAAAGAATCGGCTACGATTGCTCGCGAGTACCTGAAAGCCAATGCAGAGCGTCTGGGCTTGAATGATTTTTCTTTTGACACCTATGACATTCACATACACGTTCCAGAAGGAGCTACTCCAAAAGATGGTCCCAGTGCCGGTATCACGCTCTTGACTTCACTGGTTTCATTGATAACCCAAAGGCGTGTCAAAAATAAGCTGGCGATGACCGGTGAAATAACTCTTCGTGGTAAAGTACTTCCTGTGGGTGGTATCAAAGAAAAAATACTGGCTGCGAAAAGAGCCAAAATCAAAGAAATTATTTTGTCAGAATCCAATCGAAAAGACATCGAAGAGATTGATGCTAAATATATTAAGGGCCTGACATTTCACTTTGTGACAGAAATGGAAGAGGTCATTGAAAAAGCCATCACCCAACAAAAGGTTAAATTTGCCAAACATCTATAAAGTACAGATGAATTCTCAAACGCAGGTCATTGCCATCGATGGCTACGCTTCAACGGGCAAAAGTACATTGGCAAAAAAATTAGCCCAACACCTGGGTTATTTGTATATGGATACGGGTTGGATGTTCCGTGCACTCACCTATGAAGCCCTGCAACGGGGTCTGTTGACCGAAGATGGATTGGATACCAAAGAATTCGAGTCTTTTGTTGAAAACTGTCACTTTCAGTGGCAGGGAAAGGAATTGAATTTGAATAACCAGGCCTATGGAGATGAACTGCGTTCTCATGACGTCACTCAGCAGGTTAGCTTTATAGCTGCATTGCCAGCTGTTCGTTCCTGTACTCTGAAAAGCCAACAGGATTTGGCTAAAGACAAAAAAATTATAATGGACGGGAGAGACATTGGAACTGTTGTTTTTCCCCATGCTTCTGTTAAATTTTTCTTAACCGCTGCAACTGAAGTGAGAGCCCAACGGCGTTGGACAGAATTGCAACAAAAGGGAGAAAAAGTCTCTTTGGATGAAGTTCATCAAAACGTTCTCAATCGCGACAAAAGAGATAGCAATCGATCCGTTGCGCCACTTCGGCAAGCATCTGATGCAGTTGTTATTGATACTTCTAACCTGACTCTTGATGAAGTATTTGAAAAAATGATATCCCACATCCATTAGTTTTCGTCAAGAATTACTTGTCAATCAATCAAATACCCGTACATTTGCGCACTCTTAAGTGATTGAGAAGCAGCTAAGAGACTATGACAAATTACAAACAGCTTTCAATAATTTCACATTAAAGCCGCTTCAATTAATTGAGATACAAATAATTATCAGCCATGGCTGAAGAAGAAAAACCTGCCGTTAGTCCCGAAGAGACAATGGCCACTGCACCCCAAGAAACTACTTCCGAACCGCAATCAGAAACATCGCAAGAGGATTTTCTAGAAAATTTTAATTGGCATCATTACGAAGAAGGCATCGACGTAGTGGCAGACAAACAATTGGAAGAGTTTGAAAAACTGGTAAAAGAAAATTTTGTCGACACAGCCGATGAAGATGTCATAGAAGGTGAGGTCGTTTATTTGACAGATCGCGAAGCCATCATAGATATCAATGCCAAATCCGAAGGCGTCATTTCACTCAATGAATTCCGATACAATCCCGACCTTAAAGTGGGTGATAAAGTGGAGGTTATTGTCGATACGCGCGAAGACCGAACCGGTCAATTGGTTTTGTCTCATAGAAAAGCACGTGTCATTAAAGCTTGGGATCGTGTAAACAACGCACATGACAATGGTGAAATCGTTAACGGATTTGTGAAGTGTCGAACCAAAGGAGGAATGATCGTTGATGTGTTCGGTATCGAAGCTTTTTTACCTGGATCACAGATAGACGTCAAACCCATACGCGATTACGATCAATATGTTAACAAGACAATGGAATTCAAAGTGGTCAAAATCAACCACGAGTTCAAAAATGTTGTTGTTTCACACAAAGCGTTGATTGAAGCTGACATTGAAGAACAGAAAAAAGAGATTATTGGTCAGTTAGAAAAAGGACAAGTATTGGAAGGAACAGTAAAAAATATTACTTCCTACGGAGTCTTTATTGATTTAGGCGGCGTGGATGGTCTGATCCACATAACCGACCTTTCTTGGAGTCGTATCAATCACCCAAGCGAGATTTTAGAACTGGACCAACAATTGAATGTTGTTATCCTTGATTTTGATGACAATAAATCACGCATTCAACTTGGACTCAAGCAATTAAGCGAACATCCATGGGATGCGCTAGCTGATTCGATCAAAGAAGGCGAAAAAGTAAAAGGTAAAGTAGTCGTTATTGCCGATTATGGTGCTTTTGTTGAGATTGAAGACGGTGTTGAAGGTTTGGTACACGTTTCAGAAATGTCATGGTCCACCCATCTACGGTCGGCTCAAGATTTTGTTAGTGTAGGCGATGAAGTAGAGGCCGTTGTCCTCTCCCTTGACCGAGAAACACGCAAGATGTCACTAGGGATCAAGCAATTGAATCCAGATCCATGGACTGATATTACATCAAAATATCCTGTAGGATCCAAACATACTGGTACGGTTCGCAACTTCACCAATTTTGGTGTATTTGTTGAATTGGAAGAAGGTATCGATGGATTGGTCTATATATCTGATTTGTCTTGGACTAAAAAAGTAAAACACCCCTCTGAGATGATGGCCATTGGCGATAGTTTGGATATCGTTGTACTTGAATTGGATGTAGAAGGACGCAAACTGAGTCTAGGACATAAACAAACCAAAGAAAACCCCTGGGACAAGTACGAAGATGATTTTGCTGTGGACACTGTGCATACAGCACAAATCACAGAGGTTGTTGATAAAGGAGCAACCATTCAATTCAATGAAGATATTGTTGCTTTTGTTCCATCACGTCATTTAGAAAAAGAAGATGGGACCAAGTTGGGTAAAGGAGACGAAGCCGAATTCAAAGTAATTGAATTCAGTAAAGACTTCAAACGAGTTGTTGTTTCTCATACCGCTATCTTCCGTGAACAAGAAAGAGCAAATCTTAAAAAGGCGGCTAAAAAAGTAGCCGCTGCCAATAGTGATAAAACCACATTGGGTGATTTGGATGCATTGGCAGATTTGAAGAAAAAAATGAAAAATCAAGAATAGTTCTTTTGTTTTTTGAACATCAAAAAGCCTTTCTTTCTAAGAAAGGCTTTTTTTATTTCTCTGTGTTTTTTTGATACTTTTGTTAAACACATGCGCGCTTCCTCCAAAATATTGTTGTCTTCTCGAAAATTGGAGGTAATACTTCAACGATTGGCGTGCCAGCTTGTCGAAAACCACAACCGTTGTGAGCATGTTGTTCTCATTGGTTTACAGCCTAGAGGGATTTATCTTCTTGATCGTTTGATTGCTATTTTAAACAAAGATCATGGGATTACCGATATAGAAAGTGGTTATCTGGATACAACATTCTTTCGAGACGACTTTCGACGAAGTGATAAAATTAGAAAGGCACTTCCCAATGAAATGAATATTCAAATTGAAAACAAAGCGGTTGTCTTGATTGACGATGTCCTTTATACTGGCCGTTCCATACGAGCAGCTTTAACGGCTATCGACTCCTATGGACGTCCCAGTTCAATTGAATTGATGGTTCTAATAGATCGGCGATTTAGCCGACATTTACCCATTCAACCAGACTATTTAGGTGCCCAGATTGACGCCCTAGAAGGGGATAAAGTACATGTGAAATGGGGTGTTACCAATGAGGAAAGCCTGGTTTATTTAGAAACAAAAAATAATGAGTAGACTGAGCATCAATCATTTATTAGGAATTCAGGGGCTATCGGAAAGCGATCTCCGCTTGATTTTTGAAACGGCTCATCAATTCAAAGAGGTAATTAACCGTCCAATAAAAAAAGTCCCAAGTCTGCGTGATGTTACCATTGCCAACATGTTTTTTGAAAACAGTACACGCACCAAATTATCCTTTGAATTGGCCGAAAAGCGACTGAGTGCGGATGTGTTGAATTTTTCTGCCAGTCAGTCGTCTGTGAAAAAAGGTGAAACGCTGGTAGATACTGTCAATAATATACTGGCGATGAAAGTTGACTTGGTGGTCATACGACATCCCCATCCCGGTGCGGCACAATTTCTATCAGAAAGAGTTGCTGCCTGCATTATCAATGCGGGTGACGGAACCCATGAACATCCAACACAAGCCTTGTTAGATGCCTACTCTCTGGAAGAAAAAATCGGTTCGCTCCGAGGTAAAAAGATCGCTATCGTTGGTGATATTCGGCACAGTCGGGTGGCGCTTTCCAATATTTTTGCTCTACAACTACTCGGTGCTGAGGTGTTGCTATGTGGCCCACAGTCTCTCATTCCAAAGTATGCCAGTTCGTTGGGTGTTACTGTTGAAACCAATCTCATGAAGACCTTGAAACAGTCGGATGCTGTTAATATGTTGCGAGTTCAAAATGAACGCATGGATAACCGGTATTTCCCTTCCACAAGAGAGTACGCCCAATTGTATGGATTGACTGTTGAAAAGTTAGATCAACTAAAAAGAGAATTAGTGATCCTCCATCCCGGACCTATCAATCGTGGTGTTGAGATTACCTCCGAGGTAGCCGATAGCAAACAAGCCATTATCCTTGATCAAGTTGAGAATGGTGTAGCCATCCGAATGGCTGTTATCTACTTACTTGCTTCACAACATCTTCCCACAAAAGTAGCAGTTTAATGAATAATGCAGCAATAGAAATAATTGTAGTAAGAAGTCATACAGACTTGAACCTTTCACTCCTTCCGAAAGCTGTTGATATTATATGGGATGCCACAAAGTTAGTAGTTGATCAAGCATTCGTAGTAGCCTATACCGCACTGTTAAAAGAGATAATAGATACGTCACATTCGTATGTTTTGGTTGTTGAAACTTCCTACCTGGATCTTTTCCCAGCGAACTGTATGGTCGTACCGACCCTAGGAGAAGCAAAGGACGTTATTGAAATGGAACGTATCGAACGCGACTTGGGATTTTAATATGCAGCTCACTATTTTAGGCTGCCATGCAGCCACACCCAGAAACAATGCGCAAACTACAGCCCAATTGCTTGAAATCAAAGGGCAGTTGATACTTATTGATTGTGGAGAGGGGACGCAGATGCAGCTTCGAAAACACCATATAAAATTTGCCCGAATCCAGCATGTTTTTATTTCTCATTTGCATGGCGACCACTTTTACGGTTTGATCGGTTTGATTGCCACATTCCGCTTGTTAGGTCGTGAAATGGCTTTGCATATTTATGGCCCCAAAGGAATCAAAGAAATTATTACACTTCAATTGAAATTGGCGGATTCTTGGACCAATTATCCGTTGCATTTTTATGAATTGGAAAGCGAAGAACCGGAACTTGTTTTAGATCATGAAAAATTTACCGTAACCTCGCTACCATTGGATCATCGGGTATACACTAACGGTTATTTATTTCGGGAAAAAAGGGGGGTGCGAAAAATTAACAAAGCCGCAGTGGCCCATTATCAGGTGGATGTATCTGATATGGAAAATTTAAAAAAAGGGAAAGATATTCTCCTTGCCAATGGACAAACAGTTGCCAATTCGAAACTTACGCTGGATCCACCCCCTCCCAAATCCTATGCTTTTTGTAGTGATACCGCATACCAACCTCCGTTGGCAAAGCTCATAAAAGATGTTGACTGTTTGTACCATGAAGCCACATTTTTGGATATCCATCAAGATTTGGCTCAAAAAACCAAGCACAGTACCGCCCAAGAAGCTGCCAAAATAGCCGCTGCCGCAAATGCAAAACAATTGATCCTGGGTCATTTTTCTTCCCGTTACAAGGATCCAAGTGCTTTTATTACGCAAGCGCAACTATTTTTTGAAAATGTACATTTAGCAGAAGACGGAAAACAATTCAATTGGGAATAGAATCGCTTTTCACAGTATAGGTTTTTTACGGCACTAAGAATAATCTACTGTTTTCGTAGCTAGGAGAATATCTCTATCTGGGATTTATTACCTTGCATCTATGAACAAAAAACAAAATTTGGGCAACTTACGACAGTCCTACACCCTTGGCAGCTTGGATGATGCATGCAAATCGAACCATCCTCTGGATCTATTCAAGGACTGGTTTGCTAGTGCTGAAAAGCATCCCGATATCATTGAAGCCAATGCCATGTCGTTGGTTACATTAGGAACCGATGGTTTTCCCAAAGCTCGTATTGTATTGCTGAAACATTTTGATGCGGAAGGATTTGTTTTTTACACCAATTACAAAAGTGAAAAAGGCCAGGCTATGGCTGCCAATAGTCAGGTGGGGCTCAGCTTTTTCTGGCCTGCCCTTCAGCGACAAGTTATTATCAAAGGCGATGCAGATAAATTGGCAGATGCTATATCCGATGCCTACTTCGATTCCCGTCCGTTGGGCAGTCGGTTGGGAGCTCTTGCTTCACCACAGAGCGAACCCATTACGGATCGTTCTGTTTTGGAAAACCGTCTCCAAGCATTAGAAGAAAAGTATACAAACCAAGTGCCACAGCGACCCCGCCACTGGGGAGGTTATTTGGTACGGCCCTTTGCTATAGAATTTTGGCAAGGGCGCCCCAATCGATTGCATGACCGTTTGTTGTTTGTTCAACAAGCTGACCTGTCTTGGGAAGCAAAACGTTTGGCCCCATAAATGAAGAAGGTTCTCTTATTGCGACACGCTAAGTCATCCTGGGAATATAGCGTGGAAGATAGAAATCGCCCGCTTCTTGAAAAAGGAATACGCCGAATTCAAGCCGTAGCGAACCAGAGTAAAGAGGTTTTTTCGGATGTGGAAATGTTTTACTCAAGTTCAGCAAACCGGGCTTTGCATACTGCTACCCTGGTTCTTCACCAGCTACAGTTACCCATGGAGCGACTCCGTGTAGTGGAGGAAGTGTATCGTTTTGACAGTGCCCCTTTATTAACTTTAATACGGGAATTACCAGATAGTCAATCTTCAGTTTGTCTGGTGGGACACAATCCCGCATTAAGTGTTTTAGCAGCAGAACTTTCACAAAATTTAATACAACACTTACCCACCGCCGCTTGGGTAAAACTTATCTTTGTGCAGAACGAATGGCAAGCCATTCAAAATGGGCAGGCTGAATGGGGATTCCCAAAGCAGCTTTTGAAATAAAGAACTATGGAAAACCGATACATCAATCGAGAAATCAGCTGGCTTGATTTTAATGCACGGGTATTGCAAGAAGCTGCTGATTCGAAAGTACCTTTGATAGAAAGACTCCGGTTTCTTGGGATTTTCTCAAATAATTTGGATGAGTTTTTCCAAGTTCGTTATGCTACAGTAAAACGTATTGCACAATCAGAAAAGTCTGGTAAAAAGGTTTTAGGGGGAATCAAAGCCGAAACTTTACTCGAACAAATTACGCGCAAAGTTATTCGATTGCAAAAGCAGAGTTTGGAAATATTGAATGCCATCGAACAAAATCTCCAGCAGGAAAATATTTATTTTATTGACGAAACACACGTCTCGGAATCCGAGCATGCCTTTCTTCGCGAATATTTTTTAAAGCATGTCAGCCCTGCCTTGGTAACTGTTATTTTGGCGAAAGATCGGATTCAAGATTTCACCGATAATACCGCATTTTTAACAGTCAAAATGACTCTGGAAAAAGATTCGGAACCCACCTACGCTTTGATCGAACTGAAACCTGAGATGGATCGATTCATTGTTTTACCCAAACTGGATGACGGCCGTCAAAATATTATGTTACTAGATGACTTGATTCGATATCATTTTCATTTGATTTTTAGTTTTTTCAACTATCAGTCTATTGAAGGGCATATGATAAAGGTCACTCGGGATGCAGAATTGGACTTGGAAGAAGATGCCTCCAAAAGTTATGTAGATAAGATTTCTGAGAGTGTCAAAGACCGTATGTTTAGCGACCCGGTTCGAATGGTATACGACAATACCATCGGCAAGGATACATTGGATTTTGTCATGCAAAAACTCAAAGTAACAAGTACGGACAGTCTCATACCAGGGGGTCGGTATCACCACCGCCGGGACTATATGAAGTTTCCGAGTCTGGGGCGCAATGATCTTTTGTACGATCCCATCGAACCCCTTCCAGTTGCTGGACTCAACATAGAACAGCCCATTTTAAAACGAATCCAAAAACAGGATTATTTATTGCATACTCCGTATCAAGACTTTTCCTATGTGGTCAAATTTTTGCGTGAGGCTGCTTTGGATCCCAGGGTGCAGGCCATTAAATTAACAGTATATCGTCTTTCTAAATTATCACATGTCGTCAGTGCGTTGATCAATGCTTCTAAAAATGGGAAAAAAGTTTTGGTCCAAATTGAACTGCAAGCTCGTTTCGATGAAGAAAACAATATCGAAATGGCCAATAAGTTAGAAGCTGCTGGAATCCAATTGATTTTTGGTGTTCCCGGTTTAAAAGTCCATGCAAAAATCTGTGTCATTGAGCGTTTGGAAAAGAAAAAAATCAAGCGCTATGGCTTCATAAGTACCGGTAATTTCAATGAATCAACGGCAAAAGTATATACCGATTTTACCCTATTTACGTTCAATCAAAAAATATTAAAAGAAGTCAATAAAGTATTCAATTTTTTGGAGGTGAATTACAAATTGAAAACATATAAACATTTGATAGTTTCACCCCACTATACACGTACATCAGTGATGCGTTTGATTGATCAAGAGATAGCCAACAAAAAAGCTGGCTTGCCGTCGGGTATCAAAATGAAACTAAACAATCTAACATCCTACAAAATTATTGATAAATTTTACGAAGCCAGTAGAGCAGGAGTTCCCATTCAATTGATGATACGTGGGATCTGTTGTTTGATACCAGGGATTAAAGGAATGAGTGAAACCATTGAAGTTCTGGGGGTTATTGATCGTTTTTTGGAACACAGTCGTGTTTTTATTTTTGAAAATGCTGGCCAACCAAAAATTTATATTTCCTCAGCAGATATGATGACTCGAAACATTGAAAATAGGGTAGAGGTAGCCTGTCCTATTTATGCTTTGGATTTGCAACAACAAATTCAAGACTCCTTTGCCATTGGTTGGCAGGACAACGTCAAGGGAAGGCGTATTAACGGTTCCGTCCAAAATCAGCTGAATTCCAATACAGCGAAAACAACACGCTCGCAACAAGTCATTTATTCCTACATAGAAAATCTTGTCCAACAGTGCAGTTAAAAAAATTTGCAGCTATTGATATAGGGTCTAATGCCATTCGAATGCTGGTGGCAAATGTTGTTTTTTCTGATTCAAACCCACCGCGCTTTCATAAAAACTCCATGGTTCGTGTACCCATCCGATTGGGAGAAGATTCCTTTACGGTAGGTGAAATATCATCACGAAATGTAAAACGAATGATTCGTGCATTTAAAGCGTTTAAACAAATTATGAAAGTACATGAGGTGAGTCAGTTCCGAGCTTATGCTACGTCCGCATTAAGAGAGGCGAGCAATACCCATTGGGTAGTGACCCAAATCAAAGAAAAAACAGGTATTCATATCGAAGTAATTGATGGGCGTCGGGAAGCGGAAATTATTTCTTCCAATTCGTTGGCTGGAACGGGGGTAGGACGAAAGACTTTTTTATATGTAGATGTAGGCGGCGGAAGCACAGAATTTAGCGTACTTCGCAATGGGGAGCGTACCGCGTCTAAATCATTTAAACTAGGAACCGTGAGACTGCTTAATAATCTAGTCTCTGAACGTATCTGGGAGGAAGTAAAAGAATGGATTGTCAAACACACAGATGCGTATGAGAAAATTGCTGTTTTGGGAACGGGTGGAAATATTAATAAATTGATAAAATTGACACAAACCAAAGAAGGAAAGCCCCTTTCATTAGTTGCACTAAGTAGTATTTATCATCAATTAGAAAGTCTTTCTTATGAAGAAAGAGTTCTGAAATTTGAATTGAATCCGGATCGGGCAGACGTAATTCTTCCCGCTACACAAATCTACCTGAGAGCCATGGGTTGGTGTGGTGCTACACGAATTTATGTTCCGAAAGCTGGCCTAGTAGATGGAATGATTCAAAATATGTTTCAAGAAATAAAGGGAACCTCTAACTAGCTATCCGTGGATTGTTTCTTGGGTACCTAAATCTCTCATCAATTCGGCTTCGAAAGACAAGAGGGATTGCCATTTGGCGTCCACATCGATAGTTGCGGGGGCATACTTTCGTGCCAGTTTTAAAAACAAAGTATAATGGTGTGCTTCACTAATCATTAATTTACGATAGAATTTACGTAGCTCATTGTCTTCTAATTCCTCGGATAAAAGCCTAAATCGTTCACAGCTCCTTGCCTCTATCAGACCTGCAACAAGCAGTCGATGAACCAAGTGTGTTTCTCGTGCGCCTCCTTTAGGGAAAAATTGTTGCAAAGCACGAACGTAAGCGTCTTTGCGTTCACGTCCCAAAACAAATCCTCGTTTCAACAGCAATTCATGAACCATTTTGAAATGACTCATTTCTTCTTGTGCCAAATCTGTCATAGCAGTGACCAATTCACTGTATTCTGGGAAGCTAATGATTAGAGAAATAGCACTGTTGGCTGCTTTTTGCTCACAGTAGGCATGGTCTGTGAGTATTTCGTCGATATTTTTTTCAACGATGTTGACCCAGCGAGGATCAGTTGGTAGTTTGAGTCCTAACATGATTGTTATTTAAATATCTAAATCAAGTTTATCGCGAAGCTCGGCGATTGTTGGATTAATTTCAAGTAGCTTCTGGTATTTTTCTTGGGTGGTAATATAAAATTCTTTGCTTTCTTCTGGAGCTACTCGAATGTGAAATTGTATTTGATTGTTTTTTAGTTCTTTGGCTAAATAGGGTTTGAATTTAAAAAATTCTTTTTCTAATTCTACTTTGTTGATTTCACTGGGAATGGTAACTCGAATTTTATTTGCCGATTCCATTTCTAAATCTGCAATAGAAAAGAGTGCAGCAATATTATTTTGGCCCTCTTTTTGTTTTATTTGGGTATATTTTTTCCAGTATTCTTCAAACATTTCAAAGGTAAATTCAGTATTTAAAACCACTTCCTCTGGTGCCTTCATATTTTTCTGATGCGCTTCTTTTTTGAGACGTATACTGGAAAGCGACAATCGTGAAACACTTCCTTGCTCGGACGACAGGACATTTTTGTTTATTTGATTGGAAGATTGAAGGGGCGTCTTGGTTTGGTAGGATGGTTCAGTGGTCTCCTTAGGCTTTGTTTCCGCTACAGGAATTTCGTTTTTGAAAGTTTGTACTGATTCAGATTTGTTTTTTTCAATACGTTTTGTTGAAGCAACTTTTCTAGCCTGGAACCGCTGTCCGGATATTAAGTAGGCTTTTTTTTTTCACCAGTCAATGCTGAAGATGCCAATTGCATGGTACATAATTCCAAATGCAAACGCTTGTTTCGTACGGATTTGTATTTTGCTTGATGTTCCTGAATGATTTCCAATTGATGGAGCAGATAGGGGAGTGATAAAGGCTCTGATTGTTCTTGAAAACGTTGGGCCGTTTGTTTTGATACGGTCAATAAAGGGAGGGTTTTTGGATCTTTACAAACCAATAGTTCACGAAAATGGGTAGCCAATCCCTCAAGAAATTGGGTTCCTTCAAAACCACGACTTAAGATATTGTCCAATTGGATTAGCAGTTCAGGTATGTTCTGTTGTGTTAGGAGATCGGTCAGTTCAAAGTAGGTGTCAGTACTTACGATATTTAGATTTTCAGCAACAAAATGAGTGGTGAGTCGCTCTTGTGAGTGGGCTACCATACGATCGAACAATGACAGTGCATCGCGCATGGCACCGTCCGCTTTTTGTGCTATTAAGTAGAGGGCTTCATCTTCAACCGCTATGCCTTTATCCGAAGCAATATTCTGTAAATGGGATTTGATATCCGCTACGCTCATTCTTTTGAAGTCATAAATTTGACAACGCGATAAAATCGTAGGGATTATTTTGTGTTTCTCGGTTGTGGCCAAGATAAAAATAACGTGGGCTGGGGGCTCTTCTAAGGTTTTTAGAAAAGCATTAAAAGCGGCCAAAGAAAGCATGTGTACTTCATCAATGATATACACTTTGTGTGTTCCCACTTGGGGGGGTATTCTGACTTGTTCGTTTAAACTTCGAATGTCGTCAACCGTATTATTGGAGGCAGCATCCAACTCAAAAATATTGAATGCAAAATCTTGGTTCTTTCCCTCTTGTTTCTCTTCATTGATCTTTTTGGCCAGAATACGGGCACAGGTAGTTTTTCCCACCCCACGGGGGCCGCAAAAAAGTAATGCTTGTGCGAGTTTGTTTTGTTCAATGGCCTTTTCCAAGGTTTGGGTGATGGCTTCCTGACCAACCACTTCTGAAAATTCTTGGGGTCGGTATTTTAGTGCCGAAACGATATATGGAGACTGTGGTGTTGCCATCATAACAAATATACGGATTGCCTTTTTTGACTTCTTTGGAAGATGTAAAAACTTCGTTAGAATTATTAACAATACCTACCTTTGTATGGAAGCAGGCTATCTTATCGCTGTTCGTCTTTGGGCGAAGGGAGGAAAGTCCGGACACCATAGAGCAGTATAGCGGGTAACACCCGTCCTTTCTTCGGAAAGCGGACCAGTGCAACAGAAAGCAAGTACAGTTCGGCTGTAGTGAAATCGGTAAACTCTATACGGTGAAACGCCAAGTATATCTGCATTTTTGGGTTGCTCGTCCAATGCAGAAGGGTAGGCGGATAGAGGCGTTCAGTAATGGGCGTCCCAGATAAATGATAAGACACGACAGAATCCGGCTTATCGGCCTGCTTTTTTATTCTTTAGAAAAAAAGCTAAAGTGGCTGCCTCCGTAGCGGCGGCTTTCCACCCAAAACATTTCTCCTTCCCATGCCATTCCAGGGGGATGTTCAACCACTAAAAGACCTTTTTCGAACCAGTCACTTTTTAAGATCAAGGCAATGGCTTGTGAAAAATGTGATAGGGGTAAGGAGAAGGGGGGATCCATAAAAACCCAATCGTAGGGTTGTTTGTTTTTTTCTAAAAATGAAATGACGTCACATTGGACAGCCTGTATAGTGAGTTCCAATTGTTGGGATATGTCACGGATGTAATGGATGCAGTTTCGATTGTTGTCCACTGCGGTGCTGTGCGCTCCACCTCGTGAAAGAAATTCGTAACTGATGCTTCCTGTTCCAGCATATAGATCCAACAAATGCGTTTGTTCCCAGTCCAATTGATGGGTTAGGATATTGAATAAGGCCTCCTTGGCCCGATCTGTTGTGGGACGCACCGGCAGATTTTTTGGAGCCTGAAACCGCCGCCCTTTGTATTGGCCCGATATAACACGAAAACTAAGCATGCCAATAAGGTGCTGGATCTTGATTACCTAAAGGAGAAGTTGAATGCGTGTCTAGGAAGTGGATTTCTTTTTGAAATTTCTCTATGCCTCGGTAATAGGTGTCAAACGAATTGTATTTTCCTAGAAAAAAAACGGTACAGCGGTTTTCAGCCAATTCAAGTTGTTCCGTGACATAAAACAAATAGTACATAAAGTCTTCTTCATTTTGGTGTGGAAATCGATTGCTCAGTAATACCCGTGTACCCTGTGTCACGAACAAATCAAAGTAACCACGAAAAAGATGCACATAGATTTGTTTGGAAAAATCATTTTGGGATTGTTCCATAATGCGATCATATAAAAAAGCATATGCAGGTACGACGGAAAGGCCTATGGATGTGGTAGTTAATTTTTCATAGAGAGGCGTTGGAGATTGATAAATAAATTTCACCAATCCGTTGGTGCTCCCTTGTACCTGTAGTTCATGGTCTTTGGATCTATGATCGAAAGCATCCCAGTACGTGGGCAGTAATGTTTCTTTAAAAATGAGAGCAGGCACGAGAACGGTTGCCGTCTGAAGAAGGACCAATTGAAGGGTGGAAAGTTCTTTTTGTTGGGAAACAAAGTTGACAACGCTCTCTGAACTTGTGCTGCCAAAATCACTATACTGGTGAAAGGACTTTTGATTGGGCGTACAAAAACAAAATCCATCCTCTAAAAGGAGGATGGATTGATGATTTAGTCTTGTTGGTATGTTAAGGCTGTTTGGTGTCAAAGATGGTTGGCCAGTTTCCGTTGGTACTCACTTCTGTCATGGATCCTAAAATAATTTCAGAACCATTCACACCATCTACTGAAATGGTCTCATTTTCTTGTTTAAGCAGATCTTTGTCTTGATCGAAAAGAATCACGTCCTTCGCAACCTTCACTTCGAAGACGGGAACGCGGTAGCCATTTTTACTAATAATATCGGCCTTCAGTGCAAATTTAGAGTCCACCCCTTCTACGGGTACGTCACTCATCATTTTATAAGAAGCATCTGTTTTGAATAAGGAATCCAAAACGGGAACAAAGCCAAGGGTATCAATAACGACTACTTCGCGCAACATGTCAATTCGATAGGTGCGGTCGTATTCAAGATAAGAAGAATCTCTTTTTTCGATCAATGTAAAGATTCCCGTTTCCACAAAATTGACTAAGCTATCAAAGTTGTCCGCATAGAAACCTTTGACATCTTTGTGGGCAATTTGGGCTTTACGGATCACTTTCAAGCGGTTGATTACCTGAGCGAAGCGTTCGTTTTTGGTTTTATTAAAATTAATGGGACCATTAATGGAATCATAGATCTGGTAGCTTAATACTGCACAAACTATCCACAAAACCGCCTGTATTGCTATTTTCATTGTGTAAATTTTATTTTCACGCTGATCTGATACATCCTGAGGTATGCCCATTTAGACTTTGGTTGCCACAAGGTGTTTCAGACTGCTTAATTTGTGATGTCAACAAATCTACAATTTTTTTTTATTCAGAAAAGCGTTCCTTTTTTTATCTTTCGTGGAAAGTCCCCATCGGATGTCAGCAGAAGAATTAAAGGATGCATTAGTCGCTCGGAGTCCCTTCCCATTAACGCGCGCACAAGAACGCTGGGCTATTACAGTGTCTGAATTCTTAACCGACTCTGAGGATAGGCCCATACAAATCCTTAGGGGTTATGCTGGCACTGGTAAATCAAGTATGATTGCTTTATTAGTACGATGTTTATTTGTAGTGCGGCAGCGAGCTGTCTTATTGGCTCCTACGGGTCGTGCTGCCAAAGTATTGAGCGGCTATTCCAACCAAAAAGCATTCACAATTCACAAAAAAATTTATTTTTCCAATTCTCAAGGTGGAAAGGTTCAATTTCGATTAAAAAAAAACACCCATCGAAATACGTTGTTTGTTGTTGATGAATCTTCAATGATAGGGGAAGAAAGTAGCGGGCGGTTTTTTGATCGCGGATCATTACTTCACGATTTGGTCGAATATGTGGTGGAAGGGGATCGTTGTCGGCTTCTTTTTGTAGGCGATACAGCCCAATTACCACCTGTCAAATTACTGGTAAGTCCTGCTTTGGATGATGAAAAATTATCCTATGAATTCAATGTTCCTGTTCAGGCCTCGGAGTTGGACGAAGTTGTACGACAACAACTGGACTCAGGTATCTTATTTAATGCTACAGCCCTACGAGCATTGATTGCCACTTCCAATGAGGAGCAATTTGTTTTCACATTAGATTCCTTTCCTGATATACAACGCTTACAAGATGGTAATGAATTTATGGAATTGCTATCCGCTGCTTTACACCGTGAAGGTGAGGATTCAACCGTTTTGATTGTCCGCTCAAACAAACGTGCCAATCAATACAACCAAAGTATTCGACAACGCATCTTGTTTTTGGAGTCTGATTTGGCCATCGGAGATACTTTAATGGTTGTGAAAAACAATTATCATTGGCTTTCTCAGGAGGATCCTGCCAGCTTTATTGCCAATGGAGATACCCTTTGGGTACAGAAAATTCATAAGTATGAAGAACTGTATGGATTTAAATTCGCCCATGTAACAGTCCAAATGACCGACTATCCGGAGCAAGAACCTTTTGACACCACCCTGTTGTTGGATACTTTGCATTCACAAACAGCTTCACTAACACAAGAACAAGCAAAATTATTATACGACACAATTTCAGAAGATTATGCACATATCAAGTCCAAGTTTCAACGGCTACAGAAAGTAAAACAAAACCCATATTTCAACGCCTTACAGGTAAAGTATTCCTATGCGATTACTTGTCATAAATCGCAAGGGGGCCAATGGAAAGAAGTTTTTGTTGAAATGCCCTATCTTGCCGATGGGCCAACCGTAGCATTCTATCGTTGGTTGTATACAGCGATGACTCGTGCTCAGGAAAAATTATATCTCATAGGTTTTTCCAAGGAATTTTTTGGTGAATAGAGCATGGTCTGTGACACTTTATCGTTTTGCAAAGTTATTTTATTCATTGGCATCCTCTTTTTTTTCAAGCATTATATAATAGCCTTTTTTACCGTATTCCATAAGTGCTTCAGTAGCAGCATCGATGCCCCAACCAAGCACAAAAGCAAAGTTGATAATGCTGAGCGTATTGAATTTTTTTTGAAGGTAGATTCGTTGAGATTAATACCCTTCCTTTCGCATTTCCAAATGGGTTTCCGTGATCCGTCTTCGGACAAAGCTCGAGCAAGGAGTTTGACAGGTCTCCATACCGTCAAGATAGACGATGGCACCCGTGGGTTCGGATTCAAAATAGATAAAGTCTGCATTTCCACTAAGTAGGGTAGCGCAATTCGTGCAAAGTAAGACCATCAAAAGTGTCAAAATAAAGGAAAGATATTTCATAGAATAGATTTGGATGCTATCTGTAAAAATAGAAAGAGTGCGAAGAATTCGGTATTTCCCTTATTTTTACCTCAAAACCCTATATGAAAATTATTGCTGTTATCCCTGCTCGACGGGCATCTACACGGCTACCAGACAAGTTGTTACAACCTTTGGGTGATAAGACTGTTATTCGATATACGCACGATGCAGTCAAGGCTACGGGTCTTTTTGATGCCGTTTTTGTTGCGTCAGACGATTCTGATATTTGTGCGGAAATCCAACGATTTGGTGGGGAGGCAATACGGACACGTACCGATCATGCGTGCGGTAGTGATCGCATTGCTGAAGCCGTAGCAGACTGGGATGTGGACGTTATTATTAATGTGCAGGGCGACGAACCATTTATTGATAAAAAAGGTTTGAAACAATTGATAGAAGTATTCCACACCGATCCCACGGAAACCATCGATTTGGCTTCTTTGATGTATCCATTAACAGACCTCACTGCTGTCACTGATCCCAATGTGGTAAAAGTAATTGTAGATCAAAGCAATTATGCGTTGTATTTTTCAAGAGCTCCCATTCCCTATCGCCGCGATTCAGAAGTTGCTTTTTACTTCCAACACATAGGCGTTTATGCTTTTCGAAAACAAGCCTTGATGGATTTTAGTAGACAACCCATGACCCCATTGGAAAAGGTTGAAAAAATAGAAGCAATTCGCTATTTGGAATATGGCAAGAAAATCAAAATGGTCGAAACCTCGCACAAAAGCATAGGTATTGATACGCTGGCAGACCTGGAAGCGGCTCGCAAACTAGTGAATCAAAAAAACTAAGCGATGATCTCTAGTGTATGATAAACATTTTGAACGTCGTCATCCTCTTCGATTTTCTCCAATAACTTTTCTACCTCGAGCTGTTGTTCTGAGGAAAGTTTTTTAGTTACCTGAGGGATGCGTTCAAAACCAGAGGATAAAATTTCGATTTGGCGATTTTCCAATTCTTTTTGGATGGAACCGAAACTTTCGAAGGGTGCATAGAGCAACATTCCATCTTCATCTACAAATACTTCTTCTACGCCAAAATCGATAAATTCCAATTCAATCTCTTCTGGATCGAGATTTTGGGAGGGAATACGAAAATTGCACGTATGGTCGAACATGAACTCTACAGATCCAGAAGTACCCAGCGTACCATTACATTTGTTAAAATAACTGCGAATGTTTGCAACGGTTCTATTGTTATTATCTGTGGCTGTTTCTACTAGTATCGCAATCCCGTGAGGTGCATAGCCTTCGTATAAAATCTCCTTGTAATTTTCGGTATTCTTATCCGATGCTTTTTTGATAGCCCTTTCTACATTCTCTTTGGGCATGTTGGCTGCTTTTGCATTTTGCATGACTGCGCGTAAGCGGGCGTTGTTATCCGGGTCGGGTCCCCCTTCTTTAACCGCCATCACGATATCTTTACCGATTCGTGTGAATGTTTTGGCCATGGCAGACCAGCGTTTCATTTTTCTCGCTTTACGAAATTCAAAAGCTCTCCCCATAGTTGGATGCATTAATTGGCAACAAAAATAAAAAATCTTTCTCTTGCCTTAGTAGCCACCTTTGATTTGTTGGCATGCTCCAAAAAAAGAAGAAGAATCACAAAATTTTACGGACCAAGTCCAAATCATCAAGAACTTCTTGATATGTTATTTGCAGGTGGCTAGGAAGTTTATTTTCCTTGGGAAGGGTGGCTAAATAACGCATGTTATTGGTCGTATACACCTGTTTAAAGGCCGCCTTTTTGTGGTTGCGACGTGCTACTACCGCCTTAATGAATTCATAATGACCAATCAAATCATAACTTCCTAAATGAAAAATCCCACTCAATTGATGGTTGATAATGTAATGAATTTGTTGGGCCAGTTTGCGGTCGCTATTGACATTGATTATCGAGTTGGGGAAAACTTCTATGGGACTACCTAATTGAACCTCCCTGTCAATTTCCCGTACTCGGGGACTGTGTTGACCAAATATCATTGGCAGTCGTGCTATGGTGTATTTGGCAATAGGAAGTCGCAGCAAACCATTTTCAATTTTAATTTTGAGTCGACCATAAATGCTTTCGGACAAGGTTTTGTCGTACTCATAGGAAGGGTAATGCTGGAAGGCATCAAAGACATTGGCCGAAGAAAGAAACATCATTCGACAATCATGCGTTTTGATGAATTCAATTAAAAATTGATGGGCTTCGAACTGGCTTTCAAAATTACCCCGTAAGGCGGAGATGATTAGTTTTGGCTTGACTTCCCGAAGAATGTTTTCAAGCCCCCCTTCTTCCAAATGGTATTGAAAGTAATGTTTGTTGTATTTGTGGCGTTTGCTGCTGCAATAGGTGGCATAGGTGTCATAATAGGAACATAATTCCTTGTAGAGGGTTTCTCCAATAAAACCACTACCTCCGAGAATTAAGATGCGTTTCACGAAACCGGTTTGTAAAAGGGTAGATTGGTTATCTGAGCAGCGATCTGTTTGCCGCGGATTTCTACAAAGATTTCGTTTCCGGATTGGGCGTGTGTGGATTGTACATATCCCAAACCTATTCCTTTATTGAGACTTGGTGATTGGGTTCCAGATGTAACCTTACCAATGGTACTTCCATTAGTATCGTTCAGCATGTAGCCGGATCGGGGAATGCCCCTTTCTTTGATTTCAAAACCAACCAATTGATGGGTTGGTTGTGTGGTTTTTTCATTTGTCAGCCAGGCATGCGCCAAATTACTAGCATGTGGCTTTGTAATCCAGCCCAATCCAGCTGCAATAGGATTGGTCGTATCATCGATTTCTTGACCGTAAAGACAATAGCCCATTTCCAATCGGAGTGTGTCTCTTGCTGCCAATCCAATAGGTTGGATATGATGGTCTGCTCCTGCGCTAAGTACCCGTTCCCAAACTTTTAAAGCTTCTTCATTAGGGAAATACACTTCAATACCACCGGCTCCTGTGTAACCCGTTGTGGCCACAATTGTTGGGACTCCTGCAAAATACCCTCTTTGAACGCCATAATAAGGAAGCGATGTAAGATCAACATCCGTAAGCGGTTGCATGGCTGCAATACTTTTTGGCCCCTGAATGGCTAACAAACTGGTTTCTTGAGAAGCATCGCGAAGTTGGGCTCCGATGTTGCGATTTTCTTCTTGTACCCATTTCCAGTCTTTTTCGATATTAGCAGCATTGACAACCAAAAAATAACTGTCTTTAGCCAATCGATAAACAATCAAATCATCAATAATCCCTCCCTTATGGTTTGGAAAATAATTGTACTGCGCCTTTCCAACAGGGATGTTTTCCACAGCATTACTACAAATCCGTTGCAAAAGAGCCAATGCTTCTGGACCTTCCACATAGAATTCCCCCATATGGGAAACATCAAAGACACCTACTGATTGGCGTACCGCTTGGTGTTCAACAGTTACACCCTTATATTGAATGGGCATTTCATAACCACCAAAAGGAGCCATCTTAGCTCCCAGCTTGCGGTGTGTTTCAGTGAGCGCAGTTTTCTTAATTTCCATGTTTGCAAAAATATTACATTTAATTTTCATTTAATTAATACAGCATACAACAAATGAAGCTTTCCGGTCATCTGTTTATTTTATTTTGGGTTTTTATTGGATTCGGTTTTTTTGTTCATAGCCAACAACCTATTAATCAAGAAGAATATAAAAATCGGCGGGAACAATTCCGTTCGTTGCTACCCAACAATAGTGTGGCAGTTCTTTTTTCAGCACCCATCCGAAACCGTTCTAATGACGTCAATTATCCTTATCATCCCAATCCAAATTTGAATTATTTGACTGGATGGAAAGAGCCTCACGCTGTTTTTATTGTATACAAAAATCCTCAAGTAGATTCTTTGGGAAGTTATTCTGAGGTACTCTATGTTCGTGAAAAAAATAGGTACGAAGAACTTTGGAATGGTTCGATTGTAGGGGTACAAAAAGCAAGAAATGATTGGGAGTTGGAACGCGTTCGCCCCCGGAACACATTCCAAGCGTTTGATCATCAGTTTGACCGATTTGACTCGATATTAATTTTTGAATTTGAAAACGATGTTCGCGATAAACAAAGTGATACAAATGATTTATTTGACCTTCAAAAACACTTTAAAAGTGAAATTCATTATCCAGTGAATTTCAATGCCCTTCGGTATCGATTGTATCAAAAAATTAGAACAGCAGAGCCAGAGCAAGTGAAAACGCTACAAAATGAAATCAAACAGTGGGCACACTATCACCCTTATATAATGGATGATGCATTGATACAGGACTATTTGAATATGCCTTCTATGAGTCAGCAAGAAGAGTTACGAATGAAATCGGCCTATCTCATGCGGGATATGAATTTTGATGTCGACAAGTTACCTCGTATAATGGCCGCAATGCGCGAGCAAAAGAGTCCCGCTGAATTGGCTCTTTTGAAAAAGGCAATTGCTATATCTGTGGCAGGTCAAATTGAGGTCATGAAAGCACTTCACCCAGCAATGAGTGAAAGAACCATTCAAGGAATACATGAATTTGTTTACAAAAGGTATGGTGCTGCACATGTGGGATATCCTTCCATTGTTGGTGCTGGGGGCAATGCCTGTGTATTGCACTACAGCAACAATGCACTTCCAACGGTGAACAATCAATTGGTTCTCATGGATTTGGGGGCGGAGTATGAAGGCTATACTGCCGATATTACTAGGACACTTCCAGCAAATGGGAAATTTAGTGAAGAGCAGCGCCAACTCTATGAGATTGTTTTTCAAGCGCAAGAACGGGCCATCCAGGCGGCACATATTGGGGTTCCCTTTCGAGAAATATCTAAGATAGCCTATGAACAAGTGGCTGAAGGGTTGCAAAAGCTCGGGATCATTCAAAATGCCAGTGAAATGAGACGTTATTTACCGCACGGTGTGTCTCATCATATAGGACTGGATGTGCACGATCCAGGTGCCTACGAAAATCTTAAAGAGAATATGGTCATAACAATAGAGCCAGGTATCTATATTCCAGAGGGCAGCCCTTGTGATTCTAAATGGTGGAATATCGGTATTCGTATTGAAGATGATATTTGGATAACACCGGAAGGTCCTGTTAACCTTTCTGCGGCTGCGCCGCGTTTGTGGAATGAAATTGAGGCCATGATGCAGCAAGAAAGTCCGCTAAAAGATTGGGAATTACCAACAATTGAGAATTAGGAGGGAATCAGAAAGTCTTTTAATTCCTCATAGTTTCGAATGGCTATGCTCTTTTTCTTATTGTTCATTATACTTTGAATACGGGAAGGTATGAGGACTGGAGTTTTTAGTGTGTTTTCAACCACATCAAGAAACTTCGCGGGATGTGCCGTTTCTAAAAACACACCATACAGCTCGGGATCACCTTGATTTGATAAATAGGCGTCCAGCCCTAAATAGCCTACTGCACCATGGGGATCCGCCATGTAGTGATGGGAATTGTGTAAAGTTTTGATTGCTTTTTTTGTTTGTAAATCTGAAAAACGATAACCACTTAAAATTTTTCGCAACCGATTTAAATCGTTATTGACGATCTTTTGAAGTCGAATAAAATTACTCGGGGCACCAACATCCATTGCATTGGATAGGGTAGGGATGGTTTTTTTGGGTTCATAAACGCCCGATTCCAAATAATTTATAACGGCATCATTTTTATTGTTGCTTGCTACAAAATGATGTATAGGTAGCCCCATTTGCTGGGCCATCATACCAGCACAAAGATTTCCGAAGTTACCACTGGGGACAGAAAAAACTAATTTTTTGTGGGTGGTGATCAGTTGTCTAACAGCCAAAACATAATAAAACATTTGCGGTAACCAGCGTGCAATATTGATGGAATTAGCTGAAGTCAAAGGGCGTACTTCCTTGATTTGGGCATCCAGAAAAGCTGTTTTCACCATGTCCTGACAATCGTCAAAGACTCCCTCAACCTCGAGTGCAATGATGTTTTGTCCCAGGGTTGTTAATTGTTTTTCTTGGATGGTACTCACTTTTCCCTTTGGATACAAAATTACCACGTCAATCCCTTCAACTCCCAAAAAACCGTCTGCTACGGCACCTCCCGTATCTCCCGAAGTGGCAACAAGAACCGTCAAATTCTCATTGTTGTGGGAGTTAAAATAGCCCAAACAGCGCGCCATAAAACGCGCACCAACATCCTTAAAAGCCAAGGTCGGACCGTGATACAACTCAAGAGCACCAATGTCTTCACGAACGGCTGTGACAGGAAAAGGAAAATTGAGTGTTTCTGTGATAATTTGGACCAATGTTTCATCTGGAATACTTCCACTGACGTAAGGAGCTATGAATTGAAAACAAAGTTGATGTGGGTCAAGTTGGTCCAGGGAACGGAGTATTTCAAAAGGGATTTTTGGAATGGATTCTGGAAAATACAGGCCCCTATCGGGTGCCAATCCGCTGCGAACAGCAGTTGGAAAATCTGTAGGTTTCGAATTGTGATTAAGACTGTTATATTTCATAAGAATCGGTTGTGGTCGTTCCTTTTTGGTTGATGGAAGAAACCCAAGTTTGGTATGGTATCTCTGTATCTTGCAATATTCTTGCCATGGCTTGTGAGACTTTATGGGCTGTCTCTTTCCCATTTGTAAGTGCAAACAAGGAAGGTCCTGCACCGGAAATACCGGCACCCAATGCACCTGCATTCAGAGCTGCTTTTTTGAGGGAATGAAAGTGTGGAATCAATTGTGCCCGTTTCGGTTCGACCAATACATCTTCAAGGCTGCGTCCTATTAATTCGTAATCTTCTAAAAACAAACCACTAATCAAAGCTCCAAGGTTGGCAGATTGTTGGGTACTCTTTTTAAAATCAACAGTGGAAGATAAGACAGCCCTAGCGTCAGCTGTTTTGACTTCAATTTGTGGATGGATTACCGCCACATAGAGCATTTTAGGGGTTGGAATTTGAACAATATCCATGGGATTTACAGAACGAACTAGAGTGATTCCTCCCAATAGGGCTGGGGCGATATTATCCGCATGAGCTGCACTACTTGCAAAGGATTCACCTGCCATAGCAAAGGGAAGTAGCTTTTCTTTTGGCAGGTGCAATTCGGTTAATTCGTTCAATGCGTGGACAATTCCCACAGCACTAGCCGAACTGCTTCCAATTCCGCTACCGGGTTTGATTCCTTTTTGTAAAGTGATCTCAAAACCACAGTCGGCTGGATGTTCCTTGAGAAAAGCCAGTGCAGCAATACCAGCCACATTTTTAAGTGGATCGCGGGGGAGTTGTTGACCGATAATAGCGGCGAATCGAATCCCTTTTTGGGCTGTTTTTTTGACATGAAAGTGATCGCCCATTCCCTCCAAGCAGAGCCCCAATATGTCAAATCCACAGGAGAGATTGGCCACGCTAGCAGGAGCAAATACGTTGATTGAATCCATGACCTTATTGTTTTCCAATTCGGATGATATCGGCAAAAATACCAGAGGCTGTAACGGCTGCACCCGCACCGGCTCCCTTTACAATCAAAGGTTGCTGTGCATAACGATTGGTGTAAAATAAGATGATGTTATCACTCCCTTCCAAATTGTAGAAGTCATGTTCTTTGGGGATGAGTTGTAAACCAACAGAAGCGTTACCATTTTCTAATTGTGCCACGTATTTAAGTTTGGAGTCAGCCGCTTTGGCTTCTTTCAATAGTTGCTCAAAATGACTCTGATGGGTTATTAATGACTCAAAAAAGGCTGTGTTATTCTGTGTGTCCAAACAGGCCTGCGGAAGGAAAGAATGGTTTTGTATGTCATCCAATTCAATTTCCAATCCGCTTTCACGCGCTAAAATCAAAATCTTTCGCGCAACGTCCACACCACTCAAATCAATTTTGGGATCGGGTTCAGTATACCCTTCATTCACAGCACTCTTTACAACTTCTACAAAAGGAACGCCCTCTTGATAATTATTGAATACATAATTTAAGCTACCCGAGAGCACAGCTTGTATTTTGGTAACCTGATCTCCCGATGCAATTAAATTATTAAGGGTATCGATTATTGGTAACCCAGCACCTACATTGGTTTCAAATAGGAATGGGCTACCAAATTTTCGTGCTGTTTTCTTGAGATTGAGGTAATTTTCTAAATGATCTGCACAAGCAATTTTATTGCACGTTACCACTCCAATACTATTTTTTAAATACTGCACGTATTCTTTAGCTATAGTCTCACTGGCCGTGTTGTCTACAAAGATCGAATTGCGTAGATTCAACGATTTGGCATGTTCAAAAAAAGCATCTCGGTCAGCAACAAGCGAGCTATTTTCTAATGTTGCTTTCCATTGGCTTAGATTAACTGGTTGTGAACTTAAAATCATTTTTCGGGAATTGGAAAGTCCCATTACGCGTATCTTCAACCGTAGATTTTTTTCTAAGTACGCTGTTTGTTGGTTTATTTGTTCTAATAGTTTTCCTCCAACATTACCCACACCAGTGATGAATAAATTAAGCTGCTTTGTTTGGGCTTCGAAGAAACTTTCATGCAACGTATTCAGGGCTTTTTGTACATTTTTTTGATCAATAATAATGGATATATTACGTTCTGAAGCACCCTGTGCAATGGCTCTAATATTGATATTGTTAGCACCCAAACTGCTAAATAGTTTACCGCTAATTCCCTGATGTTCTTTCATTTTATCACCAACCACAGCAATATTGACCAAATTGGATTCGATACGTGCGGGATAAACTTTATTAAGTGCAATCTCAAATGCGAAATGTTCATCGATAGCATTTTTTGCTGCTGTGGCGTCCGTAGCCCGAACTCCTAAACAAATCGAGTGTTCAGAAGAGGCCTGCGTAATCATGATAATATTGATACTTTCAGCGGAAAGGGTTTCAAAGAGGCGTTTTGAAAAACCAGGAATACCAACCATTCCACTGCCTTCCAGACTGACGAGTGCCACATCGTTTATATGGCTTATACCTTTGACAATTTGTCCGTTATCAATGGTTGTTTTATTGTGAATTAAGGTGCCGGGTGCAGTTGCCTCAAAAGTGTTTTTGATATAGGTAGGAATATTTTTTTCAACCAGAGGTTGCAAAGTAGGGGGGTAAATTACCTTGGCACCAAAATGAGACAATTCCATCGCTTCGTAATAGGACAACTCGGGAATGGGAATCGCTTGCGACACCATTTTTGGGTGCGCGGTATACATACCACTTACATCGGTCCATATTTCTAGTGCTGTTGCATCTAGGGCATAAGCAAAAATGGCTGCTGAGAAATCTGAACCCCCTCTTCCTAAAGTGGTCAAGTTACCCATTTCATCAGCTGCAATATATCCTGCAACCAGATGGCAGGTACTTTTCTGACTATTGAGTCGGTCGGTTATTTGTTTTTTTGTTTTGTCAAAGTCAACAAAGAGTTTCCCGTTTTTTTGATTGGTAGCAACTAATTCCTGTGCTGGGTGAATTTGAACAGGAATCCCTTCGTTACGGAAAAGGATCGAGATGATTTCCGAAGAAAGTATTTCACCATAGGCAGATACTTTAGAAATCGTGGAAGATGTGATTTCACCCAATTGGTAAACCGCTTTGTATAGATTCTTTAGCTCAGCTAGCTTACCATCTACAAACTCCGATATTTGTTTTTGTTTGTTTGGAGGGAGCAGTGCGTTAATGGGTTCCAAATGCCGTTCGCGAAGGTGATCAAACTCTTCTAAATAATTTTCATTTTTATCACCTGCGCGTTCCAAAAGTTCAATTAATAGATTGGTGACACCTCCCAAGGCAGATACAACCACAACATGGGATGTCGTTTGTGATTTTACTATCGAGATGACGTTCTTTAAACTATTCGAATTGGCAACGGAAGTTCCGCCAAATTTTAAAATTTTCATACAGTAATCAGTCACAATCCCGAAAAGGGCTTGAAATTTCCGTCACAAAAATATCATAAATAGGGCGAGGATGGAAAGGAATTATACAAAAAAGCGGAGTTGTTTTAAGAAACAACTCCGCTAAAAATTTCTTGACAATCTACACTGTTGGTACTTCTTTGACCTGTAAGTCGAGTTTGTCATTTTTGGAATCAACAGCGTCTATTAGCAATGCATCACCCTCTTTTATGGAATTGGTGACAACACTTTCAGCAATCAAATCTTCGACATATTTCTGAATGGCTCTGTTCAAAGGACGGGCACCATATTTTTGGTCAAATCCTTTGTCGGCCAAAAAGTCTTTGGCCGCATTAGAAATTTCTATATCGTAACCCAATTTTATGATCCGTTTTTCCAAACCTGCCAGTTCCAGATCGACAATGGAACGGATGGCTTTTTTGTCTAGGGAATTAAAAATGACGATGTCATCGATGCGATTGAGGAATTCGGGTGAAAATGTTTTTTTCAACTCACGATCAATAATACCTTTTTCAATATCCTCAGATTGCGATTTTTGGGCAGCCGTTTCGAAACCAACTCCTGTACCAAAATCTTTCAATTGACGTGCACCAATATTGGATGTCATTATAATAATGGTATTCTGGAAGTTTACTTTTCTTCCCAAACTGTCAGTAAGATAACCGTCATCTAGGACTTGTAATAACATGTTAAAAACGTCAGGATGTGCCTTTTCAACTTCATCTAGTAAAATCACTGAATAGGGACGTCTTCTGACTTTTTCACTCAATTGCCCGCCTTCTTCATAACCCACATAGCCCGGAGGTGCTCCGATCAGACGGGAAATGGCAAATTTCTCCATATATTCACTCATGTCAATACGGATGAGATTTTCTTCTGAATCAAAAATTTCAGAAGCTAAAATTTTTGCTAATTGCGTCTTACCCACACCAGTCTGTCCTAAAAAGATAAAGGAACCAATAGGGCGTTCCGGATTTTTCAGTCCTGCACGGTTGCGTTGAATGGCTTTGACAACCTTTTCAACGGCCTCGGTTTGTCCAATGACTTTAGAACCGATTATTTTTGTAAGGCTGGCCAGCTTATTTTTTTCTGACTTGACAATTTTGGTAACGGGAATATTGGTCATCATCGAGACCACATCTGCAATATGAGTGTCATCCACTTTGACACGATTTCTCTTGGAGTCCTCCTGCCAGCGTTCCTGGGCTTCAATCAATTGACGTTCTACTCGTTTTTCATCATCACGCAGTTTGGCTGCTTCCTCGTATTTTTGTTTTTTGACAACCGAGTTTTTTAAGTCCCTTACTTTTTCAAGGTCTTCTTCTAATTGGATCACTTCCTTGGGAACGTTCATGTTTTTAATATGAACACGTGATCCGGCCTCGTCCAGTGCGTCAATGGCTTTGTCTGGCAAGAAACGATCTGACATGTAACGGTCGGTAAGGTCAACACAGGCTTTTAGAGCTTCGTCAGTATACGAAACATTGTGATGGTTTTCGTACCGTTCTTTAATATTTTTTAGTATTTCCAGGGTTTCTTCAGCCGTCGTTTGTTCCACCAGTACTTTTTGGAAACGTCGTTCCAATGCGCCCTCGTTCTCAATATTTTTACGGTATTCGTCTAGGGTTGTCGCTCCGATGCATTGGATTTCACCCCGGGCTAATGCGGGCTTAAACATATTGGAAGCATCCAAACTACCCGTTGCTCCGCCTGCACCTACAATGGTATGTATTTCATCGATAAAAAGGATGATATTGTCGTTTTTTTCCAATTCGTTCATCACCGCTTTCATTCTTTCTTCGAATTGCCCGCGGTATTTTGTTCCCGCCACCAAACTGGCAAGGTCAAGCGTGATAACGCGTTTGTTATATAAGACACGGGATACCTTTTTCTGAACAATGCGCAAGGCCAAACCCTCAGCTATCGCAGATTTACCAACTCCGGGCTCACCAATTAAGAGTGGGTTGTTTTTCTTTCTACGGCTCAGGATTTGTGAGACCCGTTCAATTTCTTTTTCGCGGCCGACAACGGGATCCAATTTGTCTTGCTCTGCCAGGGCCGTAACATCCCGTCCAAAGTTGTCCAGAACGGGGGTTTTTGTATTTTTTGGATTTCTACTCTCGGAAGTAGGAACGAATGGGTTTTCTTTGGATGAACCACTATCTTCATCATCCTTTTCATCAGGAAAAGAAGAATCAGTAGGGAGGTCTAGGTATTCGGAGTCAGATGATAACAAAACTTTGAATTGTTCCTTTACGGTGTCGTAATCTACATTCAGGTTTGTTAAAAGTTTGGTGGTTGGGTCATTTTCGTTTCTTAAAATGCACAAAAGCAAATGCGCTGTGTTGATCAATTCGTTTTGGAATAATTTGGCTTCCAAAAAGGTGGTCTTCAGGGCACGTTCGGCTTGCCGTGTCAAATGCAGGTTTTTTTTATATTGTAATTCGCTCCCATTCTCAAGTACAGCTGGGTTAAGAATTTCAACCTTTCTTCGTAGATCATCTAGATCAACATCAATTGAATTTAAAATTGATATGGCTTTACCGCCTCCATCTCGCAAAATACCAAGCATAAGATGTTCCGTGCCAATGAAGTTATGCCCCAGACGAAGGGCTTCTTCTTTGCTGTAGGTAATTACATCTTTAACTCTTGGTGAAAAATTATCATCCATACTTATCAATTTAGTGCAAAATATGCAAAAAGCATTCCAGCTTTCAGCACATAGCTAATTGACGAAAAAAAAATACAACTTCAAAGTATAATTGAGGAAAAATTATCAAAGTTTGAGAATCTAAAATGTTGATAAATCTCCTTAAAAAAAAAGGATCAAACGATCACCAGAGCTGCTAATAGTGCTATTTTAGCCTAATTCATTAATTTTTCAAATGTATGAATGAAGGGGAAAAACTAATACCTATCAACATAGAAGACGAGATGAAATCCGCATACATTGATTATTCAATGTCTGTCATCGTGTCACGTGCCCTGCCAGATGTTCGAGACGGTTTCAAACCGGTACACAGAAGAGTACTTTTTGGCATGCACGAATTGGGTATCCGAGCCAACTCGGCATATAAAAAGTCTGCACGTATTGTAGGAGAAGTTCTAGGAAAATACCATCCACATGGTGATAGTTCCGTATATGACACTATGGTACGGATGGCACAAGAATGGTCCTTACGATATTTATTAGTTGACGGTCAAGGAAACTATGGTTCTGTGGATGGTGACAGTCCCGCTGCCATGCGATACACCGAAGCCAGAATGCAAAAAATATCAGAGGATATGATGGCCGATATCGAAAAAGATACCGTAGACCACCAATTAAACTTTGATGATACACTAAAAGAACCCACTGTACTACCCACACGTATCCCCAATTTATTGGTCAATGGCGCATCCGGTATAGCTGTAGGGATGGCCACTAATATGCCTCCACACAACCTTACCGAAGTCGTTGATGGTATTGTGCAATTTATCGATCAACCTGAAATCACGATAGAAACTTTGATGCAAACCATCAAAGCTCCTGATTTTCCAACAGGTGGTACCATCTATGGATACGATGGTGTTCGGGAGGCCTTCCTAACTGGAAGAGGCCGTGTAGTACTTCGAGCCAAAGCCAATATCGAAGAGGTTGCTGGTCGGGAATGTATTGTCGTGACTGAAATTCCCTATCAAGTCAATAAGGCTGAAATGATCCGAAAAACGGCCGAGTTGATCAATGACAAAAAGATAGAAGGCGTCAGTAACATTCGTGATGAATCGGATCGAAAGGGCATGCGCGTAGTTTATATCCTCAAGCGTGACGCGATCCCAAACATAGTACTTAACAAGCTTTACAAATACACGGCATTACAATCTTCGTTTTCTGTCAATAACATTGCATTGGTGAATGGTCGTCCAGAGTTACTCAACTTGAAGGACATGATTCATCATTTTGTGGAGCATCGCCATGAAGTAGTTGTCCGACGAACCCAATACGAATTGAAAAAGGCGGAAGAGCGAGCACATATATTAGAGGGTCTGATCATCGCTTCGGATAACATCGATGAAGTTATTCAACTTATTCGATCTTCCAGCAATGCAGATGAAGCCAGGCAAAAGTTGATTGCAACATTCAGCCTAACAGAGATTCAAGCCAAGGCCATTGTCGAAATGCGTCTCCGTCAGTTAACAGGATTGGAGCAAGACAAACTCCGAGCAGAGTTTGATGAATTGGTTAAAACTATTGCTGATTTAAAAGACATTCTTGAGAAGAAGGATCGTAGAATGACGATCATTAAAGACGAATTAATTGAAGTAAAAGAAAAGTACGGGGATCCGCGACGAACAAACATTGAATACGCAGGAGGCAACTTTAGGGTAGAAGATATGATCCCAGATGAAAAGGTTGTAATTACCATATCGCATGCCGGCTATATCAAGCGTACCCCACTTTCAGAATACAAAACGCAAAACAGGGGTGGGGTTGGACAAAAAGCCTCCACCACTCGAAACGAAGATTTCCTGGAACACATTTTCGTAGGGACCAACCATCAATACATGTTGTTTTTTACACAAAAAGGGAAGTGTTTTTGGATGCGTGTATATGAAATTCCAGAGGGCTCACGAACGGCGAAAGGACGTGCCATCCAAAACCTTATCAATATTGAACAGGATGACAAGGTAAAAGCTTTTATTTGTACACAGGATCTGAAGGATGAAAATTATATAAACAATCATTACGTAATCATGGCCACGAAAAAGGGCCAAGTCAAAAAAACTTCCTTAGAGCAATACTCACGCCCCCGAGCCAATGGAATCAATGCCATTACGATCAAAGAAGGTGATGAATTATTGGAAGCTAAATTAACCAATGGTAACAGTCAAGTATTATTGGCCGTTAAGTCTGGGAAAGCGATTCGGTTTGAGGAAAGTAAAACACGACCAATGGGTCGCGGTGCTTCGGGTGTTCGTGGAATTAGTTTGGCCAACAGCAAAGATGAATTGGTTGGGATGGTAACTGTAAATGATATGGATAGCAACATACTCGTTGTCTCTGAAAATGGTTATGGAAAACGTTCCCGTTTAGACGATTATCGCATTACCAATCGAGGTGGTAAAGGTGTTAAGACCATTTCCATAACAGATAAAACAGGCCAATTGGTTGCCATCAAAAATGTCTCTGATGAGGACGACCTGATGATCATCAACAAATCGGGTATTGCCATTCGTATGTCCGTATCTGATCTTCGTGTCATGGGTCGGGCCACCCAAGGGGTTCGGTTGATCAATCTAAAAGACTCGGACTCCATCGCTGCTGTGGCAAAAGTCATGCCCGACGATGACAATTTAGATGATGTCAATGACATGGAAGTTAATGATGGCACTGTTATTGAGTAATACAACACAACAATTAAATAAATTCAAACACTAATGAAAAAAACCACTGTTTTGCTTTTGGGTATGGTTGCCACATTTGGTATGGCCCAAAAGAAAGAATTGAAAAAAGCTGAAAAGTTGTTTTCATCCGGCGATATTGATGGTGCTAAGGAAGTATTGGCATCGAACCAGTCACTTTTTGACACTGCAGATGAAAAAACAATGGCTTCCTATCAATTTTTGAATGGAAAAATTGCTCAGCAGAATAAAAACTTTGCCGCTGCTTTAGAAACGTTTACTGCACTCAAAAAAAACAGCCGCCTGAAAGCTGATGTGGCCCAACAAATGCAACAATTGCAATCTGAAATAATTACCTCTGCCATTGAAGATAATGAAGGGCAAAACTTTGTTGCTTCTGCTGAAAAATTATACATGGCGTATACCATCGATCCTGAAAATGGTAAAGATTACTTGTATTTTGCAGCTTCCAATTCTGTGAATGGGAAAGACTACGATCGGGCCCTGGACTATTATTTCAAATTAAAAGAAATCAACTACACGGGTATAACAACCACCTACTTCGTCACAGAAGTTGCTTCTGGGCAGGAAATTGAAGTATCGGAAATGGAGTACGGGATTTATCAAAAATCAAAGGATTACATGAATCCAAAAGAGGTTAAATCCGAGTCAAAGTATCCTGAGATAGTTAAAAATATTGCCTTGATTTATGCCCAAAAAGGGGAAAATGACAAGGCGATTGAAGCTGTACAAGAAGCGCGTAAGGCCAATCCAGAGGATTTGAATTTAATTTTGACTGAAGCCAATATTTACATTGAGTTGGACGAAAAAGAAAAATTTAAAGAGTTGATTAACCAAGCAATTGAAAAAGACCCTACAAATGCTAATTTATATTTTAATTTGGGTGTTGTCAATAATGACTTAGGAGATCGTGATGCCGCACGAAAGTTCTATGAAAAAGCCATCGCACTGGACCCCAACTTCGAGTCCGCATATTTGAATCTCGTGGCTTTGATATTGGAGGGTGAATCCGCAATAGTCGATGAAATGAATAGCCTTGGAACTTCCCGCAAAGACAATATGCGCTATGAAGAATTGAAAGGAAAACGCGAATCTCTTTACAAAGAATGTGTTCCTATTTTGAAAGGACTCATCACAGTAAATAACAACGAGGAAGCCATCAAAACGCTAATGAATATATATGGTACCTTGGGTGAAAATGAAGGCTACATGGAAATGAAAGCCCTGCTAGAAAAATAATCAGTTCCTACCTACAGGATAAGAAACCCCTACCTTTGCGTAGGGGTTTTTTATAGGATAGATTTAATCATTCTGAGTTTATGGGAATGGGTTTGGAGCTCTTTGTTATAGATTCCTGTTTGGTCAATAGCATCGATACGAACTCTTCCGTGTGCGTGGATGATTTTGTGATTGTGCAATAACAACCCCACATGTACAATACTGCCTTCGGAATTATCAAAGAATGCCAAATCTCCTGGTTGACTTTCCTCAATAAAGCTCAATGTTTGTCCTTGTTCGGCTTGTTGGCAGGCGTCTCTCTGTAAGGCATGACCGTTAATTCTGTAGACCATCTGTGTGAACCCAGAACAATCAATGCCGAAAGGTGATTTACCACCCCAAAGATAGGGTGCATTCAAATACATATAAGCAGTTTGTACAATAGATTCTCGCTTGTTTTGATTCGTATTGGAACTCCCTTCATGGTGGTGTTTCAATAAGTCTAGTGCCTTTAGGTTACTCCCGAGGGGTATGGGAAATAATACATTGTTTTCAGTGCTGCAGTAACTGGCCAGATCGGTTGTGAAGACATCGTTGGAAGCCGTCAGGGTTTTCCAGTTCTTGGTCGTTATTTCAAAGGTTTGGTTGTTAGCTATCCAACCTTGGTAACGATCCGCATCAATACGGATTTTTGACCACTTTTTTTGAACTTCTAGTAGGGTATAGGTATCTCCGTATAAGAGTTGCGTTACAATCTCACTGCGGTCATCTTTTTCGAAACGAACCGGGACAATCCCCAAATGGCAAACTCCGTATTTCATAGTATGATACTCAGCAAAAATAATTAATTTACGTCCAACTAAATGCTGATGTGATGCGTTTGTTCTGGAATAGTTTTTTTTCCATAATTAAATTCTTTTCGTTTTGAAACGATATTGGCAGTGGCTATATTACAACCAGCCTGTACTTTACAAGGGGTTCCTTTTTCTTATTCTAAGTACATGCATTCTTTATCTTTTTCCGAAGGGAGGTAAATTTCAATACGAGTTTCAAAAAGGATTTCCCTGGAAACATCCAACCCTTTTTGCGCCTTTTGACTTTTCTATTTTAAAAACCGAAGAAGAAATAGCGGCTGAAAAGGCCCTTATAGTCTCTCAAACAGACACCTACTATAGAATGGATCCTGAAGTCGCCCTGGCTGCTGAAAAACAATTCGACTCTCAGTTTGCTTCTTTCTTTCAAGATCATACTTCTGATGCGGATCAGGTTTTGCGTGCTGTTGGAAAAAACATACTCCAAAAAATATACGAACAAGGAATTTTACCGCTCAACTGGGAAGGGTCCACGGAAGCGACCGTCAAGCTTGTTTTGGGAAATGCTGAACAAAACAGGACCACTACTTCATTCGTTCGTTTGGAAAATTTAGAAACCTATATTCAAAAAGCCGTTCCCTCAAAACAGCAAGCCTTTACCCAAGCCTATTATCAACTTTTCTTTGCTATACTAGAGCCCAATATCAAACAAGATGCAGTACTGACTCAGCGAATAAAAGACGAGCAATTACGGGGTTTGTCTCCTACAAAAGGGATCATTAAAAAGGGGCGTTTGATCATTGCGCAAAACGAATTGGTAGAAGGGGAGCGGTATCAAATTTTGATGTCATTGCGAACAGAATATCAAAGCAGTTCTTTGACCCAGCAAAAAGAATGGGTTATCAGTATAGGATATGGCATCTTGATCGCATTGGTTTTATTCATGCTGACGCGTTTTATTTTCCTTTATCGCAAACAGATATTTGAAAACAACAAACAACTAACCTTTATCTTTTTCAATGTCTTATTGGTTGTGGGACTATCTTCCATTGTTCTGAATTTTGATCCCAATTTGATCTATGCCGTTCCCATGTGTATCCTACCCCTTACTCTGAAAGCCTTTTTTGATGCACGCTTGGGCTTGTTTACACATGTATTGACAGTCCTTTTGATTGGTTTTGTTGTTCCCAATAGTTTTGAGTTTATTTTTCTCCAAGTTTTGGCTGGTATTGTGACCATACAAAGCAGCACGCAGCTCTATCAACGGGCAAACTTATTTGTATCAGTAGGACAGATCGTACTGGTATACCTGGGGGTCTATTTATCCTTTGCTTTGATACACGAAGCTGGGCTGGAAAACATTGCCTTCACTACCGTTGGGCTTTTTTTGTTGAATGGGTTGTTGACACTTTTTGTTCAACCCCTAATTTACCTTTTTGAACGTTTATTTGGTCTTACCTCGGATGTGTCACTTTTGGAACTATCGGACACCAATTCTCAATTGTTAAAAGCACTTTCTGATCAGGCACCGGGAACCTTTCATCACTCGCTTCAGGTGGCCAATTTGGCTGAGGCGGCAGCCGGAGAAATTGGTGCCAATACGCTGTTGGTTCGGGTTGGGGCCTTGTATCACGACATAGGGAAAATGAATCATCCTACCTATTTTTCTGAAAATCAAAAAAGCAGTACTTCCCCCCATCACGAATTGGCTCCAAGACAAAGTGCACAAATTATAGTCAATCATGTACGAGAAGGAATCTCTATCGCGAAGAAAAATAACTTACCGGAACGGATTATTGACTTTATCCGGACCCACCATGGAACTTCATTAGTGTATTATTTTTATAAGAGGGAGAAAGAAGTAACCGGTGAAGAACCCGAAAACCTCACCGATTTTAAATATCCAGGGCCGAAACCCTTCTCTAAAGAAACCGCCATTTTGATGATGGCTGATTCTGTTGAAGCAGCTTCCAAAAGCCTTCGCGAACCCAATCTCTCTAAAATTGAGTCCTTTGTTCGTCAAATTGTGCAAAAGCAACTAGATGATGGGCAATTTAGCAACAGTAATATTACCCTATCCGAAATTGAACGCATTAAAAAAGTATTGATTCGTAAGTTGTCAAACATTTATCATTTGCGAATTGAATACCCCGAGTAGTATTTTTGAAAAGGGTGTTGGTTTATTCGTGTTGAAAAAGTATTTTTGTCGATATGTTCTTTTAAACATTGGAGAGGTGCCAGAGTGGTAATGGAGCAGATTGCTAATCTGTCAACGTGTAAGCGTTGCCAGGGTTCGAATCCCTGTCTCTCCGCATCAGTTAGGCCCCTGCTTTGGTAGGGGTCTGGTTTTTATACAAAACCGATCTATATTGGTCGCGTAGCTCAGCTGGATAGAGCATCTGCCTTCTAAGCAGACGGTCCTAGGTTCGAATCCTAGCGCGATCACAACATAAAGTCTGTATACCATTTGAAAAAGTGATTGCGGAATTTTTTAAGTACATTTTGGTAATACATGCCGGGTCTATTGGTATCCAGGATTTTGACCCTCCAATATGAAAGTCTCCTTGAGACGATTCGTCCTATTCACATTCTAGAAGGTTTGGCACTTAGGTTCCTTAATTGTTCAAATATTAGTTAAGTTAGGGTATATTTTCATAGTAGAAATTTCTCCATGACTCAAAAAAACAACTATCAATTAAAACGTTTAGAAACTTCAGACCAGTTTGATTCCATTGTTTCTATCCAAGCAGATAATTTGATTGATACAGTTGATGCGATCACACAAAGACAAGATGGATTTCTGGTCCTGTCGTTAAGCCGATCAGAACTCCAACAGTTCCATGCAATTCATTCCATTCTTCTTGCATTGGATCAAGAACGTGTTATTGGATATCTTATTTTAGCGACACGGGATTCTACCAAGATTCATCCTTTGATTGATCAAATGATCGAAGCATCATTTGCATATAGAATAACTGACAAAACAATTACTGCTCCCCTTTTTGTTGTTCAAGTGTGTGTCGCCAAAGAAAACCGAAACCAAGGTATCTTTTATGCACTTTACGAGTCCATGATTGAATCTGCTAAAAACCAATTTGATTGCATCCTAACACATGTGAGGCAAGCCAATACGCGTTCCTTGTATGCCCACCAAAAAATGAATTTCAAAATCCTAGATCCAAGTGAAGAGGGAAAAGTTGAAGATTTTTTAATGTGTTTCAACTTTTAATTTTATATTTAAACAAAAGTAAACAAACTTAAACAACTATATTTAATGAAAAATCTAAGACAACTTCTGGCGACTACGCTATTTTTTGTCTCTTACTCAATTTGTGCACAACAAGTAACAGGAATCGTATTAGATGAAAACGATAACCCGATACCGGGTGCCACAGTAATTGTAGAAGGATCAGATAATGGCACATCAACCGACTTTGATGGAAATTTCTCCATTGACGCTTCTAGTGATGATAACTTAGTTATTTCCTATGTGGGTTACGCAACACAAATTTTAGAAGTAAACGGCACGCAACTGTCAATTTCTCTATTACCAGCCACTACGCAACTCGATGAAATTGTTATTACTGGACTGGGATCAAGTGTAAAAAGGAGTAATTTGGCTAATGCTGTAGCGACTGTATCAACAGAGGAATTGGTAGGAAAAACCAATCAAAGTACGATTGATGGAGCACTCTATGGAAAGGTAACAGGGGTCAATATTACAGCCTCTTCAGGAGCACCAGGCGGGGGGTTTGCTTTGCGCTTGCGAGGTATTTCTTCCATTAATGGAAACAACCAACCCCTTTTCATTGTGGATGGCGTTTATTTGAACAATTCAGAAATCCCATCTGGACTGCGTTTTGCATCTGGAGCAAATCGTGGAAACGAGGAAAATGCACCCAATCGAATTGCTGATTTGGATCCCAACGATATCGAAAACATTGAGATTCTAAAAGGTGCTTCCGCCGCAGCCATATATGGGACTCGAGCGAATGCAGGGGTCGTCATTATAACTACCAAAAAAGGAAAGGCTGGAAAAACTGAAATCAGTCTCAACCAAAGTGTTGGTTTTAATACCATCATTAAAAAACTTGGTATGCGCCCTTGGACGGCTTCCAGCGTGGCATCAACTTTTGGCGATGCAGAAGTGGCTTTGTATAACCAGGCCATTTCGTCTGGGGGTTTGATAGACTATGAAGATTTGATTTACGGTGAGCAAGGAATCATTTCTGACACCAAAATTAGTGCTTCGGGTGGAACGGAAAAAACCAACTTTTATGTTGGTGCTTCTTACCGTGACGAAGCAGGAATTATTAAACACACAGGATTTGATAGATTTTCTTTGCGCGCCAACATAGGGCATAAAATATCTGATACGTTTGATTTGTCAGTCAATACCAACTTCATTCAAAGCGGTTCTCAAAGAAGTTTTACCGGGAATGAAAATGAGGGTGGTTTAAGTTATGGTTATACCTTGGCTTTTACACGTCCCTGGGTAAATCTTAATCCAGACGCCAATGGAAATTATCCCAACAACCCAAATTATGCGGGGAATCCTATTTTCGTTAGAGATCAAGCTGTCAATGACGATGTCAATAACCGACTCATTCAAAGTGCCAAACTCACCACCAATTTATTTCAAAATGAAACCAACTCGTTAAAGATGATATGGAATGGTGGTATCGATTTCTTAGCTAATGAGACATACGTTTATGTACCTGAAACGCATCAAGCACAAAATGGAGGTGATAACGGTTTTATTGGGGTTGGAAAAAACAATTTTAAAAACTACAACCTATTGGGAATAGCCGTATTGAATAGTGAAGCCATGAATGGGAATTTAAATTTAACTACACAAGGTGGTGTCTCTTATTTGGTACGCGATGCAGACATTGTTTTTAATCAGGCCACTCAACTTATTCCAAATCAAACAACATTGGGGCAAGGATCGGCACAAGCGATCAGCCAAACCGAATCCATGATCAAGGAATTTGGTTATTTTGCGCAAGTTGAGGGAAATTATAAAAATCAATTGGTTGGTACTTTGGGTTATCGTATTGATAAGTCTACGTTGAATGGAGACCCCAATAAGTTTTATGGTTTCCCTAAGGCTTCCTTGGCAGTCAATCTGCAAAATTTTGATGGATGGAGTTCTGAAAATATTGATCAACTCAAACTGCGAGCTGCCTATGGGGAAACCGGTTCTTCTGCCAGTTTTGGATCGATATTCACATCACTAAACCAAGTTGCAATTGGCGGCAATGGTGGATCTTCCATTTCACGACTGAGAGGGGATGCAGCTATTGAGCCGGAAACTTCTCAAGAATTAGAAGCGGGTATCGACCTTCGTTTTTTCGGGAAAATTGGTATGGAATTATCTTATTACAATAGAAACGTTAAAGATTTGATTCTTAGCCGTTCGCTTCCTACTTCAAGTGGATTTGGCAGCGAAACAACCAACCTTGCTGATTTGAAAAATTATGGTATTGAGCTTGGATTGAATATAAATGCCTACGATAACGAATCGTTTAGTTGGAATTCCGGGATACAGTTTTGGTTCAACCGTTCAGAAATCACACGACTCGACGTACCTGCTTTTCCCCAGCCAGGAGCAGGATTTGGATTGGGATTGGGAACCTTCTATATACAAGAAGGACAACCGGTCACGCAGCTAGCAGGAAATGTAAATGGTCAACCGACACAGATAGGAGATGTTGAACCTGATTTTCAAATGTCTTTCAACAATCAATTCACTATTGGGAAGAATTTGGATATACGATTTTTAATCCACTGGAAAGAAGGTGGTGAAAATATCAACCTATCCAAGTTATTGACAGATTTGGGAGGGGTTACTCCCGACTTAGATACACCTGAGGGTCAGACAAGAGCGGGCCTCGGCTTTGTTCCTGAGAGATTTATTGAGCCTGCAGCCTACATGCGATTGCGAGAAGCGGCGATTTACTACACCTTGCCAGATAATACATTTAGTTGGTTATCGAATAGTATCAGCAGTGCCCGTATTGGATTGACCGGAAGAAATCTTCTGACCATTACGGATTATAGCAGTTATGACCCAGAAACTTCTGTTAATGGTGGCGCAGGTCTCTCAAGTGGAATTGAGGTAACCCCATTCCCAAGTGCCAAACAGTATATGTTTAATCTTAATGTAAAATTCTAAAGCGCATACGATGAGATATTTAGAAATTAATTTCAGAAAAATAAACAGGCTTGCTTTAGTGGGTATTGCATTCACTTTAATGGCTTGCACATTCGATGAGGAAGTAGATCCCAATCGTCCCAGTTTAGAAGGGGTTTTATCAGAAGCTTCTTTAAATCAGTTGAATAACTTAGTGGTTGGTATCGAATCTGCCATGAGAAATGGTCTGGGAATCCAAACCACAGGTTCGGGAACAATGGCAAGAGAACTGTATTTGTTTGACGCAGATCCAAGAAACACAGGGGATTTGTTGGGTGCGAATGGTGCCCGCTTGGATAACAACTCATTTTATTCTTCTTCGCCTTGGGCTTCACGATATTTAACCATAAAAAATGCAAATATTCTTTTAGAATCTGTTGAGAACACATCCTCGGCTACAGCGTCTCAAAAAGCAGGTTACCGTGCTTTTGCTAAAACGGTTATCGCACATGAGTTAATTGATTTAGTGAAATCTTACGGAAGAGCTCGTGTTGAGGTATCAGATCCGAACAATTTGGGCCCAATTCTCGATGCTTCGGCCACACTCACAGCCGTCGTGAATATGTTGGATGAGGCCAAATCAGAACTCAACCAAGCAGGAAATAATTTTGCTTTTCCACTGGCGGGTTTTGCTGGTTTTGATACCCCTTCGAGTTTTGGAGAGTTCAACAGGGCATTGAAAGCAATAGCTTTACTATATAATGGAGATAAGACAGGCACTCTTACCGCTTTGAACAATTCGTTCATGGATTTAAATGGTGATCTTACAACAGGACCAAAACATGTATTCAGTCTTGGAAGTGGTGATCAAACAAATGATTTGTATAAAATTATTGACAATAATGGGGATCAGATTATTGTTCACAACAGTTTTATTGAAGATGCAGAAGAAGGTGATCTGCGGGTTGCACAGAAAACAATCATTCGATCCAATCCGACGACACAAGATGGATTGACGGGTACCCATCAAACAGCTCTTTACGGTTCAAATATTTCACCGATTGATATTGTCAGAAATGAAGAGTTGATTTTGGTGTATGCAGAAGCCAATATACCCAGTAATTTGGGGGCAGCGACGAACGCCATTAACATCGTTCGTAATGCAGCTGGTCTGGCCGATTACAGTGGAAATGCTTCAGCTGATGCCCTGACAACCGAATTGCTTCATCAAAGACGATATTCTTTGTGGTGTGAAAACCATCGTATGTACGATCTTAGGAGGTATAATATTTCTTCCACGCTTCCGATAGATCGATCTGGAGATCAAATTTTTAATATATTGCCCATTCCTTTGACAGAAAATGAATAAGTAATTCCAATAAAAGGTCAAGTCGAACGACTTGACCTTTTTTTTAAAATTGATAAAAAATGAAAAAAATTTTCACTCTCGTAACCCTCAGTTTAGTTTTGTTTTCATGCCAACAGAACCCACCTGTTAACGCGTACTTAAATTACGACTCTAAAGATGATAAACTAAGTGGTGGTGTTAAAATGATTCCAATACAAACCCCCAAAGGGGAATTTAATGTTTGGACAAAGAGAGTGGGAAATAATCCCAAACAAAAAGTCCTGTTGTTACACGGTGGTCCTGGGGCTGGGCACGATTATTTTGAAGCTGCAGACTCATTCTTCCCTAATGCCTCAATTGAATATTATTATTACGACCAGCTTGGTTGTTCGCGAAGCGATAATCCGAACGATCTAGAATTATGGACCATAGAACGTTTTGTAGACGAAGTAGAACAGGTCCGTAAAGCCTTGAAACTCACAAAAGACAATTTCATTATTTTGGGTCATTCCTGGGGTGGTATTTTAGGTTTGGAGTATGCATTGAAATACCAAGAAAATATGAAAGGACTTATCATCTCTAATATGGTACCATCCATTCCAGACTATATGAAATATTCAGAGGAGGTTCTGGCACCACAATTAGATCCTGAAATACTCAAGCAAATTAGAAAATTTGAATCCGATGGTGACTATACCAATCCGGAATACTTGGATCTTGTTGCCACACATTATTACCCAAAACATGTTTTGAGAATGCCTCTCGAAAAATGGCCCAATCCGGTGCAGCGAAGCCTTAATAATATCAATTACGAAATGTATTTACATATGCAAGGCCCCAGTGAAATGGGTGTCGTAGGGGATGCTACCCTCAAGGATTGGAATCGAAAAGCGGATCTTTCAAAAATCACAGTACCTACATTGACCATAGGGGCCAAATATGACACTATGGACCCCAAACAGATGGAATGGATGAGTACGCAAGTACAGAATGGTTCCTACTTGTTTTGTGACCAAGGAAGTCATTGGAGTATGTACGATGATCAAGAAACCTATTTCAATGGGGTCATTCAATTCATTCAATCTCTCTAGTCTAAAGCTTCGTCATTTAAATTTAAACTTAGTAGCTAGAGGCCTCCTTATACGCGTGTGATCCGAATCAATAATTGTACACAAGTGAAAAATAAAAAATGAGAATAATCAAAATCCTCTCCTTGTACGTTCTTCTTATTTTCTCTGAATCTTTAATTGCTCAGCAAAGTATCCGCGAGAAGATTCTAGAGATAGCAATTATTGAGGAGAAAGTAATGATGCCCATGCGTGACGGCGTACGCTTGGCAACCGATATTTATCGCCCTAAAACAGAAAAGAAAGTCCCCATAATATTCTCCAGAACCCCTTATAATTTCAACCGATGGGGCGATGGAAAAGAAAGAACACGGACATTAGAAAGGGCTTATGAAGCCTTGAAAAGAGGTTATGCCTATGTTGTTCAAAATGAAAGAGGAAGGTATTTCTCCGAAGGCGTCTGGGATATTTTGGGAGTTCCGCTTACCGATGGCTATGATGCATTCAGCTGGATGCAAGCACAGGAATGGTCCAATGGAAAAATAGGCACACTTGGTTGTTCCTCAACAGCAGAGTGGCAAATGGCGGTAGCCGCTCTGGATCACCCATCACATGCCGCAATGGTTCCTCAAGGCTTTGGGGCTGGAGTAGGTGTTGTGGGACCCTACTATGAACAAGGAAACTGGTACCGAGGGGGAGCTGAACAACTACTTTTTCATTCTTGGTTATATGGCGTTGAACAGGACAAATTTAAGCCAAGGATTCCGGAAGGTGCTTCACAGGAAGACCTGATCCGAATTTCAAGATTCTATGATTTAGCACCTGAAAATCCAGCTGTTGATTGGAAAATAGCGTTTCAGCATTTACCGCTTAAAGATGTAATTAAAAATGTAAAGGGAAAACAGGAAATATTTGATAAAATGATCGTTCGTAAGCCCAATGATAAAGCATGGTTTGAAGGCGGCTTATATCATGACACGATGCCGTTTGGAGTCCCTAGTTTCTGGTTTGTCTCTTGGTATGATGTCTCCGTATCTCCCAACTTAGCGTTGTTTAATCACATAAGAGCAAATAGTGATGACGATTTTATAAAAGACAATCAGTACTTGGTTATCGCTCCAACGCTACATTGTCGATACACGAGAGCGACAGAGAATACGATCGTTGGCGAGCGGTCAATAGGAGATGCACGTTTAAATTATGACGAACAGATCTATGCTTGGTTTGATTTGCATCTCAAAGGGGCAGACAACGATTTCAAGAAAGAAACCCCCCGTGTACAGTATTATACAATGGGGAAAAATATTTGGCAATCTTCAAACACATGGCCACCGGAAAAAACTACGTTTAAAACCTTTTACTTAAACAGTGACGGACGTGCCAATTCTCGTTTTGGAGACGGAAAGCTCACTCCAATGAAAGACAGCAAAGGCCATTTCTCAGATGCCTTTTACTACGATCCAATGCATCCTGTTGTCTCCTACGGAGGAGGTGTTTGTTGTACTGGTAATGCAGTACAAGGAGGTGCTTTTGATCAGAGGAAAATGGAGGAACGCGAGGATATCTTAGTTTATACTTCCGAACCATTAGAAGTAGGTGTTGAGGTAAGTGGTTTTATAGAAAGTGTTCTTTACTTATCATCTGATGTTAAAGACACTGATTTGACGATCAAACTCATTGATGTTTTGCCCGATGGAACAGCGTACAATCTCGATGAAACCATTCAAAGAGTTAGGTATCGGGAAGGTTATGACAAAGAGGTTTTTATGAAAAAGGGGCAAGTATATAAGGTGGAGTTAACCCCCATGGCTACGAGTAACTATTTTAAAAAGGGTCATAGAATTCGGATTGAAGTCTCAAGTAGTAATTTCCCGAGGTTTTCTCGTAACTTAAATACCGGCGGGAATAATTTTGACGAAACAAGGAGCGTCGTTGCTCGAAACAGAATTCATCATTCCAAACGCTATCCTTCCCATATAAAACTTCCAATGGTTTCACATTGATTATTCTTAAGGAAGTAATCAAACACTTCAGTAATTGGTTTACAAACCTTTTCCAGTAAATGTATACATTTTAGATCTCTATTTTGCAATGGCTAAAATCTTGTGATATTAACTTCTAACTGGATGGATAGTCGATTAATTAGGTATTAAACTTTTCTTGCGTTACAAAATTTAGTTTCTTAACGGATCCATCATGTGTGTAAAATAAAACCCAACAACCACGTACTAAATATACCCCAGAACGTCCCGGTAATCATACTGAGTATCGCTAATACGATGGCATGTGGCATTAATTTAGGATTGTAAGCTGCTGTTACTGCTGGTGCTGTGGATATCCCACCAAAATTTGCCATACTGGCTATGGGTACCCATACCATTGAGATATTTAGTAAGTAGGCAACAAACAATGAGCCAACAAATTGGAGAACAAGCCATAAGATAATCACTCCTATAAAAGCCAAGGGTAAATCAAAGGCTCCAAAATTTAGTTTTAACCCCAGTACGGCCATAACGGTGATAATAGCAAATGACCCTAACTGCAAGCATAATTTGTGATGCCAAAACTGGAATGCATTACCGAGCACCAAACCCAAGATTGATAATATCACAATGACACCGATAAAGGGTAATTCAAATCCAAGGCTGATGCTGAGTATGAAAATTAGAAGCAATAAGGTTTTGTGCCCATTGTTGGGTTGCATTGGTTTTTCACTATTTAAAGGAGTTGTATTTGCTGAAGCGATTCCAAGTCGGTTGTCGATTCGACCACTTTGTTTGATCAGTTGGAACATCAATATGGTCCAAATATTCACTAAAATATTGTCCAAAATCAAAACAGAAAGGAAAAGCGTTTCTGAAGTCCCGACATACTCTTTTAGAACGAGTTGGCTGGTACTGCCACCGATCCAACTTCCTACCAGGGGGATGAGCCCTTTCCACAATTCTCCATCAATAAATTTCGTGGCTGTTTCAGGAAAATACAATTGCATAGCAGAGATTATTAGAACAGGTAACAATGCGATGATGAATGAGCCTGATACAAAAAGAATCAAAGGTTTACTACCAACAATGCGAAGTTCTTTTAAAGACATCGAAGACATAATCGTTAGGATTGCTATAGGAATAATGAAATCCTTACTCCATTGATGCAAAACAACCGCCTTGTAATCCAAATTGAACACTGCACACACACATGCGGGAATGATATAGGCAAATAAAATAGGCGGTATCCAGGCAAGTAGTCTCTGAAACCCAATTGATTTTTGGTTTTCTAAGAAACGAACTACAAGAACTGTGGTAATCACCAGCAAGGAGGCATACAAGGTCGGTGTGGGCATTTGATCGTATCGCGCATTAATTAAATCTAGCACCGTCACAACGGTTCGTAAATTTAAGAATGTTTCAAAGAGTAATATTAATTGAGTTGAAAGATCATACTTAGCATTTACACTTCTTTACACCAATACTTCGGTTGATCTTCTCTTTACCCATTTTATGGGCCATGGAGCTTTTCCACTGTGAGTAGTGATATGGGTGGTATTATAATGTAATTTGAAAATAAAAATTTGACCAAATTGAAGCCCATCAATTCAAACAACTGTACTTTTGTCAAAAATTTGCTTTGAAATCAACCCTTTTTTGGATTGGAATCCTTCTTTCAACGCAATTGCTGAGTGGCCAACAATTCATTCTTAGTGGCTATGTACGTGATGCTCAAACGGGAGAAGAACTATTGTTTTCCAGTGTAATGCTTCAAGATGGGAGCGAAGGTATTATTACCAATGAGTACGGCTATTATGCATTAACATTAGCTGCTGGAGAGCATCTGTTGACTTTTTCCTACGTAGGATACCAATCCAAAACACAATCCATAACGCTGGTCGCCAATCAAAGTTTAAATATTGCATTGGAACCTGTTAACACACAGTTGGATGAAATTGTAGTCACAGCCGATAAGGAACAGAATCGATTAACGGATACTGAAATGAGTGTGCTGTCGCTGAGTCCTAAAGAAATGAAAGCCATCCCTGTCCTTTTTGGAGAGCAAGATGTTTTGAAAACAATTCAATTACTTCCAGGTGTAAGTGCCAGTTCAGAGGGGAATAGTGGTTTTTTTGTCAGAGGTGGAGACGGCGATCAAAATTTAATCTTGTTGGATGAGGCACCCGTATACAATCCCGCCCACTTTTTAGGTTTTTTCTCTGTTTTTAATTCTGATGCCATTCAAAATGTAAAAATGTACAAAGGAGGAATTCCTGCTCAATATGGCGGTCGCGCCTCTTCCGTACTGGATGTGCGAATGAAAAATGGTCATATGAAAGAATGGTCTGTGCATGGCGGTTTGGGCTTGATTTCCTCTAAAATAACAGTTGAAGGACCGCTCGTGGCCGATGAAGGTTCTGTTATCATTTCAGCACGCAGAACCTATGCCGATATTTTAGCGCGTCCCTTCCTAAAAGATTTTGACGATTTTGGCTTGTATTTTTACGATGTGAATGCCAAAGCCAATTACAAGCTCAATGGGAACAATCGATTGTTTGCTTCGCTTTATTTTGGGAAAGATGTATTGGCCACCGATGGCTTTGGACTCGATTGGGGCAATCAAACGTTTACATTGCGTTGGAATCATGTTTTCTCACCTTCCCTCTTTTCGAATGCTGCCATCATATATTCCAAATACGATTATGGTTTTGGGGTTGACAGTGGGGGATTGGACATTCAATTGAAAGGTGGTATTTATGACTTTACATTGAAACAAGAATACCGTTGGTATCAGAGCCCAAACCATGAATTTCGTTTTGGTTGGCAGTCGATTTTCCATCAATTTTTACCTTCTGTATTTCGATTTGACGCCACGGAAAGAAGTAGTTCTCAAGAACAAAATGCCCTTGAAGGCGGATTGTATGCCGCACATGAAATGGCACTATTCGATGCGTTAAAAGTCAATTATGGATTGCGTTTAAGCAGCTTTCATAATCGGGGTCCCTATACTTTCAAAACCTTTGATACATCTGATGCTGTTCTCGACGTGATCCAATATGCAAATGGGGATTGGTATCACACATATTTGACATTGGAACCACGGGTTGGGATGACATATATACTGTCTTCCTTACATTCACTGAAATTGAATTACAACCGAAACGCTCAATATCTTCATTTGCTGTCCAATTCGACTTCCGGTTCGCCCACCGACATTTGGATACCTAGTGGGCCGGGGATACGACCTACCATAGCCGATCAGCTGGCTATCGGGTATTTTACCAAAACCAATACCAATCGGTATCAACTCAGTTTAGAAGCCTATTATAAATCACTTGACAATACAGTAGAATATGAAGATGGGGCTGAAATATTCGGCAATTCTGAAATTGAATCTGAAATTGTTTTTGGAACAGGCCGTGCCTATGGGGTAGAGTTTCTAATGGAAAAAACAGGGGGTGATCTGACAGGCTGGCTAAGTTACACTTGGAGCCGTTCCCAGCGGTTGTTTGACGCGATTAATGAGGGTGCCTGGTTTTCTGCCCGTCAGGACCGTCCCCATGACATTGCTCTGGTAGCGATGTATCAATTGTCAGACCGACTTTCTGTATCCGCCAATTGGGTCTACACAACCGGCGATGCCGTGACCTTCTCTACCGGGAAATATTATATCGAAAACGCTTTAGTCAACGTCTATTCCAAAAGAAATGCCGATCGGATGCCGGATTACCATCGATTGGATTTTGGAGCGCGTTGGCAATTTAAATCAAAACGATTTGACCAAAGCGAACTAAACATTTCGATTTACAATGCCTACAATCGAAAAAATGCTTATTCCATTCGTTTTGATACGGACGCGCAAGGACAGTCACAAGCCACACGGCTGAGTTTATTTGGTATTGTACCCTCCGTTTCATGGAACTTTAAATTTTGAATGCTATGGCTATGTCCACAATTCGATATCCTATTAGTTTATTTGTATCGACCCTTTTTTTGATGGGCTGTGAAGATGTTATTGAGTTGGATCTCAATGAGACAGCCCCTCGTATCGTTATTGCTGCAGAATTAAATGTTACGGAAGAACAACTCAACGTGACTTTATCGGAATCGAATTCCTTTTACGAAATCGAAAAACCAGAAGCCCTCACCAATGCGCGTATTGAGTTGCACCTCCAAAACCAGACCAAAATTCTTAAAGAGATAGAACCCGGTAGCTATGTGGCAACCCAAATAGCTGTTGCACCCTTTGATTCGGTTTCTATAGATATCTTTATCAACGGAAGTGTCTATTCTGCCACAGCCATAGTTCCTTCTCCAGGGCCACTGGTTGATTTGGAACAATCCGAACTTCCGAATCTTCCTTTTCGTGAAGAAGGAAGTGTTCGCCTGTCTGCTATCATCGAAGATGATCCCAATACGTTGAATTACTATCGGATCAAGTTGTCTGATTCCGAGGATAATGAATACAACGAAATAACTGTTTTTGATGACGCCTTCGCGGATCCAGCGGTAGAATTTAGTGTACCCATACGCGAAACATTTCTTCCAAAAGCTACTGTTCGGGTGGAATTATTGAGTACGAATAAGGCCTACTATACTTTTTTCTATCAACTGTCTTTATTGACCAGTGAACGCTCCGGTGACATCACCCCTTTTAATCCTATGGGGAATTTTAATAATAATGCACTGGGTTATTTTGGTATTTATTATTCGTCTGTATTGGATGTCACTGTAGATTGATATTTTCCAATAGAATGCAAGCCAATGTTAAAGAGCATACCTAGGTTCCCATATTTCACAATCTACACCTGCTTGGGATTGGTCTTTCACTCATTGACAATCACTCATCCTTCCCAGCTTGGCGCATAGTCATTCATAATTTTATTACTATTTTGTTGGAACAAAGAATACGAACTATGAAACCCTACCTTTTTTTGCTCACATTTTGTATGCTTGGCATTCAAACGAGTGTTGTCAACGCACAACGAAAAAAAAATAAGAAACAAAAAACACTTTCTTTTTCCAAAGACTATTACAATTCTGTTAAATGGAGACTTGTAGGTCCCTTCCGTGGCGGACGAGCCGGAACAGTTACCGGAGTACCCAACAAACCCAATGTGTATTACATGGGTACAGCCGGAGGAGGTGTTTGGAAAACAGAAGATGCAGGGAACAGTTGGTATTGTATATCTGATGGATATTTTGGGGGTTCTATTGGTGCAGTGGCCGTATCAACATCGGATCCCAATATTATCTATGTCGGTGAGGGTGAGCAAACCCTAAGAGGAAATGTTTCTTCTGGAAAAGGCATGTGGAAAAGCTTGGATGCCGGTAAAACGTGGAGTTTTATAGGGTTGAAAGATTCTGAACATATTTCAAGAATTCGAATTCATCCAGAAAATCCTGATTTAGTTTATGTCGCTGTAATTGGAAACTTGTGGAAACCCAACGAAACAAGAGGGGTTTATCGCTCTTCTGATGGGGGGCAAAACTGGGAAAAGATTCTTTTTGAAAGCAATAAAGCGGGTGCGGGGGATTTGGTATTGGATCCCAATAATGCGAGAATTATGTATGCGGCCACTTGGGAAATGAAACGAAATGGTTATCGTATGGATAGTGGCGGTCCAGATAGTAAGCTCTTTAAAAGTTTTGATGGAGGTGACACTTGGAAAGACATCTCTTTACAATCGGGCCTTCCCAAAGGTCCTTGGGGAATTGTTGGGATTGCAGTTTCACCGGTAGACTCCAATCGTGTTTGGACTATTATAGAGGCGGCCGACGGAGGAGTTTTTCGATCGGACAATGGAGGACAAACATGGCAAAAAGTGAATGACGATCGGGCCTTGCGTCAACGTGCGTGGTACTACAGTAGAATTTATGCGGATACCCAAAATAAAGACAAAGTCTATGTCATGAATGTAAGTTATGGTGTTTCTACCGATGGAGGTAAATCATTCACCCTCAAGAATGCTCCGCATGGAGATCACCACGATTTGTGGATCGATCCAAACAATAACAATCGTATGGCCATTGCGGACGACGGCGGGGCACAAATTTCTAACGATGGCGGAAATAACTGGACCACTTATCACAACCAACCAACGGCACAATTTTATCGGGTTACCACTGACAATGCTTTTCCTTATCGCATATATGGTGCCCAACAAGATAATAGTACCATCAGAATAGCGCATCGATCATCAGGTTCAAGCATTGGTGAAAGGGACTGGGAAACTACAGCAGGAGGTGAAAGTGCCCATCTGGCACCAGATCCTAAAAACAATGATATTGTCTATGGCGGAACGTACAAAGGATACTTGCTGCGAAAAGACCACCGCACCGACCAAATTCGTTCGGTGAATATTTGGCCAGATAATCCGGCTGGGTCAGGAGCCGAAGTAATGAAGTATCGTTTCAATTGGAACTTTCCTATAAAATTCAGTATTCATGACTCCAATAAATTGTATGCTGGGTCAAACTATTTACATCAAACTACTAACGGTGGGCAAAGTTGGAACACCATTTCACCCGATTTAACGAGAGCGATCCCAGAAACCATAAAATCCTCTGGAGGACCTATTACACAGGATAACACAGGTGCTGAATTTTATTCTAACCTGTTTGCTATTAATGAATCTCAACTAGAAGCAGGGGTCATTTGGGTAGGGAGTGATGACGGTTTAATTCATATAAGTAAAAATAATGGAGAAACATGGGAGAATGTAACTCCACCTGCTTCAATGAGTCCAAAGTTAAATATGATCAATAGCATCGACCCAAGCCCATTTCATAAAGGGACCGCCTATGTTGCAGCTACTTCCTACAAGTTTGGCGATTATACCCCCTATTTGTACAAAACCAACGATTATGGAAAAACTTGGGCGATAATAACAGACGGTATTCCATCAAATCACTACACGCGAGTCATTCGTTCTGACAAAACCCGGGACGGGTTGCTCTATGCCGGCACAGAATGGGGTATGTATATTTCATTTGATGACGGAAAGAGCTGGAATTCATTTCAACTCAATCTTCCGATCACTTCCATTCGTGATCTGCATGTCCGCGATAATGATTTAATAGCAGCTACTCATGGTCGGAGTTTTTGGATGATTGATGATCTCACTCCACTGCATCAATTGAGTAGCACTTTGGAGAAGGAATCCTTTCATTTATTCAAGCCTGACCAGGCTTATCGGATGCAACAATCCAAAGGGTGGGCACGCACAAATTTTAAATTAGTGGGAGAAAATCATCCGAATGGTGCCATTATACATTTTTATATTAAAGATCTTAAAGAAGATGATTTCGTTAGTGTAGAAATAAAAGAAGCGGATGGCACGCTCATACAGAAGTATTCCAATAAGGCGAAACCGAATCGATTGAATCCCCAGGCTTCCATTCCACTGCACGTTCAATCAGGTGGAAATCGATTGGTTTGGAACATGCGATATCCGGGTTTTCAAGCATTTGAAGGAATGGTCCTTTATTCCTCTCCTAATGTTGGACCAAAAGCAATACCCGGCAACTACACTGTCCGTTTAAATTATAATGGAATATTTAAAGAGCAGCCATTAAGAATAATAAAAGATCCTAGATTGACCAATACAGATGAAGACTTCAAGGAGCAATTTGATTTTTTAATAAAAGTACGTGACGAAGTAAGTAAGGCTAATACGGCCATCATTACCATTCGAGACGTACAAAAAGACTTAGATTACCTCAAGCAGAAAGAACAAATAAGTGAAGATCTGTTAACGCATATTGGGGATTTCGAAAAAGCATTAAGCCGTATTGAAAACAGCATTCACATGACCAAGAATCAAAGCAGACAAGATCCACTCAATTACGGGATTCGTATAAACAATCGCATTGCTTTTTTGTTGGCAGATTCGCAACGTGGGGACGATCCACCTACAGATCAAGCCAAAGCCTTTTTTGAAGCGATCTCGGCAGAGCTCGAAACGCAACTCACAGCACTTGAAAAACTATTGAACAATAATATAACCGAACTCAATAAAACCATTTCTACGGAGCAAATTGAAATGATTTCATCAAAAAATAAATAAACATGAAAAAGAAAATCACAGTACTTTTTTTTGCCAGTCTCATTCAATTCGTCCATGCCCAAGACAGAATAACGGGTGCGTTGTTTTCAACCCGATCAGAAGTTCTTGCTCAGAATGGAATGGTTGCTACTAGTCACCCATTAGCGACGCAAATAGGCCTTGATATTTTAAAAAAAGGAGGCAACGCTATAGACGCGGCCATTGCAGCCAATGCGGCACTTGGACTTATGGAGCCGACAGGCTGTGGTATCGGGGGGGATTTGTTTGCTATCGTTTGGGATGCTAAATCTCAAAAACTTTTTGGATTAAATGCAAGTGGACGTTCCCCATCGGCTCTATCCTTAGATTATTTCGAAAAAAATGGGATGACGAAAATTCCATCCCATGGGCCCTTGCCTGTGAGTGTACCAGGTGCTGTAGATGGTTGGTTTGAATTGCATTCTAAATTTGGATCCAAACCAATGACCGAACTATTGGCTCCGGCAATAAATTACGCTGAAAAGGGTTTTCCATTAACCGAACTGATCGCTTGGTATCTGAATCGGACGGTGCCGTTTTTTCAATCCAAAGGGTTTCCTAATATACGAGAAACCTATATCGATCAAAACGGTGGAAAATTACCTAAAGAAGGAGAGATCTTCAAAAACCCATACTTAGCGAATACCTATCGTATCATCGCTGAAAAGGGAAGAGATGCCTTTTACAAAGGGGAAATTGCTGAAATTATTGACTCATTTATTAAAGAACAAGGCGGTTTTCTGTCTAAAAAAGACATGGCTAATCATCAATCTGATTGGGTCGAGCCTGTTTCAGTAAACTATAGAGGCTACGATGTCTGGGAACTACCTCCCAATGGACAAGGTATGGCTGCCTTACAGATGCTTCAAATATTAAACGGATTCGATTTTTCAAATATTCCTTTTGGGAGTGCAGAGCACTTACATCTTTTTACCGAGGCCAAAAAATTAGCCTTTGAAGATCGCGCTAAATACTATGCCGACATGGATTTTTTTGATGTACCCGTAGAAACCTTACTATCCCCAGCTTACGCGGCCACTAGAAGGGGACAAATAGGCGATAGGGCTTCCACATACAGTGCTGGAGCAATCTCTGCCGGTGAAACCATTTACATGACTGTTGCGGATCGTTCAGGAACCATGGTCTCTTTGATACAAAGTAATTATAGAGGAATGGGATCTGGAATGGCCCCTCCTAAATTAGGATTTATGTTACAAGATCGTGGCGAGCTATTTAGTTTGAAACCCAATCAAGCCAATACGTTGGAGCCAAATAAACGTCCGTTTCATACAATTATTCCAGCATTTATAACCAAAGACGGTAAGCCATGGGTGAGTTTTGGTGTGATGGGTGGTGATTTCCAACCGATGGGGCATACACAAATTGTAATGAATCTCGTTGATTTTGGAATGAACCTTCAGGAAGCCGGGGATGCGCCTCGATGGGATCATTCGGGCGGGGCGAGTCCCATGGGAAGAGTCACCGAAGATACGGGCTTGATTCGAATTGAATCGGGAATACCTTATGCTACCGTAAGGGGTCTGATCGACAAGGGCCATCATGTCGGATATGCAAGAGGAGTTTTTGGAGGGTATCAAGCAATCCTGTGGGATGAAAAGAATAAAGTCTATCACGGAGCCTCAGAAAGCAGAAAAGACGGCCAGGCAGCAGGCTTTTAAATTATGACTTTCATCCAGTCTGTCATATTGATGGAGGGCTTTTCTACTGCGAATGACCGTGCTTAAAGCAACCCTTCTGATCCTGTGATATATCGGTTTTAACCATATCGATAGCTAAAAAGAGAGGTACAGTCCCCGCTTTTTTTTAATATCCATTAGAATGATGTAGATCGTCATTTTAATATTTGTTTGCTGTAGGTATAAAGTATGCTTTAAATGGTTAAAAGTATTTTCTGTTCTCAAATTAGACTAGTTATAGTTTAAAAACAAAGGGATTGTAATTATACAATCCCTTTATTTTGTTGCTTCCAAAGGGTCCAACCGGTAGAATTTTAGTAAAAGAAAAACAAACTATTTGGACAAAACAAATTCTGTTTATTCGTTGATGAACGATTCGTAACTCTGTATGTCACTCATATCAACCTTGCTTCTTTTTTTCAACTGATCAAAACTTTTTTTAGCTGATTCAAAGCGATCCACGATGACATCTAAAAATTCCATTTCATTGGGAGAGGGTTTGGAATAGCTATCGGCAACTTTGCTATAAAGGCTAGCCATCTTTTCGCGCAATTGGGGCTCCGCAGCACCAACATAATTGTCCCCAGTTGTAATTACCAATGTTTCTTTTAGTGCCTGAAGTTTGCCTTTGGTTCGTTTGTTGGTCACCTTTTCCGACAGAACATCCAATTCATAAACAAGGTAAGCCAGCTCTTGTGTCATGTTGTAGAGTTGCATCGTTACCTCATTTTTTAGGGCAAAATAGTTTGGATCGGTACTGGTTTCGGCATCATTTTGTAAGGTAAATACCTTCTCAAAGGTATCTCGTCCTTTTTTTATGACTACTTTGTAATCCCCTGCAGGAACTCGGGGTGAGGTAAAACCGCCAAAGGCAAGTGTTTTCCCTTTCGCTACTTTGGGTTGACGCATGGTATAATTCCAGCTAACAATATTGATTCCCTTGGATTTTTTTGGATTGAGAGTGGCTACTTTATTTCCTTTCATATCCGTCACTTCCATTGTCATTTTACCAAAGGTGTGGCGTTTGGGTAAGATATATTTGAATTGCGCGATACGATTTGGATTTTCACCTACAAACTGTGTTTCGGTTCCAAAGTATTCGACAAATCCAGCACTTTTATCCCGCATCACCATGCCACTAGGCTCAAAAAAGTACAATTTGGATTGCAATTGTTCTTCGCCAATCGTTCGCAGAGGAGAGATATCATCGATAATGATTATTCCCCGTCCGTGCGTGCCGAGTACCAAATCATTGGTTCGGGGCTGCAAATCGATATAATGAACAGCAACAGGGGGCAGGTTGTTGGTAAAAGCACTCCAGGACGTTCCTCCGTTGTTTGTGATATAGAGCCCTTGTTCGGTTCCTAAGAACAACAAGTCAGGATTTTGGGTATCCTCTTGAATATTGCGAGCAAAATCTTTGATTTCTTCGGTTGCAATAGAAGTCCAACGATTTCCAAAATCAGTTGTTTTATAGACATAGGGAGTTCGATCCCCGCGGGTATGTCCGTCCAAAACTGCATAAGCCGTTCCCGCATTATGAACACTTGCTTCGATATGATAGACCCATGTAGCTTCGGGCAATCCTGGGAGATTTACTGAAGTTAGCGTCCAGCTTTTTCCACCATCACGGGTCAATTGAATATTTCCATCATCGGTTCCTACCCAAATAATATTGGGATCGATAGGAGATTCGGCTATGGTGAATAAGGTGGTATGATTTTCTGCTCCCGAATTGTCCATGGACAAGCCTCCCGAATCTTCCTGATTTTGTTTCTTCGGATCGTTGGTTGTCAAATCTGGTGAAATCGTTTCCCAACTTTCTCCTTGGTCCTCGGATCGGTGGAGAAATTGACTCCCAATGTAGATGCGATCGGGCTGGTGTATGCTGGTCGCAATGGGAGCATTCCAATTGTATCGCAGTTTGGGTTGACCTTTTTTGGGAAGGGGTTGAATGGTTTTGATCCGTCCTTTCTCCAAGTCGTATCGCCAAACGTTTTCAGCACCTTGCATTTCGGAATACACAATTTTTTTGGTGGGGTGTTTCAATACGCGAAAGCCGTCACCTTGGCCTACCGATGTCCATTGGGCTGCTTTGACCCCTCCTGCGGCAGCATTGGGTCCAAACCAAGAGCCATTGTCTTGCAGTCCACCATAAACATTATACGGTTCGGCATCATCTACACTGATATGGTAGAACTGGGATAGAGGCAGATTTTCTACTATCTCAAAGGTTGTTCCCCCATTCCAAGAGCGGTAAACACCACCGTCTGTACCAGCAAATAAATAATCAGCATCCTTGATATGGAAAGCCACGTCATGGATGTCGCTATGCATGGTCCCCAAGTCTTTAAATGTTTTCCCACCATCGCGTGAAATGGAACCCGATAATCCAGCTTTGACGATCACATTGGGATCCGTTGGATCAACAACCAAACGTGAAAAATAAAATGGCCGAACGGTAATACCAAAGTCATTGTTACTTTGTTTCCAGTTCCGTCCGCCATCATCGCTGCGATACAATCCTTTTCTGTCTTGTTCTTCGGCTTCGATAACCGTGTACAAAATGGAAGGATCCGAGGGGGCTACGGCGATGGCCAAACGACCTAATTTGCCTTCCGGAAACCCTTTGTGTATTTTGTTCCAACTGGCTCCACCATCGGTCGATTTATATAAGGCACTTTTTGCTCCCCCAGAGTTAAACGACCATGCCGTTCGACGAAATTCCCACATAGAAGCATACAAGATATTTGGATCTTTTGGATCCATGGCCAAATCAGCGCAACCGGTTGCTGGCCCATCATACAAGATACGTTCCCATGTATTTCCGCCATCAATGGATTTATAAACCCCCCGTTCATCGTTGTCTGACCAAAGGGCACCGAGGACACCGACATAGATTTCATTTGAATTATTCGGATTGATAAGGATATTGGCGATTCGTTCGGATTGCTCAAATCCTATTTTTTTCCAATTGATACCGCCATCCGTTGATTTGTATAGGCCGTCTCCAACAGAGACGCTGTTTCTTGTCCAGGTTTCTCCTGTGCCAACATAGAGGGTGTTGTCTGGATCGTTGGGGTCCAAGGCTACAGCACCAATGGACTGACAATGCTCTTCGAATATTGGGTTGAAAGTGGCCCCGCCATCATTGGATTTCCAAACACCGCCACCGGCACTGCCCGCATAGATGATTCGTGGATTCGTGGGGTGCAATTCCAAATCGTTAATTCGACCGCTCATTACGGCAGGGCCGATATGGCGGGCACGCATGTCACCAAAATAGTCACCCAGCTTTTGTTTTTTTTGCTGGGCTTCACTGGGTGTAAAACAAAGTCCAAAGCCTCCTAGGAGACTAAGTAAAATCAGTCGTTTCATATTCAAATTGGTTTTAGTCTGGTATCGGGTTTACTTCGAATCGGAATCTGAATCTTCGGGAAAAGCAAATTCCGAAGCGTCTATTTCGGGATTGATAACAATCTCATCCAGGGAAATCGTTTGTCCCTCTTGACCTTTCAAACCTTGCACCATAGAGAATGGAAAATAAAGACCACCAACTTCTTGGTAATCACTCATTTTGATTTCGCTCATTTGCCCCTTCATAGGACCTGATTTAATTTCTGAATGAACTACTAGTGGTACATAATTCTCTGTGTCAAAGAAATAGAAGGAAACATTTTCTACTTCCTCTCCATCGATCACCAAAGGTTTTTTGGTCAGTTTAATTTTAAAACACTCGGCGCCGTCCATTTCTTCTGTCCCCATCAACTCGGCGGTGTAACCACGGGCTTCATAATTCAAAAAAGGATCTGGAAAGTCACCCATTTCTCGTTTCATATTATCCGTTGATTCCTGGTCACTCTTTTCCGCTTTTTGGGTCATCATATTGATATTCCAAAGGATTTCCCCATCAAAAACACCTTGCTTCATTTGCTGGCCCTGAAAGTTGATAACAGTCATCTGTTTCCCTGACTTCAATTGAACGATTTCCAAAGGAATCTCCATTCCCATCTGGTTGACTTTTGCTTTCATTTTCATGCCCTGAAGGCTTTCCCATTGTGCTTTCCCACCGGTATTTTCAAAATAGGTGTCTATAATTTCATTAACGGTTTGTGCTTGTATGGCCTGAGCAGCGATCAAAAACAAGCTCATAGTGATGTTTCGTGTCTGTTTCATAAGGGTTTGTTTAATATATCAAAGATATTAAATCAAGGATGGCAAATGAATTAAAACAATTGTTTTTTAAGTGTATGAATCATTACTGTAAGGTTTTGTTCATATTCATTTTAGAGCAGGGATTCGTCATAATTATAAACGGGTTACGTATTTTTACTGCAAATTGTTACGCTATGAAAAAGATCAACACTTTTTTTGGACTCTATTTACTTTTTTCAATGCTGTATTCGTGTGGTGAGAACCCACCAAAACCAGTTGTTAAAACCGTTTCTGCAAATCCTGTAAAAAAAGCAACGGTTGCATCCGAAGTCAAAGCCTCAGAGCCTGTATTGGCTCAATACATGAGAATAAAGAATGCCATGATAGCCGATGACTCACTGGAAACCAAAAGTCGCATCAAGGCTTTTCCTTCCATACTCACTGTAGCTTCATCGGAGCAGTCTGATCCGCAAGCAAAGGCATTGATCAATAACATGCAAGGTACGGTACAAGAGATGCAGGACAGTCCATTCGAACAACAGCGTTTTCAACTGATTACCCTCACACAATCGCTCATCGCATGGCAAGAAATAGCACCCTCCAAAGAACCGATTTATGTCCAGTATTGTCCTATGTACAAAGGAGGGAATTCTTGGTTGAGCATGGAAGAACAAGTGTTGAATCCCTACTACGGAAGCAAAATGCTACGCTGTGGGGTTGTTGAAAAAAAACTGAATTAGCTTAGTTTTCTTTTAAGCGAATATTGGTTTTATCGATAAAGGCTTTGCGTCGCGGTAAGGAGACATTCAACCCATAGGATGGATTGACTACTTTTTCTCCCTTTTCGAGCCGTTGTACGTAATTTTGATGGTAGTCTTCAGCTATGGTAAATGGATGCTTTTCACTTCTTTGGATTTCAATTTTATGGCCATCAAAAGGAATCAACATGGAATCTATAACAGCTTGCTGTTGCTGATTTTTAGGGAAAAGAATGGAACGATAAGAGGATCCAAAATCAGGTGCCTGGCCAACGGTATAGGGGTTGGTAATATCAAAGAAAACGTGAAGCAAACTTGTATAGGTCACTTTGTTGGGATCGTAAATCACAGCGACGGTTTCAGCATGATTCCCGTGATTGTAATAAGAAGGATTGGCCTCTTGTCCACCTGCATAGCCAGAGACAACCTCTGAAACCCCATAAACTTTTTCATAAACACCTTCGACACACCAAAAACAACCAGAAGCAAAATAAGCTGATTCGTATCCATCAGGAATAACGAGTGGAGTCGCTTTTTTTGGGTTAGGGGTTTGGCATTGAACTGAACAAAGCACTCCGAAAAGAAGGAGTAATATTTTTTTAATCATAGTTTGTTAATAAAGGGACGCTGTATATCGCATTAATGGTCTAAAATTACTGTATATTTATAAGACCAAGTCTATTTTTCAGAATTGGTTTATGGTTATGCCTCTGGGACTACTTCCTGGAGGTTTTTATTTTTGTATGTCAGAAGGAAAAAATAAAAGTGTGTTCAATGAAAATTGGAATTCCTAGAGAAATCAAGCCCCAAGAGAGCCGGGTAGCCATTACCCCAAACGGTGTTAAGGACTTATGTCGTCAAAATCACAGTCTTTTTGTCGAGATGAATGCCGGTTTGTTAAGTGGTTTTTCTGATGAAGCCTATATCGAAGCCGGTGCTACTCTGCTTCCTTCAGCTGAAGAATTGTACGAATCTTCCGACATGATTGTTAAAGTAAAAGAACCTTTGACTTCTGAATATTCCTTAATTAACTCACAACATACAATTTTCACTTACTTCCATTTTGCATCCAGTCAAACCTTAACGGAAGCCATGATGGAAAGCAAGGCAACCTGTATAGCTTACGAAACCATTCGGGCGAACAATCAGTTGCCTTTGTTGATCCCTATGTCGGAAGTAGCAGGGCGTTTGGCCACACAGCAGGGGGCAAAATATTTGGAAAAAACATTTGGGGGTGCTGGTATTTTATTAGGTGGTGTACCGGGAACAACGCCTGCCAAGGTACTCATCTTGGGAGGAGGAACGGCAGGAACCCAAGCCGCATGGGTAGCAGCTGGTATGGGGGCGCAGGTGACGATTTTGGATACCAATCTGCAACGACTTCGCTACCTCAGTGAGGTCATGCCAGCAAATGTGACACCGCTTTACGCGTCAACAGATGGAATAGAAAAAGAAAGCCGTAGCAGTCAGTTGATTATTGGAACGGTGTTGATTCCTGGCGATCGCGCACCCAAATTAATTACAAAAAAAATGATCTCAGAAATGGAGCCCGGAACCGTACTGGTAGATGTCGCTATTGATCAAGGTGGGTGTTTTGAAACCTCTGTGCCAACAACCCATGACGATCCCATTCGAATCATAGATGGAGTCGTCCATTATGCGGTTACAAATATGCCGGGTGCGGTGCCGCAAACAGCAACGCTTGCCCTGACCCATGCTACTTTGCCTTTTGTACACGAATTGGCTGAAAAAGGGTGGAAAGAAGCCTGCTCTCAAAACACGGCTCTTCAAGGTGGATTGACAGTTGTTGATGGGAAACTTTTAAACGAGGATATAGCGCGCCTCTTTCAAAAAAAATACACACCTTTACAACAAATACTACATTTTGAGTCTAAATAAGTTCAATATTTTTTCCCTTTTCAATTTGCCCTCTGCCTATTTTGCTGGCGTTCGTGTGGTTGCATTGGATGCTACCCGTTGTCAAACTACCGTTAAACTTAATTGGTTTACAAAAAATCCCTTTCGTTCCATGTTCTGGGCCATACAAGGGATGGCTGCAGAATTGGCTACGGGCATTCCAATGACCATTGCCATTCGGGAATCCAACAAAAAGATTTCCATGTTGGTGCTAAATAATAAAGCTAATTTTTCATAAAAAGCAACCGGTCGCATCCATTTTCAATGCGATCAACGCAAAGCAATTGAAGAAACTGTTAAAAAAGCCATAGAGACACGACAGCCTCAAACTATTTGGGTTACCTCAATTGGTAAAGATGCACAGGGAGATATCGTTTCCACGTTTGAATTTCAATGGACACTAAAAGCCAAATAACAATGCAAAAAAACTCTTTTTTTCAGGACATTTCTTTTCCTGTTGTAGCAGCCCCCATGTTTTTAATTTCAGGTCCCCGATTGGTCATCGAGTGCTGTAAAAACGGAATCGTAGGCACCTTTCCAGCTCTCAATCAGCGAACTACAGAAGGATTTGAAGAATGGATCGTTGAGATCAAAACTGAGTTGGACAAGTTTGAACAAGAAACCGGTAAGAAAGCCGCTCCGTTTGGGGTCAACCTGATCGTACACCCCACAAATCCTCGGGTTCAGCCAGATTTGGAAGTGTGTATGAAGCATCACGTCCCGCTGATCATAACATCGTTGGGAGCCGTATCGGAGTTGGTTACTGCGGTGCATAGCTATGGCGGGTTGGTCTTTCATGATGTGATTAAAAAACGCCATGCTGAAAAAGCAGCTGAAGCGGGAGTCGATGGCTTGATCCTTGTTGCTGCTGGTGCCGGTGGCCACGCAGGCACCCTACATCCTTTCGCATTAATCAATGAGATCAAAACATTTTTTAACAAAACAATACTGCTTTCGGGTTGTATTAGTACGGGTCAAGATGTGGCCAGTGCCCTTCAAATGGGAGCTGATTTGGCTTACATGGGTACCCGTTTTATCAATGTGGATGAAAGCGAAGCGGATGATGCTTACAAAGAGATGATTATCAATAGCAAAGCGGAGGATATCGTTTACACTGCTGCTGTCTCTGGAGTTCATGCCAATTTTTTACGGCCAAGCTTGGAAGCCATGGGAATCACAGAAGAAATGTGGAAACTGTCCAAAAAGATTGATTTTGGCTCGGAATTAGATGCGGCCAAGGCGGAGGCCAAAGCATGGAAAACCATATGGTCTGCGGGCCAAGGGGTCTCCTCCATTTCCGATTCCGTACCCATCGCTCAATTGGTATCACAGCTAAAGTCAGAATTCAAAACAGCTCTGGAACGACAGCAACAACAATACAATACCTATTGTAGCTAAAGACAATCGCTTTTAAGAGATCAGCGAGTAAGCCGATAAATTAGTAATGCCGTCCGTTGTATCAAAACGTTCATCGTTTTCAGATTGACAGTTTCTTGTGGCGTATGCGCTCCTTTTCCCATAGTGCCCAAGCCATCGATACCATCCGTATAATCAGCGACAAAAGAAATATCTGCCGCACCTCTTTTACTCGGATCGTAAGCAGTAACGGGACCCTGTCCCATCGCTTGGCTGACTTGACTTAACTGTTCCAGAACAGCTCGATTCCCTTCCGTCGGTCCCATGGCGGGGTAGCTATCGACAAAACTTATCGATGATTCTGTTTTGGGGTGTGATGCAGCAACGATAGCTCGCATTTTTGCACGAGCCCGTTCTTTTTGATCTTCCGAAATAAATCGTAAACCGCCATTGACAATCGCTTTTTGGGCAACTACATTTGTTTTTCCGAATACCTCTCCACTGCTTGTTTGCGGGTTGTAATCAACAAAAGTTCCTCCTAAAAGGGTACCTGGGTTGAATGTCAACAAGGCTTCCCCTTTTACTTCTTCGTAGAAACGATGTAGGATACGTGACAATTCAAAAATGGCTCCGGCTCCAACCTGAGGACGAAAGACACCCGAGGAATGGGCACGGACTCCTTTGGATACAACCTTCCATCCCGATGCCCCACGTCGTGCTATGGTTGCATTGTTGTAACCGGTGGCGTTTTCAAATCCCAGGGCAATGTCTGCTTGTTTTCCTGCATCGATTAAGGCCTTTCTTGAAATAGAGAGGGGCTTACCCGTACTTTCTTCGTCTCCTGTAAAGGCAACGGTAATCTGTGAGTTTTTTAAAAGGTTTAAATCGGATAAGGCTTTGAGAGCATACAGAACAACAACATTGCCTCCTTTCATATCATTGGCACCTGGACCATAGGCCATGCTGTCATTGATACGTTCAAATCGTTGAAACGGGCTGTTTTCTTCAAATACGGTATCCAAATGGCCAATCAGTAAAAGTTTTTTTCCACGTTTGCCGTCAATCGAAGCAAACAAATGACCGGCACGGTTCATCTCCTTGGGCATCTCAATCCATTGTGTCTTAAATCCAATATCCTCAAAGGCTGTGGCAAAAATGGAACCAACCTCTCGGACCCCCTTTTGATTCAGGGTTCCACTATTTATATTGACCACTTTTTCTAAAAAGTCGATGGAAGCAGATTCGTAAGTGGCCACCTGTTCTATGATTTTTTTTTCGATTCGACTCAGTCGGGTTTGTGCATTTATGGGGAGGCACAGGATCATGCAAAGGAATAGATGGATAGCGTACTTAGTCATTAGATGTCTTTGGTTAAGGATTGAACAATACGATTGTCAGAAAAAAACTCTTTTAAAATAACCTTCGCAGCAGTGTACAGCGGGATGGCGACAATCATTCCAACAGCTCCTATAAGGGTCCCACTTGCCAAAATAACAAAAAATATCTCTAGGGGGTGTGACTTTACAGACCGCGAAAAGATGATGGGTTGACTAAAGAAATTATCAACCAATTGCCCAACTGTGAATCCAATGGCGACCCCCAAAATATTCGGTAAAATTTCTTTGCTAAAGTTTAAATCGAGATCATTGGTTAAAGTTAGTATGATCATTAAAATACCACCAAAAATGGGCCCTAAGTAAGGGATTAAGTTGAGAAGGGCACACAGAAAAGCAATGATGAAAGCATTTTTAATACCAAATAAGGCCAATACAATGGTGTAAAGAATCAATAGAATGGTGATTTGCAATAACAAGCCGATAAAATAACGCGACAATAAATTTTTGATCCGTTCAAATGATTTTTGAATGCGATTGTGATATTTTTCTTGAATGAAAATCAAAACAATACGTTCTAGAAGTTCACTGTCTTTTAGTAAGAAAAAGGAAATAAAAACCACCGAAAAAAGGGCAACCGAAAAGGAGCCGAGAGTATTCAACAAGCCGTTTAAAAAGTCAGGTACAAAGCCCAAATTAATCGATTGTAAAAATGTTTCACCTTCCAATATTTCGGACCAAAAAGAATTGTCTATGGGGAAATAAATGGTTAATTCTTTGAAAAGGTATTCCAGTTTGGTTTTCAATTGATTGACGTCCATTAGAGACAGGTTATTACTTTGTTCAACGAGTAAGGGAAAAAACAAGGAAAGCAATCCAAAAAGTAGGAAAACAAATAACGCTAAGGTAAAACCAGCGGCCAGTAGACCATTAAATTTAAGTTTGTTTTTTAAAAAAACAGTTATGGGACGGCCCATCAAACTGATTACTGCCGCTACAATAAAGTAAATAATCAAATGGTTTAAAGCATATAGCAGAAAACACACCAGCCCAATAAGGAATAATTTTAGGAGTGCTTGCAAAATCCCATTGGCAATCATTTTTGGTTCCATAGGTTAAATATAGCGAGATTCTTTCAAAGCACATTCGGTCTGAACGCAGCTTTAAGATGCCACGTTTGACAAGCGACAATTCCAGCTGTTTCGGTGCGTAATCGGTTGTTAGCCAATTTTATGGGCTGTGCACCTTGGGTCGTAGCGGCGTTGATTTCCTCCCAACTAAAATCCCCTTCGGGACCGATTAGGATGCAACAAGGTGCAGCTGTAGCGGGTAGTGAAAACAACACCTTTTTTGGGGTTTCTTTGCAGTGGGCTAGAAGCATTGAAGTGTTATCAGTAATAAAATCTTTAAAGGATGTTAAGGCGTTCAGTTGGGGTAAAAAAGCTTGCTGGGATTGTTTTGTCGCACTTAAGATAATTTTTTTCCAACGCTCGATATTGACTTTTCTTCTTTCCGAATTGGCACAAAGCAAGGGTGTAATCTGACCTACTCCAATCTCGGTAGCTTTTTCCAAAAACCACTCAAATCGATCATTACTTTTGGTAGGAGCAATGGCCAAATGCAATGCGTATGGGAAAGCGGCTTGCTGCTTAAAATCTAGTACTTGAATCAGGCACGCTTTGGAATCAACAGTCAGAATTTCTCCTGTAGCCAATCCGCCTTTGCCATTGATAAGGTGAACCAAAGAACCGGTTTTTTTTCGAAGCACTTTGACCAAGTGTTGACTTTCTGGCGGCGACAGGATGACTTGTTGGCTATGGGAATGAAGATCAGGTTGGTAAAAACGATCCATAACTAAAAAGACAAGCGTGGATTGGCTACTTCTTGCATGCTTCCGTAAGCGTTTTCTTTTGTTTTTAGATAGCCTACAATACCAATCATTGCGGCATTGTCTGTCGTAAACTCAATTGGGGGTAAATGAACAGACCATCCTTTCTGTTCTGCTTGATCCCGAAGACGGTTTCTAATTTCAGAATTAGCAGACACCCCACCGCCAATAACAATGGTTTTGACTTGGTATTCTCTGACAGCTTTTTCGATTTTCCGAAAAATATTTTCAATTAATGTGAATTGTAAGGAAGCACAAATATCCTCGAGATGGCTTTTAATAAAATCAGCTTTTTTTTGTGAATTTTGATTAATGAAGTTCAAGAAAGCTGTTTTGATTCCGCTGTAACTTACATCAAGTGCTGGCATTTTTGAGAGAGGAAAAGTAAAAGCCTTTGGATTTCCCTTTTGTGCCAAGGTATCCAAAACAGGTCCCGCTGGGTAAGGAAGTCCAAGAATTTTACCGCACTTATCAAATGCTTCACCAATAGCATCGTCTTGTGTTTCTCCTAAAACGCGCATGTCAAAATAATCTCGACACAAAACAATTTGAGTATGCCCCCCTGAGAGTGTGACCCCGATAAATGGAAATTTGGGTGTTTGTTGCTTGGGATGTTCTATGAAAGCCGCCAGTAAGTGCGCTTGCATATGATTAACTGCGATGAGTGGAATGTTCAATCCAAGAGCTAGTGATTTGGCAAAACTACTCCCCACAAGCAAAGATCCAAGTAATCCGGGTCCTTGGGTGTAGGCAATGGCATGAAGCTGCTTTTTTTCAATACCAGCGGTTTGCAATGCCTGATCAACAACAGGTACCATGTTGGATTGATGGGCGCGCGAAGCCAATTCTGGAACAACGCCACCATATCTTTTATGAATTTCTTGATTGGCAATACAATTTGACAGAACTTTACCGTTACAAAGTACAGCGGCAGCAGTATCATCACAAGAAGATTCAATGCCGAGTATGTAGGTGTTGGAGGAATGCATCATAATGGAAAACAAAAATACAGCTTAATATCAAAAGGTCGTACAAAATATCATTAGGTCTCACGATTGTATTTATGCTATTGGTGACAGGTATTGTGGTGGTTCTTTCTTTGCCCTCCATACAAACAGGGTTGGCCCTACGCTTTACAAAATCCCTTCAAGAAAAGACCAATACAAACTGGCAGATTACAAAGATCAAAATCGATTTGTTAGGGAACATTAATTTCAATGGCGTGATTGGAATGGATCACCATCAGGATACACTTTTTTACATCGATCAATTCCAAGCCCGACTGGTGGATGCTGGCCAAGCTCTTAATGGAAGTATCCTTTTTGATGCTGCCCGTTTGAAAGGTTTTGATTTGCGATTGAAACAATATGAAGGCGATAGCTTGACAAACCTGGCGTATTTTATCCAACGGTTAAACCTTCATTCGGAACCCAAACAAACTGGAAACCAATTCATTATAAATAACTTACTTTTCTCGGAGGGGAGTATTTTGATAGAGCATCCTGCATTCGGATCAAAACCAATACAGTTAAAGGCTTTGGCATTTGGTATGCCATTCTTTCAAGTGCGTTCCAACAAATGGCAAGGAACACTGAGCAATTTATCCTTTGAAAGTGATCATTGGGGTTCGGTCAAGTCCCTATCAACATCGTTCCAACGAACGGTAAATAAAATCGCTATAGATTCTTTTTCTTTAAATACGGCCACTAGCCATGTGGATGGGTTTGCCAACATTGTTGTTAATCCGAGATCACAATCCATCGATTCGCTGGCCCTAAACGTTTATGCCAATTCGTTGGATTTGAAAGATTTGGGATGGGATGAATATTACCCAAACCCGCTACGTGCCACGATTACTGGCAAGGGGACCTTAGATGCCTTTCAAATGGATTCGCTATTCCTTGAATCGGATGCATTTAAGCTACAATCATCTGCTCGTATTGCTTTGGATAGTCGAAGAAATTTTAAAAATATAAACCTCTCGATTGATACCCTCAACTTCTCATCCAGTTTGTTCCGAACCGAAGCCATCCGAAAGCTCCTACCTGCGGCTTGGCAAAAAATAAATCCGAGTATTCCTTTTGTGTTTTCTGGCACATCAAGCATCACAACCAACCATAGCAGTCTAGAGGGTATTCTACATCAAGAAAAAGGGCAGCTTACCATACAGGCGAGTTTATTCAAAAAGAAAGAGGGGATTGAAACGGCTAGTGCCCAACTGAAAGCAGCTAATTGGAATATAAAAAACATCATTAGCACATATCCACTTCACCAGATGGACGGGTTATTGCAGTTGTCTTTCCAAAGGCAAAATAAGAAAATTAAGGAGCTGCGTTGGAAGAGTTCTTTTGGACATATCGCCTTTGACCAACAACCCATAGTAAATATTAACAGTGAAGGGGAATTTGAAAAGGGACAGTGGAAAGGATTCATCAACTCAAATGATCCGCTTCTTCAGGGGGCGTTTCAATTTCTTGTCGAACCCCAGAATACAATGGCCATAAACACTTTTCAACTGCAAATCAATAAATTAGATTTGGGTCTCTTTCATTCCTTTTCAGGTTTTGGGAAATCCCAAATAAAGGGCATTGTAAAAGCACGGTTCACGGGTTTTCAACCCGATGACATCAATGGTAATTTTCAATTTTCAGATTGGATTTTTACCAATCCCAAAGAATCGGTCTCTTTTGATGATTTTATTCTTCAATCCCATACCAAAAATCTATATCGTACCCTTGCTATCGTAGAATCGGATCTGATTCAGGGAAGTATTCGTGGGAATTACAAACTTTCCCAATTGGGACAGCTTTTGCAAAACACGCTTAGCCGCGCGTATCCCTTTGTAGTACCTCTTTCCTTTAAGTCACCTCAAAATGCTTTGGTCGATGTGCTTCTCTCAAAAAAAGCTCTACGTGGTGTTTTACCCGAATGGAACATTGAAAAAGATTTTACCATCAAAGGCTTGCTTCACGCCGATCCCGGTCTGGGTCGTTTAAATTTGAATGCTCCTTTTTTAAAGTATAAAAATACTGTATTGCAGGGACTGGTATTGGCTTTAAAACCCGAATCTGAAAGTCAATCCAATATTTTTTATGCGGATCGATTTGAATTTAAAACCTATGTTTTTGATTCATTGAGTATTGTTAGTAGTTCCAAAAAAGACGGACTTTTTCTAGATATCAAGGCGCGGGGTGGCCCAGAAAAAAATGACAACTATCATCTTCAAGCATTACATACTGTTGTCCCCGATAAAGAATTGCGTTTTCAATTGTATCCCTCAACCATCCGATTCAAAGGAAACAATTGGGAACTTTCTGAGTCAAGTCCCAATGCGGCAACCCTTCAGTATCGACTAAATGACAAGGCACTGGTCGTTGGGAATTTTTCAGCAACTTCTGGAGAACAAAAAATTAGGGGTTCGGGATTTTACGCCTCAAAAAATTCATTTTCTGTTGAAGCCGAACTGGATTCTGTTGATTTGAAAAGTGTCCTTCCCTCTCAGAAAAACTTTCGGATAGGAGGGGTCCTATCCTCGCGATTGAAAGCGATTCGATCGACTGCCTCCAATGATTTTCAATTCACTTCACAAATAGAACGATTAATTCTCAATCAAGAGCCCATGGGGAGGTTGGATTTAGAATCGAATGGGAACACCCAATTAGGAACCTATAACATCAATCTTAACTTGGCCGGCTCAGGTCGAAAAAAACTCATAGTAGCGGGTACTTTGTATAATGGGTCAGAGGGTCCCAATCTAAATTTGGATTTAGATTTTGATCGTTTTGAATTGGATTTCCTTAATCCTTTGGCCAAAGGCAGTTTGGATTTTATTCGTGGTGAGGCAAGTGGCAGTGCTAATTTATGGGGTCCTTTGTCCCAATTGCGCCATGACGGTCGTTTACGTTTGACCAAAAGTGGTCTTCAAATTCCCTACATAAACGTAAATTATTCATTTTCTGATAGAGCCGAGGTAGCCCTTACCAACCAATCTTTCACATTTTCTCGAGTCCCTTTTGAAGACAATCGTTTTGATACCAAAGGGGTCTTATCTGGAACGTTTTCCCATCAGAATTTTAAAAATTGGTCACTGGACTTTGATTTGGCTTCTGATCGAATTCTGATTTTTGATCTTGAAGAATCTCCTGAACGTATTTTTTATGGACAAGGATATTTTGGAGGTTCTGGAAAATTAAAAGGACCAACAAAATCTCTTCATTTAACCTTGGATGGACAAACCCAAAAAGGAACCGATTTCAAAATTCCATGGACGGATGATTATGGTTTGGTCGATACTTCTTTTATCGATTTTATCTCTAAAAAGGAAGGGAGTGAACAAGGTGCCGTTCAAACAAGACCAAAAGCTGCGGGAAATGTTTTCGAAATGGACTTTGAGTTGGATGTGACCAACGATGCAACCATCGAAATTGTTATTGATCCTGAAACCAATAGTTCCTTGTCTGGCAAAGGGGTGGGTACCCTTTTGATGGAAATCAATACGGATGACAAGTTTAATATGTGGGGTGACTTTTTGACTACCGAAGGGATTTATAATTTTAAAAACCTTGGATTGATTGATAAAAAGTTTAATCTACAGCCGGGTGGAACAGTAAGCTGGGAAGGGGATCCATTGGGTGCACAAATGAATATGGAAGCAATTTATGCAGTGCCTGGTGGGGCCAATCCTGCTTTGCTATTGGACAATCCTAATTTTAACAGAAAGATTCCCACTGAAGTTGCCATTCGCTTGCAAGGGAATTTATTGCAACCTGATGACCCAAGCTTTTCGATTGCCTTTCCCAACACCAACAATGTAGTTGTTTCAGAAATCAATTACCGACTAGCGGATCCGCAACGGAGTCAACTACAGGCCATATCATTGTTGTCACAAGGGGTTTTCATTAGCGACGTGAGTGTATCTGTTCAGGGGATAACAAATAATTTGTACGAGAAAGCATCAGATGTTTTGTCATCCTTATTGGGTGAGAGTGATGAAAAACTCAAAGTAGGTGTCAATTATTTACAAGGCGATCGCAACAACGAGATGGCTATCGAAACGGAAGATCGATTGGGTTTGACACTAAGTACACAAATAAGTGATAAAATTTTAGTTAACGGAAAAATTGGAGTTCCCGTGGGTGGGGTTGTTCAAACCCAAGTGGTGGGGGATGTTCAAATTGATTTTATCCTTAATGAAGATGGCACCCTTCGTGCCAAGGTTTTTAATAAAGAAAATGAATTCCGATATATTGGCGAAGATTTTGGATATACCCAAGGCGTGGGGCTGTCTTATGATGTTGATTTCAATAGTTTTCGTGAGTTGATACAAAAAATCAAAAAACGAGCCTATCGGGATAGCATCCAAAAAAGTTCTATTTCTCAAGAAGCACCAAGTATTGTTGAGTTTCGTAATAAAAACAAGAGGTGAGGCGTCTTCCATTGAATTTATCGGTTTTAGATAAAAAAACTCATTAGAAATATTATTTTTGGGGTGACCAAATTGAAGGCATGCAAACAATCAAGAAAATTGGTGTTTTGACTTCGGGGGGAGATGCCCCAGGGATGAACGCAGCCATACGAGCTGTCGTTCGCACAGCCATATTTTACGATTTGGAGTGCATCGCTATTTACCAGGGATATCAAGGACTGATTGAAGGTACATTGGAGCCCATGACGGCCCGTTCTGTCAATAATATAGTAAATAAAGGAGGTACGTTCCTTAAATCCGCACGCTGTTTGGAATTTCGAACTCCCGAAGGGCGTAAAAAAGCCTTTGAAACAGTTCAGAAAAATCAACTGGACGCCCTTGTCGTCATTGGTGGTGACGGCTCTTTTACTGGGGCCATGATCTTCCAAAAAGAATTTGACATTCCAGTCATTGGGATACCCGGCACTATTGACAATGACATCAGTGGCACACAATTCACTTTGGGTTACGATACGGCACTAAATACGGTCATTGAAGCCATTGATAAAATACGGGATACGGCCAGTTCTCACAATCGCCTATTTTTTGTCGAGGTAATGGGACGCGACGCAGGGCATATTGCATTGAACGCCGGTGTCGGCGCAGGAGCTGAAGAAATTCTTATCCCCGAGGAAGACATGGGATTGGAACGATTGCTTGATTCTTTAAAGAAGAGCGAAAAATCTGGGAAATCTTCTAGTATAGTAGTCGTTGCAGAAGGTGACAAGACGGGAGACAACGTTTTTGAAATAGCATCTTATGTGGAAAAAAATATGCCTTATTATGATGTTCGTGTTTCCGTTTTAGGACACATGCAGCGGGGCGGTACACCCAGCTGTTTCGATCGCGTTTTGGCCTCTCGTATGGGGGTTTTCGCTGTAGAATCACTTCGTGAAGGTGCCTCCAACGCAATGGTGGGAATAGAAAATGACAATATGGTTCTTTTCCCCCTTGAGAAAGCAATCAAAGGAAATTCTAAAATAAATAAAGAACTCATCCGGGTATCGGATATATTATCAATTTAATTTAAACAAAATGGCAATACGCATAGGAATTAACGGATTTGGAAGAATTGGACGATTGGTGTTCCGTTCCGCAATGAAACAAGAGGACATTACCATAGTTGGGATCAACGATTTATTGGATGTCAATCATTTGGCTTATTTGCTTCAATACGACTCTGTTCACGGCCAATACGATGGAACCGTTGTCGTAAAAAATAACAACCTTATTGTTGACGGGCAAGAAATACATATTTCAGCAGAGCGTAATCCAGCGGACATTTCTTGGGGTGCCATGAATACCGATGTTGTTGCTGAATGTACGGGTATCTTCACTACCTTGGAAAAAGCACAAGCACACATCGATGGCGGTGCAAAAAAAGTAGTTATTTCTGCTCCCTCGGCGGATGCGCCTATGTTTGTGATGGGTGTCAATCATTCCGAGGTTATAGCCGACCAAACAATAGTTTCCAATGCATCTTGTACAACAAATTGTTTGGCACCTGTGGCTAAAGTTTTAAATGATCAATTTGAAATAGTAGAAGGTTTGATGACCACTGTCCACGCTACAACAGCGACTCAGTTTACCGTTGATGGCCCCTCGCGAAAGGATTTTAGAGGCGGACGAAGTGCTTTGATGAATATCATTCCAGCTTCAACAGGGGCTGCGAAAGCAGTAACTAAAGTAATCCCATCTTTAGTAGGCAAACTCACAGGTATGGCATTTCGTGTTCCGACAGCTAATGTTTCGGTTGTCGATTTGACCGTTCGCCTGGGTAAAGGAACCAGTTATGATGAAATTAAAAAAGTTATGGAACAAAACGCCAACGGTGCGATGAAAGGTATCCTTGGATACACAGATGAACCTTTGGTTTCTCAAGACTTTGTTGGTGATGCCCGCACCTCTATATTTGATGCGGGTGCTGGTATGCAACTCAATGAAAATTTTTTCAAAATTATTTCTTGGTATGATAACGAGTGTGGCTATTCGAACAAACTTTTGGATCTTGCCAAGCACATAAACCAACTCTAATTTTTTATGATATTAGTAGTTGATAGTGGATCCACTAAAACCGATTGGTACGCCATATCCAAGTCTGGTGAAGTGCTGTTTTCTACGCAAACCTTGGGTTTGAATCCACAAGTCTTGTCGAGTGAAATTCTTACCGAACGAATTATTAATAATTACGACTTGTATCAAAACCGGGAAGCAGTAACGCATCTTTATTTCTATGGTGCCGGTTGCGGAATCAGTAGTCCCCAACAAAGGATTCGTAAAGTTTTTGAAAAAATATTTATCAACTCCGAATTATCAGTACAGGAAGACACTTATGCTGCCATCTATGCTACTGTAAAAACAGGTGAACCTGCCATCGTATGCATTTTGGGTACAGGGTCTAATTGTACCTACTATGACGGCATTGATATTGACCAGCGCGTCATTTCTTTGGGCTATATTTTGATGGATGAAGCCAGTGGTAATTTTTATGGAAAACAACTCATTCGGAGTTATTATTTTAATGAAATGCCATCGGAACTAAGGAAACCTTTTGAGGCTGAATACCAATTGGATGCGGATTCGATAAAAGAAAATATTTATCGCAAAGAAAATCCAAACACCTACTTGGCAACTTTTGCAAAGTTTATGATAGAACATCGTTCTCACCCTTTGATGAAAGAAATCATCAGAGGGGGGCTTCGTCGTTTTATACAACATCAAATTTTGCAATTCGAAAATGCAAAGGAGGTTCCCATTCACTTTGTAGGTTCCATATCCCACTTCTTAAAAGAGGAAATCGAGGAGGTACTTTCCTCTGAATTTGGACTCACTTTGGGCAATGTCGTGAAACGTCCAATTGATGGGCTTGTAAGTTATCACCAACAACGTTTGGAATTGTCCTCGTAAGATGCTTTAGGCATCCACTGCAATGAGACTAATCTCTACACGAACTGATTTGGGTAGGGTTTTGACTGCTACGGTTTCCCTGGCGGGGGCTGTCGCTTCATCGAAGAAGGTTCCATAGACCGCATTCACGTCTTGGAAATGATCCATATTGTCTAGAAAAATAGTTGTTTTGACGACCTGGCTGAAGTCCATTTGTGCCGCTTCTAAAATCGCTGCAAGATTTTGAAGTACCTGTTTAGTTTCCGCCTCAATACTTTCATTGACCCATTGCATACTTACAGGATTCAAACCAATTTGTCCACTGACATACAGGGTGTTATTTACCTTAATTGCTTGGTTATACGGCCCAATGGGGGCAGGAGCTTGTGCGGTACGGATGATTTTTTTCATAATGTTCTTTAAGGGTTATAGGTTGCGGTAGGGTTCACTATTTTTTTCATATTTAATATCACTGAGCATCCCTGATTTGATGCCAATGAAAAAATTCCACGATGCACGCGGGCTAAAAGGCACCCAGCTGAAATTCATTCGCCAGCTATCCAAATCGCGATCAAATCGAAATTGGGTATAGGTGAAGCCTTCTTGCTTAAAATCGTATCCAGAGGAAATTCCTATTTTCCATTTAGGAGTTAAATCAATATTCCCTGAAAACATCAATGAATTGGTGGTAAAGTTTCGTTGCCCGATATTGTTGTTGTAAGTAAGTGAGTAGGCAAACTTCATATTCCATGGTATTTTTGTTTGGAAAGGAGGGTATTCAGGTACTTCCTGTTGGGATCCGTCAGTATTGTTTTGCCGGCTGTAAAAATTAGCCGATCGACCGAACAAATCATCATCACGTCCACCACTAGAGGTTATTTCAGTATTTGCTTGTTCATCTTCTCTATCCGCCTGATTGCCAGCGAAAGTTGAATTATTTATGGAATAATTCATATTGACATTGGCACTGGTCAGACGTGCCAGCCCCCCACCATTAGCAATATGAAATGTACCGATTCGTTTGTTGTCGCTGCTCAGTCCATAGGGATCTAGTGTAGCACCAAAATTTATACTCATTTTGTTTTTTAAAAGAGATAAACCCGTTGTGACTCGAACGGGGGCCATATGCAAGGAATCGGCGGCCATATTATAGCTGGTTGATACGTTGAGATTGTTTAATAAAACCACCTTTTTTAACTCTTTTTTTGTAGTGTCTTTATCCACAACTTTGGCCTCAAAATTGTTACTCAGCGTAATTCCCATACTGCTGGAAAAGGCTTTTCCTGGAGCACCATAAAGAGCTCCTTCAAAACGTGTATATTCTCGCGTATTACCATCCGCATCCACTATGTATTCATCATAATAACGCTCAAAACTAGGACGGTTACTGTAGGTTATTGAGGGTCTAATTGTATGTCGTAAGGTTCGAAAACGACTTTTATCACCAAAATTATACGTTCCATAGATGGTGGTACCAAAACTGGCGCCAAAACTGTATTGTCGGAATGCACCAAATGTTGATAGGGTATCCTTCCTAGCTTCTCCCAGTACCGGATCAAAATCATTATACCGAACAACTTTGGGGGTCCATACCTCATTGTATGTAGCATTGGTAGAAACACTGATGTACTTTAAGATTTTAAAGTTTGTGGATAAGGGAATATTGTGCCGCACCCCAGAACGTGCCTTTTCAAACATTCCCGCTTTAAATAACTGCTCCTCTTGGGTGATGATGCGTTGTTCTGCTTGAGCGGAATATTGAAAATTGATGTTTTGGAAAAATCCTTTCTTAGATCCTGTCTTGGGAGCAAATGGAAAAATCCGATCCATATTAGCCTGCAATGTCGGTAAAGTAAGATTTACCTCTTTGGATCGTGAGTTTTGAGAAAGGGCAGTTGTTGCAGACAAATTAACTCTTGGCGTACCTGAAAAAGTTTTAGAATAGGAAATAGAAGAACTTAGATTATTATTGAGAAAATTAGGAGAATTGAGCTGATTGACGGATTGTTGATAGTAATCACTACTTCCATAATTGACCGAAGCAGAAAAGCTGGAATTGGGGCTTGACTTTGGATCCTTACTATGCGACCATCGCAAATTGGAAATGGTTGATTTTCCATAGCCAGGCAAACCCCGTTCACCAGAGATCAAATTTTCATATCGGAAACTCAAATTACCGTTGTATTTATACCGTTTGCGATAATTGGTGTCCAATCGAAGCCCATAGCTGCCGTTAGTAAAATAATCTCCAGTCAGAGCGAGATTAAAATATTCTGAAAGATTAAAATAATATCCTCCATTCTGAATGGCATAACCACGGTTGTTATTTTCACTAATGGAAGGAAATAAAAATCCTGAGGTCAATTCTTGATTGGAAGGAAAATAGGAAAAGGGGAGTGCAATGGGTGTGGGGACATTTGAAATCCACATATTCGTAAGTCCCGTAATTATTTTTCCTCCAGGGACCAATTTTGCCCGTCTGGTCTTAAAATAGTAATCCGCCGTCTCCAAGTCTCCTGCAGTGGTTACTTTGGCTCCACTCAAATAAAAAACGGAATCATTTTCTTTTTTGGTAAACTCTGAAAATACATTCATACCTGATTGAGCGGATTTGGAATTCCATATCAAGGCTTTTTGTGTTTCAAAATTATAGCGAATCGAATCGGGATTGACCTCATTAGGCCCTTGCTTGAAAAAAGGGAATTGACTCAAGTTACCGACACTATCGGCAATTCGTCCCGCATACACGTCTTTTGTTTTGTAATCCAAAATGATTAACCCAGCACGTAATGTGATATCTTGGTAGTATAATTCAGCTTCGTCGACGAGGTATAATTTATTTTCACGTCGGTTGATATTGACCTTTTGTTTGGCGGTGTAGCGTACCTTGTCCAAAAGCAAGGGTTCTTTTGGTATACTATCTCCTTTTTCTTCTTTCAGTCGTAACGTTGCCGTGTCCGATGCTTCATTTGCCGATGGCCTTGGGGTGGGTTGTTGCCCCAACACTAGCAGTGTCTGAAAAAATATCAACAGTTGGAGTGTATAAAAAGACTTTGTACGCAAAGCGATTAATCCTAAATTTGTTGGGCTTTGGTTATTGAAATGCGCTAAATTAATGATATTTTACCTACTTCCTTTCGATTTGAAGGGGTTTGCAAAAAAATTAAGATTTTCCTCTGTTGGTGGATATTTTTTTTACCTCCTTTGCTTGCTGTCTGCACTACCGCTTTGCGCTCAAGACCCTTTTGTTGTCGTAATCGATCCAGGTCATGGAGGAAAAGATCCGGGTAATAAAGGATTTCAAAACAAGTATACAGAAAAGCGGATTGCCTTAAATATTGGATTGGCGATCGGTAGAAAATTAGAGAAACAATCGGGTGTAAAGGTACTCTATACCCGCCAAACAGATGTGTTTGTCGATTTAATAAAGCGGGCAGAAATAGCCAATAAGGCGGATGCGGATTTGTTTTTAAGTATCCATTGCGATGCACATACGTCACAAGCCTATGGGGCTGGTACATTTGTTTTGGGTTTGCACGCCAACCAACGGAATTTTGAAGTATCGAAAAGGGAAAACTCGGTGATTTTTTACGAGGAAAATTTTGAAAAGAATTACGAAGGGTTTGATCCCAACAATCCAGAGTCGGTCATCGGACTTACGCTGATGCAAGAGGCTTATTTGGACCAAAGCATTGTAGCTGCCTCTAAAATCCAAAAGCGATTCGTGAAAAACTTAGGTCGCAAGGATCGGACTGTCAAACAGGCGGGATTTATTGTTCTCAAGTATACTTATATGCCAAGCGTATTGGTTGAGACCGGTTTTCTTACCAATACCAAAGAAGGGGCCTATCTGAATTCTACAAAAGGGCAAGGACAACTTGCTACCGCAATCGCAGATGCTGTGGTCGATTATAAAAACACACTTCAAAAAAGTATTGCTAATTCGGTAGCACAAGGTACCCAAATTAACACCAGGGCACCTCAAAAAGGGGCCGTGTTATTCCGGGTGCAGATTGCAGCTAGTAAAAACTCTTTAGCCCCCAAACCTTTTAATTTTAAAGGATTATCTCCTATTTACAAAGAGGAAAACAAGGGCTTATATCGCTATTATTTTGGAGAAACAAAGGATATCAATCAAGCTCGAAAATGGCAGCGTGTAGCTAAAAGGAAAGGATACAAATCGGCATTTATTTCCGCTTTTTCAGACGGCAATAAAATACCTCTCAACGAAGCATTGTCAAAAAAATAGTACGCTCCCCCTGTAATTATTTTGTACTTTTATACCGATATAAAAAAGCATTGAAAATATCTAGAGAAATAAAAACTGCCCTGATTGTATTACTAGGTATAATCGCATTTGTGTGGGGCTTCGATTTTCTTAAAGGCAGCACCCTTTTTAAGCAAGAAAAAACAGTTTTTGTTGTATATGAACAAGTGGAAGGATTGGTTACGGGAGCCAAGGTTTCCATCAACGGCCTGTCTGTTGGCAAGATTACCCAAATTGATTTTTTACCCAATACAACGAAGATATTGGTGACAATGACCATTCGTGACAATCTTACATTTACCAAAAATAGTACAGCCCTGTTATACGAAACAGGTTTGATCGGTGGGAAAGCAATTTCCATCATTCCTGATTTTTCACAACCCAAGCCAGTTGTTTCTGGTGATACCTTGATCGCCAAAACCAAACCCGGACTTACCGAATTAGTCAATCAACAGATAGCCCCTTTACAACAAAAGATTACAAGCACACTTACCAGCGTCGATTCCTTGTTTTCCGGAGTAAGTAATGTTTTGAATAAAGACGCTCAAAATAATTTAAAAACAACACTTGATAACTTGGCTACTACTGCCGACAATGCTAATAGAGCCAGCTTGGCATTGGCCAATCTACTTGATAAAAACAAAAGCACGTTAAGCAATTCCTTTTCTAATATTGAAAAAACATCCGCTCATTTATCACAAATCACCGATTCCATTAGACAAGTAGATTTGAAAAAAGCAATTACGGAATACGAGACAATAGCAAAACAACTCAATTCTGTATTAGCCAGACTAGAAAATGGTGAAGGTACGGCTGGTAAGCTCCTTACGAACGATAGCTTGTATCAAAATCTTAACGATACTGTTGAGGAGCTTGGTCAACTGATTAACGACTTGAAAGAACATCCCAAGCGATATGTCCATTTTTCTCTATTTGGGAAGAAGAATCAATCGTACGAACCTTCTACTAAAAAGAAATAGACTGAGTATGGATTGGATACCCCAAGTAATTTTTGCTATGTTGTTGGTAACGGCAGTTGGAATATTTGCAAAAAATGTGAAACATATCCTATCCAACATACAGTTGGGTAGACCTTTAGACCGATCCGATCAACAAAACAAACGATGGGAAAATATGTTCCGAATTGCACTGGGACAATCCGAAATGGTAAAAAGACCTGTTGCGGGTATTTTACACATCATCGTCTACATTGGTTTTATTCTCATCAACCTTGAATTAGTGGAGATAATTCTCGACGGCCTTTTAGGTACCCATCGATTATTTGCTCCCTATTTAGGATTCTTTTACAGTGTTTTGATCGGAAGTTTTGAGATACTAGCTTTTCTAGTTTTAGTTTCTGTTTGTGTTTTTTGGTTGCGAAGAAATGTCCTTCGACTGCAACGATTTTGGAAAGAAGAAATGAAAGGCTGGCCCAAATTAGATGCTGATTTGATTTTGTATTTTGAGATTATTTTGATGGGATTGTTTCTTTCGATGAATGCAACAGATGCATTGTTGCAACAACTCGGATCTGGTAATTATCAGCAGGCCGGCTATTTTCCAATATCACAATTTTTGGTTCCTTTGTTTCTTGATTTTTCGGAAGGGCAATTGATTATTCTGGAACGAACTTTTTGGTGGGCACATATCATTGGAATTTTTGTCTTTTTAAACTATTTGTACTATTCAAAACACCTGCACATCCTCCTGGCATTTCCGAACACTTTTTATGCCAATCTGCGACCCAAAGGAGCTTTCCCAAACAACCCTACAGTGACAGGGGAAGTAAAATTAATGATGGATCCCAATGCTGACCCCTTCGCTTCAACTGCAACCGAAGAAGCACCCGAAAAGTTTGGAGCGTCGGATGTGACTGATCTGAGTTGGGTGCAATTAATGAATGCTTATACCTGTACTGAATGCGGACGCTGTACAAGTGTCTGTCCAGCCAATCAAACGGGAAAAAAATTATCCCCACGAAAGATAATGATGGATACCAGAGATCGACTCACCGAGCTGGGGAAGCAAAAAAGAAAACAAGGCGAGCAACGGGAACTTGATAATAAAACATTACTTGATGATTATATAACGAGAGAAGAGCTTTGGGCCTGTACCTCATGTAATGCGTGCACACAGGCTTGTCCTGTCGATATTGATCCCTTGTCTATCATTATGGATATGCGGCAATATTTGGTAATGGAACAGTCTGCGGCTCCCTCCGATTTGAATGCCATGATGAGCAATATCGAAAACAATGGTGCCCCTTGGCCATTTAACAATCAAGACCGTCTCCTTTGGACGCAAGAAAACTAAATAAATCTCAAACCAATGAAAAAAGAAGAAGCTGAAGACTACTTACACAAAAAAGTCGAAAATGGTGAAGTCGTTAGCCCAGTTTTGCCAGAAGGTATAAAAAACTATTTAATAGACATAGATGGTACCATCTGTGACGACATACCCAACGAAGAACCGGAACGTATGGCAACCGCCACAGCTTTTCCGGATGCACGGGTAACGCTCAACAAATGGTTTGATGAGGGACATTTGATTTGTTTTTTTACTTCACGTGTTGAGGCCCATCGAGCCGTGACCGAAAAATGGCTCAAAGAGAATGGTTTTAAGTACCACAGTTTGTTAATGGGAAAACCCCGTGGCGGAAATTATCATTGGATTGATAATCACTTAGTCCGAGCAACTCGTTACAATGGCAAATTTACCGATTTGGTAGAAAAAGAAGTTACGATAGAAGTTTTTGACGACGGACAACACAAATAAACATCCATGATAGTTCCCACTTTAACAGAAATGAACGCTCGGGGAGAAAAACCCGAAGTCCTATTTTGGGTAGGATGTGCGGGTAGCTTTGATGATCGTGCAAAAAAAATCACCAAAGCATTCGTAAAGCTATTAAACAAAGCAGAAGTGTCTTTTGCTGTTTTGGGTTCTGAAGAAAGTTGTACGGGCGATCCCGCCAAACGCGCTGGGAATGAATTTTTGTTTCAGATGCAAGCGATGAGTAATATAGAGGTGCTCAACGCTTACGAGGTTACCAAGATTGTTACCACCTGTCCCCATTGTTTCAATACATTAAGAAACGAATATCCTGAATTGGGAGGTCAATATGAGGTTATGCACCACACGCAACTCTTAAAAAAAATGGTTGCCGAGGGGAAGTTGCGCCTGCAAGGCGATACCTTTCGCGGCAAGCGAATTACCTTTCACGATCCTTGTTATTTAGGTCGTGCCAATCAGGTCTATGAAGCCCCACGTGAATTGATCCAGAAATTGGATGCCGAATTGATTGAAATGCGAAACTGTAAATCCAATGGATTGTGTTGTGGGGCGGGAGGTGCCCAGATGTTCAAAGAACCTGAGGCAGGAAAAAAAGACATCAATATTGAGCGTACGGAACAAGCATTGGAAGTAGTTCCAGATATTATTGCAGCTGCCTGTCCCTTTTGTAATACCATGATGACTGATGGTGTGAAAAACAAAGAAAAAGAGGCTGAGCTACCTGTCAAAGACATTGCTGAATTGATAGCAGAAGCCGAAGATTTATAAGCCATGTTTGTTCCATTCGACCAACTGCCAGAATCCTCTCGCGTTTGGGTTTACCCTGCCAATCGCCCCCTTTCTGAGAAAGAAGTGAAAGAATTAGAAGCCCGACTGACTGCTTTTTTATTGGAATGGACAGCCCATGGTACAGCCCTTCAAGCAAGCTTTAAGATTGCTTACAAACGATTTTTGATTCTTGCTTTAGACGAGGCACCGCATGCTGCTTCGGGATGCTCTATTGACGCCTCTGTTCGCTTTATCCAAAAAGTAGAAAAAGATTATGATTTGATTTTGTTGGATAAAATGAATGTAACCTATCGGCAAGGGGAATTTTTTGCCTACAAGCCCTTATTGGAGTTCAAAAAAATGGTAAAAAATAGAGCCGTTTCAAGAAATACCATAGTTTTCAATAATTTGGTATTGAATATTAAAGAATTGAATACACTATGGGAGGTTCCAGCACATCAAAGTTGGCACGCCCGATTTTTCTGAATTTATGCGAAAATTATTTTTCAAACTATTGTTGTTTGTCTCAGTTGTGACTGCTGCCCAAAAGATAGATCCTATCCAAGCTGCGAATTGGGAAGCTCAAGCCCGTTGGGTTGACAGTATCTATGCAGGGATGTCTCTGGATGAAAGGGTTGGGCAATTATTTATTCCAATGGTTCGGCCCCTCAGTGGAAAAAAGCATTTGGAGGATATAGAACGTTTGGTTACCGAAAATCACATTGGAGGTGTTGTTTTTTCAACGGGTTACCCGGTGATGCAAACGAAATTGCTAAACCGCTTTCAGCGGCTATCACAAACACCGCTCCTAGCCACATTGGATGGTGAGTGGGGGGTTGGTATGCGCCTGGACTCAGTAATGGACTATCCTTGGAATCTGACTTTGGGTGCCATACAAGACAACGATATAATTTATGATATAGGCAAGCGCATAGGAGAACAACATAAGCGCATGGGGCTTACGATGAATTATTCTCCTGTTTTGGATGTTAATAGCAATCCCAAGAATCCCATTATCGGGAATCGATCTTTTGGTGAGGATCCTGAGAATGTCGCAAACAAGGGCCTAGCGATGTTTAAAGGAATGCGTGCTGCGGGGATACTTACTTCTGGGAAACATTTTCCAGGCCACGGAGATACCGCTGCGGATTCACACAAAACTTTACCGACACTGACAGCTAGCCAAGAGCAATTGAATAGTGTTGAATGGTTGCCCTATAAAAAACTCATTGCGAACGGTTTGCATTCAGTTATGGTGGGGCATTTGAATGTTCCTGCCCTTGAACCAGGGAACCGTCCCAGTTCTATTTCTTCAGAAATTGTCAATACGATTCTCAAAAAGCGTTTGGATTTTAAAGGGATCGTTATCACCGATGCCATGGATATGAAAGGTGTTGTTGATTTTGTTGGATCTTCCAATGCCGATGAAGAAGCCTTTTTGGCAGGCAATGATGTGATTTTGGTTTCTGCTGACACCCGCGCTGGTATAAAGGCAATTAAAAAAGCCTATCGCAAAGGGAAAATTAGTGCTCAACGGTTGGAATACTCCGTTAAAAAAATTCTTGCTGCAAAATTTCTGGTTGGTTTGCACCAGCCTTTCAAAGAAGTAGCTACAAAAAATATAACCAATGAATTGAATAGTCCCAAGGATAGTCTCCTGTATGCCAGAGCAATGGGAGCGGCACTGACTGTTTTGGAAAATAAAAACAAATTGCTTCCGCTGGATTCGAAAGCTTCCTATGGGTATTTTCAAATGGGTGACGCCAGCGGTATTCCCTTTTTCAAGCATCTCCAAAAATATGGGTCTGTAAAGCGAGTAGAAGGTGAAACCATGGATGCTATAGCATCACAACTCAAAGGCTTGGATGCCTTGATCATAGGATTTCACCGATCGGATGCGACACCTTGGAAATCAGAAAAATTCAATCGTGAACAAAGAGACTTGTTGGAACAACTTCAAAAAACCAGTATACCGTTAATTCTCAATGTTTTCGTAAAGCCCTATGCTATAGCTCAATTGACACAGCCTGATTCATTTGATGGGTTGATAATTAGTTATCAAAACAATGCTATTGTACAGCAACTTACAGCCGATTTGCTCTTCGGGGTTCAGGCCGCAAAAGGAAAACTTCCAGTAGGGATTGGAGAAATGTATCCTGTTGGCTCTGGTTTGGAGCTCGACCCCGTAGGACGATTGGGGTATGCCCACCCCACAACCGTAGGATTGGATCCACAAAAGTTAAAACGGGTAGAGGAGTTGGCACAGGTCGTTATCGATTCTGCTATGGCACCTGGGATGCAAATCCTCGTTGCGCGTCATGGCAAAATATGTTATCAGAAAAGTTTTGGGTATCATACCTATAAAAAAGAACAAGCGGTACGAAATGACGATGTTTATGATTTGGCTTCAATAACAAAAATTTTAGGTACGCTGCCATTGGTAATGCAGGCCAGAGATTCGGGTCATATCAATCTGAACACTCCATTAAAACAAATGTTTCCTGCTTGGGAAAAGAGTAATAAAGGGACTGTAAGCCTTCAGCAAATGCTTTCTCATTATGCACGTTTAACCCCCTGGATTCCCTTTTACAAGGAAACGTTGGATGCCGATGAACTGCCCAAACGAAAATTCTATCGTTCCAAGCCAAGTCGACGGTTTCCTACACAGGTCGCTGAAAATTTATACTTAAAAAAAGGCTATGAGGGGATCATTAAAGAAGCCATTCGTGAAAGTCCCATGTTAGATTCGTTGTATTATAAATATTCAGATCTTCCGTTTCTGATGATGAAATTTTACCTGGAAGAAAGGTATAAACAGCCTTTGGACCGGCTGATGAAAGAGCACTTTTATGACCCTTTAGAGCTGAAAAGAACCACCTATAATGCGGCTAAAGTTATCCCTTCAAGTGCTATTGTTCCCTCGGAAATAGACACTTATTTTAGGTATTCAGAATTAAATGGATATGTTCATGATATGGGGGCTGCCATGCTTGGCGGTGTAGGAGGGCACGCAGGGCTTTTCTCTAATGCTTACGAAGTGGCCGTTCTTATGCAATTGTATTTGCAAAAAGGTTTTTACAATGGTAACACGTATTTCCGTTCCGATACCTTTGACACCTTCAATTCATGCTTGTATTGTTCGCAAGGTGTTCGAAGGGGGGTTGGACTTGACAAGCCTTTCATTGAAGGGAGTCAAAACACCTGTGGATGTGTTTCTCCAGCTAGTTTTGGGCATCTGGGTTTTACCGGTACATATGCCTGGGCCGATCCTGAATCTGAAATGGTATTTGTATTTTTGTCGAACCGAACCTATCCCAGCATGGAGAACAACTTATTGGGAACGCACAACATACGAACCCGTATGCAAGGTTTGGTAGAAGCCGCTAGAATTGATTAATTCACAGCCATGAAAATAGGAATTGTTTGTTATCCAACCTTTGGGGGGAGTGGTGTTGTTGCAACCGAACTCGGACATGCATTGGCCAACCGAGACCATGAAATCCACTTCATAACCTACAAACAGCCCGTTCGACTCAATACCCTTCATGCCCATGTGAATTTCCATGAAGTAAACGTCCCAGATTATCCATTATTTCAATACCAACCCTATGCACTCGCGCTATCCAGTAAATTGGTGAAAGTAGTGAAAGAACAAAAATTGGAATTGCTTCATGTACATTATGCAATCCCCCATGCATATGCGGCTTATATGGCTCAAAAAATGCTTCAAGATCAAGGCTTGTACATTCCTTTTGTGACTACCTTACACGGTACAGATATTACTCTGGTGGGGAGTCATCCGTTTTATAAAGATGCCGTGGCTTTTAGTATCAATCATTCCAATGTTGTTACTTCTGTTTCTAAAAGTTTAAAACGTGATACGCTTCGATTGTTCGACATTAAAAAAGAAATAAAAGTTATCTATAATTTTATAGACTCAGCCTTTTATATCAATAGAAACGTACCTTGTGAACGAGATCGAATTGCTCAAAAAGGGGAAAAGATCATAACGCATATAAGCAATTTTCGACCACCCAAACGGGTTATGGATGTTATTAGGTGTTTTGAATTGATTCAAAAAAAATGTCCTTCCAAACTCATGATGATAGGTGATGGTGTTGACCGGGCTCGAGCCCAGGCGTATTGCAAGGAAAAAGGGTTTGATGAGAAAGTTCATTTTTTGGGTAAAACCCACGAAATCGATCGAGTTTTGTGTTTTTCGGATTTGTTCTTGCTTCCCTCGGAGCAGGAAAGTTTTGGCTTGGCTGCACTCGAAGCCATGATCCATAAAGTTCCAGTCATTTCGTCTAATGCAGGAGGTTTGTCTGAAGTAAATATAGAGGGTGTCTCTGGGTATTTATTGGAAGTAGGAGATTATGAAGGGATGGCTCGGAAAGCACTTTCAATATTGAATGATTCCAGTGTCCTGGCATCATTCAAAGAAAAAGCCTTTCACCAGGCACGTAAATTTGATATCAAAGCGATAGTTGCACAATATGAAGCGGTCTACCAGGCTGCTATTCTGTCCCAAATCTATTAATTGGGGTGGTAAATGTTACGTGCTTTTTTGTATACTGTTTCTTTATCTAAAGACATTTTTTTTGTTTTGAAATTAGCATATAATTCCATCTGATCATTGTAATGGGGTGAATTGGGTCGATCCGAACTTCCATAGGAGATTACAGATTCTATTTCGGGCCCCTCGGTGGTAAAGCGTACCAGTTCGATATAAGATTCACCAGCGGATATTTGTATTTTTCCATTATTATATGGCCGACCATGCATAGCAGTCAAAACATCGGGCATTCCCCAAATACCTATTTCTTTATTCCCACGAACCAGTTTTTGAAAATCCCCTAAGGTAACAGTAAGTCGACCGAAATGTTTCTCCATGTAGGCCTTCGTATCGCGTAGAGCCCTAATTAAATAGGTGGCAGGAAAAATACGATCTCCGGGAAGTTTTCTTGCATAACTACGTGCAATGTAGAAAAAAATGGCAAAGGTACCGGCTGCTTCTGAATTTACAGCTGTTGTCCGATCCCACCCTTGAATCCGCTTGATCAAAGGAGAAATGTCTGGATACCGATCGGCTTCCAGCTCGAAAAGCTTATCGATATTCATGTAAGTGAATTGAAAGGGATTTGGAAAACGATGATCGTATTTGATGGTTTTGAAATCATTGTAATCCAATAAATCAAACTGATCGATCAACTCTTTCAGACGAAATGAACGGTTGTTGTCAAATTCTTCAAACCCCATGTCTTTTGAAAAAGACTCTAAATCAGGATTATCAGCAACAGCGGAGGAAAGAAAAGGGGAGTGATTGGCATTGTAGAAATAACCCGATTCGGGCTGGATAACCTGTGGTAATTCTTCAATATCATAGGTTTCTTTCCATAGCGTCTCCCTCGTATTACCTGGAACCGTATTTTTCCAATCAAATCCTTCCTTTCTTTTGGGTATCAATCCATTGGAGATATAGAAAATGGTATCGTTTCTATCGGCGTATCCAATATTATATCCTGGAATCGCTTTCATTTTTAAAATATTGTAAAACTCAGTAAAATTTTTAGCCTTGTTCATCCGCCACCATTGTTCCAAACCGCGTATGTCAAAGAGAGCAGGTGTTCGTATGGCATAGTAACCTGTTCTATTTTTGAGTGTTGGGCCAAAAATACTTTCGTAATAGGTTCGAGAAATAGATAAGGGAACCCCCAAAATCTTAACTCGTAGTTTTGCCTTTTTGGGAATCAAATCCAAGTACTCGCCATCGACTCGATATTGAAGTTTATTTTTCGGATGCATTTCTAGTGCATAAATGTCTGTTTTGTCGGGATTGTTGACCGTATGCGCCCAAGCTAGGTTCTCATTGGCCCCAATCAATATATTGGGACTGCCAGCAAAGAGGGCACCTACAATATTGGTTCCTTCTTCAGAACACAAATGCGCTTCATACCACGATACAGGTCCATCCAAGGGTTGGTGGGTGTTGATCGCTAAATAAGTAGCTCCGTCTTTTGTTTTTTTGCTGTTGAAGCCAAATGTATTCGATCCCTTCGGAGCAGGTGATTTGGGTGTAGCCTGATTTCCAATAATTTTCCTTACTGCACCATCACCTCCAGAGGATATAAATAATTGTAACTGCGCATAACGGAGCATTTGTTTTGGACTAATAGGGAATAAATCGTTTACTAAAACTTCATCTGGATGCGTAGCAGCATACCGATTCAGTCCTTGAGAATAGCCTGCAATAACTCTTTTATACGCCGGACTTATTTTTGAATCGAATTGTTGCTCAACGATTTCTTTTGAACCGATAAACTGTGCGATAAAGTCAGCAGGTAAACCCTTGTTGCCAATAGCTTTTGATAACATTGCGTTACCAGCTAGATAGGCCTGTTGGATGGTAATGAAATCGTCTTCAGCATGAGCATAGGCCAATCCATAGGCTACTTCCGCATCGGTAGGGGCAAATATATGAGGCACTCCATAGGCGTCTCTTACAATATCTATAGCATTGGGATCAATAGTTTTCTGGCTTATCAAGTAAAAGCACGATAGGATACCCAACAGGGAGAGGATCATTTTCTTTTTCATTACATTGTATTGCGAAACTACTCGTTGAATTAAAATAATTTTTGACTAAAATAGCCATTCCATGAAAAACTCAGCCGTAAAATTAAATCTCCTTTTATGCCTTGTATGCTTCTTTATAAGTTGTACCGCACCCAAGCCTGATCTCATGGATACAATAGCTTTGATACCTTTGCCTCAAATGATTAGTTCCAATACGGGATCACTACCACTAACATCTTTACAATCCTATTCGGTTCCCAATTCTAAATCCGTATGGACACAAGAACTCACAAAATTTTGGCAAGAGACGTTTCAAAAAGGCATTGAAAACACTACAGAAGGGGACTTGTCATTTGTTTTAGATGAAACCATAAAAGGACACGAGTCTTATCAAATAGCCGTTCAAAAAACAGGTATTGAAGTTCGAGCCTTGTCTGAAGAGGGGCTCTATCGAGCTTGGCAAACATTGCAACAATTCCTCGTTTTTTCTAAGGACAATGGGGCACTTCCTTTGGTTGCCATAACCGATGGGCCGAGCTTTTCATATCGCGGTGTAATGCTCGATGTAGCCCGCCATTTTTTTAGTGTAGCAGAAGTCAAACGTCTTATTGATTTAATGGCCTTATACAAATTCAATTTTTTGCATTTGCATTTATCAGATGATCAAGGCTGGCGCATTGAAATAAAATCATGGCCACAACTCACAGAAATTGGAGGCGTTTCAGAAGTTGGTGGCACAGCGGGTGGTTATTATACACAAGAGGAATATACCGATCTGGTAACCTATGCTGCCAATCGATTCATTACGGTAGTGCCAGAAATAGATATGCCAGGACATACAAATGCGGCTCTCAATGCATATCCCTCCTTAAATTGTGATGGCAAAGCACCCCCTATCCATACAGGTATCGAAGTTGGTTTTTCGTCCCTTTGTATCGATAAGCCCATAACCTATGAATTTGTAGACGACGTGGTGCGTGAATTAGCAGCTATAACCCCGGGACCCTACATTCATATTGGGGGCGATGAAACGCATGCCACACCCAATGATCAATTTATAAAATTTATTGATTCCATACTGCCAAAGGTGAAGCGATACGGTAAAACACCGATGGGTTGGTTTGAGACTCGTGTGAGTCACTATTCAGGAACCATGGTTAGCCAATATTGGGCAAATGAAGGAAATGAACCCCTGAAAGTCAGTAAAGGCAATCCAATTGTAATGTCTCCTTCCTCTTTCTCGTATATGGATATGAAATATGATAGCTTAAGTAAACACGGACTGTTTTGGGCTGGTTATATCAATGCAAAAAAAGCCTATGAATGGGATCCTCTTCAATTGGTAGATGTTTTACCTAGTGAAGACATTATTGGAATCGAAGCACCCTTATGGTCCGAAACCATTTCTGATACGATTGGAATGGATTACATGCTTTTCCCAAGGCTATTGGGGTATGCCGAGATAGGGTGGACCAATGATTCTTTAAGAAAGTGGGAATCCTATCAGAAAAGAGTACAACCTCAATTAATTTGGTTGAAAGATAAAAATGTTAAACCCTATGCTTCTCCTTTTTTTGATAGCAATCAAAATTGATAGGAATAGGCCGATAGTTTTTCCTTGATATGTGCCTCAAGTTGTCTTTTGGACCTGTGCAAGGTTTTGATTGTTTGTGAAGGAGGCTTTATTTTTTGGGAAATATTTTTTGGCAATTCAATTTGAAGCTGCTCAATGAATTTTTCTGTAGTACGTTTATTCTGATGCCCTAAATATTGTTGAATTTGTTCAACAGGTGTATTATTAATTACTTTATTGTAAGCAAAGGTATTCCGGGCGCATTCAAAGGTGATGTGTCGCGCTATCCCTGCTTGTATGACCCACTTAAGCAACTGTACATTGGCTTCACTCGCTGATCGCAATAAAGGAAAAACCAGTGTCGAATCGGTTTGTGGATCCCCCAAGATGTTTTTCACATATTCTGGAATTGGATAAAAATAGGGTTTTGTGTGGTTTTTAGCAGGCATTTTAACATACCATTCTTCTCTTTCGTGATGGATGTCTTTCCATCGCAAACTACGAAGATGCCCCAGTTTAAGTCCCATTTCGACAGACAAAAGGAAAGCAAATTTTACATCGTTATTTGTGAAAGGAGCACTTTTTAGTGCAATGACTTCATATTCTTTTAATACGGTCTTGTATTTTTGATTTTCAACTTTGAATGATTGTGGCTGGGCGGGTAATTCTTTTATTTTCCTATCAAGGTAGGCCTGCTGTACAACCGCATGAAATTTTTGGTAATACAGGCGAACAGTGCTCAAGGCGAGCGAAGTACCATTTGATTTTTTTGCCTCTTTTTCTAGGAAATGATAAAACTCTGAACAATGTTTTTCTCCAATTGATTTGAATTGGATGATGGGCGAAGCAAATACTTTATACCACCGTAACATGCCAAGCCAAACAGCTTCATTGTTGCGTTTATTTGAAATTTTAATGTTGACTATTTGCTCAAGATAAGGAAGAAAAAAAGCTTTTTTGGTTTGTTTTACAGTAAAAGGATAGACCCCATCTTGCAGCAATTGATATTCCTTTTCATTTCGGATTTCATTTGCTTTTTGAAGTAGTTTTTCTTTTTCTATTTCAAAATTATTAGCATTTTCAGGCGGTATGTGAAAGGGTAATGTTTCCCGAATACGTTTGGCTTTTCTTTTGCCGTAAGCATCCGTATAATATCCCATAAAAGTGTCCAATCGGAGGGATGTTGTTCCGTTTTTATTTTTTAGCTGTCGTAGTCTTATTTTCATAGATATACTCAAAAGATAAAAAAAGAGATTTGAAATGACACAGTTTGTCTTCTTGGTGTCAATTCCACACTCATACTACTAACGCAAAAAAAAAATAATATTGTGTCACTTGCAGTCCATTTCTTGGAAGTATAAATAAAATGATACAAAAAACCCTGGTATTACTACCAGGGTAACGAATAACCATAAACCAATTCTCTTATGAAGAATTAGATATACAAATATATAAAAAATGACGCAGTGTACAAAAATATTTGATAGATGGTATTTCAATAAATTTTTTGTTTCTTAATTTTAAATTAACTTTAAATCATCGAATGTTAAGTAAATATTAATATCAACAATAAATTATGAATTTCAAACATTTGACAGCAATCAAACACAAATCATATACATTCGATATATGATGCATAAAGTAGACAATGCAGACCCAGCTATCCGCGGCAAATTATCTTACTTCAAGAAATTAGCCCGTAATAATATTATGCAATCTCGTCAAAATCTAACCAAGGCGGCAAAGCTTTCAGGATTCCGTTCCTACCATCATCTTAGTAAGACCATCCGAACATACTTTGATTTAAGTGTGGAAGAGTTTTTAAATGGGTTATAACACGAGTGTATTTTAACTTGATAACTAAGTTTATTTTTTCGAGTGTTCTGGGTTGGCAAATTACTGGTTCTTTTCCCAAGCAGGAAAAAATGGTAATTATTGTAGTACCACACACCCATTGGATGGATTTTATTGTTGCCATTTTGGTTCGAAATTTTATCCGTGAGCCCATTCATTTTTTAGGTAAAAAAGAATTATTTAAAGGTCTTCTGGGCCCTCTTTTTAGCGCATTAGGAGGATTTCCTGTCGATCGTTCTGGACACTCCAACACAGTTGGGCAAGCAGTTTCTTACTTTAAGAAAAGAGAAATTTTTCGACTGGCTTTGGCCCCTGAGGGAACCCGAAAAAAAGTAACCCACTTAAAAACCGGATTTTATCATATAGCAAAACGCGCCAAGGTACCTATCTTTCCCGTGGCTTTTGATTTTGAAAATAAAACCATGATTTTCCATCCCCTTTTTTTTCCTGGTGATTCCCAAGAAAAAGATCTCCAACAAATTGGAAACTTATTTAAAGGAGTGAGAGGGAAAATCCCATCACGCTCCTTTGAGCCAGATAATCTGAAATAATCCAGAGACATTTTGTATGTTTACATAGCGACAAATGAAAAGGAAAAATGCTGGGGCTTTACGATGTGCAATATTTGTATGAATTTGTTTTTTGGTTGGTCACCTTTTTAATTCTAAAAAAGGTCTGGCATCGGCCTAAAGTAAGGCTTTATTACGGGTACACCTGCGCTCTATTAAATGGTGTCGCGGTACTTTTTTTCACACTCATGTCTCTTACTGGAAATCTATCCTCTTTAGATGCTTTTTCTTTCGGTTTTCTTCATGCCCTTGTTGCAATGGTCATGTTGACTCTGGTTCGACAAAGTCAAAAGCTATAATTTCTGTGCATTGAACAGCATTGGATGTGATAATTTGTTTTGCTGTAACTATTCCTGAACCTAAGGTTTACGATTCCTATATTAGTACCCTATTATGTGGTTGTATCTTAAAAAGAAATATTTTAAAGGAATTTTTTTATTTCACAAATATTTTACTCGGACTGCCCGTCCATTAAAAGGCTTTTATGGCGTCTTTTTAAACCCTGTTTATACCGATAAAACATTTGAGTATTGTTTTAAAGGAACTTATGGTACCATTCTTAGTCAATGGTTAGCAAATGAAGTTGAGGATATGATTTTTTTGGATATTGGTGCCAATCAAGGATTGTATGCTGTTTTAGCTGGTAAAAATCCAGCATTCAAAAAAGTATTTGCATTTGAACCTAACAAAAAATTGATTCCTTACTTGTCCAAAAATCTTAAAATGAATGGGGTGGTTTCATATCAAGTCATTCAAGCAGCAATTTCTAACCAAAGTGGAGAGAGGACGCTTCATATTTCAGAAGGCCACTCGGGTAAAAGCACTCTACGTTCTACAAAAAGCTCAATACAAGAGACGGTACGAATTGTTACTATGGATCATGCGGAACTGAACAGGATGATCCCCTCGGATTTGATAAATGGGATAAAGATTGATGTGGAAGGGCATGAGGAAATTGTGATTGGTGAACTTGTTAAATGTGCTTTTTTTCAGCATACCAAATGGATCTATTGTGAGATAGACGAAAAATGGATTCGACCTGAAAATATCTTTGAATTATTGAGAAAAGAAGGCTTTCGATCGTTTAATAAAATTGGAAATCATCCCACCCATTACGATGTTTTGATGCAACGATAAACGACACCTTGAGTGAAGCCTATCAGTTTTAAAATATTTCTTCATGGTTTTTTGGTAAAATAAAACAGACCCGCTCATTGGGCGGGTCTGTTTAAAATCAATAATCACAGCTATAATTAATTCGATATATTATATCTTCTGAAAAATCTTTTTTCACAGTGTGTATCAACTTGAGAAGCATCCATTATTGTAACAGAATTGTAGATATTATTATTGTTTTGATATAAATCATCCAATTGATTACTATTCGACATCTCTCTAAATGTATTTTCAATTCGGACCTCTTTATATGAACAGTTTTGCAATTCGACATATAAATCAAGTCTGTTATTGTAATCATGACTAGATGACGAGCTATATAAACCAACATCAAATTTCTTTGCAGAAAGATAATCAGTGAAATTTAATGAATAACCAAAAGCAGTACCAGAAGTAGTTTGCGAAAGTAAATCCTCAGTCCAGCCTGAAGGTGGTTGCCATGCCACATGGTCAACATTGTCAATTGGAGCATATACATTCCAATGAATAAATTGTGGTTCTATTCCAGAATACAAAGACAATTTTCTGATATTTAAATTTTCGGGACTTGGTATGTTATTAACGTCATCAACAATATTATTTCGATTGTAATGAACATTTATTTTTCTATCGGTAAATCGAGGGAACACAAAACCGTTTACCAAACGACTTCTGTTTTCTGACATTTCAAGTCGAATTGTTTCTAAGGATATCGCGTGTTCAAGGATCGAAACATCACTTATTTTGATAGGAAAATGACTATTATCATCCCAAGATGCAAATGAAAAATATTGCATCATAAATAAATCTATTACGCTCACATAACCATCTGTGTGACTTAAAACTTCTTCAAAATTTTTGTCCCACATGTACCCTAAGACAGAGCCATCTTTTTTAGTTCTATCAATTCCCTCTCTGATTAAGTAGGCTTCAAGTGCTTGATCATTAATCTGCAAAAACCGTTCGTTTAGGCTCCCTCCTAATGCAAGGAATACTTCATAAGCATTTTGATCGAATATAATCATTTCACTGCCAAGCGTATTTACTAGCAGCTCTACCGATTGTTGGAGAAAGAATTTGTAATTATCATGATTTTTATTGCCGACTCTGGGTATATTTTCTGTTATCGTTTGCCCATCATTTTTTGTAAGATTAACGTATACTTTACGTTCGTCTTCTTCCCAAGTTCCTGACGAAGTGTATGATTCTGTTTTCATATACGAAAAAAAGACTTCCGTACCTGATACACTTTCTTCTGGCATAGTTTTAATCGCCCAGTTATAGACTGTATTGTCTTCTTCATTATAATCAATGAAAATCTCAACTTTTTCTAGTTGGTTTCCTTTCTCCACTGTTATTAACCCCATATCGGTATACGGGTTTAGAGAAATAGATAATTGATTATCTGCATCGTAGTTAAATTCTCCAAAATCATATAGATCAAGTGTTTCCGTAATACCGTAAGGATAATCTGACATATAGTAATCATCCTCCACAATATAGCCATACAAATCATAAAATGCTTCAATAGCCATAGCTTGTGCTTGATCAACTCCTATGTCCATTAGTTGAGTTGCACGAGGATTACCTAATATATAGATATAGTCTCCATAAGGTATTTCTAAGGTATATTCTGCATTCTCATTATAAGTTTCTATGTTGAGTATGGTGAATTGTGTAGGGTCATTTTTATCAATAATATGAAGGGGATAAATCGTTTTGAGCTTGTGTATCCATTCATCAAAAATGACTTGTGAATTTTGTTGAGCAGCAGACTTTGAAAATTGTCTGACTTTAGCACCTTTTGTCTTATTACGCGTTGATTTTGCTGACAAATCCAAATCAGAGGCCAGATTTTGAAAACCAAAGTCTGAATTAATATTGATTTTCGGTAACATGGGTGATGTAGGAACAGCGTTCGGATTGTTTTTCAGATCTTCAAGTAATTCAATAAATTCTTGAATGTTTTCTGGGGTAGGTAATGAACGCAATGCAGCAAAACCTGTATTTTGTAAATTTTGTGCTTGTTGTTCAGTACTTAGATTGCTAATGTTGGTTACCAAATCTACTTTTTCAGCTGTGGGTTCTTCGATTTGATTGCCCAAATTGAGTTCCTGTAAACTAGTTTCTTCTTTTTTTGAACAGGAAACAAGAACAATTGAAAAAATCAATAAATAAATATAATTTTTCATAATTAGATGGTTAAGGTTATCGTCATGAAATTAAACATCTTATTATGAAGTGCTTGTGACATTAATCACTTCACTTTCAAATTGCAAGAAAAATATTTATTAAATTTTCTCATGCCAATTTTGTTATTCTCAAATTTCAGGGCTTAAATGGTAAGTAATATAAAAAAGAATAAATACTCAATGATTGTCATTCAGTAGGGTAGGACTAGGGTTCTAATTGACCGACTTTTAAAAGTTAGTAAGGGTTTCATTGGATCATATTAACTTACAAAGCATTAATTGTAAACCAGTTAAAATGGAAAAACTACTTTTCACAACCTTACTTGTCCTTGTTTTTCAAGTTTCTTTTGCATTGACAGTTAATATTGTATCGGATGGAGTAAATTTTTTTTGGACCAAACAATAGGTGTCCTGAATTAAACAATCCTGAAGTTATATCCCCTTATTTGAACCTTTTTGGAAGTGCCTTAAAGAGTTGTCTATTATAAGTACACAAAATTCAAAGATGAAACATTCGATTATTTAAGTGGTGCTAAATTTTGTTTCATTTTAATGGTTTTTACTGAAATAACAAAAAAGATTTTCTTGAAGGATACAATGATATGTTTATCAATCATTGCACCGCTGCACTAGAAGGTTTTTTGAGTTTTTCAATATGATATACTTGGGATTGCAAGCGCGTTTATTTTCAAAAAATAAAGGATTAATTGATGCTAAATAACTTTACAGTTGAAGAATAGTACAATTCTTTTTTAATTTTTATATCCTGCTAAATAGTACATTAATTACCAATCCAATCGATTGCGTTTGTTCCTTTGGACGTATCGTTTTCAAATATGTCTTACTCTCATCATTGCTTTCGTGAGAGTATCCCTCTTTTATATTTCTATCTTTGATGAGCGGGTTGTCGAACATAGCAGTGATTTTGCAGTAATAATATATCCAGTTTACTTATTTAATTTTATGTTAATAATGCACAACGACCCACTCTGGGTTATCTTAATTCAACCGCTGGACTTTACATCTGGCGGCTTTTTTATTCTCCATGAATCAAATACTTTAGAATCTCCTTGACTTCTTCTCGGAATACCATAGATATATCAAATTGCTGTATGTGGCAATAGCTCACTTAGTAGGGAACCAACATCAAACATGTATTTATGAATTCTTCAGGCAATAGCCTGTCGCGCTAATATGGAATTTCGTCTCATTCGTTTTTAATATCTGAAATATAAATTGCCAACAGGTAAGGGTCATCTTCGCCTTACTTCTTTTTGACTTTTTGCCCGAAGCTGGGGCTATTTTTTTAGTAATTGGCATATTTTGTATTTTAGTTTGACTGTAAACTAATTCTTATGAAGAAAAAAAATCCTTTGTTTCTTGTATTCTCTTTGATATGTGTTGGTGGATGGATTGCACAACTATTTTATGAAATTAAACTGGGCTATGCTTTTGCTGCTGTAGGACATATGGGACAAGCATATTTCTTATACAATGAACAAAAGGGGGCATAGCGTCCCCCTATATCACTTCTTCTTCTTATTTGAGACACCCTTGGAATGTACTACACAGAATGGGATTTTATAAAAGGGTGTTACCACTTAAGTAGTACAAATCGCTTAATTTTAGAAAAGCTTTTAAGATATGTCTTGGGTAAAAAAAAATAGCAACGCTTTGGCAATCAAATATTTATTTGAAATGTTGATTATTATTTTTTCTGTATCAATTTCATTTTATATACAAGAGCTTTTAAACGAAAAAGATAGAATTGAATTAAAAAATGCAGGCTTAATTGGAGTACTTTCCGATTTTGAACAAGACCTAATCATTTTCGATGCTTTATCGAGGAGTTTAGATAAAAGAACGAAGAACATGGAATCCATTCTTTCGAATGAAAACATCTCAAATGAAGTTTTTAATGAATTGATGAGCTATTTTGGGTTTGTTGGTAATGATACCAATTACAAATCAATGATAGCTACAGGATCCATAGAATATGTAAAGAATAAGCGTCTTTTTGAGGAACTTAATCGGTATTATTCATGGAATTATGCTGTATTAAAAGACCAATCAAAGCAAGATGAAATGATGTTTTGGAAATTTGCTGATTATATCGAGAAGAATCATTTAATTGACTCTGTGGGTATCAAAAATAAAAACTCACCGTACAAAAAGTTCTACATTAGTATTGACAATTTAGAAAAAATTCAACAGGACAAACAAATTAGAAATCAGCTAAACACAAAAATTTTCTTTATTAATCTTTTTCAGTTTTTTACCGTAAATTCAATCAAAGAGATTAATGAGTTAAAACCTTTAATTGAGACGGAATTAAACCAATAGCAATAGGTTTTTTCAATCATAGAATAATCAACCATACGTTGTAATATTCTATTTTCTCAATAATGTATGGAGCTTATATTTCAAGCTGACAGAACTTAAGTATCTATAAACCCATGTTTAAATGCGATGTTATTTTTGAAGTTTAAAGTCTATTTGGAGTGTTTTTAGATTTCCCTATCTACAGCCAATTTAATAACAGTGAAAAGCATTGATTTAAAATAGATGTATCTCTTTAGGAGACATATTTGCTGCGTTTTACAGCATATGCCATACTAATTAAAGTGAATATTATTTCCCAATACAGAACTTAGAAAATATATTTCCTAACAATTCGTCCGTATCTACAGTGCCTGTGATTTCACCCAGCGCATCCAAAGCCGTATTTAAATCAATACTCAAAAGGTCAGTTGGTAATTCTTCTTGAATTCCTTTTTTAACAGCCATAAGCGATTCCAGGGTTTTTTGAATCGCAGTGAAATGCCGCATATTGGTGATGATGACTTCCTCCGGGGAAAAATTATTTTGTAATTGTTTGACCAGTTCACGTTTTAGTGATTCGATGGTTTCGGGTTGTTTCGTAGAAAGGGGGATCAAGGAAATATTGTGGTCCAGAGTTTGGATCTCAGGGGGGGATTCTAGGAGATCAATTTTGTTTGCAATGACCAGAATTTGACCTTGCGTTTCAAGCTCATTCAAGCTTTGCGTAAGATCAAATGGGGATTCTGTAGCATCATAAACATATAAAACACACTTGGCTGCATCCATTTTTTCCTTCGCTTTTTCAACTCCTATGGCTTCGATCACATCTTCTGTTTGTCGCAGACCAGCGGTATCAATAAACCGAAAATGGAAACCCTCGATGGTCAAGCTATCTTCTATACTGTCCCGAGTGGTACCGGCAATATCGGAAACAATAGCCCGGTCTTCATTCAATAGGGCATTCAATAAGGATGATTTGCCGGCATTGGGCTTCCCCACAATAGCAATTGGAATCCCTTTTTTGATGACACTCCCCTGGGTAAAGGAATCGGCCAGTTTTTTGAGTTTGCTTTCTAGGGTGTGAAGCAGTTCCAAAAGTGCGGTTCGATCGGCAAATGCAACATCTTCTTCTGAAAAATCAAGCTCCAGGGCGATCAGGGAGGCAAAATCCAATAAGCGCTGTCGCAAATTTTGAATTTCTTTGGAATAGCCACCACGCATTTGCTGCATGGCCAAACGATGGGCGGCTTCGGATTCGGAAGCAATTAGATCAGAAACGGCTTCTGCTTGACTCAAATCCATTTTTTGATTTAAAAAAGCACGCAAGGTGAATTCGCCTGCTTGGGCTGCGTGTGCACCGCCTGCAATGCACAGTTCCATGATTCGCTGTAAAATAAAGGGCGACCCATGACAGGAAATCTCTACCACAGTTTCTCCTGTATAAGATCGCGGTGCAAGATATGGTGTCACCAATACTTCGTCTATAATTTGATCTTGATCGACCACTTCCCCAAGTGTACTTTGGTGTGAAGTTATTTTTTCTAGGGGCTGTCCATTTTTGGCTTTGAAAAAGGAACCGACAATTCTGATAGCAGTTGAACCCGACAAACGCAGTATACCTATCGCTCCGGCTCCCTGTGGAGTAGACAATGCAATGATGGTTCCTGTACTATACATAGTACAAAAATAATCCTTTCTGTAGGCCAATACCAAGGATTGTGTACATTTAGCACATGAAAGAAGACAGGCAATTGTTAGTCCTGATGCATTTGTCCCAATTAATAGATTTAATCACAGGCATTGGGGGTTTATTAGTTCCTTTGATACTTTGGTCCCTTAAAAAAGATGAGGTTTTGGAAGTTGATCAGCATGGAAAGGCAATCATAAATTTTCAATTATCCATGATCCTTTACGCCATATTGGCTTTTCCATTACTCTTGTTATTGGGTCTTGGGATTGTTGTGTGGATTGTCGTAGGACTCTTTTGTTTGATTTATCCTATTATTAATGCCGTCCGTGCTTCTTCGGGACAGCTTCCTTATTATCCTTTAAGCATTCCTTTTGTCAAATAGGCTTGGTAAAAGTCACGCGACTTTTGTGTTGCCGGTGTTCATAGTTGCGCCATAGCTTTTGTATAGCACTGTTTTCAATCAATTCGGGGTTGGTTTCGACAAGGGTAACCCCGTGTTTATTAAAGGTTTTTTGCATTTCATTAAAAATCACTGCTGTTATCCCTTTGTTTTGATAATCGGGCCGCACCCCAATTAAATAAAAAGAGGCTCGATTGTTATAATAACGTGCTTTTAGTATGTGAAAAAAACCAAAAGGGAATAATTTACCATTTACTCTCTTAAGTGCTTTCGAAAATGAGGGCATGGTGATGGCAAAAGCGATCAGTTCGCCTTGGGCGTCACAAATACATTTGATGTAATCAGGATGAATAAAAGGAAGATAGCGTTCTTTGTAATGAGCAATTTGATAAGGCTGGATGGGTACAAAAGTTTGTAATTTATCATAGGTCTTGCCAAGTAAATCAAACATTTGATCTACATAGGGGAGTATTTCTTTGTGCGATTTAAAATGTAAGAGCGATAGTTGATAGCGATCAATAATCAGCTCGGAAAAGCGCTTTACTTTTTCAGGTGAATCGTCAAACGAGGATATTTTGATTTCATATTCAACCCATTCCGCTTGTTTTGTATAATTCAATTGCTCGAAATGTTGCGCATAGTAGGGAGCATTGTACCATGTAATCATGGTATTGAGTTCTTCAAAACCTTTGGTCAACAACCCAGCCTTATCCATATTAGAAAACCCCATAGGTCCTTCAATAGCTTCCATTTGATATTTTTTTCCGACTTCAATCACCGCTGCTAGGAGCAGGCGTGTGACTTCAACGTCATCAATGACATCAAACCATCCAAAGCGGACCTTTTTCTTTTTGAGTTCTTCTATTTCAATCCAATTGATAAAGGCCGCGATACGTCCAACAATTTTATTTCCTTTGTAGGCCAAAAAGTAATGGGCCGTTGCGTTTTGAAAAACTGGATTAACCTTTTTGTCCAACATTTCTAACTCCTCCTTAACAATTGGGGGAACCCAATACGGATTGTCTTTATACAATTGAAAGGGGAAACGCACAAAAGCTGTCAGACGATTCCTACCATCTATCTCGCGAATCTCAATTTTACTCATACAGCTGTTAATTTCTTCGAGCCTTTTTTGTTCTTCTGGTATTTTGTTTGTCTCTTTTTTTCAACGATTTTTTTTGTTTTTTGGCTGCTTTTTTCTCTGCTTTGGCTTCCCGTTCAGCCCCACTGGTAAAGGCTTTGTGAAAGTCCAAACGATAGGATACACCAGCATTAACAAACATCATATTGGGACTATTCTTCGCGTTTGTCCCAAGGGTGGCTTCCAATTGTACATCATCAAACAACAAGTAGGCAAACCCCAAACGATAAATGGTATCGGTATAAATCTCACTCTGAATCCCTTGGTTTTCAATATAAACTGACCAAAGCGGATGAAACGTATGCGTTAGGGTGAGAATGTAACTGATCTCAGGATATTTTGTTAACAAACGATTGTATGAGAAATTGGTTACAAAAACCCAGCGACCAAAAAAATGTGATTGCGTGGCAAGGGTTCCTCGCAGACTGACCAGGTTTTCATCATCAATATTTTGATAAATATTTTGGTAGAAAAAGGGGCGATACAAGTCAGCAAATACATTTCCATACGGATAGGGATTGAGACTTTTTGGGATGACATTGGCTCCCATGGTCAATGAAACGGCAGGAAGAATATCTCGCAGCCGAAAACGGTTGTTAGCCTTCCAACTGTATAAGTTCGGCTCTTCTTCACGTTTAAAAGGGTCAAAAACCAAGTATTTGATTCCAAGAAAATTTTGTAAAAACCCTTTCCGTTCCGTAAGGATGGCTTCACCAGCAGTTTTGTTTTGAAGCTTGTCCCAAAGAAAGACCCCTTCGTAGGTCAGTTCCAATTCTTCCTTTAAAAATCCCCACCGCAGGGATAAAAACCCCAAGGTACCATCTATTGTTGATTGGTTGTATCCTTGATGCATGTAGCGTCTTTTAGCAGCACCCGCTTCCATTTGAATAACACGTTTTCCTACAGCAAAGGCACCAATTGACATTCCTGGTCTATTGGAATTAATCTGGTCAGTATATTGGGCAGACAGGTGAGAAAAAAAGACAACAAACAGCACAAAAATCCACTGTTGTTTCATGAATTTGGATTTTGTTGCAATATAGTCTGATTTTATGAATGGGGAGGGAAGCATTTGTACTTTTACAGAGCTCTCTTTAAGGGAAGTTTCTTTATTTTTGAAATTAAGTTAGTAGAGGTGTTAAAATTCATTCTTTTTATTGTTGTCGGAATATATATGTTCCGGGTTATTGTACTGGGCGGCATCCGTTCATTTTTCAACATTTTGAAACGTCAACAACGAAAAACCTCCCCTCCAAATATGCACAAGGAACGACCCAACACCCATTCAATGGGTGAATACATTGACTATGAAGAGGTTGATTGATAATTCATCCATCAAAGTATATGGAACGCACCTTGCCTTATTGGCTGCTCTGGCGATCATAGCACTGGGTTTCTATGCTCCCTTGCTATCAGGAAAAGTACTATTACAATCGGATATCCAGCAATACAAAAGTATGGGACGTCAAATTCAAGAAAGTCGCTCCAATCATGATGGAGAGGAGACGTACTGGATCGATAACGCCTTTGTTGGGATGCCTACCTTTCAATTGGGTGCACAGTATCCTGCAGATTTTCTCCAGCCGCTGTATTATATGACACGGTTTTTACCACGTCCCGCCAATTTATTATTTCTCTATTTGCTGGCTGCGTATGTTTTGTTTTCGGTTTTAAAAATCAGAAAAGAGTTGGCTTTCTTGGGGGCCTTGGCGTTTGGGTTTTCCACCTATTTACTGATCATTCTTCAAGTCGGGCACAATACAAAAGCAGAGGCCATAGGATATTTCCCTTTGGTGCTTGCCGGTTTTGTCTTGTTGATACAAAACAAACGTCTTTGGGGAGGGGTGTTAAGTGTTTTGGCTTTGGGGATGCAAATTCGTGCCAATCACTATCAAATGACGTATTATTTGTTATGGTTGCTCTTTGCCATGGGTTTGGTTTATGGTGTGGCAGCTTACAGAAAGAAAAAACTGGTTCCATTTTTTACCCAAATGGCTATTTTTGTCGGTGCCTCCATTTTAGCATTGGGTTTGAATGCAACCCCACTGCTGGCTACGTCCGAATACACGCAATTTAGTACCCGAGGACCTTCTGAATTGAAATTAAACGTAGATGGCACACCCAAAGAAAGCACCGGAGGACTTGATTATGAGTACATCACGCAGTATAGTTACGGAATATTTGAAAGTTTTTCATTACTCTTTCCACGCATCCAAGGGGGGGGGTCAAGGGAAGATCTTGGTATGGATAGTGACTTGTATCGTTATTTGATTCAGGGGGGAATTTCACCTTCACAAGCATCTTCATTTGTTGCCGCTGTGCCTACTTATTGGGGAGATCAACCCATATTAGAAGCACCGGCCTATGTAGGTATCATCCTTGTTTTTCTCTCCGTACTGGGCGTTTTGAGTACGAAAGGCCCTTTTCGGAACAGTTTGTTACTGGGAATCATCATATCCCTTTTATTATCCTGGGGTAAAAACATTCCCTGGTTGACACATTTTCTAATTGACGTTGTCCCGTTCTACAGTAAATTTCGCGCAGTATCCTCCGCCCAAGTGATTTTGGAACTATGTGTCCCCATTTTGGCTGTTTGGGGTTTGGATCATTTTTGGAAAAGCACTCCCGATCTTCAAAAGAAACGTTTGCTCCAAGCGGTCCTGTTGTTTTTTGGTATGATACTTATTCTTTGGTTGTGTCAGGGGATGCTTTCTTTTCAAGGCACTTACGATGGCTATTTCAAACAATCCTACGGAGAAGCTTTATTTTCTGAAATCGTAGCAGCTCGAAAGCAAATTTATACGGATGACTTGGTTCGTGGTGCCCTTCTGGTCGCAGTAACGGGAGGCGTTTTGTATGGTATTGTCCTTAGAAAACTATCACAGAAGCTTGGAATAGTGGCTATCATGCTTTTGGTTTGTTTTGATTTGTTGCAAATTTCTTCGCGTTATATAAATAGAGATTTATTTGTTTCTCCTCGTATCATGAATCAAACATTCATCCCTTCCAAGGCGGATCGCACCATTTTGGCCGATAGCAGTCGTTTTCGAGTCTATGATTCCGAGACACAACTGAATAGTGCTCAATCAGCCTATTTCCATCGATCCATAGGAGGATATCACGGAGCCAAACCCCGTCGTTTGCAAGAGATTTTTGATTTCTTTATAGAAAACCGCACCGAAGCAATTTTGAATATGCTCAATGTAAAATATGTATTGTATTCTGAAGCGGGTAGCAAACAAGTACTTCGTAATCCCGAAGCATTCGGTATCGCATGGCCTGTAGATTCGTTACTCTTGGCATCAGATGCCGATACTGCGCTACAATTTTTAAAATCAATCGATCTTCGGACGCAAGCCGTGGTTACCCAATCCGATTGGCCCGATAAGTATCCTATGCCAAAAGAAATCGATAGCAGTTTTCATATTGCACTGCGCAGCGAAGCACCAAATAAACTGAAGTATGCGTACACGGCCAAAAAAGATCAATTTGTTGTTTTTTCAGAAAGCTATTATAAAAATGGATGGCAGGCCAAAGCCGGGGATCAAGTTTTACCCATTGTAAAGGTCAATCATCTGTTGCGGGGTCTCTGGCTTCCTGCGGATGCCAATCACGTATTGTTTGAGTTCCGACCACCAGTCATTGCCTTGGGAACCAGCATCCGGTGGGCCAGTCTTTTTGTTTTTTTAGGAAGTATTCTTGGTGGCTGGTGGATTAGTAAACGAAAAACAACCGCATAAATGGGAGTCGTTGCAAGACAGTCTTTTTTGAATCTGTTTTCGATAGGGATAGGCTTTTTAGTGGGTGCTGTGAATGTACTGTTTCTCTATCCCATATATATGGGTGACAGTCGTCAGGGATTGGTTGTTGGACTACTGGCCGTTTCGAATTTACTCCAGCCTTTCATTTCTTTTGGGTTGCAACACGCACTAATCAAGTTTTTTTCAAGCTTTGAAAACAAACAGGACAAGGACGCTTTTTTAGTTTGTATTGTTCTAGCACCCCTGATCATTTGTTCTATTTTATTGCTTGTATACACCGGCTATCCGCAACTTTTGGATCGTTTGTTACAAAGCAATGCATCGATATCTTTTCCTTATTTAGAATTCATCCTTTTGATTGCCGTTTCTACGGCTTATTTTGAAGTATTCAATTCCTGGCTTCGGGTTCATTTAAAATCGGTCTTTGGAAACTTACTAAAAGAACTGTATCCCCGGCTTCTGATTGCTGTACTCATCCTTGGATTTTCTTTTCAATGGTATGATTTTAATCAGTTCATGTACCTTTTACTAGGAGGCTACTATGTACGATTACTTTTGGTTATTGGATTCAGTTTGTGGGTTTACCGGCCTGTGATCACAGCAAAGATACCCCCTCAAATCCGATCTATTGTTCGTTACAGTTTGTTGATTTTTCTCTCCGGTGCGGCAGCTAGTTTTATATTGGATATTGACAAAGCCATGTTGTTGACTTTTTCAAAAGAGGAGGTTGCCTACTATAGTGTCGCCATTTATATTGCGGCAGTAATTGAAGCACCGGGCCGGGCACTTTTTCAAATAATAAGTCCTGTGGTAGCACAGGCACTGAATGCAAAGAACTCTCATCGAACGGCTGATTTACTTCAAAAAAGTAGTACATTATTGTTGCTTGTTTCCGGTGGTTGTTTTCTTCTGATACAATTGAATCTAACTGACTTCTATACCTTTTTACAGCCTGAATACCGAGTTGCTATCGGGGTGGTGCAATTGGTTTCTTTGGGAAAACTTTACAGTATGTCAACAGGTTGCCTGAATCAAATTATCAGCAATTCAGATTACTATCCTTATGTGTTGTTTTTTAGTGTATCTGCTGCCCTATTAGCAGTTCTTCTCAATATGTATTGCATCCCGCGTTTTGGATTGATGGGAGCCGCCTACGCTACACTTTTTGTGCTTATTTGCATCAATACACTCAAGATTGGGTTGTTGTATTGGAAGATGAAAATGCAGCCCTACAGTGGTGATACACTCAAAATTGTACTCTCAATTTTTGGCGTTTCACTTGTTTTTCAATGGGTACATTTCTCTTACGCACCGCTTGTCAACATGCTTATTCAATCCGCTATAGCCGGAATAATGTATCTGGGGATACTTTACAGTACAGGTGCCATGAAAACGGTGGCTCCTTACCTAAAAAGAAAAAATTAGACCAGGGGTACTTCCAGTTTTTGTTTTAAGTACTGTCCTGTGTACGAATCTTTCAATTGGACAATTTCTTCTGGGGTTCCTTGTCCAACCAAATAACCACCGGCATCTCCAGCTTCGGGCCCCAATTCAATAATGTGATCGGCACATTTAATCAAGTCTAGATTGTGTTCCACGACTAATATACTGTGGCCTTTGTCAATAAGTGCTTCGAAGGAAATTAACAGTTTTCGGATGTCGTGAAAGTGTAAACCTGTTGTCGGTTCGTCAAAAATAAAAAGGATTTTTTCGTGGGCATTACCACGACCAATAAAAGAGGCTAATTTAATGCGCTGGGCCTCTCCACCCGATAGGGTGGCAGACGACTGACCAAGGGTAATATAACCCAAGCCGACTTGTTGCAATGGATAGAGTTTCTTTACCAATCGTTTTTCGCCTTGTAGATCGAACAATGCGATGGCATCATCCACAGTCATCTGCAAAAGTTCGTCTATTGCTACGCCATGGTAGCGTATGTCACGGATTTCTTTTTTAAAACGTTTGCCTTTGCAGTGTTCACACTCCAAAACAACATCTGCCATAAATTGCATTTCGATGGTCACGACCCCTTCTCCCTTACACTGATCGCACCGACCTCCGTCTACATTGAATGAAAAATGCTTGGCCTGATAATTACGTTGCTTGGAAAGTGGTTGTTTGGCATACAAAGCCCGAATATCGTCATATGCTTTGATGTAGGTAACTGGATTGGATCGTGAAGAACGGCCAATGGGATTTTGGTCTACAAATTCCACACCGGAAAGGGCCACCAAATCCCCATTCAATTCGGAAAATTCCCCAGGTTTTTCAGTATAAATATCGAAGTTCCGGAGCAGTGCTGGATAGAGTATTTTTTTAACCAGAGTCGACTTTCCACTACCCGAAACTCCAGTAATTACTGACAAGCCCCCTAAAGGGATCCGAACATCTATGTTTTTAAGGTTGTTTTCTCGGGCACCCGTTAGAAAAAGCTGGTGGAGCGGTTTTTCTCGTTGTTGGGGAATGGGTATTTCCAATTTGCCGGAAAGGTATTGGGCCGTGAGACTATCCGATTTTTTTATTTCTTCGAGCGTCCCTTCGGCAACAATTTCGCCACCCAGACTTCCGGCTTGGGGACCCAAATCCACCACACGATCAGCGGCTTGCATGATTTCTTCATCGTGTTCCACCACAATAACGGTATTGCCTAGGTCGCGTAATTTTTTAAGGACACCAATTAAGCGCTCATTGTCTTTGGAATGCAAGCCAACGGAGGGTTCATCCAAAATATACATAGAACCGACCAAACTACTACCCAATGATGTGGCAAGATTGATTCGTTGGGATTCCCCACCCGAAAGCGTATTGGATTTACGATTGAGTGTCAAATACCCCAATCCCACATCAAGCATGAATTGAATTCGGTTTCGAATCTCTACCAGCAAACGCTCGGCGATGGCAGCGTGATGATCGGATAAATGCAATTGGTCAAAAAAGGAGTGCAACTCCAGCAAAGGCAATTGCAGTAGCTCGGATAAACTTTTTCCTCCAACTTTGACATAATTGGCTTCGGTTCGCAAACGTGTCCCTTTACAATCGGGACATATTGTTTTACCGCGGTATCGCGACAGCAGAACCCGATTTTGAATTTTATAGTTTTTGGCTTCTATTTTTTTGAAAAACTGATCGATCCCAGAAAAGTGTTTGTTCCCTTTCCACAGCAACTCTTTTTCCTGATCGGTCAATTCATAAAAAGGTCTATGAATGGGAAAATCGAATTGGTACGCACTGTCTACTAATTTTTGATAGTATTTCTTAAAGCCCGAACCACGCCAAGGAGCTATCGCATGTTCATATACCGATTTACTGGTATCCGGAACGACCAAATCGGGATCAATCCCCATTAAATCACCAAAGCCTTCACAGGTACGACAGGCACCGTGGGGGTTGTTGAAACTGAACAAATGTACGCCGGGAGTTAAAAAACTCATCCCGTCTTTTTCAAAAGCATTAGAAAATTCCAAACGCTTCTTATCCGCTAAAAAATGCAAAGAGCATTTTCCTTTGCCTTCATAAAAGGCCAATTCAACGGCATCTGACAAGCGTTGATAAAAGTCTTCTTGATGCCGGACGACGACCCGGTCAACAATCAATTCATACACCCCTTTTGGAGGGGCGTCAAGCGCATCTATTCGAAGCATTTTATCTTCCGAAAAAATGCGTGTAAAGCCTTGTTGTTTAAGTATTTCAAAAACTTCAGTCGCGCTTCTTTTGCTGTTGTTCAAAACCGGGGCCAGCAAAAGTAATTTTTCACCTTCCTTTAACCTCCTTATGGGATCCAAGACGTCCGAAACCGTGTCTTTGCGAACGGGTTCATTTGAAATAGGGGAGTAAGTGATACCAACACGAGCATATAAGAGTTTCAGGTAGTCATATATTTCAGTGCGTGTTCCGACAGTTGATTTGGGATTGGCAGTGCTTACTTTCTGTTCCACGGCTATGGCTGGGGCAATGCCTCGGATTTGGTCTACCTTGGGTTTGTTGAGTCGTCCCATAAATTGACGCGCATAGGAAGACAGACTTTCGACATACCGTCGTTGTCCCTCCGCATATAGCGTGTCAAAAACCAGGGAAGATTTACCCGAACCCGAAAGCCCAGTTACAACAATTAGTTGGTAGCGGGGTAGTGCCACAGAAACATTTTTAAGGTTGTGAAGCTGTGCTCCTTCTATAAGGATATACTGTTTTGGATCGAGGTCTTGCAGGTTCTTCATAGCAACAATCCCGACAAAAATACGATATCCTATGGGGAGACAAATTTTTTATATCAGAAAAAACTTCCTATATTGCAGCAAATAACACGCCTATATAGCAAGAATACTTTAATAAATTTTGTTTTTATCGCAAGCAACTCGTTTTGCTTCAAAGTATTTTTGTTATGTCTCAACACACTTATAACCACGCGAACGACGCACCTCTTGTATCCGATTACCTAAACGGAAATGAATGGGCACTTGAAAAGCTAATCAATCGACACCAGCAGCGGATTTTCAACTTTATATACTCAAAGGTTCATGATCGTGATACGACCGAAGATATTTTTCAAGATACCTTTATAAAAGTCATTAAGACCCTGAAAAATGGACAGTACAACGAAGAAGGTAAGTTTTTGCCGTGGGTGATGCGGATAGCACACAACCTTGTCATTGATCATTTTAGGAAAAACAGCCGCATTCCAAAATTTGAGAACAGCGATGATTTTGATATATTTCAATTCATCAGTGACGGTTCTATCAATGCGGAAGATGCTATGGTGACAGAACAAATTATTAATGATTTGCAAAAATTGATTTTGGAATTGCCCGAAGATCAAAGAGAAGTGCTGATGATGCGTGTCTATCGCGAGATGAGTTTTAAAGAAATTGCTGAAACCACCGGAGTGAGCATCAATACTGCTTTGGGTAGAATGCGCTATGCCATCATTAATTTGCGAAGATTGATAGAAGAAAATCAAATTGTTTTATCCTAGCACAATAAAATTAAAAAAGGAGCGTTTAGTATTTAAATTATATTCAATGGAAAAAGACTACGCAGCATCAAATAACGAAACATCAACCTGTCCAATTGCCCCTAGAGAGCTTGTTATCAAGCGAATTATGGCATTTTCCAAGGCCTACGAAGAACAAAAAGAAGCTTCGGAAAAAAACCTTTTAGATTCGCTTAAGAACTAACTTTTTTTAGTTCTTTTCGAACCAATGGCTTCCGCCCCACGCGAAGGGTGATGGGGTCATTTTCTATTTTCCAACCCCTTGCTGGACAATATTCGCGACCGTACCAAATGATTTGCAAATGCAAGTCATTCCAACGATCCTCGGGGAAGAGCCGTTTTGCATCTCGTTCGGTCTGTACCACATTTTTACCGCTGGATAGGCCCCAGCGATAGAGCAGGCGATGAATGTGGGTATCTACTGGAAAAGCGGGAATGCCAAAAGCTTGTGATAATACAACAGCAGCTGTTTTGTGTCCCACGGCTGGCAATGCTTCCAGTTCTTCATAGCTACGCGGTACTTCACCTTGGTGCTTCTCCAATAAAATTTTAGACAGGCCGTAAATACCTTTTGATTTCATGGGTGACAAACCAACCGGTCGTATGATATTTCGAATTTCTTCGACACTAAGCTGGATCATGTCTTCTGGGGTCCGCGCTTTGGCAAACAACAACGGGGTGATCTGGTTCACACGAACATCCGTACTTTGAGCGGAAAGCAATACCGCAATCAGAAGGGTGTAGGGGTCTGTATGATCCAAAGGAATGGGAATGTTTGGGTATAGCTCGTCGAGCGTTTTTATGATAAAAGCGACTTTTTCTTTTTTTAGCATTGTGTATTTTTGTTTGGAACAAAGAAAATAAATTGCTATGAATACGTTACAAGTGGGTGCTGCTTTACCCGAATTTTCTGTTACTGATCAGGACGGTGTCCTCAGAAAACATACGGATTATCACAATCAGAAATTGGTCGTTTTTTTCTATCCCAAGGCCAATACGCCCGGCTGTACAGCCGAAGCCTGCGATTTAAGGGATCACTATGCCGAATTGCAAGCCGCCGGTTATGCCCTTTTAGGCGTGAGCGCAGATAGCGAAAAAAAGCAAAAAAATTTTGCTACTAAATATGACTTCCCCTTTCCACTACTTGCGGATGAAAACAAAGCGGTGATAGAAGCCTTTGGTGTGTGGGGGCCTAAAAAATTTATGGGTCGAGAGTTTGACGGTATCCATCGCAAAACCTTTGTGTTTGATACTTCTGGTCTTTGTCAGAGGGTGATTGACAAGGTCAAAACCAAAGAACACGCGGCACAGATATTGGAGGGGTGAGTTTTATTGGATTGCGTCTGGGTCAAAGTCTATAGTTAACTGTTTATTATCAGACATCGATGGCTTTAGAATAGATTTGGGTGTTTTTATTTGTACAAAGTATAAAAAATGATTGAATAGATTTTTTAATCAGCACGCCTGGGATACCCAAAAACGCTATAGCCAGCTTTACGCCTGCTACTATTTTTTAGAGCTTGGATTTCCCAACGATACCCGTGGGATGGTATTTGTGCTATCATGGATTCCAGATCGGAAAGGGAATAGGTTCGCATCAAAGAAGCCTGTCCGTCCCATGCATATGCCAGGGGGATTAGTGGGAGTGGATACGTAAAAAAAAGCTGAGAAACACTGAGGGGTCTAACAAATGGCGTCATAAATAGAGCCATAAGGACCAATATACAAAGGGAAAGGGGCAGTAAAAGCAACCACAGCCAGAAGGGGATGTTGTTTGCTGCAATCTCATGAATCAATATCGGCTCCTTATGTTGGACGGCCGCTTTCAACAGGGCTTTTGCCTTGGAAGGAGAGAGGTGGTGAAAACTGGCGATCATGGTTTTTAGTCCTTCAGGAAACTGCTCTAAGGCCAATGCATCCATGGACTGGGATGCGTAGCGAATGTATGCTATGTTTTGGCTGTTAAACTGCGCTACTACTTTGGGATTTGGGTATTTGTCGGTGAGTAGGTGTGAGAGGGGCACTGATCGCTTGGCGTTAATCTTTCTAAACACATCGGGTAGGGGGCCACCCGATCCCGAACCAAGATCGACTACTTGTCTAAAAGCCACTTTATTTTGACAATCTGTCAACTGCTGTTCCAAGACTTCCGCCGTCCCTATCATTCGGTGTAAAACCCGAATTAATTGGGTCATTCCATTGCGTAACACTGCTGGAAACCAAGACTGGTCTTCAAATTCAAATAAGGCTTTTCGTTTCATGGATATTGATGGATTTATAAGACGGCTCCATATCGTCCAGACATGGGGTAAAATAGTGTTTATATTGTAATTTATGAGCCTTTGCGCAATGATTCCCACATCCGTTTGACCTGCAAATCCCCAAAACCATAGATGGGGAGTCGTTCTTGAAAAGCACGGAACACAGGGCCAAAAGCGTCTGTATCCAATTCCTTCATGATTGCTTTTAAAGTCTCTTTGGGCAGTCCCAATGAATCTGACGAAGGCAGGCGGGCTATATGGGCTTTTATGGCTCGGGTTACATGGGCAGCTTCGGAGGGAAGGGATGCGGCTAATTGTTGTAACCAATCCAAATTCTTTTCGGTATAAGGCACCCATAATTGCGTTTGGGGATTGGGCAGGGGAAGTGCTTTTCGGGCTTCAAATAAGGCGTGTAGTTCCTTCGAGGAGTAGGCCGCAAAGCCGTAAGGGGATCGGGCATCTGGGCGAATTTCGTATAGGGTGCAGTCCTGCCGATCTTGAAGAAGGTACAACACAAACCATTTATTGACCTGACAAAATAAGTCGTCTTCAAACCACAAATAGATATCTGCCCCGCTGGGAATTTGTTGTATTTGCTGGAATTGTTGGACAGTGTCACGCTCATATTCGGCAAGGGTACAGCCTTGGTAGGTTTCAGATAAAAATTGTGCCCGAAGAGCAAACAAGGCCTCTAGTGAAGTTGAGGTTACTGGGCCATCCACCAAGCACTCTCGGGCAATGATCTTTGTACCAGCAAGGGTATCAGGAAATTGTTCCAACAGGGCATCACCATTGAGTATGTGAAAAGACCCTTCCAACGTGTTCGCTATTTTTTAAAACCAAACATCTGGTTCCTGACGATCATTTCGGAAATCCCTTCGGGTAATTCGGACTCCCAACCCGATTCATTTTTTTTGATTTTAGACAATATATCGCGAGAGAAGATACTGAGTAGTTCTTCTTCATAATCAAAAATATCGACTACCTTACCGTTGTATTTAAAGAATTTATAGAAGTCTTTCATACGGGGATGCAAGCGCAGGTTATTGCTGTTGGTGATTTCCCCGGTCTCTGGATTTTTGGCCGGGTAGAGATAGACCTTCAAGTTGTTGTAAAACATTTTACCAAATGCTTCGAGTATCCCTCCACTCAGATCGGTATAGTAGTCCTCTTTAAAAATCTCAATAAAATTGTTGACCCCCATCGATAGTGCCATTTGCTTTTTGGTGTAGGCAGAGAAATAATCGACCAAGCGGTAATATTCTTTAAAATTGGATATCATTACGATATGTCCCAGAGAACAAAGCAGCTTGGCCCGATCCATAAAGTCTTGTTCATCGATTTCGCCTTGTGCCATCAAGTTGGACAGTGTGATTTCAAAAATAACGACTGTTTTGTGTTCTTCTACATTGGGTTCTTTCAAGAAAATATCCAATGATTTTTCGAACATGTCAATATTAACCTTGGTTACGGGTCGAAAACTTCCCCGCAGGGCCAGGATATTTTTTTTGTAGAGCATGCGTGCGGGTAGGATATTATTTCCACCCGAATCAAACATCACCGCTTCAGTCATTTTATTTTTGACCAATTGCAAACTCATCAGGCGGTTGTCTACATTTTCAAATAATGGCCCGTTAAAATTAATGGTATCGATTTCAATGGCATCTTGATCGATATAATCATACAGATAGCGCAATAGTTTTTTAGGTTCTTGATGCTTGTAGAAAGCACCGTAAACCAAATTGACACCCATATGACCTAGTGCTTCTTGCTGAAGACGGGCTTCGGTATGGTGGAATCGAACATGCAGTGTGATTTCACTGTAGGGTTCGTCAGGTGCGATCTGAAAACGAATCCCCATCCAGCCATGGCCTTTGAATTTTTTTGCAAAGTCAATGGTAGCAACCGTGTTGGCCAAAGTAAAAAACATTTTCTCGGGATGGTCTTTGCGTGGGATACGATTTTCCAACAAACGCATTTCATGATCCAACATTTTTCCGAGTCGGGTTTCGGTCACATACCGTCCGTCTTCTTCTTCTCCATAAATGGTATCAGAGAAATTTTTATCGTAGGCACTGATTGTTTTAGCAATCGTTCCAGAGGCACCACCGATCCGGAAAAAATGGCGGGCAACTTCTTGACCGGCACCGATTTCAGCAAAGGTTCCGTAGATGTGCTTGTTGAGATTGATACGAAGTGCTTTGGCTTCAATGGAAGGGCGGTTTTCAAAGGACTGATCACCTGGGAGGGATGGACTCATTCGTTTTGTTTCTTCGATATAAAATTACACAATTTTATATAGGCACAAATATATATCTTTGGGAATCGCATGCTGAAAGTCACTTTTTTAGGTACGGGTACATCTCAAGGCATCCCTATCATTGGGAGTGACCATCCGGTCTGTTTGAGTACCGATCCCAAAGACAAACGCTTACGGGTTTCGGTGCTTGTTTCCTGGGATACTTTCCACTGTGTCATTGATTGTGGTCCGGATTTTAGACAGCAACTACTGGCCAACCCCATTCCCCGATTGGATGCTGTTTTATTGACCCATGAGCATGCCGACCATACTGCGGGCTTGGATGATATTCGTCCTTTTTGTTTTCGACAAGGGCCCATTCCTCTCTATGCAGAAAACAAGGTCATAGCCGCTTTGCATCAACGTTTTGGCTACATCTTCGAAACTGAAAATAAATACCCTGGAGCCCCCTCCATAGCCACCCACCCCATTGATAAGGATACTCCTTTTGCGTTGGGCGGCAAAAACATAATTCCTATTCAGGTATGGCACAATCAGCTCCCCGTATTGGGTTTTCGTGTGGATGACTTTGCCTATGTCACGGATATAAAAACCATAGTTGACAGTGAAAAAACCAAATTGACAGATTTGGAAACGCTTGTGATCAGTGCCCTGCGTATGGATCCTCATCCCATGCATCTCAATTTGCAGGAAGCCTTGGATTTGATAAAAGAATTACGCCCAAAGAAAGCCTATTTGACCCATATCAGCCACTTGATGGGTTTCCACGAAAAGGTTTCTCCCGACCTACCCGAAAATGTATTTTTGGCCTACGACAACTTACAAATCATCGTACCCTAAAATGAAAAAGCAAATTTTCCTGTATCTGTTTGTCTTCACCTTACTCATTCTCCTGTTTCAATTGGTGAATTCAAATAACGTTTTGACCCATTTGGAAACAGAACTCAAAAGTGAAAAACAACAACGTGTGCAGCTTCAAGATTCATTGGCCGTGATCCAAGAACGGTGGGAAGATGAAACCTATTTTTCGTTGCTTCAAAACGATGGTGCTCAGTCCTTTTATGAGGGAGTCGATCTGGTTGCTCTAGAAGCCCAGTTGACCGATGCCATTTACGAAACCAATTTGCTGCCCAACCAGCAGAAGTTGGTTCCTTTCGAACCCATGGGTGATGCAGGTTTTTTAATCAATAAAGTGAAGGTACTGAACCACAAGTGGATTGTTGCTGATTTCACAGATGGAACCTATTGGGGGGAACTGTTTATCACTTACCGTCCTTTGCCAGCGGGTGGCTTTGGTCTGGAAGTATTGGAATCGTTTCTCTATCCCTTGGCCGAATAAGTGTGTATCCAAGCCAGCATATCTTGAAAATTGTTTGGATCAATCGTATGTCCTGAGGGATATTCCTTGTAAGTGACATGGGGGTTGTTTTCTTGTAAGGGGACCACTGTTTCTCTTGAATAGTGGATAGGAATCGTTGCATCTTGCGTACCATGCGAAGCAAAAGCGGTTATGTTGCGGTAGCTCGCTAGGGGACGTTTAATTAAATCCGGATCAATGACTCCACTCAAACCGATAACCCGTTGGACGCAGGCGGGTGCATCCAGTGCCAGTGCCCAGCTGAGAATAGCACCCTGACTGAATCCTAAAAAAGTTACCTGTTTTGTATCCAGGCCATACTTCTCACAATAGTAAGAGCAATTCTGTTGCAATAAGTCAAGACTGGTACGGGCTTGATCCAGATTGCTCAGCCGTTCCATACCGGCAGTGAATTGAAGTTCATACCAGGCATAGCCTCCAAAAGGAAGACGGATTGGAGCATTGAGGGCGACCACCCCAAAGGTGCCAGGAAGGTAGTTGGCAAAAGAAAACAGGTCTTCTTTGTTACTCCCATAGCCATGTATCAAAAACAAAGCCGGAGGCAATCCGTCACCTTGCTTTTGAGGTGCTCGATACAAATGGTCCAAAATGGATTCAGGTGGCAAGGTCGGCATTCCAAAGGAGTTGTTTGTTGTTGTAAGTCCCTAAGACTTTTCCACTCAATGATGCCCCGAGATAAGCGCAGTTTTGTGACGTGGACAGCAGATTGGTTTTCTCTAACGTAGATACGCTACTGGGATCAAAAAAAGTTAAATCAGCTGTTTGGCCTTCTTCGATTGAAGCATTGGGAATTGAAAAAATCGATTTTCCACGGGTCAGGAACTCGACGACTTGTTCCACTGGAAAAAGAGTGCATAAAATCCCAAAACAGGCTTCCAAACCGATGGTCCCATTGGCTGCTAGTTCAAACTCCAATTCTTTGATTTCCGGATTCATCGGCTGGTGCATGCTACTGATGCAATCAATGGTTCCATCCAATAAGCCTTCGCGCAGGGCTCTTTGATCTGTCTTTGATCGAATCGGGGGCTCTAATTTTAGGTTGGTGTTGTAGGACCTCAGTGCGGTGTCATCGAAAAATAAATGTGGTAAACCCACACTACAGCTTACCGACAGCCCCTTCTTTTTGGCCGCTCGAATGTGCGCCACTGCTGCTGCTGTACTGACAAAAGGGATGTGCAATTGCCCACCACTGTTTTCTAATATTTCCAAGTCCCGATGGATTTGGATACTTTCTGAAATCGAGGGGATGCCTTTTAACCCCAGGTATGTGCTCGTTTCGCCTTCGTGCATCATTCCTCCTTGTTGCAAGGCTTCCGTAATTGGGTGTGACAGCAAAAGTCCTTTAAAGGATTGGCAATATTCCAAAGCGATTTTGAGTTGCTGCGGATTAGAAACGGGAAGAAAGGCATCGTAAAACGCCATGGCTCCGGCCTGTTGTAAGGTGTAGAGCTCGGTTAACTTCTTTCCTTGACTTCCAACCGTGAGTGCCCCCAAAGGGTGGACACGGGTCAGCTTTTCTTTACTCAATGCCAACTGATGAATGATACCGTTTTGTGAATCAATCACGGGGGCCGTGTTTGGCAGCAGTCCAATGTGCGTAAAACCGGAATGGGCCGCAGCATGCAGTCCGTTGGCAAGGGTTTCACGTTCTTCAAAACCGGGTTCCCCAAAACTTACCAGGGGATCGAACCATCCCCTAGAAACATGCAAATTGGATGCTTCCAGGACGCGATCGGCTTTTGTTACCGTAGCGGGGTTTATTTTTTTTAGGATTCCTTCCTCAATAAGAAAAGAAAGCGTTTGCCCATGGGAAGGATGGGTTGGGTCTATGAGAGTGGCATTTTTAATGAGTATGCGCATAGCATGATGCCTTCAGGCGTACTACAAAAGTAGCAAAGATTCTGCTGCTTAGAAATTTGAAAATTAGAATTTTTCAAATGCACCCAGTCCAAACAAGGCAAAATCATAACGGACAGGGTCATTTGGATTCATTTTTCGTAGCTGCTGGTCAAGCTCTTGCAGTGCTTTTTGATCGTTCTGCTTTCGTTTTAACAGTTTCAATTTACGCGCTATGGTGGCCGTATGTACATCCAAAGGAACAGACAACTGACTGGAGTCAATCGATTGCCACAGTCCAAAATCAACCCCAGCTTTAGCATCGCGAACCATCCAGCGTAAAAACATGTTCAATCTTTTAGCTGCGGACCCTTTTAAAGGATCGGAAAGGTGTTTTTCACTGCGTTTTTTGTGGGGACTTTGCAATAGGAAAGCCCGAAAATGGTGCAATTTCTCTGCTACGGTGGTGTCGGCCAACTGTGCAAAAAAGGCATCCATGTCTTGAAATTGGGCATACAATCGTTGCAGTCCCAAACACATAAAATGCAAGTCCTGGCTGTTAAAGGTGCGGTGGACAAAAGGAGGGAGGGCATCCGATTTGTAGTTGCTGACAAAATCATAGGGTGTATTTCCCATAAGATTCATCATATTACGGGCACTTTTCAAAATGGCTTTGCGGTTGCCCCAAGAGATGGTGGCGGTCAAAAAACCAGCTATCTCGATATCTGCTTTGTGGCGAAACCCATGAGGAATCTGAATGGGGTCCGTTTCAATAAAACGAGGATGCTCGTACAGGGCGGCTTTTTCATCAAGAAACGCTTTGAGTTCTTTTTTGTTCATGCAATGATTTGACCGTCTTTCAAAACAATTTTACGATCGGCTTTTTGTGCCAAGGTATCGTTGTGTGTAACAATCACAAAGGCACAATGCAAAGCGGCACGCAATTCAAAAAACAGCTCGTGGAGTTGGTTGGCATTGTCACTGTCCAGATTACCGCTGGGCTCATCGGCAAAAATAATACTCGGTTTATTAATCAAAGCCCGTGCAACGGCCACGCGTTGTTGTTCCCCTCCCGAAAGTTCTGCCGGTTTGTGATGCATTCGGTTCGTCAGTCCCATTTTATCAAGAAGCAATCGCGCATCTGTTTCTGCTTCTTGTTTGTCCCGTTTTCCAATCCATGCCGGAAGACATACATTTTCCAATGCCGTAAATTCGGGGAGGAGTTCATGGAATTGAAAAATATACCCCAAATGCTTGTTGCGAAATTGTGCCAATTCTTTACGCCCCATTTGATGCACGACTTGATCCAACAATAGCAGCTCTGAATCAGTGCCATTACTGGGACTGTCAAGGGTTCCAAGGATTTGTAATAAGGTGCTTTTACCGGCTCCCGATGGCCCCACGATCGCTACGATTTCACGGGCTTTGACCTCCAAGTCAATATTTTTAAGCACCTGCAAGGCCCCAAAGTTTTTATGGATACGACGGGCTTTAATAATGGATTGCATCTTTCAAAAGTAAGCCAAAAATGTCAGCTAAAACAGTCGGTGACAATAGGTTTTTTGTTGAGCTTTACTATCTTTTTTAGGGCTTTTAATGAAGAAAGATCAAACAGATTACTATTTTGTTTAATATAATATTTATATTTGTTAAACAATATACTATTTTGACTGACACAGCGTATTTTGCGGGCGGATGCTTTTGGTGTACAGAAGCGGTCTATCAACGTTTGAAGGGAGTTGAACGTGTCGTCCCCGGCTATATGGGTGGAACAATCAAAAACCCAGCCTACCGAGAAGTATGTACAGGAAGAACAGGGCATGCCGAAGCGGTAAAAGTTGTTTTCGATCCCTCGCAAATTGCCTATGATCGGTTGGTTGCCATCTTTTTCTCTACCCACGATCCAACAACGCTCAATCGCCAAGGAGCAGACGTCGGTACCCAATACCGATCGGCTATTTTCTGTACGGATGCCAAACAACGTGAAACAGCAGAACGCATTATTGGAGAATTAACAGATCAAGCGATTTTTGACACACCCATCGTGACGGAAATTAACAATGCGGTTCCTTTTTACCAGGCAGAAGAAGAACATCACAATTATTTTAATGACCACGGCCAACAACCCTACTGTCAGGCAGTCATTTCACCTAAAATTCAAAAATTTATCCAACATTATCAATCCTATCTAAAATGAACGACAACTTCAACATCGATACGCTGCCCATAACGGAGGCCATTAGCGAGAATTATACACACATCATTGATCTGTTGGGTGAAAACGCGACCCGAGAAGGGCTGTTAAAAACACCAGAACGGGCTTCTAAAGCCATGAAATTTTTAACACAGGGCTATGAAATGGATCCCAAACAGATCCTGCAAGGTGCTATGTTCAAAGAAGACTACAACGAAATGGTTATTGTTAAAGACATTGAACTCTATTCCCTCTGCGAACACCATCTTTTGCCCTTTTTTGGCAAGGCACATATTGCCTATATTCCCAATGGCCACATTGTTGGTTTGAGTAAAATCCCCCGTGTGGTGGATGTATTTGCCCGACGGCTTCAAGTACAAGAACGTCTGACCGAACAGATTTTGGATTGTATCAACGACACCCTCCAACCCGAAGGCGTAGCAGTGATCATAGAAGCATCTCATATGTGTATGATGATGCGGGGGGTACAAAAACAAAATTCGACTACAACCACCTCTGGCTTTCGCGGTGCCTTTAAAGAGACAGACACCCGGAACGAATTTTTAAAGTTGGTTTCTTCGAGCCTGACCTAATACTTATTTCTCTTTGGGGTACAACCCCATTTTACGAAGCATTTTCTTTTCAAATTCCCAAAAGAATTTGAACTGGAAAAAGAGCGTACCAAAGCCAATCAAAAGGATTTGATAGAGTGGGAAAATCAAAACGATTCGCAGCAGATAATACAAAACCACTCCATAGGAATCTTTTGTTATAGCGAAGTAATCGAGTATGGGTTGCCCCAGCTTGACGCTCATGGATCCAGTAATCCCAAACACCAAAAAGATCACTAACAACTGGAAGTTTGATTGTACCCCCCAGCGTTTTTTTAGCTTTTTAAACACTTTTATGCGCTCAGAATTTCAATGATTTGATCGGCCAATTCCTGTCCAATTCTGTCTTGAGCTTCTTGTGTCGCTGCTCCAATATGGGGTGTTAAAGAAATTTTGGGATGCATCAACAGTTTGATCTCTGGCTTGGGCTCATTTTCAAAAGTATCCAAAGCAGCAAAAGCCAAATGATCACGGTCTAAGGCGTCAACCAAAGCTACTTCATCGACCACTCCGCCACGGGCAGCATTGATCAACGCGGCTCCCTTTTTCATTTTTTCAAAAGCGGCCGTATCAATCACATAATCCTTTTGTGCGGGAACATGTAAGCTGATAAAATCCGATTCCTGTAATAGTGTATCCATAGGTACTGTTTGAATGCTAACATCCAAGCTATCTCCGTTAAACAGCCTAACGGGTACAACAGCTTCTTCGAGATACATATCCGAAGCTACGACACGCATACCCACGCCCAAAGCAATTTTGGCTACTTCTTGTCCGATTCGTCCAAAACCAAAGATCCCCATGGTTTTGCCGCGCAGTTCCATCCCTTTGGCATAGGCTTTTTTAAGTCCTTTAAAATTGGACTCTCCCTCCAAAGGCATGTTTCGATTGGCATCGTAAAGGAAACGCACCCCGCCATAGAGGTGTGCAAAAACCAATTCGGCCACGGAAGCAGAAGAAGCAGCTGGCGTATTGATAACGTGCAGGCCTTTATCTCGGGCGTAGTCGACATCAATATTGTCCATTCCAACACCACCTCTTCCTATAATTTTAAGGTTAGGGCAAGCATCGATCAGTTCTTTTCGGGCGGTCGTAGCCGAGCGAACCAGCAATACACTGATGTCATTGGTGTTGATGTAGTCAATGAGTTGTTCTTGGGCCACATTAGTGGTTTCAACCGAAAAGCCCGCCGCTTCCAAAGCGGTGATTCCAGATGGCGAAATACCATCATTAGCTAAAATTTTCATGTATAATGATTAAAGCGTTCTTTCAAATTCTTTCATAACCTCAATTAGGAGCTGAACACTCTCCAGGGGGAGGGCGTTGTAGATAGAGGCTCTATACCCCCCTACAGAACGATGCCCCTTAAGACCACTGATACCTGCTTCGTTCCACAAAGCATCAAATCGTGCTGCGGTGTCGGCATCGGTCAGATTAAAGGTTGCATTCATTTGACTGCGATCTTCAACTGCTGCAAAGCCAACAAAGGCCGCATTGCGATCAATTTCATGGTACAGTTGCTGGGCTTTTTCAGCATTGGCCTGTCCCACAGCTGCTAACCCGCCCTGGGCTTTGATCCATCGCATATTCAGGAGCGAAGTGTAAACCGCAAATACCGGTGGGGTGTTAAACATACTTTCCTTGGCGATCATCAAGGAGTAATCCATCATAGAAGGAACTTTGCGTGATACTTTTCCGATCATATCCATATTGGCAATGACCAATGTTGTTCCAGCAGGACCGAGATTTTTTTGAGCCCCTGCGTAGAACAAGCCAAACTTGCTGTAATCAAAAGGGCGAGAAAAGATATCCGAACTCATATCCGCCACCAAAGGAGCAGAAAGCACCGGTATATCATGGAACTGGGTTCCAAAAATGGTGTTATTGGTCGTCAAGTGCACATAGTCCAAATCACCAGCGACTGCATATTCCTTAGGAATATAATTATAGTTGGCGGTTTTAGAGGAAGCCAATTCTACCACCTCACCGAACAATTTCGCTTCTTTGATGGCTTTGTCTGACCACGACCCTGTGTTGATATAACCCGCTCTGGAGTCCAACAGGTTGTAAGCGGTCATAAGAAACTGCATACTGGCCCCACCTTGTAAAAAGATGGCGCGATAGGTGGTGTTTTCCAAGTCGGAAAGTTCCAATGCCAGGGCACAGGCTTCTTCCATTATAGCAATAAATTCCTTGCTCCTGTGGGAGATTTCTATCAATGACAAACCCGAGTTGTCCAGTTCACGCACCGCCTCCGAAGCCTGGGAAAGAACTTCTTGTGGGAGAATGGCGGGCCCGGCACTAAAATTGTGCTTTTTCATATTATTTTTTTCTCGCTGCAAATATCTGAACTTCTGACCAAACCCAGGCCATCACCACCATTAATTATTCATTTTTGTCAACATTGTTTTAAATCCGCTACAGGATTGTTTTTAATATGCGATTTATGAAATTCAGATGGTATTATGCAATCGGGTAATACGGAGCTAAATGTGTTCATTTGGTTTGGTATAATTTTCAATAGGATATGATAAGCAGTATTGAAAAGAGCCGAGCGATTCAAAATCTTTATTTGTAGCATTGATTCTATTCCATTTTTTTAAAAATGGTTCCAGAATTGCCTATGTCCAATTTTTGAAGGTATACTTGGTGAGATCATCATGCTTGTAGTACAAATTTGGGATTCTGTTAGCTGTTACTACAACAAAAATCCTAGTTTCTATAACCTTGTATCGAATTGTGAAAAAACACCCAAAAAAGAAGGATTTATAACTGCTGTAAAAAAGCCAGGGTGTCCACCCCGTCAGCATATTGCCAAAGCTCGGGTTCCTGGGCTTGCCCCAAGGCAATGTCCTTGGGCACGTCCAGATGGCTGATCGTACACTGGATTTGTTCTTGATTTTGGAGTAGTAAAGGGCTTAGGCGCTCCAAGCTATCATAATATTCGTAATGCAAACAGGCGATGGGAGCGGCCCAATCAGAACATTCCCGCAGCATAAAAAAGCCATTTTCCAAAAAGTCAAATTCGCTCATCAAAAAAACGGCTTTATTATAGTCGTAGTTGTTGGCGTATTTCTGGTTTTCCATCACGCTTTGGTAGGGGTAGAGGCCGCCAAAAATCAGATCCAAATCAAAATCATAGGGCAGGAATACCTTGGATACATTGCGGCAACCCAAGCCGTAATACCGCAAAATATCATCTCCTAGTGCAGTATATTGTTCTGCCGTTTCGGTACCGTCCAAAACAGCAACGGCATTTCTGTTTCTTCGAATCAAATGGGGAACAGCAGCAAAATAATGTTCAAAATAGCGGGCCGAGTTGTTGCTCCCTGTAGCGATAACTGCGTCATAGGACTCAAGTCGATCGACAAATTGGATGCGTCCTTGGTCGGCTGGGCTCAGGGTTTCTAATAGGCTGACCAACCAAGGTAGGAGATAAGGGTCTTTGGTGGCGCATTTAACCTTGGCCAGGTGTCCGCTTACCCAAATACATAGTAGATCATGAAGCCCGACAAAAGGGATGTTACCGGCTAATATGAGTCCCACTATTTTGGGTTGGTCCGTAGAAGCATAGGGAGCTAGCCATTGCATGAGTTTTTCCCGATGGAGGGCTTTTGACCAGGCAAGGAGGGCAGTGGTAATTTGTTCCCGGGTAAACCAGCCGTTACTCAATTGGACTTTTTTGAGTAGGGCCTCAAAATCTGAGTCAATAGAGGGGTCAGAGGCCAATGCGGCCATTTTTTGCCCAAGGGCGGTCAGGGTATTGATGGATGTTTTCAAAAGAAAAATGCTTGGTTTTTGGATTTAGCCCTATTTTTGCCAAAAATAAAGAAAAAGAAAAACCCATGGCGATCATTATTACTGATGAATGTATCAATTGCGGAGCCTGTGAACCCGAATGTCCCAACACAGCCATTTATGAGGGCGCCGAGGAATGGCGCTATCAGGACGGTACGCAGCTAAAGGGTTCTTTTGTTTTGCCTAATGGTACCAAGGCGGATGCAGAAATGGTGATGGAACCGGTGTCGGATGAATACTATTATATTGTACCTGATAAATGTACCGAGTGCAAGGGTTTCCACGACGAACCGCAATGTGCTGCCGTATGTCCCGTGGATTGCTGTGTGCCTGATGAAAACCGTGTGGAATCCGAAGAAAGCCTTTTGGCCAAACAAAAATTTTTACACCAAGACTAAACCCATATGAAAGCAGGGATAGTAGGCCTCCCCAATGTCGGAAAATCGACCTTATTCAACTGTTTGTCTAATGCCAAAGCGCAAAGTGCCAATTTTCCATTTTGTACCATTGAGCCCAATATTGGGGTGGTCAATGTTCCTGATCCACGTTTGGATCGTCTGGCAGCACTGGTCAATCCTGAAAAAGTCATCCCGGCTACCGTAGAAATTGTTGATATTGCGGGACTGGTCAAAGGCGCTAGCAAGGGTGAGGGCTTGGGCAATCAATTTTTGGGCAATATCCGCGAAACAGACGCTATTCTCCACGTTCTGCGATGTTTTGAAAACGACAACATTGTGCATGTAGAAGGATCGGTTGATCCCCTGCGGGACAAAGAAATCATCGACTTTGAATTGCAACTCAAGGATTTGGAAACCGTTGAAAAAAAACTTGAAAAGGTTCAAAGAGCTGCCCGAACAGGCAACAAAGAGGCCGCCAAAGAATTGGAAACACTCGATATTCTAAAACAAGCTTTGGAGCAGGCCCAGAATATTAGGGGGTGCGACCTGACTGACGAACAACGCGCCACTTTTGTTACACCCCTACAATTGCTGACGGACAAACCCGTACTCTATGTCTGCAATGTCGATGAAGGTGCTGCCGTGCGTGGCAATGCCCATGTGGAAGCTGTTCAAAAAGCCATCGCTTCTGAAAATGCTGAGTTGTTGGTTTTGGCCGTTAGTATAGAAGCCGATATCAATGAATTGGAGTCCTATGAAGAGCGACAGTTGTTTTTAGAAGATTTGGGGCTGGAAGAAGCTGGAGCAGCCAAGTTGATCCGCTCTGCTTATCAGTTGTTAGAACGACAAACGTACTTTACGGCTGGAGAAAAAGAAGTTCGCGCTTGGACAATTCCCGTTGGTGCCAGTGCACCCCAGGCTGCAGGCGTAATCCATACCGATTTTGAAAAAGGTTTTATCCGTGCCGAAGTCATCAGTTTTAGCGATTACGATGCTATGGAATCCGAAAACAAGGTCAAGGAAGCGGGGAAAATGCGCATCGAAGGCAAGGAATACACCGTGGCAGACGGCGATGTGATGCACTTTCGCTTTAATGTATAAACATACCTCTACTAAAAAACTTCTCAACAACGCGCTGTTGAAATTGTTAATTTTTTACAGTTAAATAGCCGTTTCTCCAAGGGGCTAACCATTAACTTAGTGCCATACTATGGCGCAACCAACAAATTACACTGAAGACAATATACGTTCGCTCGACTGGAAAGAGCACATTCGTATGCGTCCCGGGATGTATATCGGGAAATTGGGTGATGGTTCTTCGCCAGATGACGGCATCTACATTCTGCTCAAGGAAATTTTGGACAACTGTATTGATGAGTTTGTTATGGGAGCCGGCAAAACCATCGATATCATTATTGAAGAAGGCGTAGTGCAAATACGGGACTACGGTCGGGGCATCCCACTAGGTAAAGTAGTGGATGTGGTCTCTAAAATGAATACAGGCGGAAAATACGACAGTCGCGCGTTTAAAAAATCAGTGGGACTCAATGGGGTTGGAACCAAAGCAGTCAATGCCTTATCCACCGCTTTCAGCGTGGCTTCTTTTCGGGAACAGCAAACCAAGTCGGCTGCTTTTGCCTATGGGGAACTGCAATCGGAAAGCGAAATTACCAAAAGTGCTAAACGCAGAGGTACTTTGGTGCGTTTCCAACCCGATGCGCAAATTTTTAAGAACTACATATTTCGGATGGAATACATTGAGCGCATGCTCAAAAACTATGTCTATCTGAATCCAGGGTTGACCATTACCCTTAACGGTCAGGCTTTTCAATCCGAAAATGGATTGAAGGACTTGTTAGAAGACCAAACCAATGAAGCCGATTTACTCTATCCTATCATACATCTGAAAGGGGAGGACATTGAAGTGGCCATGAGTCACAGCAAAACCCAGTACAGCGAAGAATACCATTCCTTTGTCAATGGCCAAAATACCACTCAAGGGGGGACCCATCAAGCCGCATTCCGGGAGGCCGTTGTCAAAACCATACGGGAACATTTTGGCAAAAACTATGAAGCTTCGGATATCCGTAAATCGATCATTGCGGCTTTAAGCATTAAGGTGATGGAGCCTGTGTTTGAATCCCAAACCAAGACCAAGCTGGGGTCTACTGATATGGGTGGCGATTTGCCTACGGTGCGGACCTATATCAATGATTTTATGACGCATCAGCTGGATAATTTCTTGCATAAGAATCCAGAAACAGCTGAAGCCATTCAACGAAAAATCATCCAAGCCGAAAAGGAGCGAAAGGAATTGTCAGGGATCCGAAAATTGGCCCGCGAAAGGGCCAAAAAAGCCAGTTTGCACAACAAAAAACTGCGGGATTGTCGGGTGCATTTGGGGGACTTGAAAAAAGATCGTCGATTGGACTCCACCTTGTTTATTACAGAGGGGGATTCGGCCAGTGGATCAATCACCAAGTCACGAGATGTCAATACCCAGGCGGTATTTAGTTTGCGTGGCAAGCCTTTAAACTCCTTTGGGATGTCCAAAAAAATCGTCTATGAGAATGAGGAGTTCAACCTCTTGCAGGCGGCTCTCAATATAGAGGAAAGCATGGAAGACCTGCGTTATAACAATATTGTCATTGCTACCGATGCGGACGTAGACGGGATGCACATTCGTTTGTTGTTGATCACTTTTTTCCTACAGTTTTTCCCAGAATTGATCAAAGAAGGGCACCTGTATATTTTACAAACCCCACTGTTTCGAGTGCGCAACAAAAAAGAAACGATATATTGCTATTCTGAAAAGGAACGTATCGCTGCCCTTCAAAAACTGGGAGGCAAGCCTGAAATTACTCGCTTTAAAGGCTTGGGTGAAATCTCGCCCGATGAGTTTAAATATTTTATTGGTGAGGATATGCGTCTGGACCCCGTCATGCTCGATAAAGCCACCACAGTAGAGCAATTGCTGGAGTTTTATATGGGTAAAAACACCCTGGACCGTCAAAAATTTATCATAGAAAATCTAAAAGTCGAATTGGATTTGGTCGAAGAAACTTTGGTCGAATAATTGTCAACACTGAACAAAAACCGTTGTTAACTAAATTTTCATTTTCGCGGTCAATGACCAACTTGCAGTAGCTATTTTAGTACCGATGGACAACAGCAACACCACACCAGACCCAATTTCCACTTCCGGGGAAAGCCTAATTCGGGTTTCGGGTATGTACCAGGATTGGTTTCTGGATTACGCTTCCTATGTGATCCTAGAACGTGCTGTTCCCGCCATAGAAGATGGTTTAAAGCCGGTGCAACGGAGAATACTGCACTCCATGAAAGATTTGGATGATGGTCGCTACAATAAAGTGGCCAACATCGTGGGGCATACGATGCAATACCATCCCCACGGTGATGCCAGTATTAGTGATGCCATGGTCCAAATTGGTCAGAAAGAATTGTTGATTGATATGCAGGGCAACTGGGGGAATATACTTACGGGGGACCGTGCAGCCGCTTCGCGCTACATCGAGGCCCGTTTGTCAAAATTTGCCCTCGAAGTGGTGTTCAGCCCCAAAGTCACTGATTGGCAATTGTCTTATGATGGGCGTAAAAAAGAACCGGTTAACCTTCCCATCAAATTCCCGCTCTTATTGGCGCAAGGTGCCGAGGGAATTGCCGTTGGTTTGTCGACAAAAATCTTACCGCACAACTTCAATGAACTGTTAAAAGCATCCATACAATATCTTAAGGGTAAGTCTTTTACACTTTACCCTGATTTTATAACAGGCGGCGTAATGGATGTGCAGCAATACAACGACGGTCAGCGCGGCGGTAAGGTTCGGGTTCGGGCTAAGATCCAACAACAAGACAAAAATACGCTGGTTATTACTGAAATACCCTACGGTACAACAACCACCAGCCTGATCGATAGTATCTTAAAAGCCAACGAAAAGGGGAAAATAAAAATTCGAAAAATAGAAGACAACACAGCAGCAACGGTCGAAATCATGGTGCATTTACCCAATGGCATTTCACCTGACAAAACCATTGATGCCCTCTATGCGTTTACCGCCTGTGAAACTTCTATTTCCCCGCTAGGTTGTGTCATTATAGACAACAAACCCCACTTTATTGGGGTTTCGGAAATGCTTAAAATTTCCACCGACAACACGGTCGAATTGCTCAAAAAAGAGCTGGAAGTCGCTTTGGCTGAATGGGAAAACCAATGGCACTTTGCTTCATTAGAACGGATATTTATTGAAAACCGCATCTACCGCGATATCGAAGAGGTAGAGACCTGGGAAGGGGTGCTGACAACCATAGACAAAGGCTTACAACCCCACATCGGACACCTAAAACGCGCTTTAGTTCAAGAAGACATCGTTCGTTTGACGGAAATACGCATCAAGCGGATCTCTAAATTTGACATTGACAAGGCCCAGCAGAAAATTGAAGCTTTGGAAGGGGAAATTGCAGCAGTCAAAGCCCATTTGGCGAATCTAATCGCCTATGCCATACAGTATTTTGAGCAGCTGCAGAAAACCTATGGGAAAACCAAGGCCCGCAAAACTGAAATCAAGGCATTTGACGATGTTGATGTCAAAAAAGTGGTGGTCCGAAATCAGAAATTATATGTCAACCGGGCCGAAGGTTTTATTGGTACTTCCATGCGTAAAGAGGAATATGTTTGTGATTGTGCTGATATAGATGATGTGATTGCCTTTACTAAAGCCGGACAAATGATGGTGGTCAAAGTGGATAGTAAAGTTTTTATTGAAAAAGACATTATCCATGTTGCTGTCTTTAAGAAAAAAGACAAACGAACCATTTACAATATGATTTACCGCGACGGAAAAAGGGGTACTTCTTTTATCAAACGCTTTGCTGTGACGGGGATCACTCGTGATAAAAAATACGATCTGACCCAGGGTAAAGCGGGCTCGGAAGTTCTTTATTTCACCGCCAATCCCAATGGGGAAGGCGAATTGGTAACTATCAACCTGCGCAACAACGGCAGTATCAAAAAACTGAAATGGGATTTAGACTTTGCCGATTTGCAAGTCAAAGGCCGGGGGGTGCGTGGTAATATCGTAACCAAATATGGCATTCGCAAAGTCGAGTTAAAATCGAAAGGCGTATCAACGCTCAAACCAAGAGATATTTGGTTTGATCGGGCGGTGGGCAAATTGAATGTTGACGAACGGGGCGATTGGATTGGGGCCTTTAGTGGCGATGATAAACTGTTGGCGATCAACGAAAGGGGGGAGTCCAAAGCCGTGGCACCTGATTTAAACCTCCACTTTGACCCAGCACCTTTGCTGTTGGAACGATGGATCCCCAACAAACCCATTACAGCGGTCTATTACGATCCGAATAAAGACCGGTATTTCTTGAAACGATTTTTGATTGAAGCCGAAGAAAAAGTTGATTCGTTTATCAAATCTGACGCTACTTTATTATTTGTATGCGCTGAATGGCGCCCTGTGTTAGAAATTGAATACGTGAAACCCAAAGGCAAGCCTGTCCCTGACCCATTGGAGATCAATGCCGAGGAATTTATCAGTATCAAAGGCTATGGTGCAATGGGTAATCAGTTGGGAAGTAAAAAAATCAAAAAGGTCAGTTTGCTCAAGACCCTGCCTTACACAGCACCTCAAACTGAGGCCGTTGAAAATATTGAGGTAGAAATAGAAGGAGAAGCGACAGCTCCGCAGATCAAACTCGACCTTTAACGAGCGGGTTATTGTCTCCTTATACGCATATTAATAAATTCTACGCCCAACGAAAAGGCAATGGCGAAATACAAATAGCCTTTGGGAATACTTCCTATTTCTTGTTGCAGTACTTGCGTATGCGAAAGATGGGCCGCTTCAGTCAAGAGCATGAATCCGATCAATAGTAAAAAAGCCATGCCCAACACTTGCAAGGAAGGATGTTGGTTGACAAACGCTCCCACTGGGTGGGCAAACAACATCATGATGAGAACCGAAAGGACCACAGCAACGACCATGAGCCAAAAGGCATTGGGTAGGCCGTTTGTCATGCCGATGGCGGTCAAGATGGAATCGAAGGAAAAGATGATGTTGATCAAAGTGATTTGCAATACGGCCCGGGAAAGAGAATGGGTAGCAACAGAAGGCAGGGCTTGAAATTTTGCTGCTGGAACTTCAACCCGTTCGTAAATTTCTTTGGTTGCTTTGTAAATTAAAAACAAACCGCCCATAAAAAGAATTATGCTCTGACCACTGATTTCTGATTGGATAAAAGAAGTGTCAATGGTAAACCAGGTTTCTTGCATTCCTATAAAAACGGAAATCCCCATAAGAAGAAGAATGCGCAATACCATGGCCAAGACCAATCCCAATTGGGTGGCCCGTTTTCGATCTGCTTCAGGAAGTTTGTTGGATATCAGGGTGATGAATAAGATATTGTCTATTCCCAAAACGATTTCAAGAAACGTCAAAGTTAAAAACGCTGAGAGTGTTTCCGTTGTAAAAATGGACATGGACTAGTTTAGTTTTTCAATGGTTCCTCGTTGGGTATTTTTATTGTCTCCAACCAGGCTGTATTCAAAAACGTATTCGGAGGAATCTTTCGTTTGTAGGATTCGCATCCGAATGGGACGTTTGTCCTGATTGCTGGTCGGATTAATTTTGGTCAAAATACATTCACAATCGTTGACCCAACGAATGTTTGCTGAATCAGTTTGTTGTTGATAGAATTCTATTTCCAAATTATCCTTGCGGATGAATTCAGCTGTTTGAAGGGAACCATTCACTTCGGTTGTAAAACGAAAACGACCGTTGTGAAAGGGCAAACAATTGCGTTCCACAGGATAGCAACTTCCAAGCAGGCTCAGAAGAAGTAGCATTCGGATTTTTTTCATCGATGCGAAAGTACTAAGATTTGGGCGAATACATTTCAAAACTGCCATCCTCAAAAAAAAGAGCAATTTGCTGAACCGGTTTTTTAATGGGTTGTGATGTGACATTATGGGGATGCGCTGCTGCAGTCTCTTTGTTTTGCTCAGTTTCAAAGGGCAACTCTGCGGTCATTTCATGGGTTGTTGAAATTGCCTGGGTAGTTGGCGTATTTAGGGTTTTGGAAAGTGGAGGGGACTGCAGCGATGAAGTTGGTGCTGGTTTTCCAAACACCAATCCATCCAGGGAGACCCCTTGAAAGACATCAGCGATTTTTATCAGTAAATCCAAAGAAGGTTTATTGCGACCCGATACCAGGTGGGAAAGCGAAGAACGAGGTACTCCAATACGTTGTGCAAAGGCGGCAGCAGTAAGCCCTTCTTTCTTCCGTAATGCTTCAATTCGGTCGATTATTTCCTGATGGTTTAACATTGTAAACAATTGAAAATCTTTAAGCAATATACAAAAGTGTAACTATTAAAAAACATCTATTTCAACCTTTTAGTTCTTCATTAATAAGTTTAGGAATACGTGATAAAATACTGATAAACAAAAATATAAATGTTTCATTATGAAATATGTTTACAAATCCATACAAAAAACCAATGACTGACGATACTATTGTTTACAAAAATGAATTATTCTTGTTTATTTATGTAAACAAGGGATTGTTTACTTTTGTAACATGTCGCGTTATTATCCACCAGAAAAAATCAGTGATTTCGTTTCAGAAAATCCACAATTACCTTTCAAAATTTTGGGGCAGTCTGTCGAAGGAAGACCCATTTATGGGTTATCAATTGGAAATGGAACGAAAAAAATTCTTTTGTGGTCCCAAATGCACGGTAATGAAAGTACAACGACACGCGCATTGATTCAGTTTTTACGTGCTTATGTTCAAGGTACTTCATTTCCTTTTCTAGAAGACCTAAAACTGTATATCATACTCCAGTTAAATCCCGATGGCTCAAAGCGTTTTCAGCGTCATAACGCGAATGATATTGATTTAAATCGGGATGCTCAGGCCTTGACACAACCGGAAAGCCAATTGTTGCATCAGGTTTTCCATTCTTTTCAACCTGACTTTGCACTCAACTTACATGGCCAACGAACTATTTTTGCTGCGGGAAAAGGAGGGGAACCAGCAACTTTATCGTTTTTAGCCCCGGCTGCAGATACCGCCTGTTCCCTTCCTCCACAACGAAAAATTGCCATGCAAGTCATCGCAGCTATAGTGGATGTCATGCCAACGGATCTCTTGCATCGCATCGGACGGTATGACGATACGTACAATTCCAATTGTGTGGGCGATGCCTTCACCACAGCCGGTGTGCCTACCCTTTTGTTTGAAGCGGGGCATCATCCGGACGATTACCAACGCAATCAAACCACAGCTTGGGTATATAATGCCCTGTTATCCTGTTTTGAATGCATTGCCTCTGAATCGTATCTTGCTTTTGCTGTGGCAGACTATTTGGAATTGCCAGAAAACGACAAAGGATTTGTGGATATGCTATGGCAAAATGTGAATATTCAGCACGGAAACACCGTCTATGAAGCACAGCAATTGGCCATCCAGTATCAGGAGTCTTTGGAAAACAATCAAATCGTTCTAATTCCTAGTTTTCACAGTTTTGGTACCTATCTGGGTTTGCGGGGGCATTTCGAAAAGCAGTACGACCAGCATGAAAAATCAACGGTAATCCATTTTGAGGCCAATCAAAGGGTAGGATTTTTGGAAAATATAACATTTGATTGAATATATGATAGACAAAACACGATTTTGTTGTGAAAAATTAAATTATTCCAGATCTTTGTACTAAAAAAATGTTGTTATGAGCACTGTTAAATTAGATGATGTCGATCATCAAATTCTCGATATTTTAATAGAAAATACACGCGTTCCTTTCACTGATATTTCCAAACGGTTGTTGATTTCTGCTGGAACCGTTCATGTCCGTGTCAAAAAAATGGAAGAAGCAGGTATTATTAAAGGGTCCTCTCTGAATTTAGACTATGTTAAACTGGGATATTCCTTTATTGCTTACGTAGGCTTATTTTTAGACAAAACAAGCCATACGCAAAGCGTTTTGGAAAGCCTGAATGCGATTCCCTTTGTTACAGTAGCACATATTACTACAGGAAAATTCAATATTTTCTGTAAAGTGCGAGCGCGGGACACCTCGCATGCCAAAAACATCATTTTCTCAATCGATGATATTGATGGTGTCGCACGAACAGAAACCATGATTTCTATGGAAGAAAGCATCAATGACAAACGCCGCTTGATGCATCATATTTTTAATGAATTAGAAGACTAAAACAAAATGGCTCGTATCCCCAAAATTGACCGTTTTAACGAACGGATCCTCTCCAAATACCAAATTTACAACAACCTTTTCCTTACACTCCCTCTTAAAAACATAAAAGAAACAGGAGTATATCTTCCATTGTTTGCCGCCTTGTGTCAGGAAAGTTTTTCGCAGAACAAGTCTCCCGAAGTTATTGTCGAACAATTTTTTAAAAAATTCTTTCCTGAATTGGATTTTGAGGCACAGCACAATGTCCTGTTTCAGTTTATTCAATACATTGAACGTCAGGTTGTTTTGTTTGATGCTATTGAAGATGCTGGTTTTGCTTATGTCAACAACATGCATGGAAGGGGGACCATTCGAAATATCAAGGAAGAAGCTAATTCCAAAGGCAAACTAGATGCTTTGCGAGACTATTTGAATCGATTCAATGTTCGAATTGTATTAACAGCACACCCCACGCAATTTTACCCGGGATCGGTACTCGGCATCATCAATGATTTGTCCGACGCCATTCAAGAGGATGATTTGAGTCGTATAAAAACTCTGCTAGCGCAATTGGGTAAAACACGTTTTTATAACAAACAGAAACCTACCCCTCTAGACGAGGCAGTTAGTTTAATTTGGTTTTTGGAAAATGTCTTCTACCATTCCGCCAGTACTATATACGACTATTTGGAACAGAATATTTTCAACAACAAACCCATTGAAAATTCCATTTTTGATTTTGGGTTTTGGCCGGGTGGGGACCGCGATGGCAATCCCTATGTTACCGCGGACATTACTCTGAAAACGGCAGAAGCCCTGCGGTTTTCAATTTTGCGGAACTACTATCGGGACATTCGAAAATTAAAACGAAAAATAACTTTTGATGGAGCTGATGAGACCATCAATCAATTGACGGATTTACTTTTAGAAGAATTGTTTTATCCCAAAGAAAAACCAGTTGTGTCTCCTGCCTATCTCATTTCTGAATTGAATGCAGTCCACCAACAATTGGGCGAGGAGCACAATGGAATTTATCAGTCTGAAGTGGCGGATATGCGAAACAAAGTTCGTTTGTTTGGGTTCCATTTTGCCAGTTTGGACATCCGTCAAGATTCTCGTGTACACGCATCGGTATTCCATACGCTTATCAATCACCCAGAAGCGGCGAAATACATTACAAATTGTCCCGAGGCCTACGATACATTGTCTTTAGAAGCACGCTATGCTATTCTTCTCAAGTTGCGGGGTCATTTTCCTACCCACTTACTCGAAACCGATAGTATAGCCTTTCAGACATTAGAAAGTATCCACAGCATGCGAACTATTCAAGAGAAAAACGGAGAAAGAGGTTGTCACCGCTACATTATCAGCAATTGCCAATCGGTTGAAAATGTATTGCAGTTGTTTGCTATGTTTCGTTTGTGTGGTTGGGACGAGCCCACGGTGGACATCATCCCTCTTTTTGAAACCATACCCGATTTGGAAGCTGCAGAAGCAGTAATGCGTATGCTCTATGAAAATCCTGTTTATCGCACGCATTTGGCCCAACGGGATCATAAGCAAACTATTATGCTTGGTTTTTCAGATGGCACCAAAGATGGTGGGTACTTTATGGCCAATTGGAGTATTTACAAAACCAAAGAGGTGTTGAGCAAGCTGTCTCAGGAGTATGATTTGGAAGTTGCTTTCTTTGACGGCCGTGGGGGACCACCCGCTCGTGGAGGCGGCAATACCCACCGTTTTTATGCATCATTGGGTAAAACCATCCAGTCCGATGACATACAATTAACCATTCAGGGGCAAACTATCAGTTCCAATTTTGGTACATTGGATTCCTGTCAATTTAACTTGGAACAATTGTTGAGTTCGGGTATTGAAAACCAAGTCTTTGCTCAAGACACCAACGAACTCAGAGCAGCAGACCGAGCCACATTAGAGGAATTGGCACAACGATCCTATGTCGCATACCAAGCCTTTAAAGCCCATCCAAAATTTATTTCCTATTTGGAAAAAATGACCACCTTACCCTATTATGCAAAGACCAATATTGGAAGTCGCCCAGCCAAACGAGGCAAGAGTGATGCTCTGGTTTTTGAAGACTTACGAGCCATTCCTTTTGTGGGGGGATGGAGTCAATCCAAGCAAAACGTTCCTGGATTTTATGGAGTGGGTACCGCATTGCAGGAGCTTAAACGTGCAGGGGAATTTGACCGTGCGATACAACTCTACGAAAATTCTCTCTTTTTCCGGACTTTAATTGCCAACAGCATGATGAGCATGACCAAGTCTTTTTTCCAATTGACTGCTTACATGGAAGCGGATACGGAATTCGGTGCTTTTTGGTCTCAAATTCACGAGGAGTTTCTATTGACCAAATCTTTGGTGCTGGAACTCAGTGGTATGCGTTCGCTTATGGAAGATCAACAAGCTGGAAAAGCCTCTATCAAGTTGCGTGAAGAGATCGTTCAACCTTTGTTGACCATCCAACAATATGCCTTGCAAAAAATACAACGGGCCAAAGCCGAAGGTGAGTTTACCGATGCATTGCCCTTGTTTGAAAAAATGGTAACACGCTCCTTGTTTGGTAACATCAATGCCAGTCGGAATTCGGCCTAAAGTATTTCGTCATTATAAAACGCAAAAGCTCCAGCAAACAGCGCATGGGGAACTTTGACATCTATAACAGGTTTTCCAATTGCCTCGAGGAGCAAGAAATTGATTTGACCGTGACTGTTTTTTTTATCAAAAACCAATAGTTTTACAATGGCCTTCTGAGCCTCTGGGGGAAAATTTTCTTTGGAAAAAATGGATAAAAAAATCTTTCTAATTGTCTTGGCATCATCCAGAGGCAATCCACAAAGGCTTACGGAGAGATAGGCTTCCATTATCATGCCCACTGCTATGGCTTCGCCATGTAAAAGAGTTCGTTGTTGTTGGTTTTCAAGCGCATAAGATTCAATAGCATGCCCCAGCGTATGACCAAAATTTAAAATTTTACGCCATCCTTTTTCGGTAGGATCTTTTTTAACGACCTCGTTTTTGATACTTACCGAATGATGAATGGTAGGGAGCAGGGTATCGGTGCGTAAATTACCGAATGCAGCCAGTTTGTTCCAATAGGGGGGATCAGCTATCAGACCGTGTTTGAGCATTTCTGCATAACCGCTTCGCAATTGTTCGGGGGGAAGGGTTTGCAAATACAAGTCATTTACCCAAACCAATTGGGGTTGTACAATAATTCCTACTTGATTTTTTAAAACACCCAAGTCAACACCTGTTTTACCACCGACAGAAGCATCCACCATGGCGAGTAAGGAAGTGGGAACATTGATAAAATCGATACCGCGTTTAAAGGTCGCTGCGACAAAACCACCCAAATCGGTAACAACACCCCCACCCAAGTTGATTAAGAGACTTTTTCGATCGGCTCCGTTTTCTGAAAGTGTTTCCCAAACTCCCAAACAGCTTTGTAGGTGTTTGTGTGCTTCGCCGGCTTCTATTTCAATGATGTCAATGGATAGATCTGTGGCCAGGCTTGGCATGAAAACGGACAAACAATGTTGATGGGTATTGCTGTCAACTAGAACAAAAATGGCGGAATAGTCGTTTTCCTGAATCAATTGTTGGAACGCCTTACGGCCAGATTCGCCAAAAACGACTTTATAATTTAAAGAGGGAATGGGTGGCAATACGTTCATTGGCTACAAAAGTAGTAGATTCCCCTCAACCCGCACGCTTTTTTTTGCTGGCTTTGGCTAGTGGATTGAATGCCAAGCACAACTCTAACCAAAAGATCAAATCGGTTTCTGTATCCCAAGCCGTATCTGCTACATTGAGAAATCCTTTCATAGGACGACCTGTAAAGTCCATTGGGAAAACACCTTCTTTTTTTTCATGACGCTTTTGTGCGGTCGCACCAATACGAACCATAAGCATGTTTTGTTGCTTTTTTTTGTCATAGTGTAGGCCACAACACATTTTTTCATTCACCATAAAACACAAGCCACCCATCATTTTCTTTTCATAAAATGACACTTTATGCAGGTCAAAATACTGTCGGATACGTTCGGCGGAGTAAGCGTCAAATGGCATGGTTGAATTGTCAAAAAGGTTTGCTACCTTGCTGCCGAAAGGTATTAAATTTACGGATGCAATGAAGCGTGATTTTTTTGAAAATACCCAAGTAGCTTTCCAGTTAAAATCCAATTTTGAACTACGCAGAGCGTATTGGTTATTTCGTTTGATTCAGAATAAAACGTTGGTATCCATAGGAAAAAGAATCACTCAAATAGCTTTGCGATTAAGGCTTCCCATTGATGGGGTCATAAAAGCAACGGTGTTCAATCAATTTTGCTCTGGAATAAGCGCACAGGCCTCTCAGAAAGTAGTAAATCGTTTGGGTGCGGTTCGGATTGCTTCGGTTTTGGCATATTCGGTTGAGGGAACTGCCTCCGAGGCAGGTTTTGATGCCTCACTTGCAAAAACGCTGGAAACACTAAACGATCAAAAAGGAAATCCCAACCACCCCTATGGTGTTTTTAAACCCACTGCTATTGGGGCCTTTTCTTTATTCGAAAAAATAGCTCAAAAAGAGGTGCTTACAGTAACAGAACAAGCTGCTTGGGAACGGGTCAAAAATCGGTTCGAAACTCTATGTAGTCAGTCGGTAAGCTGGGGGCTTCGTGTTTTTGTCGATGCTGAGGAAAGCTGGATACAGCCAGCTATTGATACTCTAGTGGAAGAAGCCATGTCTCGTCACAATAAAAAAGAAGCTAACGTCATTACTACCGTACAAATGTATCGACACGATCGTTTGGAATATTTAAAAGGCCTTATTGAGAAAGCAAACCAACAAGATTTTCAACTGGGCGTCAAATTGGTTCGAGGAGCTTACATTGAAAAAGAAAACGAGCGGGCTCAAAAATTGGGCTACCCCAGTCCTATTTGTGCCAGTAAGTCTGAAACCGATCAAAATTTTGATACCGGCGTTCAAACGTTGGTGGGCCATCTTGATCGCTGTACTTTATTTATGGGAAGTCACAACGAAAACAGCATACTTTCATTGTTGGAGCTGATGGCGAAGAATAAAATTGCTAATAACCATCCAAATATTTGGTTTGGACAATTATACGGCATGAGTGATCATTTGTCTTTTAATCTTGCTGACAACGGGTACAATGTCGCAAAGTATATCCCCTTTGGTCCGATCAAAGAAGTTCTGCCTTACCTCATCCGAAGGGCTGAGGAAAACACCTCTGTTGCAGGTCAGTCCTCACGTGAATTGGAATTGATTACCAAAGAATTGAATCGCAGAGCTAGTCCTGCAGATGCAGCTTGAGAATCGAAACGTTTTGGGTGCAATTTTCAACATCCAATGCAATGCTTATTTTATTGAAGTAGGATTGAATGCGGTACACTCTACAACTATCCAATTGGGTATTGCTTTCTGAAAAATCGACTTTCGCTTGTGCAAGTAGTTGGTGAAACAGTACAGAATCAATGCGTTGTCCATGTAATCTGATACTATTGTTTTCAAGCAACTTCTTTTTTCTTATGGCTGCCAAGACCCGCGCATTGGGTCCGTAGTTGCAGCTTGTTTTTTTACCGCTAAAAACAAAACTGACAATGAGCATACCCAAAGAAAGCCCTACCAAATAATACCCAAGTCGATACAATAATTTCATTTATGAATGTCTAGCAAGCGTTGTTGATCAGGGAGTATTTGTATGGAGACACGTTGGAACGGCTCCGATAAGATGGAGTGAATAAGGTCTGGCCATTCGATAAGACAGCGGTATCCCGAGTCCAGGTATTCTTCAATACCAATGTCAAGTGCCTCCTCAATATTTTTGAGCCGATAGAGATCGAAATGATAAACGGGATTTCCGTTGTGATCTCGGTAACTGTTGACCAGGGAAAAGGTGGGACTGGATACAGGTTCTTGAATACCCATTTTTTCACATAAGGCTTTGATTAAAGTTGTTTTTCCCGCTCCCATAGGTGCTTCGAAGAGTAAAATTGGATGCTCCCAATTTTCTAGCAACTGTTCGGCAATTTGGTCAAGCTCGGAAAGTGCGTATTGGATTTTCACTTTGCAAAGGTATTAGCTTCTTGGGGTCAATGCAACAAACGGAACAATCATTTCTTCAAGTGAAATTCCGCCGTGTTGGTAGCTGTTTAAAAAAAGTCTTGCGTAGTGATTGTAATTTTTTGGATACACAAAATAAACATCCTCTTTCGCAAAGACAAATTGACTATTTAATGCCAGTCGAGGAAGTTCCAACGAATGTGGATCATTGGCCGTCATGACGTGTTTTGATTCAAATGTCATGCCGCGTCCCGTTTTATAGCGAAGATTTTGACTCGTCTCCCGATCCCCCATCAAGCTGGAAGGCGATATTACTTTCATTGTTCCATGATCCGTGGTTAAAAATAATTGAAAACCCAATTTTGCTGCTTTTTGAATCAATTCGAGCAATGGTGAATTGTTAAACCATGATTTCGTCAAGGAGCGATAAGCTTTGTTGTCAGCGGCCAATTCTTTGATGATTTCCATTTCTGTTTTAGCATGTGAAATCATATCAACAAAGTTATATACAACCACTGTGAGTTGTTCTTTGGAATGATTTTGGAGTAATCTGACCAAGTGTTTCCCCTCTGCCAGTTGTTTTATCTTGTGGTAGCTCCACTTGACATTATGTTTTTTTCGTTTTAAATGGGCCTCCAAGAAGGCTTCTTCATAAAGGTTTTTCCCCCCTTCATCGGTATCATTTTTCCACCAATTCGGATGCATTGTTTCCATCTGCAAAGGGGTTAACCCCGAGAAGAGTGCATTACGAGCATATTGTGTTGCTGTAGGTAAAATGCTATAGTATGTTTTTTCTTCTTGAATAGTGTAATAGGAACGAAAGGTATCCGATATGATTTTCCATTGATCCAATCGCAAATTATCTATGACCAGAAGGAGGCTTGGTTGCTCTTTTCTGAGTTTAGGAAAAACCTCCCGATCTAGAAGTTGATGCGACAGGGTTGGAGCCAGACTCGGATTTTGTATCCATTCTTCATAATTGTTTTCAATGAATTTAGCGAACAGTTGGTTTGCTTCTTGCATTTGGGTTTCAAAAATTTCAAACATGCTGGTGTCTTCCAAATGTTCCAATTCCAATTCCCAGAAAACCATTTTATTGTAGAAAGCCGCCCAATCGTCAAAAGTTTGCAAATCGTTCAATGACAGGGCTATGGCCCGGAATTCTTGTTGATAGTTTTGAATGGTCTTTTCCGAAACGAGGTGATTGTGTTGGAGAAGTTTCTTCAAACACAATAAGATCTGATGGGGGTTGACCGGTTTGATCAAGTAGTCCGAAATTTTCGATCCGATGGCTTCCTCCATGATATGCTCTGCTTCGTTCTTGGTGATCATTACAATGGGTAGGGTCGGTTGCTTTTGTTTTACCTCAGTCAATGTCTCTAAACCTGAAAGGCCCGGCATGTTTTCGTCAAGAAGAACAAGTTCGAAGGCTGTTTCTTGGATCAAATCCAAAGCTTCTCTCCCATTGTTGCAAGGTGTCACCTGGTAGCCTTTGTCAGCAAGGAATAGGATGTGTGGTTTGAGAAGGTCAATTTCGTCATCGACCCATAGAATGGGTATTTTTTGCATATCATTATATTTGCAAGGAAACCGCTAGCGAACGGCTATGAAACCTTTATTAATCAACGACCCAATTTACGGTTTTATTGCCATCGACTCACCGCTTCTTATTCGTCTTATTAACCACCCTTATTTTCAGCGTTTGCGGCGTATCTCCCAAATGGGTTTGTCCGTCTTTGTATTTCCAGGTGCCCACCACAATCGATTCGAACATGCTTTGGGGTGTCTTCATTTGGCTCAAAAAGCGATCGCCCATTTGCGAAAAAAAGGGGTGGCTATCTCGAATCAAGAATCAGAAGCACTTCAAGTGGCCTTACTGCTTCATGATATTGGTCACGGTCCCTTTTCTCATGCCATTGAAAAATCCCTGCTTCCTGGAATTGCTCATGAGCAAATATCGGAGGGGTTAATGCAAAAGATCAATGAAAAAGAAGCTGGAAGCTTGGATGTTGCACTGGCAATATTCAACAACACATACTCCAGAAAATTTTTTCACCAACTCTTGGAAGGGCAGGTCGATTTGGATCGTCTTGATTACCTTAAAAGAGATAGTTTCTACACAGGAGCCATGGAGGGGAATATCAATTCCAATCGGCTGGTGTCGATGATGCACGTAGTCGATGACCAATTGGTGTTTCATCAAAAAGCGAGTTATTCCTTGGAAAAATTCTTATTAGCCCGGCGGATGATGTATTGGCAGGTCTATTTACACAAAACCAGTTTGGTCGCCGAATTACTTTTGGTCAAGGTATTGAATCGCGCACGCCATTTGTTGGCAGCTGGTATCTCTATTGGTGGATCCAAAAGATTGATTCAACTGCTTGCAACCATCTCTAACGAAAACCTTTTTTCGTCGGGTATTTGGGAGGTTTTTGTGACGTTGGATGATGCGGATATTTGGTATACCGTCAAACAATGGCAGCAAAGCAATGATTTTATCCTCCAAGACGGCTCAAGACGCCTGATCCAAAGAGATTTGTTTCAAATAAAAATGCAAAATGAACCCTTCGATGAGGATCAACTGGATAGGCTGAGAAAAAAATGGACTGCTTTTTATGGTTCACAGGATGTAGCCAACGCCTATGTATTTACTGGAAGTGTTTCCAATCAGGCCTATTCATCAAAAAAACACCCCATACTGCTTCTCGACGAAACGGGTATAAGTATTCCAATTCACCAACACCAGAGCTTTACAGCACTAATGAAATACACAAACGATCAGAAACAATTTTATTTGTGTAGCCCCAAAAGCTAGTTTCATTGGAAATTCCTACTTTTGCACTATGAAATTTACTGCCCAACAGATCGCCACGCAACTGAACGGCACCATAGATGGAGACCCCCAAATTGAAGTTTCTGAACTATCAAAAATTGAAGAAGCACAACAAGGGACTTTATCATTTCTATCCAATCCAAAATACACACCCTACTTATATACAACGGATGCTTCTGTAGTACTTGTCAATCAAGATTTTGTTTCGGAACAAGAGTTCAAGCCTACCCTTATTCGAGTTGATAATGCGTATCAAGCCTTTTCAGATTTATTAGAATACTTCAGTAATGGAACAAACAATAGGAAAGGAATTCATCCTAGCGCTCAAATTGCAAATGATGTAGCGATGCCAGCTGATGCCTATGTAGGAGCGTATGTTGTGATAGAGGAAAATTGCCGAATTGGCTCTGGTACTGCAATTTTTCCGAATGTATTCATTGCGCACAACGTTGTTATTGGAAAAAACTGTACTCTTTATCCGGGGGTACAAATTTTATCTGACACGGTTATTGGGGATCAATGTACCTTGCATAGTGGTGCCATCATCGGATCAGATGGTTTTGGTTATGCACCTCAGGAGGACGGTGCATACAAAAAAATACCACAAACGGGGAATGTCGTATTGGAAGATCATGTTGACGTCGGAGCGTTGACTACCATAGACAAAGCTACTTTGGGGTCGACACGAATTGGACGTGGGGTTAAACTTGACAATCAAGTCCAAATTGCTCACAATGTCGAAATTGGAGAAAACACGGTAATAGCTGCTCAAACAGGCATTGCTGGCTCAACCAAAGTCGGCTCCCATTGTGTCATAGGCGGACAAGTTGGCGTCATCGGTCACATCACTATCGGTGATCACGTTCAGATCCAAGGACAAACAGGTGTCAACAGCAATATTCCAAGCCACTCAAAACTGCAAGGAACCCCAGCTATAGATTACTTGGGATATAATAAATCCTACGTACATTTTAAAAACTTACCCGACCTAGTAAAACGAATCAACCAAATCGAAAAGAACCAATCATCATGATACAAAAAACGGTTCCTCAACAAACCATTTCAAAATCAGTTTCCCTTGAAGGTGTGGGCCTACACACAGGGCTTCAAGTAATCTTGCGCTTTGAACCCGCTCCCGAAAACACAGGCTATGTATTCATCCGCGAGGATTTAGAACCACCGGTATCCATTCCAGCTGATATTCAATGGGTTACCAATACCCAAAGGGGAACCAATCTGGAAAAAGAAGGCGCAAAAATTCATACCTCAGAGCATGTCTTAGCTGCCTTGGTCGGATTGGAAATTGACAATTGCTACATCCGATTGAATGCTCCGGAACCCCCCATTCTAGACGGCTCTTCAAAATATTTTGTCGAAGCACTTCAAAAAGCCGGTATGGAACAACAAAAAGAATTACGAGAGGAGTTTGTTGTAGATGAAGTTATCTCCATGAAAGATGAAGAAAGCGGTAGTGAATTGACCATCATTCCCTCCGATGCCTACCAAATTACGACCATGGTTGACTTTGGCACCAAAGTCTTGGGAACCCAGAATGCAACCTTGGATACACTCACTGATTTTGCTTCGGATATAGCCTCTGCAAGGACGTTTAGTTTTTTGCATGAATTGGAAACCCTTTTGGATCACGGGTTGATCAAAGGTGGGGATCTAAACAATGCCATCGTATACGTTGACAAGCCCCTTTCGGAAGCGACAACGGAAAAGTTAAAAAAGGCCTTTAATAAAGACCAAATCAGCATCAAACCCAACGGCATACTTGATAATCTTACCCTGCATTACTCGAATGAAGCAGCTCGTCACAAACTATTAGATGTTATAGGAGATCTGGCTTTAATCGGGATACGGATTCGAGGGCATGTTATTGCAAAGAAACCCGGTCATCGCGTCAATACTGATTTTGCTCATAAGGTTGCAAAAATGGTCAAGCATGACAAGCGATTGAATGTACCGAAAATAGATTTTTCACAGCCCCCTCTGATGGATACGGTAGCCATTATGAAAATGCTTCCCCATCGACCTCCTTTTTTATTGGTTGACAAAATTTATGAGTTGTCCGAAACCCATGTCATAGCCCTCAAAAACGTGACGATGAACGAGCCCTATTTTGAAGGACATTTTCCTGGCGCACCGGTTATGCCTGGGGTTTTACAGATTGAAGCGATGGCACAAGCTGGTGGTATCCTGGTATTGAATACAGTCCCTGATCCAGAAAATTACCTGACTTTTTTCATGAAAATTGATAATGTCAAGTTCAAGCGACCGGTTCATCCTGGAGACACTATGATCTTTAAACTGGATTTGATAACTCCTATTCGAAGGGGGATTTGCCACATGCGTGCCTCTGCTTATGTTAATGGACAATTGACTTCGGAAGGTGATATGATGGCTCAAATTATCAAACGAAAAGAAACGGAATAAATGAATCAACCACTCGCATTTATTCATCCCGGGGCTAAAATTGCTAAAAATGTAGTGGTAGAACCTTTTGCTACCATCTCCAATAATGTTGTCATTGGCGAAGGTACATGGATTGGTCCCAATGTTACCATCATGGAAGGGGCTCGTATTGGAAAAAATTGTTCTGTTTTCCCAGGAGCGGTAATCGCTGCTATTCCCCAGGACTTAAAATTTAATGGAGAAGAAACAACTGCTGAGATAGGAGATGGTACGACTATTCGTGAGTGTGTAACCATTAACAGAGGAACGACCAATCGGATGAAAACCACCATCGGAAGCAATTGCCTGATAATGGCCTATTCTCATGTTGCACATGATTGTATCGTAGGAGATCATTGTATTTTTTCCAACAATTCAACCTTGGCCGGTCATATTACAATAGGGGATTACGTGATTTTGGCAGGGATGACGGCTGTTCATCAATTTGTTACCATTGGGGATCACGCTTTCATTGCAGGTGGGTCTTTGGTGCGTAAAGATGTGCCGCCCTATGTTAAAGGTGCAAGGGAGCCTCTTTCTTATGTTGGAATCAATTCAGTAGGTTTGCGTCGTCGCGGCTTTAGTGCCGAAAAAATTACTGAAATACAAAATATTTATCGCTTACTTTACCAAAAAAAATACAATAATGCACAAGCGGCAGAAATCATTGAAGCTGAAATGATTGCTTCACCAGAACGAGACGAAATATTACAATTTATAAGAAACTCACAGCGCGGTATCATGAAAGGATACTTCCAAAGAAACTAAATCAACATCATGGCAACAACTGCTGATATTCGCAAAGGCCTCTGTATTAAATACAGCAACGACATTTACAAAATCGTAAATTTTTTACATGTAAAACCAGGAAAAGGACCGGCTTTTGTCAGAACAAAACTAAAAAGCGTAACGTCAGGCAAAGTTGTGGAAAATACCTTTTCTGCGGGGCACAAAATAGAAGCTATTCGTGTTGAAACCAATAAATTTCAATACCTCTATCGCGAAGGGGAACAATTTCACTTCATGAATGCGGACGACTACGAACAGATCAGCATCAATGAAAATATCATTGACAATGCTGACTTGATGAAAGAAGGAGAACTGGTGTCAATCTCGATAAATACCGAAGACAGCATGCCTCTTTCTGTAGAATTGCCTGCAAGCGTTGTTCTTGAAGTCACCCATACGGAACCCGGAGTCAAAGGTAACACAGCTACCAACGCGACCAAACCTGCAACAGTTGAAACTGGAGCACAAATTAATGTTCCCTTGTTTATCAACGAAGGGGACAAAATTAAAATCGATACGGACAAAGGAAACTACCAGGAACGCATCAAAGAATAACAAACCAAATAAAATAAGAATTTAAGCTAATTCCATACTCATGAGTGTACTTGTAAACAAAGACTCAAAAATAATTGTCCAGGGATTTACAGGAAGTGAAGGAACCTTTCACGCCTCCCAAATGATTGCCTACGGGACCAATGTTGTCGGTGGTGTCACCCCAGGAAAAGGGGGACAAACCCATCTTGATCGTCCTGTGTTTAACACCGTTGCCGAAGCGGTAGAAAAAGTGGGAGCGGATACAACCATTATTTTCGTACCACCCGCTTTTGCTGCCGACGCCATTATGGAAGCTGCAGAGGCAGGAATCAAGGTCATCATTACCATTACTGAAGGCATTCCCGTTGCTGATATGGTCAAAGTAGCGGACTATTTAAAGGGAAAAGATTGCCGTATGGTGGGGCCCAACTGTCCCGGTGTCATTACACCAGAAGAAGCAAAAGTTGGGATTATGCCAGGCTTTGTCTTTAAAAAAGGGAATGTAGGTATCGTTTCCAAATCAGGGACTTTGACATACGAAGCAGCAGACCAAGTGGTAAGAGAGGGGATGGGGATAACAACTGCTATTGGTATTGGAGGTGATCCTATTATAGGTACAACAACCCAAGAAGCCGTTGAATTATTAATGAACGATCCTGAAACGGAAGCCATTGTTATGATTGGTGAAATCGGCGGGCAGCTAGAGGCAGATGCTGCACGGTGGATCCAAGCCAATGGAAATCAAAAACCTGTAGTTGGATTTATCGCTGGTCAAACCGCTCCTAAAGGACGAACCATGGGGCATGCAGGTGCTATCGTAGGGGGTGCCGAAGACACCGCAGAAGCTAAAAAAGCTATTATGGCCGCCTGTGGGATACACGTCGTCGATTCCCCAGCACGTATTGGTTCAAAAGTTGCAGAAATTTTACAAGCCTGATGAAATTATTATCCGCTAAAACAGCCCTGATAACCGGTGCCAGCAGAGGCATTGGTCGGGGTATCGCACTAAAATTTGCAGAACATGGGTGTCATGTTGCTTTCACCTACAGCAATTCCGTTGCAGCAGCTGAGGAACTTCAGGCTGCATTGGAGCAGCTGGGTGTCAAAGCAAAAGGTTACCAGAGCAATGCCGCTGATTTCGATGCTGCACAAACATTGGTAGACACAGTTTTGGAAGACTTTGGAGAAATTGATGTATTAATCAATAACGCCGGTATAACAAAAGATAATTTGTTAATGCGAATGGGGGAAGCAGACTTTGACGATGTGATTAAAGTCAACTTAAAATCTGTATTCAACATGACCAAAGCCATCCAGCGTTGTTTCTTAAAACAGCGCAAAGGCAGTTTGATTCACATGAGTTCTGTGGTGGGTGTCAAGGGCAATGCGGGTCAAGCCAATTACGCAGCATCCAAGGCCGGCATCATTGGATTTTCAAAGTCTGTGGCATTGGAATTGGGCTCACGGAATATTCGTTCCAACGTGATTGCTCCCGGTTTTATTGAAACCGAAATGACCGATACGCTACCGGAAGCTGTTGTTGCCGGTTGGCGGGAAGGAATTCCACTCAAAAGAGGAGGACAACCTGAAGATGTAGCCAATGCTTGTGTCTTTTTGGCTTCTGATTTATCTACTTATATCACCGGGCAAGTTCTCCAAGTGGATGGAGGCATGCTCACTTAAAAAAAGTATTATGCAAAGATTACCTAAAATTGGATTACCTGTAGTTCTTATTATTTTGGCTACCTTAATTTTCGCTTCCAAATCTTCGATCAACATTGGATATGGAGAAGCGGGCGTGCTCTTCCGCACTTTTGGCGGTGGTGTTGTAACAGATGCCCCCCCTTTGGGAGAAGGGTTTCATATTATAGCTCCTTGGAACAGAGTGTATGTTTACAACGTTAAGCAACAAGAATTTTTTGAAGGCAATATGCAAGTTCTTTCTTCTAATGGTTTGGAGATTTCACTGGATGTTTCTGTATTGTACCAACCAACCTATGAGGAATTGGGGAAATTGCACAAAACCAAGGGGGAAAACTATGTCAATATCGTTTTAATCCCACAAATACGTGCTGTTGCGCGTTCTGTTGTTGGACGCTACACCCCCGAACAACTCTACTCAACCAAACGGGATGCCATTCAAAACGAAATATTTGAAGAGACACAAAAAAATGTGGAAAGCCAACACATTCAACTAAACGCTGTATTGGTGCGCGATGTAACCTTACCCATGGCCATAAAAGAAGCGATAGAGCGTAAATTGCGTCAAGAACAAGAAGCTTTGGAATACGAGTTTCGATTGGCCAAAGCTAAGCAAGAAGCAGAACGGCAGCGCATTGATGCAGAAGGTAAAGCGCGCGCGAACAAGATTTTAAGTGCCTCATTGACCGATAAAATCCTGCAAGAAAAGGGGATAGAAGCAACTTTAAAACTTTCTGAATCTCCCAACAGCAAAGTGATTGTCATTGGAAGTGGTGAAAGTGGCATGCCTATCATTCTAGGAAATAATTAATTTATTTTTTTTAGTTGATCTAAAGTTCGATATTTGCATCAATGAAAATGACGTACCATCATACACATTTTTCCTAAGCGCTCAAACGTGCTGGAAGCTGATGTATGCAACCTATAGACCCGTTTGAGCGATCAAACGGGTTTTTTAATTTGTAATGGAACTATGTTAAAAATTGCAATACAAAAATCAGGAAGACTAAACGAAGATTCCTTGAAGCTGCTTAAAAGTTGTGGTATTTCTATAGATAATCGAAAAGATCAATTGAAAGCAACGGCTAGAAACTTTCCGATGGAGGTATACTATCTTCGAAATGGAGATATTCCACAGTATTTGCGGGATGGGGTAGTGGATGTAGCAATTGTTGGTGAAAATTTGCTCGAAGAAAAAGGGCAAGACATTAGCTCCCTACTACCATTGGGATTTTCCAAGTGTCGTGTGTCACTTGCCATACCCAAAGAAACCGAATTCGATGGGGTGTCCAGTCTTGTTGGAAAACGAATTGCAACTTCCTATCCCAAAACAGTTCAGAATTATTTGCAACAACACAATATTGATGCTGAGCTGCATATCATCAATGGTTCTGTTGAAATTGCACCCAATATAGGATTGGCAGATGCAATTTGTGATATTGTATCCAGCGGAAGTACTTTATTTAAAAACAATCTAAAAGAAGTGGTAAAAATTATGGATTCACAAGCCGTATTAGCACAAAGCCCAAAAATCAGTAGTGACGCAACTGTGTGGGTCAAAAAGTTGTTATTTCGTATTTCAGCAGTGTTGCGCGCTAAAGAATCTCGCTACATACTTCTCAATGCTCCCAATGACAAAATTGATGCCATAAGCAACATTCTCCCAGTATTGAAAAGCCCTACTGTACTTCCGCTAGCTAAAGAGGGTTGGAGTTCCTTGCATTCAGTAATAGATGCCCATCGTTTTTGGGAAGTCATTGATGCGCTTAAAGCTGCAGGAGCCAAAGATATACTGGTCTGTCCCATTGAAAAAATGGTTTTGTAATGCAGATTATCCACAATCCATCAACGACCGATTGGACCGCATTGTGCCAACGACCTACAGCTACCTTTGAAGCTATATTACCTAACATTCGTTCCATTTTTGATACGGTTCAGCAGCAAGGCGATACAGCATTGCATACCTACACCTACCAATTTGACCAGGTAAAAGTAACCGATCTGGCTGTGTCATTTCAACAAATCAAAGCTGCTGAAGCACTACTTTCAGAGGATTTGAAAAAAGCCATTCGGCAAGCATATCAAAACATAAAATCTTTTCATGAAGCCCAGCGTACCGAAACGGTCACTGTAGAAACCCAAGCAGGTGTTCGGTGTTGGCAACAAAAATATCCTATCGAAAAAGTGGGGCTTTATATTCCAGGAGGAACAGCTCCTTTATTTTCGACAGTGCTGATGTTAGCCATTCCTGCTCAGGTGGCAGGATGTCAAGAAATAGTGTTGTGTTCTCCGCCCCAAAAAAATGGATCTATTGCACCAGAGATATTGTATACCGCCTCACTTTGTGGCGTGAAAAAGATTTTTTCGGTAGGCGGGGCGCAAGCCATAGCCGCTATGAGCTTAGGAACCGAAACGATTCCACAGGTTGACAAAATATTTGGTCCAGGAAATCAATATGTAACAGCAGCCAAACAATATGCGAGTCAAGGTCGTGTGGCTATTGATATGCCCGCCGGACCGTCTGAAGTTTTGGTTGCTATAGATGCCAGTGCCGATCCTTCATTTGTAGCTGCGGATTTGTTGTCACAAGCTGAACACGGTGTTGACAGCCAAGTGGTTTTGGTGACTACTGACAAAGCTGGCATCCCAACAATAGAAAGGACTTTAAACGATCAATTGGCAAGTTTAAAACGAAAAGCGATGGCTGCTTCGGCACTCAAAAATTCAACTATAATTAGTTTTGATTCGCATCAAACTGCAATAGCATTTATCAACCAATATGCTCCTGAGCATTACATCATTAATGTTTCTGATACAGCCCTTTATGTCGCTGGTGTTCGTCATGCGGGGTCTGTATTTATTGGCCCCTACACGCCCGAGAGTGCTGGTGATTATGCATCAGGAACCAATCATACTTTACCTACAAACGGATTTGCCCGCCAATATAGCGGCGTTAACCTCGATAGTTTCCAAAAGGCCATAACGTTTCAAGAAATATCCCCTGAAGGCATACAAAACCTGGGCCCTATTGTGGAAGAAATGGCAGCTGCTGAAGGGTTAGATGCGCATAAAAATGCGATAAGTATCCGTTTAAAAAGCTTATCATGAAAAATTACTTGCGCCAACACCTTCAAAACCACAGCATATACCAATCTGCTCGACAGGAGTTTGTAGGGAGTGATCGGGATATGATCTTATTAGATGCGAATGAAAATCCCTATGAATGGCCCTACAATCGGTATCCTGATCCCAATCAGCAAAAACTCAAGGAACGAATAGCAGGTTGGAAAAATGTAGGCATTGACCAAATTTATCTTGGGAATGGATCAGATGAAATCATCAATCAAATGGTCTTGGCTTTTTGTGAGCCAGGAGAAGAATCTATCTTAATTTGTCCTCCTACTTTTGGAATGTATAAAGTGGCGGCTGATTTGTATCAGGTTACTTGTGAAACTGTTCCACTTACCCGAGACTTTCAACTCAATAGAGCGGCTTTGGAAAAAGCACTGCATTCCAAAATGAAACTTTGTTTTGTGCCCACACCTAACAATCCAACTGGAAATCGCTTTTTACCAGATGACTTAAAATATTTGGCTTCAAATTTTCCTGGAATTCTTGTCATTGACGAGGCATATGCAGAGTTCGATCCCGCCGATTCAGCCCTTAATTGGTACAAAGAGTTTTCTAACGTAGTTATTCTACAAACTTTTTCCAAAGCCCAGGGCATGGCTGGTGCCCGGCTAGGAATGGCTTTTGGACCACTTCCCATTATAGAAGGGTTACAAAAGGTCAAAGCACCTTATAATATCAACCAACTGACTTTAGATGTGGCATTTCATCAAATTGAAACCCAGCAGGAGAAAATACAGTCTATGGTAGCGGCTATGATTCAAGAACGCAAAAGGGTCGTAGCGGCCATCCAAAAACTACCCTATGTGGCACAGGTATTTCCATCTGATGCCAATTTTTTCTTGGTGCGTGTTGATGACAGCAATCACCGCTATAAGCAACTGATAGAAAGAGGAATTGTTGTGCGTAATGCTGCTAAACATTTGAATTGTGACCAATGCTTGCGGATTAGTGTCGGAACACCCATGGAAAACACCCAATTGATTGAAGCCATGACGGCTATGTATACAACCAAAAAGTAATGAAAGCAAAACGAGTATTATTTATTGATAGAGATGGCACTTTGGTTCAGGAACCGCCAGTAGACTATCAATTGGACGCTTTTGAAAAGTTAGTTTTTTATCCCCAGGCTCTGACATACATGGCCAAAATAGCCAAAGAATTGGATTTTGTTTTGGTCATGGTGACCAATCAAGATGGGTTGGGGACAGATCGTTTTCCAGAGACTGACTTTTGGCCCGTTCACAATCTGATCATTAAGACATTTGAAAGTGAAGGAGTATTTTTTGAAGCTGTTTTGATCGATAAAAGTTTCCCAGAAGAAAACTCACCCAATCGGAAACCGCGAACGGGTATGTTGACTTCCTATTGTGATGCAGAAAAATATGATTTGACCCAATCATTTGTAATCGGTGATCGACCCACCGATATGGAATTGGCCAAAAATTTGGGGGCAAAAGGAATTTATTTAGGTGATCAAATCGCTCCTGGTATAGCAGAAACTGGCCCAGATTGGGAGACTGCTGTTGCACTACAAACCCAGTCCTGGCAGCAGATTTACAATTTTTTAAAATTGTCACAACGACAAGTGCAATGGCATCGGCATACCCATGAAACCAAAATTGATTTGACCTTAAATTTAGATGGTACTGGCAATAGCGACATAGATACGGGTTTGTCCTTTTTTGACCACATGCTGGATCAATTGTCTCGTCATGGTCAAATGGACATTCAATTGAAGGTTGCGGGCGACTTAGAAGTTGACGAACACCACACCATTGAAGATACGGCGCTGGCTATAGGCGAGGCCTTTGCTGAAGCTATAGATACAAAGTTAGGGATGGAGCGTTATGGATTTTGTTTGCCCATGGACGATTGTTTGGCACAAGTAGCCATTGATTTTGGGGGTCGTCCCTGGTTGGTTTGGGAGGCCGATTTCAAGCGTGAATATATAGGAAAAATGCCTACTGAGATGTTTGTGCATTTTTTTAAATCTTTCTCTGATGCTGCCAAAGCCAATTTGAACATTAAGGCGGAGGGGCAAAATGAACACCATAAAATTGAAGCCATTTTTAAAGCTTTTGCCAAAGCCATAAAAATGGCAATAAAGCGAGATCCAGAAAAAATGATACTCCCCTCAACCAAAGGAGTATTATAAGATGCAGGTTGTTATTATAGATTATGGTGCTGGCAATGTTAGGAGTGTTCAATTTGCCTTAGAGCGCGTGGGAATCCAGGCAAAATTGACAAACGATCTTGAGACCATTCGTGATGCAGATCGGATTATTTTTCCGGGTCAGGGTGCAGCTTCTTCGGCCATGCTAAAGTTAAGACAATGTGGATTGGATCAATTGTTGCCCCAACTCAAACAACCGCTTTTAGGGATTTGTTTGGGGATGCAGCTGCTTTTTGAATCTTCCGCGGAAGGGGATACCCAAGGTTTGGGGATTATATCGGGTCAAGTAAAACGTTTTACTCAGGGTAAGATCCCACAAATGGGATGGAATACCATTGCACAATTGAAAGGGCCATTATTCAATAAGATTCCAGAATCCGCTTATATGTATTTGGTGCACAGCTACTACGCTCCTTTGGTGTCTGAAACCATAGCAACAGCCAATTATGGAATTCCTTATACAGTTGCTGTGCAAAAGGATAATTTTTTCGGGGTCCAGTTTCATCCTGAAAAAAGCAGCAAAGCAGGGCAACAGCTTTTGGAAAATTTTATGCAGTTATCGCTATGAAAATTATACCCGCTATTGACTTGATAGACGGAAAATGTGTCCGTTTGACTCAGGGAGATTACAACACCCAAAAAGTGTATAATGATGATCCTTTGGAAATGGCCAAACGGTTTGAAGATAACGGGATTCGGTATCTGCATGTGGTAGATTTGGATGGCGCCAAGGCACAGCATATTGTCAATCACAAAACTTTAGAGCGACTGGCGACTCGAACCCAGTTGCATATTGATTTTGGTGGTGGACTCAAATCTGATCATGACCTTAGGATTGCCTTTGAGTGTGGTGCCCAACAAATAACCGGAGGAAGTATTGCTGTCAAACAACCGCAACTTTTTGCGCAGTGGTTGCAAAAATACGGCCCTGAAAAAATCATACTAGGTGCCGATGTACGGGATGAAAAAATAGCAACCTCAGGCTGGTTGGAAACCTCCGATCTTGATTTACTTCCATATTTGTCCAATTATATGGAAAAAGGTGTTCAGCAAGTGATTTGTACCGATATTAGCAAAGATGGTATGTTAGCGGGACCTTCGCTTATACTTTATAGAAAAATCATACAGGAATTTCCAAATCTAGGATTGATTGCCTCGGGTGGGGTGGGGTCACTTAGAGATTTAGAACAGTTGGCAGCCATAGGCTGCCATGCTACTATTTTGGGAAAAGCCATTTATGAAAACCGAATCACACTGAAAGAACTTCGTAACTTTATCGATGGATGAAAACCTTTGAAGAAACATTTAAAGCCAGTTGTTGTTTTCGTATATCAGAATCCCAACGGATGCTGGCTCTCGCTTTGGAAAAACTTCCCAATGAGGCACTCTGGAAACGCCCCAATGAACACAGTAATAGTGTGGGAAACCAGTTGCTTCACCTCAAGGGTAATGTAACCCAATATATATTGTCCGCCTTGGGCGGCACAGCCGATCACAGACAACGTGATCAAGAATTTAACACCCGAGAAGGTAAAGAGCTTGATGACCTTTGGAGGGACTTGAATACAACACTTGAAGCCGCCAAGGAATGTTTAGAAAAATGCCCAAAACAACATTTATTGGCCATTCATAGTGTTCAAGGGTTTTCTTTGTCTGGTGTCGATATAGCTGTACATGCAGTGGAACATTTATCCTATCATACCGGGCAAATTGCATTTTGGGTCAAGCAATTGACCCATTCTCCATTGGGCTTTTATGATGGGATGGATCTCAATAGTAAAAATAGACTGTAATGCTCAGCAAAAGAATCATTCCTTGTTTGGATATTAAAGATGGCCGTACCGTAAAGGGGGTTAACTTTGTGAATTTAAGAGATGCTGGAGATCCAGTAGAACTGGCACAACAATATGCCGAGGCTGGTGCTGATGAACTGATTTTTTTAGATATTTCGGCAACCGAACAAAAGCGAAAAACCCTGGTGGCGTTGGTGGAGAAAGTGGCCCAGGCCATTGATATTCCTTTTACCGTAGGTGGGGGCATTGGTAGTGTTGCAGACGTACATATTTTACTGCAGCATGGAGCGGATAAAGTTTCTATCAATTCGGCAGCTGTCCAAAAACCTGATTTGATCAATGCACTGGCTGAACAATTTGGCAGTCAATGTATCGTTGTCGCTATAGATGCCAAACAAGTCCAAGAAAAATGGCTTGTTCATTTGGTAGGGGGCAAAGTGCCTACTGAAATAAAACTATTCGATTGGGCTAGAGAAGTAGCTGTCCGGGGCGCTGGAGAAATTCTTTTTACCTCAATGGACCACGATGGCACTAAAAATGGATTTGCCAATTCGGCTCTGAAACAACTGTCTCAAAGTTTGGACATTCCCATTATCGCTTCCGGTGGCGCAGGATCGATCGCACATTTTCAAGATGTATTTATCCAAGGGGAAGCAGATGCTGCACTAGCGGCCAGTGTATTTCATTTTGGTGAAATTGCCATCCCAAGTCTAAAACAAGCCCTTCAAAAAAACAATATTCCTGTACGATTATGACACAACCCGATTTTACGAAATCTCCAGATGGATTGATTCCGGCCATTATCCAAGATGCGACCACCCGTAAAGTGCTCATGTTGGGTTATATGAATGCAATGGCATGGGAAAAAACACAACATGGCGGAAAGGTGACCTTTTTTAGTCGCAGCAAAAACCGCCTTTGGACAAAAGGGGAAGAGAGTGGCCATTTTTTAACTTTTGTCAGCGGCAAATTAGATTGCGATGCGGATACATTACTGATTCAAGCGCTTTCTACAGGGCCCGTTTGCCACAAAGGCACCGATACTTGTTGGGCGGACGCGAACACACTCGGTTACGGCTTTTTGGATGTATTAGAGGCTACGATCAATCAGCGAAAAGAAAATCCTGACGCTGAAAGTTACGTGTCACAATTGTTTGAAAAAGGGATCAATAAAGTCGCCCAAAAAGTAGGGGAAGAAGCTGTTGAAACCGTCATCGAGGCCAAGGATACGGATGATGAATTGTTTTTAAATGAAAGTGCTGATCTGCTTTTTCACTTCCTGATCTTACTTCAAGCCAAAGGATTTCAATTAAAGGACGTAATATCCATTCTAAAAGCACGTCATAAAGGGTGAATTTTGATTGACCCCAATAGCACAGGCCGGTATCTTTAAGGTAAAATTGATTACCTTGAAAGAAAAAATGGCGCAGGTACCCCCACATACGTTTACCTTTCTGAATAATCTTAAAGCCAATAACAATCGAGAATGGTTTGAGGCGAATAAGTTTGATTTTAAAGCTTTAGAAAAGGACATTAAATCGGTTGCTGCAGCTATTACGGAAGGCATGAACCAACAGGACAGTATTGAAAAAACGAAACTGTTTCGGATTTATAGAGACGTTCGTTTTTCAAAAGATAAAACGCCTTATAAATCACACTTTTCTATCGCTTTTCATCGAGAGAAACCAAAATGCAGAGGGGGATATTATCTCAGAATCGCCCCTGGTGAAAGTTTTGTGGCAGCTGGTTTTTGGGATCCCAACAAGGAAGATTTACTTCGAATCCGTAAAGAACTAGAAATTGATGCAGACGAGTACCTTCAACACATTCAGGCCCCTACCTTCAAAGCCATTTGGGGTGAAAATATGGGTGCGGCTGTGAAAACTGCGCCCAAAGGATTTTCCAAAGAACACCCCCATATTGAATGGATCCGTTACAAACAACATCTTTTTAGCCATTCTTTCACTGACGATGAAGTTTTAGGGGTCGATTTTTCTAAGAAAGTTGTTGCTTGTTTTGAAGCCATAAGGCCATTTTTTGATTATATGAGTAATGTGCTAACAACGGACCTTAATGGAGAGAGCTTGTTGTAAGTAACGATCCATAGAAATACAATTGGTAGTAATGGGGCTAACTGTATCTTTTTTTAGAGTCATTGGGTGGGTGCTTCTATTCAATTCTTTTCGTTGTCCTATTCCATTTGATCCGTTTGATATACTCTTAATAAATGGTCGTGTGATTGATGGGAGTGGTGGTCACAGTTACTTGTTGGATATAGGGATTAGGAAGGATCGTATCATTGCGATGGGAAAATTGGAATCCGATACTGCACACCATGTAGAAAATGTGGAAAATCGAATGCTGATTCCATTTGTATGGAACGAATCTTCAATCCTGACACCCGACGATTTGATAGACCTTGAGGATGCCTACAATGATTTACTCCATTCCATGTTATCGCAAGACAAGCATAAACCTGTAGACCAGTTGCTACAACAGCTGGTGTTGCAATTGAATCATCCCAAAGACAGTTCAAGAACAGCTATGATAGGCAAAGGGTTCAGGGCCAACATACTGATCGTAAATCCAAGGAAAACCTTTCATTTTACCCCACTAACCAGAATCCCTACGGACTTACTTGACTTTGACTTTGCCATTTACCACGGCAAAAAAGTAACCCTTTGCAACTAAGCAATCTTTTCAATAGTTGCCTCGAAAAGTTGAACTTGATCTTGAAGTCGTGACAAAACCATTTGCATCATCCGTTTGTTGAGAGCGGAGGAGTGCGAACAGTACAAATGGTATTCGGATACGGTGAATTGTCCAATAATCATCCCCTTAAGTGCATTGCGAAACTTTTGATCTTTATACAAAGCATTTTCAATATAGGACAAGCGTTTCTCCAAACTCAAATCATAAAATACTCTTTTGTGTTTTTCAATATAATTTCGAAATACCTCAATCAAAAGGGGGTTTTGAAGTTTTAGGACGGGACGAAGGGTTTCTGTTTGAAACTTTTCCTCAATTCCCATCTGGGAAAAAATTTGTGTTTTTTTTATTTGGGGTCGTATGCGTTTCAAATCGTTGGGTCTATCGTTCATAAATGCGGCTTTAATTAAAATTAGGCAGTAGATGTTAATCCCAATCTATTAAGGATTAAAAATAATACACAATTTTATAAACAGTGTAAATATATAGTAAGTATATTTGAGTAAGTACTTACTCATGAATAAGAAAGAAAAGCTCATACAGGCCGCACTAAATTGCTTTGCAAGCGATGGTATAGTAGCTACAACAACTAAAAACATTGCCGAACAAGCAGCTGTTTCAGAAGCCCTTCTGTTCAAGCACTTCCAATCCAAGCAAGGTTTGGTCGATTATCTTATTGAAATAGCGAAAAATAGGGGCGAGGTGATTGTGAATGAATGGTTGTTGAGCAACCACCCAAAAATCATAATTAAATCAATTATAAGTAGCACTTTGAATATTGAAAAACAAGATTTTAAATTAGTTTTGTTTTTATTTCAGTTTAAAAATTTTGGTATTTTTGAACAGTGGGAGTACGCCTCCAATTTCAATAATCGTTTACTTAAAGTATTTCATCAATTGGGTAGTTCGGATCCGGCTGAAGAAAGAACCGTATTTTGGATGCAATTATATGGGGTTATTCTCTTTAGGAAATACCACTCAGTAGCAAATTCCATTGCAATTTATGAAAAGATTGCTACAAAATATGGAGTATGACTTTAACCGCAACAAAAAGTGAGTACTTACTATAATTTAAACCAAAATCAGTTGAGTAAAACTTTCCAAATAAGGCGGTTTGTTTTTCCTTTGCTAAAGATCAAAGCGAACAATATAGCGACAATTAGTGGTCATTAAATTTTACTTTTTTTACCGTACTCAGCATTTTTTGAAGATTTAACAAATAGTAAAGTGACACAAGCTATGGATCGAAGATTCGGTCTGAAACCTTTTTTCTAGCAAGACATTTCTATGGATTGATTTATAAACTTGATAGTTAGTTTAGATGATTTTTATAAATACGGTGCTCCAATTAGGTCATATCAACTATCATCGTATGACTAACATAATGCAGATGAAAAGCGTATTAAAAAAATTATCTTTTTTAGATGAAAAGTTTATGTTGCTTTAAATCAGTAATATAAATTAATAATAATTGAAAATGACACAGTCTTTGATTTCAAAAAGACACTTCGTATTGTATCATAAAAATAGTATTTTTGCGATATGAAAATCAAACTGATCACAACACTCACTAGCCTGTTACTGGTCAACAATTCGTTGATTTTCAATCTGAATTTGCATTATTGCAACGACCAATTGGTTGCTGTTCAGACTGTATTTGAAGGTCATCAAGGCTGTGGTATGGAATCAGAAGACATCGATTCCGCTGATGCTGAGCATTTTCTTACACTAGATTGTTGTCAGGATGTTTCTTTGCATGCGGCAACTTCACCCTCTGTTTTTGAATTGCTAAAATGCAATACGGACAACAGGTTGTTGGATTTTCTAACCTCACCACTCCCTTTATCTTGCACCTACCTTGCAGAAAAGGTCCTATTGAAATTGCCTTTGATTCGACCGCCCATCCGTATCACAAAGCTGTATTTACTTTTTGAGCAATGGACTTTATATGGGTAAAATGTGTTTTTGATCCGAACCCATCAAAAACATACCTAACATACCCATCATGAAAACTTATATTATTACATTACTCATGCTGAACTGCGTTTTAGTCTCAGCACAAGCTCTATTTGAAGGCAAAATAATTGCCAAAGAGGGAAACGAATCGGTAGCCATATCGGGTGCCAATATATACTGGAAAGACACAGCTATTGGAACCATATCAGACAGCAATGGTGATTTTAAGCTGAAATTGACTCCCAACAACAATAGTCTTATAATTAGTTATTTAGGCTATAAAACGGATACCCTAACGGTTGATGTATCCAAAAAACTTATCCATTTCCTAAAAGAGGACACAGCTGCTTCACTGGATGAAGTCACCGTAACACAAAAACAAAGATCCCTTCAGAAGTCGGTTTATCAAGCACAAAATATCATTACTGTTAATAAAGAAGAGTTACTCAAAGCCGCTTGTTGCAACTTATCAGAAAGTTTTGACACCAATCCTTCCATTGATGTTAATTTTTCAGATGCGCTGACCGGTACCAAACAAATCCGAATGTTGGGGCTAACGAGTCCTTATATATTATTTGCTGAAGAAAATATTCCTAGTGTTCGCGGGGCAGCCCAAGCCTATGGTTTGACATTTACACCCGGCACCTGGATTGAGAGTATCCAAATCACTAAAGGCGCTGGGAGTGTGGTCAACGGATTTGAAAGTATCGCAGGGCAAATCAATACTGAATTACTCAAACCTTTTAGCGCGCAGCCCATATTTGTTAATCTATATGGGTCGATAAACGGAAGGGTAGAGGCCAATACCCATTTTACAAAGCCCTTGGGTGAAAAATGGCATACGGGACTTTTTGTTCACGCCAACCAAAGAAAACAAAAAATGGATCGAAACCAGGACGGATTTTTGGATATGCCGTTGGCGGAACAGTTGAACCTGTTGAGCCGATGGCAGTATACCGATGCAGAAAATGGGTGGGTTGGTTTTTTAAATCTACGATTTATGGAAGATCACAAACAATTGGGGGCCTTGAATTTTGTTCCCAATCAAAATCAAAATACCATTTGGGGAAGTGTTTTGGACACACAAAGATGGGACGGAGCGTTAAAAATTGGTAAGGTCAATCCCGTATTAACCTATCGTTCGTGGGGCCTACAAACAGCTTTGAGTCAGCATGTTCAAAAGGCTTATTTTGGCAATAGGAACTATGATATCACTCATGCTAGTGGCTATATGAACTTGCTTTACAACAGTATCATTGGAAATACCAATACGGTGCTTAAAACGGGGGTAAACCTTTACTTTGACACATATGACGAAACTGTAGACCGTCAAATTTGGAAACGGACAGATAGGGGCCTGGGTGGTTTTGCCGAAGTGAGTCAGACCCAAGAAAAAATAAATTGGACCCTGGGCATGCGTATCGATCATCATAACAAACTGGGCACCTTTGTTACACCCAGGCTACACCTTCGATATACACCTTTTGAAACCAGTATTCTAAGAGCATCCATTGGACAAGGTCGAAAGGCAGCTAATATTTTTGCAGAACAGCAACAGCAATTTGGCACCAATCGCAGCATTCAAATCCGCGATGCTGGGGGCGTTTTTTATGGCCTGGAGGCTGAAAAGGCTTGGAATTATGGGCTGAGTTGGCGTCAAATTCTTTTGCGCGGACCCCAACAAGCCGATGTGACATTTGATTATTATATAACCGATTTTGAGAATCAGGTAGTGGTCGATTGGGAAACACCTGGTCATGTTAGCTTTTACAATCTGGTCGGTCAAAGCTTCGCCAAGAGTTTTCAAGTGGCTGTTGCGTATGCTCCAAGCATGTCTTGGGATATCCGATTGGCGTATAAAAACTACCAGGTAAAAAGTCAATATGACAGTGGTCTCAAACAAATGCCGTTGCAGCCCAACAATCGTTTTTTTATTAATGTAGGTTGGGAAAGCAATATGAAAAAAGAGGGACGGCAATGGCGTTGGGATGTAACCTGGCACGGGATCGGTCAACAACGATTGGTTGCTAGTCCCAGAGATGGACTCGGTCGCTGGGCACCGGCCTATAGCTTATTAAACAGCCAACTGACACGTATATTTTCTTCTAACTTGGAGGTGTATTTAGGAGGTGAAAACATAGGTGACTACCGGCAAGTCAATGCCATAATTGGTGCTGACCAGCCTTTTGGTCCGCTTTTTGATACGGCTCAGATATATGCTCCGGTATTTGGTCAAATGACTTATCTTGGCCTGCGTTGGAATTTATAACTTTAACCGATGAGAAGTACCTTAATCCTCTTTAGCGTTTTGTTTTCTTTGGGCATGATTCAGTGGAGTCACGCTCAGGCCAAACCCTCCAAAAATCAGCAAAATGAATTTATTGTTTTGGGAAATTGTGAAATGTGTCAAAAACGCATAGAAAAAGCAGCCTTGACTGTCAAAGGCGTAAAAATGGCACAATGGGATATACCCAGTAACATATTACAAGTCGTCTACAATGCACAGAAAATAGAACTCCAACAGATACATCAAGCTGTTGCTGCCGTAGGCCATGACACGGATAGCCATCAGGCACCCGATGGTGTTTATGCAGCACTTCCGCTTTGTTGTTTGTATGATCGAAAAGACTATAATTAATATTATGTTAAATATAAAATATAACTCCCACCTACAGACTATATTCCCAAACAAATTAATAATCTAAAAAATTCAATATTATGTCAATGATTAAAAAAATTCTTGCTGCTGTGGGTGTGGTATTCATCCTCGGTCTGGCCTATGTTACCTACGGGATTTTTATCAACCCCAAAAGTCCGAAAGGATCTGTAGCACTTAAAAATGATCAATTGGAACTGACCGTTGATTATTACCGTCCTTACAAAAAAGATCGTTTGATATTTGGGCCTGCCGCCGCGTCTGCTTTGGTGCCTTATGATACCTACTGGCGTTTGGGGGCCAATTTTGCTACTGTTTTTGAAACCCAAACAGCTATTGCCTTTCACGGGCGTCAACTAGCCCCTGGAGCCTATCGTATGTATGCCATTCCCTATGCTGATCATTGGATTGTGGCCCTTAACTCAGAAGCAGGTGCTTTTGGTTACAATCCCCCCGATTACGCCAATGATGTGATGCGCGTTAATGTACCCGTTCAGCAGAAAGACCAGTCAGTGGAACAATTCACCATTGATTTTGTAGAAGATTCTACCGGTGTAGCATTGCGAATGCGTTGGGATACCACTGCCGTGTTAATAGGGATTCAGTAGATGTTGTTTCGTTGGTTGGTTTGGAAAAATTTTTTCCGGGCACTCGTTATCGTGGTGCTGTTTACTGGGCTGTCCTATGCCGCGCTAGATTTTATTGAAACCAAAAACAATCGGATGGATATCGAGGACTATGAACCCCGTTCTAGTCTGGTGGTTGCCGAAACCCGAATAACCCGTGCCAAATATCCTTTTGTCGATGTTCACAACCATCAGTTTGATATGCCTGTGAAAGATTTGTCTGCTCTAACGGCAGAAATGGACAGTCTTAACATGGCTTTTATGGTCAATTTAAGCGGGTTTCGTGGGCTCTATCTGGATAAATCCCTTCAAAATATACAGGAAAACGCCCCTACCCGATTTGGTTTATTCCTTAATATTGATTTTGAAGCCATAGACCAACTTGATTTTGCTGAAAAAAATGTGGCCCTAATCCAGGAATCGGTTGCCAAAGGTGTCATGGGACTTAAGGTATACAAATCCCTTGGTTTAACCGATCGTGATACCAAGGGCCATCGAATTGCAGTAAATGATCCCCGATTGGATCCCATATGGAAAGCCTGTGGTGACAACGGCATACCCGTACTCATCCATTCTGGTGAACCCGCCTCTTTTTGGCAACCCAAAGACCGTTTTAATGAACGTTGGCTAGAACTGCGTCAAAAACCCAGTCGTTATCGCAATCCAGCTTCCAATCCTTCTTTTGAAGAAATATTGGCCGAACAACACCATGTTTTTGAAAAACATCCCGGGACAACCTTTATCAATGCCCATTTGGGTTGGATGGGAGGTGATTTGGATCGTTTGGAACAACATTTGGATCGCTTCCCCAATGTTCTGACAGAGATTGGTGCGGTATTGGCCGAACTCGGGCGGCAACCCCGGCGTGCCAGACAATTTATGATAGACTATGGTGACCGGGTATTGTTTGGAAAAGACAGCTATAAGATGGAAGAATACTATACTTACTTTAGGGTTTTAGAAACAGCCGATGAATACTTTCCCTACTACCGAAAACGCCACGCCCATTGGCGGATGTACGGCCTTGACCTTCCAGACTCTATTTTGCAGAAGCTGTATTACAAAAATGCTATCAAGCTATTTCCCAGTCTTTCTAAGGATGCTTTTCCTGTAGCTCCATGACTGTAGTACGCAGCCATAAAGATGATGCTGACTTCTTGACACTGGTCGATCAGTTGGATGCCTCATTGCGAATAACAGATGGTGCCGATCATGCTTTTTATAACCAATTCAATGGTACTGATACCCTTGATGCTGTTGCCCTACTTTTGGATCAAGATAAAGTGGTAGCCTGTGGGGCCTATCGCATCAAGAATGACCGTCAGGTCGAAATCAAACGCATGTTTACCCTACCCTCTCACCGCCAACAAGGCTGTGCCAAGCAAGTTTTAATGGCTTTGGAGCAGTGGGCTTCAGCAGCAGGTTTTTCTGAAGCGATATTAGAAACAGGGATCAATCAAATCGAAGCTTTGGCTTTTTATCCCAAGGTGGGTTATCAACAAATTCCAAATTTTGCCCCTTATGTGGGAGTGAAAAACAGTTTTTGCTTTGGGAAAAAACTGTAAATTCAAACTCTAAATCAATCATATGTTACTCGTTTCCACTCCAGAAGTACCCCATCAACAAATCGAAACCGTTCATGGTATTGCGCGGGGTAGTACCGTTCGGGCACGCAACCTAGGACGGGATATTTTTGCCGGTTTAAAAAACATCATCGGCGGTGAAATCAGTGAATACACGCGCTTACAAGCCGATGCCCGCGAACAAGCCCTGCAACGAATGGAAGAAGACGCGCGTAAAATGGGTGCCAATGCCGTTGTCAATGTACGCTTAACAACCGCTATGGTAATGCAAGGTTGTTCGGAGATTTTGGCATACGGCACCGCAGTTACCCTTGGTTGAATCATGATACTAGGTGTCGTAGTGTTGGTGCTCTTGATCGGTTTGGGATACCACCAATGGAAACAATCCCAGGATGAAGATTTCGAAAAACGGGATAACTAATATTAGTAGGCCAACAATTGGGCTATTTTTTCTTTAAGACGTCCCACGGGCAAATATTGATCTTCTAATGCCCTGGCAAAAGGGATGGGGGTATCCAGTGCCCCGAGCCTGCCTACTGGCGCATCCAAATATTCAAAGCAGTCTTCCGCTATTTGGGCGGCAATTTCCCCCATATAACCGCCAAATTGACTGTCTTCTTGCAACAACAACACCCGATTGGTCTTGCGAACCGACTCAAAAACCATTTCCCTATCCCAGGGCACTAGCGTATTCAGGTCGATTATTTCAATACTTTGGTTTGGCATTTCTGCAGCTACTTCCAACGCCCAGTGAACCCCCAGTCCATAGGTGACGATGCTTAATTGCGCTCCTTCCTTTCGGCAAACCCCCTTTCCAAATAGCATTTGATGTGGTTCCAGATCGACCGATCCCGTCGTACTGCGATAGAGTTTTTTGTGTTCAAAGAACAAAACGGGGTTGGGATCATCTATGGCAGCCAGCAGCAATCCCTTGGCTTCGTTGGGGAAGGCTGGATAGACGACTTTGAGTCCAGGGACGGTGGTAAACCAAGCTTCATTGGACTGGGAATGAAAGGGCCCTGCTTGCACCCCGCCACCACAGGGCATTCGAATGACCACATCGGCAGGTTGACCCCATCGATAGTAGGATTTGGCCAGCAGATTGACTACTGCCGTAAAACCGGTCGATACAAAGTCGGCAAACTGCATTTCAACCACTGCTTTCCGGCCCGTCAGGGCATACCCGTAGGCGCATGAAATCACAACCGACTCGCATAGGGGCGTATTGCGAACCCGCTTCTTTCCATAGGTTTCCATTAAGCCTTCGGTCGCTTTAAAAACACCACCGTAACCTGCAATGTCTTGCCCCATTAGAACAAGTTGGCTGTGTCTTGCCATGGCTTGATCCAAAGCCAACTTTATGGCATCAATAAAGCGTATGTCTTTTTTTATATTTTTTTCTTGAGTTGTTTTAATTTCAATATGTTGAAATATATCACTTAATTCTTTAGTTGAAGTTGATTGAATACTTTCTTCTGAGCGGGCTTTTTCCCACTCTGACTGTAAATGAGTGGTGATTTCAGCACGAACTTGATCGATCCAGTTGGGGTCGATACTGCCATTGTTTAGGAGGTAATCTTCATAATTGACCACGGGGTCTTTGGCGCGCCACTTTTGCTGGACCGCTTCGGGAACGTAGGCGGTACCACTGGCTTCTTCGTGTCCGCGCTGTCGAAAGGTTTTAAATTCCACCAATACCGGTCTGGCTTTTTTTCGAATACTGGCAGCCAATGCACTGATTTCATGATAGACTTCTAAGATATTGTTTCCATCCAATGGGAGCGATTCCATGTTATATCCAGCAGCTCTTTGGGTAAGGCTGTCGACTGTGAACTGTTCTTTGGTTGGGGTGGACAAGCCATAGCCGTTGTTTTCTACACAAAAAATGACGGGTAGTTTCCAAACGGAGGCCAGGTTGAGTGCTTCGTGAAAATCTCCTTCACTGGTGCCGCCTTCTCCTGTAAACACTACACAAACTTTCTTTTGACGGGCCAATTTATGCGACAAAGCTATCCCGCAGGCCACACCCAATTGGGGACCCAAATGTGAAATCATCCCAATGATTTGATGCGCTTGACTGCCAAAGTGGAAACTGCGATCCCTTCCCTGAGTAAAACCACCAGCTTTGCCCTGCCATTGGGAAAACAGGCGATGGAGGGGCACTTGGCGACTCGTAAAAACACCTAGATTTCGGTGCAATGGTAAAATATATTCGCCTTCTTGAAGCGCTTCTGTGACACCCACGGCAATAGCCTCTTGACCGATACCTGAAAACCATTTACTGATTTGCCCTTGACGCAATAAAACCAACATCTTTTCTTCGATCATGCGAGGCCACAGCAACGCTCGATAAAGATTCCTTAGCTGGGATTGACTGAGTTTCTTCTTTGCGTAACGCATAGAACTAATATAGTAAAATGATGCTAAGGCTTTTGTATTTTTGTATGTATTAGCCGTATGAAAAATAAAAAATTAAACAGTTTGGAAGCGTTGGGACAAATAGCATTCAATGATTTGGCACCCGATCCAGAAAATTACATGGCCCCAGAGGAAGTCCCCCAAAAACAATTTTTAGAAGCGCATTTTAGCAACAAAGGACGTGCAGGAAAAACTGTTACGGTCATCAAAGGCTTTGAAGGCGATCAGGATGAATTGAAAAATTTGGCCAAAACCCTAAAACAAACTCTAGGTTCTGGCGGTACGGTCAAAGATGGAGAGATCATCATTCAGGGCAACTACCGAGAGGTTTTGATGGAAAAGCTTCGGGAAATGGGGCACGATGTAAAACGTGTTGGGGGTTGATTACCATGTTATAGGCCGAGCCCCCTGTTTGAGAAGATAGTTATTACATTGACTAAAGTGGCGATGGCCAAACCAATAACCCCTGTTGGCACTCAAAGGTGACGGGTGGCCGCTGGTCAACACCAAATGTTTTTCGGCATCAATCAAAGAGCCTTTCTTTTTGGCATAGCCACCCCATAAAATAAAGACCAGGCCAGACCGTTGCATGGATAATTTTTGAATCACCGTATCGGTAAATTGCTCCCAACCTTTGCCCTGGTGGCTGCCTGCCTGATGGGCGGTTACCGTTAAGGTGGAGTTGAGCAGCAACACACCCTGGTCGGCCCAAGCAGACAAATCACCACTTTGGGGGTAGGGTTTTCCTACATCAGTATGCAATTCCTTAAAAATATTAACCAAAGAAGGCGGATGTGCTATTCCATCAGGAACAGAAAAGCTCAATCCATGCGCTTGACCCGGTCCGTGGTAGGGGTCTTGACCCAAAATGATAACTTGGGTTTGCTCCCAGGCACACCGATCAAAAGCATTGAATATTTGTGGCCCTGGAGGGTAGCAAGCCCCTTGAGAATAAGCCTGCTTGACAAAAGCAATAAGCGATTGAAAATAAGGCGTTTCAAACTCTGTTTGAAGTATTTTTTCCCAACTAGAGTGGATACGTACCCCCATATTTCGCTATTTTTGCACCGCTAAGTTATGAAAAACGAAAACGTCTATATCCCTTCAAAAACACTGGAAGACCTGGAATATCCAGAAGTTTTGCGCCAGTTGGCGGCTTTTGCTATAACCGAAATGGGAAGTACAGCCTGTTTGGCAACCCAACCCCTACCCGCTTCACCTGAGTTGACCCAACAACTGCATGCTGTTAACGAGTTTCGGGCTTCTTTTGACAATGATAATCGCATACCCAACCATGGGTTCGATGACTTTGAATCAGCGCTACAACTGTTACAAATTCAAAACAGCGTTTTGGAAATCACTGCCTTTCGACATATTGCTGCAACATCTGAGACGGTCAACACCCTGCTAAAGTTTTTTAAAAAATTCAAACCCTACTACCCCACCCTTTTTGCTTTGGGAGCGGATATTGAACACAACACCGAAATAAAAAAGGAAATCGACCATGTGATTGATCGATTTGGAGAGGTGCGCAACAATGCTTCAGAAACATTGGCCCACATTCGCAAACAACTCAATGCACTGCGGGGTCGCATTGGGGTGAGTTTTAACAAAGCCTTGAGTCACTATACCCAATTGGATTATTTGGACGATATCCGTGAATCGGTCCTGGACAACAGAAGAGTGCTGGCCGTTAAGGCCATGTACCGGCGCAAAGTAAAAGGAGGCATCATGGGCAGTTCCAAAACGGGTAGCATTGTCTTTATGGAACCCGAAGCCACTGCCCAATTGACAAGAGAACTGCAAAACCTGCAATACGAAGAAACAGAAGAGATCAAACGGATTTTGAGTCAATTAACCGACTATTTGCGCCCTTACTTGTTTCTGATTCGCCAATACCGCAATTATTTACTACAATTGGATGTGGTATACGCCAAAGCCAAGTATGCACAGGAAATCAATGGGCTTTTACCCAAAATTACCGAAGCCCATGAGATTGACTATGTCCAGGCCTATCACCCCTTGCTCTGGCGCACCCACCAAGCCGAAAAAAAGAAAACCTTTCCCCAAGACATACAGTTGCATCCAGACAAACGCATCGTTGTCATTTCTGGTCCCAATGCAGGAGGGAAAAGCATTACCTTAAAAACGGTTGGGCTGTTGCAATTGATGTTGCAAAGCGGGATGTTGATTCCCGTTCACGAACGTAGTAGAGCCACGCTTTTTGATCGGATACTAACAGATATAGGCGACAATCAATCCATCGAAAATCATTTGAGCACCTATTCCTATCGCTTAAAAAACATGAAAGTGTTTTTAAAAAAATGTCAAGAACGCACGCTTTTTTTAATCGATGAATTTGGAACCGGTTCCGATCCCGAACTGGGTGGCGCCCTGGCCGAAGTCATTCTGGAGGAGTTTTATGAGAGGCAAGCCTTTGGCCTGATTACCACCCACTATGCCAATCTAAAGCTGTTGGCCAACGAACTGCCCGCCATGCAAAATGCCAATATGCAATTCGACAATCGTACGCTGGAACCTGTATTCAAGCTGGTGACGGGTGAAGCAGGGAGTTCATTTACTTTCGAGGTCGCCCAAAAGAATGGATTGCCCTATAGCTTGATCAATCGCGCCAAAAAGAAAATCGAACGTGGGAAGGTGCGCTTTGACGCTACTATTGCCAAATTGCAAAAGGAACGCAATCAGATGGCCAAGACGGGACAGGCACTCAAAGAAAAAGAAAGTCAAGCCCAGGCCGAATCCCAAAAACTCGAAGCCCTCAACGAAAAAATCAAATCCAAGCTGACCAGTTACCAGGAATTGTTTGATCACAACCAACGGATGATCGTTTTGGGGAACCGATTAAATGATATCGCTGAACGGTATTTTGCCACCAATAAAAAGCGCCCCTTGATAGCCGATATCTTGCGATTGGTAGAAACAGAAAACGCCAAACGCAAGCGAAAAACAGCGGCTCTGGCAAAAAAAGAAAAAGTTGAGAAAAAGAAAGTAGACCAAGAAGTACAGCAAAAGATTGCCAAAATCCGCCAAGAAAAGAAACAAAAGAAAAAAGCGCCTGTGGTCAAACCTAAAATTAAAGTAGTACTTAAAGTTGGGGACAAGGTTCGTATAAAGGACAGTCGATCCGTGGGGACTTTGGATGTGATTGAAAAGAAAAAAGGCGTGGTCAATTATGGCTTGTTTACGACACAAGTCGCTTTGGATCAGCTGGAATTGGTCTGATGGATAATCCGGCTACTTATATCGTATTTTTCGATGGACACTGTCCGATGTGTCATTTTTGGGTAAGAAAAATCCTACAAAAGGACACAAAAAAACAGTTTCAGTTTACTTCTTTACAAAGTGCCTATGCGCGTGCGTTTATAGCAGAAAGGGGGTTGGAAAAAGAAGACAGCCTGGTCGTTTGGCAAGGAGGTGTGGCCTATTGGTTGCGGTACCCAGCCGTGTGTGTCATTTCTAAAGCCCTGGGTGGCGGCTTTGCATTCTTCTTGTTGGGACGCCTCCTCCCTCCTTTTATTCCAGATGGGTTATACCGTTTGGTGGCAGCGGGCCGCAAACGATGGTTTGCTACTTATGCCCAATGCCCCCTACCCGATCCCCAATTCCAAGATCGTTTTTTGGTATAGTTGTTCAATTCTTCTCTTTTTTGTTGGGGGTAGTATGAAATTACCCCAAACCTGCTACAATTACTTCATCAGACCATTACAACCCCTTTCCATCCAGATAAGACCCATATTTCCAACCAAAAACCCCAAACCACCTCCCACTTATAAAACTACCCCCACCATCTAGAACAAAGCCGTTGTTAATGACGGTAGCTTAGATTACTTTTAAGTAATCCAAATCTACCAGCATGCGATGGTTATTTTTGCTTATTCTATGCTATTTGACGGGAGGCTGTACCCAAGAACCCTTTTATTTGCCCCAGCCCCGCTTATTTATGGATTTATATTTTCAGGCTTCTGAACCCTATACCATTGAACACGGGCATTTCCAATTGCAACTTATAGCCTATTGGCAGGATGTGTCGGGACAACGGAAGGAGATGCCCCTGAAAGAGGCCTATTTTTGGAAAAACAGCCTGCCTTTTACGGTTGAACTACCCGTAATGCTTTATAAAATAGACAGCCTTCAACAACGGGCAAAAAACGGCAAGATTGATTACCATCTCAAGCTTCGATGGGATTCTAACGGTAACGGAGCATTGTGCCAGGGGGATTTGAGTTTTGATTACCGCATGTGCAGTCCTTATGTATCTTTAACAGAAGAACGCCAGGTACGCTATCTAAAGCCCCGACACAGTGCTATGGGCTGTGGAGGCAACTAGTCCTTGGGGTAGTGATCGTCCCACTTTTTTTCAACCGGAACGTCTTTTACCTTGCCTAGGGAAGTACCCACCAGAAGGGACACCGCCGCATCTCCTGTTACATTGACAATGGTGCGGCACATGTCCAGGGGTCTGTCAATGGCAAAGATCAGTGCCAATCCGGCTTCGGGTATGCCGGCCTGTGCCAAAACGATGACCAACATAACGATACCCGCACTGGGTACGGCAGCGGTACCAATAGAAGCCAGGGTTGCAGTAAAGATAATGCCGAGCTGGGCCGACAGGCTCAAATCCAAACCGAAGGCCTGTGCTATAAAAACAGCAGCAACGCCCTGATAAACACTGGTGCCATCCATATTGATGGTCGCCCCTATGGGCAGTACAAAACTGGCTACTTCTTCATCAACCCCCAAGTGTTCTTCTACTCTTTCCATGGTTACGGGTAAGGTGGCGGCACTGGAACTGGTGGAAAAAGCCAACAATTGGGCCGGGGCAATTCCTTTAAAGAAAAAGCCGGGACTGCGCTTGGCAAAGATTCGAACCAATAGGGCATAGACCCCAATCATGAGTGCCAAACCAATAAGCAAGGTTATGGCATACAAGGCAAGTGCTTGGAACAATTCCATACTGGGGGCTTCGACAACCAAAGCGGCCAATAACGCAAATACACCATAGGGGGCCACCAGCATAATCAAGTCAATCATCTTGAGGATCACTTCATTAAACGCATCAAAAAATGCTTTAACGCTATGTGCTTTTTCCTCGGGTATCAGGATCATTCCTACGCCAAAAAATAAGGCAAAGAAGATGATTTGTAGCATATTGCGATTGCTGGTCGTCGCCTTAAATATGTTATCAGGAACCAAATCAACCAGGGCTTGCAATGGGCCTGCCTCTCTTTGTTTGGCTGCAGCTTCGCGTTTGGCATCGGCGTCCGAAGCGTACGCAGAAACCAATTCTTGCCGTGTTTCGGTTGTGATGGATTTTCCCGGTTGGATGCTGTTGACCAAAATCAAACCGATGGTTACCGCAACGAGGGTTGTCACCAGATAAATACCTACGGTTCTTCCGCCCATTGTTGAAAGTTTCGAAATGTCTTTTAAATCCGAAACCCCTTTGATGAGCGAGGCCAAAATCAAGGGTATGGCAATGAGTTTGAGTAGATTGATAAAAATGGTACCAAAGGGTTTGATAAAATCACGCACTATTTGGTCACCTTGTTCAACAAAGGCCATAGCCAAGCCGAAAAGCACACCGAATACCATTCCCAAAAGGATTTTCCAGTGAAGGGCAAGTTTTCTCATACATCACAGTTTTGCAGGTGTTGAAAAGTAAGGAAAAATCTTTTAGCGTTGGGTACTGCGATCCAATAAAGTAAAATCAGCCAAGACCAAAGCAGCCATTGCCTCTACGATGGGGACGGCCCTTGGGACAACACAAGGGTCATGCCGGCCTTTGCCTTGCATTTCCACCATTTGGCCACTACTATCCAAGGTAGTTTGGGTTTGCATGATGGTAGCTACCGGCTTAAAGGCTACTTTAAAATAGATGTCCATACCATTGGAAATCCCTCCCTGTATCCCGCCAGAATAATTGGTCTGGGTGGTGCCATCTGGATTGAACAGGTCATTGTGTTCACTGCCTTTGCGTTGCGCTCCGGCAAAACCACTCCCATATTCAAAGCCTTTTACGGCATTGATAGACAACATGGCTTTCCCCAGTTCGGCATGTAATTTGTCAAATACAGGTTCGCCCAAGCCGATGGGAACATTTTTTATAACACAACTCACGACCCCACCCACGGTGTCTCCTTCTTTGCGAATCTGACGGATATAGGCTTCCATTGCAGCAGCTTTTTCAGGGTCTGGACAGCGGACAGGGTTGGTTTCGGTTAAAGAAAAATCCAATGCGGAATACGATTCCGTTAAGGCTATTGGTCCCACGGCTGAAACATAGGCTTGTATCTCGACAGGTTGCAGAAATTGTTTGGCGATGGCGCCTGCCACTACCCTACTGGCCGTTTCTCGGGCCGAGCTGCGCCCACCGCCGCGGTAGTCTCGAAAACCATATTTTTCGTCATAGACCTTGTCGGCATGCGAGGGACGGTAGCTGTCTTTGATATGGGAGTAGTCTTTCGATTTTTGATTGGTGTTGTGAATGGCAAAGCCAATAGGGGTCCCGGTGGTTTTGCCTTCAAATATACCGGAGTAAAAAACCACTTCGTCCGGTTCTTTTCTTTGGGTAACCAAAGCCGATTGCCCCGGTTTTCTTCGATTCAATTCCTGTTGGATGGCTTCCAAATCCAATTCGATTCCAGAAGGACAACCGTCTAACACCCCGCCGATAGCGGGGCCGTGGGATTCACCAAATGTCATCAACTTAAAAAGCTGTCCAAAACTATTTCCTGCCATATTCGCTTGCAAATATACAGCAATCCGTTGAGCTGATGCCCATACAAATCCGCAAAGCAGTCATTTGGTTTTTTGTACTTTTGAAAAAAAATTAAAATGCGTCATTTTATTGTACTATTGGCCTTGATTGGCACGGCCTGTTCGAACTCATACGATTTGGAAATCTCGGGTACCATCAATACGACAGATTCGGTATCCATTATCCGATATGTACCCGACGCGAACAATCAACCCCGCCCATATGACACGGTGGTTGCCTCTGGAGGGCACTTTTCTTTTAAAGTAGCCGTGGAGGCACCCATGCTTAATTTTGTGATGGTTCAGGGGCGCAACGGAAATTTTCCATTTATTGCAGAAAAGGGCCAATTGACAATGGAATTGAATGCGGATAATTTGGTGCAATCCAAATCCTTCGGAACGATTTCAAATGACGATTTTATGGCTTTTAAGAAACGTACAGAAGAACTAAGTCAAGAGATCAATCAATTGGGCATTGAAATAAACGAAGCACGTCAATTTAATGACAACGTATTGGTTGAGGAATTACAAAAACAAATAGCCTCGAAACAACAAGCCATCCAGCAGTACGAGATAGAAACTGTGTCCAACAACACAGATTCCTATTTAGCTGCCCTTCTACTGGACCGAATGCTCAATAGCAAAACCCTAAACACTGCGCAGGCAAAACCTATTTTTGAGAATTATTCCGAACGCATTCGGAAAACACCTTTGGGACAATCACTTTTAAGTAAAGTAAATGCCCCGATATCACCCACCGCCATAGGAAGTGAAGCGCCTAACTTTTCAGCTCCTACACCAGAAGGTGGATCTTTGGAATTGCAAAAACGTTTAGGGAAAATTACCATTCTAGATTTTTGGGCTTCCTGGTGCCGCCCCTGCCGAATCGAAAACCCCAATTTGGTTCGTACCTACAACAAACTTAAAGACCAGGGATTGCATGTTGTTAGTGTCTCTTTGGACCGTGATAAAGCCCGCTGGGTACAAGCCATCAAAGACGATGGTTTGACTTGGGATCATGTGTCCAATCTGCAATACTGGCGCGATCCTGTGGCGCAGCTCTATAAAGTATCCTCCATTCCGGCCACTTTCATCTTGGATGCGAATGGGGTTATTATTGCCAAAAATCTGCGGGGTCCGCAATTGGAAGCGACCTTAACACAGTTGATACAACAACCCTAGCTCCCTACGACCCGCCACCATTCCACCAACAAAGCGGGTTCGGCAAGCCAACTTAGTATGAGACCGCCTAGGGCACCTCCCAAATGGGCTGCGTGACCGATATTGTCGTTTTGTTTTCGCATTCCATAGACGGAATAGATCAGGTAGATCAATACAAAAACATAGCCCGGCATGGGGATGGGTAAAAACAACAATCCTACACGCATTTCGGGATAGACTAGCAGCGATGAAAACAAGATACCAACCACCCCACCGCTGGCACCAACAGCTGCATATTGTAGGTTTTGGCTATGATATGCATAACTAATAAGCCCCCCCAAGATTACACTGCCAAAATAAATACCGTAAAAATAAGCACCCCCAAAATACTGAATTACGTAGGGAGCAAAAAAATACAGGGTAAGCATATTAAACAATAGATGGGTACCATCTACGTGAAGAAAGCTGGAACTGATGAATCGATGATAGGCTCCTTTTTTAATAGCTTCAACAGACAGCATGTAAGCCCGAAAAAAGGACTGATTCTGAAATCCCTTGCGAGAAATAAAAACATTTGCTAGAACAAGAGACCACAGAAAAAAACTCGCACCCATAACGGCATTTTTGGAAACGCAATGTAGTATATTTGTTAAAAATGCAAATCGTGCAAAGAATAACCTACTGGGTCTTAGCACCCATTCTTTACGGCCTCTCCTTACTTCCTTTTTATATTTTACATCGTATTGCTGAAGGGCTCGCTTTTTTTTTAAATCGCATTATCGGTTATCGAAAAAATATGATCGATCGCTATTTAGAACGTATTTTCCCCGACCAATCACCCTCCGAAAGGAAGTTAATTCGGAATGCATTCTACCTAAACCTGTGCGATGTCATCGTTGAAACCATTAAAAGTATCACCCTCTCCCCTGCTGCCATCAGGAAACGTTTTCAAGTTGTCAATATAGAAGCATTGACGCAATTTGACAAAAAAAACCAATCGGCATTCATCGTCTGTGGGCATTATTCCAATTGGGAATGGATGGCCTCCTTAGGTTTGCAATTCAATCAAGCTTACCCATACCTGATTTACACCCCCTTACAAAACCCTTATTTTGATAAATTTATTCAGCGCATTCGAAAAAAATATCGGGTTTTACTCCTCTCTCGAAAAGAAACCATAACGACGTTGCATCGTGAAGAAAAAAAGGGGATTGCCAGAGTGTATGGTTTTGCTATGGACCAATCTCCCAATCCTAAGCCCAAGTCGTATTGGCGCTCCTTTTTGGGCATACGAGTTCCTGTTTTCACCGGTGCTGAACGCCTGGCAAAAGAGTACAACATTCCCTTGGTTTACGCTTCCATCAATCGTATCAAAAGAGGATATTATACGGTGGAATTTGAAGTTTTGGAGGAAAACCCTGCAGCGACAAAAGACTACGAATTAACGGATCGATTTTATCAAAAATTAGAAACCCAGATTTACGCTGATCCGGCTCAGTATTTGTGGTCGCACAAGCGTTTCAAACACGAGGGCAAAGAATTTATTCCAACGAACCAATCAAAATCATAAATTCCGCTGCCAATGCATCTGCTTCCTTTTGAGAAGGAGCCTCAGTGTAAATGCGGATAATCGGTTCTGTGTTTGATTTGCGCAAGTGAACCCAACTGTCGACAAAATCTATTTTTACACCATCTACTGTACTAGGCGATTTGTCTCGATAGTGATGATTCACCTTTTCAAGAAGAGAATCAACATCCATCTCTGGGGACAAGCTAATTTTTTTCTTACTCATGAAGAAAGAGGGATAGGAAGCTTTGAGCTGTGAAACCGATTGTTTTTTTTCTGCTAGTAAGGAAAGAAACAGTGCGATACCGACCAGGGCATCCCGACCGTAATGCAAGTCAGGGTAAATTATACCACCATTTCCCTCACCTCCTATAACGGCCTGAACAGACTTCATTTTAGCAACCACATTAACCTCACCAACAGCAGAAGCAAAATACTGACCACCATTCTTTTGCGTAATCATTTTTAATGCCCTAGTTGAAGAAAGATTAGAAACTGTATTCCCAGATTTTTTGGATAGAACATAATCGGCACAGGCTACTAATGTATATTCTTCCCCAAACATTTCTCCAGTCTCATCTACAAAAGCAAGGCGATCTACATCCGGATCCACAACGATTCCAAAATCCGCTTTTTGTCGGACAACTTCGGAACACAAGGCACCCAAATGTTCTTTTAGCGGTTCGGGATTGTGGGGGAAATGCCCAGTGGGTTCACAATACAAGGGAGTATATGCAACACCGAGCGCCTCTAAAAGAGGTGGGATGGCAATTCCACCGGTAGAATGAACAGCATCCAACACCACGCGAAGCTGGGCCTTACGAACGGCCTCGATATTTATTACTGGGAGTTTTAGAATCGTCTGAATGTGCTTGTCAATGGCATCACTTTTTTTAATTATTTTTCCCAGTTCTGTGACCGGTGCAAAGATGTATGCGTTTTTAGCTGCTATTTCCAAAAGGTCGCGTCCGGATTTTTCTGATATGAATTCCCCTTTTTCGTTCAATAGTTTTAAAGCATTCCATTCTTTGGGATTGTGACTGGCTGTTAGAATGATTCCTCCCTCGGCACCTTCAAATACTACTGCCATTTCAACGGTGGGTGTTGTGGATAGCCCCAAATCGATGACGTTTATGCCCAGTCCTATCAACGTGTTTTGCACCAAAGCTTGCAACATGCTACCGGAAATGCGTGCATCTCGACCTACAACTATGGTACAGTCTTTTTTGGGATTGGTTTGTTGAATCCAAGATCCATAAGCGGCTGCAAAGCGAACGGCATCAATGGGAGTGAGATTGTTTTCGGGCGCACCACCTAGGGTCCCTCGAATACCTGAAATTGACTTAATTAATGTCATGGGCTAAAATTACATATTTGCTTTCCGTTTCGCTCAGTCTCCCTTGGGAGTTATTCACAACCCATGCTCATAAAACCAAGCTACCAATACGATAGGTTATTATGTACTTGCCTACTTTTGAGTATGAATTATTTGGCTCATATTTACCTTTCTGGATCGAATCCAAAGCATGCCATTGGAAATTTCATGGCTGACGCAATAAAAGGTGGGGACTGGAAAAATTATCCTAAGGATTTCCAAAAGGGCATTCTTTTACATCGAGCCATTGACCAATTCACAGATAGCCATCCTCTTTTTCGCAAGCACGTCCGACTTCTCTTTCCCACCTATCGGCATTACAGTCGTGTTATAGTGGATATGTACTACGATCATTTTCTTTCTTGTTTCTGGGAGCACTATCATCCGGTACCGTTGCGAAAATTCGTAATCGCTTTTCACTCCATCTTGGATCAGTATTATTCTGATTTGCCTCCCCAATTTCAGAAACGGATATCAATCTTAAAGCGCGAAGAATGGTTGTTGCGCTATCAATCCGTATCCGATCTTAAAAGCATTTTAAGCCAAATGGAAAGACGTACCCGGTTTCCCTCCCGTTTATCTTATTCTGTAACGGAACTTACTGCGAACTATCCTTCGCTAAAAGAAGATTTTTTCGTTTTCTTTGAGGCATTGGCTCGCTTTTGCAAATTCCATTCAAGGGCTGGTGATTACTTAAATATTCCGTACTTTGAGAACTTGAAAAATTCAGAAAGATGAAACGCATTGGTGTTGTACTTGTTGCATGTATCAGTTTGGTAGCCTGTGAGGGCCCACAAGAAAAGAAAAAAACTCCCAAAGCTGCTGTTGTTTCTGCCCGTGCTGAAGCATCACAGATTGGGATTGCTGTGTTAAAAGCGGGTGGAAATGCCTTTGACGCCATGATAGCCACCGATCTTGCACTGGCGGTGTGCTATCCCAACGCAGGCAATATTGGTGGCGGTGGGTTTTTGGTTTATCGAAAATCAGATGGGAGCGTTGGCAGTTTGGATTATCGCGAAAAAGCTCCTCAGGCAGCCTTCAAGAACATGTATTTGGATGATCAAGGGAATGTGGTGCCCAATAAAAGTACCCGGGGGGGCTTGGCTGTAGGGGTCCCTGGGACGGTGGCAGGTCTTGTTGCAATTCACAAAAAATTGGGGTCACTCCCCTTCGAAAAGTTGGTTGAGCCGGCTATAGACTTGGCTGAAAACGGCTATGTGGTGACTGAAAAACAAGCGCGAAGTTTTGCTGCGAAACGTGAGGAATTCATCCTCTTAAACGGAGAACAAACACACTATGCACAGGTTTACAAAGCAGGTGACACGGTTCGCAATCCAGAAATGGCAGCCACCCTAAAACGAATTCGGGAGCAGGGTCAGGCGGGATTTTACGAAGGAGAAACGGCCGATCAAATAGTGGAAAGTGTTGCACGAACCGGTGGGATTCTTACCCAAGCGGATTTGAAAAACTACCAAGCTGTTTGGCGCGATCCTTTGTCCTTCAAATACAAAGATTTGACCTTGTATTCAATGGCTCCACCCTCTAGCGGAGGAGTTTGCTTGGGGCAACTTCTTGGAATGATAGCCGACACTAATATTGCACAATACGGTCACAATTCCCCAGAAGCCATGCAACTTATGATTGAAGCGGAACGACGATCCTATGCCGATCGAAGTGAATATTTGGGCGACCCTGATTTTGTTTCCATACCGGTTGACAGCTTACTGGCAAAAGCTTACCTCAAAAAGCGAATGGCTGATTTTAATTGGGACAAGGCCACACTTTCCTCTGCCATCAAACCGGGAACCGTCATCTGGAACGAAAGCGAAGAAACCACTCACTATTCTATTTTAGATGCCGCGGGTAATGCAGTAGCGGTGACCACCACTCTTAATGGGAGTTATGGGTCTAAAGTGTATGTAGAAGCTGGGGGATTTTTTTTAAACAATGAAATGGACGATTTTAGTAGTAAGCCAGGCAGCCCCAATATGTTTGGATTGATTGGTAGTGAAGCCAATGCCATTGCACCTGGAAAAAGGATGCTCAGTTCCATGACACCAACAATCGCAGAGCGCAATGGTAACTTATGGATGATCGTGGGCACCCCGGGAGGGTCGACCATCATCACTTCGGTATTTCAAACCCTACTTAATGTATATGAATTTGGTATGGGCATGCAGGAGGCAGTAGAAGCACCTCGCTTTCACCACCAATGGCTTCCAGATATTGTCGTTTTGGAGCCCAATCAATTTTCAGAGCAACAAATCAATGCCCTGCGAGAAAAAAAATACACTATAGAGGAAAAATATACACGTATCATTGGTCGTGTTGATGCCATCTTAGTTGATGCAGCGGGCAACATATCAACAGGAGCCGACCCGAGAGGGGATGATGCGGCAGTACTCTGGGAATAGAATAGGAAATGATTTCCTAAGACTTTTTTCAGCCAATTAATACTATTTTTACCCGGTTTATGAATACGGAATTGGAATATATTGAAGTACAGGGGGCACGTGTCCATAACTTAAAAAATATTGACGTTGCTATCCCAAGGGAAAAATTAGTCGTCATTACAGGTTTGTCAGGCAGTGGGAAGTCCTCCCTCGCTTTTGAAACGATTTATGCAGAAGGACAACGGCGTTATATGGAAACATTTTCAGCCTATGTGCGACAATTTTTGGGTAATTTGGAACGACCTGATGTTGATAAAATTGATGGTCTTTCCCCGGTGATAGCCATCGAACAAAAAACGACTTCACGCAGCCCAAGGTCGACGGTAGGTACCATCACTGAACTGTACGATTATCTAAGACTTTTGTTTGCTCGTATCGGTACGGCTTATAGCTATACGAGCCAAAAAAAAATGGTGAGTTATACCGATGCACAGATCCGGTCTTTAATCAAAAAAGACTTTGATGGAAAGAAAATTGCCCTTCTAGCACCTATTGTCAAATCGCGTAAAGGTCACTATAGAGAATTGTTCGAAAATCTATTGAAACAGGGCTTCATTCGAGTCCGAGTGGATGGGCAGATTATTGATTTGAGTCCCGGGATGAAAGTAGATCGCTACAAAACCCATGATATCGAATTGGTCGTAGATCGTATTAAAATGGATGCGACGGCCAATATTGAAAAACGATTGGAAGATTCTATTGCAACGGCCATGGACTTTGGAGAAGGAAGTTTACTAATCATCGATTTGGATTCCAAAAAACAGCGGTACTTCAGTCGCAATTTAATGTGTCCTGAATCGGGTATATCCTATCCCAAACCCGAACCCAATACATTTTCATTCAATTCCCCCAAAGGGATGTGTTCCAGTTGCAAAGGGCTGGGCATAGAACAGGTATTGAATCCACAAAAAATAATTCCCGATCCTACTGTTTCGATCAATCAGGGTGGCATTGTGCCCCTTGGAGAAAGAAAAAACAATTGGGGCTTCAAACAGATGGAAACCATAGCCAAATGCTTTGATTTTTCATTAAATGATCCGATTGAATCGATACCCACTGCGGCTATGGATATCATCTTGCAGGGTGGGAAGCAAAAATTTTCGGTGTCTTCCAAATCCCTTGGTGTCACTCGCGATTATAAAATTGACTATGAGGGCATAGAAAATTTCATCCAATACCAATATCACAACAGTGAATCGGCAGGCATAAAACGGTGGGCATCCAGTTTTATGGATGAAAAAAGCTGTTCGATTTGTAAGGGTGCACGACTGAAAAAAGAAGCCTTGCATTTTTTGATTGATAAAAAAAATATCAATGGGCTATCGCAGATGGATCTGGTGGATCTCCACCAATGGTTTGAGCAATTGCCCGCCCATTTGTCGGATAACGAAAATACGATTGCGGAAGAGCTTTTGAAAGAGCTCAAAACCCGCACACAATTTCTGCTTGATGTTGGGCTCAATTATTTGACCTTACACCGTTCTTCGCGTTCGTTATCGGGAGGAGAAGCCCAACGGATTCGGTTGGCTACTCAAATTGGTTCTCAATTAGTAGGTGTTTTATATATACTCGATGAACCCAGTATTGGGTTGCATCAGCGTGACAATCAACGCTTGATTGAATCCCTGGAAGCCCTCCGCGATATTGGAAATTCAGTCATCGTTGTTGAACATGATAAAGACATGATTCTCCGTGCCGATCATGTGATTGATATCGGCCCTGAGGCGGGAAAAAATGGAGGAGAAATAATTTCTCAAGGCCCCCCCGATCAATTGAGTAATACAGACACCCTTACAGCGGCTTATCTTACCCATAGAAAAGAAATTCCAATCCCTGCTTCTCGTCGAAAGGGGAATGGGAAAAAGTTAGTACTTAAAGGATGCCAGGGAAACAATCTCAAAAATATCTCTGTTTCGTTTCCTCTGGGAAAAATGATTGGCGTAACGGGGGTGTCAGGAAGTGGAAAATCAACCTTGATCAACGAAACCCTTTACCCCATTCTGAATGCTCATTATTTTAATGGTGTCAAAAAACCGCTTGCCTATGATTCTATTCAAGGGTTGAAGCATTTGGATAAAGTTGTTGATATCAATCAAAGTCCTATTGGTAGAACACCTCGGAGTAATCCCGCTACTTACACTGGTGTTTTTAGTGAAATTCGAAATTTATTTACAAAAACCGCAGAAGCTCAAATTCGAGGGTATAAACCCGGTCGATTTAGTTTCAATGTCAAAGGGGGGCGATGTGAAACCTGTCAAGGCGGAGGAATGCGCGTCATTGAAATGAATTTTTTACCCGATGTGTATATCGAATGTGAGGATTGTCAGGGCAAGCGTTTTAATAGAGAAACACTTGAAATTCGGTACCGAGGAAAATCCATAGCCGATGTGTTGGAAATGACCATCAACCAGGCGGTAGCTTTTTTTGAACCCATTCCAAAGATTCACAACAAACTCAAAACCATCCAGGAAGTAGGCTTGGGGTATGTTGCCTTGGGACAGTCCTCTACGACACTTTCAGGAGGAGAAGCCCAACGTATCAAATTGGCTGCAGAGTTGTCAAAACGAGATACTGGTAATACGATCTATATTTTGGATGAACCCACAACTGGACTACATTTTGAGGATATTCGTGTCTTGATGGAAATGCTGAATCGTCTGGTTGACAAAGGCAATACAGTATTGATAATTGAACATAATTTGGATGTGATTAAACAGGTTGATTATGTTATTGACATCGGTCCCGAAGGCGGAAAAATGGGTGGTCAGCTTGTTGGTTCTGGGACACCAGAAGATTTGATTAAGGTAAAAGAAAGTCATACGGGTGTATATTTATCCAAAGAATTTGAACATCAAGCAGTCTTATAATGGCGCAAAACAAAAAAATACAAAAGAATTGGAGTGCTATCAAAGCCAATGACTCCTGGGCTTTATTTAAAATCATGAGTGAATTTGTCGAGGGCTATGAGCGATTAAGTGCCATAGGCCCCTGCATTTCCATATTTGGATCGGCACGAACGCCTACTACCCACCCTACATATCAATTGACAAAAGACATAGCTTACGCTATTGCCCAACATGGATACGGTGTTATTTCTGGAGGTGGTCCTGGTGTCATGGAGGCCGCCAACAAAGGTGCTCATGAAGCCAATGGTACTTCGGTTGGTTTGAATATCAACCTCCCTTTTGAACAAAACAGCAATCCATTTATTGATAGTGATAAATTGATCAATTTTGAATATTTCTTTGTTCGAAAAGTCATGTTTGTCAAATATGCCCAGGGATTCGTTGTTATGCCGGGTGGACTTGGCACTTTGGATGAATTGTTTGAGGCCCTTACCCTAATTCAGACAGAAAAGATTACCACCATTCCAATTTTATTGGTCGGTCATTCGTATTGGTCTGGACTATTAGAATGGATTCAAGACAAATTAATAACAGAAAAAAACGTCAGCCCGTCAGACCTTGATTTAATACAAATTGTGGAAACCCCTGCTGAAGTGATCCAAGCTTTGGATAAATTTCACGTCAAAGGTAAGTACCGCCCCAATTTTTAGCATGCTCAATCGCATTTTTCTTTACTTTTTGACTCTCTGTTTTTTTGTTTCGAAAGCTCAAGAACCTGTTTCGTACAGTCTTTCAGTAGCGTTAAGTGTCGAAAAGAAAGAAGTTTCTGTTGTGCAAAAGATACGATTGGACAGGGCTGTTATAAAAAGTGACACACTCTATTTCAACGATTGGAATCATGCCTACAGCAGTGCCAAGACCCCCCTCGCCAAACGCTTTGCCGAAGAATTTGACCGCAGTTTTTATTTGTCAAGTAAAAATCGACTCGGGCTGACCAAAATTGAAGAAATACGATTCAACAATTCCCCACTGATTTGGTTTCGGTGTCAGGAACATCCTGATATTATTGGGATTGTACTCCCAGAAAGCTGGCGAGGAGATGTCCTACCACTCAATCTGTCTTATACATTGACACTTCCAGATGCCCGATTTACAGGATATGGATTTAAAGAAAATGATCAGTCCTTTTCACTATCTGATTGGATGCTTACCTACATAGGTCCTATTGAAAGCAGAAAGGATTTCGTGAGCAATTTAAATTTGGATGACGCCAAACTGCTACCGGCACAATATACCCTCCGAATGAGCCCACCTCCATCCTATCAAGTAGTAAGCGATCTAGCGCGAAGGTCGGATTCATTATGGGAAGGTAGAATGATCGGGAGTCCAAAATTTAGAATTCAAAACAAAAATAATTTTTTTGCCCATCTGCTTACAGACGGTATACAAGTGTTTTCCAACATCAAATATGCAAAACAATCAAGAGAATCATCCAAAGAGCAATTTCAACGGATCTATTCTTTTCTTAAAAATGAGTTTCCATTCCAAAATACACATCATTTTTTAGTCACTAAAGAGGATTATAACGAACGACCATTCTACGGTTTGAATCAACTCCCAAGCCTCATCAGCCCTTTTTCCAAGGATTTACTCAACGAGTTAAAAATCATCAAAGCTTTTGCTCGTACCTACGTCCAATCGCAATGGTACTTGGACAAAAGAAAACAGCATTGGTTGTTGGAGGGTATCCCTGTTTTGTTGGTCATAAAATACATGGAAACTTATTATCCAGATTTGCGTTTTTTGGGTATTCTTTCCGATATCTTCTACTTACGCACCTATGGTATTGCAAAAATGAAATTCAATGAAGGCTTTATGACCTACACTGAATTCATGCTTCGTAACAATCTACTTCAAAAGGCAAATAGTACGAAAGATGAATTGACGCGATTTAACGAAAGAATTGCTATTCCCTATCACGTTGGGATAGGTTTTCGTTATTTGGAGTCGTATTTGGGAAAGAAAACTTTCAAACAATTGATGGAACAATTAAAGAAAAGTAAAAACCCCGTTGACATACAAAATACTTTTGCTCAGAACACTTCCGATTCCCTGAGTTGGTTTTTGGACACCTATGTTCGTTCGAACTGGACTACGGATTTTTCTTTGAAATACACAAAAAAGGGGAATGATAGTATATCACTCAGATTGGGTGAAAAGAAAAACATGCACATTCCTGTTAAACTGAGTTTTTTCAAAGAAAAAAATACGGTATCTGAACAATGGATAATATCGGACCAAGAGCGTTCTTGGGACTTAGCTGTCGATGGAGTGGATCAAGTCGCGATCAACCCAGTCATCGGTTTGCCAGAATTGAATAAGGAAAACAATTGGAAGAAAATAAGTGGTAGCTTCCTGAAGAAACCTGTTTCTCTCAAATTTGTAAAGGATATTGAAGTACCCGAACGCAACCAATTGTTTGTTAATCCAATTTCCAATTACAACGCTTATGATGGCATTGCTTTTGGGATGCGTTTGCACAATAAAAAACTTACCCGTCAAAATTTTCAATTAGACATTCGTCCTCAATATTCTTTTTTAGAAAATAATATGGTCGGCAGTTTTGGATTCGATGCCCGGTTCAACTCTCCTGAACGTAAAAATTACCTCACCATGCTCTCTGTTTCTGGTGCTAGTTATCACTACGCTAATTCTCTACGATACAATGTCCTAGCGCCTCGGTTGACTTTTTTATTTCGCACCCCTGATTTTCGATCCAACATACGTCAAGCCGTTAGTGCTTCTTGGTATAACATCTCAAAGGATTTGGCCATGGGTGTCGCTACCTCACCAGAATACGGGGTGTTTAAATTGCAACACCTCTACTCCGACAAGGCAGCCATTAACTACTTAACGCTTGCGACGGATTTTGAAATAGCTAATTCGTTCAGTAAAGTGAGTTTCAATTTAGATTTTCGAAAACTATTTCCGAGTGGGCGTCAATTACAAGCCCGTTTTTTTGTGGGCAAGTTCTTGTGGAACTCCAAAGACAATGATGGATTTTTTGATTTTGGATTGACGCGACCCAATGATTACCTATATCAATATCAATTTTTGGGTCGTTCTGAAACCACTGGCATCTACAGCCAACAATTTATTTTAGCAGAGGGAGGGCTCAAATCAGCAATCGATCATCCATTTGTGAGTGATTATTTGATTAGCACCAATTTGATGGCCAGTGTTTGGAAATGGATTGAACTGTATGGGGATGTGGCTTTGTCCAAGAATTTCAATCAATCCATCAACTACTACTGGGGAGCTGGGGTACGAGTAAATTTGGTTCCTGATTATTTAGAATTGTACTTTCCTGTTTACACACACAATGGGTTTGCTTTAAACGACTATGCATATGCACAATCCCTTCGTTTTGTTTTAACAATTCAGCCCAAACAATTGGCGACACTCTTTACCAGAAAATGGTTTTGATTGAAAAGAACTTAATTTTTAGTAAATTTGCGTTCCATGAACCCAAAGACTACTGGCATTTCCAAGATCGATTACGCTACCTTTAGGGATCGTGTCCTTGATGATTACCGTATTGCGTTCCTAAGTCGTGCTTGCAGCCTATTGGGGCGGCGGGAAGTTTTAACTGGAAAAGGCGGGTTCGGTATTTTTGGTGATGGCAAGGAACTACCCCAACTGGTGATCAATCACTTTTTTAAAAATGGTGATTTCAGAGCGGGATACTATCGCGACCAAACATTTTTAATGGCGCAGGGTTTTTTAGATGTAGAATCTTTTTTTGCAGCAATTTACGCCCACCCTGATCTGGCAAAAGAGCCCATGTCTGGTGGGCGACAAATGGGTGGACACTTTAACACCCAAAGCATCAATACCGAAGGTGAATGGAACAATTTGATGCAGCAAAAAAACCACAGTTCCGATATTTCACCAACGGCTGGTCAAATGCCGCGATTGGTAGGTCTGGCACAAGCTTCTAAAATCTATCGAGAAAACACTATTGCGGGCAGTGAAAAGTTTAGTGACAACGGCAATGAAATTGCATGGGGTACTATTGGTAACGCAAGTGCCGCAGAGGGTCTTTTTTTTGAATCGGTAAACGCTGCTGGGGTCCTACAAATCCCTATGGTCTTGTCGATTTATGATGATGGTTATGGGATATCCGTTGCCAACGAAGAGCAAATGACTAAGGGCAGTGTCTCTGCTGCGCTAGCAGGATTTCAAAAAGAATCGGGCACCACTGGAGTTGAAATTTTAAGCGTGAAAGGGTGGGATTACAATGCTTTGATGAAAACCTATGCGCGAGCGGAAGCTATCGCTCGGCAAAAACATGTACCGGTTTTGGTTCATATAGAAGAATTAACCCAACCCCTCGGCCATTCTACTTCTGGTTCACACGAGCGTTATAAATCCAAGAAGCGATTGGAATGGGAAGCTGCCTATGATTGTAATAAAAAATTTCGTGAATGGATTCTCAGCCAAGGAATAGCCACTGATGAAGAACTTATCGTATTGGAGGGTACCATTAATGATAAAGTACGAGAAGGAAAAAGAAAAGCATGGCAGTCCTATGGTGATCTCATGAAGACGTATCAAAAAAGCTTGCTGCAGGCGATGCAACAAGTTACCCCCCACTCACAAAAAGACGTTGCCTTTGCTTTGACCCTAAAAACGGTAGATGGATTAACAGATTTCAGTATGCGTCAATTGATGGAACAAGCACGTCGTGGACTTATCCCTTTGCGCCATCTTTCAAAAAACGTTCGAAAACCACTATTGGACTGGATTGAAACGACCAATCAAAAGCTACATCAGCTCTATAGTACTCACCTGTATAATGAAACCCAAGTTGTTGTATCGGACATCGCTCCAACATATACCGAAAATTCGGACAGGGTAGACGGTAGAGTGATTATTCGAGATAATTTTGATGCCCTTCTAAAAAAATACGATAGCCTTTTTATTTTCGGTGAAGACGTAGGTAAAATTGGTGATGTCAATCAAGGCACTGAGGGACTACAGAAAAAATATGGTGAGAACAGAGTTTTTGATACCGGAATACGAGAGGCCAGTATTATTGGACAAGGGATTGGAATGGCTCTTAGAGGTTTACGGCCCATTGCAGAAATACAATACATAGACTATATATTATACGCAATACACACATTAAGTGACGATTTAGCTTCTATGAATTATAGAACAAATGGTCAGCAAATTGCACCTTTAATCATTCGTACTCGAGGACACCGATTGGAAGGAATTTGGCATTCTGGATCTCCTATGGGAACGCTGATTCATTCTCTCAGAGGAATGTTTTTATTGGTCCCCAGAAACATGACACAGGCGGCAGGAATGTACAATGCTTTAATGAAAATCAACCAACCCGCCATGGTGATTGAATCACTTAACGGCTACCGACTTAAAGAAAAGTTACCAACTAATTTAGGGTCCTTTACCACACCACTTGGTGAAGTTGAAGTCCTCCAAAAGGGAAAGGATATTACAGTTTTGAGTTACGGTTCAACCTTGCGGGTGGTCGAAGCAGCAGCAATTGAAGCAGAAAAAATGGGCATTTCTGTAGAAGTGATCGATGCCCAATCCCTGCTCCCTTTTGATCGTGCTAAACATGTTGGTGCTAGTATTGCCAAAACCAATCGTTTGATCATTGTTGATGAGGACATGCCTGGCGGTGCCACGGCCTATTTATTGCAACAACTCATCGACCACCAATCCATCTACCAGCATTTGGATAGTGCTCCTTGTCTATTGAGTGCCAAGGCCCATCGGCCTGCCTATGGCACGGATGGTGATTATGTATCCAAACCTTCAATGGAGGATGTTTTTGAGGCTATGTATCGCATCATGCACGAATCCGATCCAAAAACATATCCCAGCTTGTATTAGACCCAAAGATCAATAAGTAATTGTTTCAGTATGGCGTCAACTGTTTGCCCCCCCCCTTTGATGCCCTTACTTTTCAAATCCGCTTCAAAAATGACCTCCAGTGCTTTGCTGCATTGTTTCATTGAGAAATGCTGCGAAGCCAGTTGGTATTCGTTCAAAAAATAGGGGGATATACCCATTGTTTTAGCTGCTTGTTGTTTGTCGTCCAGGGCATGGTATTGCATCAATCTTTCGAAATAGCGGAACAGACTGCTGATAGTCACCACTAAGGGGTAGTGTTTTTGGTTTTCAGATAGATAGGCACAGATTTTTACAGCCTGGCTGAAATTTTTTGAACCAATGGCTTTTTGCAATTCAAAATGATTGTATTCTTTGCTGATACCGATATGGTATTCTATTGTTTCAGCTTCAATTATTTGGTCTTTGGACCCGACCAATTGCAATTTTTCTAGAGCTTTATCAATTCGTTGCAAATTAGTACCAATAAATTCGTGTAACAAAACGACAGATTCTGGGGACAAACGCAACCCGTAGGCTATTGCTTGATTGGTTACCCAGGGTTCTATCTGGTTGTCATACAAAGGCTTGCTTTCGAAGATAACGCCTTTTTTTTGAGCCGCTTTATAGAGTTTTTTTCGTTTATCAAAAGGCTTGTTTTTCCAACAGAATGCGAGGATGGTGGACGGCGTTGATTGTTCCACATAGGCAGCCAAATCATCCAATTGCTTGTCCATGTATTGCGCCTCCTTGATGACAACAAGTTGATAGGGTGCCAATACCGGAAAGCGTTTGGCAATTTCTATAATTTGGGGTACTGTGCATTCTTTTCCGTACAGAACCGTGTGATCAAAAGCTGCCGTCTCTTCCTCTACAAGAGCAGCAGTGAGTGCATCAATCAAACGATCAATAAAATAGGGGGAAGTACCGGAAAAAAGATAAAAGGGAGCAAAATTTTTGTTTTGTATTTGTTTTAATACGTCTTGGTAGTTCTGCATCCTAAAAATATCTGCAAATTTGTGACATGGTTCCGCTTAATTTTCCTGCCTTTAAATTCGATATTAAAAATAGAGAAAATAAACCCTACATTTTTGATCGTATTCGAAAAAAATGGGTGGTTTTACAAGCTGAAGAATGGGTGCGTCAGCATTGCATCAAATATTTAATTGAAACCAAAGCGTACCCCATTAGTATGCTAAATGTCGAGAAGAAAATTGCATTGAATGGATTGACTAGGCGTTACGACATCATTGTGTATTTAAATACGGGAAAGCCCTTTTTACTTGTCGAATGCAAGGCACCCAATATTATAATAACCCAGTCCAGTTTTGATCAGATTGCACGTTATAATTATGTTTTGAACAGCCGTTTTTTAATGGTAAGCAATGGCTTGGATCATTATTTTTGTAAAATGGACACCCGTCAGCAACAATATACTTTTTTGAAAGAACTCCCCCCCTACTCAACGGATCAATAAATGAAAACAGCCGTCGTCTTGTTGAATTGGAACGGTTTGGAGTATTTAAAAAAATTCCTACCGCATACGCTCTCCTGTTCGAAAAAAGCGGAAGTGTATGTGATTGATAATGGTTCCACCGACGGTTCTTTGGCTTACTTGCATTCCCTCGAGCAAGTGCATACAATAATGCTAGAAAAGAATTATGGTTTTGCGGAAGGCTATAACAAAGGACTACAATATATTGATGCGGAGCTTTATTGTTTTCTGAATACAGACGTTAAAGTAACTTCTGATTGGGTCGCTCCATTTCAAAATTATTTTAAAAAAAATCCTTCTGTCGCCATTGCTCAGCCTCACATATTGAATTACAATCACCCGGATCTTTTTGAGTATGCAGGTGCGGCTGGCGGGTATTTGGATGCCTTTGGCTATGCTTTTTGTAGAGGGCGCCTTTTTGATTCAATGGAAAAAGACATGGGGCAATACGATACCGAAGAAGACCTCCATTGGGCTAGTGGTGCTTGCTTTTTTATACGAAAATCTGTTTTTAATTCCCTTGAAGGCTTTGATAGGCACTTTTTTGCCCACCAGGAAGAAATTGATTTGTGTTGGCGTGCGCGGCATTTGGGCTATCATATACGTTCACTCGCTACAGTTAAAGTATGGCATATCGGGGGTGGTACCCTGGCTCCCAGTCCCTATAAGACCTATTTGAATTTTCGAAACTCCCTCGCCATGTTGACAAAAAACGATCCATCAAAGTATTATCCAGTCAAACTGCTTTTTCGGCTGATTTTAGATGGACTTGCAGCGGGTCGTTTTCTGTTTCTAGGCCGATGGAGGACGGTTTTAGCGATTCTAAAAGCGCATTTGGATTTCTACGCTCAGTTTTTTATCTACCAAAAACAAAGAAAAGAGATACAACCAAGGGCAAGCAATCTTTCTCAATCCATTGTTTATCTGTACTATATTAAAAAAATCAAAAAATTTAAGGACCTCCCTTTAAATTCTTCGATAAAACTGTAAATTAGAAAACATTTAAACTTTTACCATGAAAAAGCAATTACCTCTTTTATTCGCCATATCCGTGCTGTTGGGTGCTTGTGTCTCCCAAAAGAAGTTTACCGAGTTGGAGCAACTTCAACAGGAAACGAAAAACGCACTGGACAGTACCACCTTAAAATTGAACACCTGCAATGACGAAAAAGCCGCTGCGGAAGCCACCATCGCATCGCTACAAGAACGTGTCAGTTTTTTGAAGTCAAACAATCAAGATTTGATCAGTAACATAGGAAATCTGACAACACTTTCTCAAAAGGGTGCTGAAAATTTAGAAAAGTCCCTAGAAAGCATGAAGGAAAAGGACATTCGGATTCAAACCATGCAGGACGCTGTGACACGTAAAGATTCTGTCACTTTAGCCCTTGTCACCAGCCTCAAGGGTGTCCTTGGAAACATGAGTGATGAGGATATTGAGATCAATGTCGAAAAAGGGGTTGTGTATGTATCCATTTCTGATAAATTACTTTTCCGTAGTGGCAGCTATACGGTTACTAAGCGTGCCAAAGAAGTTCTTGGGAAAGTGGCTCAGGTTGTTAATGACAAGCCCGATATTGAATTTATGGTAGAAGGACATACCGATAATGTACCGATCAAAAAGGAGGGTATAGAAGACAATTGGGACTTGAGTGTGAAACGAGCTACTGCCGTTGTTCGGATTTTGCAAAACGATTTCAAAGTATCTCCTGAGCGCATGACCGCTTCAGGGCGCAGCTTTTATGTTCCATTGTATGACAACAATACAGCCCAAAATCGTGCAAAAAACAGACGGACACGTATCGTTGTCCTACCCAAACTAGATCAATTCTATGATCTTTTAGAAAAGGGAATGCAAGCGGCAAACTAATTTCTCAATAGATAACGCAACTTAAAACGCTCCTTTTAGGGGCGTTTTTTTATATAAAATGGGTACTTCCCTTTCCTTGACGAACAACTTGGTAAGGATTTGTTGACATATCAATAACTGTAGAGGGTTGATTTCCTCCATATCCCATTTCGACCATCAAATCAATTTGATCACACCACATTTCGTAAATCATGTTGGGATCCGTTTGGTAGTCTACTAGGCTGTCATCATGATGAATGGAAGTTGTGATAAGAGGGGCAGAGAGTTGCTCAAGCAGCGTATTTACAAAAGGAAAGTCTATGATTCGTACCCCAATCCGTTTCCTTTTGTCAAAGGGTTTGGGGAGTTTTTTTACAGCCGGGAGTAAAAAGGTGTATGGCCCAGGCAAACAGCGATTTAACAATTTAAATGTAGGGGTATCAAAAGGTTTCACATAGGATGAAACAGCACTGATATTGGGAAATAAAAAACTAAATCGAGTTTTTTCTACTTTAATTCCTTTCAACTGTGCCAATCGAGAAATAGCTTTTGGTTGATTTGCCAGACAACCCATAGCATAGACCGTGTCGGTAGGGTAAATAATGGTTCCTCCTTTCTCTAGTACGGCACCGACCGAAGCAATATGCCTGGGATTCAGGTTGTCAGGGCGCAAGCTAAGTAAAGGGGTCATTATGAAAGGATTTGAAGCTTAGCAAAACGCAGCAGCAGATTTTTATCACCATGGGGTTTTTGGAAGGCTATGACAGCCTTTTTGTCATTTCCTTTCCCTTCTATTGATTTGACGGTACCATGACCAAAACGACTGTGAGATACACGCATACCTGTTTCCAAGTTTAACACTTCCGTTGCGGGAGCAGAATGGGGTTGGGAAGCATTTATTTTTCTCAATTTCCCCAATTGGGCAGCTGTTGGCTGTGTATTTAATTTTACTTCTTTGGGAAGTGGTTTTGAGAAGGGGCTGGGTTTAACGGGTTCTCCAAAGATAGAAGCATCCAATAGGGGTTTGAATGCGTAGGTGTCTTCTGGAATATCCTTTTCAATAAATTGATCATCTATTTCATCAATAAAACGGCTGGGTTCGGCATCGATTAACTTTCCCCATCGGTACCTAGAAAGTGTATAAGACAAGAAAGCGCGCTCTTCTGCGCGAGTCAAGGCAACATAAAACAAGCGTCGTTCTTCTTCCAATTCACTTCGTGTATTCATGCTCATGGCAGAGGGAAATAAATCTTCTTCCATACCAACGATATAGACAAAAGGAAATTCCAAGCCTTTGGCTAAGTGAATGGTCATCAAAGCAACCCGATCGCTATCTTCTTCATTTTCTTTGTCAAAATCCGTGGCCAAAGCAACATCTTCTAAAAATTCAGTAAGATCCCCTTTGGCATCGGCCAATTCTTTTTGCCCATCAGTGAAATCTCGAATCCCATTGAGCAACTCTTCGATATTTTCAATGCGTGCGACGCCTTCCGGCGTCCCGTCTTTTTTCAATTCATTGACCAGCCCTGCTTTTTTGGTTACCAAATCAGCTATTTCAAAGGCATTTAGCTTTTCGTTTTCAATTTGAAAAGCTTCAATCAGTCGAACAAAATTGGTGAGTTTGGTCAGCGTACCCCCATTAACAGGAAGCTGATAATGGGTAGCTTTTTGAAGCAACTCGAAAATAGACACATTGTGTTGTTTCGCACCAATCAATAATTTGTCGAGTGTTGTTTGTCCGATCCCCCGAGCAGGATAATTGATGATGCGTTTGAGGCTTTCTTCGTCTTTTGGATTTATAATGACGCGTAAATAGGCCAAAACGTCTTTGATTTCTTTACGCTGATAAAAAGAGAGTCCTCCGTAGATACGATACGGAATATCTCTTTTTCGCAATGCATCTTCCATAGCTCGGGATTGCGCATTGGTTCGATACAATATAGCAAAATCAGCATTTTTCCTTTGTTCTTGCATCTTCATGTCGAAAATAGATGCAGCGACAGCTCGACCCTCCTCTGCATCAGTTGACAAACGTTGTACTTTGATTTTGGCTCCTTGGCTGTTGGAAGTCCAAACTTCTTTATCAATTTTATTTTGGTTGTGGGCAATAATAGAGTTTGCGGCTTGAACAATGGTTTTAGTAGATCGGTAGTTTTGCTCCAGTCGATACATGCCAACGTCTTCATAATCTTTTTGAAAGTTGAGTATGTTATTGATATTGGCTCCTCGAAAGGCGTAAATACTTTGTGCATCATCCCCTACGACACAAATATTTTGGAATTTATCAGATAAGGCACGAACAATTAAATATTGGGAGTGATTGGTATCTTGATACTCATCGACCATAATATAGCGAAAGCGATCTTGATATTTGGCCAAAACCTCAGGAAAACGGTTCAATAATTCATTGGTTCGTAAAAGAAGATCATCAAAATCCATGGCTCCCGCCTTGAAACAACGCTCAACATACTCTTGGTAAATTTCGCCCATTTTGGGTCTTCGGGCTTGGGTGTCAGATTCAATCAACTCGGGATTCTTAAAATAAGCATTGACTGTAATCAGGCTGTTTTTGAATGATGATATCCGATTGCGGACTTGTTTGTATTTATAGACATCTTTGTCTAGACCCATTTCTTTGATGATGGAAGCAATAAGTCGGTCAGAGTCTTGCGTGTCGTAAATGGTAAAATTGCTAGGAAAGCCTAGTTTGTCTGCTTCTGCGCGGAGCAAGCGTGCAAAGACAGAATGAAAGGTTCCCATCCATAGATTTTTTGCTTCACTCTCCCCTACCAGTTCAGCTATTCTACTTTTCATTTCTCGTGCTGCCTTGTTAGTAAACGTGAGCGATAATATGGAAAAAGAATCAACCCCCTGTTGCATCAAATAGGCAATCCGATAGGTCAATACTCGGGTTTTCCCCGAACCAGCTCCAGCTATGACCATCAAAGGACCGTCTTTGTGTAAAACAGGTCTTAACTGGGCTTCGTTGAGCTCTTTTAAATAATCTGCCGCTTGCTTCATGGGTTAAAAATAAGGGATAATTAATCCGTTTGAAGTTCCTCGGTACCATAATTATAAACATCTTATCTTTAGGCTTTCAAAATAATTTATGAAACACTTACACACGCTTCTTTTTATTATGTTGGGCTATGCTGTACAAGCCCAGGTTGCAGAAAACGCTTACCAAAATATTGAACCCAAAGTAATTGAATGGCGACACGACATTCACCAGCACCCAGAATTGTCGAATCGTGAATTTCGAACTTCCAAAAAAGTAGCCGATCACCTTCGATCCCTTGGAATGGATGTTCAAACTGGGATAGCTCATACCGGTGTGGTTGGGCTCCTCAAGGGCAAACGTCCTGGCAAGGTCGTAGCTCTTCGTGCCGATATGGATGCCCTCCCTGTTGAAGAACGGAACGACCTACCATATCGGTCTCAAGAAATCGGGGAATTTATGGGGAATAAAGTCCCTGTCATGCACGCCTGCGGGCATGACACTCATGTAGCTATTTTGATGGGTGTCGCCGAAATTCTTGCGAAGAATAACGATTTTGCAGGTGCTGTAAAATTTATTTTTCAGCCGGCAGAAGAAGGGCCGCCTCCTGGGGAAACAGGCGCCGCAAAAATGATGGTTGAACAGGGGGTCCTTGAAAATCCGAATGTGGATGCCATTTTTGGTTTGCACATCAATTCGGGGACCCATGTTGGTCAAATCAATTACAAGCCCGGTGGCACTATGGCAGCATCCCAGCGTTTTGTCATTCAAATCAAAGGCAAACAAGCCCATGGATCCACCCCTTGGCAAGCCATAGATCCTATCGTCGTTGCTGCTCAAATTGTCGATGGGCTGCAAACATTGGTCAGCAGGAACTCTGAATTGACCAAAGAAGCGGCTGTGGTTTCAGTAGGGTCTATCCATGGGGGTGTCCGGTTTAACATCATCCCTGAAGATGTGGAAATGATTGGGACCATACGCACCCTTGATCCAGAAATGAAAGAAGTTATTCGGGAACGCATGAAAAGTTTGGTCCCGAAAATAGCCGAAGCTTATGGAGCTGAAGCAACTGTTGATATCCAAGACGGTACCGCAATCACATTCAATGACTTGGAATTGACAAAAAAGATGTTGCCAACGTTGGAAAAAGTTGCCGGTAAAGAAAATATCAATCTCATCAATGCCATTACTGGAGCGGAAGATTTTTCCTACTACCAGCAAAAAGTACCCGGTTTGTTTTTCTTTCTGGGGGGGACACCCTTGGACATGAATCCTGCTGATGCGCCTTCGCATCATACCCCCGATTTTATCGTAGATGATAGCGGCATGTTACTAGGTGTAAAGGCGATGACCCAGCTCACTTTGGATTATCTCGGGCAATAAACCCCTTTTTATTGACAGGCTGTAGATAGCTCCATCATCTTTTTTTTGTATATTTAAGTGATTGTATCATAAAAATACAATCACTTTTTTTTAACCCTAAATCATAACCCCTATGCTTACTTCATTCAGCAACACCATTGTTGTATCGTTGATTGTTCTTTTTTTAGCAACAACATGCAAAAAAGAGACCGATGACCGTGCCCTAACAGGGAACTATGATTTTTCAGAGACGGATACGGATCTGATACCCTTGCTTAACGCCTATGCCGAATCCTTTGACTTTGGTGTTACTACTTGAAAATACAAAAACCATTACGATCTAAGTGCTTTCAATACCATTTTTGCCATTGGTGAATCCAATGATGCCCTACAAAATGGATATCTATTTTTATCGGGTTCCGTTCCCTATGATGGGGATGTAACCAATGAAATTGATTTGGCTACAAGTCTGCAAACAAACGGAGCAAAAGCCATTCGAATGAACGACCCCGTTTTATTGAAAAACGCTACCAAAGATTTGGTAAATGGGGTATTCTTTGCACGTTACAAGGACTACCTGGTCTTTTTTAGTAAATCAAGACATGTTAGCGGGAATTGAAAGAGCCGGGATGGCCATCATCATTGATTTTTTCTATCATGAAGGATACCATCTTTTTCCACAAGAAAAATTTAAGGAACCCTATGCGGCTCACAGTGATCTTCGTTTTAAGATTCCGGATGACTACCCCCACGATGTGGAATCCTTTGCCTTGATCATGGCAGGGATAAAGCTCACAGAATTGGTCTATCAAGAGCAAGATCAAGAAAAACTAGAAACCTACTTAAAAATGCAGCATACTATTTTTAAACAATTGATTGACAACGATCAATCTGGAAAAAATTATGTCAAAGGCTATTACCTGTTTTATTGTTGGTTGGGTGGGGCACCAACTTTTATGGGAAATGACCTGGTTCGCAATGAAAGTTTTTACTCAAAAGACAAAGACAATTATTATAAATCATTGGAATTGTTGACTTCTGAAATGAAAAATGCCATTGACAACAATATCAAAACGATCAATGTAAATGGTCAGGACATTGTTAGTCGGTATCCTGCCATTGTTAATAATTCTTTCTATACACTAGGATTTTTACCCTATTTGACCTTAGAAAAATTAGGAATGCCCAATGTTTTTTCTTTGACCGCACAAGGTCACGGACCCGTAGAATTGATAGATAATTACATAACAACCCAGGGTCTAACATATGATACTTCGGAAATATTACAACAAATCAAGCAGGATTTGCCCGACTTTGACTGGGAGAGCAATGAAGCCCTTGCCCGATCCTATATTGAATTGTGGGAGTAATCATTGGGAGCACAACTTTCGTGCGTGGTGGTAGCCTTCGTCCCACCAACCCATCATTTCTTTTTGATTAAAAACGAGAGCATTGGTCGTCAACACTCTGGGGGTGTAAAACAATCTTAGCTTGCAGTTGTTTTCACGTGCTTTGAGTTTTCCTATTTGAACATTTTGAGACTCAATTCGTTCGGCCATGAATTCAAAAGTCATGTTGAGCAAGTCAAAAGCATTTCGTGAACGCAAACGATTGGTATGTTGGTGTTCGGTTGTCAAAACAATGGCATCAATCTCGGTAGCTCCACAGCGAATCGCTTCTTCGATGGCAACAACACAACCCAATCCACCATCGGCATATTCATATTTATTTTTTACTGCCAAACTCATAAAAGGAACATAATTGCATGAAATCCAAATCCAATCAATAAAATCGGAGTACGAACACTGTCGCAGGGTTTTAAACTCGGTCCGATTCAAGCTAAGGTTGGAAACACATACGACTATATCCGGCTTTTTTTGCTGCAAACTTTCAAACATTTTTAGAGGCAATTCTTTTTGGATCATTCGATGCAAGGCACGGCTATCACCAAAAGTTTTTCGCCCCCTTAAAAAATTTTTGACGATGTTATAATGATGGATTTTTACTTTTTTGACTCCTTTTCGATCGTAGACATAGAAGGGATTGTTGTCAAAAATATGATGCTGTGAAACGCTTGTAAATATTTTTTTTATCGCTTCTATTTCACCTAATGCAAGATGAGAAACCAATAAACTCCCTGTAGATGTCCCTAAAAAAAGATCATAGGGCTCGGATGTCGATTCCAATAAATGTTGTGCCACGCCTCCGGCAAAAGCTCCTTTGGCACCCCCCCCTGATATAACCAATGCGCGTTTCATTTCTAATTATCAAGTTTCATATTAAATATACGCTGAAAAATTTATCTTGTACACAATGAATCGTCTTGATACCAGTATCGAATATCTGAAAGGGATTGGCCCCAATCGGGCACAATTACTTAGAGAAGAATTGGGCATACGGACCTATCACGATTTGCTTCACTTTTTTCCCAATCGGTATGTCGATCGCAGTCAGTTTCACTCCATAAGGAATCTTCCACAAAACAATGCTGAGATACAGCTTAAGGGAATACTCAAGCAAATCAAGAATATTCCTCAAAAAAGAGGCAGTCGATTGGTGGCATTGTTGAACGATGGTAATCATAGCATTGAATTGGTTTGGTTTCGTGGCCAAAAGTGGATTCAAGAACAGCTTCAACTGAACGCAACTTACGTGGTGTTTGGACGATTAAATTGGTACGGTAGTAAGGTGAGCATGCCCCATCCGGAAATGACTCCACTGCAAGAATTCGAACAGAAAGCCCATCTAGGTTTGCATCCAATTTATCCTTCAACAGAAAAATTAATACAAAGGGGTATCAGTCAGAAAGTAATGAAGCAAGCCCAGCAGCAATTGAATGAGACATTAACGGGATCGATTAGCGAGAACTTACCGGAATCCCTTATTCAAGCACTTGGGTTGATGGGAAAAACTCAAGCTTATCGCGCCATTCATTTCCCCGAAAACCACCATCAACTCAGTGCTGCTCAATACCGTCTTAAATTTGAAGAATTGTTTTTTATTCAAATGCAACTGTTTCATAAAAAGCAACTTAGAAAACAACAAATTAAAGGCTTTGTGTTTGAAAAAGTTGGGGCGGTTTTTCATGATTTTTATGAAAAATCCTTGCCTTTTTCATTGACATCCGCTCAAAAACGAGTACTAAAAGAAATACGTCAAGATCTTGGTAGCGGTACGCAAATGAACCGATTGCTGCAAGGTGATGTGGGTTCTGGTAAAACTATCATTGCACTGTTGAGCATGCTTGTGGGAATTGATAATGGATTCCAAGCCTGCCTGATGGCACCGACAGAAATATTGGCACAACAGCATTATCAATCATTGCATGAACTTCTGAAAGGGAGTCCGATTCGTTTGGGACTTTTAACGGGATCGACAAAAAAAGCTGTGCGCATACCGCTTCACGAAGCATTGGAACAGGGCACCCTCCACATACTTGTAGGGACACACGCCCTTTTAGAAGAAAAAGTTCAATTCGCAAATTTAGGGCTCGCCATAATTGACGAACAACACCGTTTTGGTGTCGCACAACGCGCCAAACTTTGGAAAAAAAATAAATTGCCTCCCCATATTCTCGTCATGACGGCTACTCCTATTCCACGAACGCTGGCAATGAGCCTTTATGGCGATTTGGATATTTCTATTATTGACACCCTTCCTCCCGGCCGAAAACCGATCAAGACCGTATGGCGACGCGATAGTAATAGACTGCAAGTATTCCAATTCATTAAAGAAGAAATCCAAAAAGGGCGACAGGTATATGTGGTCTACCCACTGATAGATGAATCTGAAAAATTGGATTATAAAGATTTAATGGATGGCTATGAAAGTTTGCAACGATCCTTTCCACCCCCCTCTTTTCAAATTAGTATTGTTCATGGTAAAATGAAACCAGAAGCAAAAACCTACGAGATGGAGCGATTTCAAAAAAAGCAAACGCACATTTTGGTGGCTACAACGGTTATCGAAGTTGGGGTTAATGTTCCCAATGCTTCTGTGATGATCATCGAGAGTGCAGAACGTTTTGGCTTGTCACAATTACATCAACTTAGGGGGCGTGTGGGACGCGGCAATGCACAGAGTTATTGTATTTTAATGAGTGGTGACAAACTTTCGGAAGAAAGCCGTACACGACTGGATACAATGGTGCAAACCAATGACGGTTTCGAAATTGCAGAAGTAGATCTTCGGCTGCGTGGACCCGGTGATTTGATGGGAACCCAACAAAGTGGTGTTCTGCAATTAAATATTGCCAATCTGGTCAAAGATCAAGAGCTTTTATCCCTTGCACGTCAGTGGGCCCATCAAATATTCACAGCGGACTCTTTGCTACAATACAGTGGTCATCAAGGCTTAAAAAAAACACTCGTTCAATTGACGAAAAACAAGGCCTTTTGGAATTTTATCAGCTAACTATATCAGTTTGATAGAAAAAGAATTGATTGATTCCTGGTGCATACTTTTTTTTAAGATATAGCTTCCTGATTACCGAGGCTATGAAATGGTTCTCATTTGTAGTTTTGTCATTTTAGAGAGGCTTTCTTTTAGGCATAGTTCCGTTATATTTGCATTCGAAACGACAAACACCTGGTGTTGCTTAAATCAATATTTTGAAAATCTCACATAACTGGCTCAAACAATTCATCAATACAGACTTATCCATTGATCAGCTTTCTGAAAAACTTACAGATTTAGGATTGGAGGTAGAAGGAAACTTTTCTTTTGCATCGGTTCCGGGAGGATTGAATGGCGTCGTTGTAGGTGAGGTGTTGACTTGTGTACCACATCCCAATGCTGATAGATTGAAGGTGACAACGGTTGCTGTTGGGGACAAAACACCCCTTTCGATCGTCTGTGGTGCGCCCAATGTTGCGGTTGGGCAAAAAGTTCCTGTAGCAACCGTAGGAACCACCCTTTATGACAATAAGGGAACTGCTTTTGAAATTAAAAAAAGTAAAATCAGAGGAGAACTGAGTCAAGGAATGATCTGTGCTGAAGACGAATTGGGTTTGGGAACCAATCATGACGGTATCCTTATACTGGATTCTTCGTGGAAGGTAGGGACGTCATGTAGTGAGGTTTTTGAAATCGAGTTTGATACGGTTTTAGAAATTGGTTTAACACCCAATCGGGCTGATGCCATGAGTCATATGGGGGTTGCACGCGACCTACGTGCTGCTTGTATGCTGGAACAGATCAAATGCGATTGGACGACCCCAGAGATTAATTCGTTCGCTGTGGATCAAAATACCCACAGCATTGCGATACGAGTAGAAGAAATTGAAAAATGCCCCAGCTATTTGGGATTGATGATACGTGATGTCACAATAGCTCCTTCTCCCCCATGGCTTCAAAATCGATTGAAAGCATTGGGACTTACCCCTAAGAACAACGTAGTAGATATCACCAATTATGTGTTACATGATCTCGGACAACCGCTACATGCCTTTGATGCCGGTAAAATAAAGGGGAATGTTGTTGTAAAAACCCTACCCGCGAACACCCATTTTGTAACCTTGGACGGAGTTGAAAGAAAACTTCACGAAGAAGATCTGATGATTTGTGATGACGATACGCCTATGTGTATCGCTGGAGTTTTTGGTGGTCAGCATTCGGGTGTTACCGATGCAACGCAACATGTTTTTTTGGAGAGTGCTTATTTTGACCCCGTTAGTGTCCGTAAAACGGCAAAACGTCATGGGTTAAATACAGATGCTTCGTTTCGATTTGAAAGGGGAATCGATCCTTACATGACAGAATACGCCTTAAAAAGAGCCGCTTTGTTAATCAAAGAACTAGCCGGTGGGTCCATTAGTAGTGAAATCATTGAAGTAGCAGAGCCCAAACCCGAGCCCCAAAAAATATTCTTGAGCTATCAAGAACTCAATAAAACGATTGGTCAAGAAATCCCCAAAGAGACTTTAGATACCATTCTCAATGCTTTGGAAATTACATTGGAATCGGTTTCAGAATCAGGAATTGGGCTTTCCATCCCACCTTATCGGGTCGATGTTACACGTCCAGCCGATGTAATTGAAGAAATTCTTCGGGTTTATGGATATAATAATATTTCTGCTACCCCCTCTTTACACGCTCCTATCCCTCTATATCAATTGCGAAGTCCTCACCGAATCAGTGAAGAAATTGCCCATGTCTTAGTCGGTTTTGGTTTTCAAGAAATCATTAATAATTCACTGAGCTCCCCCAATTACCAGTCGCTCGATGCAAGTCTTGATGACGTCGCGGGTGTTCATTTGATCAATCCTCTGGGTCAGGAATTGTCGCAGCTGCGGGCAAGTTTGTTATTCTCAAGTTTAGAGGTCGTTAGTTTTAATTTGAACAGACAGGCAAAATCTTTAAAGCTCTTTGAAATGGGAAAAACATACAGTCAAACACCCCAGGGGTACCGTGAAAAAAAAGTGCTTTCATTGACTTTGGTAGGCAATCCGTTTTCTGAGAATTGGGACAATCAGTCGGGTCTTTCCCCTTTTTCTTACGCCAAAGGGGTTGTTGAAGAAGTATTGGAACGATTACAATTAAGTGTCTCCGAATGCGAATTGGCCAATCATCCTACCTTTGCAGAGGGTATCCGTTGGTCATTAAATAATCAGCAATGGGCCCGATTGGGGATTGTTCAAAAGAGTATCGTTGAGAAATTTGATATTGATAAAACTGTGTACTATGTGGAATTTGATTGGGACTTGCTTGTCGAGAAGGCCTTTAGACAATCACAGGTTTTGACAGAAATTCCTAAATTTCCAGGGACACGACGCGATTTTGCTCTTTTGGTTCACAATGATGTTTCATTTCAAACCATTGAAGCCCTAGCCTATCAAACGGAGCGAAAACTATTGAAAAAAGTAGGTTTGTTCGATGTATACGAAGGAAAAAACCTGCCTGAGAATAAAAAATCATATGGGATTAGTTTTGAATTTCAAGACACTCATAAAACATTAACCGACAAACAGGTTGATAAAATAATGCAACGTCTTCAACAACGATTCGAAACAGAGCTGGATGCGAAATTGCGATAGGTTTTCTTTACCAAGTGGTTTGTGATTCAGGGAAGATTCCCTAATTTTACAGTGATAATGTAATTGATTATGAAGCTGAATCCTCTTATACCCACTAATTTAGAAACAATACTTAAAGAAAGTGTCATTGACCATCGCGAAGCGGATCATTTCCTTGCGTCGGTACAAGACTGGCTTTCAACCGAACCGTTCACTGGTACAAACCAATTCCAATTTGATTTACTGAATGAAAAAAATATTTTTCATTTGAGTGAAATTAAAGAAGTTTGTATCGACTATCGATTGCGTTTTCTAGATATAAAATATTTCAAAGGAACCCTCCCTCAGGAAGCAAAAAACAAAATATCAGATCTAGAAACGAGCCACCAAACGAGAATCTCTGGCTTCAAAATTATGGCTCCCTCTATTATGTTCCGTTTGGCTAAAACGGACGATCCGCTCTTGTTTGCCCCTCTTGGTAATGATTATTATTACTTGATTCACAAATGGGGAAAAGATTTACACCCCATGCGTAAACTCCGTATGCTACCGTTTCGAAACATATGGAATTTGCTCTTGTTTTTACTACTCATCAGTTTTGGATTAACAGCACTTACACCATTGGGATTGTTTACAAAAAGTGCAGATGCAACAGCCTTTTGGATGGTGTATTTCTTTATGTTTAAAGCTGTGGCTTCCGTCGTCCTGTTTTGCGGAATCGCTTTAGGAAAAAACTTTAATCCGGCTATTTGGAACAGTAAATACAACAAATCCTAAACATCTGATGAGTCGAACTTTTGTACCCATTTACACAGCTTCATCGGTAGAAGTACTGGCTCTCAAAAATGCATTGCAGGCTGAAAATATCATTCCAGTCATCAAAGATGAAATGGAATCCGCCCGGTTGAGTGGTTTTGGGATTACTCACCAGCAACAACAGGTATTTGTGCACAGAGATGAGCTGGAAAAAGCCCAACGTATATTGCAATCGCTCTCCAATTAAAGATTTTAGTTGGGTTTTTAGTTTTCCGAAACATTTTTCTATTTTGCTTTCACAAACCATTGGATTGCTGCTGTACAGTTTATCCTTTTAAGCGAAACAAAGCATGCAAACGAACTTTACCACACTAGATTATGTAATTTTTTCTCTTTATGCCTTATTAATCCTTGCTGTAGGGCTATGGGTATCCCGAACGAAAAAAGGTGAAACGAAAAAAGCAGAGGACTATTTTCTTGCGAGCAAATCATTGCCTTGGTGGGCTATCGGAGCATCCTTAATCGCCGCCAACATATCAGCAGAACAGTTTATTGGTATGTCGGGCTCGGGTTTTGCAGGCGGTTTGGCCATAGCAACTTACGAATGGATGGCAGCACTAACACTTATTATAGTTGGAAAGTTTTTTCTACCCATATTTATTGAAAAGGAACTGTATACCATTCCAGAATTTGTAGAAAAGCGTTTTTCGAGCCAACTAAAAACTATTTTGGCTGTTTTTTGGATCGGCTTGTATGTATTCGTGAATTTGGCATCGGTGCTGTATTTGGGTGGATTAGCCCTCCAAACCATACTGGGTATTGATTTGATGACTGGCGTATTGGGGTTGGCCCTTTTTGCTGCGGCCTATTCCCTTTATGGTGGGCTTTCGGCAGTGGCTTGGACGGATATCATTCAAGTAGTTGTTTTGGTATTGGGTGGACTGATTACTACTTATTTGGCATTGGATACTGTTTCTGGTGGGCAAGGTTTTTTCACAGGCCTTCAAACAGTTTATCAAGCCGTTCCCGAACGATTTGATATGATTTTAGAAAAAAGTCATCCTGAATACATGAATCTACCAGGAATAGGAGTCTTGATCGGTGGAATGTGGATTGCTAATTTATACTATTGGGGCTTTAATCAATACATCATACAACGTACCCTAGCCGCAAAATCTTTGGCCGAATCTCAAAAAGGTATCCTATTTGCTGCTGGATTGAAAATGATCATACCCCTTATAGTAGTGATACCTGGTATTGCTGCCTATGTGATTGTCAACGATCCCAATATTTTGGGGTCCTTGGGTGAAGGGGGGCTTCAAAATATGCCTACAGCAGATACAGCCGACAAAGCCTTCCCTTGGTTGATGCAATTTCTCCCAACGGGACTGAAGGGGGTGGCTGTAGCCGCACTAGCGGCTGCCATCGTTTCTTCTTTGGCTTCCATGCTCAATTCCACAGCAACCATTTTCACCATGGACATCTATAAGGCTTTGATTCAACCCAATGCAAGTGAACACCAAATTGTTAATACCGGACGTGTTTCCGCTTTGGTGGCACTACTAATTGCCACCGTTATGGCTCCTTTATTGGGAGGAATTGATCAGGCCTTTCAATTTATCCAAGAGTATACAGGTATCGTAAGCCCCGGAATCCTTGCCGTTTTCGTTTTGGGTTTATTTTGGAAAAAAACATCCAACAAGGGAGCCATTTGGGGCGCATTGGTATCTATTCCAACAGCACTCTTTCTTAAAGTGGGTCCCAAAGGCTGGATGCTTGGTACCCCTTTGGAAACATTCTTCCCCAACCTGCCTTTTTTGGACCAAATGGGGCTAACAGCCATTTTTTCAATGCTCGTAATAGGCATAGTTAGTTTGCGGGAAAATAAAAATCAAAATGATGCGAAAGGAATTCCGTTGACTACAAAACTTTTTAATACAGAATCTGTATATAATGTCGGTGCATTTGCATTGATGTTAGTAGTGGCTCTCCTTTACGGGCTGTTTTGGTGATTTAAATTATCAGCAGTAATGTATATTCTCACGACTATCTCCGAATCTTTAAGAAGTCAAACACGGCTGCAATAATGTCCAATACTCATTATACCTACACAAATAGAATCCAAGCCTGATAAGATCATTTTGATGAATAAAATATGTTTTTTGAATTTTGATTCATTCCGTTCAATTGGAATCACCTTGGAATGAAGCTATGTTGCCATGATACTTAATTTTCAATGCGATTAAAAAAATCTAAAAAACACTGCATGACTTGACTGGGAGCCTCTAGCTGTGGATAATGTCCAATTGAATCCAATTCCGTGACCTGAGGATTGGGTATCAATTCACGATAACGAGCTACCATATGTTTGCCCGAAATAGGATCCGATGTCCCATTGATAAGGTACAGTGGGATAGTGGTTTGTTGTAGTGCTCCAACCCAACGCTGCCGATAGGTTTTTCGCTCACGCATGTACCGTATTAATAATGGAAAAACCCGTTTTCCATTTTTATATACCATCAACTCCCAAAAAGCTGTAATATCATTTTCTTGCGGTTGGGTATTGGGCCCAAAGATTTTCTGAAAATTCTTCTTGAGTTTCCCTTTGGTAAAAAAATTTGCTACCCACACACCCAGTGGCCCCATCAAAATTTTTTGAATAAATAAGGCTTGGTGTGTTTCGGGAAACAATCCACCATTCAACAAGCAAAGGGATAGCAGTTTGGGTTGGTTGGTATTTGGATCATTTTTTCGTTCGTTGTTTCGGGCTACTAATTCTTGAGCTACCGTATCACCATAATCATGACTTAATACATGATAGGTTTTTACTTGTTGTTGCTCTAAAAACTGCTCTGTTAGATTTGCCTGATCAAAAATTGAGTAGGGATGTTTAGGCGGTTTATCTGAAAACCCAAATCCAATGAAATCAATGGCCAAAACGGTAAAGTGTTGTTGTAAAGGCTTCCAGAATGAATGAAAATCCCAGGAGGCCGTAGGGAAACCATGTAACAGAAGTAAGACCGGGCCCTTCCCCCCTCTTTGATAGAAAATTTGACTTCCTTTGTATTCAAAATAGTTGCCAGTAGTCCTCCAGTTATCAAGTGTCATATTTTGATGAATGATATCTATAAAATAAGGAAGAAGCGTTTAAAGACCAAATTTCAAATTGCATTCATTTCAAATAAAATGCATGTTCTAAACAATGGAAATCAAGTGGGACAGGAATTATCAAAACATGTTTAATTGGACTCAATATGGCAAATACTACCACACATTCTTAGGGAGCATACATTTTCTCTCGTAATTCTTTGATTTTGGGATCTGACATATAGGCATCGAAGCTGCTGTAACGATCGATGGCTCCGTTGGGTGTAAGTTCCAAAATACGATTGCCAACAGTTTGCGCAAAAGCATGATCGTGTGTGGCACAAAGGACTGTGCCTTTGAAGTTCTTAAGCGCATTATTAAAAGCTGTGATCGACTCTAAGTCCAGGTGATTGGTGGGTTCGTCCAACATCACCACATTGGCGCGATGCAGCATCATTTTTGACAACATGCAACGAACTTTTTCCCCTCCGGAAAGGACATTCGCGCCCTTTAAAGCTTCGTCACCACTAAAAAGCATTTTCCCTAAAAAACCACGAATGTAAACTTCCTCGCGTTCCTCTTCTGTCGTTGCCCATTGACGCAACCAATCGACTAAGGACAATTCGGTTCCAAAAAAAGAACTGTTATCCAATGGCAAGTAGGATTGCGTAGTGGTTACTCCCCATTCAAAACGCCCGGTAGCCGCTTGTAATTTGTCATTGATGATTTCATAGAAAGCCGTAATAGCACGGGCATCTTTTGAGTACACAATGGTTTTGTCCCCCTTGGCCATATTGAAATGAATTTTATCGAACAGGGTTTCACCTTCCAACGCATATGAAAGGTCATCTATATTCAATATTTGATCCCCAGCTTCCCGTTCTTGTTCAAAAATAATGGCAGGGTAACGACGACTTGAAGGTCGAATCTCTTCAATATTCAACTTTTCAATCATCTTTTTTCGTGAGGTAGCCTGTTTGGATTTGGCAACATTGGCTGAAAATCGGGAAATGAATTCTTGTAGTTCTTTTTTCTTTTCCTCCGCCTTTTTATTTTGTTGTGCCCGCTGGCGGGCTGCGAGTTGACTTGACTCATACCAAAAAGTATAGTTTCCCGAATAGTGATTGATTTTTCCAAAATCAATATCAGAAATATGCGTGCAAACCGCATCCAAAAAATGACGGTCATGGGAAACGACAATAACAGTATTGTCATAGTTAGCCAAAAACTGCTCCAACCACTGTATGGTTTCATAATCCAGGTCATTGGTAGGTTCATCCATAATCAAAACATCGGGATTCCCAAAAAGAGACTGGGCCAGTAGGACACGTACTTTTTGTTTACCGTCCAAATCTTTCATCAGCGTACTATGCAACCCTACTGGGATATCCAAATGCGAAAGCAAGGTAGCGGCATCACTATCAGCATTCCAGCCATTCATTTCCTCAAATATGATTTGAAGTTCACCCACACGGTCGCCGTCAGCATCAGAAAAATCTTCTTTGGCATAAATGGTATCCATTTCATTTTTTACTGCAAACAATTCTTTATTACCGCGAAGAACCGTTTCCAAAACCGGGTAGTCGTCGAAGGCATTGTGATTTTGCTCCAAAACGGATAATCGTTTTCCGGGCTCAAGATGAACCGAACCCGAATTGGCTTCTTGTTTACCGGATATAATTTTTAAGAAAGTTGATTTCCCCGCTCCGTTTGCACCAATAATTCCATAACAGTTTCCGGGTGCAAAAGTAACATTCACTTCATCGAATAAGATACGTTTTCCAAATTGAACGGAAAGGTTATGGACACTCAGCATAGTTGAAATTTTAAAGCGCAAAAATACCAAAAAACATTTGCTCATCAGCTGTTTTTTTAACAGTCATTTAACGTCGAATTGTTTTCAACATCCAGTACTTTTGATTGCATGATACGCAGCTACAGTCTTTTTTTATTGGTTTTGGTTTTCATAGGTTGCACGCCAATAGAAAACAGAACTGTTTTTCTTGGCGGTCAAATAATTAATCCCTCTTCTTCATATGCCAATCTTTATTATGGCAACCGAAAAGTTGATACTTTCCATTTAAAAAATTCCCAACGTTTTTTTAGACAGTACGATTCGTTACCTCCTGGGGTTTATAAGTTGGAGCACATTCCCGAGTTCACTTCCCTACTTATTGAACCAGGAGACAGTTTGTGGTTGCGTTTTAATACCTCTGATTTTCAAGAATCACTCTTTTTTTCAGGACGGGGTGCGAGTAAAAATAATTTCTTGTCAGATATACGACTAACGATAGAAGAAGAAAACAATTTCATCAGTTCGCAATACGCGCAGTCAGCGGATATTTTCAAGTCTAAAATTGACTCCTTAGTTCAACACAAAAAAGAGCGTTGGCGATTTATGGATTCAATGAATGGGCTGACTCCATTGGCTCAAAAACTCACGCAAGCAGCCTATGTATATGCCTATGCTGGGATTAGAGAGCGGTATGCTTTATTACGCGGTTCCCAATGGGACTCCTTACAAAAACAACGTTTTTTCGGTTATCGGAAGTACTTAAATTATGGTGAAAATGATTTGGCTTTTTTTGAACCCTATATTTCTTACCTGATGAATTTTCTCAATCGAGAGGCCCTTCAAAAAGGAGAAAATTATTTAGCGGCGCGGCAACGAACCGATTATAATTTAAGACGTTTACAAATCATTCAAAATTCCGTCAAAGGGCAGTTGGTAAGAAATAATTTGGCCCGTGCAGTAGCTTATGAGGAACTTCTCAATTTTGGGAATCACCTCAACCATGACAAATTCTTGGAATATTATTTTGATATTAATACCTCCTCTTCTTATTTAGAAGAAATTACCACCCTCCATGAAGATATCAATCAGATGGAAAAGGGTAAAATACTTCCAGAAATTCTTCTTCAAAACACAGCATTGGAGCTGGTTAGCAGTAATTCCTTTTTTTCACAGCCAACAGTGCTGTACTTCTGGTCGCAAACGCAAATGAATCACTTCAAATCAACCTTGGAAAAAGTTCGGGTATTAGAAAAAAAACACCCACAATACCGTTTTGTTGGGATTTCTATTCAACCGCTGAATCCGATTGCCCTGGAAGTATATAAAATGATGGAAATGGATCTCAAGGACCAATACGGGTTGGTTGATTTTGGAATGGGCAGTAAAAAGTGGGTGATCACGCTATTGAATAAAACCATTGTCATCGACAGTCAAGGTTTTATACGTAACGGATTCGCCAATATGATGGAGGCTGATTTTGAATCCGAGCTCTAATTTCCTTTTTTATGATCCGCGAGAAATTGTGCAAGTCCTTTGTCAGTCAAAGGATGGTTTAACAAGCCCGTAATTGCATTCAGTGGACCCGTCATGACATCAGCACCCACTTGCGCACAGGCAATCAAATGGCGAGTGTGACGAATCGATGCAGCCAGTATCTCGGTTTCGAAAGCATAATTGTCATAAATGAGACGTATTTCCTCTATAAGTTCCATCCCGTCAAATCCGATATCATCCAACCGGCCGATGAAAGGAGACACATACGTAGCACCTGCTTTGGCAGCGAGTAAGGCTTGGCCCGAGGAGAATACAAGGGTACAATTGGTTTTGATCCCTTGGGATGAAAAGTGCCGCAATGCTTTAACCCCTTCTTTAATCATGGGAATCTTAACAACAATTTGAGGATGCAAGGCAGCCAGCTCGGCTCCTTCTTTCACCATTCCATCAAAATCAACAGAAATTACTTCGGCAGAGACATCCCCCGACACTGCCTGGCAGATGTCCAAATAGTGTTGCAGGATATTATCTTTTCCAGTGATCCCTTCTTTGGCCATCAATGAGGGATTGGTCGTCACCCCATCAAGAATCCCCATATCTTGCGCTTCTTTGATTTGTTCTAGATTGGCAGTGTCTATAAAAAATTTCATAAAAAGTGAGTTATTAGAGGTTGTAATGATTCATGAGCAATTTTTCGTACCAACGACTGGGTAAAATGCCTTTTAAAAATACGGAGAATTTTTGGAGCCATTGCCCAGACAAATGATGCACGTGAGGTTCTTTCTTCGAAAGTATAGTTGCGATCAGTTGTGCAATAATCAAAGGATCACTCCCTGTATTAACGTGCGCATCCATTGTCGCCAAAGCTTCACCATAAGATGTTTTATAAGGCGAATCGGGTAATACAGCTGCGTGGTGCCGTCTTGATGCGATATCTGTGGCATAGTCTCCTGGAGCAACGGTTGTAACTGCTATGTTTGATTTTTTCAACTCCATCCGCAAGGCTTCTGAAAACAATGAAAAAGCACCTTTTGAAGCGGAGTAGATACTACGAAAAGGCAATCCAGAATAAGCGGCTATTGAAGTAATGTTTATGATGTAGGCAGATTTCGATTTCCGAAGTACAGGAATCAATCTTTGAATCAAGTCAATAGGGCCAAAAAAATTGGTTTCAAAATGGGCTCGCATCTCCGATAGTGCAATCTCTTCTGCGGGTCCTGTGATACCAACACCAGCGTTGTTGATAAGAACATCTGGGAAGCATTTATTTTGTTGCAACGAAGCGACGAAAGCAGCAATACTGGACGAGTCTGAGACATCCAATGCTTGAAGGGAATAGTCCGCAGGCGTTTCATAGTTTTTGGGCTCCCGACAGGTGCCGATAACACGATGACCTTGATGACTTAAATACTCGGCTGTGGCTTTGCCCAAGCCAGATGAAGCTCCTGTAATGACGATCGTTTTGCCCATAAAAAAAGGGCAAGCGACCCGCATCACACCGCTACAACCGCCTACCCTTGCTGCGTTCCCGCCCTGGGGGGATTCGGCAGGAGCTGGTTGTGCAGAACTTGCCCGCTGCAAATATAGAACTTCTGTCGCTCTTGTCTAGTCTTGTGAAACTTAATTTTATAAATTGGCAAAGTAAATATTGCAGCATGTACAAACCCCTTATTGTTTTTAGTATCGCATTAATAGCCTTGAAATGTGATGGTAAAAAAGAATTCAATGCCCAGCTAAAAATCAATGCCAGTGCTAAAAAGCCAACGCAAAAAGACAGTTTGCTTTTTCAATTGAAAATACCACAAAATACCAACCTTGATTCAATTCGCTATCAAATTGGAGAAAAGATTGTAAAGGCACCCCTACCCCTCACTCAATTCCCATTGGGCAAGCATCAATTAAAAGCCACCGTTTATACCGATACAGGACCATTTACTTTCTCGAAGGATTTTTGGATTTATGCCTCAGAAAAACCAAAACTACTACGCTATCGAATCATCAATCAATTTCCACACGATGCTAACGCCTACACCCAAGGACTTGAGTTTGATGGCGATATATTGTATGAAAGTACGGGTCTTAAGGGACGCTCTTCGATCCGGAAAATAGCGTACCAATCTGGGGATCTTATAAAAGAGCAAAAGCTGGATCAAGTATATTTTGGAGAGGGTTTAACCCTAGTAAACGATCACGTCATTCAGCTTACCTGGAAAGCAAATATGGGATTTGTTTACGATAAAGAAACACTTCAAATGGAAAACACGTTTGCTTATCAAAAAAGTAAAGAAGGTTGGGGACTGTGTCACGATTCATCGAATTTGTACAAGTCTGATGGAACGCATCAAATTTGGTTGTTGAATCCAGAAACTTTTGAAGAAAAAGGGAAAATCCAGGTGATGACTCCAAGCAATCCTGTCAATAAAATCAATGAATTGGAATGGGCCGAAGGTTTAATTTACGCCAATACCTACCAATTCCAGAAAGATGTAGCTGTTGTTATTCAACCCAAAACAGGTGCTGTTGAAGGGGTTGTTGATTTTACAGGTTTGCGCGAAAAACTTAGAAACAACCCGAAAGCAGAAGTCCTCAATGGGATAGCCTACCACCCCCAAAGAAAGACATTTTTTATAACCGGTAAATTGTGGAATACCCTTTTTGAAGTGGCAATCTATGAAGACAAACAATAAGCAATATGAGATGGAAGTACTGGTTACTTCAGATCATATTGACGGACTGAATCATGTTAACAATGTGCAATACCTGTATTGGGTCCAAGAAGTCGCCAAAGCACATTGGAATGCACTGACCGCCTCCCTTTCTGAAATAGAAGGTGTATGGGTCGTTCGAAATCATTTTATTGAATACAAGAAACCCGCTTTTTTAGGTGAGCAATTGCACATTAGTACTCGGGTGAAAACCATGCGAGGTCCGCTTTCAGAGAGGTACGTAGCCATACGTAATGCCAGCACGGGAGAACTATTGGTTCAATGCACAACTTCCTGGTGCTATATTGAGTTATCGAGTCGCAAATTGATAACGGTACCCAAAAGGCTACAAGAACTTCTACTCAAAGGGACGATAAATTAGTCCACAAACAAGGGTCGACTTGCCATCAACTGGTGCACTTCATTAGCAACCCGTTCAAGAACCTGAACATCTTGATCGTTTGTAATCACACGGTCTATCAATGAAACAATCGTTTCCATATCGGCTGCTTTTAGTCCACGTGTGGTGATAGCGGCAGTACCTACTCGAATTCCCGAGGTCACAAAAGGGGATTTATCATCAAAAGGGACCATGTTTTTATTGGCCGTTATATCGGCTTTTACAAGCGCTTCTTCTGCCGCTTTTCCAGTGATGTTTTTATTACGAAGATCAATCAACATCAGATGATTATCGGTTCCTCCGGAAATCAAGTGGTAGCCGCGAGAAACGAATGCAGCAGCCATCGCCTGCGCATTGTCACGCACTTGTTCAACATAGGTTTTAAACCCAGGATCCAAACATTCGCCAAAAGCAATTGCTTTTGCAGCGATTACATGCATCAATGGACCGCCTTGATTTCCAGGAAATACAGCCATGTCTAGTAAATGTGACATTTTACGAACCGTTCCATTCTTTAATTTCAATCCAAAGGGATTGTCAAAATCAGTTCCCATTAAGATCAGTCCACCGCGCGGTCCACGGAGAGTTTTATGGGTGGTTGTGGTTACTACATGGCAATGGGGAATGGGATCGGACAACAAACCCGTAGCAATCATACCTGAAGGATGAGAAATATCGGCTAATAAAAAAGCACCAACTTCATCTGCTATGGATCGAAAAACAGCAAAATTAATATCTCTCGAATAGGCAGAAGCCCCTGCAATAATCATTTGGGGTTGTACTTTTATGGCAATTTTTCGAATGGCATCATAATCCAAACGACCTGTTTCTTCTTGCACGCCATAAAAATGAGCTTTGTACAATCGTCCAGAAAAATTGACAGGTGAACCATGTGTCAAATGCCCCCCATGCGATAGGTCAAAACCTAGTATTTTGTCACCAGGTTTTAAAAAGGCGTGAAAAACAGCTGTATTCGCCTGGGACCCCGAATGGGGTTGCACATTAGCATAGGCTGCACCAAACAATTCTTTAGCTCGATCTATCGCCAACTGTTCCACCTGATCGACAACTTCACAGCCCCCATAGTAGCGTTTTCCCGGGTAGCCTTCAGCATATTTGTTGGTCAAAACAGAACCGCATGCTTCCATCACGGCTGGACTTGTAAAATTTTCAGAGGCAATTAACTCGATGCCATTCAATTGGCGTGTTTCTTCTACTTTAATTAATTCAAAAACGGCTGTATCTCGCTGCATATTAAAAATTTTGACAAAAATAAGTAATTCCATTCGGGTTATTGATTCCTGTAACTAGGAATTCATCGAATTTATGTAATCTTAATTTTCCGTTTTATGTGTAAGAAAAAATCATACTATTTTTTACTTTCTTTTCAATCGTAATCAAAATGGATATATAGCTGCCGAGTGACACAAACAATGCAAAACATTGTCACTTGGCAATACTGTCATATCGTCACTAAAAAAAGAATTTATTCTGTCGTTATGACGTGTATTTTGATGGGTACGACTTTTGAACATGCCATCAAAAAAAAGTATGAATGCCAATCAATTCACCTTAAAGGCCCAAGAAGTTCTCCAAGCGGCGCAACAACTAGCGCAAGAGCATGGGCACCAATTTGTAGAAAATATACATCTACTCAATTCGTTGCAAGAGGTAGACCAAGCAGTGTTTCCTTATGTTGCTAAACAATTGCAACTCAATACGTCCCTATTTACTCAATTGATAGCAGCAGAGCTAAAGAAATTCCCAAAGGTTTCGGGAACAGACATTTCATTTTCCCCCATGGCTTCAAAAACTTTGCTAGCTGCCCAGACACTTGCTAAAAAGCAAAAGGATGACTTTGTTGCTACAGATCATTTGCTTTTGGGTCTTTATGACGGTAACGATACTGTAGGACGCTTATTAAAAGATCAAGGCGTCAAACGGAAAGATTTGGTCGCTGCTATCAATCAGCTACGTCGGGGTGAAAAAGTAACATCTTCTTCCTCCGAGGACAGCTATCAGGCTTTGGAAAAATATGCTCGAGATTTGAATCAGCAAGCATTGGACGGACAACTGGATCCAGTAATTGGACGTGATGAAGAGATTCGCCGTCTGTTGCAAATACTTTCTCGGAGAACCAAAAACAATCCCATACTTGTGGGAGAACCCGGAACGGGTAAAACAGCAATTGCTGAAGGTTTGGCCCATCGCATTGTAGCCGGTGATGTTCCTGAAAATCTAAAAGATAAATCCCTGTATGCATTGGATATGGGGGCATTGATTGCAGGAGCCAAATACAAAGGAGAATTTGAGGAACGCCTTAAAAGTGTAATTAAAGAAGTTACCCAAAGTGACGGACAGCTTCTTTTGTTTATTGATGAGATACACACCCTGGTTGGAGCTGGCGGAGGTGATGGAGCGATGGATGCAGCCAATATTCTCAAACCGGCTCTGGCTCGCGGGGAACTTCGTGCTATTGGTGCAACGACATTGGATGAATACCAAAAGTATTTTGAAAAAGACAAGGCGTTAGAAAGACGCTTTCAAAAAGTTTTGGTTGAAGAACCCACTGTAGAGAATGCGATCTCTATTTTACGGGGACTGAAAGAAAAATACGAAACCCACCATAAAGTTCGCATCAAAGATGAAGCTATCGTGGGAGCTGTGACACTATCCCACCGCTATATTTCAAATCGATTTTTACCGGATAAGGCTATTGACCTGATGGATGAAGCCGCTGCAAAATTGCGAATGGAAATCAATTCAAAACCTGAAGAGCTCGATGATTTAGACCGAAAAATACGTCAATTAGAAATTGAATTGGTAGCGATTAAAAGAGAAAAAGAAGCATCTAAAATCGATACGCTCTCGAAAGAGTTGGCAGATTTGAAAGACCATCGTGCCACCATATTTACCCAATGGAGCCAAGAAAAAAAAGTCGTTGATGGCATACAAAAAGTCAAAGTAGAAATGGAGCAACTCAAGCAGGAAGCAGACCGAGCCGAGCGTGAAGGCAACTATGGTCAAGTTGCTGAGATTCGGTACGGAAAAATGAAAATAGCACAAGAAGAGCTGGATCGCTTACAAAATCAACTCAACGACCAACAGGTGGATAGTCCATTGATCAAAGAAGAAGTAGAATTGGATGACATTGCTGAAGTGGTGGCAAAATGGACAGGAATTCCCGTTCAAAAAATGATTCAAAGCGATCGAGAAAAGTTACTTGATCTTGAAAAGCAATTGCATCAAAGGCTAATTGGCCAAGAAGCCGCTGTAATAGCTGTCAGTGATGCTATTCGGAGGAGTCGAGCCGGTTTGCAAGACCAACAGCGTCCTATTGGGAGCTTCTTGTTTTTAGGAACCACGGGCGTAGGTAAAACTGAATTGGCCAAAGCATTGGCTGAAGTGCTGTTCGATGATGAAAATAATTTGACGCGCATTGATATGAGTGAATACCAGGAACGCCACGCTGTTAGTCGTCTTATCGGAGCTCCTCCCGGCTATGTTGGGTATGATGAAGGCAGGCAATTGACAGAAGCCGTCCGAAGAAAGCCTTATTCTGTAGTTTTATTAGACGAAATTGAAAAAGCGCACCCAGACACTTTCAATATCTTACTGCAAGTATTGGATGATGGGCGATTGACGGACAACAAAGGGCGTACTGCTGATTTTAAGAATACCGTGATTATAATGACCTCCAACATTGGGAGCAGTCACATTCAAATAGCTTTTGAAAATCATCAAGATTTTAATACCGCCCAACAAACAGCCAAAAAGAAAGTGCTGGAACTTCTCAAGCACCAAGTACGGCCTGAATTTTTGAACCGGATCGATGATGTTTTGGTTTTCTCCCCCTTGACGCGCGATGAGATTCTACAGATCGTTAGCCTTCAGTTTCATCGTATCGCACAGCGTTTGTCAGTGCAAGAAATTAGCCTTGAAGCGACACCGGAAGCCCTAGCCCTGTTAGCAAAGATGGGCTTTGATCCTGAATACGGGGGAAGACCTGTCAAACGGGTTTTGCAAAAACAGATTCTCAATCAATTAAGTAAATCCGTTTTGACGGGTACTATTGATAAAAAACAGACAGTCACAGCCGATGCATTCGATGGAAAAATAGTATTTCGAAATACCGCTTAGTGGTGTCTACCAAATGGGGCGTCCCATCCCAATACCACCAACCAATTTTAAATTGTAAGTTTGCTCAGTGCAAAAAAAAGTCAACATACAAAACAAACGTGCCCGCTTTGAATACGAAATAATAGATCAGTATACTGCAGGTATTGTATTGACTGGAACTGAAATAAAATCCATTCGGAACAGCCAAGCCTCAATTAGTGAGTGTTTTTGTGAATTCAACGATAAGGGAGAACTGTTTGTTGTAAACATGTATATTGAAGTTTATGCCTTTGGCACCCGTTATAATCATACACCCCGGGGAAGCCGAAAATTACTTCTCAACAAAAGAGAATTAAAAAAATTACATCGGGAAGTACAAAATATTGGTCTGACCCTAGTTCCGTTGAAACTCTTTATTAATGAAAAAGGATTTGCAAAACTAAACATCGCTTTGGCGCGAGGAAAAAAGCTCTACGATAAGCGAGAAACGATCAAGGACCGTGACAATCAACGCAATTTGGCGCGGATCAAAAAAAATTTTCGGAAATAGACTAATGGGTATCACAAGTTAATTACATTTATCAGTGAATCACTTTCCCAATGCTGCGCCCCTACTTTGCTTTTATATTTTTACTCCCTACGGTTGCTAAAGCCCAACTACAAGGCATTGTAGTTGATGAAAATTCACAGCCTCTCCAAGACGTTAGTGTCCATATTCAAAACACCTATCAAGGAACTGTAACCAATAAAGAGGGCTATTTCTTCTTGGAAACGCCTCTTGAAAAAGGGGTGCTGATGTTTCACTTTTTGGGTTATCAACCCTTTACCTATTCTTTTTTGAATTCACAAGACAGTCTTCAAATCCAAATGAAAATTAGTCCTGTCACCTTGAAAGAAATTGAAATACGATCCTCTGAAAACCCAGCCCACCGCATCATTCGTAACGCTCAAAAAAAACGAAAATCATTTTTGGAAGTAAACCGTGTGTATACAGCTAATTTTTATTCTCGAGGTATTTTTCGAATGCACGATGTTCCAGAAAAATTTATGGGAATTGCTATTGGTGATTTTGATGGTGCCCTGGATAGTAAGCGCTCAGGAATATTGTATTTATCAGAAACACAATCCAAAATCTTTCAGCAAAAAAATGATTTTTCAGAAATCGTCTACGCTTCCAAAGTCAGCGGTAATGACAATGGATTTAGTTTCAATTCTGCCAAAGAAGCCGATTTTAATTTTTATGCCAATACCCTTGACTTTGGTAACGCTATAGTGTCTCCCATTGGAGTCAACGCATTTCGTTATTACAAATACCAATTGGAAGACAGTTTTTATACACTGGAAGGCAAACTTGTCAATAAAATCATACTAACACCAAAAACGAGTACTGCCCCAGCATTTAAAGGAACTATATACATCGTTGAAGACGATTGGGTGATCTACGGTTTAAACGTTGTCTTGGAAAAAAAGCGAATGCAGCTGACAGGGATTGATGACTTGCAGATTGTACAGCAATTCCAATTCAACGAAAGTCAGCAACGTTGGAGCAAAACCAACCAAGTCATTAACTTTGGTTTTCAACTGTTCAATTTTAAAGGGAACGGACGCTTTTCGGCAGTTTATTCGAACTATGATTTTTCACCCCGTTTTGCCCCACAAACCTTTGGTGCTGCCCTTCAGCGTTTTGAAGAACAGGCCAACAAAAAAGACAGCCTGTATTGGAAGGAAAATCGGCCCATACAGTTGACTATCGAAGAAAAAAATGACTACCGGCGCAAGGACAGCATTCGAACAGTACGTTCTTCTCCCCACTATCTCGACTCTATTGACCAGGCAAACAACACGTTCAAATGGAAAGATATTTTGGGTAAGACGATTCAGAATTCTCAAAAAAGAACGCACTTCACTTATCTTTCACCTTTTCGAAATTTAAATTTCAATGTCGTACAAGGTGGTGTTTTAGGCATGCAAATAAACTGGAAAAAAGACTATGAAATCACGAAAAAGAACCATGAGATTCAAGTCGGAACTGACTATGGCTTTGCGGATCATAAATGGTATCCAAACGTAAATTTAGATTTTTTACAAAACCGTGTCAATTACAGCCGCTGGCAATTCAATGCAGAACGAAAACTCATGCAGTTTGATGAAGCCTCTACCATAACTAACGTCATTAACGGAGTGGCTTCGCTATACTTTAAAGACAACCTTGCCCGTTTTTATGAACATAAAAAAATGGGCATGGGTTGGAGTGGATATGTAGCTTCACGTTTTCACCTTTCCTATGGTTTGGACTACATCCAACGCTTGCCCCGAACCAACAGCACCCAGTATTCAGTTCGCAAAAAGGATACTGACTATGCAGTCAATCTTCCTGAGCGCACTGATTTTGATTTTGATCCGCATCGGATTCTGACCCAACGGCTTCGCATCCAATATCGTCACAAACAGCAATACTATGAAAACCCCAACGAACGGTTCTATAGCTTTGACGACCTTCAACCACGCATTAGCCTGCACCTGGAACAAGGCTTGGGCAGTACAATTAGTCGATACAATTACCTGAAACTAGATTTGTTTTGGCGGCAAAATATCAGTCTAGGGGCCATGGGAATTTCGCAAATAGGACTGCGAGCAGGTGGATATCTGACACAAGGGCAACCCAGTTTTATGGATATGACCCATTTTCACGGTAACGAAACCTTTATCCGCAACAAAGCTTTTCGGAGTTTCCAACTTTTGCCCTACTATCAAAAAAGCACTCGTAACAACTATGCTGTAGCGCATTGGGAACACGACTTTTACAAGTGGGGATTGGGTTCATTGCCAATTTTCAAGCAACTACAAACATCGCTATTGATTGGAGGCAATGTCCTTTTTATTCAAGGTTCGCCCCCCTACTGGGAGGGGTTTGTTGGTTTGGGAAACTTGGGGATTGGAAATATACGTGGCATTCGAGTTGATTTTGTCCGTGCGTGGGGAGCCACAACCCAACCGTCTGGAATTCGAGTGGGTCTGAATATGTTCTAATCTCAATTTTTATTTTCCAACAGCGGAACAAACCGGAATGATCCATAGGTTGTTCGGTCAAATGCTTTTCCTCCTTTTCGAACCAAACGGGTCATTATTTGGTCCTTAACACCCACGGGAATAATGAGTTTTCCACCCACAGCCAATTGTGTTAATAAGGCTTTGGGTATTTCGGAAGCCCCAGCGGTCACAAGAATACCATCAAAAGGAGCCGCATCTGGAAGTCCCTTGTAACCGTCTCCAAAAATCTGACGCTTTGGACGCAATCGTAATTTTCGAAACAAACGCTCCGTTTTTTTAAATAATTCGCTTTGACGTTCAATAGTATAAACTTGATAACCCATCGCTAATAAAATAGCCGTTTGATATCCAGAACCAGTACCAATTTCAAGAACTTTGGCACCCACGGGGAGTTCTAAAAGTTCTGTTTGAAAAGCAACTGTATAAGGTTGAGAAATGGTCTGATTAGCAGCTATGGGATATGCTTTGTCTTCATAAGCATAGGCCTCTAAGCCAGGATCCATGAACCACTGCCGAGGGGTATCCCGTATGGCTTTGAGGACATTCGGGTTACGGATCCCTTTTTCCTCTAAAAGCGTAACCAGTTGCCTTCGAAGTCCTTGATGTTTTGTTGTATCTGTCATGGGGAGCTAATTTACCAAGACCAAAAGACTTCTCGTAATTTTTCTACAGCCGTTTTAGTTTGATATCTTTGAAAGAAATTCGCATGCTCAAAATTGGAGTTATTGGTGCCGGTCACCTAGGAAAAATACACCTTCGTCTGCTCGCGGCTTCTTCGCGATATGAACTTGTCGGATTCTTTGATACAGATGCAACCACAGCACTGCATTTAGAACAAGAAAAGGGATACCGCTATTTTAATTCTGTAGAAAGTTTGCTCGATGAAATAGAGGTAATCGATATTGTTACACCCACGCTTTCGCACTCCGCGTTGGCTGAAAAAGCCTTACGAGCAGGAAAGCACCTTTTCATTGAAAAACCAATAGCTACCTCTGTTGCAGAGGCCCAAGCCATTTGCCAACTTGCAGAGCAATTGGAAAGAAAGGGACAAGTGGGGCATGTAGAACGTTTCAATCCTGCATTCAAGGCTGCTCGTGCTCATATTACACACCCCATGTTCATAGAGACGCACCGATTGGCTGAATTCAATCCTCGGGGAACCGATGTCCCTGTTGTTCTTGATTTGATGATTCATGACTTGGACATCATATTGAGTACGGTCAAGTCACCTGTAAAAAATGTAGCAGCCTCTGGTGTAGCCGTAATTAGTGACACACCCGATATTGCCAACGCGCGCATTACCTTCCAAAATGGTTGTGTTGCAAACTTAACCGCGAGTAGGATCTCTTTAAAAAACATGCGTAAAAGCCGTCTTTTTCAAAAAGACGCCTATGTATCGGTTGACTTTTTAGCGAAACAAGTAGAAATTGTTAAGATGAAAACACCTGTAAAAGAAGCACAAGATTTCGCACTGATTTTGCAAAATGCGGAAGGCGAAAAAAAACAGATTTATTTTGAAAATCCAGATATACAAAACAGCAACGCCCTCCTAGAAGAACTAGAAAGTTTAGCGGACAGCATTGAAAACAAGCAAAAGACAATAGTTTCTTTGGAAGACGGCACCCGGGCACTGGATTTGGCTTATTCCATCATCGAAGCTTATTCATAACCTTTTTAAGATGCCCCTTCTCCCCACTTCACTTTACCTTGCAACCAACCCTGTTGATCAAGTCAGTGATAATTTTCAAAAACTTTCCAAAACACCGCAATTAGGCCCACCTTGGAAACAACATTCATTTAATGAATTACTCAATAGTGGTAATGCTTATCCAGAGGGCAAGCAGCGTTGGCAGATTGTTAGTGATAGCATCAATAAAGTGATTCATGGAAAGGCGTATACCTGTCATTCGAATGTTTACATGGCATTTGAAATTGATGACGGATCAAAACGAATGGGGATTGTGGGTGGCGTGCCAGGCTCTTACCTATCGACTCATGTATACAAACACGAAGCCACCGAACCGAAACGGGTAAAAAAATTTGTGCGCTATCTGAATACAGTTAAACGTCAAGCTGAGCCCACTGTTCTGGCATTTCGTCATACCAAAGATTGGGATGCCCTGAAAACACATGTCTACAGCTGCTCCCCTACTTTGGCATTTAACCGTTATAACAACAAGTATCGTATTTGGGTACTCCCTGCCAATAGTCCTCTGGGAAAACGCATTCAGGTCTTTTTTTCAACCCTAAATTCACTGGTGGTCGTCGATGGTCATCATCGAAAAGCTGCCATTGAAGAGTTGTCCTTGACTGGTTCGCCGTCCTTGTCATTATTGAGCTATTGCCTACCCGATTCTGATATTCAAGCAGATAGTTTTTTTTGGCACGCAGCCATCCTCCCTGATTCTTTACTACAATGGGTCAAACAAACCGCAACAGTCCGAGTAGGTATACCCCAAAAAAATATAAAAAATAAAACAGTACAAATTAAAATAAAAGATCGATGGTTTGTGTTTCCTAACTCTGACAGACGCTCTGTTTTGTGCCAAATAGACCACTTCTTTGGAAAGCACAACATACCCTTACACCGAACGCCTCAAAAGGATCGAACTCCGTTTTCAAAAGAAAAAAAAAACCTCACTTTTTTGGTTGAATACAGTCCTTTTGATTTCAAACAAATTATGAATTGGGCAGGACAAAGAATATGGCTTCCTGCTAAGTCATCTTACTTGACTCCGAAAGTACCTTTGGGTCTATTTTTACATACTGTATAGCAGGTCTTTTCATTACCTTTACTGCGTGAAAATTGCTAATCAAATACGTTTCTTTAAAGAATCACTCCCGGAATCAATTACCCTTGTTGCTGTATCAAAAACGAAACCCCTGGCAGCCATCAATGAAGCATACGAATCTGGACAGCGGGATTTTGGTGAGAATAAAATTCAGGAAATGGTCCAAAAATGGGAAGCCCTCCCCGAAGATATTCGATGGCATATGATTGGCCATGTTCAGCGGAACAAAGTAAAGTACATGGCCCCTTTTGTTCACTTGATTCATGGTGTCGATAGTGAAAAACTTTTACTTGAAATAGAAAAGCAAGCTGCCAAAAACAACCGTACTATAAACTGCTTGCTCCAAGTGCATATTGCAGAAGAGAGCACAAAATTTGGCTTTTCTCCAGAGGAAGTAAAACAAGTTTTAGAAAAGCATAAAACACTGCCACATGTAGCAATCAGAGGATTGATGGGGATGGCCACATTTACCGAAAACAAAGATCAAATTACCAGAGAATTTTCTCAACTCAAAGAACTATTTGATGAACTATTTGCCAATCACAAAAACGCTATCCTTTCTATGGGAATGAGCGGTGATTATCCCCTTGCTTTGAATCAAGGGAGTACCCTTATTCGTGTAGGGAGTAAAATTTTTGGAACGCGAAACTATTAAAAATGTATGCTGTTCTTGACATAGAAACCACTGGGGGTAAATTTGATGAGGAGGGTATTACTGAAATAGCACTCTATCGTTTCGATGGATTCGAGGTGATCGATCAATTCTCAAGTCTTGTTAATCCCGAACGTGAAATTCAACCTTTTGTACAAAAACTAACGGGTATCAAAAGCTCGATGTTAAGCAACGCCCCCAGATTTTTTGAAGTAGCCAAACGCATCATTGAACTCACTGATGATTGTATTCTCGTTGCTCACAATGCCGAATTTGACTACCGCATTTTACGAACAGAATTTCGCAGACTCGGCTACACTTATAATCGAAAGACATTGTGCACCGTTCAGTTAGCACAACTTTTACTACCGACTCAGGAGTCTTTTAAACTCGGTAAATTAGTCCGCTCATTGGGAATTCCCATGAGTGATCGTCATCGTGCCCAGGGCGATGCATTGGCCACACTGAAACTTTTTCAGTTGCTTTTAGAAAAAGATGGACAAAAGAAGATCATAACGGAACAGGTGAAATCCCTTCATAAAAAAGATCTATCACAAGCGCACTACAAACTCATTGATGGGTTACCCACAGAAACTGGTGTATATTATATCTATGGTAAAAACCAAAAAATAATATACATCGGTAAAAGTAAAAACATTCGAAAAAGAGTAAGTTCCCATCTCAATGGGAAAAGCACAAAGAGTCAAAAGATTCGACAACAAATTTCACGTGTTGCCTTTGAAAAAACAGGCTGTGAGTTCATCGCATTATTAAAAGAACAAAATGAAATTAAAGTAAATCAACCCCCTTTAAATTACGCTTTTAAATTCCGGATGTTTCCTTTTGGAATCCGTATTGAAAAAGATTCTAAGGGCTACGATCGGCTGGTATTGGAGCAAGTTCGGCACCGACATGTGTACATCAAATTATTTCGAAACAAAAAAGCAGCTACTGGGCAACTTTTCTATTGGATGGAGCATTTTCGTTTATGTCAAAACAAGACAAGTCTGGAAAACAACCGCCTTCAATGTTCTCAAATTGATCTTGAAAAATGTGACGGCGCTTGCCACGAGCTAGAAACAGCGTCTTCTTACAATCAAAAAATAACCAATTTGCTGAGAGATATTCAACTCCCTATAGGAGACTTTATTGTCACAAGTAAAGGTCGTGAACACGGCGAGTATAGTTTTGTTTTTATACAAAATGGGCAATTCAAAGGGTACGGGTATTATGATTTGAACCATCAAATCAACAGCTTGGAAAAAATCCAAAATCGATTGATCCCAATAGATACCAACCCTGATTGCCAGACCTTAGTGCAACATTTTATCAAAAAAGAAAAGTATCTTAAATTAATATCATTTAATTTGCCTGCGCAAGTAAAATAGATTCCTCCCTTTGAAACCAAAAACTTCATCCTATTGGCGGCATCAACTTCATGAAATCATCTATGAAGCAGATACACCTATGGGGCGAGTCTTTGATGTTCTCTTATTGGTGTTCATTTTACTCAGCGTGCTTCTGGTTTGCTTGGAGAGTGTCCCCAGTATCAACAATCAATATCACGATTTATTCAATGGTATTGAATGGGGGATCACATTTCTGTTTTCTGTAGAATATTTATTGCGTTTAATTGCCGTAAACAAGCCTTTGAACTATGTATTAAGCTTTTATGGCATCATTGATTTATTATCGACCCTGCCCAAATATATTTCGCTATTTATGGTGGGTACCCAATCCCTTATTGCCCTGCGTGCCTTGCGATTGCTTCGTGTTTTTCGAATTCTCAAATTAACTCGATATATTGGAGCTTCCAATACCCTCGCTAAGGCATTGATCGCTAGTAGAGCAAAAATTGGTGTATTCCTATTTAGCGTATTGATTTTGTGTATTATTTTTGGTACCATTATGTACCTGATCGAATCCGACACTAGCGGATTTACCAGTATCCCCAGGAGTATTTACTGGTGTATTGTTACTTTAACGACCGTGGGCTATGGTGATATTGCACCCACAACTGCTTTGGGTCAGTTTATCGCGGCTTTGATTATGATTTTGGGATATGGTATCATTGCCGTTCCAACGGGCATAGTTACGGCTGAACTAACAGAACAAAATAAAATTATTGACACGAACACACAAATGTGTAAAGCTTGTATGAACCCCGACCACAAAGACAACGCCCTCTTCTGCCATCAATGTGGTGAAATATTAAATGATGACACCTAAATTAATCTACATCGCCGGTCCAACTGCCGTTGGAAAAACAGCACTTAGCATTGCCCTGGCACGGCACTATCAAACAGAAATTATTTCTTGTGATTCCCGTCAATTTTATAAAGAAATGAATATTGGAACGGCTCTTCCAACACCCGAAGAAAGGGCCTCCGTTCCGCATCATTTTATTCAACATGTGAGTGTTGAAGATCCGGTCAATGTTGGAAGGTTTGAAAAAGAAGGTTTGAATTTGCTCTCGTCGCTTTTTAAGAAAAAAGAAATTGTTATCATGACGGGAGGCTCAGGACTTTTTGCCAAAGCCCTCATTGAAGGATTGGATCATTTCCCACCCATACCCAAAGAGGTAAAAACACAACTCGACGTATTTTATCAAACTCATGGGATCGAGGGATTACAAGATTTGTTACGTGATCAAGATCCACAGCACTACAGAAAAGTAGACCGGCAAAATCCATTGCGTTTGCTTCGCGCATTGGAGGTATGCTTTGCCGCCGGAGCCCCTTATTCTTCTTTTTTAGGAAAAGAAAAAGTATCGAGATCTTTTGATACCGAAATCTTTGTTCTCCATCAACCGCGTGAAAAACTTTACCAACGTATCAACAATCGTGTGGACCAAATGCTTGCAGCAGGACTGGAAGAAGAAGTGAAAAGTCTTGAGTCATTAAAAAAACACAACAGCCTCAGAACTGTTGGGTATCAAGAATGGTGGGGCTATTTTGATGGCACATACGACCGAGAGAGCGTTATCCATGCTATCAAAAAAAACAGCCGCCGCTATGCCAAAAGACAAATTACTTGGTTCAATCGATATGGAAAAGAAAGAATCTATCCTGCCAACACACCGCAGCAGGAATTCCATAACCTGATTGAGAAAAATTAAATCACTGTAGGTAATCCAAAAGATTGTTTTCGATTCTTTGGTGGATGTTGTCCAAGGGGGCGGGTTCAAAAATTTTTCCCGTTATATTTTCAAAAAGTTCTATATACCGCTTGCTAATGGAAGCAATATAGGCATCATCCATAGGAGGTAACTTTTGCCCCTCCAATCCCTGAAATCCGTGCGAAATAAGCCATCGCCGAACAAACTCTTTTGAAAGCTGTTTTTGAGGCGCACCTGCTGCAAGTCGTTCAGTATATCCTTTTTGGTAGAAATATCGTGACGAATCAGGAGTATGGATTTCATCGATTAAGACAATTTCACCCGCTTTATTCCTTCCGAATTCATATTTGGTATCCACTAAAATAAGCCCTTGTTGTTGAGCCAATTCGGTGCCTCTTTGGAAAAGTGCTCGTGTGTATTTTTCTAAAACAGTGTAATCGGCTTCATTCACAATTCCTTGCCGGAGAATTTCTTCTCTAGATATGTCCTCATCGTGACCGTTGTCTGCTTTGGTCGCTGGAGTAATTATGGGTTCGGAAAAGGCTTCGTTTTCTTGCATGCCCTTCGGTAGAGGCACCCCACAAAGGTGTCTTCTCCCCTTACTGTATTCCCTCGCTGCATGACCAACCAAATACCCACGAATCACCATTTCAATTTTGAAAGGCGTGCATGCTTGCCCGATAGAAACATTTGGATCGGGACAGGCTTCCAACCAATTGGGAACTAGGTCGGCAGTTGCCTGTAGCATTTGATAGGCTATTTGATTGAGTATTTGACCTTTGAAGGGTATCCCACGGGGCATCACCACATCAAATGCGGAGAGCCGGTCAGTTGCCACCATGACCAATCGGTCTTCCTCAAGGGTATAAACATCTCTGACTTTTCCCGTGTATTTTGTGTAATGGCCAGGCAGTTGGAGTGAGGTAGCTAATAAGGTATTTTTCATCTAGTTTTGGTGCTCTATATTTTTGTAGGCTGTAATTACTTTTTTGACCAAATGGTGCCGTATTACATCTTTATCGTCGAGGTATACCATCCCAATACCTGTCGTTTCTTTTAAAATCAACAAGGCTTCTTTAAGGCCCGAGATAACCCTTCGCGGCAGATCGATCTGTCCTGGATCTCCTGTGAGAACGAATTTGGCATTGGGCCCCATCCGGGTCAAAAACATTTTCATTTGTGCATGTGTCGTGTTTTGGGCTTCATCTAAAATCACAAAAGCATTGTCAAGTGTGCGACCTCGCATAAAAGCAAGGGGAGCAATTTGAATTATCCCTTCTTCAATATACTTATTCAACCTTTCATGGGGAATCATATCCCGTAAGGCATCGTATAGTGGTTGCATGTAGGGATCCAATTTTTCTTTCAAATCACCGGGTAAAAACCCTAAATTTTCACCCGCTTCCACAGCAGGACGTGTCAAGATGATACGCTTTACTTGTTTGGCTTTTAGTGCCCGAACTGCCAGCGCAACGCCGGTATAAGTTTTGCCTGTTCCGGCTGGACCGATAGCAAAAACCATGTCATTTTGGTTGACGGCTTCAACCAGCTTAAATTGATTGAGTGTTTTGGCTTTGATGGTCTTCCCTCCTACACCATGAAGAATGAATGCTTCTGTCTCTAAAGCGGGATCGTATTCTTCGCTACTATTGGCTTGTATAATACGATCAATCGTTTCTTTATCCAATACATTGTATTTTCCAAAATGCGCTTGAAGCATTTCAATACGTTTATCGAATTCATCTAAAAGGCTTTCCTCTCCATACGCCTTGAGGGTGGTCCCCCGAGCTACAATTTTAAGCTTTGGGAAATAGGATTTAATTTGATCAATATGAACATTTTGTTGTCCAAAAAACTCTCTGGGATTTACTTCGGAGAGTTCAATTTTAATTTCATTCAAAGGATTATCGCGTTAAAAAGAATTATTTTTACGAAAATTGGTTACTATTCAAATTTACATATTTAATAGAAACTGATTGCTCATTTTGCTATGCCAATTGTAAGCTTAACAACAGATTTTGGACAAAAGGATTACTTTGTTTCCGCTATCAAGGCCTCACTTCAAATTGAAGTCCCTGACAGCCCTGTTATAGATGTCAGCCATCAAATAAGTCCTTTCAATCATACGGAAGCTGGATATGTTTTAAAAAATGCATACGGAGCATTCCCAAAAGGATCCATTCATATTCTGGGTGTAGATTCCGAACGAACTCCTGAAAATCGTCATATTGCCATGCTGCTGGATGGCCATTATTTTATTGGTGCAGACAATGGAATTTTTTCGTTGATCTCAGGCGATACACTTCCAGAAAAAATCGTTGAGATCAATATTCACCAGAATATCGTTAGCAGTTTCCCCGTGCTGGATGTATTTGTCAAAGTAGCGGGTCATTTGTCACGGAATGGGAGTTTGGATGTTGTTGGTAAATCAATAACTAAAATCAAGGAGTTGACTAATATCAAACCTGTAGTGAGCCCTGATGGAAACAGTTTACTTGGCAGCATTATCTACATTGACAATTATGGCAATGTCATCACGAACATCACGAAAAAAACATTTCAATCGGTCGGGAAATCAAGAGATTTCACCATTTTTGCACGTACCGTGAAATTTCGAAAAATAGTTAATCATTACAGTGATGCCATTGACTTTTCACTCACTCGAGACAAACGTGAAGAAGATGGAAAAAAACTGGCCCTATTCAATACAGCCGGGCATTTGGAATTGGCAATTTATAAGAGTAATCCGTTAACTGTTGGTAGTGCACACAGTTTATTTGGTTTGAATTTTCGCGATCCTATCACAATCGAATTTTACTAATATGTGGCCTGTTTTTTTAAAAGAAATACGAACTGTTTTTAGCGATGCCATCGGATTTTTATCCATCGGATTGTTTCTTGTATTAAATTCCCTTTTTTTATGGGTTCTTGACAGCCCAATTAATATGATACAAGCAGGCTTTGCCGATTTAACCTTATTTTTTGAATTGGCCCCCTGGCTTCTCCTATTAGTGGTTCCTGCTCTTGCAATGCGAAGCTTTTCAGAGGAGATCAAATCGGGTACCTTGGAAATAGTCCTGACCAAACCACTGCAAATTGCTGCTTTGGTTGTCGGGAAATACTTGGGCTTAATGGCAATTGGACTTTTGGCCTTGTTACCTACTCTGGGCTATATTTATTTATTAAAAATACTAATGCCTGATACTGCACAATTGGATTGGGGGATGATTTATGGTGGCTATTTGGGATTGATTCTCTTTTTGAGCATGCTCGCCGCCATCGGTTTGTTCCTTTCTAGTTTAACCCGACAACAAACAACAGCCTTTTTAATGGCACTTGCCATTGGTTTTTTCCAGTTTTATTTATGGGGGCAAATAGCGGCTCTGAGTTCGAGTTTTTTTTGGTATGATTGGATTGCTTCCATTGGTATGCAAGCACACTATAGCAGTCTGAATCGGGGGGTTATTTTGATTGGTGATATAAGTTATTTTGTCAGTGGAACCTTCCTGTTTTTGTTAGCTACACAATTTCGAATTCAATCCCTACAGTCACAATGATCAGAAAATTTCGTTCTTATCGCGTCCCCCTAGTTATCATACTGACACTCGCTTCAATTGGGTTTTGGGCACCGATTCAATTGGATCTTACAGCGGACCAGCGATACAGTCTTTCCAGTGTGGCAAAAGAAGAATTGAATCAACTCGATGTAGCCATCCAAGTAGATGTCTTCTTAGCTGGTAAATTGCCGCCAGAATTTCAACGTCTGCGAATTGAATTGGAGACCTTGCTCAATAATATGAGTCGTGTAAACAACCGATTATTGGTATCCTTTATTGATCCTTTCGATAGTGATCAGAAAAGGGACAACATACTGCAAGAGATGCAGGGGTTTGGTTTGATTCCGGAAACGGTGATCGCTGGTAAAAATCAATCCATTGATCAAACAGTAGTTTTTCCCTGGGCCGTTCTCAGTGATGGTTCTCGGTCGGTTCGAGTTCAATTATGGCAAAAAAATATGGGAGACAGCCCTAGAGATAAATTGTTTCGTTCCCTTTCACAATTGGAGTATCAACTGCTGGATGGGATCAAACGATTGACATTAAAAGAGAAGCAATCGCTGGCTGTACTTACTTCTCACAACACTTCACAAGCGGCACAAATCGCAGACTTGTTGCAAAGTTTGAAACCGTATTATAATTTGGCTTCTTTTGATCTAAAAGCCCTTGCTGAAGATCCCAATAAAACCCTTGAAAACCTTCGTCGCTTTGATTTGTTATTTGTTTCCAACCCCCAAAGTCCTTTCACCAATAGTGAAAAATTCATTTTGGATCAATACCAAATCAACGGAGGGAGTACTCTGTGGACCATCGATGCACTGGCATTGGATCGCGATAGCTTGTTCAATACAACGGGACGTGCAGTTACCTTCCCCAAGTCCTTGGATATAGAGGACTTATTTTTTAAACAGGGACTACGAATAACCAATGGATTGCTTGCAGATCTCTATTGTGCTCCCATCGTCATGGCTCAGGGCCAAAGAGAACAGACACAATATGTACCTTTCCCATGGCCTTATTATCCCATTCCTGCAACCAACGAAAAGAATGTAATAACAAAAGGTTTGGGCAACGTGCTGTTTCAATTCACTACTCCTATTGACACCCTTCCTAACAAGCTGAAAAAAAGTGTCTTGGTCACTTCCTCCCCTATGAACAAAATACTGGGAGTTCCTGTACTCATCTCTCTGGAGGAAGCCACAAAAAAAATAAATCCAGAGAATTATCAGGGAATTCAATATCCACTTGGGGTTTTAGTGGAAGGGAATTTTGAATCCTTGTACAAAAATAGAATTGCTCCTTTTCCTGTAGTGAAACAAAAAAATGAAGGCCGGTCTAAAACCGTACTTATCGCAGATGGTAATTTTGCAGAAAACCAATTGGACAAAGGGCAGCCATTGCGACTGGGGTATGACAAATGGACGAACAACTTTTACCAAAATAAGCGATTTTTGCAAAATATCATTCACTATTTGATGGGAAATGAATCCATGGTTAATATTAGAACCAAACCCATCGAAATTGCCCTTTTAGATACTCAAAAAATAAATGAAAAAGAAACAATCATTCCTTTTTTAGCTGTGGTACTGCCCCTACTAATAATGTCTGTTTTGGCAGTGTTTCTTAAGGCATTACGCCGACGAGCAAACAGTTGATAAGTTCGGATAATTTTTTTTCTAACGGATTTTCCAATCCGCTATATTTGAGAAAACACAAAGAATGAAATTCATCGTATCCAGTTCTGCCCTGCTAAAAGAATTGCAGGTTTTGGGCGGCGTTGTCAACAATACCAATACCCTCCCCATTTTAGATAATATCCTTTTTGAAGTACAGAATAGTTTACTTACTCTGACCGCTTCGGATCTAGAAACGACCCTTTCTTCGAAAATAGAAATCGAATCTTCGGATAACGGTTCCCTGGCCTTACCTGCTCGTCTTATAACCGATACATTGAAAACCTTTCCTGAGCAACCACTAACGTTTGTTAAAACTGACAGTAATACGGTTGAGATAAGTGCCAATAATGGAAAGTATGCTGTTGCTTATGTCGCTGGAGATGAATTCCCAAGGGCGGCACATGTTACAGATCCTGTTCGGACTGAGATATTAGGGGACACCTTGGCAGGAGCAATCACAACAACTCTTTTTGCATCGGGCAATGACGATTTGCGACCGGTCATGAGTGGTGTCTTTTTTCAGTTTGATACCACAGGACTCACATTTGTAGCTACCGATGCACATAAGCTCGTAAAATACCGACGTACAGATTTAACAGCATCCCAGCCTTCTGAGTTCATCATGCCCAAGAAACCTTTGCAACTTTTAAAATCTGTTTTGCAAGGAAGTGAAGAAACGATCATCATTGAGTATAATGAAACCAACGCACAATTTCGCTTTGCAGACACAATCTTGACTTGTCGATTGGTCGAAGGAAAATACCCCAACTATGAAGCGGTTATACCCAAAGAAAATCCAAATGTTCTAGAGATTGACCGAAACCTGCTTTTAAACTCTGTCCGAAGGGTGAGTATTTTTTCCAATAAAACAACACATCAGATCCGATTAAAGATTGCTGGCAGTGCCTTACAAATTTCTGCGGAAGATTATGATTTTAGCAACAAAGCTGAAGAACGTTTGGACTGTGATTATCGAGGCGATGATATCCAAATCGGTTTCAATTCTCGTTTTCTTGTTGAAATGCTAAGCAATCTCACTTCTGACGGTATTCAGCTAGCTATGTCATTGCCCAATCGTGCGGGAATATTAATGCCAATGGACGGCATAGCAGAAGGAGAAGAAATAACAATGCTCGTAATGCCCGTTATGTTAAACGAATAACGACATTATTTCCTTGTTTATTGCACAGCTTGTATGGCTTCAGATTGCCGCTGATACACACCGTTTTGTAACCGATCACGAATATTTGAAAAGGCCTCAAGCGTAATTTCCACATCCTCAATATTGTGTGAAGCTGTTGGAATTAAGCGAAGTAAAATCAATCCTTTGGGAATAACAGGATACACTACTATAGAGCAGAAAATACCAAAATTCTCACGTAAATCACGTACCAAAACCATGGCTTCCGGTATGGATCCTTTAAGATAGACAGGGGTCACACAGCTTTGCGTGGAGCCAATATCAAATCCACGGTCTTTTAAACCGGATTGTAGGGCATTGACATTTTCCCATAATCTGTCTTTGATTTCAGGTCGGTTTCGTAGCATGTCCAACCGTTTCAGGGCCCCTTTAACCAAGACCATTTGGAGTGATTTGGCGAACATCTGGGAGCGCATGTTGTATTTGAGAAAGTTAATAATTTCTTGATCCGCCGCAATAAAAGCCCCTGTAGAAGCCATTGATTTGGCAAACGTAGCAAAATACACATCGATTTCATCTTGAACGCCTTGTTCTATTCCCGCTCCAGCACCATTGGTCCCCAAGGTTCCAAATCCGTGGGCATCGTCTACTAAAAAGCGAAAATTGTATTTGCTTTTTAACGTGGCTATTTCTTTTAGTTTTCCTTGTTCACCACGCATTCCGAACACTCCTTCCGAGATTACAAGAATGCCTCCTCCTGTTTGATCAGCTACTTTAGTAGCGCGAATAAGATTTTTTTCAAGGCTTTCTACATCATTATGCTTGTAGGTAAAGCGTTTGCCCATGTGCAAACGGACCCCATCAATAATACACGCATGGGCGTCAACATCATAAACAATCACATCGTTCTTTGAAACGAGAGTATCGATGGTAGAGAGTATCCCCTGATATCCAAAATTCAAAAGATAGGCTGCCTCTTTGTTAACAAATGCAGCGAGTTCATTTTCAAGCTGTTCGTGCAAATCGGTATGTCCCGACATCATTCGAGCACCCATCGGATAAGCAGAACCGTATTCTGCTGCCGCTTGAGCATCTACTTCTCGAACCTCTGGATGGTTAGCCAATCCTAAATAATCATTGACACTCCATGTGATAACCTCCTTACCTTGGAAACGCATCCGATTTGAGATGGGGCCTTCCAGTTTAGGAAAAACAAAATAACCTTCTGCTTGGTCCGCCCATTTTCCTAGTGGGCCTTTGTTTTCGAGTATTCGATCAAACAAATCTTTCATAGTATTACTTTTTTGTAATCAAACTTCATTTTTTTGGTTGCTGTGAATGGCATCCATGAAACCTTGTGCAACCATCCATTCTTCATTGTAAATCTTACTGATGTACTTGGAGCCATGATCGGGAAAAATAATTACTACATGGCTTTGTGAATTGAAATAATTTCTTTCATTGAGTTGTTTTACAGCCTGAAAGGCAGCCCCCGATGTATAGCCAACAAACATACCTTCAGTTTGCGTAATTTGACGCGCCGCATGGGCACTATCTTCATCTGTTACTTTCTCGAATAAGTCTATGGCTTCGAAATCCGTGGCTGTCGGAATCAGATTTTTCCCCAATCCTTCGATACGGTAAGGATAAATTTCATTGGTATCCAACTCGCCTGTTTCATGGTACTTTTTCAAGACTGATCCGTAGGCATCCACTCCGATTATCTGAATGGATGGATTTTGTTCTTTTAAAAAACGTGCCGAACCTGAAATGGTACCTCCGGTGCCACTACTGGCTACAAGATGGGTGATTTTTCCCTCTGTTTGTTCCCATATTTCGGGGCCTGTTGTTAAGTAGTGGGCTTCTGTATTGAGATGATTGAAATATTGATTGATGTAAATAGAATCATTAATCTCGTTGTGGAGGCGTTTGGCAACTTGGTAATAAGAACGGGGATCATCCGCTTTGACATTGGCTGGGCAGACATGTACTTTGGCACCCAATGAGCGAAGCATTTCAATTTTATCTTTACTGGATTTGGAAGTAACAGCTAAAATGCATTGGTATCCCTTGATTTGACATACCATTGCCAAACTAAAACCTGTGTTTCCAGAGGTTGTTTCAATAATGGTACTGCCCGGTTTGAGCAAGCCTTTTGTTTCAGCTTGTTCTATGATATGAATAGCAATACGATCCTTGTTTGAATGGCCGGGATTGAAAGCCTCAAATTTTGTATAATATTGGCCTGGAAAGTCCTTCGTTACGGTGTTCAGGCGGATCATTGGGGTGTTGCCTACCAGCTCCAAAATTGAATTGTGAACGTTCACCAAGCTATTTTTTGTCGGTTGGTTTCATTTTGGGCAAATTTACAAAAAAAAAAACCTTTTCTAGAGTGCCTCTAATTGGAGTAAAAACGAATACTTTTTAGCCAATTCCATTAGGGAAGCATAGCGTCCCGAGGCCCCTCCATGTCCAGCTTTCATATTGGTATCTAAAAATAATAACCGTTCATCTGTCTTGATTTCCCGAAGCCGAGCAACCCATTTTGCGGGCTCCCAATATTGAACTTGTGAATCGTGATATCCAGTTGTTACAAATAGATGGGGATAGGCCTGTGCTTTTACCTGATCATAGGGTGAATAGGACTTCATATACTCGTAGTATTTTTTTTCATTTGGATTTCCCCATTCGTCATATTCATAGGTAGTCAGTGGAATGCTTTCATCTAGCATAGTCGTAACCACATCGACAAATGGAACAGCAGCAATAGCTCCGTTGTATAGATCGGGTGCCTCGTTAATGACGGCACCAATAAGCAGCCCCCCAGCTGATCCTCCGTAGGCATAGAGATGCTCAGCTGAGGTGTACCCCAGATCAATCAAATAACGAGAACAATCAATGAAGTCTGTAAACGTATTTTTTTTAGTCATTAATTTCCCATCCTCATACCACTGTCGACCGAGATATTCCCCACCTCGCACGTGTGCAATGGCATATATAAATCCTCTGTTTAACAGACTCAACCGCGTCGACGAAAAATTTGGGTCTATGGTGCTCCCATAGGATCCGTAGGCATATTGAAGAAGTGGCGTGTGTGGGCTTAGCTTGGTATCTTTATGATAGATCAAAGAAACGGGAATTCGCTTCCCGTCTCGAGCTGGTGCCCATATCCTTTCTTCTATATAATCAGTTGAATCAAAATCGGTATCCAGAACGTCCTGTTTCTTTAAAAGGATTTGTTCTTTTGTTTTCATGTTGAAATCAAATACAGAACTGGGAGTCTTCAACGAATTGTAGACAAAACGTAAGGTATCCGTTTCAAATTGTGGATTGTACCCAGTATAGGCAGTATATGTTTGACCTTCGAGGGGCAAATAGTAGGATTTTTCCCCATCCCATTGTGCTACTTTCATTTGAGTCAGGCCATTTTTACGCTCTGTCATAACCCAATAGTCTTGAAATAAATCCAAATCTTCGATTAAAACATCTTCTCGGTGTGGTATCCATTCCTCCCAATTTTTTTTTGAAGGTTGACGGGTTGGGGTTTTCATCACCTTAAAATTGGCCGCCCCATCTGCATTGGTTGTAATATAAAAATAGTCGCCAAAATGCGCCGCAGAATATTCCAAACCGCGTTGCCGCTTCTGGATGGTTTGAAAATCGCCCAAGGGGTTTTCGGCTTCCAAAAACTGTTGCTCACTGGTAAGCGTGCTATAGGAAAAAATAGTAATATATTTCCTGGATTTGGTACTCCCAACACCAACCGAGAAAGTTGCATCCAGCTCTTCATACACCAGCGCGTCTTTAATTTGAGGGGATTGGCTATCATGACGGAAAATTTTTTCAGAACGAAGGGTTTTGGGGTCCACATGAGTGTAAAAGAGATAGCGTCCGCTAGCATCCCAAACACTGCCACCGCTTGTATTGATAATTTTTGTATCCAACATTTTTTGTGATAGCAAATCTTTGATTTGTATCGTATATTGTCTTCTAGAAACGAGGTCTACTCCAAAGGCAACTTTGGTGTTATCTGGACTTACATTGATTCCTTTTAACTGGAAATAGTCTTTCCCTTTTGCCATCGCATTGCAGTCAAAGAGGATTTCTTCTTGGGCAGTCAAACTGTCTTTTTTACGCGTGTAGATGGGATAGGCTTTTCCTTCCTCAAAACGGGTGCTATACCAATATCCATTAAAGAAATAGGGAACTGACGTATCATTCTCTTTGATTCGTGATTTCATTTCCTCAAAAAGAGACTTTTTTTCTTCCTCTCTATGAGCAGTCATCTGTTGATAGTAGTGATTTTCACGTTCTAAATAATCAATAACCTCGGGATTGTCTCGTTCCCGAAGCCAGTAATAAGGATCAATGCGAATATCATTGTGTTTTTTGTGCTGATAGGGGATTTTATCAGCCCTAGGAGGATGAATATTTTCTGGTGCTACCATTTTTTTATTTGGTTGACAAGCCCACAGCAAGCTGAGACTCAAAGAAAGGATAGATAAAGTTCTCATGATTTGATTATTAGGGCAATTAATTACAAGAATAAACACTACCAATAGGAGAACCGTCTGGTAGTGGCTTCGAAGGTGTGGATTGAAACTGTTGTGGGTGTTTCCAAAAAGATTCAATTTGATAGGCTATATAGTGATCCCAATTACTTGCTTTTGTACGCTTTCCATGGGTTTCTATCTTTTTAAGAAAACGGTGTGTTGCCGCCTTAGCCTGAGGATAAACATTTTTTTCTAAGTACATCACAAACAAACATTTAACAACTTCGTATTGAACTAATTGTTGAACTACTAATTGGGGTTGTTGATAAGTGGCACTATTAAAAAATTGTTTCCAAACAGTATCAAACACCGTAGTTAATCCCAACTGATTGGAGTCGAAAGATTTCTGTTGCACCAATCGATTGACTCGCTGGGGATGAAATAAAAGTTGCATTTGCAGTTGAGCCAATGATTGCGCTAGATTGAGGTGATCAAAGGCTACTCCCATATGACCTTTAAAATTTTCTCGGTCTCTAGTACTTCCATAAGCCCGTGGTGGCAATACATTTCTAAGCTTTTCTGGCAGTAGCAATTGATCTGGATGGAGCGTAGCAAGATAGGCATTGAGTGCCTCTTTTTGTTTAAAGGAAGTAACAGCCTGAACCGTATAATCAATATTTCCCTTCACTGCGTACTGGTATTCAAGTCCCCCGATGAGTTTACTAACGGCCTCTATTTGATAGCGATGCAATAGAAATATAGGCACCAAACGATCTTCGAGCTTGTTGTAGGACTCTCCTTCTTGAAGATGGGGCAATCCCATATGACCGAGTGCCACTTTTCGGATGGCCATGAGATTGTTAAGTTCCTCTGTCGTGTCGGTGCCATTGTCCCATAGATGTGCAGTGGGGTGGGCTCCTCCCAAGGGTCGTGCATCTTGGTCACTGATAAATGAAAGTCCTTCTTTGGTACTTTTTTCAAGAATCTCATTCAAAGCCTGATTTGTATCAATGCCGTCAGCAAAATCACTGTAAGCATAAGCAACGCTTACCTTATCCCATTCACCAATATCCGTATCGTAGGCATCGGCATAGGAAATTTTTCCATTCTTCAAAGAAAGTGTAGGATGTGGATAATCCATAACGGACGCTCTTTTTTGCGCACTGGCAGAAAAATTATGAGCAAATCCCAATGTGTGCCCAATTTCATGTGCTGATAATTGCCGTATGCGTGCTAGTGCCATTTCCAATATATCAGGTTTGGGAATCCCCCCTTGGAAAGGGTCTTCCGTCAGTCCCAAAGCAATCATATAATCTTGTCGAATGCGAAGACTGCCCAAGCTGACGTGTCCTTTAATGATTTCACCCGTACGTGGATCTACCACACTAGCACCGTAGCTCCAACCTCGTGTAGAACGGTGTACCCACTGAATAACATTGTATCGAACATCTAATGGATCTGCCTCATCAGGCAGCATTTTTATTTGAAACGCATTTCGGTACCCAATAGCTTCAAACGCTTGATTCCACCAGCGTCCTCCTTCAAGTAAAGCCGAACGGACAGGTTCGGGAGTCCCATTGTCCAAATAATATACAATAGGATTTTTTGCCTCACTTACTGTTGCGTTGGGATCTTTTTTTTCCAGACGATGACGAACAATCCATTCTTGCAAAGTAGATGATTCCACAGGGGTTGCATAATCGTAATACCGCAACGCATTGACTCCTGCTCGGGGATCAAATTTTCGCTTTTCAAATCCTGGATCGGGAAGAGCAATGAAGGAGTGATGTTGGTGAACCGTTACAGCCTCTGGAGTGGGTGTCACCGATCGTACCCACGATCCAGATGGCGTTCCTGTAAAGGTCAACAATACTTCCATTTCAATATTTTTGGGAAAGGCTTTGGTCCGATCCAAAGACAAAGCCGAACGGCTTTTGTCCAAAGAATAAGATCCTTGCTTACGGTCTTTTAATCGTTTGACAACCCCGTGTGCGTCTTGTTTTAAAAAGGGAGTTAGATCAATCCAATACGCCCCCGCTTCTTCTTTTTCAATTGGAAATCCAAACAATACAGATTTAGCAAAGGCTTGCGTGACCGATTTTTTTTCCAACAAATTGGTTGTAGTTGCTCGATAGGTGTAATTGGGTTGTAATAGGAGTAGTTTGTTTCCCGCTTTTTGAAACTTTACAATCCTACGATTTCCTAGTTGTCCACGATCCAAGCCAATATCATTGCTACCTATCCCCTCAGACAAACTATTTACATACAAAAATTCAGTGTCAAGTTGCGATACTTCTAATAGGAGTTGATCCTTTGATTCAATGTATTTGAAATTAAAAAAACCTTCAAATTTCTGCTCATTTATGATGTTTTGAGCCGTCCATTGTTTTTCCTTTTTTTTTGTTTTACGATATTCGAGGTGTTTTTTCTGATGGGAAAAAGACGTTGCACCCATCATCATAAAAACTCCTAGTACGAAAATGTATTGTTTTTTCATTGTACCTAATTTTTGATGAAAATAATCATTTTTTTGTGCTTGGCTTTTTAATATTTCATCCTCTTTTTCATTCCACTTTTAGAATCGAATTGTTTTAGATGTGTAGTAAATATGAAAACAACTATGTTTGCAAAAACATAATACTTTCAGATGGTACAAAACGACCAAGTAAAGGACTTAATCGATCGCCTGGGTGCGTTAAGGAGGTATCTTTGACATCGATGCCAAAAGGATAGAAATCCAAAACCAAGAAGAAAAGACGCTGGCGCCTGATTTTTGGAATCAGCCAGAAGAAGCCGAAATCCATATGAGACAGCTTCGAAATCTAAAACGCTGGGTTACAGACTATGACGCTGTCCACACTCAGCTAGACGACTTAGAGGTGCTTTTGGAATTTCAAAAAGCAGGCGAGACCACTGAAAATGAAGTGAACCAATCCTATTTACAGATCATTGAAGCCTTGGAAAGCCTTGAATTTCAAAACATGTTATCTGATGAGAGTGATGCATTGCATGCGATCCTGCAGATAACAGCAGGAGCTGGAGGTACTGAAAGTTGTGATTGGGCTGCCATGTTAATGCGTATGTATCTCATGTGGGGAGAAAAAAAAGGTTTTAAAATCAAAGAACTCAATCACCATGCAGGTGATGTGGCTGGTATCAAAACGGTTACTTTGGAATTGCAAGGAGAATTTGCTTTTGGATGGCTTAAAGGAGAAAATGGAGTGCATCGGTTGGTACGTATTTCGCCTTTTGACTCCAATGCCAAACGGCATACCTCCTTTGCCTCGGTATATGTATACCCTCTTGTGGACGAACGTATTGATATTCGTGTCAACCCAGCCGAAATTTCTTGGGAAACCATGCGTGCCAGTGGTGCTGGGGGACAAAACGTCAACAAAGTTGAAACAGCGGTTCGCCTCCGACACCATCCCACAGGTATTATTATTGAAAATTCCGAAACTCGTTCCCAACTGGAGAATAAAAATAAGGCGATGCAATTACTAAAATCACAACTGTATGAGTTGGAGATGGAGAAAAAAAGAGCAGCCCGAAGTGAAATAGAAGCTGCAAAGAAGAAAATAGAATGGGGATCACAAATTCGAAATTATGTGATGCATCCTTATAAACTGGTAAAAGATGTGCGCTCCCAAATAGAAACAGCAGATGTTGATGGCGTAATGAATGGTCAACTAGATGCTTTCTTAAAGGGGTATTTGATGCATCATGGCAAATCTACACAACATGATGAAACCTATTAATACAATTATTTTTGATCTGGGCGGGGTGTTAATTGATTGGAATCCAGCCTATGTTTTTTTGGATGCCTTTCATGGTGACCGTGAGAAAATGGAATGGTTTTTTGAAAAAATCTGTACCTCGGATTGGAATGAAAATCAAGATGCAGGCTATCCGCTACAACAAGCAACAGAAGATCGCGTGGCACTTTTTCCTCAATATGAGGCGTATATCCGTATGTATTATGGACGCTGGGAAGAAATGCTCGGTGGCCCGATGGAAGCTACTGTAGCCATATTAGGAGAACTCATTAAGAATCCAAATGTCAAGGTGGTGGCATTGACAAATTGGAGTGCTGAAACCTTTCCTGTAGCACTGGAACGTTTTGATTTTTTACATTGGTTTGAAGGCATTGTTGTTTCGGGGGTAGAAAAAACCAGAAAGCCTTTTCCAGAAATTTATCAATTGACATTGGATCGATTCAATCTTGAAGCAGAACACTCTTTGTTCATTGATGACAATCTAAGAAATATTCAGGCTGCACAAAAAATGGGAATACAAACCCATCACTTTCAAAAACCAAGTCTTTTGGCGACTGATTTAACGAATCGAGACCTGCTTTAGAAAGGAGTGTCGTCCTGATCTTCTTCCAAACCAAAAGCTTGGCTTGGGCTGGCGAAATTGTCCGGCGAAATAGACTTCGAATCTTCTTGTGTATTCATTTTTGAGGGGAATTCATACGCACCGTCAAATTGAGTCAAATCTTCAAATTTACCAAGGCTGCCAATAAATTTCATTCGAATGTTGTCCAGGCCACCATTTCGGTGTTTGGCTACGATAAATTCAGCTTGTCCTGTAGAGGGACTTCGCTCTTCGTCGTCCCATTCATCGATTCCATAATATTCGGGACGGTAGATAAAAGAAACAATATCGGCATCCTGTTCGATGGCTCCTGATTCTCTCAGGTCCGAAAGTAATGGTCGTTTGGTTCCACCGCGCGTCTCAACGGCTCGTGATAACTGAGACAGGGCAATAACGGGAAGATCCAGTTCTTTAGCCAGTGCTTTTAGATTTCGTGAAATGGTTGAAATTTCTTGTTCGCGGTTGCCAGTTTTTGAACTTGTTGCGGCCGTCATGAGTTGCAGATAATCGATGAAAATTAACTTAATCCCGTGTTGGGATGCCAAGCGTCGCGCCTTGGCACGCAAATCAAAAATAGACAAGGAAGGCGTATCATCTATGTAGAGTGGAGCCTTTTCCAAATCACTCACCTTGACGTTTAACTGTTCCCACTCGTGATCGGCCAATTTCCCCGTTCGCAATTTTTCTGACGACAATCCTGTCTCTGCGGAAATCAATCGAGTAATCAGTTGAACAGAGGACATTTCCAAAGAGAAAAAGGCAACAGGGATTTGTTTGAGTACGGCAATGTTTCTTGCCATGGAAAGGGTCAAGGCCGTTTTACCCATACCCGGTCTTGCAGCGATGATAACTAAGTCACTGGGTTGCCAACCAGAAGTAAGTTGATCAAGTTTCTCGAAACCTGTACTGATTCCACTCAAACCTTCACGTTTAGAAATATCTTCTATACGGCGTTTGGCTTGAATGACAAGACTTTGAGCCGTTTCCGATGATTTTTTTATGTTACCCTGAGTGACATCATACAATTTGGATTCAGCTTCATCTAATAGATCGAATACATCGATGGAGTCCTTGTAGGAATTTTCTATGATTTCATTGGAAATCCTGATGAGACTGCGTTGAATGTGTTTTTGAAGAATAATCCGGGCATGGAATTCTATATGGGCGGAACTAGCAATTTTTTGAGTCAATTGCACCAAATAGGGGTTTCCACCTGCTTGCTCCAATTTCCCTTTTTTTCTAAGGTCGTTGGAAACCGTTAACAAATCAATCGGTTCGGAGGCTTCAAAAAGTTCAAAAATGGATTCAAAAATAAGTTGATGTGCCCTTTTATAGAAAGCCTCGGCTTGGAGGATATCAATGACTTCATCAACTCCTTTTTTATCAATTAACATAGCTCCTAATACAGCTTCTTCTAATTCAACAGCTTGCGGCGGTAGCTTTCCTTTTTCCAGTGGGATTACATTGCCCGATGGAACGGCAGCCGATCGAAATGATTTCGTTTCTTCCATGATTTAAAAGTAATTTTAAATCCTATTTATCGATTCATTCCCATCCACTTAAATATCCTATTTCTATCAAAAAAGGCTGTTGATAAATTCATTGAAGCTGTTTACAAGTGTGGAGGGTATTACTCTGAGAAGATTCCCATGTTATAAAACTTTTCACGCCGTGCATCCACGCGTTCTTTAGGTTCCATTTTTGCTAATTTTCTATAGGCTGCTTGGATTTCTTTTTTTACCGTCTCAAAAGTTTGTTCTCGGTCAAAATGTGCTCCACCAAGCGGTTCGTTGATGACTTTGTCAATTAATCTGGCTTTGAACATATCCGTAGAAGTCAACTTTAATGCTTCTGCAGCTTGCTCTTTGTATTCCCAACTGCGCCAAAGAATCGAAGAACACGATTCGGGTGAAATCACAGAATACCATGTATTTTCCAGCATGCAAACATGATCCCCAACGCCAATGCCCAAGGCACCACCAGAGGCCCCTTCTCCAATAATAACGACGATGATAGGGACCTTGATGGACATCATTTCCATAATGTTTCGGGCGATGGCTTCTCCCTGTCCTCTTTCTTCGGCTTCCAAGCCCGGATAAGCACCTGGGGTATCCACAAAACAAACGATGGGCACATTGAACTTGTCAGCTGATTGCATCAACCGTAGTGCTTTTCGGTAGCCCTCAGGGTTGGCCATTCCAAAGTTGCGGTACTGACGGGTTTTAGTATTGTAACCTTTTTGGGTGCCAATGAAAAGATAACTTTGCCTTCCTATTTTGCCAAAGCCCCCTACCATAGCTTTGTCGTCAGCAAATTGACGATCGCCATGCAACTCCATAAATGTCCCTTCTGTTAAAGCATGAATATAATCCAAGGCATAAGGGCGTGATGGATGCCTTGATAATTGTACTTTTTGCCAAGCTGTGAGGTTTGAAAAAATTTCCTTTTTCGTTTCAACTAACTTTTTTTCGAGTTTGTCACAGGTCTCAGTCACATCAACTTGACTCTGATCACCCAATTCTTTACATTGTTCAATTTGATCTATGAGTATCTTTATTGGGCTTTCAAATTCTAAATATTCCATCTATTTCAACTTGTCTCACAAAGGTAAAAAACTATGAGGATTGTTTTGCATCGGATCGTATTTTGAAATACCCATTCCCCAAAACGGCTGCCAAGATTATCATTACACCCAAATAAAAGGATATGTTGAGAAGTTCTTTTTCACCAAAAATCAGTACGGATAATACAATGCCATAGACGGGTTCCATGTTAATAGTAATCATTACGGAATAAGGAGACAATATTTTCATTACATGCACCGAACCTACAAATGCATAAGCAGTACAAACCAGACTTAAAATTCCTAATAGCATGACATCTTGAGAAACTAAGTGCAAGGCTTGATCCAACATTCTCGGATTGAAAAGGACAACCCCCCAAGTGATACAAGCACCAAAACCTAGTTCGTAAAAAGAAACGGCTGCTGCTGGTACACGTGTGGCTAATTTTCCATTTACCAAAGTGAAAAAAACACCTAAAATGGTGGACACAAGTGCAACCAACATTCCCCACAACTGATCCCATTCCGATTGAAATATTAATACCAAGCCCAAGATTGCCAAGGCACCAAAAACCAGTTCATAGAGGATGATTTTACGCTCAAAAAAAAGAGGCTCTAAAAGTGCCGTAAAAAAAGCTCCCATGGATAGCATGGATAATGTTAAGGATACCCCAGCCACTTTTACAGCATAGAAAAAGCTCATCCAATGAAAGGCGATAAAAATACCGCCAGCCATAAGCCATTGAATATTTTCTTTTGAAATAAAAAAATCTCCAGGACGCCGAATGAGTATGTAGATCCCAATGAACCCTGTAGCCCACAACATCCGGTGTGCTACTAATGGAATGGCACTTAATTGAATGAGAGCACCAAGAATAGACGTAAAACTAAATAGGAATACAATAAAATGGAAATGGAGCAGATTTTTGGTTCTAACGCTTGGCATGATTTAATAAATAAACGGCCAAACCTCCAAACAACAACAAAGGAAGCCAAGCGGCTATCATTGGATTAAAATTGGCCTTTAAGACCATAACACTAAAAATTTTATCAAAAAAGATATAGAGAAATCCCAGGGTAATACCAAAGGCTAGGTTGACTCCCATCCCACCCCTTCTCTTGAAAGAAGACATAGCGACCGCTATAATGGTCAGAACAAACGCCGACAAGGGCAGACTCCAGCGTTTGTGTCGCACTAGTAAATGTGCATTAATCAACTTGGAACCACTTTGTCGCTCTTTTTTGATAAAGCGATTTAATTCACCGTAATTTAAGGTTTCTGCTTTGTAAGTTACGGGAGATAATTCTTCAATAGCAAAGTCGAAAAGGGTGTCTTTTCGAGGCGTAGTTTCTAATAGTTCTTGATCGCCAACAAAAGTTCTTTTTACTACTGTTGACAATCGAAACGTACTGTCTCGTTCAATCCAACGCAAGGTGTTGGCCGTTAATTTAGCAACCAATCGATGGTCTTCAAAACGCTCTATTGAAAAGTTATTGGCTCGTTTTCGGACGGGGTTGTAATTAGAAACATAGATGAATTCATTCGCATTGATTTGCTTGTACAATTCCGTAGTCTCTTGGGCTTTCGTTTTGTTTATGTACTTATAGTTAAAATCATTAAACCCTTCGTTTGATTTCGGAACGACAAACATGCCGCCATAGAAGGCAACACTGGCAATAAGCCCTGCAGCCAGCAGATAGGGTCTCAAAAAACGGGTAAATGAAATACCCGAACTAAGCATGGCAATCACCTCTGTGTTATTCGCCATTTTTGATGTAAACCAGATAACTGCTAAAAACAAAAAGATAGGAAACAGCATATTGGAAAAATACAAGGTGAAGTCAAAATAATAGGAAATCAATTCTGACAAAGGCACTTCTTTTTCTTTGTATTTGTCGATTTTTTCAGCCATATCTACCAAAATTCCGATAGGAATAAAAAGCAGAATCATCACTAGAAATGTGCTGAGGTATTTTTTAATTATGTAGCGATCCAATAAAAACATTTTAAAGTCGCTGGTTAAGTTGAAGAACCATTTTATTTTTCCATTCGGAAAAGTCACCTGTTTGTATGTGTTTTCTAGCCTGTCGAACCAACCAAAGATAGAAAGACAAATTATGGATTGTACAGATTTGTTTTCCCAACATCTCATTGACAGTAAATAAATGACGAACATAGGCTTTGGAGTAATCCAAATCTGCAAAACAGTAGCCCTCCGGATCAATAGGAGAAAAATCTCGTTCCCATTTTTTGTTTTTTATATTGATGGTTCCTTGTGCCGTAAACAACATTCCGTTTCGTCCATTTCGAGTTGGCATAACACAATCAAACATATCCACTCCCAAAGCAATATTCTCTAATAAATTTATAGGCGTTCCTACACCCATCAGATACCTTGGTTTATCACTAGGGAGTATTTGGCAGACCACATCTGCCATGGCATACATTTCCTCTGCAGGTTCTCCAACCGAAAGTCCCCCAATGGCATTGGCTGGAGCATTTTGTTCTGCTACATATGTTGCGGATTCTCTTCTTAGGTCTGAATAGACGCTTCCCTGTACAATAGGGAATAATGTTTGATTGTATCCATATAGTATTGGCTCTTTTTTATCTTGCTCAAAACAGCGTTCCAACCATCGATGGGTTCGATGCATAGAATTTTTAGCATAATCGTATGCACAAGGGTACGGAGTACATTCATCAAAGGCCATAATGATGTCGGCACCAATTTTCCGCTGAATTGAAATGGCATTTTCTGGAGTAAAAACATGATAGGAACCATCAATATGAGATTTAAACTTCACTCCTTCTTCCTTAATTTTTCGATTCGCAGCAAGGGAATATACCTGATACCCTCCAGAGTCGGTTAAAATGGGACGGTCCCAATTCATGAACTGATGCAGACCCCCTGCTGCTTCTAAAATATCGGTACCCGGTCGGAGATATAAGTGATATGTGTTTCCAAGTATAATTTCTGGATTGATCACTTCTTTTAACTCACGTTGATGCACCCCTTTGACAGTAGCGGCTGTCCCAACAGGCATGAAGATAGGGGTTTGTATACTCCCGTGATCGGTTGTCAAGGTAGCTGCACGGGCATGGGATTTTGTATCGGTAGTTTCTAACGAAAAATGCATGGACATGAATTCTGGCAAAGATACCATCTTTGAAAAAAAGCGGTCAATAAAATGTTGATGCTTTGTCGAAAAAACCTCTAAAAATAGCCTGTGTTTGCTTTGTCACTCTTTGGGCTTCCCCTACTTTAGCACCAACAATTAAACCCATCCTAATGGCTGACATACAGCAACTCGAGGCAATGGTTCAACAAGTGCGAAGAGACATCTTGCGCATGGTTCACAAGGTTAATTCGGGACATCCCGGAGGCTCTCTGGGCTGTGCTGAATTCTTTGTTGCCCTCTATCAAGAAATTATGACTCACCATCCGGCATTCAATATGAATGGACACAACGAAGACTTATTTTTTCTTTCTAATGGTCATATATCCCCTGTCTTTTATAGTGTTCTGGCGCGCAGTGGCTATTTCCCTGTCGAAGAACTGAACAGCTTTCGTTTAATTGATTCACGGCTGCAAGGACATCCAACAACCCACGAAGGCCTCCCCGGAATCCGTGTTGCTTCGGGATCATTGGGCCAAGGTCTTTCAGTAGCTGTAGGGGCTGCCTTAGCTAAAAAATTGAATACCGATTCGAAGACGGTTTATGCCTTGTTGGGAGATGGGGAATTGCAGGAGGGTCAAAATTGGGAGGCGTTTATGTATGCAGCCGCCAATAAGGTTGATAATTTGATTGCTACTATTGATTTGAATGGAAAACAAATCGATGGTACAACAGATGAAGTCCTTCCTATGGGAAGTATAAAGGATAAATTAGCAGCTTTTGGTTGGTCCGTTTTGGAATTGGATCAGGGCAATGAATTAAAAGCAGTGATTGCAGGCTTAAAACAAGCAAATGATATGCTTGGAAATGAGAAACCTGTCGCCCTATTGATGAAAACAGAAATGGGGAATGGTGTTGACTTTATGATGCATACGCATGCTTGGCATGGAAAAGCACCAAATGATGAGCAGCTACTAAAAGCATTGGATCAAAACCCTGTCACATTGGGTGATTACTAAATCAAATTGATTATGATAACATACAGCAATCTAGGCAATAACGATACTCGATCTGGTTTTGGAGCCGGTTTGGCAGAACTAGGAAGAACCAATCCAAACGTAGTAGCTCTCTGTGCAGATCTTATTGGATCATTAAAAATGGACACATTTATAAAAGAAAATCCAGACCGATTTTTTCAAGTTGGTATTGCCGAAGCTAACATGATGGGTATCGCTGCTGGACTAACAATTGGGGGTAAAATTCCTTTTACGGGAACTTTTGCAAATTTTTCGACGGGCCGAGTCTATGACCAAATACGTCAATCCATAGCCTATTCTGGAAAGAATGTCAAAATTTGTGCTTCCCATGCAGGGATAACCCTTGGTGAAGATGGAGCGACCCATCAAATACTAGAAGATATTGGTTTGATGAAAATGTTACCTGGAATGACCGTAATCAATCCTTGTGATTACAACCAAACCAAAGCCGCAACCTTGGCCATTGCCAATTATCAAGGTCCAGTCTATCTTCGCTTTGGCAGACCCAAAGTGCCCAATTTTACCACCCCAGAAGTTACTCCATTTGAAATAGGTAAAGGGATTCTGTTAAACTCCGGTAGGGACGTAACGATTGTTGCAACGGGTCATTTGGTTTGGGAAGCTTTGGAAGCAGCAAAATTTTTGAACCAAGAAGGAATTTCAGCAGAAATTATTAATATACACACTATCAAACCATTGGATGAAAAAATCATACTCGACTCTGTCAATAAAACAGGGTGTATTGTAACCGCCGAAGAACACAATTACTTAGGCGGTTTGGGTGAAAGTGTGGCACGAACTTTGAGTACTCATTTACCCTCGCCACAAGAGTTTGTGGCTACGCAAGACACCTTTGGCGAGTCAGGCACCCCAGCCCAGCTAATGGCCAAATATGGAATTGATCAACACACCATTGTGAAGCAAGCTAAAAAAGTTATACAACGAAAGTAAAATACCATGAAAAACCTACTATGTATTCTGCTTCTATTCTTTTACTCATCAGTCTTCTCTCAAGTTGATTATGGATTGGTTGGAGGACTTAATTTTCAAGCCTCAGGCGATTTAGAAACCGCTTTTCAAGACGTTGCCTCTTACAAAGAGACCGCTCAAAGAAAAACCGGATATTTTATAGGTTTGTATGGCCAAATCAATTTCTTGTTGTTTTATCTGCGACCTGAAATTCATTTTTCGCAATTACAATCCGATTTTGAAGACCTTTCCTTTGCAAGTAAAAATTTGGAAGCTCCAATTTCTTTTGGATATAAGCTTCTACCACCATTGAGTTTATTCGTCGGGCCAAGTTTTCAATTCAGGCTTCAAGAAGATTTAGATGTTTCGTTTGAAACTATCGACTCCCAAACAACTGTTGGGGCGCATCTTGGTGCACGGTTGGATTTGGGAAGTCTGGCTTTGGATTTGCGTTATGAAAGGGGGCTCAAAGAAAGTGAAATCACCTTTTTATCCGATAAGGGGGTATCCGGTGTGTTTGATGCCCGCGGACAAAAATGGATGTTAGGGCTTTCTTTTTCACTTGATTAGTTAGCAGAATCTGCATCCAAATGGTTAGGTATACCGTCCCCATCCGAATCTCCTGGACTTCCATTCTCGTCTAAATCAAGTTCGATTCGCGTTAGTACGCCATCGCCATCGTCATCGTCGTCGTACATATTGGCAATTCCATCTCCATCTGTATCATCATTAAACGGATTACCATCATTGTTGATATCTTCCTCACGAGATAAAATCCCATCCCCGTCATGATCGGCAGGATTTATAGCAAACAAAGAGAAGGTAAAGATCAAAGGAGAATAAGCAGGAATACCCGATTGAGCATTCGAATAATATCCCAATCCAGACGGAAGAAACAAAGCCCCTTGGCCAAAGTCAAAAAAACGAAAGGTTCCATCGGGGTTTTCTGAAAAACTCCCGGATCGAAATTCCGGAATACCTTCTCGAAAACCAGGAACAAGATCGGGTAGATTGAACCACAATGGTAGTTCGCGCTTGTCGAAAACAGACCCATCTAACAAACTGCCTTGATAACGAACGTAAGTAGAATCTACTTTAGTAGGCTGGGCACCGTTTCCCTTGCGAACGACTAAGTAATAGAGTTTGTGATCAATAATGTTTCCATCACTATCTGTGATTTCAATGGCTTTACTTTTGACTTGGTCTAACAAAGGAATCTTATTCGTATTTTCCCCTGCTATGGTGTCAATTTCAATTCGTAAACTGTAATTGTTTGGTGCCTCTTCAAAGGCCTCATAATTGAAATAATGCGAACGTAAGTACTCTTGCAAGGCAGCGTCATCCTCATTGTATTGTATTTGAACATCGCGTAATGCTACGCTCTCAACATCTTCTTGATTGCAAGAAAGAAGGAGCCAAACGAAAAAAAAACATGAAAAAGGAAAGAGTTTGGGTGAGGACATAGAGGGATATACTGTTTATTGAACGGAGCAAATATACATAAATCCTTTACTTTTGTAAGCGCAAGTTTTTATTAGGTAGATGCGAATTGATCAATATTTATGGTGTGTCCGCTATTTTAAATCACGGAGTTTGGCCAGCCAAGCATGCCGAAAGGGAGCTGTCAAAATAAATGGAGTTGCCGTAAAACCCTCTCGTGAAATACTTCCCTTGGATCAAATCGAAATTCGAAAAGAGCAAATATGGTATCAAATGAAAGTTTTGGACATCCCTAAAAGCCGTTTGGGAGCCAAGCTCGTTGATATGTATCGACAAGACACAACACCACAACAAAATAAGGAGGCCAAAGAAATGCAATTGTTAGATGCATTTCGACCGAGAGAAAAAGGATTTGGAAGACCTACCAAAAAGGACCGAAGAAGCATGGAGGGATTTTTGGACGAGGAAGTCGATTGAAAAAGGATGTTCGTTATCTTTACCCTATGACAGCGAAGCAAATCCATCAATTATTTGACTCCCAAAAAATTGATGCCATCATTCGACGAATGGCTTTCCAAATTCTGGAATCCAATTTGGAAGAAGCAACCCTTTATTTGGTGGGTATAGAAAGCCAAGGAATGGTTCTAGCAGATCGGATAGCAACGCAGTTAAAAACGATGACGGCCAGCACAATCGAATTAATTGAATTGAATCTTGATAAATCAAAACCCCTGGGCAGTGTCCGCACATCAAAGAACGTCAACCAATGTACCGACAAAGCGGTTATCGTCATCGATGATGTTTTAAATACGGGCAGTACCCTGATTTATGCCGTAGATCACTTTTTACAAGTCCCACTGAAACGTTTACAAACCGCCGTTTTGGTCAATCGCAATCACAAGCGGTTTCCCATCAAAGCAGATGTCAAAGGGGTCTCTTTATCTACTTCTTACAAAGAACATATTGAAGTAGTTTTCGGGGGAAACAAGGAAGGGGTGTACTTAAGTTAAAGCAAGCAGCTCTTCCACAATTTCATGAACACTTTTATGATCTATCAATACGCGATGTTTTGTTTGTAAATAATAGGGATTGCGATCAAATAAATGTTTTCCGACAAATTCAGCTAAACGGGCTTCTGTTTTAATATGGGCAATCAAAGGGCGATTTGATTTTTCTTGAAACAATCGCTTGGTCAGAAAAGGTATGGATGCCTGCAGATACACGGGAAGTATACTTGGATGGGTCAGTAATTGATTCATGGTGTCGAAATAGCAAGGTGTCCCACCTCCAAGAGCAACAACCTTGGGTGAGGAATCAAAGAGTAACTCATCCAGGTATTTTTTTTCTATTTTACGAAAATATACTTCTCCTTTAGTGAGGAATATCTCAGAAATGGATGCCTTCTCTTTTTGAACGATGTAATGATCCAAATCGAAAAAAAGACTTTTGAGCCGGTCGGCAAGTACTTTACCCACGGTTGATTTACCCGACCCCATATATCCGATCAAATAGTAATGCTGTTTCACAGGTTTATCATAAGAGACAAATTTATAGAATTAGCGGTTGATAGTTCAGGAAATGGGGTTATATTTGCAGCCTGAAAACCGATTCGATAGCTCAGTTGGTAGAGCATCTCCCTTTTAAGGAGAGGGTCCTGGGTTCGAGCCCCAGTCGAATCACCATCGACTTGATAGCTCAGTTGGTAGAGCATCTCCCTTTTAAGGAGAGGGTCCTGGGTTCGAGCCCCAGTCAAGTCACTTCTTCACCGCGCACGTGGCGGAATTGGTAGACGCGCTAGGTTGAGGGCCTAGTGGGAGTTAAATCCCGTGGAAGTTCGAGTCTTCTCGTGCGCACTTTTTTTTCTTTTCTACACTTCACTTTTTTTTCTATATTTGTATAAGCTTTTGTATAGGAACATTGAACATGAATAGGATAAAAAGCACTTTTTCAATAAAAAACCTTGAGAACATTTCAGGGATTAAGGCCCATACTATTAGAATATGGGAAAAGCGCTACAACCTACTTCAACCCGAACGGACGGATACTAATATTCGTCGCTACAGTCTTTCGAGTCTACAGAAGCTGCTCAACATTACACTTCTCTACAACCACGGTTTTAAGATTTCAAAAATTGCTAGCCTTGAGGAAAGCGAAATTCCAATCATGGTTCGCGATATTGCATTGAAGTCATCCTCCGAGCAAGTTGCTATCAATGCTTTAAAACTTGCTATGGTTAATTTTGATTATGTCATGTTTGACGCAACCTATGATGAATTCGTTGCCAAATATGAATTTGATTATATCTTCATTCACATATTCATGCCGTTAATGCTCGAATTGGGTATACTTTGGCAAACTGGTGCAATTAGTCCTGCTCACGAACACTTTATTACCAACTTAGTTAAACAAAAAATTCATATTCAAACAGAATTAATTCAACGCAAACAAACACCACAGGAAAATCAAAAGGTGTTTGTCCTGTTCTTGCCTGAAAATGAAATTCACGAATTAGGGATATTATTTTTAAACTATTACATCTTATCACAAAATTATAAAACTGTTTTCTTGGGCCAATCTTTGACTACCGAATCCCTTCAAACAGTTACAACCTACAGTGAAACACTAAACTTTGTTACCTATTTAACGGTTGAGCCCAACAAGGATGAAATTGATTCCTATTTAAGGACATTCCAAAAACTTCTTTTGGACAATACCCAATCGAAACTCAGCATACTTGGTCCTCAACAAACCAATATCAATCCCTCCTTGCTACCCAAGCAAATAGAATTGTTTCCAACATTCGAATCTTTCCGTCTCAAATACTTTGGTGCACAAGTTTTTGTTTAAGCTTGTTTTATTTTGTTTCAATTTTTAGTAATTTTATTGAACTAAATTATTGTTATGAAAGAGTTGTTTGATTCTGTTTCCCAAGACTGCAGTCGTATTGTTACACAACGATACAGTACATCTTTTTCACTTGGAACAAAACTCTTAGGCAATACCGTCCGACCACACATTTACAACATTTATGGGTTTGTTCGTTTTGCAGATGAGATTGTAGATACTTTCCATAATTTCCCCAAAGAAAAATTACTAAACAAATTTGAAGAAGATTTGTACACAGCATTGGAACAAAAAATTAGTTTAAATCCCATTCTAAATGCTTTTCAACAAACGGTCCATGAATTTAATATTCATAATGACCTTATTGTTGCTTTTTTGAAGAGCATGCGACAAGATCTTTTTAAGCAAACCTATCAAACAAGCGAAGAATACAAAGAATATATTTACGGATCTGCTGATGTAGTTGGATTGATGTGTCTGAAAGTTTTTATGCAAGGAGATGAAGAAGAGTATCAGCGTCTAAAACCAGCTGCCATGGCGTTGGGATCGGCTTTTCAGAAGGTCAATTTTTTACGTGATTTAAATGCTGATTTTGAAAATTTGGAACGCACCTATTTCCCAAACGTTGACTTACACTCCTTTCAGGAATGGGATAAAATGGAAATCATCAATGATATTGAACAGGATTTTAGACACGCTCTCACAGGGATTTTCGAGTTACCCAATGAAGCTCGTTTGGGTGTCTACACAGCTTATAAATATTATTATAAATTGCTCCAAAAATTAAAACGCACGCCTTCTTTACAAATAAAAAATACACGTATTCGTGTTCCCAACTATCAAAAAATGGGAGTTTTGGCCCAATCTTATTTCAAATACCGATTGAATCTATTGTAACATGTTTTTACTGCTCTGGATTGTAGTTTTTTTATTGACTTTTTGTGGAATGGAATTTATGGCTTGGTTTAGTCACAAATACATCATGCACGGTTTCTTATGGATTTGGCACAAGGATCATCATAAAAAGGATCACGGTTCTTGGTTTGAACGAAACGATCTTTTCTTTATTTTTTATGCCCTAGTAAGTACGGGGTTTGTGCTTGCCTGGGGAGAACTTCATTTTTGGCCCGGTTTGCCTATTGGTCTGGGGATTTTTGTTTACGGATTCACCTATTTTTTGGTACATGATATATTCATACACCAACGTTTTAAATTGTTTCGAAACACTAATTCACGCTATGCGAAGGGAATCCGAAGAGCACATAAAATACATCACAAAAACATTCACAAGGAGGGTGGAGAATGTTTTGGTATGCTATGGGTACCCCTCAAGTATTTTAAATAAAAAAACTATTGTTTTTTTAACCAGTTATTAGAAAACTCACAAGAACGCACGTCACGATTCAAACTCACATAAGTATCCTCAATTTTTTCTTCCATCCAGCTTTGTATGAATTTTAATTTCTTTTCCTTTAGAGCGAGTTCCTTGATTTTAGTGTAGTCCCTTGTGAAATCGGCACGGTGTTCCTCGAAGCGATTGGTAACTGTTAGGAGTTTGTATTTTTTCTTCCCTGCACGCCCTTCTTCCAAAAGGGGTTGGGTAATTTCACCGTCTTCTAGATACCGAACCTGATTGTAAAGTACAGGATCAATCTTTGTTAATTCAAAGTGCGTGTCTCCGGTAGCAGGATTTACTAAAACCCCTCCATTATTGCGGGTTTCTTTTTCGCTTGAAAATTGAAAGGCTGCCTCTGCAAAATCAATTTCCTTATCTATTATTCGGCTTCTTAACCGATCTAAAGTCTCTTTGGTTTCTACTAATTTTTGGTCATCGATGCGGGGAATGAGAAGAATGTGTCGTATATCAATTTCTTGTCCACGGATTTTGTCCACGGTCAAAATATGCCATCCAAAATCAGTTTTAAACGGTTCAGAAATTTCCCCCTCTTGCAAACTAAAGGCCATATCTCGAAACTCTTTGGCCATTTGAGGACGTTTTCGTTGTAGCGTATATTTCCCTCCTTTGGATCGAGATCCAGGATCCTGAGAATATAAAATAGCTTTTGAAGCAAAACTTAAACCCCGCTCTAACACATCAACCTTAAAACTTTTTAGTTGATTAATAACACGTTCTTCTTCCTCTGGACTGGCTTTTGGTTCCATCACAATTTGGGCAATTTCCAATTCCGTACCAAAAACGGGTAGTTCCTCTTCTGGTATTTTTTGGTAAAATGTACGTACTTCTTCGGGTGTGATTTCAATAGCATCCACGATTGAGGACTGCATTAAACTCGCTAATTTTTGCGTTTTGTTGATCGCAAATAATTCTTCACGAAAAGCTGCTTCATCAGATTTCTTGTAAAATTCAAGCACTTTGTCCATGCTGCCCAATTGAGAAACAAAATACTCCAAACTTTGGTCAACATAGTCATAAATTTCCTGATCACTTACTTCAAGACTGTCCTGAACCGCATGATGAGCATAGAGTTTGTCTTCCATCAATTTACCCAATAACTCACATCGGGTAATATTTTTAGCAGAGATGCCTTGTGATTCCATTTCAACGATCATCTTATCAATATCGGATTCGAGAATAACAAAATCGCCAACAACGGCAGACACGCCATCAATTTTTATTTTCTCTTGTGCTTCTACACACGAGGGTCCTATACAAAACAAAATGGCAAGAAATACAATTTTATTCCACCAAGACTTCATAGTTCTTGGATCGGATGGCATCTTGAAGTAATTCATTATCAAAATTTCTTAATAATTCAATTTTACGCCGGTTGAGAACGATACTCCGTAAAGTGGGTTCCACAAAATTTAAGGGCGCAATTTCATTGGGTTGTCTTTGGTCTTTAGCAACAAACAAATATACATTTAAAGAGTCTTTCACTTCGAAAAATTTGCCTTTTTTGAAATAGCTATTGATATTTTTTTCGTTTAAGAATTCAACTTGTTCAAACAAGACATTACGATTGACCCAAATCGAATCACCAGGGTAATAATGGGTAAATTGGAAGGAAAGTGAATCGAGGTACACGAGATCGTTTGCATGGTAACGTCTGAAACGGCTTGTGATTTCCTTTTGATCCACGTTTGATTTTGGAAGTTGTAGATAGCGAAATTGATAAATAGGTTCTTTTAATTTGAATATTTCAGCATTAGAAGCATAAATATCTTCGATATCCTTTTGACTAATCAATGTATCCAACAAAGTATTTGCCACCGATTCTTTATATACTTGACCGTATAATTCAGCTTCGTATTGACGAACCTGACGTTGCAATTGTTCGTGCTTTGTTACATCTATATTTATCTGAGCTTGTTGAAAAAGTAATTGCTCTTTAGCCCAATTGTCAATCGCATTTTGCATTTGTAAAACACTATCAATGGCATTACCGAATTGTTGTTCCAACAGGGGAAGATCCGAACGATATAAGTACGTATTCCCTACTCTAGCCAATGCAGTATCTTGAGATCGTTCCAATGTGTTACAGCTTGCAATGAAAAAAAACAAGAGTACAGCAACGAGAAATAATTTGAGCGAGTGACACATAGAAAAAAGGGTCTTCATAATTTATATTTATTAAGAAAAAACGATCTTTTTATGTTAATAATTTTGATATACTTTTTAATAAAATTTATAAGTTGTTGATTTACAATAAAATAAAATGTTAATATTTTTTTTAACAATTCAATATTCGTTGTAATTTAGAGGCAAATATAAAGTCTATTGCACAAGATTACTATACTTTTAATATTCCTATTTTTTTTACCACATCAAAGTGCTGCCTCCTTCGAATGTGATAGTTTTGCTGTGACAACTATTCCCTATCAGCAAAGTAGTGGTGTTTTTTACAAAAATAACACCTTGTACATAAAAGGTTTAGTAGGTTCTGGCAACATAGAAATTTTTTCCATCATTGGCAATAAAATCTCTCAGCATCGTGTAAGTGATCTATCAGCTGCTCAAATAGCCGTGTCCTTGGATATCGGTAATATGTATATAGTCCGTATTACCTACCAGGGAAATGTAGTTAAAACCTTTAAGATTCTAGCTTCTTAAATATCTAAGAAGACCTTTCCCTGTCCTATCGACTTGCAATTATTCATTCAGGGACTGTAGTTTGGTGCTTCTTTAGTAATCCTGATATTGTGTGGATGACTTTCACGGATACCAGAGGCTGTAATTTTCACAAAACGTCCATTTTCCTGCAGTGCCGCAATATTTGCTGTGCCACAATACCCCATACCCGCTTTTAGTCCACCGATAAATTGATGAATACTTTCATTCAAATCTCCTTTGTAGGGGACCCTTCCGACAATACCCTCCGGAACGAGTTTCTTAATATCGTCTTCTACATCTTGAAAATACCGATCTTTAGACCCCTTATTCATTGCCTCCAAAGAACCCATACCCCGATAGGTCTTAAATTTTCTTCCCTCAAATATAACGGTCTCACCGGGTGATTCTTTTGTGCCAGCCAGTAACGAGCCTAACATGACTGAATCGGCTCCAGCTGCGATGGCTTTCGGAATATCACCGGTATAGCGGATACCTCCGTCAGCAATTACAGGAACGCCACTCCCTTTGATGGCTTTAGCAACTTCCATCACAGCTGTTAATTGAGGGAAACCAACACCTGCAATGACCCGGGTGGTACATATTGAGCCAGGACCAATACCTACTTTGACAGCATCTGCTCCAGAATCTACCAAAAACTTTGCCGCTTCAGCAGTTGCTATGTTTCCAACAATGACATCCAAGTCCGAAAAGGCTTGTTTCACTTTTTTTAGTGCGGTAACAACCCCTTGAGTATGTCCGTGAGCCGTATCAATCACCAAAGCATCAACACCCGCTCTATGCAAAGCAGTCGCCCGTTCAATCACATCCTGTGTCACTCCCACAGCAGCAGCAACTCGCAACCGCCCAAAACGATCTTTATTTGATATGGGCTTGTCTGTGTGCTTGGTAATGTCTCGAAATGTAATGAGTCCAACCAAGGTATTGTCTTCGCCAACTACGGGGAGTTTTTCTATTTTATGTTTTTGGAGAATTTCTTCCGCATCGTTCAAAGAAGTTTTTTTGGTCACCGTAATTAAGGGCTCTTTAGTCATAACTTCTGTGATGGGTCTTTCATCGTTTTTTTCAAAGCGTAAGTCCCTGTTGGTAACGATTCCTGATAATTTTCCACTAGCATCAACGATGGGAATTCCGCCGATTTTGTACTGGCGCATACTTTCTTTGGCATCCTTTACCAGACTGTCCAAGGGCAGTGTAACGGGATCCATAATCATACCCGATTCAGCTCTTTTAACAGCGCGAACTTTGGCAGCCTGTTCCTCAATAGTCATGTTTTTGTGGAGTACCCCAATGCCTCCTTCGCGAGCCATGGCAATGGCCATTTGACTTTCTGTAACCGTATCCATCGCCGCTGAGACAATCGGGGTGTTGAGTGGAATGTTTGTCGATAATTTTGATTGGATCGATACCTCCCGTGGTAATACTTGTGAATAGGCTGGTATGAGCAATACGTCGTCGTAGGTGAGTCCTTCGCCAAAAAATTTAGAGGAATCCATAAGCAATTAATTTTAAATTAATTGCAAGCAAATATACAATTAATTTATCCAACACAGTTAGGCTCTCTGCGGCTATTGAAAAAGGTTTAACGCTTCATTATAGGCAGACTCAAAGTGGAGCAATTGCAAGCCATGGGTACATTTTTTTGCAGTAAAAAAAGTAATTAAGGCTTCCATGGGCATATTACCTACCAAGGCATCTTGTGCCATGGGACAGCCTCCTACACCTCGAATAGCTCCATCATAGCGTCTGCAATTTGATTGGTAAGCAGCTTGAATTTTCTCTTTTGCCTGCAGCGGAGTGGTATGGAAATGAGCACCAAATTCAACCTCTGGAAAGGCTGGTACCAATGTACTGAATACATCTTTGATGACCTGCGGTGTGGATTTACCGATTGTATCCGACAAGGAAAACGTTCGTATTCCTAATTCACAAAGACGATAAACCCATTCCATAATTATATCTGGGTGCCAAGGATCTCCATAAGGGTTACCAAAACCCATAGACAAATAGAGAACTAAGTCTTTTTGTTTCTGTTCCACTTGATTTCTGATTTGTTCTAATACACCCAGGGATTCTTGAATGCTTTTTCCTGTATTTCGCATTTGAAAATTCTCTGAAATAGAGAATGGATATCCCAATACATCTACCTCAGAAAAAGCACAGGCCATTTCAGCACCTCTTACATTTGCTACGATAACAGATAATTTTGTTTGCTCTTTAAACGGACCAATGGCCTCAATTACTTGAGCCGTATCTGCCATTTGTGGAATTGCTTTATGGGACACAAAACTGCCACAATCCAAACTATCAAATCCCACACGTAGCAATGTTCGCAAATATCTGATTTTGTCAGCCGTTGTGATAGGCTGTTTCCAACCTTGCATCGCGTCTCGGGGGCATTCAATTAATTTAACCTTCTCCATGGAACTCTCAAAAATACTCATTTTGTGGCCAAAAAAGAGGCGGCTTCATTATCAGGCAAGTAGTTTCACTTATATTTGTTAAAATTTGATTCATGATTAACGAACGACTGGAGAAAGAATTGGCCCCCTTGCGTAATCAACTCATACACCACCCGCTTTACACTTCCCTTACTAGTATAAATGAACTTCAACTTTTTTCAGAAACTCATGTCTTTGCGGTATGGGATTTTATGTCTTTAGTTAAAAAGTTACAGTTGGAACTGACTTGTGTTACTCTCCCTTGGCAACCCCCGCGAGACACATCGGCTGCGCGTTTGATCAATGAAATCGTATGGGGAGAAGAAAGTGATGTCGATGAAACAGGTCAACCCACTAGCCATTTTGAGATGTATATGAAAGCGATGGAAGCTATGGGTGCCCATACCCACACGATTCAAACCTTTTTAAAAAATCTGCCCACAGAAGGATCCGTATTGTCTTACATCCAAAAAGCAGCCCTCCCCCCTGCTGTTACTTCCTTTCTAACATTTACTTTTGAGGTAATTGAAAACCACTCTTTACATGAGATTGCTGCCGTTTTCACGTTTGGCCGTGAGGACCTGATTCCAGATATGTTTGTAGAAATGGTTCAAAACTTACATGACCAAGGCGATGGCACTTTGCGAGCCTTCCGTTATTATTTGGAGCGGCATATTGAAGTGGATGGAGATCAACATGGACCCATGGCTTTAGAAATGATTGCCCGACTATGTGGGAATGATTCTTACAAATGGAATGAAGTCATTGCCATATCCAAAAAAGCACTCGAAAAGAGAATAGCACTATGGACCGCTATACAAAACCAACTCAAAGACGCACTCACACCACATACCCTATGAAAAATATTTTTTTGCTAATTGCACTGGCGTGGTCAGGAATACTGCTTGCACAAATAGATCCGAACCCTTTTGTAAGTCAAATTCAGGAACAAGATTTAAAAAACTTGTTGTATGTATATGCCTCTGATTATTTTGAAGGAAGAGATACAGGAAGCGAAGGACAGCGTCGAGCAACAGCTTTTTTACGTCACTTTTACGAAACACGTGGCATAGCAGCTGCATCAGGAACAGATAACTACTATCAAAACATGCAGCTAACCATAAAGAATAAATCCGTTGCTACTCAGAACGTCGTAGCCATTATTCCTGGAAAAGAAAAACCGAACGAATATATCGTGCTTTCCTCTCACCTTGACCATGTGGGTGTTCAAGATGGAAATATTTACAACGGAGCCGATGATGATGGATCTGGTACGGTTGCCTTGCTTGAGATTGCCGATGCTTTTCAAAAAGCAAAAGAAGCGGGGCAAGGTCCCAAACGATCCGTGGTTTTTCTTCACGTCTCTGGGGAGGAAAAGGGACTGCTTGGATCCAAATACTACACCGAAAATCCTTTGTATCCTTTGGAGGATATGGTTGTCAATCTTAATGTCGACATGATCGGCCGTTTGGATCCGAAAAGAAAAAATCCCGATCCCAACTACATATATCTTATTGGTGCTGATAAACTCAGTCAAGAACTCCACGATATATCCGAAGCCATGAATGCGCAGTATACTCAATTAGAATTGGATTATACTTATAATGACGAAGCCGATCCCAATCGATTTTACTACCGAAGTGATCACTACAATTTTGCTAAAAACAATATCCCAATCATTTTCTATTTCAATGGAACGCATGCAGACTATCACAAACACACAGATACACCAGACAAAATAAATTATGATATCTTACAGACGCGTGTTCGGTTGATATTTTATACCGCCTGGGAACTAGCAAACCGTTCCAAACGTATCCAATTAAACAATAAATCATGAAAAAAACTCTTTGTATTTTGCTACTGAGTGGATCTTTTCTGTACGCTCAAAATGCAACAGAAATGAATCCACCCCTTCAAGAAATCTCTGACAGCATGCCTGTTCAGCCCAAACACTTTGCCTTGGGTGTAAAGTTAGGAATGCCCAATATCGTTGGGGGAAGTGTTGAAATAGTACTGCCTGTACTTAATAATCATTTGGCCCCCTATGCCGATATTAGTGGATTTGATATCAATCCAGACGATGATACACAAGTGGCTATGAGTTATTCTGAATTTGGCCTAAACTATTATTTTGGACAAGAAGGAAAAGGGCTCTATCTCAGTGCAGGACTCGGAAACCTGACCACAGACCTTACATTTTCTAACATTGAAGTAGAAGACGATAACGGGTTTAGTGTCAATGATGGTGTTGGAACTATAGAAGAAAACATTGCCACCACAAACTTTAAAATAGGAATCAAAACAGGAGGACGATTCTATTTTCGATTTGAATTGGGTTACGGTTTCGGTGATATTCCGTCCGATCTAGTGATTCAAGCTACCTCTCCTTCACTGGGAGAGTCGGACACCATTACTGAACCATTTCCCGAAATTCCGGGTGTTTCAGATGGCGGAGTAGTCATTGGAAACATAGGTTTCGGAATATCATTTTAATAGTTAAATAAACATCTACAAAAGCCTCCTTTTGAGAGGTTTTTTTGTTCTGTATTCTAAAGTGTATGGGATTGGATTCTATTCAATTTCCATCATGAATCCTTATTCCCCTTTTGAAAATAGTGAGTGACTCCTTTTACACAAAAAAAAGTCATTATGGCTAGTAAAGCGAAAAGAGCAATATAATGTACAATACTTGGCTGACTCCCTTCAAAATCCCCTTTAATTCTGGATACATAAGTTACTATCATAACCAGACCCACATAGAAAAAATACACATTCAATATGGGCTGCTTTAATTTTATATTTTTTTCAAAAAAAGGCAGAAGAAGAATACTAATATAGGCCAGCATCCCTCCAACCAGCTTTACAGGGATCAAGGGGATGTCATTTAGCATGATGTTTATTGCCAAAAAGAAAAAATGAATGGCATGGAGGACTGCAAAAAACCGAAGGAATGAAAAAAGTACGGTCCCTTTATCAGAAGAAATATCCGTTCGTATATAAAATAACCAGGGAATTAAAAAAGCCAAAAGAGAAAGTCGACCCGAGTAACGGGCAGCCAAGCGAAAAGCTTCTTCAATTGTTGGTGTCGATTGATACACTACCAAAAAAAGTAATCCCTCGAGCAAGCCGCCAACAATGAGTTGGTATTTGAGTGCTATATTAGTAGTTATCAAAAATTGTGTTTTAATTTCACTCCAAAATAAAGTTTTTCATGCAATATTTCGAATATAAAATCATTTCCAATAAGCTTTTTAAAAAATCACTGATGAACGAAGAAGAATTTAATCGTTTGGGGAAAATGGGATGGGAATTGGTTCACGTCACAACTGAAGAAACTGGTGTTGCACGTGCCTTCTTTAAACGTCAGGTGTAAATAAGAAATCGATCTCAATTGTTCATTACTCTTCTACTCTTACTCAGTTTGAGCCTGGGGTTGGATTCGTACCAACCTGAAACCCATCTCGCTAGTAAAATTTGATGGATCGCAGGGGGTGTTAAGGGTATGGCAATCAAGGACTGGATTGATCTATTTTACACGCGAGAACTTGGTGTTATTACTGTTTTTTGTTTCACAACAGAGTTTACTTTATTTAATGTTTTGTACAAAAAAAAGATCACTATTTACAATTTCATTTCTTTAAGAGAAATGAAATTCCAAAAAGAATAAGACCCGTAACCAAAACAAGAACACTGTTTTCTAACAAAAGTTCAAAAACACTAAGTGTAAGGCCTAGCCCAATCAATGCCCAACCTAAAGTCCGGATAGGTAGTTTCATGATTTGATGATCTCCGTATTTTTTTGATTTTGAAATAAGGCTCTTTTATATCCCTTAATTGCTGCTGTTCGGTTTGATGCAATAAAATACGCCAGTTCGTTTTCCAAAACTTCTTTTGTCATACCTAATTTTAATAGGCCTAGTGCTTTTTGATAATAAAATAATTCCCTTTCTTCCATAAGAGCATTTCAAATAAAGCTACTGATTTGTTTGATGTTTAACTTTTAAAAAAGTGTTAAAAGGAAAAATATAGAGCTTCTGCAGTTTATCGCTTGAACAAAATCATTATTGTATATTTATCAATACACTTTATTCAAATGGAATTTACGTTTCGTCTTATTGCACGTGTTTTTGTGGGTCTTTTTTTGGGCTATCATTTAGGAATTATCTTGTCAAAACTATTTTGAGTGTATGTATTTTTTTCGCAACATCATTGCATATTTGGCCCTTTTTGGTTTTTTTTATTTACTCTATGAAGGGATTCGGCGTATGAAAAAATAGCATCTTATATCTACTTTTTACATTGCCAAATGACAACCTAACTTTTAGAAATTTCTGAAACCGCTAATGCTACTTATCACTCGCAGCTTTTTCTTGGCAGTCTTGATTTTTTTTTTGACACCTGCTAGCATGATTTGGAAATCAAACAGTAAACTTTTGCAAATCGTTTTGGGTAAGTAGATGTCCTATTAAAGTTTATCTACCTTTGTGCCTGCTAACAGCTTGTCAATATTACCAACTATTGCATATTCATTACCTAGGATTGGATCTTCTTCTGATTTTCCACCTACCCACGACCTTAGCAGAGGAAGTGGTTTCAGCTTCCGCATCGAAGGTGTAATGGATATGTTCGGGTAAAGCCTCGAAGATTGTAGCACAAAAAAAACCTAAATTATCTCCATATTCAAATACAAAAGTAGCTGTATTGCCTTTCTGACTGAAATTTGAAATAGTGACCAAATCATCACCAATATAATAGTTGTTCTTTTCTTTCACATACGTGTATCGACCAAAATAGTAATTGGTTTGATTTCCCAAAGTGGTTTCAAACTTAACAATCACATTGGATGCATCAATAAATTCAACATAATCTACGGTACATTGAAAATAGTCGGCCGGATTTTCTTCTTCTTTTGAACAACCAATCATTATCAAAAAAAGAAGCAGGAAAATTTTTTTCATCTATTTAGTATAATTTCAAAGGTAGGTATTATGTATGTGAAATCATTACCGTTGCTGTAATGAAACCACTAATTAGAAATCCAGTATATCAAATGCTTCAACAAACAAACAAACAAATAAAATCAGATCAAGAAAATTCGAAAATCTCTTTCTTCTGGAGTAATCATTTTATTTGCCCAAACGGTATTGGCAATCTCATTACCATTGAATGCATAGTCAAGGAAAATGTTAAACAAAACTGTAATAAGGTTTCATTTTATCGATCACGAATTGGGAATTTTAACCACAAATTATAAGATTATGGCAAACAAAAACTTAATTCACTGCAATCCTAAATTATTCGATAAAGATCTGACTGGCAACACCTACTTAGTGACAGGTGCAAACTCTGGAGTTGGTTTGGAAACTACCAAACAATTAATCAAACAAGGAGCCAAAGTAATTATGGCTTGTCGAAGACCTGAGGCAGCTGAAAAAGAAGCGATTGCTTTTGAGTTACTCAAGGGAGGCTTTGATATACATTCTTGTGATCTTACCCAGTTTGAATCAGTTCGTTCCCTTGTCGCTTACGTCTATTCTTCTTACGAAAAAATAGACGGACTCATTTGTAATGCTGGTATGGTCAACATGAAAAATAAAGCTGTATATACAAATGATGGATTTGAAATAACAATGGCAACCAGTATTTATGGTCACTTTTTGTTGACTGAATTATTACTTGATTTGCTAAAAAAATCGGAAGACGGGAGAATGATTATTTTATCATCGGTGGTTCATGCTGGAAGTCCAAAAAATAGATATCGCCTGCATTTTGACGATCTGGATTGGAAAAATAGGAAATATAACAACTTTGCAGCATATGGTGAAGCCAAGGTGGCTTCAGTTCTTTATGCAAAAGAGTTGTCCATACGATTAAAAAACACCAATGTAACCACCTACTCTGTTCATCCTGGATGGGCTCGTTCAAATTTCGGAGGTGGTGGAAACCTAATCATCAATGCTTTATTGGTAATTACTAAGCCTATTTTTAAAATTTTAAATATCAGTGATAGTAGCTGGGAATCTTCACAAACCACTCTACACTGTCTATTATCAGATGATGCTAAAAATCATTCAGGTGCCTATTTTAGTCAACACAGTGTCTTGTATCAAGACAAAGATTGTAAAAAAGGTGGCTGGCCTATGAAATCACCTAACCCCTATGCGAACAATCTTGAAGACGCTCAAAGATTAGTAGACATTTGCAAAATAATAGTAAGTTTAGATAAGTAAAATACCCGTGGGTTCCATTCTACAAATAAAAAGTATTTCTGAATTTCATAAGATATTGGGACTCGAACCGCCATATCATCCACTCATTAGCGTGATCTCTGATGAGGAAAATTTTGGTCGGGAGGATTTTGATAATTCCCTGTCTAACATTCGATTCGCATCACAGATGTATACCGTAATGTTCAAGGACAACAAAAGTGGTTCTATTGCTTATGGAAGAAACACCTATGATTATCAAGAAGGGACATTAATTTTTGCCAAGCCTGGACATGTATTTAAAACCCCTGACAAAAACGAAATGTTAGGAAAAAAAGGATGGACAATGCTTTTTCATCCCGATCTCCTTCTTAAATCACAACTCGCAACTAAAATGAATAGTTTTCATTATTTTTCATATGAAAGTAATGAAGCACTTCACTTATCAAATAAGGAAAGAACTTTTATATCACATATAATTAATCAAATAAAAACAGAAGCTACTCAAAACATAGATACTCACAGTCAAAAACTAATTGTGTACAATCTTGAATTGTTCTTGAATTATGCGATCCGCTTTTATGACCGTCAATTCTATACCCGATCCAATGTCAATTTGGATCGTATTGCAGAATTTGAAAACATTTTGAATGCCTATTTTGAAGATGGGCTAGCCAAACATAAGGGACTCCCTGGTATTGCGTATTTTGGGACCCAGCTCAATTTGTCTCCCAATTACTTGAGTGATTTATTAAAAAAAGAAACGGGAAAAAGTATTAAAGAATATTTAGACCATTATCTTGTTGCGAGAGCCAAAGTATTATTGCTAAATTCCAATATCACTGTCAGTGAACTTGCCTATAAACTAGGCTTTGATTACCCGCAAAGTTTTACTCGCTTGTTTAGAAAAAAAACAGGTAAAAGTCCTATGCAATTTAGAAAGGTTTCTTGATCCGATTCAGAAACACCCTTTCATTCTCTACAATTATGGAAGGACATGTTTATCAAAATACTTCAAAAACCTGAGTATTTATTGTTCCATCTGTAGTTCCATGAGAGCTTGAAAATCTTTGCTAAAATTCTCCCCATAGGTGTTCCACATGACCCTTACATAAGGATTCACTTTGAGTAAGGTATTGATTATTGAAAGGTATTTGTTCCACTCGGATTCATCTAGCAACCCATTTTTAAATTGATAATAGCCGTTATCAAAAATCCTAAAATTGATGTGTTGCTGCCAGATAATTTGTTGCTTTTCGTAATCCGAAAGCATATCGCCCGTATTTAATTTGTAATTAGCGATGGGAACCACTGTTTGATCCAAATAGGACTTTAAAAACTCTACATCATTGTCGTTGATTGTTTGCCGAACCGTTGCCTTTGCAAGATGATTGCTTTGATTGATCTGAACGGCTACAAAAATTAGTGAAACTAGTAACGAAATAGCTGTAAGGGTGTTAATTATTTTTTGATTGTCAAATGGTTTCATATATACTTTCAGTTTATGTTCGTACCTAGGCTGTTATGATCATCCTGTGTTTTTTAAAGAACACCCCAAAGCTACTGCATAACACCCACTTTTACCCCTTCTTTGGTAATGGTAGTACCTACTGAAGCTACTAAAACTTTATCTTTAGTTGACTTCATAAAGTCCCTGATTGCATAGGTTGAATTTATTCCCGTACAATGCGCGCCGACAAAAAATTCCACGCCCAATTCCATCATTTTACGAGCCGTCCATTCCAATTTTTCATTGTTCAACCGAAACAAGTGAAATCCGCCAATAATCTTGTGAATAGGCCTGCCAGGCAGGATTTTTGAGACCTGTTCTAAAGTGTTTACCAAACCTGCATGGCCACATCCACTTACTAAAACTATACCCTTGTCGGTGTCAAAAAATAAAGACTGATCTTCTGGGATCGTATCTTCTTTTTGTATGCCCTTATCGTCAATGAGCTTTCCCAATTTACTCCAATTCTTTTCATCATGCACTCTGGGTACACGGCCTGTGGTCCATACTTTTGGAATAATTTGACTTGCAGACTCATGCTCAATAAAGGTTATTCCTTGTGCCATAAGTTTTTCTTTGTTTTCGAGTAAGTAATGATCTCTTCCATGTTTTTTGGGGCGGCTGTAAAAGATGCCTTCTCCGACATGTGCTTTTGCAAATGATTTTGGAAATTTTCTCTTTAAATGAAGTAACCCTCCCGTATGATCTTTATGATTATGGCTCAAAAAAACATTTTCAATAGCGCCTAATCGAATATCCAGTTCTGCAGCATTCTGAATAACCGTTTGCTCTCGTGATCCTGTATCAAATAATATCTTCTCACCACCAACTTCAATGAGTGCTGAAAAGCCCCACTCCCCAATATGGGTATCCGAAAGCATCGTGGAAAGAATGGTTATTTTAAAGTTCTCTACCGCTGATGCTTGCCCAAAACAACCCCATGAAAACATTAGGCATGCCAATAAAATATTTTTCATACTATTCGATTTAAGTTATTATCAATGTATTTAACTGTTGAGTAATTAATTATACTTTCCTACTAATAATAGTTGGTGTGATTCGTTCATATTCAAATTAAAATTGCTACAATAGTATCTCCTCTCATTTACTATTTTTTATTGCACTCAATAGAGTACCTATTTCCTTTGAATCGTTCAAATAATCATTTAATAAATACAGTTTGATTCGCATTTTATTCTCTTTGATTTTTAACTTGGACACAAGCACTACATCCTCCCGTAACCGCATAACAATTGATTTTAAATCTTGGACCGAAATTTCATCGCTTTTGGATAACATAGCATATAATTTAGGATGTTTTTCTGTGACATAAAAAATGATGTCATCAAGATAAATGCCCTCTGCTTCAATATTTCCAATGATGTATTTATAGTCCGATTCATAAAGCTGATTCAATTTTATTTTGAGTTTTTCGGATTGTAAAAATTTAAATAACCCTTCATTTACAATTGAATTATAAATATCCCGTGGGGGACTGAAGTAACGCATATCTAAAATAGCTGTTTTCAGCTGTGACAATCGTTTCACATCTTCATTGAGTTGATCAAATTCTTGATTTGTTCCGGTTACAAATTGTATGATCCGATAGTCTTTTTCAAACAAAAATCTTCTTTTGTTTAATTGAATTTGCTGTTGATTGAATTCGGTGATCAGTTCTTCTATAATTTTATTTTCACGTTGTTCTGCTTCTTTTTGTTCACGAAAATTTTCAACGAAATAAGATGTTGTAATACCAAGAACAATTACGTTAAACTCAATAATATATTTTGTCAAAAATTTCTGCCAATTTTTCATGTACGAATGCTTTTAGAAAAGTCCCAATACCCTTGATAAATTAAATGCGAATTAGAACAGATTTTATTAATCGTGTTAAGATCCCTAGTTCTAGATTGTTAGATCAGGCAAGAAATCCTTTCCAATTGCCTACGAGTATTTTCATTTGGTTAAAGTCATCAAATGCATCAAAAGCAAAAGCGTTGGAAACAACAAATAAGGCCATTAAATTGAAGGCAATCAATTTTTTCATGCTAATTAGTTTATGGTTCATCTCTGAGAATATACAAAATAATGTTCGAATGCATGAAATCAAAAAAGACATTCGGTTACATTATATTATATCCACAACCACATGAATTGTAGATATTTTTTGTTTTTCTTATTCACCTATCACCGTGAGGAATAAATTTCTTTTACTAGCTGTGTTGCGATGTTCACATAAATAGATTCCCTGCCATACTCCCCATTGGGGAATGCCATTTTTTATGGGGAAAGAAACGCTGCTGCCCAACAAACTACTTTTTATGTGTGATGTCATATCGTCGGGTCCCTCTTGAGTATGAAGAAAAAAAGTGTCCTCTTCTGAAACCAGTTTGGTGAAAAAAGATTCAAAATCTATTCGGACCGTTGGATCTGTATTTTCGTTTAAAGTTAAACTTGCTGATGTATGCTGAATGAAAACCTGAACAATTCCGCTCATCTTAGGTAATTCTTTTAGTATGTGTTGGGTGATAAGATGAAATCCTCTGGAATGAAGAGGCAATTGAATTTGTTTCTGGAATACCATATTTAAAAATACAAAACCATTGAAAGTGAATTTTAAGATGCTAAATTAAAATAACAGGAATTAAAAAAATAAAATTCGAGCCATCCAAGCACTATTAATAACGACTTGGGTTGTGTGGATGTCAGGACGCTCAAAAAAAAACGGTTTTGTTATCCAATAACCCAACATTAAATTGTTTGTTTTAAAAGCAATTTGAAATTAATTAATCGGGGGCGATGAACTCAAAATTGGCGATGAGATTGATGTTTGAATTGATGTAAATTGTAATATTCGAATCAAAGTATTCAAAATCACCAGTCCATCCAATAAAATTATACCCTTCATCTGGTACAGCAATGATATTGAGTCGATATCCTTCATTGAAAACACCTCCTTTGTGCGTAACGCTTCCACCCTCTCCAGCAGTAATCGTAACAGTGTATTGTTGATCCGAATCGTTTTTATCATTAACAATCAAATCAAAATCGTTTTGACTTAACTTACTTGAACAAAAACTCAAATTCAAAACACACAATAAAACAGCAAAAAGGAATGCTTTATCCATACATATCAATCATAAAAAAACGATATAAATCTGATTTATTTTTTATCCGATTCTGGTATATATATCATTTAAATCTACTTCATGAAAGTAGTTTGTCTAATACATATGGCCGACAATCTCTTCAAATTACAAACATGCATTAAAAAAGACAAGAAACACCAAAGAATAAGTGCAAATGAGTTGCAAAACTTTTCAGTTAACAAATGAATTTGTAGAAGAACAAGGAGTATGACCAAGCTACAGAAAGCAAAGGGGCATTCATTTATCAAAGTAAGTCTTATTTAAGGGGGGGGTTTAGAGGTGCCTGAACTTAATAAAAGGATATGCCAATGACTTAAGGAACACTGGAAGTTATCAAATAATTGATTTAGACTTTACTAAAAAAGATTCAGTTATGTCCAATCCAAGTTGCCTTATGCCAAAGTTTTTCTAATGGTCCTTTTTCAAAACGTTTAAACCATAATTGATTAAGGTACAATTGAAATACAAAAATGAATATTCCAACAATTAAACTAGCCGAATAACCTAGATATGGAGATAAGTTCAATCCGATCGGGAAAAATATAAATGCGCCTATGATTGATTGTAAAATATAGTTTGTTAGGCTCATTTTTCCATATACCTCAAGTTTAGATAGTCTTGTTTTAAGGGAACTATTGTAATAGGCCGTAATAAATGAGGACAAAATAACCAGTGTAAAGGCTAGTTTTTGCCACATATCCAAAGCTGTACCTATACTATTTTTTATTATGGTGCTATCTACATTGTCATACCATTCTACTTTTAAAGGATATAAAAGTCCAAAAAATAATGATGATATTACGAGTGTCTTTATCCAAAATCGAGTGTTTTCGTCAGAGTTTACAAATAAGTTTCTTTTGCTTAAGAAAAACCCGAGCAAGAACAATCCGATAGTTTGAATAAAACGTCCTCCGCCAATAGCCCAAAATAAACTGGCTTTTTGACCAGTAGTAATATTTTCAACTAAAAAAGTTTCCCAATTACCACTTTTAACCCCTTTCTGTACAACTTCATATAACCCCCCAACATTCAAATTGGGCATCGCATATGATTCATAAAATTGGCTACTTATAAAGTGAAATAATTCTACAGGCTGCAAAAAGCAAATGAAAGTAATTATGAGTATTATTTTATTACTCATTTTACATACCAATACTAAAGAGAATCCTGTAATTGCGTATAATAAGAGTACATCACCTCCAGGGAAAAATGCCGCATTAACTGTTGCAAAAACACTCAAAAGTATTAGCCTCCATATAAAACGTCCTCTGAAATCAAATCCTTTATTCTGCTGATTGGTAAATTGAATATAAAACGTAAAGCCAAAGAGAAGGGCAAATATGGAATATCCTTTGCCTGCTATTAATGAAAAAATTATGTTGAATACTACAGAATCGATAGTAATTAACCAGTCAGGTTGTAATATTTCATTAGGATAAACTGGGTAAATAAAATGTTCTACACTATGTATTAAAACTATAGCCATGACAGCTAAACCGCGAATTGCATCAACAATATCAACTCTTGGAATTCCAGTGTTTAGAGTCCGTTTCATAAGTGATCAGTCTAAAAAATAAATTTACTAGTTGAATCGAATAATGTATATATCGACGATTTATATATCAGGAATTATTTCGAGTTGTTGTTCTATTGGAAGTTCTAGAAACTCTGTGAATTCTGAATTGAATTGTTCCAAAGTTATTCCATAAGTTGCTTGAAAAGCACTCTCAAAACCAATTTCATTAACCAACGGAATCAGAGTTTTCCAAAAAGCATCAGAGTCATTAACTTTATTATTGACAAAAGCTACTCCCCATGGACCATATCTGTAGGGATGACAGGGGTTATTTTCTATTGGACCACCACCACAAAAATCCATAAATATGTTTTTTGAACAGTTACTTCTATGATCTAGAATTTGATTCATATATTGCTTCATAACATACTTTAAATTCTGACCTTGCCAATCTACGGTCGGAGGATTATCGATAGTCATTCCGTCGCGCCTAAGCTTCCGTTGAAGATATTCAGCATAAAAAACTGCTGCCCCCTCTATCCAAAAAGTTCCTCCAGATTCAATAGGCTTATAATTTCCACAAAGATTTTCTTGTTCCTCGTGGTTAAAAATATTGGCCAAATGAACAATATGGAAATATTCGTGAGTCAAAGTTTGGATATTCCAATGCCTGTAATTCAAATTTAATCCATCTCCCCAATTCCAATCATTCCTGTGGTACATGATATGAAATCCACCGCTTCTGTGACCGTTGATACCACTATACTGAACAAACTCAAATTCATTCAATGAAATACAACTATCATATTCATTAAATCTATTGTGAAAATCTTTTCTGGTTGATCTTCTCTCACAAAAAGTCGCCTCTAATTCTCTTTTTTGAGTTAATGTTGCATATCTACCTACGGACCATATTTCAATTGGCCCATACAATCCAAAATAATCTGTTACTATTTTTAGTGTTTCTTTTAGTTTTAATTTTTCATTCTCTGGTACATCTGCGGTAAAAAACCACTCAGGCTCAAAATCAACGATTTTACCCCAGTATTCGTCTGCACCATAATTAATAGGCGATAGAGTTACAGGATTAAAAAGAGGGGTTAATTCAATGTCTGAAAAAAAAGTAAGTGTTATTGTATTTTCGCTTGATACCATTCCACCCCAACCATCGAATCTAAATCCTTCATTGGGTATTGCAGTTATTTGAATTTCAGTTCCCTCTTCATATTCCCCTCCTTCGATTGATACAGTACCTCCTTCACTTGCCGTAAGAGTTAATGTGTAAATCGGTATTAATTCAAATTGTGCCAGGATAGTTTGATTAGAATTAAGTATTAATGAAAGACTATCGATTGTGGAGTTACTCCCTTCCCAACCTGTAAATCTATATCCCTCATTTGCAGTAGCTATAATAGTAACCTCTGTACCCTCATCATATGTTCCTCCACCGGATGAAACAGTTCCTCCTACCGCTGCTGATACAATTAAACTGTATTGAGTTGGTGCTGTAGTTTCTGGCTCTGATAAAGGTGTTTGGATTGCTGAAGTTACTATACTTTCTTCTTCCGTTGCACAGCTGTAAACCTGTATAATTAATACTATGAATATAGGGATTAGAGAAATAGAATTCTTCATTTCAATGGTTGATGGTTATCAATAAGAAAGGTGCAAATAAACTATAAACCAAATGAATAGGAGATGCCAATGGTTTGAAGGAGGATTAAACTTTATTTAACTCAAAAATCTCATAGGTTTCCAGAACCTCATCAAAAATTGGTTTTGATATAGTATTTGAGCCATTCAAAAATGAATTTAGAGCACTTTCATTGTGTACAGCTATTTTAAACATGACTGCACTCTTATCGGGAGATACAGTACCTAAAGTTTTTGTCAAATCTGCTATTTTTCTTCTTTCATTCATCCCTTTTTCTGATTGCATAAAGCCCATAAATTTCTCAAACTTACCTTCTTTTAGCTTCGCAATAACAAGTATATCTTTCATTTGTATTGGTTTTATGGTTATTAGTTTTAAATGTACAAATAAACTCCTAACTCAATGACGAGAAGTTTCGAAATGCGCTATATATGAAACCTATAGAATTTTATTGCAACAATACGTAGCCATCGGAAAAAAAGGCTGACAAGGAGTCAAATCACCTTCCTTAGACAACATCTCCCTTTACTTGTTAAGCGACCCATAATTTAAACAAAGTAGTTTACACGACCTTTTACAGGCATAAAGCCACAAGGGTCAACTTTAATTAATTACACTCTTTTTCTCTCATTTGATATTCAATCCAAGTTATCAATCTTGATTCTTCTGAATTTACTTTAGCTAAATTGAGTTCTCTTACAAGAAGATTACAGTCAGCATCTAAAAGTCTATAGTATAAATCACGATGGGTTATCCGTACATATTTATTGAGTTTTCTCTGAGTTAGTGGAGCAAAAAACATTAAATAAATCCAACCAATAAATAATAACAATCCAATTAGGTTTCTTAGGTACCTTATCATTTTAATAGAAATACTTGATCAATTTTACGATAAGGTATCCTGTTAAATTTCCAAAAAGTACAAGGGGTACAGTCCATATAAGTTTTTCTTTTAAGGTAGCATCGTCCTTCCATCTTAGCCATTTGTCTCTAAAAGGGTTTCTAATTTTAACTTTCAATTGATTTAATAATTTTTTAATCGTTCCAAAAACAAAACAAAGTTTAAATCTATCGGGAAAAATATTAATCATTTACCGATGTGTTCCAAATATCTTTTTTACAAAGCCATTCGCCATTTTCTTGTTTCTCCCACACAACAATAAACTTCCCATTGTCATTAACTTCTTCTCCTTTTATATTCATCTTAAGTATATAAAGACCTGTTTCATATGCATAAATACCTTCTTGTATGACTTCTCTTGTTTTCAAATCTAATGTGCCATTTCCCAATTCTATTTCAGCTTCATACATTTTCTCAATAGCATCTCTACCAACTACAAATTCAGTTTTTGGTGGTATTACAACAGCATCAAGAGTATGCAAAGAAGCGATCCCTTTGGCATTACCTTTATTGTAATACTCAACCCATTTAGAGTTGTTTTCTATCACAACTGATTTTACATCTTTAATTTCACTACAGCTGAAAAAAATAAGTGGTAACAATAGTATTTTTTTCATTGGTTAATTGTTGTTTACTACTATTGGCTTAGTAAAAGTGTTAATAAATTCAATTTTATCTCCTTCAAATTCTATTGCCTCTTGATAACGTATCCCTTTGTTGTTTACAGATTGACTGTCCCATACCAATACCCACTGGTCTCCCTGATTTGACTCAACAGCGAAATGAACTGCTGAGCTGTAATTGTCAACTGTTGAGGATGCCCAAAATTCAGTAAGAAATTGTATTATATTTTCTTTTCCTTCCAGCCTTTTACCATCGGGAAGACTCCAAACAACATCTTCTGTAAAATAATTTGAAAGATTATCTAGTTTTCCATCTTGAAGATCCTTTAACAAGCTTTGGAATTTAACCACAAGCGCTGGGTCTCCCATTGAAAAGTTTTGAGAATAAGTTGCTTGAAAAATATAATTAGTTTTTTCCTCGGCAATTGAAGCACTTATCGCAGTATTCGATTTACTTGTTTCCCCACCACAACTGTAAATAATTATTAAAACAAGGGTTATTACTCTTCTCATTCGAATTGATTTATGGATTAGATGCATGAATATACAAATTACCCTATAAACTCAATAAAGAGGATGTGCCAATGATTTAAATTTGATTAATCGGTGGCGGTGGCAGTGGAAGTTCACACTCGTCAAAGGTGTACTTTATAGTTGCTACTGCTTTCTCTTTAGTTAAAGCATCAAAATATAAACAGCCTCTCTTTAAAGCTTAATTAATACAATTCCAGTGGGTTGTATTAGAAATTTTTGTAAACCTTTTTGGGTGGATTCTATTCTGATCTGAAATTCAATTGAGCCAATATCTTCGACTACAGCATAAGACAACTCTTCTTTAGCATTAGGGTTTATCGTCGCATCTTGTCGTGTTGCTTTACCGATCATGCTTATACTATGCCTATTGGTTAGCTCAAACATTTAACCAAAAGAAACTAGTGGGAATAAAAGGAATATTAGAATACGTTTTTTCATTGGTTTAATGGGTAGGTCTTATTATTTGGAATAATTTCTTCATAACTTTCCTTTGAAAGTTTTTCAGTCCAAATAGTTTCGCTATTTCCATAGATGGCAATTTAAGAAACGTCTTTGTTTGGCGTTGAACTGTGCCAGTGTTCTACATTCTTATCACATTTAATCACATCGCCCTTTTTCAAAAAAATGACTTCTTTACCCCTTTCTTGGTAATATCCTTCACCATCAATAATAATCAAAACCTGACCAGTGGAATGCTTATGCCAATCTAATGTAGAATCTGATTGAAACGTGGCTTGAGTTAAATTGTAATCAAAATCATCATCTGCAATGACTAATCTTATCAACTAAGCATTACCTATATAATGCATGTTTGGAGCTTTTTTATCAATACTTAAATCTTGATTAGCAAATGATTCAATCTTGTAGTTTAAATCTTGTCCGAATGAAAGGAAACTTAAAAAAAAGGTGTATACCAAGGTTTTCATTTTTTGCATTTTATTTTTTGACTGATTTTGATTCAAAAGGTTTAAATGGAATGTTTATTTCAACTGGAGTTAATTTAAAAATTTAATCATTGGAAATATTTCCCAACACTGGTCCAACTGATTATTATAAGCTGAGAAGTCAGGTTTTTGAGAATAACTTAAGAAAGGCAATATCATCAGGAGAAAGGTTGATTTTACGTTTTTCATTGTAATGTAGAATGGATTCTTTAAAAGTTGAAAAATTAAATTCTAATTAATGAGTACATCATAAAATCAAAAAAGGAGTAATGAATAACACGCAAAGTATTCACACTTTTCAATTGATTTACAGTTGTTATTGTTATTATTATCAATAAAAAGTTACTTGTTATATTCTACTTTGAATTACTTATCAATCGGAAGTTTATTTTATGAAGAGTCGATTGAAATAGCGAGGAACACCAAAAAATCTCTATGAATAGCAAATTATTAAAATGATTGTTCTTACATTATTGATTAATGGTGAAATTTATTTGAATACATGTTGCAACTTTATATTATGGGTATCATTTATACCATTTTGGGCATAGTTCATTTTACCAATACAGGTTTTTATAGACCCTTGATGCCAAAATTCTTGCCCGCACATGACTTATTGATTTATCTAAGTGGAGTAGCTGAAATTATTTTAGGCATTGGTGTTCTTTTCCCTCAAACTAGAAATCTTGCTCTATGGGGTATTATTATGCTGCTGCTGGTATTTTTAATTGTGCATGTAAACATGCTTCTGCCATCAAACAGACTTGGAATACCTCTTTGGATTTTGGGTTTGAGGATACCTCTTCAGTTTGTATTAATCTATTGGGCATATATAAACACTAAACTTTGAAGTCTAAAAATTGATTTCAGTCCCAAAATTTAGGGTTTTTTAGCTTTTTATTTCCGAAGAAACAATGATGACAATCAAATAAAGCCAAAGTGCCAAAAATTGCCAAATAAATAGCTAACTAAGGTTTTAATCTTCCTATCAGTTATTCTTTAATTTGATTGCGAACAGTTGGATAGAGCTCATAAAAAAAGGGAGTAGTACTACTCCCTTTTCTGGGTGGAAGATCGGTCTCGAACCGACGACCTCCTGAACCACAATTAGGAGTGGGTGAGATAAAAGACCCATATTCATTGATATATATCAAAATATTGTTGATTTTTAGCCATTTATAAGTGTATTATTACCAATAACTTACATTTTACGTGTAGTTAATTTTGTAGTTAATTAAAATATTGTGGTAAATTTGTGTGGACACCCATCTTAAAATCAGGAGGTCTATAGAAATTAAATGGGCTGGAATATTTACTTACAAAGCTATAAGGATAAGCAAGGCAAGAGTAAAGCAATTTGCAGGATAACTAGTCCAGAAGGTAATCACTTTAAGAACCTTCCAATTAAGATAAATCC
>JBMHCG010000038.1:0-2899 GCA_049890035.1 Flavobacteriaceae bacterium | reverse complement strand
GGCAGAGGCAATTAACTTTCGAGGAGAAAAAACATCGGCAAGTACTCCCCCGTACAAATATGAAAGTAAGGCCACTACGCCATAGATAGAAAAGCAAATCCCCAATTGATAATTTGTAAGCGCAAAAACAGCCAAAAATGTGGGACGAAAAATACGAGACAAAACAAAGGGAAGCAAAAAAATTGCTTCTCCGGCTAAGATCAATAATAGTAGGCGGTACGCGGATTGTAAAAAAGGTGTTTTTCCAAAGGACATAAAATGGCTTTGCCACAAGATAAAAAAGTTCGTAGAATTAAAGGTGCAATGGATTTGAATCGCGATCTAGAATAATCTCCTTAAATTTTTGGTCCAACGTTTTATACATAGAAAAACTTTTATAAAGCTTATTTTTGTCTGGCTGGTAAAAACGACTGGTCAGGGATTGTTCATGCTCAAAAAATATTGCTTATTGTTACTTTTCTTTCCCCTAATGGGTTGGACACAACTGAGCACAATACATTATATCCCGCCATTAACAACATCAGATCAAGGAAATGCAGACCCCGTAGATCAGTATTTATACATTTCGACACCAAATACCTCACCGGTTTCGTTTAGCATAGAGCCGGTTGGTGCTTCATCCAATCAATACTTCACAGGACAAGTATCCAACGATACACCCTATCAATACACCATCGCCAATCAAGGCTACTCACAGCTGGTGGTTTCCCCTGTAACAACAAGTCAGGTGACAAGCAATAAAGGCTATATCATAGAAGCCGCTGCGCCAATTTATGTGTCCTTCCGGATGAATGGCGGAGGAGGCGCACAAGCAGGAGCATTGGTCAGTAAGGGAGACAATGCGCTGGGGACATCCTTTAGAATTGGAACCTATGACAACCAAGGAAATGCCCAGTCCAACTATTTAAACTTCTTTTCGGTCATGGCTACGGAAGATAATACCCGTTTAGATCTTTACAATAATAATACAGGCTTGGTCATACAGAATTTTGGGAACAATCAATTTCCGGTAGAAAACATAAATTTAAATAAAGGAGAAAGTTATGTGGTTGCACTAAAACTAACCAATACGTCAGGACAAGTAATACCCGCGAACAGAGACGGACTGATTGGCACTTTAGTACAATCCGATAAACCCGTGGTTGTCAATACAGGTTCTGCAAACGGAAGCTTTGGAAATGGGAGTGCGCGCGATTTCGGTTTTGATCAAATTGTAGGAGACGATAAAATTGGGGATGAATATATTTTTATTCGAGGGGATGGACAAGACAGCTATGAAAATGTCTTGATTGTTGCCCACTTCGATAACACCTCTGTTTATGTAAATGGTAGTAGTAGCCCAGCTAACCCCATTCCCCTTCAAGCAGGAGAATACGTGATCATCGAGGGAAACCAATACATCAACGGGAATTTATATGTCAATACCACGAAGGATGTATTTGCATATCAAGGTATAGGCGGGGGATCGGAAGCCAATCAAGGCATGTTTTTTGTCCCACCCTTGAGCTGTGAAAACCGGGGAAATATAGACAACATCGCCTTTATTGAAAAAATTGGGGCAACCAATTATAGTGGTGGCCTTACGATTGTTACCAAAAATAACGCTACTGTGTTGGCCAATGACACTGCTATTGAACGTTTAAATACAGGAATCGTCGTAGGACCGACAGCCGTTACTGGGAAGGCAGACTATGTTACTTATAAAATCACAGGACTAAGTGGCAATATTGCTGTAAGCAGTTCAGACGAATTATATGCAGCATATTATAACATTAGCGGATCTGCAAGTTCCGGAAGTTTCTATTCTGGTTTTCCTTCTCCCCCTAGTTTAGTTTTTGATTTTACGGCCTCAACTTTAGGCAGCTGTATCAATCAAGATGGCAGCACAAACGTTACCCTTAATGTGGGCAATGCTACTAATTTTGATATACTACAATGGACCAAGAAAGATCCTATCTCAGGGAATCTTATTCCCATTAGTGGGGCAAATTCTAGTGTTTTTGTTCCAGAAGCGGTTGGAGAATATGCGGTAAGGGGAACCATCAATTGTTCTGGAGCAGAGTATATTTCTAAAATTATTCCCATAAGCCTATGTCCACCCGATTTTGATCAAGATGGGATTATTGACAATTTGGATCTAGATAACGACAACGATGGGATGTTAGATGCTGTTGAATCTAATGGAAATGCATTCATTAATCTAGAAGACCCCAGCCTTCCAACATTGACCTTTGACGTTGAACCCCAAATTCTAAACTTGAGTTCAGAAGTTTCTATTGCCCCAGGCAATGGGAATAGCATTATTGGTACTTCCACAGGGACATTTATCTCACAACTCACGCCTTCCGTTAATGCGAGCAATAGCCTTAGTTTAGATTTCAACCTGCTTACTGATATCGTAATTGCACAAGAAACAAATTACAGCATCAATCCTATTGATAATGAATCTTTTGTCTTTAAAACATTCAGCAATACACGAAATTTAACGCTTTGGGACCCTGATGATATTCTGTTAGTAGACACCAATTTTGATGGTGTATATGAAGCTAACGTTCTGGTCTTTACAAGTTCAGAAATACATATAAAATACAACATCAACCCACAAGGAGACAATGCCTTTCGCATTTATGGAAAAAATCTTAGTGGGGTCAGATTTATTCATCAGCAGGAAAACACCAGTGCATTAAGTCATTTTTATGGAAAAATTAAAATTATAGATCTAGGCCTCGATAGCGATGGTGACGGCTTTGTTGATGCGTTTGATCTCGATAGTGATGGAGATGGGTGTACGGATGTATTTGAAGCGGGCTTCGGAGAATTCGACCTAGATTTGGATGGTGTTTTAGGAGAAAGTCCTGTCAGTTTTGATGCAGGAAATATTGACAATAAAGGAAGATAT
>JBMHCG010000037.1:0-81138 GCA_049890035.1 Flavobacteriaceae bacterium | reverse complement strand
TCCATATCAAAAAGTACGGCTCGAAGCATGAGTGAATTTTGTCGTAAAAATACAAACTCTCTCTTTTTAGATCGTTTAATGAAGCAAGCAAGCAATTGAAAAAGACCTAGTATATTAGCAATACAAATTTAAAAATTGGTTTATGAAAAAGGGATTACTTTGGGCTGCGCTATTAAGTTTTTGCTTAACGAACGGACAGTTTTCTGTCGATTTATTTAAAGATATTAAGGCCCGGAACATAGGCCCTGGAGGAATGAGTGGACGCATCACAGCAATCGATGCAGTTCATGATGATCCTTCGATAATCTATGCCGGATCTGCTTCCGGCGGCCTTTGGAAATCAACCAGTGGGGGCATCCAATGGACACCCCTTTTTCAAGATCAAATCACAGCTTCTATAGGAGCTCTTGCCGTTCAACAGTCCAATCCCAATGTGATTTGGGTGGGGACAGGAGAGGGAAACCCTCGGAACAGTTTAAATGGTGGTTATGGGATATTTAAATCTTTGGATGGCGGAAAAACATGGAAGGCTATGGGGTTGGAAAAAACACGCAACATTCATCGGATTTTAATTGACCCGTTACAGCCCAACACCCTCTATGTAGCTGCAATTGGATCCCCTTGGGGGGAACATCCCGAACGGGGGGTTTACAAAACTACGGACGGTGGTAAAAGCTGGAATAAGGTTCTATCAGCAAATAACAAAACGGGAGCTGCTGACCTGGTAATGGATCCTACAAATCCCAACAAACTTATCGCTGCACTATGGGAGCATAAACGGGATCCTTGGTTTTTTAATTCTGGAGGACCGGGGAGTGGTTTGCATATGACCATTGACGGAGGTGCCACCTGGAAAAAGCTTACTGAAGAAAATGGACTGCCTAAAGGAATATTAGGCAGGATGGGTGTTGCAATTGCTCCAAGTAATTCCAATCGCGTTTATGCACTGATTGAAGCCAAAAAAAACGGATTGTACCGTTCTGATGACGGTGGAGAAAATTGGTCTTTAGTCAACGACAAGAAAGAAATTGGAAACCGACCTTTTTATTATTCTGACATTCGTGTTGATCCAGAAAATGAAAATCGTTTGTATTCAATTTTTACCTATGTGAATGTATCTGAAGACGGAGGCAAAAGTTTCAAAGAGTTGATGCCTGCATACAATGTAGACAATGGGGTTCATCCCGATCATCATGCTTGGTGGATTCATCCCAAAGACGGCCGATTGATAATCAATGGAAATGACGGAGGACTTAATATTTCACGCGATCGAGGAGCAAATTGGCGCTTTGTGGGAAACCTACCAGTGGGTCAATTCTATCACATCAACACCGATATGGATTTTCCTTACAACGTATACGGTGGTATGCAGGACAATGGCTCTTGGAAGGGTCCGGCATACGTCTGGCGAGACCAAGGCATCCGAAATTCGTACTGGCAAGAAATATTATTTGGCGATGGCTTCGATGTGATACCGAATGAAGCAAACCCTCGCTTTGGTTTTGCCATGAGCCAACAAGGGAATGTCTCGCGATATGACGCAGAGACGGGAAATAACTACACAATTAAACCCACCCATCCCGATCCCGATATGAAGCTCCGATTCAATTGGAATGCAGCCATAGCTCAGGATCCCTTTGATGCTAAAACACTTTATTTTGGTAGCCAATTTGTCCATAAAAGTGAGGATGAAGGATTGACGTGGAAGCTTATTTCTCCTGATTTGACGAGCAATGACAAAAGCAGACAAAGGCAAAGTGAAAGTGGGGGATTGACCCTAGATGCCACAGGAGCTGAAAACTTTTGTACCCTTTTGGTTATCGAACCTTCACCCATAGAAGAAAAAATGCTTTGGACAGCCTCCGATGACGGCCGAGTTCATTATACTATAGATGGTGGGACTACTTGGAACGATGTAACCAAAAACATCAAAGGGCTTCCAGCAGGGAGTTGGATTCCTCAAATCAAAGCTTCAACTTATAGAAAAGGGGCCGCTTTATTAGTCGCCAATGATTATCGACGGTTCAACTATACGCCCTACGTGTTTCAGACAACAAATTATGGCAAAACATGGAAGCGTATTGTTGATACTAAAGATGTAAGCAGTTATGCGCTTTCCATAGTACAAGATCCCGTTGCCCCCAATTTATTTTTCTTAGGAACGGATGATGGTTTGTATCTTTCCATTGATGGGGCAAAATCTTGGCAGAAAATGCCATCAGATGTTTTCCCAACCGTGTCAACCAAAGATTTGGTTATTCACAAGCGTGAACCGGATTTGATAATAGGAACTTTTGGTCGGGCAATTTGGATACTTGACGACATTGGTCCTCTTCGTAAGTTGGCTCAAAATTCAAATCTAATTGATACTTCTATTCATTTATTTGACGCGCCCAAGGCTTACCATACAGCTACCCAGCAACCCAATGGTACACGCTTTGGTGGAGATGCCATGTTCAACGGTGAAAACCGTCCCGAAGGAGGACGCTTTACATTTTATTTCAATCCCGAGAAAACCAATCCGGTTTCAGATTCCATATCCTTGCAATTGTTTTTGAATGGAAAATCAATTAAAACACTAGAGAAAAAAGCCCCCAAAGAAAAAGGGCTGTACCGTTGGAATTGGGATTTGACCGAAGAAGCGCCACAACGACCCCAAAGAAAGCAACCCCAAAAGAAAAGAGAAGGAAGAGGAAAGCGGGCCTTAGCAGGAGCTTATACGGCAGTTGTCGCATACAATGGGAAAGAGTCAAAAGCATCCATTGATGTAGCCTTGGATCCAAGAGGGCTCCTTTCTCAAGAAGCTTTTGTAGCCGCCTACCAATATACAGATACCCTCGAACAAATGACGGAACTTGCAGCAAAAGCTGTTACCCAATTAATAGAAAGCAAAAAACGGTTGACGGTATGGCGAACCTCTTATAAAGAAAACAAACTTCCAGAGTCCATCGATTTGGTTAGTAATGAGTTGAGTGAGGAAATTGATCTGCACCTGGCTTTATTTTTAGGAAAAGAAGATAAGCGACAAGGTATTGTTCGAAGTCCCAAGCCCAATGTGATGACACGATTAAATAAAGCTCGATATTACATACAATCACGACCCAATGGACTAACAACAACAGAAAAAGACCTTCTGTCAAAAGCACAAGAGCAAATGAGGTATGCTTTGGAAGCAGTTAATTTATTTTATGCAGAATCCTGGCCCCGGTATGAAAAGACGAAAGCTTCAATTCCTCCTTTACCACAACAAAAAATAGTAAAATTTACGCTCGATTAGTTTATTCTGAAAATTAAAAAACAGTTTTCCAAATGCTACTTGATGCCTTTTTGGTTATATCATAATACGTCCTTATTTCGTGATTTAGTACATACTGGCGGTACAAAAAATTTCATTAAATTTATAAAACCGTAAACCAGTGTTTAATTGAAACAAAATTTTGCCCTTTAATAGTTCACAAAAATGTCACTTCACATTAAAGCAAGGTAAAATCTTGATTTTATAAATAAGTTAGAAATTACGGGTATGATTTGTAAGTTATTGATTAATAGCTTATAAAAATTATTTGTACCTTTGACATGGACATAAGTAAACTAATTTTGAGACCAGAGTGGGACAGCCCGTCGAAAAAAATAGTATGTTTATTTATATTCATTTTTATTTCATTCGGGCTGCGGTCTCAATCCCCTGGCTTTACCATTTCCACAACCACAATCATCGTTGCTGAAAATGCTTCTTCTGACACATTTACAATAAGATTAAATAAGGCTCCGACAACGAACGTTGTATTAGCTATTCAAGTATCCGATACAACTGAAATTTCAGTAAGTACGACGACACTTACATTTACCAGTACGAATTGGTCACTTGCGCAAACTGTTACAGTAACGGGTGTAAATGACGCTGACCGGGATGGCGATATCATTCAAGATTTGATCGTAACGGTTGTTGATAGCATGTCAGATGATAGCTATGATCCTCTTGCAGATGAACGAATAAGTGTCAGGACACAAGATGATGATGTGGGAATTTGTGCTACAACTCCAATAGACCTGTCCGATTTTAATTATGTTGGAACAGCCACCAGTAGTGGTTCAGCTGAAATATCGTTGACAACATATACACTTTGGAAGAACGGTGCTGCTTGGTATACGAGAAGATTGGATTTAAGAGAGGATTTTAGTTTGAATTTTGATTTGTATTTTGGACAACAAGGCCCTGCCCAATACGGAGCAGACGGGATTGCGTTTGTTATTCAAAATATAGATACCGGACAGGGTAGTGCTGGAGAAGGTATAGGGTATGGAGGTATTTCTCCTTCATACGCAATCGAATTTGACACTTTTCAAAATGGTTATGATCCAGCAGATGATCATATCGCTTTTATTCAAAATGGTCAATACAACTCTACATCAAGTGATACAGATTCAAAAACTGTAACCAATATTGAAAATGTACAGTTTCACAATACAATAATTTCTTGGGATTATTCTGAATCAAGACTGTCCTATCAGTTCAATCATAGCAATGGAACTACTTATACGAATAGCAAGACCGTAGATCTCATTGGAACTGTTTTAAGCAGTGATGTTGGTTATTGGGGGTTTACTTCTGCAACTGGAGGATTTGCTAACTATCACACTGTGAGGTTTACTTCTTCATCTACACTTTGTTTATCAAATGAAATATTACCTCCTACGGGGAGTAACACGCAAACATTTTGTTTATCAGATGCCCCAACGTTAAATGATATTGTATTAAATGTAGAAACTGGTACGGACGGGATACCATACAACTTGGTTTGGTTTTCTACTTCTACAGGAAGCACTACCTACCTACCACTTAATACCCCTCTAGTTGACGGTACAACGTATTACGCAGAAGCTGCAAATTTTTCTGATCCAACTTTTGCTAATTACAGACAAAGTGCAACGAGAACCTCTGTTTTGGTCAATTTAATTGATCCCGGATTTTCTGTCGTTTCTCCTTCATTTTCGATTACTGAAGGAGGAAGTACCACAGCTATTGAAGTTTCTTTAACGGACCAGCCCAGTAGTACGGTTGTATTGGATTTGACTTCTAGTCAATCCTCTGATGTAACATTTAGTAGTTCGAGTCTAACCTTCACAAATTCCAATTGGAATGTTTCACAAACAGTTACAATTTCTACCGTCGATGATATTATTGCTGAGGGTACAGAAGCTGTGACAATTACCCTATCAGTTAACGAAGCTTTGAGTGATGCTTGTTATGATTCGTTGGCTGATAGCATATTTAATTTAAATATCACTGATAACGATGTAGCAGGATATTTGGTGGGAACATTAAGTGGTACCTTACAGGAGAACAACCCAGCAACACAATCTCTTACGGTTCGTCTGACTGCCGCGCCAGCGGCTGCTGTGATCATAGACATAACCAATAGCGATGCAACCGAGTCCAATCTGAGTGTGAGCAGTCTGACATTTACGGCTGCCAATTGGAATGTTTCTCAAACAGTAAGCATCGCATCGGTAGATGATAGCTCAATAGACGGAACGCAAACAAGTTCAATTGTATTTTCAGTAAACGCAGGCTCCGATGCATCCTTTACGGGGCTATCCAGCACAACAAGAACCATAGACACGTTGGATGATGATGTAGTTAAAGCTGTAAGTTTACCTACGGCAGGATTTGCCATTTCACTGAAAGATAATACAACAAGCGAAAATGGAGATTCAGGAAGTTTCGAGATTAAATTATTATCGAAACCGACAGACAATGTTTCATTGCAGTTATTTTCTTCAAATAGTAACGAAGGAACGGTAACAAGCACAGTTACCTTTACACCCGCGAATTGGAGCAGCTCGCAAACAATTTACGTATATGGTGTTGATGATTCACCTCCTGTAGTTGATGGCCCTATTTTATTCACCATAGTAACAAGCAATGTGCTATCAGATGACATGAACTACAGCAGTATAAGTGGCGCATCGATTATGGATTTAAATTTCTTAAATTCAGATAATGATATTGCATCTGTGAATGTAATCGTTTTCAATGATAACTATAATACAAATGAAAAAGGGGGGACAGTAACCCTTTTGTTTGAATTGACATCTAAACCCAGTTTGAATGCAGACATAATTTTACCGTTGAGTTTAGGATCCAATACGGACGAAGCTATTCTTGAAGTTCCAACGATGAAAATAGTAAACAACAATTGGAATCAACCGTATTCCAATGAATTAATAATTAAGGGATTGGATGACTTCTACGTAGATGGTGATCAAAACTACACCGTTATTGTTGGCGATCCGAGTTCGACAGATCCTGTGTACGATCTATTAACGGCAGAGGATATGCCTACTGTAGGATTAATAAATGTAGATGATGACGTAGCTGGATTTAACTTCAACATCCCGAATAAAGTAAGTGAGGACGGGGAAAGTACGACTCTTTCTGTGTCTTTAACAACAAATGTTGTAAGCAGCGTTATATTGGATATAACAGTAATGGATCAAACGGAATTGTCCGTATCGACATCGACCCTAATTTTCAACACAAATAATTGGGCTACGAGTCAGGAGATACAAATTTTTGGGCTCGATGATGACGAATTCGATGGAAATATTATTTCAACGATTCTACTTTCAATAAACAATTTGACGACTGAAAATTCATACCGGAATGTAGCCGAGGCCTATATTGCTATTGAAAATTCTGATAACGACTTTTTAAGTGAAACGGAATCCAATGCAAGTGAGAATCCCGATACCTCCGTTGTTAGTTTGACAGCAGAGTCTAATGAAGTTTCAGAAGAGGTGGTGTTTACGGAACTTACATCAGATGAAAATTTATCTCCAGAAGAAAAAATAAAAAGCGAGTTAAAAATACCCAATGCATTTTCACCCAATGGAGACGGAACAAATGATGGTTGGGAAATTGAAGGAATAGATAAATATCCAAACAATCGTCTTGAAATATGGAACCGTTGGGGGTTGAAAGTGTACGAAAAAGTAAATTATCAGAATGACTGGATTGGTCAGTTGAATGTAGGTTTTCAAATAGGAGTCACCAATGAATTGCCGCAGGGCACCTATTTTTATCGACTCCTTGTAGAAGAGCGAGTTATTTTTAAGGGTTTTATATATTTAAAAAGGGAGGAATGAAAAAGCGCAATCCAATACATTTAATTTGGGTAGCTTTATTGACAACTACTCTTTATAAAGCCAGTGCACAACAGGAGGTCACATTTTCTCAATACATGTTTGCGAATCAACTCCTGAACCCCGCTTACGTTGGCACAAAAAAATATGTCAATGCAACGGCATTAAATCGTATCCAGTGGGTAGGATTCGAGGGTGCTCCGAACACACAAGCATTAGCATTGAATGGTCGTGTAAAAAGAAAAAACCTTGGATGGGGAGTGAGTATAGTAAATGATCAAATAGGCCCCGTAGTGAATACCATGTTGGATATTGATACCTCTTATCATCTAAGACTCAACAGCAAAAACCATCAACTCGCTTTGGGTGTTAAATTTGGCACCTATAATTACGGGATAAATTCCGCATTGATCCAAACATTACTTCCAAGTGACAATGCTTTTATTGATAACATGAATATAAAGTTGCAACCCAATATTGGATTTGGAATCTATTATCATCAAGAAAGATTTTATGCAGGTTTTTCTATACCCCGTCTACTTGATAACGAATTTTACAATGTTTCACCACACGGCTATTTATTAGCGGGCGGTTATTTTTCAATTGCGGATCAATGGGATGTTAAACCCAGTATGTTAATAAAGCAATCCAGGGGATCTTCTATGGGCTATGATTTAAGTGTGTTGTTTGTTTTTGAAGACAATTTTTGGCTTGGGCCCCAATACAGAAGCTCCGTTGAAACAATTATCCCTAATACGAAGATGGGAGGATCCTATGGATTGTTGGGAGGAGTTCATATCAATTCTAATTGGAGTATCGGTTATTCCTACAATACAGGACTGGGAAATCTAATTTCTTCATTTAATTCAGGAACGCATGAACTTATTTTAAGATTTGATTTTAATATGAAATCAGTGTTAGAACTCCGTTCGCCAAGAATATTTTAAGATGAAAAAGTGGTTCATTTATTTTGTGATCGTCGGTAATGTGAGTATTTACAGCCAAAACAATATTCTGGACTGGGCCGATTACTATTACTTTAATGAAGAATATCAATTAGCAATTGAATACTACCAAAAACAAACGGCTAATTTGTCAATTTCTCAAAAGCAAAAGTTGGCCAGAGCCTTTTTAGCAAAGGGTCAAAAAGAAAATGCACGGGCTCTTTTTAAACAGATTGTAAATGATCCTTTTGCTGTTGCTGAAGATTATTTAATCTATTCGGACTTATTACCCAAAGACTCAAAATTGGCGAAAGAATATCGAGTAAAAGCGAGAATGTTACCCATTCCGTTTCAAAGTTTATGGGAAGAAGATAGCCTTTTGTACAAGATTCGGTTCAAAGATAGCTATGAACACCCGTTTGAGTCGCTAACTGTAAATTCTGAAAATGACGAATTTGCCGCTGTTCTTCTAGAGAATTCTAGACTTAAACAAAAGGAATTATGGTTTGTTACATCAAGAAAGATGAAGGGTGAAAAACAAAAATTAAAGAGAATTCGCTCGGACTACCCAATTTATAATCTTGCAAAAGCATCCATTGATGACAAACTTGAATTAGCCACCCCAGAAGTACTGGATTTAGGATTAAATACAATTTTACAAGATGGTCCTGTTAGCTATGATTCTGATAAACAGCTATTATACATCACAAGATCATCGGAAACAAAGACAGACACCAATATTATTCATCTCGATATATACCAAATTTCCTATCCCAATTCAGAAAAGCAAATTGCTGTTCCACTGAATATTAATACAAAGGGATATTCAACCCTACATCCGACCTTTGATAACAAAAATCAACGTTTGTTTTTTACCAGCAATCGACCAGGAGGTTATGGTGGTTTTGATTTGTATGTGGCGCAAAGAAATCCGGACGGTTCCTTTTCGCAACCAATAAATCTGGGAAAAGATATTAACACAACAGCTAATGAAGTTTTCCCCAATTGGATAGGGGATCATCTATCGTATGCTTCAAATAATACAGAAGGTATTGGTGGGTTGGACATTTGGATTGCAAGTGAAGTGATGCCCAACCGGTGGGAACGCAATCTTTTAGGCCCCCCCTTTAATACGGAAACAGATGATTTTTGCTGGACTTTTTACGATGGTAGGGGTATTGGTTTTTTTACATCCAATCGGTCCGGAGGCAGCGGAAACGACGACTTGTACAAATTTAAACTTCAACCATACTTAAAAGGCGTCTCAGATAGGTATAATTATTTTACAGCGGACACGCTTATTGTATCGGATCTGGGGGTTCAATTAAATGACGAAAAATTATTGAACCAGGTAGACCCGTTGCATCAATTGTTTGATCGTATATATGTCCTTGACTCGCTCCCGAGGGAACATATCAAATGGAATAAAAACGGTTCTTTCCTTTATTATAATCAAAATACATCCGTTCAAAGAGACTCTTTTTACTACAGTATTCGAACAAAATATGGAAAATCAGATCCTATCAAAGTTTCGCTAACTCAGAAAATTAGAGACTTGAATAAATTTTCTAAAGACATTCAAGACGCCTTTGCTCCCATCTACTTTAACTACGATATGTCAAACTTATTGGAACAGTATAAGGACAGGCTAGATAAAGTAGTTGAAGCCTTAGTTAAGTATCCTAAATTGAAAGTGAGAATCAATTCCTTTACAGACAGTAGAGGGAACTCTGAATATAACTTCGGTTTATCCGAAAGAAGGCAGCAAACCATTATAAACTACATTCAAGACAAACTCGGTCAAAAGGGAAGAATAGAAGGAGTGGCTTATGGTGAGACGAAAGTTCCGGATAATACCCTAAAGAACTATTATATTGATGCAGGAGCTTATGGAGATAAACAAAATGCGAAAGCAATTCAAAGAAAACTTGCTAAAATGGGTTACTCACCTTTAGTGATTACAACAGATCAATTCTTATACCGAGTAATAGCAAGTACATTTGAAAGCCGTAAAGAGGCCGAAGTTGAGATCAGAAGGATCAATAAGCAATTCAAATTAAAGCTTAAAATCGAGATAAGCCCCGTCAATCAATTACCGGAATCCTTTCATAGTACCCAACGACGTGTTGAATTTGAGGTGTTGAAATTTTAGGGATAGTTAAGAATAGTATCCTCGGAAAACGTGATCTTGATATAATCAATAGCCATGCGGTCGACTAATTCTTTCAATTCATTTTCAAATGTAGCTTGAATCCTATTCGGATATTGCAGCCAATCTGCAATGGCTTCGCTGTTGGATGCAGTCAACTGCTTTAAGACGCAAACGCCCAATTTCTTTAAAGCAGCGGCATTATATTGTTGCTCAATTTGTCCTCGTATGGGAATAACCAAAAGCGGTTTTTTCAAAAACAAGGCCTCTGCAGTCGTAGTAAAACCTGCATGAGTAATTACTCCGTCGGCTTGTGCAAGTCGTTTCAAATAATTGTCTTCATCAATAGGATGTAAAAAAAGTGTGCCTTGTTGTGTGGTTGACTGAACAGTAGCAGTGAATACATGCCACGTAACGAATGGAAAATCACTCAGAAAGGTCTGGATAACGTTGCGATGATAAGCAGGAAGGTACACTACTATACCTCCACCTGTTGCGGGCACCAAAGTACGTACTTTGGAACGCAGGATAGGGGCATATATTCGTTTATCGAATTTTTGATAGTGAATTCCGTATTCACAATCCGAAGGAGCGAAGTATTTTAAGCACTTGACAACCGAGGTGTATTTTTTCTCTGGTTTGGGAACTTTTTTTTGCCAAAGTGAAATTTGATTACTTATTCCAAAGCATAAGACCCCTCGAATTTTGCTCGCCCATGATGCAACTGGCTCAAAGTCAGAGATAACTAAATCGTACTCGTGAATCGGAAGGGATAAAACGTCTTTAACAAATCGTATGAAGTTGTTTTTAAAAAGGGTTTTAATCCAATGAATAGCTCCTGAATCTGTATAATACAGGGTGAGTCCTTGGAAATGATTTTTAATGGGATATCCCAAGTCAAACTGGTTTTTGGGTCCACTCAGGATGACATCAAATTGAAAACGACGTTCCAAATAGGGGATCATTTCTTTAGCGCGACAGATGTGCCCATTTCCTGTTGTTTGGATGGCATATAAAACTTTCATGAATCTTTCAGCATATTAAATTCGGCAAGCATTTCTGCAAACAATTCTTTATTTGTTTTATCAATCTCTGTGTAAATGACCGTTTCAAAACGTTCGGGTTCGTGATTGTAAAGGGACCATTTTCCCTTGTGATATTCTAAGGCACTTTGGTTTTCAACCCAATCCCCCGAATTCAGATAAGTTACTTTTTTTTCATCCATTTGGTAGCTTTCAATATTGGGATGGTGAATGTGTCCACAAACTACATAACGATAGTTTTTGGAGGCAGCAATAGAAACGGCTGTCATTTCAAACTGATTGATATACTTAACAGCACTTTTGACGCTGTTCTTAATCGTTTTTGAGAGCGAAAGTTTGTTTTTCCCTATTTTCTCCAGCACGGTATTGATTAAACTATTTAATAGTATCAAGAAATCATAACCAATGCCACCCAAACGAGTTAACCATTTGGAGTATTGCATGCTAACATCAAAAACATCTCCATGGAAAAACCATGCTTTTTCTCCATCCAAATCAAGTACAGCTTTATTGGCAATGGTCATGTTACCAATTCGAAAACCATTGAATTTCCTTAGCATCTCGTCGTGGTTTCCAGTTAAGTAGTAAATTTCTTTACCGTCGACAATCCATTTCAAAAGATATCTGATCACTTTCATGTGGGACTTTGGCCAATACCTTTTTTTAAATTGCCATATATCTATGATGTCACCATTTAGGATGACACATTTTGGATCAATGGATTTGAGATAGGCTAATAGGTCTTTGGCTTGACACCCGTAGGTGCCCAAATGAATATCCGATAGCACTACCATATCTACTTTACGCAACGAACCCATACGAATGCTTTCTTACAAAACAAATCATTTCATTTCAGTTCCACTTTATCCAATTGGGATGAAAGTGCTAAGGAAATGTCAAGGAATGTCTCAAACGAATTTAGTTTGTTAACACACCATTTAAATTGCATTTTTCAATATGATCCAACCCTTTGTTGTAAAGAGTCTGTAGGGGTTGATCTAAGTAAAATAAAAGAGTCCAACTTTGCCCTTCTGGGGTGAATATTTCAAGAGAGGAAGTGTCGATCAGCAGTTGCATTTTGCCCGTTTCTGAATGAAATACATCTTTTATTGGTTGAAAAAAATCAGGATGAAATTCATTTACATGGGAAGAACATCGATCGATCAGTAGTGATTTTTGGTCATAGCATACAGTGATTTTTTCACCTGCATCATTTTTCAATTCAAGTACAAAATCTGCTTTAAATTCAATATTAAGCAAAAAGGTTGTTTGGGATAAGGGATGCACCTCGTTTGGGGAAACTCTTGTGGATAATGAGAAATGCTTTGTGAAAGCAGATGGCAATCGGTTTCCCAAACTGAGCTTCCCCTTGGTTGTATGTAAGAAAAGTTCGCGAGCAGCGGTCATGCAACCACGGTAGTTGTCTGCAGGAATTTGCTGTCCATACTTCCAGTTATTCATCCATCCCAGTAACAGTCTTTGTTCTTCATGATTACTAAAAGTGACTCCAGCATAATGATCCGTACCTTGATCCAGCCAGCAAATTTCTGAGTTTGATGGGATAAATTCACTCCCGTTCCATTCGCCAATGAAATATTGTGTTGCTGATCCTCCTTCGGGGCCACCGGGATTGATACTCACCAACAAAACCCAGTAGACGATCCCTTGCGCATCTTTCAAGGGGAATAAGTCTGGACATTCCCATACCCCTCCGTGTGCGCCTTCAGTTTTCCCAAAACGGCTGGTCAAGGTCCAGCGAATGAGATTCGTCGAACGATAGAAGCCGATGCAATCTCCTTCGGCCAAACTCATTACCCATTGATCGTGTTGGGAATCCCAGAATACTTTTGGATCTCGAAAATCCGTGCTATTTGAATCCTCTAAAACGGGATTGTTAGCGTACTTTGACCATGTTTTTCCGTTGTCCAAGCTAAACGCCAGTCCCTGTGATTGAAAGTTGACCTTTTCTTTATTTTCCTTTTCGCTATTGTGGTAGGTGAATAGAGCAACCAGCGGAGGAGTCTTCGCAGAACCCAAACCGGAACTATTTTGGATATCGACGACTGCGCAACCGCTAAAGATGGTTCCAAGATTGTCAGGGTACAATGCGATTGGTTGGTGATCCCAATGCAACCAATCTTTTGTTATAGCATGACCCCAATGCATGGGGCCCCATTCCAACCCGTCCGGGTAATATTGATAAAAAACATGATACACCCCTTGATGATACAATAGCCCATTGGGGTCATTCATCCATCCCGTGGGTGGGGTCAAATGAATACGAGGTCGTAAAAGTTTCAAGTATACTTAACCCAATAAAGATTGAACCTTCATGGCAAGACCCATGTCTCCGCTGATTTTTACTTGTCCACCCATGACAGCCATCATAGGATTGAGCTCCCCATCGCGAAGCTTTTCTAAAACATCTTGGCTAACATTGATGCTGCAATCAGCTTCTTTATCGTCAGTGCTGACCCTATTTTCATCGCCGTTTCCATCAATGTATACAATAGTTTCGTCGACTACAAATTTTAGGGTTCCTCCAATGGGCCCAGCATTATCGGCTCGCTGTTTGAGCTGGTCAAAAACGTGTTGATTCATAGGTTGTTTTTTTTCTTAATCAAATGTAGCATAAAAAAAGTGACGGGATGTCATATTTTTTATATTTTCGTTTGAAACAAAGACAAAACGAATGAGTTATCGCATAAAAAAAGTGGCTGTTTTGGGTTCCGGTGTTATGGGATCTGGAATTGCCTGCCACCTCGCCAATGTTGGTATGGAAGTACTGATGCTGGATATCCTTCCCACTGACCTTGTTAAGGCAACGGCAACGGCATCGGCTCGAAATCGAATTGCTGACGAAGCACTCATGAAAGCTATCAAATCAAAACCCGCGGCCTTGTTTGATAAAAAATTTGCCCAACGCATCACAACGGGAAACTTTGATGATGTTTTGAGAAGATTGCGGATGCTGATTGGATTATCGAGGTTGTTGTCGAACGCTTGGATATCAAGCAATCCATTTTTGAACGCGTAGAATCCCATAGAAAACCAGGTAGTCTTATTAGTTCAAATACCTCAAGTATCCCGATTCACTTGCTAGCAGAGGGACGTTCTGCTGATTTTAAAAAACACTTCTGCGGGACACATTTTTTTAACCCACCCCGTTATTTAAGGTTATTAGAAATCATTCCCATTCCAGAAAGTGATCCAAAAATGATTGACTTCTTTATGGATTTTGGCGATGTATTTCTGGGAAAACAGACGGTGTTGTGCAAAGACACACCCGCCTTTATAGCCAATCGTATTGGGGTCATGTCGGGCGTTCGAATGATTGAATTAACACAAGAGTACGGTATGACTGTAGAAGAAGTTGATGCCCTAACGGGACAACTTATTGGACGACCTAAAACAGCTACATTCAAACTGCAAGATTTGGTGGGGATTGATACAGGGGAGAAGGTCACCAACTTTGTTCGTGACAATGTTACTAACGATAGTTTTTTTGATAACCAAAAAGGGAAAGAAGATCCAAAATTCATGCGTTTTTTGGTCGATAATAAGTTTTTTGGTAACAAATCGGGTAAAGGTTTCTATGAACGAACCAAACAAAAAGATGAAAAAGGGAGAACCATTATTAACGTACTCAATCTAGAAACACTTCAATATGAGCCTACAACACGACCCAAGCTACCCATAGTTAAAGCAGCTAAGGGTATTGACCTGATGTCCAAACGCTTTGTCATGCTGATGGAGGGTACGGAAAGAGAAAATAAATTCCTGCGTAATTATTTTGCTTCTTTATTGTCATACACAGCCAATCGGGTTCCAGAAATTGCCGATGAAGTATTTTTAGTAGATGATGCCATGCGAGCGGGATACGTCTGGGATTTTGGTCCTTTTGAATACTGGGATCTTGTAGGCTTAACAGCTGGGATCGATCTTATCGAGTCTTGTGGTTGGACCGTTCCATATTGGGTGCAACAAATGCAAGCCAATGGCATTGAAACCTTTTATAAATTTGAAGGTGGGGTAAAAAAATACTACAGCTTGAATACCCAACAATACGAAGCGGTTCCCAGTACTGACGGACTCATTATTTTGGATAGCTACCGCGAAAATAAACCCCTCATCAAAAACAGTGAATGTACCGTACATGATATTGGTGACGGAGTGATGTGTTTGGAGTTTACAAGCAAAAGCAATTCCATAGGAGAAGGCATTGGACGCGCGATGGTCGAGGCAATCGAATTGGCAGAAAATGAAAACTGGAATGGAATAGTCATAGGTAATAATGCCAAACAATTTTCAGTAGGTGCCAATCTAATGAATGTAGGCATGCTCGCCATGCAAAAGAAATTTGATGATTTAAACCAAATGGTGAAAGATTTCCAGGATATCAACATGCGCATTCGTACCTCTAAAATACCCGTTGTTGTTGCGACGCAGGGCTATGTCTTTGGAGGCGGTTGTGAAATTTCTATGCACTGCGATGCTGGAATATTCGCTGCCGAGTCATACATCGGCTTGGTCGAAGTAGGGGTGGGGCTTTTACCTGGCGGGGGTGGAACCAAGGAGTTTGCTTTGCGTGCCTCCGATGCTTTTTTTGATGGGGATGTAAAAATTCCAACGTTGATCAGCCATTTTAAAAATATTGCAACCGCTGCTGTGGCTACATCAGCCACTGAGGCCTTCAACTTACACTACCTTCAGGAAGGTCGGGATACAGTCTGCTACAATACACCCAGAAATATTGGCGATGCCAAAGCAAAGGTGTTGGAATTAGCAGCAAATTATGTCCCCCCTTCCGTACGAACCGATATTGAAGTATTGGGCCGTCAAGGTATTAGTGCCTTATATACGGCGATAAATGAGTTTAAATTAGGTGGATATATGTCAGATTATGATGTCGTAATTGCCCGTCAAATTGCGCATGTAATTTGTGGCGGTGATTTGACCAGTCCACAAAAAGTAGATGAACAATACCTTCTAGATATTGAACGGGAAGGCTTTTTAACACTTTTGGGTAATCAAAAAACACAAGAACGAATCCAAAGCATTTTAATGTATAACAAGCCCCTCAGAAACTAAAAAAAATGGAAGCATATATAGTAAAAGGCTACCGTTCTGCGGTAGGAAAAGCAAAAAAAGGTGGATTTAAAAATTACCGTTCGGATGACCTAGCCGTAGACGTTGTTCGTCATTTGGTGGCTCAAGTTCCTGAATTGGATCCAACAACCGTTGACGATGTGATCGTTGGCTGTGCCAATCCAGAAGGAGAGCAAGGTTTACAAATTGGCCGTTTGATTGCCGCACGCGCGTTGGGTAAAGAAGTTCCAGGAATTACCATCAATCGGTATTGTGCCTCGGGTTTGGAAGCTATTTCAATGGCCGTTGGAAAAATCAAAGCGGGTTTTGGTCACATATACATTGCTGGAGGAACCGAAAGCATGAGTTTACTGCCCATGACGGGTTACAAACTCTCACCTAGCTATCAAGCCAACCAAGAAAATATCAATTACCATGTCAGTATGGGGGCTACAGCAGAGGCAGTAGCTGGGAAGTACAATATTTCTCGTGATGCTGCTGATGCTTTTTCCGTAGCTTCCCATCGAAAAGCTACACAGGCTATCGATGCAGGATTATTTACTGAGGAAATTGTACCCATTACTGTTGAAGAAGTTTTTGTCAAAGATGGCAAGCGTCACACCCATAGCCATACGGTTGCCCAAGATGAAGGCGTCAGACGAGACACGACCCTTGAAGGCTTGGCTCGACTGCGTCCTGCCTTTAAACAAGGAGGGGTTGTCACAGCAGGAAACGCTTCCCAAACCTCAGACGGTGCCGCTTTTACACTGGTTATGAGTGAAGCCATGGTAAAAGAGTTGGGACTCGAACCCATAGCGCGATTGGTATCCTGCGCCGTTGGGGGTGTCGATCCCCTTTACATGGGTATCGGCCCTTGCGTAGCCATACCAAAAGCCTTGCAGCAAGCCAATTTAAAGATTACTGATATTGAACAAACAGAACTGAATGAAGCTTTCGCTGTTCAAGCTTTGGCTGTTATTCAGGAAGCGGGCCTCAACCCGGATTCAGTCAATGTTAACGGTGGTGCTATTGCCATGGGGCATCCATTGGGCTGTACAGGTGCCAAGTTAACCATACAGTTAGTAAACGAAATGAAACGACGCAACCAACGCTACGGTATGGTTACAGCTTGTGTCGGTGGCGGGCAAGGCATTGCCGGAATTTTTGAACGACTGTAGGCGGTTTTGAGTGTTCGGGAATCCAATAAATTAAAAATCCGTGAAGCCCTCTTTTCTGAGGGTTTGCGTTTGTTTTCCGAAAAGGGACTACAGCACACCACAGTCAATGATATCGTCCAGGCTGTTGGGATTGCTCGAGGTACCTTTTACAATTATTTTGATGATGTCAACAGTTTGTTCGAAGCCTTGATTCAGTCTATTAACAGCACCATACAGGAGGATATTAAAAATAAGCGAAAGGCCGCTTCCTCTGTCTATGAATATTTGTATACGACCTTTAAAGGCTATTTTGATTTTGTAACGGCCCCTCAGATGAAGGACTTTCATACAAAAAATCAAGCTGCCATCCGACAAAGTACCTATCAAAGCGACCAAATTAGGGCTGTCATACGGGACATCAATCGCGACTTGAGAAACGATCCCAATATCAATGCTTTTGACGAAAACTATGAGTTCTTGTTGTTGAGTATCATGTTGGTGGGTACTCCTCCAGAATTGTTTTTAGCGACCCACTCTTCAGCCGCTGAATTCAGCAGCGAACAATTGGCTTCCTTTTTAGCAACGACCTTTCATCGGGTTTTGGTAAAGGAATAGACAGTCGTTTATTAAGTACCTTTATATGGAACACCAATATGACTGTGACGTAGGACTATAATTTTAAGTTCTTTGTGTGCATATCTTTCTGAATTTTCAACGGCCAATGGGTGATCAGATTTCAGATACCAGTAAATAATTACCTGTCACACCTTTTTCACCACATAGGTTACCACGCCCCAGATTTGCAATTGATTGTCTTCAGTTACTTTTATAGGATGGTAACGTGGATTTTCTGGCATCAGATAGACACAGTCTTTCTCTACTTTAAGGCGTTTGACAGTAAATTCACCATCGACAAAACAGACAGCGATGGCTTTGTCTTCGGGTTCTTTGCTTCGGTCAATGACCAATAGATCGCCATCATCCAAACCGGCTCCTTGCATTGATTGACCCGATACACGGGCATAAAAAGTAGCTTCTTCGTTTTTCACAACCTCCTGGTCAATGCTGATCCGAAGTTCCTTAAAATCATCAGCTGGTGAAGGAAAACCAGCCGAGATGCCTTCCTGAGCCAGGTGTAGCATTTTTCGGGTTTGTGCATTGGGCTTAAAAAATGAAAGTCCGGGATCTTGCATAGTTATTTTACTTTGATGATGTCAGATAAAGCGGTAGTATAGCGTTTGGACAGGTGTTCTTGCCGCATTTTCCAAGTTCTGCCTAGATCTTGATTGGCCAATTTCATCTGGTGCGGGCCATAGCGTTTGTGAATTTTGTCAATGGCTCGCATCAATGCCTGATGTTTGCCCACATGGGATTCAAAGAGGGTCAATTGGCGTGTTTCTGCTGGGGCCAAACCCATCACGATCACCCCCGCTTTTTTAAAGGCAATGCCGTCTTGGAACATGCTTTTGGCAGCAGCAACGGCATATTTACTCAAATCCAAACTGGAGTTGGAGGCATGGGGTAGAGTGATGGTACAACTGCTGCGATAGGGGGTTGTCCCTTTTTTATGCGGATCACTACGCACAAATACATAGAGGGCGCTACAGGTACTGCGCTGTTTGCGTAGCTTTTCAGCACAGCTAACAGCAAAAGTAGCTACCCGTTCTTCCAAATCCGACCACTGGGTGACAGTCCCTTCAAAACTACGGGTGGTGGCAATGGATTTTTTTGGAGGGATTTCCTCCTCCAGTTGAATAAAGGGCAGTCCTTGCAAGTCTTTTTTAAGGCGGAGTCCCAATACGCTCATGTTTTTTTTGATCCAATCGTCAGGCAAAAGTGCAAAATCATAAGCCGTTTGTACTCCGAGTGCTTGGAGTCGGACTTTGTGTTGCCGGCCAATGCCCCAAACATCACCAATGGCGGTCCATTTCAGGGCTTTGATTCGTTTTTCTTCGTTGTCAATACAATAGACGCCCTGGGTCCTATGGGCAAATTTTTTGGCAATTTTATTGGCGATTTTTGCCAGTGCTTTGGTAGAGGCCAGGCCTACTGAAACAGGAATACCCGTCCATTGTTTCACTTGTTGTTTCATTTTCAAGCATTCGGCTTCTAAGTCAAAATGATCAAACCCTTTGAATTGTAAAAAAGCTTCGTCAATACTATAGATTTCCACATTGGGGGTATAGCGTTCCAGTACTTTCATCACCCGGTGACTCATGTCGCCGTACAATGCATAATTGGAGGAGAATACCTGAATATTTTGCTGTTTGAATTGATCTTTGTACTGAAAGGCAGGAGCTCCCATAGGGATTCCCAGAGCTTTGGCTTCATTGCTCCGCGCAATGACACAACCATCATTGTTGGATAAAATGACAATCGGGCGGCCTTCGTATTGTGGCTGAAATACCCGCTCGCAGGAAGCATAAAAATTATTACAATCAACCAGTGCAAACACAATTCAAAATTCCGAAAATTTGCGAAAAGGCTCTCCATTGCAGTGAATTATTTATCAAAAAAGCTGTTTTTTTTAGAGAATTGTTGCACTTGACTCATGCGGGTTGTTATTTCTGCCTATCCGACTGCTGCTCTTGGGAAAAATTGTATTTTTACTTTTGATTTAGAATTGGCCGAATGGATAACTATTCTTTTTTAAACGCAGCACACACTGCTTATTTCTCAACCCTTTATGACCAATACTTGCACAATCCAGATCAGGTGGAGCCCAGTTGGCGTGCCTTTTTTCAGGGTTTTGATTTTGGTATGGAAAACGCCCATACAACCGAGGCAATGGCTGAAGTACCCGAAACGGTTCGTAAAGAATTTCAGGTCGTTAAACTAATCGATGCGTACCGCAGTCGCGGGCACCTTTTTACAAAAACCAATCCTGTACGGGATCGAAGAAAATATACGCCTGATTTGGCTATCGAAAACTTTGGTTTGGATGCTACGGATTTGGAAAAAGTATTCAATGCAGGATCGATTACGGGTATTGGCCCAACAACACTGGCAAAGATTATCGACAATCTACAAACCATCTATTGCGATTCAATCGGGGTTGAATATATGTACATACGTGATCCCGAAAAAGTGAATTGGATCCAACAAAGGTTGAATATAAACAACAACCACCCGCAGTTTACTACAGATCAAAAAAAACACATTCTCTTCAAACTGAATCAGGCAGTGAGTTTTGAGAATTTTTTACATACCAAGTATGTGGGGCAGAAACGCTTTTCACTAGAAGGGGGGGAATCGCTCATCCCAGCTTTGGACGCCGTCATTGAATCGGCTGCCGAACAAGGTGTTGAAGAATTTGTAATGGGGATGGCACACCGAGGCCGTTTGAACACATTGACCAACATTTTTGGGAAATCACCCCGCGATATATTCAGTGAATTTGACGGTAAAGATTATGAAGAGGTGGTTTTTGATGGGGATGTAAAATACCATCTGGGATGGACTTCTAAGCGAACAACAGATTCGGGTAAGCAGATCAATATGAACATCGCTCCCAATCCTTCGCATCTTGAAACAGTAGGTGCTGTTGTGCAGGGAATCACCCGCGCAAAACTCGAGCATCAGTTCAATGGTGACACCTCCAAAGTACTGCCCATTTTGGTTCATGGCGATGCAGCCATTGCAGGGCAAGGATTGCCTTACGAAATTGTTCAAATGGCGCGACTCAAAGGGTACGGTACAGGGGGTACGGTTCACATTGTTGTCAATAATCAAATTGGTTTCACAACCAATTATCTCGATGCCCGTTCTAGCACCTATTGTACCGATGTAGGCAAAGTAACTCTATCTCCCGTATTACACGTCAATGCGGATGACGCAGAAGCCGTGGTTCATGCCACTTTGTTTGCATTGGACTTTCGCATGACGTTTGGTCGAGATGTTTTTATTGATCTTTTGGGCTATCGAAAATATGGACATAACGAAGGTGACGAACCCCGCTTTACTCAGCCCCAGCTGTATAAAATGATTGCCAAGCATAAAAATCCACGGGATATTTATGCTGAACAATTAATGGCACAGGGTGTAATTGATTCCTCCTATATGAAGGCCTTGGAGCTTGCTTACAAAAATAGCCTTGAGGAAGATTTGGAAGATGCTCGAAAAGTTGAAAAAACAATCATTACACCTTTTATGCAGGACGAATGGGAGGGAATCCCACGCGTAGAGGAAGGTAAAATGTTGGATTCTGTTGTAACCGCAATTCCTTTCGAAGAATTAGAAAAAGTAGCCACGACACTCTCAGAACTACCCGAAGACAAGAAATTCCTCCGAAAAACAGAGCGGTTAATTGCCGATCGAAAGAAAATGTTTTTTGAAACCAAAAAACTCGATTGGGCGATGGGAGAATTATTGGCTTACGGAACACTCTTATTAGAAGGCCACGGAGTGCGTATCTCGGGCCAAGATGTGGAGCGTGGAACCTTTTCTCACCGCCATGCCGTTCTTAAAGCAGAGGCTTCTGAAGAAGAATTGATTCAACTTAATACACTCGCCCCCAACCAAGGAAAATTTGCAATTTTCAATTCCCTTTTATCCGAGTACGGTGTGTTGGGTTTTGATTATGGTTATGCTATGGCCAGTCCCAATGCATTGACGATTTGGGAAGCGCAATTTGGAGATTTCTCTAACGGAGCCCAAATTGTCATTGACCAATATATCTCCGCTGCAGAAGACAAATGGAAAACACAAAATGGAATTGTCTTGTTACTCCCTCATGGCTACGAAGGTCAGGGAGCTGAGCATTCTTCTGCTCGTATAGAAAGATATTTACAACTATGTGCAAAGGACAATATGTACGTAGTAAATTGCACAACCCCTGCCAATATGTTCCATGTACTACGGCGTCAGGTAAAGGCAAACTTTCGAAAACCTTTGATCGTATTTACCCCCAAAAGTCTCCTTCGTCTTCCCCAAGCAGTTTCTTCTCCAGAAGAGCTCGCAACTGGAAATTTTAAGACGGTCATCTCTGATGAAATGGTAACTGCCGATCAAGTAAAAACGTTGGTGTTTTGTACTGGTAAATTTTATTACGATCTATGGAGAGCCCGGGAGGAGAAGAATCGAAGGGATGTAGCACTGGTTCGAATCGAACAGCTTTTTCCATTACCCGAGCAAGAAATAGAAAAGGTTAGAGCACAGTTTCCAAATGCCAAAGACGTTGTTTGGGCACAAGAAGAACCACGAAATATGGGCGTTTGGGGCTATTTACTGCTGCAACACGCCCCAGCCAGCCAATGGCGCTGTGCCTCGCGTCGCTCCTATGGAGCCCCAGCAGCTGGAAGTGCTACTCGTTTCCAAAGACGCCATCAAGAAGTCATTGAATATGTTTTTGATGCCACAAAAAATAATCAAATACGAAAAATAAAGTAAATCTGTCCGACATGATACTAGAAATGAAAGTTCCTTCGCCGGGAGAATCCATTACCGAAGTAGAAATTGCACAATGGCTCGTTCAAGACGGGGACTACGTCGAAAAAGACCAGGCAATTGCAGAAGTTGATTCCGATAAAGCCACCCTCGAATTACCCGCAGAGGTTAGTGGTACCATTACCCTCAAGGCAGAAGAAGGGGATGCTGTTGCTGTCGGACAGGTAGTCTGCCATATCGATACAGAAGGAGTTCCTGCCGAGGGGAGTACCCCATCATCCGTTGCGCCATCTGAACCAGCAGCTGAAGCAGTTCACTCTGTGCCTTCTGAGACACCGCCTGCACCTAAAACCTATGCCAGTGGTTTGGCCAGTCCAGCGGCCAAAAAAATTATTGCAGAAAAAGGGCTGAATCCAGAAACCATCCAAGGTACAGGTCGTGACGGACGAATTACTAAGGCAGATGCTCAAAAAGCAACCCCTGCCATGGGGACGCCACCTGCTCATGGTAGCCGTGGTGAAAACCGAAAAAAAATGTCCATGCTCCGACGAAAAGTTGCCGAGCGTTTGGTGACTGTGAAAAATGAAACAGCCATGTTGACCACCTTCAATGAAGTTGATATGGCACCTATATTTTCATTGCGAGGTGAATTCAAAGAAACCTTCAAAGAAAAACATCAAGTAGGACTTGGCTTCATGAGTTTTTTTACCAAAGCCGTTGTTCGTGCTTTGGAGCTGTACCCTGATGTAAATTCAATGATCGACGGTGATCATCAAGTAAAATTTGACTATTGTGATATTAGTGTAGCCGTGTCGGGTCCCAAAGGTTTAATGGTTCCTGTAGTTCGCAATGCAGAAGCCTTAACTTTCCGCGGTATCGAGAGTGAAATCAAACGATTGGCTGTACGTGCGCGTGAAGGACAGATAACTGTTGATGATATGACAGGTGGAACCTTTACCATTTCAAATGGCGGGGTCTTTGGTTCCATGCTATCCACACCCATCATCAACCCACCTCAATCGGCCATCCTGGGGATGCATAACATTATTGAGCGCCCGGTGGCAGTAGATGGTGCAGTAGTGATTCGCCCGATGATGTATGTAGCGCTGTCCTACGACCACCGAATCGTAGACGGTCGCGAGTCCGTTGGTTTTTTGGTTGCTGTCAAAGAAGCCTTGGAAGACCCACGTTTGCTGTTGATGGATAATAATCCGAAAGCAGCTTTAGAGCTGTAAGGTTAAAAGATCTTTGTCGTAGTCGATACAAGCCTTTCTTTTGCGAAGGACATCGGCTCCAAGGATACCGTCTATCGCTGGAGCTTCATTTTTTTCCAGTGAGGTGTTTATAGGAGCCAAATCCAAAACCATCCAGGAAAATTTTTGGATAACAGCAGTACATTGTGTCCGAAGAACGGCTTTTTCCGTCTTTTGAGCTTTTAATTTTTCCAATCCAGCTCCCGCTGCTTCAATCGATTCCTCTTGAAGTTTCATGCTATAAAATTCATAGCGAGAAAAAGCGATGCAACTGTTGGTGGCACCAGTATCGATTAAAAGAAAAACAGGTTTGTCGTTAAGGAGTAATTGACAACAAATATGTTCTGTTGGAAGAAATTGGATTGGAATTTGGATGGTATCCATGGTAATTTTATGGTGGGATTGGTTGCCTGCTTGGCTAAAGTACTATTTTTACCCGATGAACATGATTGACTCCCACACCCATTTGTATGTCGAAGAATTTGACGAAGATCGTGCTGAGGTATTCCAACGCGCAATTGATCAGGGGATCACAGATTTTTTAATCCCCGCGATCGATTCTCAGTACGAAGGGCGCATGAAATCCCTTAAATCCATGGCTCCCAATCAGATACACTTAATGACGGGCTTGCATCCAACCCATGTCAAAGCAAACTATAAAGAGGAATTAGCATGGGTTGCTTCCCAACTTAAAACAGGGATGTATTGTGCTGTTGGGGAAATTGGAATGGACTTGTATTGGGATCAGAGTTTTCGAAAAGAACAGCAAATGGCCTTTGCTCAGCAAATCCAATGGAGCATAGATTACCAATTACCTATTGCCATACACTGCCGTGATGCATTCGATACTGTATTTACTATTCTTAATGATTTTGATTGTTCACAAATCAAAGGGATTTTCCATTGTTTTACGGGTACATTCTCCGATGCACAGAAAGCAATGCAATGCAACCTATTATTGGGTATTGGAGGAGTTGTCACCTTTAAAAATGGTAAAATAGACCAATTTTTATCTGAAATTCCTATAGAGCATATTGTTTTGGAGACTGACGCTCCGTATCTGGCTCCAGTACCCCACCGCGGCAAGCGAAATGAAAGTGCCTATCTTTCATTGATAGCAGAAAAAGTAGCACAGTTGTATCAGCTACCCTTAAGTGAAGTTGTAAATCAGACCACAGCAAACATACAAAGGGTATTTACCCTAGAAAGGAAGGTTTCTTAAAAACACATTTTTACCTAAAAGTACCAAAAGAATTGATTTTTTTTGTTTCTTTCGCTGCGAAAAGAGAGGTGGCCGAGTGGTCGAAGGCGCACGCCTGGAAAGTGTGTATACGTCAAAAGCGTATCGAGGGTTCGAATCCCTTCCTCTCTGCTAAAAAACTTAAAATCGTATTGATTTTTTTTTAACTTTAAAGACTTTTAAAACAGACAAAAATTCTAAACAATGAAAAGAGTATTGATGGCCCTCGCTATAGTGGGTATTTTTATGACCACATTCACAACCTATGCAAATACCACTGCAGCGGATGTAAATACGGTAGTAAGCGTACAAGACCAAGAAATGTCAGCAGATGAAGAAATGCCTGCTGAATCCGCTTCTTTTACGCAAGAATTGAAAAAACGTTTTATTGAAGGTGGGCCTGGTTTTATGGGAATCGTTCTAATCTGTTTGATTCTCGGACTGGCCATCGCTATTGAGCGTATCATCTTTTTGAATCTCTCAACAACCAATACAGCCAAACTAACGGCTGGTGTAGAAGAAGCTCTTTCCTCTGGTGGGGTTGAAGCAGCAAAGGAATTGTGCCGCAACACCAAAGGTCCTGTTGCTTCAATATTTTACCAAGGTTTGGATCGTGTTGATGAAGGTGTTGAAAATGCAGAAAAAGCCGTTGTTGCTTACGGTGGTGTCCAAATGGGGCAACTCGAAAAGAATGTATCATGGATTTCCTTATTTATCGCACTGGCACCCATGCTCGGTTTCATGGGAACAGTTATCGGGATGATTCAAGCCTTTGACAAGATTGAGGCAGCCGGAGATATGCAACCTTCACTGGTTGCAGGAGGTATTAAAGTAGCCCTTCTGACGACCGTATTTGGTTTGATTGTAGCAATCATTCTTCAAATTTTCTACAACTACATTGTAGCGAAAATCGACAGCATTGTAAACGATATGGAAGATGCTTCCATTACGTTAATCGATATTTTGGTCGCACACAAAAAATAATTTAAGACCCTAATAGCTATCGACAATGAACATTCAGAACATCATCAAAATAGTCAGTGGAGTTCTAGGGATACTGGGAGTAATCTTCCTCTTTAGAATCATCAGTATGGGCGATGAAGAAATCAAACTAGCCGCCACTATGGGCGACTATGGAGCCGTATCACCTTTAGTAAGCTTGGCATTGACCATCTTTGGTATAGCCGTCGTCATTACCTTGGTTTTTTCATTAATCGGTCTCGCTTCTGACGCAAAAAAATTAAAGAAAGCACTCCTTTCAATTGGTTTGTTTCTAGCCGTGGTCGTTTTAGGGTATGCCCTCTCGACAGGCGTAGAAACACCCCTCAAAGATGGGGAGGTACTCTCAGCAAGTGGATCACGATGGGTCGGAGCAGGCCTGCGTGTTTTTTACATGTTGGCGGCCATCGCCATCCTTGCCATGGGACTCTCTGGCGTGCAACGAATTCTTAAAAAATAATAAACTATGGCAAAAAGAGCCGCACCTGAAGTAAATGCAGGGTCCATGGCAGACATTGCTTTCTTGTTGTTAATTTTCTTCCTCGTAACAACTACTATCGAAACCGATAGTGGACTCAACCGGAAGTTACCTCCCATGGATGAACAAGAACAAGAGGACATCATCATTCGCCAGCGAAACATCTTTACCGTAGTCGTAAACAAATACAACCAATTGCTAGTTGAAGAAGAACCAACCGAGTTAAAGGATCTTCGGCAAATGGCAATTGAGTTTCTCGACAATGGCGGCGGGCAAGGCGAAGAAGCCTGCGATTTTTGTCAAGGGAAAAAGGACCCTTCTTCCTCTGACAATCCGCAAAAGGCGATTATCTCTTTGAAAAATGATCGGGAAACCTCCTACAAAGTCTATGTAGCTGTTCAAAATGAATTAGTTGCTGCTTACAACGATTTGCGTAACCGTGAATTTCAACGCTTGAATCCGATGCTAGGAATGAGCTTTGTAGAAGCCAATAAAACCTATAACGACCCCCGAACATCCTTGGATGAAAAAACGAAGCTAAAGCCGATGTTGGATGAAGTCAAAGAATTATTCCCGCAAAAACTTTCAGAAGCAGAACCCAACAAAAAATAAAAGTTATGTCAAAGTTTAAAAAGAAAAAGGGAGGCGATTTACCAGCCATTTCTACGGCATCACTCCCTGATATTGTTTTTATGTTGTTGTTTTTCTTTATGGTTGCAACAGTCATGCGTGACAGTACGCTGATGGTTAGTAATACGTTACCAGCAGCCGATCAAGTTCAAAAATTGGACAAAAAAGATCGCATTATGTACATCTATGCAGGGAAGCCATCCAGTAGATATATTGACAAATATGGCTCCGGTGCGCGCATCCAACTAAATGACAAGTTCGCTACAGTAGATGAAGTAGGTGCTTTTATTTTGGCGGAACGTGCATCGAAACGCCAAGAACTACAAAATGTTTTGACCACTGCTTTAAAAGTCGACGGGGAAACAAAAATGGGGTTGGTTAGTGATATCAAACAAGAACTTCGCAAAGTAAACGCCTTGAAAATCAACTACACAACACGTGTGGGAGATTATCAACAAAACATCAACTAGTACAAACTCTTTACATTGTTACAAAAATGCCTCTTTACTGAGGCATTTTTTTTTACTTTCAATCCATGTTCTATTCGACTGACCGCCCAGTGCTTTGTTTTCTTCTGATGTTACTATCCTTCTTGGGATGGGGACAAGAAAAAAAAGACAATTCCTCATTTTACAGAGAAGATCAGTTCTATTTCGGTCTGCACTATTTACTACTTAACAGTTCCGATGAAGCATTTGAGCAACAGGGCTTGTCAAGCCGTTTTCAAATAGGCATTCTCCGCGACATTCCTATTAGCAGAAATGGACGTTGGGCCATTGCAGCGGGGATTGGTTATGAAAAAACCAGCTTAAGAACCAACAGCCAGTGGGAGACGGAACTGGGGATGCTCTCATTGGATTATTCGCAAGATCGTTATACGCGTTTTGGTTATCACAGTTTGAGTTTGCCTTTTGAATTGCGATGGCGTAGTTCTAGTCCATCCAAATATGCTTTCTGGCGTTTGTATGCGGGGGTTAAAGCGACAAGAAATTGGGAAACAGCAGCAACACCAAAAGGAATCCTGCAAGATTGGATCCCAACGGCATATTTTTCTTTTGGATACAATACCTGGAATTTGTACACGTCTTATTCCTTGCAATCAATTTATAGCAATTCGTTGGATTTGGATGCGCCTTTATCCAATCTAAAAGGGGTCGCCTTAGGGCTCGTATTTTATGTCTTTTGATGGGGTCAAATCTGTTTGCGCAAGCGGGCTACGGGAAGTTCCAATTGCTCTCTGTATTTGGCAACGGTTCTTCGGGCAACTGGATACCCCTTTTCTTTTAGTAAAGAAGAGAGTTTACTGTCCGTGAGCGGACTTTTTTTGTTTTCCTCCGCTATCAATGATTCCAATATTTTTTTGATTTCAATGGTGGATACATCTTCGCCGTCTTCTTTTTTCATCCCCTCCGAGAAGAAACTCTTCAACAATTTTGTACCATAAGGTGTATCTATATATTTACTATTTGCCACACGGGAAATAGTGGAGATATCCATCTGAATGGCATCTGCAATATCCTTGAGAATCATGGGTTTTAAATGTTTTTCATCACCACTCAAAAAATACTCTTTTTGATGTGTGACAATTGCATTTATCGTCATGTACAAGGTATTGTACCGCTGCTCAATAGCTTCGATAAACCATTTGGCAGCGTCAAGTTTTTGTTTGATAAACAAAACGGCTTCTTCTTGCGCTTTACTCTTGCTCGGTGCTACTTTGTAGCCGGCAAACATTTCTTTGTAGGCATTGGAAACTCTGAGTTCGGGAGCATTTCTACGATTGAGTTCTACCTGTACCTGTCCGTCCTCAAGCGTTAAAATAAAATCGGGTACGATATGTGTATTCTGTGTATTGGTTGTAAAGGCTCCACCTGGCTTGGGATTCAATTTGGCAACAGAAGTAAAAACTTGCTTCAGTTGTTCTTCTTCAACCCCAAAACGGTCCATAAGTTTTTGGTAGTGCTTTTTGGAAAATTCATCAAAAGCATGCTTTATAATTTCAAGAGCAAGTTGGGACGTTTTGTTGGGCTGTCTTTTTCGTTCCAATTGAAGTCGCAAACACTCTTGAAGGGATCGCGCTCCAACACCGGGGGGGTCAAGTGATTGGACTTTTTTTAGTGTTTGAAGCACCGTCGTCTCTGAAACAAAGACATTTTGTGTAAAAGCAAGGTCGTCTACAAGCTCAGAGATCGTCCGTCGTATATATCCGCTTTCATCAATACTACCTACTAAAAAGCGGGCAATCGCTTCTTCCTCTGGATTGAGTATCAAATTTTGAAGTTGGGCACTGAGCATTTGATGAAAACTGATCCCACCCGTTACGGGAATGCTTTTTTCCTCTTGATCGGAACCGTAGTTCGAGCTTTGCGTTCGATAGCTTGGAATCTCATCATCACTGAGATAACTGTCAAGATCAATATCTTGGGTATCAATGCTTTGATTGTCCTCGAAAGAGTCCGTTTCTGTATCGGGACCCGCTATCTCTTTTCCGTTCTCCAAAGCCGGGTTTTCCCCAATTTCTGTTTGTATTTTTTGCTCCAATTCTTGGGTGGACAGTTGGATGAGTTTCATCAACTGAATTTGCTGTGGCGATAGCTTTTGTGTGAGTTTTAATTGGAGCTGTTGCTTTATCATAGCGTATATGCTGAATCAAAGATACAAATTGCTCCAAATATGTTTTACCTCTTAGAAAGAAGCGTTTTGAGGAGTTCGTGGGAACGGTATTACATCTCGGATATTTCCCATTCCTGTAGCAAATTGAACCAGTCGTTCAAAGCCCAAGCCAAAACCTGAGTGGGGAACGGTTCCAAATCTGCGCAAATCAAGGTACCAATCCAATTCCTCAAGGTCAATTCCTTGGGTAGCCATTCGTTCTTGCAGTACCTCAAGGCGTTCTTCACGCTGGGAACCACCAACCATTTCTCCGATTCCAGGAAATAGAATATCCATAGCGCGAACTGTTTTTTGATCCTCATTCATACGCATGTAGAATGCCTTTATTGTGGCAGGATAATCAAACAATACAACGGGACATTGGAAGTGTTTTTCCACCAGGTAGCGTTCGTGTTCACTTTGTAAATCAACACCCCACTCATTGACTGGGAATTTAAATTTTTTCTTTTTATTGGGTTTGGACTGGCGAAGAATAGCAATGGCTTCGGTATAGGAGATACGTTTGAACTCGTTTTCAATCACGAAGCGGATTTTTTCTATGAGCCCCCATGCACTTCTCTCGGCCTGGGGTTTTGTTTTTTCTTCTTCCGCCAATCGCTTGTCAAGAAAATAAAGGTCTTCAGCGCAGTGGTCGAGTATGTACTGTAAGACACTTTTAATAAAAGCCTCAGCCAAATCCATATTCGCCTCTAAATCATAAAAAGCCATCTCCGGTTCGATCATCCAAAACTCTGCCAAGTGTCTTGTCGTGTTGGAGTTCTCTGCACGAAAAGTAGGTCCAAAAGTATAGACATTGCCCAAGCCCATCGCATAGGTTTCAGCTTCTAACTGACCCGACACCGTAAGATTGGTCTCTTTGCCAAAAAAATCTTGTTTGAAGTCAATGGCCCCTTCCTCTGTTTGTGGTGGGTGCACAGCCGGCAGGGTTGTAACACGAAACATTTCTCCGGCTCCTTCGGCATCACTTCCTGTGATGATGGGGGTGTGAACATAGGAAAACCCTTCGTTTCTAAAAAACTGATGAACAGCAAAAGACAGTGCCGATCGTACTCGCATGACGGCACCAAAAGTAGTGGTTCGTATACGCAAGTGCGCCTGTTCTCGAAGGAATTCAAAGCTATGTTTTTTGGGTTGTATGGGATACTTCTCAGGGTCTGCAGTACCCAATAAGGTTACTTTTTTTACCTGAACTTCGACCTGTTGTCCTTTTCCTTGACTGGGTACCAAAGTTCCTGACAGAGAAAGGGCTGCTCCAGTATGAATTTGTTTTAAAAGGCTTTCGTCATGATTCTCAAAATCGACAACACATTGAAGGTTTTGAAGACTTGAACCGTCATTGAGTGCTATGAATCGGTTGGCGCGAAAGGTGCGTACCCAGCCGTTTACTAGAACCTCGGATCCAATATATTGCGGATCATTTAGTATAGTCGAAATTTTGATCATTTCTAAAAATTTGCTGCAAAGATAAAGTTATTTCCTTTGTCAATCCATGGATTAGGATTCTTGTTCCCCTGGGACAATCTTGATTTTGGGCTCTTTGAGTACCCGCTCGTTACTGAAGCTATTTTCGAGTGAGATTAATAATGAGGGTAGAAGAATTAAATTGGCAAGCATGGCAAATAGCAGGGTCACAGCGACCAATCCCCCCAATGCACGAGTCCCTCCAAAATTCGAACTCATAAAAACAATAAATCCAAAAAACAGAACGACAGAAGTATAAAACATGCTGATCCCTGTTTCTTTTAGAGCCGCATAAACAGAGCGTTTAATTTTCCAATTCGAAGCAATTAATTCTTGTCGATACTTGGCAAGAAAATGAATCGTATCATCTACTGATATTCCAAAAGCAATACTAAAGACCAAAATGGTGGAGGGTTTTAGGGGAATTCCAGTAAATCCCATCACACCTGCCGTAATAATTAAGGGTAACAGGTTCGGGAGCAAAGATACCACTATCATTTTGGTAGAACGAAACATATAGGCCATGAATAAGGCTATCAGAACGATAGCGAGTAACAACGACAAGAACAGGTTTTTTATTAGATAATGAGTGCCCTTGAGAAACAACAAAGACTTGCCTGTCAGTTCTACTTGATAGCGATTTTCTGGGAAAATCTTTTTGATGGCTTTTATGAGTTCCGTTTCAATTTGTTCCATCCGTTGTGTAGGGACATCACGCATGAAAGTTGTCATGCGCCCAATTTGTCCCGCTTTATCCACATAGTTGGCCAATAAATCCCCGTCTCCCGAAGCATTATTTATAAAAGGGAGGATGAAACGATTTTCCTGGGGGGTAGGCAGTTGGTAATAATTTGCATTTCCATTATAATAAGCTTGTTTGGCATATTTAAATCCGTTGACAACAGAGATGGGATTTGAAAGTTCGGGTATGTCTTCAACAATTTCTTGAAGCTGATTGATTCTTCGGAGACTGGACAAACTGTAAATACCACGGGGTCGTTTTGCATCAATACTAATTTCAAGAGGAACAATACCATTGAACTGATCCTCAAAAAATAATATGTCCTCAAAGAAGGCCGCTTTTTTAGGCATGTCTTCGATAATACTTCCTGATATTTTTATCTGATAAATCCCTATAATCCCCAAAACCAGGCCAACTAAAGAAACAGTATACACCCCAATTTTTTTGTGTCGCACGGTGGCTTCCATCGTACGGACAATTTCTTCAATCCACTTGTTTTTTAAATGTTTCAAGTGTTTGGTGTTGGGTCTATCAAGAAAACTGTAGACGATGGGAATCATCAATAGGGATAGTAGAAAAATCCCCACAATATTGATGGAGGCTACAATACCGAACTCTTTGAGAATTTTACTATTAGTCAAAATAAAGGTTGCGAATCCAGAGGCTGTAGTGAGATTGGTCATTAAAGTTGCGTTCCCGATTTTGGTAATGACGCGTTGTAAGGACTTAACTTTATTGCCATGTTTGGCAACTTCAAGTTGATACTTGTTGATTAAGAAAATGCAGTTGGGAACTCCAATCACTATGATCAAAGGAGGTATTAAGGCAGTCAGAACGGTGATTTCATAACCCAAAAAGCCCAATACACCAAAGGCCCACATCACACCAATCAATACGACGAGAAGGGAAATAAAAGTGGCCCGAAAAGAACGAAAAAATAAGAAGAAAATGAGCGAGGTCAAGAAGGTTGCAAAGACAACAAACAAACCAATTTCGTCTACAATGTTTTGTGCATTCAGTGTGCGAACATAAGGCATCCCGGATACTTTTAAATCTGTTGTATGCTTTTGCTCAAAAGCTTCGATTACCGGTATGAATTCTTGAAAGATAAAGTCTTTTCGCCTTGCGGTGTTGACGACCTCTTTCTTCATGTAGACGAGAGACCGTATGGTTCCTGAATCGGCATTAAAAAGAAGATCTTTATAAAATGGCAATTCATAGAAAAGTTTCTGTTGATATTGGTCTAGCGTAGCCTGATCAACGGAAGTAGAATCCAGTAAGGGAACAAATTCAAAACGTTGCGCTGCCTTGTTTTTGACCAGTTCTTTTAAATTTTCAACGGAAAGAACACTTTCAACTTCAGGAAAGGCTAGTAGCTTTTCATTAAGTTGTGCCCAAGCTATTATTTTTCCAGAACGGAAAAAGGCAGTGTCTTGAACAGCCACTACAATCAGGTTGCCTTCCTCTCCAAAAGTGGAAATGAATTTTTCGTATTGTAAGTTTTCCGGATGGTTATCAGGTAATAGATTGGCTTCAGTATATGTAAATTGCATATACTTCCATTGTGAAGCCCAGAAAAGAGTAGTCCCTAGAATGCCTAGTAGAATCAGAATACGATTTCTGAGTATGAAACGAGCGATGCCCCCCCAAAAATTAAAACGTCTTTTCTTTTTCATACGCTTGGGGAGCTACCCTTACGTTTTAAACCGTTAGAATTTCTTTTTCTTTTTGTTGAAAGATTTGGTCTACATTTTTAATGAAACTATCAGTAAGCTCCTGTATATCAAATTCATAATTTTTTTGGATATCTTCTGAAGCTTCTGATTTCTTAATTTCTTGGTTGGCATCTTTTCGAACGCTTCGGATACTAATCTTGCTGTTTTCAGTTTCCGATTTGGCTAATTTAACCAGTTCCTTTCGGCGTTCTTCGGTGAGTGGTGGGATGGTAATAATAATAGATTCTCCGTTATTCATTGGGGTAAACCCCAGATTGGCGACGAGAATGGCTTTTTCAATATCGTCCAACATATTTTTTTCCCAAGGTTGAACACTTAAAGTTCTTCCATCGGGCGTATTGATATTAGCAACCTGACTCAAAGGCGTTAAACTACCGTAATAGTCTACCTGAACGGTTGATAACATGACAGGATTGGCTTTTCCGGCTCGGATATTGAGTAGTTCTTTTTCTAAGTGAGCAATGGACTGCTCCATTCGTTCTTTAGAAGTAGCAACAATAAAATCAAGTTCTTCATTCATAACACGAAATTTTATAAAAACACACGGGTTCCAATAGGCTCACCTTGTGCTATTTTTTTCAAATTCCCCCGGGTATTCATGTCAAAAACAATAATCGGAAGTTCGTTTTCTTGACTCAAAGTAAAGGCAGTGGTGTCCATTACTTTGAGCCCCTTCTTTAATACATCATCGAAGGATAAAGTATCAAATTTGATGGCACTTTTATTTTTTTCTGGATCTTCATTGTAAATACCGTCCACACGTGTCCCTTTGAGGATGACATCGGCATTGATTTCGACAGCACGCAATACGGCTGCAGAATCGGTTGTAAAGTAGGGATTGCCGGTACCCGATCCAAAAATAACAACCCGACCTTTTTCCAAATGACGTGTTGCTTTTCTTTTGATGAACGGTTCGGCTATGGCTTCAATTTTAATCGCTGTTTGCAATCGGGTAGGAACTTGATTGTTCTCCAGAGCACTCTGCAGCGCCAATCCATTGATTACCGTAGCTAACATACCCATATAATCGGCCTGAACACGATCCATTCCTTTGCTGGCTCCCGACACCCCTCGAAAGATATTTCCGCCTCCAATAACGATGGCCAATTCAATACCCATTTCATGCAGGGCTTTGATCTCTTTGGCATAGTCATCAAGACGTTGGGGATCAATGCCATGGCTTTGGCCGCCCATCAGTGCTTCACCACTAAGCTTTAGTAAAATCCGTTTGTATTTCATAGCCCGAAGAGTTGAGGCAAATATAAGAAAACGGAAAGTATTCTTGAAACAAAACCCTAGCCGGTGACTGGGACTTTGAGACTCAAATCAATATCAATCTTGGTGTTTGGTAGATCTGTCATCCAAAAGACGTATCAAATGATCCAAAGAATAGGCTTCTGCTACATCATAGGTCCCAATGTGGGTACGCCGGAGGGCTGTCAAATGGGCTCCTGAATGCACAGCTAAACCAAAATCATGTGCGAGCGATCGGATATAGGTGCCTTTGCTGCAGTGTACGACAAAGTGAATGGTAGGGAAGTCCGAACTGTTAAGAGAAAATTTTGAAATTCTAATCTTTCTTTTTGGCACTGCCACCGTTTCCCCTTTGCGAGCGTATTCATAGAGCCGAACCCCTTCTTTTTTAAGAGCCGAATAGAGGGGTGCACTTTGAAGCTGTTCCCCAACAAATCGGGAACGTGCCACTTCTAACAAGGCTTGATCAATATGTTGTGTTGGAAAATGACCCGCAACTTCCGTCTCAAGATCAAAAGAGGGTGTGGTGGCACCCAATAAAAGGGTACCTGTGTACACTTTGTCCATGCCTTGAAAAGATTCTATTTTTTTTGTCCATTTTCCCACACACACCAACAAGAGTCCTGTTGCCAGAGGATCCAAGGTTCCGGCATGGCCTACTTTAATTTTTTTTATTCCTAATTTTTTTTTGAGCATCCATCGAATTTTGTTGACCACTTGGAAAGAAGTCCATTGCAAGGGTTTGTCTACCAAAAGCAACTGACCCGCTTGCCATTCTTGTAGGGATAATTCACAGAGCGTAGACATAGAAAAGGGCTAGGGTTCCAACAGCAAAGCAGTAATAAGCAAAAAACTTGAGTTGACTTCTTTTTACCAGAGCAATCATCCACCGACATGCCAAAATACCAGTTAATAAAGCCGAAAGGAAGCCGACACTTAAAGGAAGTAGCTCGCCACTAAAAACCGAACTCTGTGCATCCATTATTTTTTTTAAAAGGCTTCCGAAAATCAAAGGGATAACCATTAAAAAAGAAAATCGTGCGGCTTTTTCACGTTCAACTCCTAATAAAACGGCTGTCGCTATTGTCGCACCGCTTCTTGAAATACCCGGTAGAATGGCAATAGCTTGTGCCAATCCAATGAGAAGTGCATGTTTACTCCCCAACGATCGTTGGGTTGAAAAGCTTGTATCTGCCAGACGAAGAAGGATACCAGTTACAAGAAGAGCAAGACCAACCAAAAATAAATTGCCCTCAAAGAGGTTCGCAATCGGATCTTCAAAAAATAACCCAACGATGGCTGCTGGAAACATGGAAATCACAATGTGGGTTACAAACAACCAGCTTTCATTTTTTTCCCAACGAAACAATCCCACTAACAATTTATAAATATCATTTCGAAAAACAAATACGGTACTCAATGCCGTTGCTGCATGCACTACCAGGGTAAACAACAAGCCTTCTTCAGGTTTCGAATTTCCCAAAAAGGCTTTTGTAAGTTCTAGGTGACCACTAGAGGAAACAGGTAAAAACTCAGTAACTCCTTGAATAATACCTAGTAAAAATGCTGTAAAAAGATCCATCAATAATCCTTTTTTGCAAGGACGGCATAGACGGCAATGCCAAACCCTAAAAGGACTAGGGAAGGGGCCAGACGAATTCTTCGAAAACTGAAAATTTCTGGATTGAATATGTTGGGGTCATCGCTACCTCCCCCCGACATCAAAACAAAACCAAGGGCAATTAGAGACAAGGCAATCCCTAGCATTTTATAATTTTTCTTCTCAAAAATAAATACTTTCTTCTTTTTTGAATCCATGAAAAAGGGGGGATTAATAGACTGCGTCTGTTTTAATATTTAAATACATCTGAGTGGCAAAAAAAGTACTGAAATAAGTGATACTGATTCCTAGTGTCATTACAATTCCCATGATGATGGCGGGTTCTTCTGGATTTTGAAGTATCCGTAGTTCGGGAAACCGTTCATTCAATTCCCAAATAACAACAGCAATTCCTGCACTAGCAATAAGGGAAGCCAAAAATCCCAATTGCACATGTGTTCTTATAAAAGGACGACGAATAAAATATTTGTGTGCACCGACCAGTTGCATGGTTTTAATAACAATACGCTTGGAGTGGATGGAAAGTCGAATCGAGCTGTTGATAAGCAACAAAGCAACAAGGACAAACAGTGTAGCTGCAAAAAGTAACCAGTACGTGATTTTTTCAATATTAGAATCCAATAAATCCAATAAAGGTTGATCATAACTGATCTCATTGATAAATGGATAGGCACCAAAAGATTGACTCATTTTTTGCACAAAATCGGGTGTCGCAAAGGCTGCATTAAAATAGACATCGACGGAGGCAAGAAGGGGATTGTATCCCAAGAACTCCATAAAATCTTCTCCAATTTCGTTGGTATAAATGGCGGCAGCTTCTTCTTTAGAAATCCATTGGGCTTTTTTTGTAGCGGGATTGAGTTGCAGTGTTTTAATCAATTGTTGCACTTCAATGTCTTTGGCATCGTCATTGATATACAAGGTCAATGCAATTTGTTCTTTGAAATGATCGGCAACTTTTTTAGAGTTCAACAACAAGGCCCCCAAAATACCAACGAGGAATAAAACCAACGAAATGCTGATTACGACGGATACATAGGTGTTGCGTAAACGTCTTTTTTGGAACCGCTCTTCTGAAGTTTTCTGCAAGGTTGTTATTTTATGATGTAAAAGTAAAAAACAAAAAGTAATGGCTCGCATTTGGGACTTTCAAACTTTTTCTATCTCATGTCAGAACCGTATTTTTGCCCTTTAAAAACTTAAGTGTGAGCTACGATTTCAAGGCAATAGAAAGCAAATGGCAAACCTATTGGGCAACAAACCAAACTTTTCGGGCTGATAACAACAGCCCCTTACCAAAATATTATGTGCTGGATATGTTTCCTTATCCTTCTGGGGCAGGCTTGCATGTTGGCCATCCATTGGGATATATTGCCAGTGATATTGTTGCTCGCTACAAGCGTCACAAAGGATTTAATGTTTTGCACCCACAGGGTTATGATTCGTTTGGTTTGCCAGCAGAACAATACGCTATACAAACAGGGCAACACCCGGCAACGACCACCCAAAAAAATATCAAAAGATACCGGGAACAACTGGACAGAATGGGGTTTTCTTTTGACTGGAGTAGAGAAGTTCGTACTTCCGATCCAAGTTATTACAAATGGACCCAATGGATTTTTTTGTTGTTGTTTGACCATTACTATTGTTTGAAGTCGAATAAAGCCCAATCCATTTTACAACTCATCCATCTGTTTGAAACACAAGGAAACGGAACGATAGAAGCGGTTTGTGATCCGGATACCCCTTTGTTTTCAAATATGGAATGGAGGGCATTTAATCAAAAAGAAAAAGAGCAAATACTACTTAAATACCGACTTACCTACTTAGCGGAATCCGAGGTCAATTGGTGTCCTGCATTGGGAACGGTATTGGCCAATGACGAAATTGTTAATGGGGTATCGGAACGTGGGGGTCACCCTGTTACAAAACGAAGTATGCGTCAGTGGAGCATGCGAATTGGTGCCTATGCAGAACGCTTATTGAACGGATTGGATACCATTGATTGGCCCGATTCTCTTAAAGAGATGCAACGGAATTGGATTGGAAAGTCGATAGGGGCCAATGTGCGTTTTGCTGTAGAAGGGCATGCGGCAACTATTGAAGTTTTTACAACGCGTCCAGACACGCTTTTTGGTGTCAGCTTCATGACACTGGCTCCCGAGTTGGAGTTGGTCCAGAAAATTTGCACGGACGAACAAAAACAAGCCGTTACAAGTTATATTGAAGAAACTAAAAAAAGAAGTGACAGGGATCGGCAAGCCGATGTAAAATCCATTTCAGGCGTTTTTACTGGGGCCTATGCTTTGCACCCATTTACAAACAAACGGTTGCCCATATGGATTGGCGACTATGTGTTGGCAGGGTACGGAACAGGAGCGGTTATGGCAGTCCCTTGTGGTGACCAGCGTGACTATGATTTTGCAAAGCATTTTGATTTGCCCATCCCCAATATTTTTGAAGGGGTCGATATTTCACAATCGGCCTATGTTGAAAAAGGGCACACCCCTTTGTGTGATTCAGATTTCTTGGATGGATTGGCTTATAAAGAAGCGATGCAGCAAGTTATTGTAGCCCTTGAAAAAACCAAAAAGGGAGAAGGAACGACTACTTACCGTTTGCGTGACGCGATTTTTAGTCGCCAACGTTATTGGGGAGAACCCATTCCAGTTTACTACAAGGACGGATTGCCGTGTCCTTTGGAGTTGCGTGATCTCCCCCTGACATTACCCAACGTAGAAAAATACCTGCCCACGCCAGAGGGAAATCCACCTCTGGGAAATGCGACTCAATGGGGCTGGGACACCCGAAGCCGCAAAGTAGTTGCCAACAATATGATCGACCACAAGGTCATATTTCCTTTAGAACTCAATACCATGCCGGGTTGGGCTGGAAGCTCCTGGTATTTCAATCGGTATATGGATGCCCAAAACGATTCTTCTTTTGCTGCAACGGAAGCCTTGCATTACTGGAAAGAAGTAGACCTGTATTTAGGGGGGAGTGAGCATGCAACAGGGCATTTGTTGTATTCTCGTTTTTGGCAACAATTCTTGTATGACCTGGGGTTGGTTCCCGTTTCAGAGTATGCAAAAAAATTAATCAATCAAGGAATGATACTGGGTGAATCCGCTATTGCCTACCGAAAGACAGGAACGGAAACCTATGTTTCTAAGGGATTGGTTGGTGATCAATCGGTAGAACCCATTCGTGTAGATGTAAATTTAGTCAATGGATCCTATGAATTGGACACAGAAATGTTACGTCAATGGCAACCCCAGTTCGCACAAGCAATTTTTGAAAAGGAAAACGGTAAGTTTATTGTCGGCACGGAGGTTGAAAAAATGTCCAAGTCCAAGTACAATGTAGTGAATCCCGATGCGATCTGTGATCACTATGGAGCGGACACTTTACGCATGTACGAAATGTTCCTAGGTCCTTTAGAACAAGCCAAACCCTGGAACACCGCGGGGATTTCTGGTGTCCATTCTTTTTTAAAGAAAATGTGGCGTCTTTTTTACCAGGACGATCAGTGGCTGGTGACTGATACAACCCCCAGCCCACAGCAATGGAAAACCTTGCACACAGCCATTAAAAAAGTAACCACAAATATTGAACAATACGCTTTTAATACGTGTATTAGTACGTTTATGATTTGCGTGAATGAACTCACAAGTACCCGTTGCAGCAGTCGTTCTATTCTTCAACCCTTGACAATTTTACTGGCACCCTTTGCACCGCACATGGCTGAAGAGTTGTGGCAACGATTGGGACACACCGAATCCGTCTCTTCCGTTCCCTATCCCGTATGTGATGAAAGTTATTTGGCTGAAACCAGCAAAGAATATCCCGTTTCATTTAATGGGAAAATGCGCTTCACCCAGACATTTCCCTTGGATATGGACAAAGGATTGATTGAAAAACAAATTATAGAACATCCACAGACTCAAAAATATTTGGATGGGAAAGAACCCAAAAAAGTTATTGTCATTCCTAGTAAAATAATAAATATTGTTTTCTGATGACTGTTTGGCAAACGGAAATCATAGGACTTATGGCAGCTTTTTTAACAACTATAGGATTTATCCCACAAGCAATTAAGATGATAAAAACCAAAGATGTATCAGGGATTTCGCTAAGCATGTATTTGGTTTTGATCGCTGGGGTTCTCTTGTGGCTCACCTACGGGATACTTCTTAAAAGCATCGCTATTATAGCGGCCAATGTCGTTTCCTTTTTCCTTCAGTTATGGATTATACTTATGAAGTTAAAACACCGTTAATCTTTCGTACTTCAATTGGGTAAATTGTACTTTTAAAACAAAAAAATATGTCTTATTGGATTATCATTCTTGCTACCGCTGGTTTTAGTATGTGGGTAAGCAATCGATTGAAAAGTAAGTTTAGAGAATATTCAAAACAGCCGTTACAAAGCGGTATGTCTGGCAAAGAAATTGCAGAGAAAATGTTATCCGATCATGGGATTCGTGATGTTAAGGTCGTTTCAACACCGGGGATGTTAAGTGACCATTACAATCCCCGAACCAAAACAGTGAATTTAAGCGAAGGTGTTTACAGTCAACGCTCGGCCGCAGCGGCCGCCGTTGCAGCTCATGAATGCGGTCATGCGGTACAACATGCTACGGGTTATGAATGGCTACAAATGCGTTCGACTTTGGTGCCTGTCGTCAGTGTGGCTTCCAATCTTTCCATGTGGGTGATTTTCGGTGGTTTGGCAGCTATGCAAACACTCCCTCTAGGACAAACTGTTGCTATGGTCGGTGTCGGAATGTTTGCTTTGGGAACCGTTTTTAGTTTCATTACCCTGCCAGTGGAATACGATGCAAGCAATCGGGCACTAGCATGGCTGCAGCGCAAACAAATTGTTACACAACGTGAAATGGCGGGAGCCCAAGATGCTTTGAAATGGGCTGCTCGCACCTACGTTGTTGCTGCTATTGGATCTTTGGCAACCCTTATTTATCTGGCTTTACGTGTTGCCGGCAACAGCCGCGATTAATTACAACTGAATTTGACGCTGTATTTGCTGTTGTAAAGAAATATAGGTTTCTGTTCGTGAAATACCCTCTATCTTTTGAATTTTTTGATTGAGAACTTCCATTAGATGGGCATTGTCACGGCACATTATTTTTACCAATACACTCCAATTCCCCGTTGTGTAGTGGCATTCAATAACCTCTGGAATTTTCTCCAATTGATGAACGGCTTCTTGGTTGCGCATGGCGCGATCCAAATAGATACCAATGAATGCTAAGGTTCGATACCCTAATATTTGGGGGTTAATTAAGAGTTGCGAACCGATGATTAAGTTTGCTTTTTCAAGCTTTTTTAGTCTTTGGTGTACGGCCGTACCCGATACACCTACCTCTTGTGCAATGCTATGAACAGTCCGTCGCGCATCAGACATGAGTCGTTTTAAAATTCTTTTGTCAATGCCATCAAGTTCGATGGTTGTCTCCTTCGTATGAGCCATAACTCTTTTTTTTATCCATTATAAAGGTAGTTTTTATTGAGGTATTTGATACTTTCGTTAGTGCCAAAGGGACGTAATTATGGAAAAAGGATATTTTATCTCAGGGATCGCATTTGTTGTAACAAGTATTTTGCTTGGAGCCTTTGGTAGTCATGCCCTCAAGCCAATCATTCCCGTAGATTCGTTTTATAGTTATACTGTTGCCACCAGTTATTTGGGATTCCAAGGATTGGGTTTATTGGTGCTGGGAATAGTACAATCTCAGACAGGTTTTTCAAGTAGCATATACTACTGCCTCTTTTTTGGTACCGTTCTTTTTAGTGGAAGTATACTGTTGTTGGTCGGATCGAAAATGATGGGTTGGAATGCTCGGTTCTTGGGCCCTGTTACTCCTGTCGGTGGTTTGCTCTTAATCCTTGGTTGGGGATTGTTACTCAAACATTTTATCCTTATCAAAGGATAAATTACTTCCCTATTTGATTTATGTACTTCTCTATGGCCATTGTCATGGATGGCGTTTCTGGCGTAGGGGCTTTGATATCCACTCGAAGTTTAGCCTGGTCTGCTGCTGCAATAGTGGAATTTCCATAGACCGCAATTCGGGTGTTGTTTTGCTCAAAATCAGGGAAGTTTTTGAATAAGGACTCGATTCCAGAAGGACTAAAAAATACGAGTATATCATAATATACATCTCTTAGATCAGACAAATCGCTGACCACTGTCTTGTAGAGTTGCGCACGGGTCCAATCCAACTTCATCCGATTCAGAGCGTCAGGTAATGATGGCTTTAGGATATCGGAAGAAGGCAATAAATATTTTTCTTTGGAATATTTTTTAAAAATACTTTCTAAATCCTCAATGGATTTTTCACCTACATAAATTTTACGTTTTCTGTAAACAACATATTTCTGTAGGTAGTAAGCGACGGCCTCGGATTGACAAAAATATTTGGTTGAGTCAGGGACTTTGTATCGCATTTCTTCAGTCAAACGGAAGAAATGATCAACGGCATTGCGGCTTGTTAGTATTATGTTGTCGAAGTTACCAAAATCTATCTTTTGTTGTCGAACGTCTCGAGCTGCAACCCCTTCAACGTGAATGAAGGGACGAAAGTCTATTTTAAGTTTGTGTTTTTCTTTGAGGCGTTGATAGGGTGATTTTTCTGTGGCAGGCTCAGGTTGGGAAACCAATATAGATTTTACTTTCATAGGTGTCATTTATCAGATGATGGATTTTGTCCAAACAAAAACCCATACCAAGGGAGCGATTTTAAGGGTACAAATATACAAAAACAAATAGAATATACTTTTCCTATTTCTTTGTGCCACCAGATAGTAGGTATTGATATGAATGAATACGTGTCCTACCACAAACAGTCCCATTCCAAGTTGCAAAAAGATAAAATTATTTTCGAAAGGGGCGTACATATAGAGGGCACATATACCATAGAGCAACACAGCTAACACGCCATAACAGGCTAGTGTACGAAATAAAATCCACTTGGAAAGGCGTTGTATATCAAAGAGCCAGCTCAAGAAACGAAAGAGGATAAAACGGCCCACAGTCAAAGAAAGAAGAATGCCAAAAGAAAAGAGGAAGACGCGTACAGAATAGGTTGCTCCTTTAAAATGAGCAACCAAAACACAACTGAAGAAACTGAAGATGATAAGACAGAAAAAATAAATCCCTACAAGGAACGGGCGTTGGAAGGAGATGTCTCTTTCGTGTCCATAAACACGCAAATACGTATTGAAATCAAAAAAACGTAGGAAATAACGCGCTTCTACTTTTTGATTTCGGTACAATTCATGAACACCGAGAAACAATAGGAAAAACAAAAGGAATACCCAAAATGATGTCAGTTCTGATTTAATCACCCACATAAGACAAAAGTACAGCTTTCCGAGAACCCAATAGGCGAATTCAAACGAACTAAGTACATTTGACCCAATGAATGATCACCTTATCATCATACCTACCTATAATGAAGCGGAAAACATAGTCAATTTGTTGGAAGCTATTTTTTCATTACCACAAGATTTCGCTGTTCTCGTAGTAGATGATCAATCACCTGATGGAACAGCGGCTTTGGTGACAAGGCTTCAAAAGAAATACCCAACACTTCTTTTTTTGGAAAATAGAAAACAAAAAGAAGGCTTGGGACGCGCTTATTTACACGGTTTTCAATGGGCATTGGAACGTTCTTATGAATACATTTTTCAAATGGATGCAGATTTTTCTCATCATCCCAATTCACTGGATAATTTTTGTAAAGCCTTCATCCAAGGGGCCGATGTTATTATCGGTTCGCGTTATTCCAATGGCGTTACGGTTGTCAACTGGCCTTTAAACAGAATCCTTCTTTCATATGCTGCTTCAAAATATGTGCAACTGATAACCGGTATTCCGGTTAAAGACCCGACTGCTGGATATGTTGGGTATCGACGTCAAGTTTTAGAAACGCTCGATCTACATCGGATTGGATATGTCGGCTACGCCTTTCAAATTGAAATGAAATATAAGGCTTGGAAAAAAGGTTTTCGATTAGTTGAAATTCCAATCATTTTCCGGAATCGAATTCATGGGCAATCTAAAATGAGTGGTGCGATTATTTGGGAAGCCCTTTTTGGGGTTCTATTTTTGCCTTTCAAAAAAGTATAGTCCATGCACCGTATATTGATTCAAAGTGCCACCGTAGTAAATGAAGGGAAATCTTCTGTTTTAGATATCTGTATTGAAAAAGATCGGATTGTTTCTATAGCCCCCAACATTCCAGTGCTTGAAGAAGACCGTATCATCGATGCGAAGGGACTTCACTTGTTACCCGGGCTGATTGATGACCAGGTACATTTTCGGGAGCCTGGATTGACCCATAAAGCCGATTTGGCCAGTGAATCACAGGCCGCAGTAGCTGGAGGAATCACTTCCTTTATTGAAATGCCCAATACCCAACCACAGACCACTACTTTGAAAGCGTTGGAAGATAAATTCAAATGTGCCGAAGGAAGGTGTGCCGCCAATTACTCCTTTATGTTTGGTGGCACGAACGACAATTTAGATGAAATTCTCAAACTCGAAGCTACGCAAGTGGCAGGATTGAAATTATTTCTGGGTTCTTCTACGGGGAACATGCTGGTGGATTCGCCTGAGGTGCTCGAAAAAATTTTTTCCAGTACCGATTTGGTGATCTCTGTTCATTGTGAAGATGAAAAAACCATTCGCGATAATACGGTACATTATAGTGCACTTCATGGTGACGCCATACCCATTGCGCTGCATCCCCGAATTCGAAGTGAAGAAGCCTGTTTTTTATCTTCCTCTCGGGCGATTGCTTTAGCAAAAAAAACGGGAGCTCGTTTGCACGTTTTTCATCTTTCGACGGCCAAAGAAACCCATCTATTTGATGCTTCTGTTCCTTTAGAAAAAAAGAAAATTACAGCAGAGGTTTGTGTTCACCACCTGTGGTTTACAGATCAAGACTATACCGAAAAACAAACGCTCATCAAATGGAATCCTGCGGTCAAAACCCAAGCCGATCAGGACGGCCTATGGGAGGCTTTAAACGATGATCGGATCGATGTACTGGCCACTGATCACGCACCACACACCCTCGAAGAAAAACAAAATCCATACCTTAAAGCACCTTCCGGTGGGCCTTTGGTACAGCATGCGTTACTTGCCATGCTAACGGCTGTGAAACGCAAAAAGATCTCCATTGAACGGCTGGTTCAAAAAGCCTGTCACAATCCAGCCATACTTTTCAATGTAAAAGATCGAGGCTATATCAGACCCGGTTATTATGCCGATTTAGTTTTGGTGGATTTAAACCAAAAAACAACCGTGACCCGTGACACTATTTTGTACAAATGCGGTTGGTCGCCCTTTGAAGGGACGACCTTTGATGCCTCCATCCACAGCACTTTTGTCAATGGGACAATCGTTTATGCCAATGGTAAGATTTTGCATACCGATGTTGGTAAAAAATTGGAATTTGAACGATGAAAAAAGAACGCCTACTACTTTTCGGTATCCTCTTTTTCAATTTGCAATGTGCATCTGAATTGATCCCCAAACCAGAAAATTTGATTTCTGAAAAAAAGATGGTTCACATCCAAATCGACTTGAGTCTGATGGAAGTTATACAGAAGCAGTTTCCCGGCGAGATTCTTAATGATTCCCTTCTGGGGCTTCCCTACGTGTACCAAAAATATAAAGTTGACAGCCTTCAGCTCGCCCAATCGGAAGCATATTACGCTCAGAATCCAAAAAAATATTTGCGAATTTACGTGCAAGTTAAACGCGCTTTGGACAAAAAAGTGGATAGCATAAATCGCGTCATTCAACAGATGGAAAAGGAATAATTTTATTCTTTACTCTTGAAGCCATTTTTCCAGTTTTTTTTCTAAATCATCGTATGTAAAATCGGCCACTACCTGTAAAATTTTATTTCCGCTGTAGGTAGCTTTTGAAGTCAAACTTTGAATCAGTGAAGCAGATAATTTGCGGGGGCGGCCAAACAGACCCAACAATCGCTCAAGGACAAGCATCGCTTTCAATTGTTTCCAGGAAATGAATTTGAGTTTGGTTTGTGGGTTCCGATGCTTAATGATCAAAGCACATACATTTTGATACGACCAATTCTCGGAAACTAAAATAAATCGTTGGCGGTGGATTTTCTTTTCATAAACCTTGCAGGTTGCTTGCACCACGCTATCAATACTTACAAATCCACTGCTCCCTGCTGTCACCAAGCAGTTTTTTTTTTGAACTAGCTGGACCAACTGTTCCAATGGACTACTTCCCGTTCCGGGTCCCAGTATTACTCCCGGATTGAGGATACAGCCTCGCATTCCTTCCTCAAAGGCTTTCCATACTTCCAATTCTGCCAAATGCTTGGTGTAGGCGTAGTCTGAATGTAATTCTTCTTTGTTCCAGAGATGGTTTTCGTCTATGGTTTTGCCTTCAGGTGCCGATCCCAGGGCAGCGATTGAACTCATGTGACCAAACCATTCGACTTGGCTTTTTTGGGCTAATTCGACCATTTGTTTCGTTCCGTGTACATTGATATTCATAAGCGTTTCTTCGGAACCAGGATACAAGGTTACCGAAGCAGCACAATGCAGGACTTGGGTAACCCCTTCAAAAGCCATTTCTAAAGAAGCCCAATCCGTCAAATCGGCATAGCGCCACTCTATTTTTTCCAGTACCTGACTCCTGTTGGCGGTTTTTTCTACAAGAAAATCAAGGGTGCTTTTCTTTTTGTTTGGGCATCGATAGAGTGCGATGAGGGGGGTCTGGGAGCCCACAAATTCCAACACCAAATGCCTACCAACAAAACCGGTGGCTCCTGAAATCATTAGCATACCCAAAACTAAGGAAATAAAGTGGCGGTTTTTTCTTTGCAGCTAGAAATATATCTTTGCGATTCAATTCTAGCTCATGCCACATAATTTTGTAGAAGAACTTCGATGGAGAGGACTCATTCACGATATCATGCCGGATACCGAGGCCTATTTGAATTCCCATAAAGTCACTGGATATATTGGATTTGATCCCACGGCAGATTCCCTACATATCGGAAGTTTGGTGCAAATCCTGATCTTAATGCACTTTCAACGTGCTGGACACCGGCCCCTGGCATTAGTCGGTGGAGCTACAGGGATGATTGGTGACCCATCCGGAAAATCGGACGAACGTAATTTGTTGGATGCGGTAACCCTTCAGAAAAATTGTGAGGGGATCCAACAACAACTAGAACGTTTTCTAGACTTTACTACCACAGCCGAAAATGCAGCTGTTTTAGTGAATAACTATGACTGGATGAAAGACTACAGCCTTATTGATTTTTCCCGAGACATAGGAAAACATCTTACCGTAAATTACATGATGGCTAAAGATTCAGTAAAAAAACGCTTGGGAGCTGAGTCAAAAATAGGCATGTCCTTTACCGAGTTTACCTATCAATTGTTACAGGGATATGATTTTCTTCACTTATACGAAACCCTAGATTGCAAACTCCAAATGGGAGGCAGTGATCAGTGGGGTAATATTACCACAGGGACAGAACTCATTCGACGCAAAGCTGCAGGGAAAGCATTCGCCATTACCTGCCCTTTGATCACCAAAGCTGACGGGACCAAATTTGGAAAAACAGAAGGGGGCAATGTCTGGCTGGACAAAAAACGAACATCCCCCTATAAATTTTATCAGTATTGGCTTAACACCTCTGATGAAGATGCCAAGAGTTACATCAAGATCTTTACTTTTTTAACCCAAGAAGAAGTTACCACCTTGATTGCAGTCCACGAAGAAGCTCCCCACCTGCGTGTGCTTCAAAAGAAATTGGCTGCTTCAGTAACCGACTTGATTCATGGTCCCGATGCGTTGGCAACTGCTGAGAAGGCCTCTTCAATCTTGTTTGGCAAATCCACTGAAGCAGACTTGAAAGCACTCGATTCACAAACATTTCTTGATATTTTCGAAGGGGTACCCCAGGCAGAAATTGCCGCTTCACGGTTCAAAGAGGGTTTGGATATGATCGGTGCATTGGCTGGAGAAACTGAGTTTTTGGCTTCGAACGGGGAAGCGCGACGGGCACTGAAAGAAAACTCAATCTCGGTAAACAAGAAGAAAGTAAACGAATCCTATCAAATTACAGAGGCGGACTTGGTTGCGGAAAACTATGTGTTGTTACAGCGCGGTAAAAAGAATTACTTTATACTTTGTCGGGTGTAGTCGCTCCGACCATTAAATTGCACCCCCTTACTTCTGCTGCATCAAAGCGGCCAAGCACCTCAAAGGAACCGTCGTTGTAGCGTTTACCCATATCTTGCGTCGATACAAAAGAACAGCTATTTTGGTTGGCTAAATCAATGATATTCAGACCGCCTGTTTGTTGGTTGGAGAGGTATGAGAAAGGATCCGAGGGATCGCGAACCAAGACCTGCATCCAAGGAGGAGGAACAAAGACCCCTTTTTCTTTGGCATAGGCTTGTGATAGCAACTCTGTCATTCCATACTCAGAGTGAACGGCTTGACAACCTAATTGATCTTTTAATATTCTATGTAATTCATTGCGAATCAACTCTTTCCTTCGGCCTTTCATGCCGCCTGTTTCCATCACCACGGTATGGTGTAAGTTTTGTGGGTGTGCTGCCGCAAAATCCAACAGTGCAAAAGAAACACCGATTAATAAGGTTTGCTGTCCTTGGGCTTCTAGTTTTTGTAACTGTTGGGATAAAGCATCAAAATCAGTCAAGTAAAACCCACTTTCTTTTCGTTTAGTTTGCTGAATGAGATCGGCTACCATATAGACCAAAGAAGCGTCTTTGCGTTCTAGATAGGAGGGAAGTAATGCCAATACAACCCAATCTTTGGGAGCACCATAATGAAAATGAAAGGCGGTGCGAAAACTGGCTTCATACAGACCAAGATCGGTGATATAATGTTGGGAAGGGCTGGCATCCGTAGTTCCACTGGAGCGAAAAATACATTCAATTGCTTTTTCTTGAGTGACAATACGCCGGGTTTTAAATAGCGAAAGGGGTAAGAAAGGTATCGTCTCGATGCTACTAACGCTAGAAGGAGGGCAATTGATTAAGTCACAGTAGGCTCGGTAAACGGGATTAAATGCAAATTGTCTGGCGAATGTAAGCAGGGCAGCTTCTTCAAAATCATATTGGGTTTTGATATTCACGAGGGTTGAGAAAGGAAGTGCGTCCATTTATTTTACAACAAGTCGTTGGATACCTGTTTTTTGATCTTGGGTTACTTGGATCAGATAGATACCCGTTTCCAAGCCGGGGAGATCAATCTGGTCTTCTTGCGTGATTTGTTGGTATATTAATTCCCCCATGACGTTGTAAATCGAAATTTGTTTGGGGTTGTCGCTAGGGCATTGAATATACAGTGGACCCTGTTCCCAGGGATTGGGATAGATTGCGAATGCCAATTGGGGTTGTTTGTTGGCTGGGAATGGATCGGATAGGTCCTGCGTTGCCATGACAGTATGGCTCACTAAAAATAAGGCTCCAAAAAGGAAGATTTTATACGATATGTGGTTCTGTCTCATCATAGGTCCGAACGACCACAAAATAACATTATTTTTTTGCTTTGTAAAATGGAGTTCTGTGCAAAAAAAAGGAGTGGGTAGCTTTCATTTGGAGGCTAGAGAAAACCGCATACTGGTTGCAAAACTGAAAAAAATCAAAAAAAGTGAGACTCTGAACACCAAAAAAAATTAGGTAGGATTAAATAACAGGCATCACTCAACCAACTTTCAATAATTGCAATATTTCCCTAAAATTTAAGGATAAGGTAACATTCAAATAGTATTTTTATAGTGTAAATATTTTTAAACAAATAGTTTTTCATTTGGTTTTATGAAGAATAGAAATTGCTATCATGAAAAAAAGCGACATTAAGATTTTATTGGTAGATGACGAACCCGATATACGGGAGATCATTGGCTATAACTTATCCAATGAAGGCTATCAAGTTTTTGAAGCCAAAGACGGAGAAATCGCAGTTAGAAAAGCAGAAGAGATTCTCCCGCATCTGATTATTATGGATATCATGATGCCAAATATGGATGGCATCTCCGCCTGTGAAGTTTTGCGCAAAAACCCCAAATTACAAACCACCGTTGTGATGTTTTTGACTGCCCGTGGCGAAGACTTTTCCTATGTAGCAGCTTTTGATGCGGGGGCTGATGACTATGTGACCAAACCCATCAAGCCAAAAGTACTCCTGTCAAAAGTAAAAGGACTCCTACGTCGTTTTAAAAATACGGATACCACGCCTTCGATGCTGAACTATGGTGATTTAACCATTGATCGCGAGGCCTATAAAGTTACCAAGGAATCCAAGTCCTTGACTCTTCCACGCAAAGAATTTGAGTTGTTATTTCTTCTTGCCTCCCGCCCAGGTAAGGTGCACAAACGAGAAAAAATAATGGAAAAAATTTGGGGAAGTGACGTTGTGGTGGGGGATCGTACGATTGACGTTCACATCCGAAAACTGCGCGAAAAAATTGGGGATCAATACTTTAAAACAGTTAAAGGAGTCGGGTATAAATTCGAAAACCAATAACGCCTTTAACGTGTTTAAAAATTCCTCTCTTGCCTTTCAAATAGCCTTTTTTATTGCCGTTGTTGTATTGCTTCTTCAGTTGCTAGCCTTGTTGTTGCTGCCTCTGGAAAGTGTTACTGGATTCTATTATGCGGGTGTCACTGGCATCGCTTTCCTCAGTGGACTGTTTTCATACTTTTTGATTTCTAGTCGAATCGAAAAATTCATCCACCATCAAGTTAGTGCCTTGTACAAAAATTTGTTTCCCGCAGATCATACACAATTCGAAAAATCCGTGGCTTCGGATGTCGTTTCCATGACCGAGGGCTTGCAAAAGTATACGTCCGACCAAAAACTAGAAATAGAATTATTGAAGGAACGTGAAATTTATCGGAAAGAATTTATCGGGAACATTTCCCATGAATTAAAAACTCCCTTGTTTACGATTCAAGGCTACATTCTCACACTGGTCGACGGTGCCATTAAAGACAAAAAAATCAGAAAAAAATATTTAAATAGAGCCGCCAAAGGAGTCGAACGTCTGATTTATATCATTCGCGATTTGGATCTCATCACCCAATTCGAGGCTGGGGTTCAAAATTTGGAGATCGAATCCTTCGATTTGGTTGAATTGGTACGAAATGTCTTTGAGTTGTTGGAAATGCAAGCTGAAAAATATAACATCAGCATGCGATTTGACCAACCCTATCCCGATCCAATCTGGGTGCGTGCCGATCAAGAACGAATTATGCAGGTCATGACCAATCTTATTGTCAATTCACTCAAATATGGGATAAAAAACGGCATGACAGAAGTTGGTTTTTCATTAGTAAACGATCAAAAGGTGGTCGTTACAGTACGGGATAATGGTGAAGGCATTGAAGACACCCATTTACCCCGTTTGTTTGAACGTTTTTATCGAGTCGATAAGTCAGGGAATCGAAAACAAGGCGGTTCGGGTTTGGGCTTGGCAATCGTCAAACACATAATCGAAGCCCATCAAGAAAAACTCTCTGTAAACAGCGCGCTAGGTGTGGGTTCTGAATTTTCTTTTTCCCTTCATATACACACTGAATAAAGGCTTTCACCCTCCGATCATTCTTCGTAATTTTGTCCAATGGGCAGTAAAAACAAACTCAAACGATTCCGCGAAAACGAGACTTTTGCGCATGTTATTCAACCCACACGAGCCGTTTTAGAAAGCAACACTTTTGAATGGAAAGGGCGTTGGTCTGCTTTTTTTAAAAACGACCATCCGTTGGTCTTGGAATTGGGTTGTGGTAAAGGAGAGTATACCGTTCATTTGGCAGAAAAATACCCCCAGCAGAATTACATTGGCATCGACATCAAAGGGGCTCGATTTTGGCGGGGTGCCAAAACTACACAAGAAAAACAACTGCCTAATGTTGCTTTTGTTCGCACCCAGATAGAGTTGCTTTCACAGGTTTTTGCTCCCGGGGAAGTCAGTGAAATCTGGATTACCTTTCCCGATCCACAAATCAAATTCAAAAGAGCCAAACACCGACTAACACACCCTTTGCTGTTGGAGACGTATCAAAAAGTCCTTGTACCACAGGGCTCCATCCACCTCAAAACAGATAGTGAATTTTTACACGGGTACACACTTGGCATTCTAGAAGATGCCTCGTTTGAAATTGCCTACGCCCATCACGACATATACAATAATCTCCATGCACCAGAAGAAGCCACTGCCATTCAGACTTTTTATGAACAATTGTTTTTGGAGCAAGGCAAACCCATAACCTACTTAAAGTTTCACCACCGATGAACCTCCAACCCCAAACCTTGAATTTTTTTCATCATGTGTATACCGTTGTCCGGCAAATACCCGAAGGAAGGGTTTCTAATTACGGTGCTATAGGCCGTTACTTAGGTGCCCCACAAAGTGCCCGTATGGTAGGCTGGGCCATGAACGCTGCCCACCAAGACCCTACCATTCCTGCGCACCGTGTGGTCAATCGTGTGGGGTTGCTAACGGGGAAACACCATTTTCAGGGGAGCACCCTGATGCAACAGCTCCTCGAAAACGAAGGCGTTGTTGTGAGAAACGATCAAGTATATCCTTTCGAAGATTACTTTTGGGATCCGAGCCGATACCTTCCGCCTTGGGAAAACCCCAGCTGAGTTTTTCTATCTCCCATTCCCAAAGTATATTTGTACGAATTTGCCTGAAAATGAAAATCACAAAAGACCAAGTCATTCAAGCCCTTAAAACTATCAGTGCTCCTGGTGAAGGAGGGAATCTGGTTGATTCAGGGGTCCTTAAAAACGTTATGATTTTTGGCGATGAAATTGATTTGGATATTGTTTTACAGAATCCCAGTCTGCAAGCCCGCAAAAAATTAGAAGTTACGATTTTAAAAACCTTGCATCAGCAGGTTTACGCAAAAGCAAAAATTAAGATCAACGCTACTGTAGACAAGAAACCCATTCAGCCACCCATACAAGGTAAAGAGGTGCCCGGTATCGATTCGATCATTGCCATTTCCTCCGGTAAAGGCGGGGTGGGAAAATCGACTGTGACGGCCAATGTAGCTGTTGCCTTGGCTCAGATGGGATGTAAAGTAGGAGTGCTGGATGCAGATATTTATGGCCCCTCCATTCCGATGATGTTTGATATGGAGGGTGCGCGCCCTTTATCGGTTCAAGTAGCAGGTGCTTCTAAAATGGAGCCCATTGAAAACTATGGTGTTAAAGTCTTATCGATTGGCTTTTTTACCAAACCCGAACAGGCTGTTATTTGGCGCGGTCCCATGGCAACCAAAGCACTCAATCAGCTTATTTTTGATGCCGCTTGGGGCGAACTCGATTTCTTGTTGATTGATTTACCTCCAGGAACCGGAGATATTCATTTAAGTATCGTTCAATCGCTGCCTTTGAATGGAGCTGTGGTAGTCAGTACCCCCCAAAGTGTGGCATTGGCTGATGCTCGAAAGGGAATCGCCATGTTTCAACAAGAAAATATCAATGTCCCCATCTTGGGTATAGTCGAAAATATGGCCTATTTCACTCCTGCAGAGCTACCCGATAACAAATACTTTATTTTTGGAGAACGTGGGGCAGAGTACTTGGCTGCCGATAAAAAAGTTCCCTTTCTGGGGGCACTGCCTTTGATACAAAGCGTTCGTGAAGCAGCCGATATAGGACGACCTGCCGCTTTACAAGAGCAGTCAACCGCTCGAGAGGCCATTGACATCGTCGCTCGAAACATGGTCGCGGAATTGATCCAAAGAAACGATAACTTGCCACCCACTAAAGTTGTTGAAATTACCAACAGAGTTGGGTGTAGTGCCATTAATAAATAAACCATGAACAGCACTGAAATTAGATCCTCCGTTCTCGCAGCACTTGATGAAATTAGACCTTTTTTGGCTTCTGATGGCGGTGACATTTCCTTAGTAGATATTATTGGGGACAAACTCGTTAAAGTACAGTTACACGGAGCTTGTGTTTCTTGTAGTGTCAATCAAATGACCATGAAAACAGGGGTTGAGATGACCATCAAAAAACACGCTCCTCAGATCGAACAAGTTATTAGTGTTGAAGCTGCGGAAACTTCCTAAATCTTTCTTTTTGGATATTCAAATAACAGTTACAGACCGTGAGGAAAGTGTCCATTCTATAATCGCTCCAACCGACATGGCCATGAATTTGATGGAAGTGTGCAAAGCACACGAACTACCCGTCGAGGGAACCTGTGGCGGGATGGCACTCTGTGCTTCTTGTCAATGCTACATCCAATCGAATCATCAATTACCAGAAAAATCAGCGGATGAAGAAGCCATGTTGGCCGAGGCTTTTCATGTGAAAGCCAATAGCCGATTGGCATGCCAAATTCCAATTACCAGCGATCTGGATGGACTTCATATTGCATTGGCTCCAGAGGATTAAAGCACCTTTTGTGTGGAGGTGAATTATTTATAGAAGTTGTTTTGTTTTCCTTCCGTTTTTTTATTTTTGATGCCGGACAATGAAAGCAGCAATATTTGACTTAGATGGTGTTTTGGTGGATACTGCCAAATACCATTTCCTGGCATGGCAAGCCATAGCCGCACAATTGGATTTTGAATTGACAATCGCACAAAATGAACAGTTGAAAGGGGTCAGCCGTGTGGCTTCCCTAGAACGGATTCTTGCATGGTCTGGACAGGCAATCAGCAGCAGACAAAGAGATCAATTTCTTAATGAAAAAAACGAAAAATACCTGACACTGGTAGATGCGGTGAGTCCAAAAGATGCCCTTCCGGGAGTTCTTGTTTTTTTAACCGAATTAAAAGAAAATAAAATCCCTATCGCTTTGGGATCGGCAAGTAAAAATGCACGTCCCATTCTTGATCGGCTTGAGATCACGCCTTTTTTCGATGCCATTGTTGATGGCAATGACCTAAGTCTAAGTAAACCCAACCCAGAAGTCTTTCTCAAAGGCGCTACCGCTTTGGGTAAAAGTCCAGAACAATGTATAGTGTTTGAAGATTCGCAGGCTGGAATTGATGCTGCTAATTCAGCAAAGATGACAGCCGTTGCTGTGGGGAGCCCCGATATTCTAAAACATGCAGCCAATTATGTGAGTGATTTTGAAACCTATCCCTTTTCTCGGTTGGCTTCTTTATTTGATTAAATAGGATTTATGCAAAACGACTATATTCAATTGGATCCCTGGAGGATTATCGAATCGCAATGGAATGAAAATAAGGTAACTGCCGCTGAAAGTCTTTTTAGTCTTGGTAACGGAGCGATGGGGCAACGTGCCAATTTTGAAGAAAACTACAGTGGGGAAACCTTTCAGGGATCTTATGTTGGAGGTGTCTACTATCCCGACAAGACAAAAGTAGGCTGGTGGAAAAATGGGTATCCAGAGTATTTTGCTAAGGTCCTTAACGCACCCAGTTGGATTGGTATTTCAATTGCTATCAATGGAGAAATATTGGATCTCAAAACAGCGACTATTCATTCTTTTCAGCGCAGTCTGGATATGAAAGAAGGACTATACAGTCGTACTTTTGAGATTACAACCTCAAAAGGGGCTCGAATACAAGCTAGAATTCAACGATTTCTTTCTTTAAAAAGAACAGAGGTTGGAGCCATACAATATGAGATTAAGTCACTCGACCAAACTGTTGGTATATCGTTTTGTTCGTATTTGGATGCGAACATAAAAAACCAAGATAGCAATTGGGATGACCCCTTTTGGGAGGCTGTTGATCAATCTCATTCCGAAACAGCTGTTTTGGTAAATCGAACATATAAAACAGCCTTTGGTGTGGGAACTTACATGCGAAATCAATTCCGTATCGCAGGCAACCCTGCGACTGCAATAGCGCAAAAAAAAGAACAAAAAAATCGCTTGGAGGAATCCTTCCAGTGCCAGTTGACGGCTGGGCAAACAGCGAGCTTATTCAAAGTAGGAGGTTATGTTTCTACACTGCATCATCCCGAAGACCAATTGATAGCAGTCGCAGATTCGGTTGCCATGGAAGCGATTCAAATTGGTTTCCAGGGCTTGCTCGAGGAGCACATCCAGGAATGGGCCCACATCTGGGAAATGGCAGACATTCAAATAGAAGGTGATGTCGCCTCCCAACAAGCCATCCGATTCAATATTTTTCAACTCAACCAAACCTACAACGGTGCGGATGCACGACTCAATATCGGCCCCAAAGGATTTACAGGAGAAAAATACGGTGGAAGTACCTACTGGGACACAGAGGCTTATTGCCTCCCTTTTTACATGGCGACCAAGCCACAAAAAGTAGCTCGGAACCTCTTAAAATACCGCTACCAACAATTGGATAAAGCGATTGAAAATGCTCAAAAATTAGGTTTCAAAGACGGTGCCGCCTTGTATCCAATGGTGACTATGAATGGTGAAGAATGCCACAACGAATGGGAAATCACCTTTGAAGAAATCCACCGAAATGGTGCTATTGCATTCGCCATTTACAATTATACTCGCTATACAAACGACCGCACTTATATCCCTGAGATGGGACTGGAAGTACTCATTGGGATAGCCCGGTTTTGGGCCCAACGAGTCAGTTGGTCCAAGGCAAAGGAGAAATTCATGATCTTGGGTGTAACTGGACCCAATGAATATGAAAACAACGTCAATAACAATTGGTACACCAACTACCTTGCTAAGTGGTGTTTGATATATACTGCTGAGCAAATTTCACAAGTTGCGAAAAACAATCCGGAGGCCTTCGAGCGCATAGCAAAAGCTGTTCAGTGGCAGGCGTCCGAAGCCGAGCATTGGAAGCGAATAGCCAAAGGGATGTACTTTCCCTGGGATCCAGCCAATGAAGTATACCTGCAACAAGACGGATTCATGGACAAAGAATTAATTCCCGTGTCTGCTTTGTCAGAGACAGAACGTCCGCTGAACCAATTTTGGTCCTGGGACAGGATTTTGCGATCCCCTTATATCAAACAAGCAGATACCCTCCAAGGATTTTATCTTTTCGAAACGGATTTTTCTGTTGAAACACTTAAAAAACACTATTTGTTCTACGAACCATTTACCGTCCATGAGTCTTCTCTTTCACCCTGTATCCATGCGATTTTGGCCGCCCGACTCGATCGTTTGGAAGCGGCTTATGCTTTTTATTTGCGCACCTCCCGATTGGATTTGGACGATTATAACAAAGAAGTTCACGAAGGACTCCACATCACCAGCATGGCGGGTACTTGGATGAGTGTAGTGGAAGGTTTTGGTGGACTGCGTGTGCATGAGGAAACCCTGGTGTTGGAACCCAAACTCCCCCAAGCATGGGACTCTTTCCAATTTAAAATCCTTTTCCGAGGGGCCGTTCTAGAAGTAGCAGTGGATGCTCATGGAACACAGCTTCTGTGGCAAGGAGAGCAACCATTGACACTTCGATTGAATGGTAAAACGACAACGGTAACAAAAGAATAAACATGCAAACACGATTCGTATCCATATTGTGTTTGTTGTGGGTGTTCCAACTCAGCGCACAGTTAGAAAAAGTGGAACCTCCTTTTTGGTGGGCAGAGATGCCGAACCACGAACTAACACTTATGCTTTATGGGCAGCAGTTAGGGGACTATACGGTGGCATTAAATGCCTCCATTCCTTTCAAGGTGGAAACCCCCTCCAATAACAATTACCTCTTATTGCACTTGGATTTAGTAAATCAACCACAGCAGCAATTTGATATACAATTATCCCATCCTTCGCGTTCCCCACTTCGTTACACATACGAACTGAAAGCACGTGAGAACAGTAAGGGACATCAAGGTTTCGATAGTTCTGATATTGTTTACCTGATCATGCCCGATCGATTTGCCAATGGGAATCCAGACAATGATTCCAGTCCTTTGGTTCGTGAAAAAGCCAACCGTTCAGACAGAGATGGGCGTCATGGCGGTGACTTACAAGGAATTATCAATCAAGTAGATTACTTGAAAGAATTGGGGGTTTCAACCCTTTGGTTGACACCTGTATGTACGGATGACGACGAACGGGTTTCCTATCACACCTATGCACAAAGCAATTTGTATCAAATAGATCCTCGTTATGGCACCCTGGAGGATTACAGGGCGTTATCTGATGCGTTGCATAAAAATGGTATGAAATTGCTGATGGACTATGTCACCAATCATTGGGCCGTACATCATTGGATGGTTGTGGATCCTCCTGAGCCCGGGATCATTCATCAGTTCCAAAACTACACAGAAACGAATCACCGTAAGGAAGTCTATACCGATCCCTATCGAACGGATAGTGATTACCAGCAAATGGAGGCAGGATGGTTTGTTCCTAGCATGGTTGATTTGGATCAAACCCATCCAATCCTTCTGCGCTATTTGATCCAAAATGCTTTGTGGTGGATAGAGTTGGCCCAGCTCGATGGGTTTCGAGTGGATACCTATCCTTATAACAATCCAATAGCCATGCAGCAATGGGTGGAAGCGATTCAGTCCGCTTATCCAGATTTCACCATTGTCGGGGAGAGTTGGGTGGAGGATCCTGTTGCTGTAGCCTATTGGCAAAAAGATAGTCCGGTAGCCAAACTAACCCAACATAAAACACCGCTACCTGTGGTAATGGATTTCCCAATTCGAAAGGCACTTTTAAAAGGATTTCACCAAGACAATCAAACCTGGTACGGAGGAATGGATTTGTTGTATCGAACGCTTCAAAAAGATTTCCTCTATGCCAACCCGCATCAGATTTTACTCTTTTTGGAAAATCACGACACCAACCGCATCAATCAGGAATTTCCAAAATTTGAAGATTACCAACGCTTGCTCAAAGTCCTGTGTACCCTTCGAGGCATTCCACAGCTCTATTATGGCAGTGAGATTGGAATGAAGGGAGACAAGTCCTTAGGCGATGGAGACATACGAAGAGATTTTCCTGGTGGCTGGCCCCAAGACCCTCAAAATGCTTTTTTGACCACAGAACGCACCCCTAGACAGCAACGCTACCATGACTTTACGAGTCAATTGTTGCAGTGGCGAAATCAACAAACGGCCATTCACGATGGAAAAACCCTACATTATGTTCCGCAAAACGATCTCTATGTGTATTTTCGTTACACAGAGGCTTCAAGAATCATGGTCATAGTGAACAACAACTCGCAAACGCAAGAATTGGACTGGAACCGATACCGACAAGGGACAGCAAATCGTAAAACCGCAACAGAAGCCCTGTCTAGAAACCACTACAACACCAACGACCTACTGATGGTTCCAGCCAAAACAACATGGATATTTGAATTGAATTAAAAACGATGAAAACACTAATCCCGGTACTCTGTACCCTCGCTCTGTTGGGTTGTCAACCCCAACCCCAAGAAACCAGAAAACCCATTCAGTGGGCACCTATTGCAGAAAAGGATATAGCCCAGGCGGTTTTATACGAAGCCAACATCCGACAATATTCCAACGAAGGAACCTTTAATGCGTTTGCCAAAGACCTCCCTATTTTAAAAGAACTGGGTGTAAAAATATTGTGGATGATGCCAATCAATCCGATATCCACGACCAAAAGTAAAGGCCCTTTGGGAAGTTACTACGCCGTTTCGAGCTACGACAAAGTGAATTCTGAATTTGGTACCCTAGATGATTTTAAAGCCCTGGTTCGCAAAGCACATGAGTTGGGTATGTTTGTTATCTTGGATTGGGTACCGGGACACACAGGCTGGGATCATGAATGGATCGCCTCCCATCCTGATTTTTATCTGAAAAATGAAAAAGGAGAAATCATCGATCCCATTAACCCATTTACAGGAGAATCCTACGGATGGACTGATGTAGCGGATCTCAATTACGAAAATCCAGAGATGCAGGAAGCCATGCGCCAAGCCATGTTGTACTGGGTTCGTGAATGCAATATAGATGGCTTTCGCGTAGATCAAGCCTATGCGGTTCCGGAAACTTTCTATGAAACAACTTTTGCTGCAATGAAACGCATCAAACCTGTTTTTCTTTTAGCTGAGACCGATGTGCACCATCCCGGGGGAATCGATTTGGTTAGTAAATTTGATGCCACTTACGATTGGCCTGGACACGGACTGAGCAAAGATATAGCCCAAGAGAAAAAATCCATGTCCGATTGGGTCAAGCATCTGGAGGTGTTGGATCAGGTGTATGGGAAAGAAAACATTCGTGTCAATTTTGTGAGTAATCACGATGAAAATTCCTGGAATGGAACCATTGTTGAAAGTTATGGTGCGGCTGCCCATGCCATGACTGCCTTGCAGTATATGAGTCCGGGCATGCCACTAATTTATTCCGGTCAGGAATACGATCTTGATAAACGATTGTTATTTTTCGAAAAAGATAGCTTTCCTAAAGTAGCCGGCGAAACAATGCAGCTATTAAAAGGATTGGGTCGTTTGAAAAACGAGCTTCCTGTTTTGGCGGCAGGCACTGAACAAGCCGCTTTTCGAGTGATTCCTACCGCCCGTTCAATCTACCAAAAATCCCCCCTTAACGATGTACTGGCATTGGAGCGATCCAAAGAGGGTGACACGCTGTTGTTTATGGTCAACCTCAAAAGCACACATGCTCAGTTCACGATGCCTTACAACGCCCGTTGGTTTCGTTTTCCGGATAACAAACCCAAGCGCTTGTCGGAGTCGTATCAGTATGATATGAAACCTTGGGAATTTTGGATTTTATCCAATAAAGAACTCCCTACGAGCCAGACCAATTAATGACAATTAAAAGGGCCTATGAAAAACACACCAAAGACCGTTGCCATACTCCTAACAATTTTTTTTATGCAATGCCAAACGGACTACCAGCCTGAAATCATTGGCCATCGAGGGGCACGTGGGCACCTAGCAGAAAACACCCTACCTTCCATCCAAAAAGCTCTGGATCTTGGCGTAGACGGTATTGAAATTGATATTTTTCGATGTGCAACGGGAGAGCTGGTTGTTTTTCACGACCAAACACTTGATCAACTGACGGACTCACAAGGGTATATTGAACAATATTCCCTTGATAGTTTACGTCGGGTAAATGTCTTGGGCGGATATCAAATTCCCACTCTGGACGAGGTTATGGAACGTATCGACGGGAAAGTACGTTTGAATATTGAGCTAAAGGGAAGCAATACGGCACTCACAACGAACAAAACCTTAGAACGTTATTTTAATCAATCCCAAACAAATTGGTCTCCTGAAAAGGTCTTTGTTTCTAGTTTCAATTGGGAGGAATTGCAATCATTTCGGACTTTGAATCCAGTCATACCCATTGCCATACTGACCGAGGATGATCCTTTGGATGCCTTGTCAATAGCTCAGCAATTAAACGCTTTTGCAATCAATCCGGATTACAAAACCCTGAACAAAAACAACGTGACAAAAATTCATGAGGCCGGATTTGCTTTGTATCCTTGGACAGTAAATGAGATTGATGACATCGAAAAAATGAAAACGCTCCGGGTAGAAGGTATTATAACCGATTACCCCGAGCGTATTTCTACATCGAAAAAACCTTAGTTCTCCGAACTACTGTTGGTTGTCATCAAGCCGTAGGACCATGCAATGAGCATTCCAGTGATCCCGTAGAAAACAATATGCCAAGCAGCATCGACCAAATGGGTGTTAAGGGTGTGCACGGCTGCTGTGCCATAGAAAATCAATCCCGAGCCCAGTCCGGTGAACAATCCGACCCAAGCACCCATTTCGAATCCGCGAAAGCGCCCGGTCCGTGAAGTATGCCAATAGCGATACAAATTGGACAGTGCAAATCCTTGAATCAATGCGCCCAGTGCTATACTGGCCATATCCATTCGTTCTGGAATCTCATGCAAGGTGTTGTCTTCGAAATAACTTCCTGCAATCAGGTCGTAAAAAATCCAGCCCAAAAAATAAATGGTAAGACCACCCACTAGAGTAGCCAAAAGTGTTTGTTTTGTGAACATAAGTTGATAAGATTGGTTAGCCTCATCAAGATACAAAAAAAATAGGATACGGTATTTCCTCCTTCTTTCCCTCTTTTTGCTGCCTCAAAACAATATCTTTGTCACGATGAATACAAATTTTGTCTGTCCAACACTTTCCTCGCTTCCCACAGGGGAGGAACGCTGGGAGGCACCGAGCAATATTGCTTTGATAAAATACTGGGGAAAATACGGGCAACAATTGCCCAAAAATCCTTCGCTGAGTTTTACCCTCAATAGCAGTACAACAAAAACAGCGATTGCCTTTCAACCGGCCAAGAGAAAAAAGGAGACTCCGGCATTTACTTTTTTGTTTGAGGGCAAAGCTCGCCCTGATTTTCATCCCAAATTGTATGCCTTCTTTACTCGTATACTTCCCTATCAGTCCTTCCTGAAAGAAATGGAGTTAGAAATCTCGAGCTCCAATACTTTTCCTCACAGCAGCGGCATCGCCAGCTCTGCAGCGGCTTATGCTGCTTTATCAGCCGGCTTGATCGCTATTGAAAAAGCCTGTTCCCCTCCCCGAGAGGCAAAGTTTTGGGAGCAAAAGACTTCTTTTCTGGCCCGATTGGGATCGGGGAGTGCTGCCCGCAGTACCAAAGGCCCCATGATGTTATGGGGACATCACCCACATTTTAACGGCAGCTCCGATGAATACGCCATCCCTTTTGGTGAAGATCTACCCCCTATTTTTCATACTTTTCAAGACAGTATTTTATTGGTCGATAAAGGACAAAAAGCGGTGAGTAGCACCCTTGGGCATGGGTTGATGAAAGGACATCCTTTCGCCAGTGCTCGTTTTGAACAAGCTCACCAAAACACTCAAAAATTAGCCCTTGCTATGCATGCCGGTGACATGGACACTTTTATCGCTTTGGTCGAGTCAGAAGCCCTTACATTACATGCGATGATGCAAAGCTCACATCCTTATTTTGTTTTGATGCGACCCAATACCTTACACATTATTGAAGCTCTTTGGTCGTTCCGAAAAGACACCCAAATTCCTGTATGTTTCACACTTGACGCGGGTGCGAATGTGCACATTCTCTACCCGGCAAAAGTGGCCCCTAAAGTACACTCGTTTATCCAAGTCGAACTTCTAAAATACTGCCAGGCAGGGGAATATCTTCAAGATTCCGTTGGTGAAGGGATCAAAAAACTGTAACTTGCCATTGCTATGAAAGGACCACTTTTTTACGCCAAAATTCTTCTTTTCGGGGAGTACGGCATCATTAAGAATTCCAAAGGGCTTTCCATCCCCTACAATCACTATAAAGGGGGCTTACGCATCCCCCAGGTACCCAATGCCGAACAACGGGCATCGCATCAAAAACTTCAGGCTTTTGCTCGGTATCTCAAAGAACTTGACAGTCCATTGGTTACATTTGATTGGGATCGTTTTAACAACGATTTGGAGCAGAAAATGTATTTCGATAGCAGCATTCCCCAGGGATATGGTGTGGGAAGCAGCGGTGCATTGGTTGCCTCGATCTATGAGCAATATGCCATGGATCGTATTACGGTATTGGAAAATCTTACACCTGAAAAATTAGCGACACTCAAGCAAATCTTTGCTGCCATGGAATCTTTTTTCCATGGACAGTCATCGGGTTTGGACCCACTTAATAGCTATTTGAGCATTCCCATTTTGATTTCACCATCCAAAAAAATTGAAACCACGGGACTCCCTTCTCAAAACCCAGAAGGCAAAGGTGCTGTGTTTTTATTGGATAGTGGGCAAGTAGGCGAAACCGCTCCCATGGTTGCCTTGTTTATGGAAAACATGAAACAAGAAACCTTCAGTCGGATGATGAAAGAGCAGTTCATTCATTATACTGACAATTGTATTGATGCTTTTTTAAAGGGAAATTTCAAAGCTCTTTACCAGGAAGTCAAACAGCTTTCTTCTTTGGTGTTACAGAACTTTGATCCCATGATTCCCAAGCATTTTATCCGCCTTTGGGAAAAAGGAATTGAAACCAATAGTTACTACCTGAAACTTTGTGGATCGGGTGGTGGTGGCTATATCCTCGGTTTTACCGATGATTTAGAAAAAGCACAAAAAGAATTAAGCGGGCATTCCTTGCAAGTGGTTTATAACTTCTAAGTCCATGTCCTACCCGCAGTCTTCCCAGCGTTTCTGGATCAAGCTGATGGGTACATTCAGCCTCGTACGAGGGGGGAATATATTGGTTTTGGCGTTGAGCCAATTTCTAGTAGCTTATTATTTAATGGCTCCCCCAGGTCCCCTTAAAAAAGTGTGGTTGGACGCTTACTTATTTTGTTTGGTTCTAGCTACGGCAATGATAGCTTCAGCGGGCTACATACTCAATAATTTTTTCGATGCAGCCAAAGACCAAATCAACCGACCCAAAAAATATCTGTTACGCCATTTACTTTCCCAACGCGAACAACTAACCCTTTTCTTTTTATTAAATGGGGCAGGTATTATTCTTGCAGCAGCTGTATCTTTCAAGGCCGTCCTTTTTTTTGGATGCTACAGTTTACTCATTTATGCCTACAGTGTATTTTTCAAACGACTGTATTGGGTTAGTAATGGGGTCGCAGCCTTTATTGTTCTGCTCCCTTTTTATGTTCTTGCCCTCTATTATGACCAGCATCAAAAAACCGTTTACACCCTTGCAGTGTATTTGTATTTGTTGCTTCTCATCCGGGATATGATCAAGGACTTGGCAAACTACAAAGGAGATTTTGCACAACGGTATCAAACCTTACCCATTGTTTTTGGTGCAATGAAAACCAAAATGATTATTAGTGGGATAGTCGTTATAGCAGCTGCTCCCCTGGGATATCTGTATCAGCATCTGAACGGGCAGTGGCTCTATTTTTTATTGGGTTCCTATCCGTTGCTTTTGTTGTCGCTGCCTTTTTTATGGAAAGCCTCCACACAAAAGGCGTATCTTTGGCTGCACAACGCTATCAAAAGCCTGATTTTTCTGGGCGTCTTAAGTATTTATTGGAGTAACAAATGAAGCCGAGAAAAAACTACAAACCCTTTTCTGAAAAATCCCGTTCCAAAAAACCTTCGATTCCTTCTGAAAATAAAGGGACACGATTAAACAAACATCTGTCCAATGCTGGAATATGTTCCCGTAGAGAAGCAGATGGACTTATTGCTATGGGAATGGTTCAAGTCAATGGTAAGGTGATTACCGAAATGGGGTTCAAAGTCCAAGCCAAGGATGATGTTCGCTATGATGGACAGCGTATCTCAGGGCAAAAACCTGTGTATGTATTGCTTAACAAACCCAAAGGATTTGTTGCTACATCGCAAGGGGGGGGGTCAAAAAATCAGTGCAAGAGCTCATTCAAACGGCGGCTCCCTTTAGAATCCCTCCCATAGGAGATATGGGACGCCCCATGACGGGATTGTTGTTTTTTACCAACGACGATCGCTTGCGATCCAAAATCAACCAATCCAAAAAAGGGATTGCCATGCTGTATCAAGTGGTTTTGGATCGGGTAATCTCCCATAAAGACCTACTAAAACTTAAAGCACCTCAAGAAGTTTTTGGGCAAGCGGTGGCTTTGGAAAAAATAGCCTATGTCCAAGGAGGAACCAAACGAGAATTGGGAATTGAAGGTATTGGTATTCATCCAAGTGCGTTGGTAAAGATTTTTTCACAACACAATTATAAAGTACAACAGTTGGATCGAGTGCTCTGGGCGGGTCTGACCAAAAAAGATTTACCGCGCGGGCGATGGCGTCATTTGAATGAGCAAGAAGTCAATCGGTTGCGGATGCTCTGACGTCCTATTTCCCATGCCAAAAGTCCATATACGGGTCCATATTCAACCCACACCAACCAAAAGGGTTCCGCTACGGCAGGAGAACGGTAGGCAACATAGCTCAAAAATACCGTATATGACCACAACCACGGATAGCGGTAGGGGGTGAATGCCGCCAGAAAAAGCAGCTGGATAACATACCAAGGATGAACGGTAGTAGCGATAAAAAAATAGAGACTAACCAAACCCAACACCCGTTCCCAGAGTTTTCGAGAACGCCCTTTTAGTGGCCATAAAGAAAATACAACAACGCCCAAAAGGACGATCCAAGGTGTGATTTTACCTAGTTTACGGATGATGTTATAGCCCGTTTGTTGATAGCCCCACTCGCGAATCAGGTAGTACCAACTGGCATTGAATTCAAAGTTTGAAAACCACAGTTGCAGTGTCTGTACATAATATGACCACCCTTGTGGGGGCAGATAAAGCCCCCAGAAAAGAAGGCTAAACAGACTTCCAAACCCCAACAATAAGAAGCTGCCTTTTCGCTGGGCTTTTTGCAACAACAACGGCAACCACAGTAAGGGGAGTAGTTTTACAGCAACACCAAGAGCGAAAAAGAAAGCACTTTTTACCCAGCGACCTTGGCTAAAATACCATATACCCCAGGCAACGGCAGCGAGCATCAAGCCCTCACCATGCAAATTGCCCGTGCCCTCAACTATCAAAAGGGGGTTGAGAAAGTAGGCCGTTGACGGGCCTAGCGGCAATCCATAATGCCGCAACGCCTTTCGGAGTCCCCACCATCCCGCTACGTCCCCTACTATCAAAATGCCACGCAGTAGGCTGACCTGGGCGGTCACCGTACTGCCACCGAGCCAGGCAAGAAGAAAAAAAACCCATTGACTGGCTGGAGGATAATTTGAATGATGTTGTTGACTGAGGCCACCCATCCCTTCGTACAGCTGCTGCATCAAGGGATTGTTCAACAACTCGGTGAGTTCATTGGGCGTATACAAAAAGGGATTTTTGCCCATTAGTTGCAATTGACCGTCCCATAAAAAACGATAAAAATCCTGTGATAAAACAGGAGTGTAGGACCAGAAAAAGAAACGGATACCCAACCCAATGCACAGCACGATTCCTACAGGTATATTGCTACGGTACAAGCAATAAAGTCCTGCGAAGGCAAGACTGTAGTAGGCAAACAAATTTTCAAATTGGCTGCGGTCATCCAATGCAACCAATTGATAATACGCCCATCCGCTGAGTGCAATGCCCAATACAAGCAACATTCCCGACCGCCATGATTTAATTGCGCCCACGGAAGGATTGTACAACAATAAAACTAAAACCTACAAACAGCATGCAATGAAAAGGCAGGAGCCCCCAGTCGCATTGCTTTCCTACCGTAAACGCACTATAGATCCCAAAAAGAAAATACAAAGCCAACAGACTTTCCCACAATACATTGATGGATACTGTGTTTGGAAGGTACTTGTTGTTGTGCCAGCGGTCATTGGAATCAATCACGTTGAATTTGGGTGTCCGTACAAACGCACTTTTTTTACCAAAGTGCCCTTCCAATATGGCCAAACTATTGTGTGCGGAAAGTCCCATGGCGATTACATAAAAGGTCACAAAACGACGCATATAGTTGACAAAGGCACCCCAACCTTGACCATAGCGTTCTTGATACATTTGCCAATAGCCAATAAAAAAGAAGAGTGTGGATATCACAAACAGGCTGGTCAGGTTAAAATACCACGCCAGATGATTCCATTGTGCTTTGATATAGAGCATGGGGACACTCAGTATGGCAACGGTCAGAACACCCAAAAACATACTGCTGCTCAAAAGATGAATCGTAGCATGGTACTTGGTTGACCAGGAGAGTTGAGGATTCCTCCAGACCTTGCGAATCATTTTCTGAAAGTTCTCAGCACCACCTTTGTTCCAACGAAATTGTTGGGTTCGAATGGCACTCATGGAAACAGGAAGTTCGGCAGGCGTTTCAACGGCTTCAACAAATTTAAATTTCCAATTGTTGAGTTGGGCACGAAAACTCAAGTCCATGTCTTCGGTCAGTGTATCTCCTTGCCAATTGCCCGCATCTTCAATACAGCTTTTTCGCCATATTCCTGCCGTACCATTAAAATTGATAAAGTGGCCTCGGCTGTTTCTCCCTGCTTGCTCCAAAGTAAAATGAGCATCCAGGGCAAATGCTTGCATTTTGGTTAGCAAAGAATACTCTTTATTCAAATGCCCCCAACGGGCTTGAACCACTCCAATGTGGCGGTCTTTGAAATAAGGGAGTATTTGTAACAACCAGTCCTCTTTAGGGAGAAAATCAGCGTCAAAAATAGCTATGAATTCTCCTTTGGCCGCTGCCAAACCGGCTTTTAAGGCACCTGCTTTAAAGCCATTGCGGTTTGCGCGTCGGATGTGATGGATGGCAAAGCCTGCACGCTGATACTTGGCAACCAGGGCAGCTGTCAACGCTACAGACTCGTCAGTAGAATCGTCCAATACCTGTATTTCCAATTGTTCCCGGGGGTAGGTTAGTGCCGTAATAGCCCCCAACAAACGCTCCATGACATAGATTTCATTGAAAACAGGGAGCTGTATCGTTACTGAAGGAAACGGATCTTTTTTTTCAAAATCCCATTTCGTATCTGCCTGTGGATTTTTTTTGGACTGATAATAGTTCCAGGCCAATATTCCCTGGGTAATGCTATAGATCAGTAGCAATAATAGGGCCAGCGAATAGAGTGCTATCAAAGCATAGGCACCTCCTAACAACAGGACTTCCCCATTCATTCTAAACTAAAAATAATATTTGACAATCCAACTGATAATCTTAACCCCGGCAAAGATAGTTCCTTTTACAGTACCCGATACTTTCGATTGACCGATTCGTTTTTTATACCGAACCGGAACTTCGGAGTAAGGGATTTGATGCCGCAGTACTTTGAGTTGCATTTCTACAGTCCAGCCATAGGTTTTGTCTTCCATTTGGAGTTGTTGCAACCGCTGCCAACGGATGGCTCGAAAGGGACCCAAATCAGTGAACTTTCCGCCATAGAGCCACCGCATTAATGTGCAGGCAAGGGCATTCCCAAAAATTTGCTGGGGAGTGAGGGCTCCTTTTTCCCGGCCAGCTGGATGCCGTGCGCCGACAACAAAATCTACCTGACCGTTGCGAATTGGATCGGTCAGCAGGGGGAGTTCTTCGGGATAATCTGAAAAATCACCATCCAAAAAAACAACGATATCGGGTGGTGAGGCACTTAAATACGCCAAACCTTTGAGACAAGCATGGCCATATCCTTTTCTCGGTTCATGCAAAACGGTTGCTCCAGCAGCTTTTGCCTGTGTCGCAGTAGCATCGGTAGAACCATTGTCTACGACGACAATTTTTGAAACGGTCGCGGGTATATTGGCTATGACTTTCCCAATAGATGCGGCCTCATTGAAAGCGGGGATCACCACCGCCAGGGTATGGCTATCCCTCATGAGCGGTTCATTAGGTTACCCAAAGGGAAGTCAGGAGCAGTTGTTCGGTTTGAAACACTCCCATTTTCTAGTTTTAAAACCCCACGAGGACAAACAGCAGCGCAGATGCCACAACCGACACAGGAGGAGCGCACTATATTTTGCCCTTTTTGAGCATAACTGCGGACGTCAATCCCCATCTCGCAGTAGGTGGAGCAGTTGCCACAAGAGATGCACTGTCCCCCGTTTGTTGTGATTCGAAAGCGGGACAAAAGCCGCTGTTGCAATCCCAGTATAGCGGCCATGGGGCATCCAAAACGACACCATACACGGCTGCCTAAAAGGGGATAAAATCCAACTCCTAAAACACCAGAAAAGGCTGCTCCAATTCCAAATCCATACCACTTGCGAACTGTATAACTGGAAATGCCTAGCAGCTGCCGCTCGCCCGAAAAGGATTGAATGCATAACAAGCCGATAAGCAAGATTCCGATGCTCACTAAAGTGTAGCGAGCATCGGCGTTTAATTCGTGACGTTTCCATAGCCAAATGGCTCCAAAAAGCATCCCAAAAAATAGCACAGACAGGGTGGTGAATCCTTCTTGACTAAGCGGGGTTGGATTTTTGGAGGAGCCTAAAAAACTCCATAAAACAGCCAATGTGGTCAGGGTGATAAAAACCAAAACAGCATGGATCAGCCAACGTTCCAGTTTCCAAACGCTCATTCGCTTGCTGGATAATTGTCGAAAGGCATCTCCAGCAGTTTCTGCCAGGGCACCACAACCACAAACCCATGAGCAATACCAACGTTTGCCATAGCGATAGGTGAGCAGCGGGGAGATCACAAAAATTAGGACCACTCCGAATCCGAAGAAAAAAAGACCCAGGGTTCCTCCGTTGAGCATGTTGCGAAGGTGCCAATCTTCAAAAAAATAGTAATTCAAAGGCCACATATTTTTTAAGTCCTTTGCAAAATAGGGTGTATCGGGATGCAAGAGCGTTAGCAGTTCGGGTATCAAATAGGCAAATATCAATTGGAAAAATATGGTGGAAAGCGTACGCAACTGTTGGTAACGGCTGTGGCGATACTTCCATAAGAATTTCATTCCAAAGACCAATATGGCTAGGGAATAGAGTGTCCCATAGACAAACCATTGCGAGGCGGCTTGACCATTTAAAATACGACTCAACGGATCAAACAAAGCGATGATCCCTACACTGGGACCCTCGGTGCGATAGCCCAACCATTCAGGGTAAAAGTAAAGGGCTATATAAAAAGCTGTTAAAAGCACACCTACACTCCATCCCCCCAGTCCCCTGGCGGATAAACTTCGGTGAAAAACACCATTATTTTTGATACCTGGCTGTTGTTTGGCGTACTGTTGCCAACTATAGCCAAGGACCCCTACCATTAGAAACAAAAGACTGGTGACCAAAATCCAACTGGGATGGGTAACGGAGATAAACAATGGTAGGAACATCAGTCCCAATCCGATCCATCCAAGTAGGGTAAACCCTTTTTTTGATTGTGTTGTTAAGGAATAGAGTGTCATTTAGTGTATCGTTAAAAAAGATTGAAAAGCAGCCGCAATAGCGGCTTGGTAGTTGGTCGTAAATTCGGGATCAAAATGGGCACGGGAAAAGCTTTTGACAGCCTCCTTCAGTGAGATGCCCTCAAGCAGCCAATGGTGTATAACCTCGTGTCGCAGTCGGATTCCAAGGGCATTCATCCCGATGAGTTTTTGATCCTTTGGGTTATAGGCCCAGCGCAGCATTAACGGTTTGGAAGGATGTTGCCACAGCCAGTGCTGTTCATTTTCATAGGGCTGTGCAGATACCTGTCCATAGGTTTGGTATTCGATGTCAAAAAATTTGGCGGAATTGAACCAGGGCCCAGGTTGGTAGGCTGTTCGCCGTCCTAGTAAGGTCTGTGCCAGGGTTTCCCCCATCATACGGCCCGTATACCAGACTGCTTCAATGGCCTGGCGACCTGGGAGGGGGTTCGTTTGCTCAGCACAGTCTCCCAAAGCGTATACATGGGGGAGATTGGTTTCTAAATAGCGATTCACCCGGATGCCACGGCCGCAGTCCAAGGCACTCTCCCGAAGGAAATCAATATGGGGTCGTACCCCAGCGGTTAGACCTACGTATTGACAAGGGATACGTTCTTGGGTATGCGTAATTACAGCTTGAGCAGTTCCCTGTGCATCTGTTTCTATCGATTGTAGTTCGGTAGCAAGACGCAGATCAATTCCGTGATCGCGAATCTGTTGGTTGATACATTTCGATTCGGCTGCTGGGAGAATTGTATTCCAAAAGCTGGACTCACGGACCAAAAAAGTAATTTGTTTTCCGCGGCTGTGGAGCATTTCTGCCAATTCAATACCGATCAATCCTCCACCTACGATCACAGCTTTTTCAATACCCGGTGTCCAGGCTTCGAGCTGTTCCAGGTCCTGTTTGTGGTACAGCCCTTGGACCCGCCCAGCATCTTCTCCGGGCCAACCAAATGTATTGGGAATGGATCCCAAGGCCCAAACCAAGTCTCCATAAGAAAGCTCCTGACCCGAAGCCAATGCGACTGTTTTTCTGTCGGCATCAAAACGGATCACCCGACCGGATATTAGGGTGATGTTATTTTTATCCCAATAGGATTTTTCATAAGGTTGGGTGTGTTCCCATTTCATATGGCCCATATAGACATACATTAGTGCCGTACGTGAAAAAAAATAGGGGCTTTCGTCTGATACCAATACAATGGGCCTGGAACTGCCTTTTCGAACATGACGAGCAAGGGTGGTTCCTGAAATACCGTTCCCAATAATCAACAGTGTCGAGTCCGTTTTCATATCGTTTCAAAGTAGCTATTTTTGGTTGTTTTCCCCCTTTTTCATACCTTAATAGTACCAAATCTTATCAACATGTATATTTTCCTATTCCTTATTTTTTTGGTTGCCTGCGGTCTCCTTTTAGTTCACTACGTAAACAAATTCATGGCCGAAGGTTTCGACTGGTTCTCTGGTAGTTTGTACATTGTCATTTACTTGTTATTCTGCTGCCTTTTTTGGTTGACCCTTTTCACTCCGTATTATTTGATTCGGGATGGTTGGTAACGGCTGAAAACGTTTTTCGTAATACCGGTACAAGGTCTTCGGTGGTACTTTCCAGTAGTGCAGTAGATGGAGTATACGAAAATGCAGATGGGTATATCCAATCCCATATCTCAGAAAATGGCGGGCTGAGGTTGTGATACTTCCAGACAGGACTCGAAGTTTACAATACGACAGCAACTGCCGAAGGATTTCCAAATCTTCACACACGCGATAGTGGGTGTTAAATCCGCCAACTTTTTGAAAATCCGATTTCAATACAAACAAACCCTGATCGCCCCCACGATACAACAGCGATGACCAACGACTGCCATAGGCCGCAAACCACAAGAGGGGGTGGGCAACATCAAAGCGCAAACGAAAACAGGCGATGGTTTCTTGCTGCCCAAAAAGCATTGACAACTGTTCCCACCAATCAGTGGGTAACTGACTGTCGACATGCAAAAAAAACAGTGATTGCCCCTTGGCGTGCGCCGCTCCATAGTTCATTTGACGAGCGCGCCCTTTCTGTGTTTGGAGGGCGCGGACTTCCGCTCGGGTGGTGAGGTACTGCCAGCTGCCATCAGTACTCCCGCCATCGACTATAAGGATTTCGTAATCCTCCGAAGGCTGGAATTGTTTCAAAAATTGAGGCAATCTTTCACGTTCATTCCAAACAGGAACCACAAGCGAGAGCATGATATTATTCGTTTAATGACCAATCATAGGGGAGATAACGAATTCGCACTTCCGAATCGATGGGAATCGGGCTGTAGCGAGAAAGAAATTCCAGTTTTTCCTTTTTGAAACCAAAATCAACTATAAACCACAGCAGTATTTTTGACAGGAGAATTCGATCCGACTCAAATTGATTTTTGCTTTTGTCATGAAAAAACTGACGGGTCACCGTTTCCAATTGATATTCCAATTTTGCCCCTTTGAATGCGGATCGGTAGAGATTTGGGCAGGAAACCGAGGCGCAATTGATGGCGAAATGTATCCGTTTTTCATCTTGCTTACGAAGAATTTTATGCTCTATATCCCCAAGGGTGTAGCTTACTCCCCCTGTGGCAAATACAGGAATGGACCAGCGTTTGGGAATATCTTTAATGCTTTTCACCGGATAATAATCCAGAATCAATTGAACAGTCAGGGCATTATAGGCATTGATCCAGTAGGCCAAAAGATCATTCTTGGGCCAACGGGGCTGAGGCGGGGTTTCTGAAAGAACCTGTAGGTAGGTGTCCAATAAACCCCGCTCTTTCTGCCAGGCAGCATAATTTACTTTTCCTTCGGTACTGACAAATTTTTGCAATTGACTTTCCCACAGATCGTGTCGACTCTTACTTTGGGCAAGCAATGAAAAACTGCCCAATAATGCCCAAAGCACAATCCATTGCAACCTAACAGCAACCACCCCCGTCGTAATGAAAAGTTGCTGCTGACACAAACAAGTCTTTCCGCTCCAGAGCCGCTAGATTGGATGCTGTTTTATCACAAACGGCCAGGGGTTGGTTTTGGAGCAATACATGGCCTTGCCCGTCATCGAATGAATCATCACCGCCAAAGTAGATGGCACTTTTGCCTGTAAAAATACAAGGTCCATCCGCAGGCATGGGGTCTTTAATCGCGCAGACTTCCACACTCTCAATATAAATCGTTTCGTCAGTTGGATAATGGACACTGTCTAAAATTCGATACGGACGCTTGGCGCGCACCTCCAATGTACCAAAACCAACATCGACTAACAATTGCAAATACGCAGCCAAAGGGATAGCCCCTGACAAACACAAAGCACGCAAGCGATCGTCGTTACGCAGCACAGCATTCATGGGTTGTTCACATATAGGATCGCTCATGACCAACCGACCGTGCGGTTTGAGTACGCGGTACATTTCCTTCAATGCTTGTTTCAATTCGTCTTGTTTGAAAATATTGAAAAGACAGTTCTGTGCGGCTACATCGATGCTGTTGTCGGCCACCGGAAGCGCCAGAGCGTCCCCCTTCCGTAGGGTGACAAAGTCAGGATCAAACCAATCGTTTTGTTGGGCTGCTTCAGTAAAATTAGTACGGCTAGCCGCCAGCATTTCATCAACCACATCAACTCCAACAACACCGCCTTTTTGCCTGGAAAAATAGGCGAACTGAAGCAATTCCATCCCGCCACCCACACCTACATAAAGGATGTTGGGGTTGTTGACCAAGTCGCGCGGGTGAACCGTACTGCCACAGCCGTAATTCATTTCTTGCATCCGCCTGGGAATCTGCAGTCCGGGGAATTGCCAAATAGGGGTTGTGGTACAACACAAGCCCACATCGGGGGTCAGTGCTGCCGCTTTGTAAACATCTTGGGTAGTATCTAAATAACTCATGTAATGGTGTTTTGTTGAAGCCAGGCGCGCAGTAGGTACAGCAAACGCAATTCACCTTTTTTGGCTTGCGCAAAAATATCGGGTAAATCAATGGGTGCTAAATTGTCGGGATCGCAGACATCAGTGAGCACAGCGCAGGCCAGTACCTGCATCTGCAATTGCCGGGCAACAATAACTTCTGGGACCGTCGACATCCCTACCGCATCGGCACCGATTTTTTTTAAATACCGGTACTCGGCGGCGGTCTCCAGTTGGGGACCCACTACCGCGGCATAGACACCTTGGTGTAAGGGTATGTTTTCTTGTTGTGCCAATACAGCAAATGCCTCGCGCCAAGCGGAATCGTAGGGTTCACTCATATCCACAAAACGGGGCCCCAAGGCAGCTGCACCGGGTTCTGCAAGTGGGGAACCGCCCTGTAAAAACAAATGGTCTCGCAACAGCATCAAATCCCCCTTTTGAAAAGATAAATTAATGGCTCCAGCGGCATTGCTCAACAATAGATGGTGGACTCCCAATGCCTGTAAAACCCGAACGGGAAACGTAATTTGAAAATAACTATATCCCTCATACCGATGAAAACGACCCTGGCAAACCAAAACCGCTTGTCCCTCCAATCTTCCATACAGTAGCCGTCCTTCGTGGGACTCTACAGTAGCTTCTGCAAAGTGGGGGATGGCTCGGTAGGGGATGCTTTTTTCAATCATCAAAGCGTCCGCTAAGGCACCCAATCCGGTTCCTAAAATAATACCCATTGGAGTGTCTGCTATTCCCTGCTGCCGAAGATAGGATGCCGCTGAGTCTATGTGGGCTTGAAAGTGTTGCATGGCCCAGCCAAAATACCAATTTTATGGCAGATGCCGACGGAAAAGATGCTTCAATTCTGCATTGGCCAGCACGTCCTCCAAGGTGTCGATATCGTTCTGAACCCTTAGGCTATGCTGTTCTTCTTTGGGAACCCGCTTCTGACTGAGATGCCACAAATCTTCCTGGCTCCAAGGTAAATCTGAAAAAAGTTCTGGACGGTACTGTGACAGCCCCAGTAGATAATACCCCCCGTCGGTTGCAGGGCCCCAAACCACCGAATGCTGATTTAACGAAGCAAATGCCTGGTTCAGATCATCAGCAGTCAGTGTCCACAAATCCGATCCAATAATTACAATTCGGTTGTACCCTTGTTCAAAACCCCATTGGAAAGCCTGGGCCATACGACTCCCCAAATCCGAACCTTTTTGAAGTTGTTGGTGGGGGCCCAATTCTTTCCAAGGTGTTGACTCTTCCCAGGGGCTTGCGTGAAAAACAGCCACCGTCCCTCCCCATTCTTGCGCAATTTTTCGGGTCTTTTCACAAAGTGTTTGATAGACAGCTACGGCTGTTTCCGTCCCTACCTCACGAGCCAGACGGGTTTTAACACCTCCCGCCAAAGCCGGTTTACAAAAAATAAGCAACAAATTCACAACGTAAAGTACAAGGAATCACAGGAGAATAACAAATCTCACTAACACGCGTTTGTAATTCGTGTTGGCGACACCTATAATCAAAAGGGGGTCGTTACCGCAACATAAAAGTAACGATGGCCAAAACACTACCAACGATGGCCAGGAATTGAATCAGTCCGACCAGATAAATGGATTTGATCAGTTCGGTGCGTTGCTGTGTGATCACCCCCATAAGTTCTTCTTTTTGACGAAATAACATATCCATCAATTCCACCTTTAAGGCAGCCAGGTCCGACTTTGTAGCAAGATGTTCAAAACGTTGTTCCATTTTATGGTCTACGGTAGCTTCGATTTTTTCGACAAAGGATTTGGCTTTTTCTTTGTCTTTGATGAAAGTACGGGTCAGTTCGTACAGTTGAAAACTGCTAAGCGCATTCATAATCAGGGGCTTTACCCAAAGATAGTAAAAATCGGAAGACAACAGAGGGGATCTTCTGTACCAGCGTGTTTACGCCCATTTATACCTTGCCAGCGACACCTATAATCAAAAGCGGGTCGTTACCGCAACATAAAAGTAACGATGGCCAAAACACTACCGACGATGGCCAGGAATTGAATCAATCCGACCAGATAAATGGATTTAATCAGTTCGGTGCGTTGATCCCGCACTTCCAAACGCAAACTGGCCAGATCGTTCTTGAATTCTTCTCGTTGCTGATTACTCAAACCCATAAGTTCTTCTTTTTGGGTATTGATTACGTTCATAAGCTCGACTTTTTGATCTCTTACTTCCAATCGTAAAGTGGTAATATCCACCTTGAATTCCTCCTTTTGTTCATTGATAACCCCCATCAATTCCACCTTTAAAGCCGCCAGGTCCACTTTGTAGCGAGATGTTCAAAACGTTGTTCCATTTTATGGTCTACGGTAGCTTCGATTTTTTTGACAAAGGCTTTGACTTTTTCTTTGTCTTTGATGAAAGTACGGGTTAGTTCGTACAGTTTAAGACTGCTAAGCGCATTCATAATCAGGGGCTTTACCCAAAGATAGTAAAAATCGGAAGACAACAGAAGGGATCATCTACAGCAGCGTGTTTGCACGCGTCTGTGAGGTATTCCAGTCACACCCTTTACCCATTGAATTTTTTCAGCCCTTCCATACGGTAAGCAAAGGGGACTTCGGTATTTTCAAAGTCATATTCATTGATGAATTCTCCTTCATTGGAGAGCTGGAGTGACAGTTGTTTTTGCTGGGAAGTGGTTTCTAATTGACGGGCAAATTCTTTTTCGATAAAGAGTTTGAGTTGGCCATAGTAGAGCTCGGTGATCATTTGCACTCGCTTGGGCCACCCCAATACCGTTGTCTTTGATCAAGATGCGCAACGCTTTGTTTTGTTCTTTGATCTGCAAGGAAAGCGCTCCTTCTGCTTCCAGGGGGGTCAGTCCGTGCAGTATGGCATTTTCCACCACCGGTTGGATCAACATGGGGGGAATATGGTACTTGGATAGCACTCTTTTGGTTTGGTAATCAAAGCAGTAGGTGAATTTTTTGTTCAGGCGGAACTGCATCAACTCCACATAGTCGGTGATGTATGCCATTTCATCCTCCAGGGTGATGTAATTGTTGACATTCAATTCCAGGGTAAAACGCAACAGATTGGACAGCTTGCCAATGTATTGGTTGGTCGCTTTGAGGCCACTGGTTATATAGAGCCCCTGAATACCGTTGAGGGCATTGAAGAAAAAATGAGGGTTCATAAACACCCGTCGTGACTTGTCTTCCAGTTGGGCAATTTGATTTTCGTAATAACGGACAGTGCGTCGTTCGAAATAGAGGATCAGAACGATGGTCAGCAGAAAAATCAGGTTGCTGATGATCAGCAAACCGATGGCTTCTTGTTCCTGCAACCATGCCACCTGAGAATTGGAAAAAACGGGTTGAACATTCTGCATGTCTACTATAGGCATAGGGAAGATGAATGTTGGTGTTTTTGGTGTCGGGAGAGTCCCGCGGAAAGTTTCCGTTGGGGCACATTCTGTCTTTTTTTAGCTGTTGGCTTGTCCAGCACCCAACCCCCCGGGGGTAGCCCTGTGGGATGGTTCGTGTTTGTTGCTTTCGATCGGTTTGCGCTTGTATCGAATCCCTTTTGTACTGGAGTCGGGCTGTTGGCTACCCAGCCGATGGTAAATCGGGTGAACAAGTGGTTTGTTTTTAGCAACAAACGGTCGTTTAAAAGTTCAAACTGGTATAGAACTCATTCCAATGTTGGAAGAATTTCCGACATGTACAAGCCGGGCGTTGGTGCCGCCGCCATCAGGCGACGGCTCCCTGACAGCTGCTGCCGCTGCCGGCCGTACATCCATAACAATGCTGCGACACACAAATAGCACGTTCCTGCAAAGCGGTGGGGTTAAAATCATTCAGGTGGGCATGGGAACTGGCAACGGGTAGGTCGAGCATTTGATTGAAATCGCAGTCGTAGAGCCGGCCGTCCCATCCGACCGATAGGGTATGGGTGCACATGACGTTGGCTACCGCTGCCGGATTGAAAGCCGCTACCAACGCATGCATGTAGTCGTCGTAATTCTCCGAGGCAATCAAATACTCCAAAAAGCGACTGATGGGCAGGTTGGTAAGTGCAAACAGGCGGTTGAAGACAATCCCGTAATCCGCGGCCAGGGCCTTTTTAAAATCCTTTTCCAGCGCGGTTTGGTCGCCGGGGAGAAACGCTCCGGCAGGGTTGTAGACCAGGTCCAGTTGCAAGTCCCTGTCCGCTTGTCCATAGCCCAGGGCGTTGAGGACTTGCAAGGCTTCGATGGATTGGGCAAAAACCCCCGTCCCGCGCTGCCGGTCCGTTTTTTCCTTTTTGTAAAAAGGCAGGGAGGACACCACGTGCACCCCCTGTTCGGCAAAAAATTTGGGTAGTGTTTGGTAGTGTTTGTTGGCCCGTAGGATGGTTAGGTTGGAGCGAACAATCAGGTCCTGAACCCCGCTTTGACGAGCCTGAGCGACAAACCAACGAAAGTCGGGATGCATTTCCGGGGCACCCCCAGTCAGGTCGAGGGTGTGGACATCGGTCTGGCGAACAATGTCCAAACATTTTTCGAGTAGGGCACGACTTATTTTTTCTTTCCGATCCGGGCCTGCATCCACATGGCAATGAGCGCAAACCTGGTTGCACATATACCCCATGTTAATCTGGAGGATCTCCAATTTTTTGGGACGTAACGGGGGCAATTGGTGCTGGGACAACTGGGCCTCGAAAGGGAGCAGTTCCCCAGACGCAAAGAGCCCCTGGGCCAACCATTCGCGTTGGTGGTGGGTTTGTGCCAGCGGATTGGAACGGGCGTGGAGGGATTTTTTCATTTACATGCTCAGTTTGTCGTGAATCCCCATCATCTGTACCCCGTGAACCAGGGCTGCCCCGCTTTGGATGGCTGCCCCAACATGAACCGCTTCCATCATCTCTTCCTTTTCGATGCCGCGTTTGAGCCCGTCTTGGGTATAGGCATCAATACAATAAGGGCAGTGCACCACATGGGCCACCGCCAGAGCAATCAGAGACTTTTCACGAGCGGAAAGGGCACCCTCTTCAAAGACCTGACCGTAATAGTCAAAAAATTTCTTCCCCAGCTCGGGATTCCATTCCGTAATGGTTTTGAATTTGCGTAAGTCTTCCGGTTGGTAATAGCTTTTTTTCATGGCACTAAATTTACAAAATATCCGATAGGAGGTGGCTGTGATGCCTGCACCTTTTAATCGTATTAAAAACAGCTTCTTTATTTTTTTTGACGCAAAACGAAGCAAAAGATCAGGTCGAAAGTGCACACCTGGGGGTTTGTGGCATGCGTTGGCGCGGAATAACACAAAAAAATATTCTATATATTTGGTGTCATGATAGGAGGATACGCTCCATCACGGCTCAAAATCTAACACCATGAAAAAAGTACTCGGAGGCTATCTGCTGGATGTGTCAAAATTGATTTTTGCCGGTGTCG